>NZ_JAHESC010000068.1 GCF_018598185.1 Dawidia soli
TCCCCGCTATCGCGTGGTTTTTTATTTTGCGGGTTTTCAGCGGGGGGGGGCCGTGTGGGGTTTGTGTATTAACACACTGGGGCCGGGGCCGGCCCCCTACAACACACTGGTTCGAGTCTTAGCCCCGCCGCGGGGCGGAGACTCGGACCTGGCATGGGGGCAGTCTCCTGACTGCCCCACGGTAACGTCGTAACCTGCGAAACTATATACTCTCATGTCCACTCCGACCACAGTCAAGATTTATAAAACGAACAGCATGAACAATCGCCTAATCCTCACCATACTCTTCCTAACCTGCGCGCTACATTCATCGGCACAGACCCAAACCTTCACCAACCCCATTCTCCCCTCCGGGGCCGACCCGTGGGCGGTCTACCACGAAGGCCATTATTACTACACCCACACCCTCGGCAACCGCATCGCCCTCTGGAAAACAAAAGACCTGACAGCCCTGAAAGACGTCACACCCCAAACCGTGTGGACCCCACCGGCGGCCGGCGCAAACTCCAAAGCCATCTGGGCCCCCGAGCTGCATTTCCTCGACAACAAGTGGTATATATACTACACTGCCACCGACAAAGCCAACGACGGTGATGCCAACCGCTATGTATTCGTGCTGGAAAATGCCTCCGCCGACCCGCTGCAAGGCACGTGGACAGACAAAGGCAAGGTCAATACCGAACATTCCGGCCTCGACGGCTCCGTCTTCGAGCACCGTGGCACGCGGTACTTTTTATATTCGGCATACGTAGGGCCGCAAAGCGTGCTCGTCATCGCCAGGATGAAGGATCCCTGGACGCTCGAAGGCACGCAAGCCATCATCGCCGCACCCACACAGCCCTGGGAAAAGTTCGGCGGACGCCAGATCCTCGAAGGCCCCGAATTCCTGGCCGGTAAAAAAAACGAGCTGTTCATCGTCTACTCCGCCAGCGCCTGCTGGGCCGACGAATACGCCCTCGGCATGCTGGCCGCCAACACCACCGCCAACCTGCTGGACCCACGCGCCTGGACCAAGCTGCCCACGCCCGTCTTTCAGCAATCACCCGCCCACAACGTCTACGCCACCGGCCACAACGCCTTCGTCCAATCCGCCGACGGCAAAGAACACTGGCTCTTGTATCATGCCAACACCGGCCCCGGCCAGGGCTGCGACCACCGCCGCTCCCCGCGCCTGCAACCCTTCACCTGGCAAGCCAACGGCCGACCCGACTTCGGCCAGCCGGTTAGCATAGACTCGGCGTTGCGGAAGCCGTCGCATTAGCTGGGCTATGCATTACACTGGCGCCAGAGGCTGCCGCACAACGCTAAAAATCGGTTAGTAGGGGCGAAGCCCCTACTACGTGCGGATCTGGTTCAAGTCTTAGCTCCGTCTCGGAGCGGAGACTTGGACCCAGCATGATTAGTACACGCACGAAGCGGGTCTCCCGACCCGCGGTCGCCCTACAAACGACCATTAAAGCCCACCGGTAACAGCAATCCTCACTGCCTTTCCGCGCTTACACTCCACGCTCACACTGCCTCGTGTGCTCGCCCACACCCACCATCTTCCCTAAAATCCCCCAACATCGTTGCATTCCATCCCAAAACTCGCGTCATTTGCTAAAACGATTAACTAAAACGACGCCTTCCAGCCATTTCCGTCATGCACACATCCTGCCGCCACCTTCTGAGCATGGTCTTCGCCCTGCTGTCATTCATTGTACATGCGCAAACCGAAACGATTCCGCTTAACAGCGCCGACGTAGAATGGCAGCTTACTCCCCAAGCCGACATACAAAAAACAGGTACCGAGATTTCAACCCCGGGCTATAAGTTTCCCGCCCCTGTAAAAGGCGTCGTCCCCGGCGTAGTATTCACGGCCTATGTGGAGGCCGGCAAAGTGCCCGATCCCAACTATGCCGACAACATCTGGAAGGTAGACGAGACATTCTACAACCGGCCCTTCTGGTATCGTACCGAGTTCGCGCTGCCGCCGTCGTTTGTAAAACGCGGCCGCGTGTGGCTGCATTTCGACAACACCAACCGCTATGCCGATTTCTATTTCAACGGCGTGAAACTATCCGGCACAAGGACCTCGACGAAAGACGTCAGCGGCCACATGCTTCGCACAAAGTACGACGTAACCGACTTGGTCCGCGATCCGGGCAGGAATGCCATTGCTGTCCTGATCACCGACGCCGATCAGAAGAAGCGTCGTACCGATAAAGAAGGCTTTGGCGTAACCGCCAGCCCCACCTACCTCTCGGCGGCAAGCTGGGATTGGATGCCCTACGTACCGGGCCGCCTGGCAGGCATCACCGGCAATGTATACCTCACCGTCACCGGCGACGTAACCCTGCAAGACCCGTGGGTACGCTCGCAACTGGAGTCGAATGAATTCGCATACCTCAGCGTGTCGTCCGTTATCAAAAACTCCGCGACGTCGAAGAAAGAGGTGACACTCGCCGGCGTCATCCAGCCCGGCAACATAGAATTTACAAAGAAGGTGACCATCGATGCGCGGGCCACGGCCACGGTATACATCGATCGGAAGGAGTTCGCGCAGCTCATCGTGCGCAATCCCAAACTGTGGTGGCCCAACGGCTACGGCGATCCCAACCTGTATACCTGTACATTGACCTGCTCGGTAGACGGGAAAACCTCCGATATAAAAGACATCACGTTCGGGATCAAGAAATACGAATATCAGTTCACGAAGAATGCCGCCGGCTGGCCGGTCATGACCTTTTACATCAATGGCCAGAAGATCTTCCTGAAAGGCGGCAACTGGGGCATGGACGAATACCTGCTGCGTTGCCACGGTAAAGAATACGAAACAAAGGTGAAGCTGCACAAAGACATGCATTACAACGTCATCCGCCTCTGGACGGGCTGCGTGACCGACGATGCGTTTTACGACTATTGCGACAAGCACGGCATCATGGTATGGGACGACTTTTGGTTGTACGTGGCCTACAACGACGTGGCCAATGACGAAGACTTTAAAGCCAACGCCCTCGACAAAGTCCGCCGCCTGCGCAACCACCCTAGCATCGCGTTGTGGTGCGGAGCCAACGAAACACATCCCAAGCCCGCGCTGGACAACTACCTGCGCACCCTCGTGGCCGAAGAAGATCACAACGACCGGATGTATAAATCATCGTCCAACCAGGACGGGCTGTCGGGCAGTGGCTGGTGGGGCAATCAGCCGCCGAAGCATCACTTCGAGACATCGGGCAGCAACCTGGCCTGGAACAATCCACCGTATCCCTACGGCTCCGACCGCGGCTATGGTCTGCGCTCCGAGATCGGCACGGCCACCTTCCCCACGTATGAGAGCGTTGTGAAGTTTATCCCGCCCGACAAGCTGTGGCCGTTGCCCACCGACGAGCAGCTGCAGAAAGAAGACGACAACGTCTGGAACAAACATTACTTCGGAAAAGAAGCGTCAAACGCCAACCCGGTAAACTATAAGACGGCCGTAAACACACAGTTCGGCGCGTCGGCAGGACTGGAAGCGTTCTGCGAAAAAGCGCAGTTCATCAACATCGAAGTGATGAAAGGCATGTACGAAGCCTGGAACGACAAGATGTGGAACGACGCCTCCGGCTTGCTGATCTGGATGAGCCAGTCGGCGTATCCGTCCTTCGTATGGCAGACCTACGATTATTACTACGACGCCACGGGGGCCTACTGGGGCGCCCGGAAAGCCTGCGAGCCGCTGCATATCCAGTGGAACGCCTCGAGCAATAGTATAAAAGCCGTCAACACCACGGCGGCCGATCTGAAAGGCGCCACCGCCAAAGCCACCGTCTACAACCTGCAGGGCAGGGAAGTAACGCAGTTCCGGAAACAAGCCACCGTCGACGTAGCCTCCAGCAACATCACCGAAGCCTTCACCTTAAACTTCAACCCGTATAACCTGGCCTATGGCAAAACCATGATGGCATCGTCGGCCATTCAACCGGCCGCCCTGGCGGCAGACGCCGGCGCCGGCAGCCGCTGGGAAAGCGACTACAGCGATGGGCAGTGGCTCTACGTTGATCTCGGTCAAAAACAAAAGATCCAGACCGTGGTCTTAAAATGGGAGGTAGCCTGCGCGAAAGAATATAAGCTCGAGATCTCCAACGACGCCCAAACCTGGAAAACCGTATACACCACCACCGATGGCAAAGGCGGCACCGAAGAGATCGCCATCAGGCCCGTATCGACCCGCTACGTCCGCATGCAAGGTATCAAACGTGCCACGCAATTCGGCTATTCCCTCTATGAGCTGGAAGTATATGGACAAGACCGGTCCAGCCAGGACATGACCCCGCTACACTTCATCAAATTGGAGTTGACTGACAGCAAAGGCACCCTGCTCTCCGACAATTTCTACTGGCGCAACGGCGAAAAAGACCTGGATTACACACCGCTCAATACACTCCCCGCCGCAGACCTGACGTGCACGCTGCGCGCAAAAGAAGTCCACGCCGAAAGCGTGACGCTGCAACTGACAATAAAGAACAATTCCCGGACGGTAGCCTTTGGAAATCGTCTTCGCCTGGCAAAACAAAATACGCAGGAACGAGTGCTCCCCGTGATCATGACCGAAAATTACATCACCCTCATGCCCGGCGAAGAGAAACAGATCTCAGTCGAAGCGGATACCGATTTAGTGAAGGGCGGCGTAGACATCCTGTTAAAGCAATACGCCCACCGCGAACAGAAAGAGCTGACTATATCTGATTTATAGTGATGGCTGTCGCCAGTCGCGGGATGGGTGTGGGCGTAGGGTGTGGAGGGCGGTCAGGAGACCGCCGCCATACAAGGCACCGGTGGCGCGCCTGTGCTTCGTTGGGCGCTAAACACCGGCGCCAGTTACGTGACGATATCAGATCTGTGAGTGCCAGTTATAGGGAGGGAGTAGGGGCGTAGCCCTGCACTGACGACTGGCGCCGGTCTTAGCCCGCCTGCCGGCAGGCAGGTTTCGGGCGAGACCGGTGCCCCGTATGGTGGCGGTCTCCTGACCGCCTTGTTGTAAACCAATTACCCCAAAAAACACAAAGCAAAAAACGCCGACAAATCACCCTTTGTACAAACTATTCACTAACTTCATCGCACTGTCAGTATAACCCCGTTAGCACATGAGTCGCAAATATAAATTCCAGGATCAGGAGGCCGTCTACTTTGTAACCTTTACTACAATTTATTGGCTCGACATTTTCATTCGTCAGGAGTACAAGGATATATTCTTAGATAGCCTTCGTTACTGTCAGGAAAACAAAGGTCTGGAGCTCTACGCCTACTGTATCATGAGCAGCCATGTCCACCTGATCCTCGCCCGTCGAGGCAGACCTGAACTTCAGGATATTGTACGGGATATAAAAAAATACACAGCGACGAGCATTATCAATGCTATCAAAAATAATCCGCAGGAAAGTCGTAGGGATTTACTGATGTGGTTATTTGAAAAAGAAGGGAAGTTCAATAAAGATAATGAGCGGTACCAGTTTTGGCAGCGGCATAGTCATCCTATAGAACTGAACACGGAAGAAAAGCTGTATCAACGAATGGGATACATTCATAATAATCCGGTTGAGGCTGGAATAGTCTCACAACCCGAACATTACCTATACAGTAGCGCTGTGACGTATGCAGGATTGCCCGGGCTGATGAACGTTATTCTGATTTGAGTCTCTTTGTCGAAGCCGTGGCAGGGTGTTTCATCGCTGGCATTTCTCAAGGCAGTCGGGAGACTGCCGCCATACGGGGCACCGGTGGCGCGCCTGCGCTTCGCTGGGCGCTAACACCGGCGCCAGTTACGGGGCTGACGATATCAGATCTGTAAGTGTGTAGGGGCGTAGCCCTGCACTGACGACTGGCGCCGGTCTTAGCCCGTTTCGGGTGAGACCGGTGCCCCCGTATGGCAGCGCCTTCGCCCCCCAAACCCCCGCCCGCTAACGAACACCCCGAACACCCGAAAATAAAGTTCCCGTTTCGCGTTACCTTTTGCAACCAACGGTAGTCTTTATCCAAAGCCTAGGTTATGTTCAAGAACTACTTCCTCGTCACCCTGCGAAACCTGCTCAAGAACGGGTTCTATTCCTTTATCAATATTGCCGGCCTTTCCATTGGTATAACGTGTAGTATCCTCATCCTGCTATGGGTGTATGACGAGGTGTCCTACGACCGGTTCCTGCCGAAAGCCGACCGGTTATACCAGGTGTGGGCCAACGCCAAATTTGACGGCAAGGTCCAATCGTGGACCTCCGTGCCGCTGCCTACCTACGAAGGCATGCGCGCGGCCGACAGCCACATCAAACGCGCCGCCGTCACCGACTGGGGCGGCGATCACTTGCTGACGGTGGGAGAGACCCGGCTCACCAAGCGGGGATACTGGGTAGGCGAAGACTTCCTGCAGATGTTCGAGTTTCCGCTGCTGGTCGGCCAGGCAGACCAGGTCATGGCCGATCCGCGGTCCATCGTGATCACCGAAGCCACGGCCAAAGCGTTGTTCGGCGACGAAGACCCCATCAATAAAGTCATCCGCCTCGACAACGAACAAGACGTAAAAGTCAGCGGCGTACTACGCAACCTTCCCACCAATTCCACCTTCCAGTTTGATTTTATACTCCCCTGGAAATTTCGCGAGCAGATCAACAACTGGGTGCGCGAGAACACCACCAACTGGGGCAACTATTCCTTCCAGGTATTTGTCGAGCTGGACGACCCCGCGCACCATGCCGCCGTCGAAAGCCGCGTGAAGATGATGTTACAGGAGCACGGCGAAAAAGATACGAAACCCGAGTTGTTTTTATACCCCCTGCTGCACTGGCGGTTGCATTCGTCGTTTGACAATGGCGTGGAAACGGGCGGCATGATCGAGTACGTGCAGCTCTTTACTATTATCGCCATCTTTATTCTCATCATCGCCTGTATAAATTTCATGAACCTGGCCACGGCCCGGTCGGAGCGACGGGCCCGCGAAGTGGGCATCCGCAAAAGTATCGGTTCGCGCCGGCGCGAGCTCGTACTGCAGTTCATCGGCGAGTCCACCTTCATTTCGTTCATCGCGTTTGTCATAGCGGTACTCCTGGCGCAGCTGCTGTTGCCTTACTACAACGACATGGTCGAGAAAAAGCTGGTCATCGGGTACCTGACAAGCCGGTTCTGGCTGTTCTCCCTCGGACTTATTTTTGTGACCGGATTGGTAGCGGGCAGCTATCCCGCGTTCTATCTCTCCTCTTTTCAACCGGTAAAGGTGCTGAAAGGCAAGCCCACCGCCGGCAAAGGGGCCAGCTTGCCGCGCAAGATCCTGGTCACGCTGCAATTTGGTTTCTCGATCCTGCTCATCATCGGCACCCTGGTGATATACCAGCAGATCCAACTCCTGAAGGGGCGTACGCTGGGGTATGACCAGGAGAACCTCATGGCCATAAATTATACCAATGAAGTATCAAAGAATTACAAAGCCATCAAGCTGGACCTGCTGGCGTCGGGCGCGGTCGAGGCCGTGACAAAATCGAACAGTGCCATTACCGATATCAACTCCAATAACTTCCTGGGATGGCCCGGAAAGCCGGAAGAGCTGCGCGTCATCTTTACCACCATTGCCACCGAGTATGACTGGGCCAAGACCATGGGCATCAGGATCCTCGAGGGGCGCGAGTTTTCGGAAGACTTCAAGAGCGATACCTCCGCCATCATCATCAACAAAGCGGCCCTGGAGCTAATGAACCTGAAAGATCCCATCCTTGGCACCGAGCTCGATCTGTGGGGCAAAAAACGCACGCTCATCGGTGTGGTAGACAATGTATTGATGGGGTCACCCAACGAGCCGGTCAAGCCCATGTTTGCCATTCTCGATCCCGAGTGGATCGACGCGGTCAGCGTACGGCTCAAGAAAACAAACGATCTCCAGGCATCGATCAATGTGGTGAAGGCCGTGTTTGAAAAACATGCTCCGGCGTATCCGTTCGAGTATCGGTTTGCCGACGTCGAATTTCAGAAGAAGTTCACCACGATCAACCTCACCAGCCAGCTGGCCAGCATCTTTGCCACACTTACCATTCTGATCACCGGCCTGGGATTGTTCGGTCTCGCGTCGTTCACCGCCGAGCAGCGCACGAAAGAGATCGGCATCCGCAAAGTGCTTGGCGCCAGCGTGCCGAGCCTGGTGCAGATGATCTCGCGCGACTTTTCGGTACTGGTCATCATAGCCTTTACAATCTCCTCGCCGCTCGCGTGGTGGCTGCTGACGATGTACCTCGAACGTTATACTATCCGCACATCGATCGGCTGGTGGGTATTCCCGTTAACGGGTATCGTGTCACTGATCTTCGCGTTGATCATTGTCAGTACGCAGGCGCTGCGCGCGGCACATGCCAATCCGGTAAATTCATTGCGCAGCGAATAAAATAGAAAAAGGCTGAGATACTGCTATAAAGCTAGGATACTGCTATAAAACTGGGATACTGCTATAAAGCTGGGATACTGCTATAAAGCTGAATGCTGCTATAAAGCTGGGATACTGCTATAAAGCTGAGATGCTGCTATAAAGCTGTGATACAGTTATAAAACTGAGATCCTGTTATAAAACCATGTGACGGGATTTATATTTTCCGGACCTAGCCCTGAAAGGGCGTAACAATTCCGGCTTGTGCGTACCTCGAAGTTGTAACGCCCCTTCGGGGCTATAATTGTTTCCAGCCGCCGGACAGGAATCCTTGCCCGGCTATGGCGGAAATATCGGCGGTTATTTGGCCGGTCGCGCGGTCGCAGGGGCTTGCTCCAGCAGCTTCAGCGCCTCGTCGTCCTGATACTTCAGTATCTGCGCGCGCAGCTCTTTCAGCAGGGCCGCCGTAACCTTTTCGTAACCCTTCTGGCCGTAAATGTTGTTCAGGTTGTGCGGGTCCTGGCGGATGTCGTACAGCTCCCAGAAATCGTCGGGGCCATAAAACCGCGCCAAGGTATACTGTTCCGTGCGGATGCCGAAGTGCGGCGCCACCCGGTGCGGACGCGGATATTCATAGTAGTGGTAATACGCCGCCGTTCGCCACGGCACCTGCTTGCCGGTAAGGATCGGCAGGAACGATTCACCCTGCATTTCATCGGGCACCGTTGTGCCCGTAATGTCGAGTATCGTCGGCGCCCAGTCTACATTCGAAATCAGCCGGTCTACCTTCGTCCCCGGTTTGATCACTCCCGGGTAACGGATCACAAACGGTGTCTTCAGCGACTCTTCGTAAATAAACCGCTTGTCGAACCAGCCGTGCTCGCCCAGGTAAAATCCCTGGTCGGAAGCATAGATCACGACCGTGTTTTCCGATAGCCCGGTTTGATCCAGGTAATCCAGCAGGCGGCCGATGTTGCGGTCCAGTGAATTTGCCGTAGACAGGTAGTCGCGCAGGTACCGCTGGTATTTCCATTCTTCCAGCGCCTTGCCCGTCAGTTTTTTCTCGTCGAACTCTTTGCTAACCTTCTTCTCGTAGTAGTTGTAAAAGGCAGCTTTCTGCTCGGGCGTAAACCGTGTGTAGGGATTATACTGCCGCGCCTTGCCTGTGCTGTCGTAGTCGACGTGCACCTTCAGGTCCGTCTTCAGCACCATCGTGCTGTCGATCGTCATATCCTGCTTTTGCGCGGCAATGCGGTTTTTATAGTCGTCGTAGAACGACGCGGGGATCGGAAACGTCACATCGTCATAAGCGCCCAGGTCTTCGATGGCCGGCAGCCACTCGCGGTGCGTAGCCTTATGGCCGACTACCAGGAAGAACGGTTTGGAGCGGTCGCGTTTGTCCAGCCACGCTTTGGACAGCTGCGTGATGATATCCGTAACGTAACCGGTATACGTTTCTTTCTCGTTGTTGCTGTTGATGAAGTCCGGGTTGTAATACGAACCCTGTCCCGGCAGCACGTGCAGGTAATCAAAGCCGTGGGGCAGGGCGCCGAGGTGCATCTTGCCGATCCAGGCGGTTTGATAGCCGTTCTTCTGCAGCTGCTCGGGAAAGACCGGCTGCGCGATGTCAAAGCCGCGCTCGTTCAGCTTGTAGCCGTTCCGGTGGCTGTACTTGCCCGTGAGCAATACCGCCCGGCTCGGACCGCAGATGGAGTTGGTCACCACGTTGTTATACAGCAGCGCGCCGCCGTTCGCGATACGATCGATGTTCGGCGTCTTCGTCAGTTTACTGCCATACGCGCTGATGGCCTGGTAGGCATGGTCGTCCGACAGGATAAAGATAACATTCGGCCGCGCTGCGGTTTTCTTTTCCTGCGCGCACGCAGCGCCGCCTGCCAGGAGCAGCGCCAGGATGCAAAAGATCGTCCCCTTCATGTTCATGGGGCGTAATATACGAAGCTAGCTACACTGTCCCAGGGCAACCCAGATGATAATAAAAACAACGATCGTACCCAGGCAGCCACCGCCGAGCTTTTTGGCGCCGTAGCCGGCAATAAGTCCTCTGAAGAGATTGTTCATGGAGATGTGAGTGTTTGAACGTGGGCATAAAATATTGTGCCCACGCTCAGGCGTGCTCGTTCCAGTATTCGGTGTCGGGTTTCTGCGAGGTGTTCACCTAGATCAACACCTCCTGCGGTTTCTTTTCAAACGCCAGCCGGGCCGACAACTTTTCTGCCGGGGCCAGGCGGTCGAACGATCGCACGCAGGCAACGTCGCACTTCAGCAGGTCCTTGATCTTGTTGGTTTGCAGATGGCCGATGAAGTGGTTGGTACGCGGCGTGTCGCGCAGGGCTTCGGATTTTCCTTCAGCTCCTGGAATGGCAATGGTAATTCTCATAAAATTTGTAGTTAATGGTTTGGGGGAAATAAAAAAAGCCCATCTATGACTTCACTGTTGTTAGTGGAGTTATAGATGGGCTCTAACTATAAATATAGGAACCGGTAGCGTTATTTAAAAATAACCGGCACGCTTCCGGGCGTATCGATACGTGTCAGGTAAACATGATTTGTTGCGGTAAAATTTAGTTAACAAGAATCCTTGTAAAACTCGCTGCGCTTCCATATTTTCGATCTATAGAGTCCATCTATTCAGCCGCGAGACAATCGTGGCGATAGGTGGACTTTTTTTATTTTACCAACCCTGCCATGAAAACAACATTGTTTGTCGTCGCCGGTTTTCTTTTGGTATGCGGCTGTGAGGTCGCGAAGGATCTTTATATCGATGATCATGAGATCACCGGCCCCGAGGCGATAACGGTCACCAAGGTATATGCCGGGGTGGCCCGGTTTATCGTAAGCCAGGAGATTGCCACCACAACCGACGTTCCGCCGAGATCTTTCAGCAGCCGCGTGGTGGTCGAGCGGGAGGCACAGGAGGAGCGTGCGCCGCTGGCCTACCTGGTCAGGTTGTATACCGATTCATTGCAGCTGTCGGAAGGTCTCGTGGTAACCCGGCGGCGATCTGTGCCGGATCTGTTGGATACGCTCGTGCTGGGCGGTGCTTACCAAACCGTATTGGCCCTTCGCAATGTGGAATTGATCGTGCTCGACGCCGGCGGTCCGCCCGAAGATCAGGTACAGGAACGGGGCTACTATACAGGCACGTATAGCGCGACAAAAGACGACGGGCGGATGGCCGTCGGTCGGGTGAGCGGATATATAGAATACAACGGACATTTTCGGTTTGAGTTCGACGGCACCGACGCCTTCCGGTTCCTCTCCGGAAACGGGATCCACGATGGCACCGGCTTCCGGGTGAACGCGAACCTGACGACGACCGACAGAACGGTCGTAACGCCGCTGCATGACCTGATCTCATACAGCGCGGACACGCTTACAGGCGACTTTGACATGGCCGCCGCCGGGTTTGATCACCTTCAGTTCCTCCTGACAAAAAATCCATGAAAAAAATATACCTCCTGTTCCTGCTGGCCGCCGTGCTCAGCGGCCATACCGTTGTAGGCCAGGTAAAAAGGGAGCAACGATTTCCCGTCGATCTGCCGGCGCACGATCTGAGCCCGGTACCCGACTATTCCATCAGCGCGCGCATTATCGGTCATCAGGCCTACGAGTATACCCTGCAGAAAGACGGCGACCCTGAGATCAAGAAGGTCTTTACGATCAGGCCCAACAACCTGGAGTCGTTCAAAAGTCAGTTTGCGTCGGCGTTTGACGAGGTCATGAAAATGGAAAAGGCAAAGGATTCAACCCAGGATCTTACGAAGTATACCCGGCATATTGGCAACGTGCGGCCGGAATCCATCTTTATATATTTTCAGGGCGGAGAAATTACATTGGAGTCTTTTGATTTCAGACCGTTGGCGGGTGAGCTGTTCTTCCGGAGTAAAGTACACCCCACACAATATTTTGTGACCCGCGCGGTGATAAACGCAAGGCTCAAAAGCGCTATCCGCAAGGATCGGCAGGATCAAAAGCAGGTTCCGGGAAGCTTGAAAGATCTTATCGGGCTCCGCGAGCGGCTGATCCAGTTACAGGCGGATATCCAAACCCGGAAACTGGCGATCGGCATGGCGGTATATCCCCAAAAGGTGCAGGCGGAGATCGACAAGATCACCACCTTGCTGAACGAGTTGACAGTGCAAAATTACGAAAGCAAGCGGAAGGAGATCGATGCCGCGTGGAGCTCCACCGGGCCGCAGCTGATCAAAGAGATCTCCGAGCTTATTTACAATTCGGGAGATGACGTGACCATTTCGGTAGACCAGGAGCGTGGAGGATGGTTTCGTCGCAGACGGTATACCGTAAAAAGCGGTACGTCGATCGTGGGTGGTTTACGGCGCCGGCCGGCCAAGCGGGCGCTGCGACGGGCGCTGGTACAGAAAGAATCTGCGCAGGGCACGAATGAGCTTACGATCAACAATGTGGAGATCGAGTTCAACGAAGGGTTCATCGAAAACATCAAAGTGATGGCCGGCGAGGGGGACTCCCTCCAGTTCCAGAACAACTTCGCCATCGGGTTCGCCTCCAAAAAGGATTACCACTACCTGCAGTATGCAAAACTGTTTGCAGACCGGAACCAGATCACGTATTCCATTCCCCTCACCGACGTCATCGACCGGTACGAACAGAAACATGCCGTGGGCCGCCGCGACTACAGCCCGGCCAACCAGGTTATTACGATGGACTTCAAGACCGATCCCAAGCGCAGCATTACGCTCAACAAGGAAACCACCTCCAAGCTGTTCGAGCTGAAGACGTTCAGCGACTTCGTCGGCTTCGACCAGGAAAGTCCGAACGGGTTGATCCAATTGGAGCTGGAAAAAAGATTGAACATCCGCACCGGCCGCATCCGCGTGCCCCACAGCACCCGGACCAACCTCGGGTTGTTTCAATTTATTACGCCTTTCGTGATGAAGTCCAAGATCGAGGAGAACAACAAACACCTGCTGCTCGACTACCGCGACCAGTTTACGAACAACCAATACAACCCGGTAAAATTCACGTCTACCCTGGAATTAAAACGCTTCGAAAATTTTAGCGCCGGTGCCGACGTGAACATTGCCATGCTGGATATACCCTCGTCTAAATCCATGCTCTATCTCAACTTCGGGTTCCGCTACGGCCGGGTGGCGATCCGCGACTCCCTGCAGGAGTTTAGCGACAACCAGGTTGCCAGGACCGGGTTCGCCAAAGATTTCGGTGTCAATACATTTTCGTTCATGCCGGTTAAAATATGCTGGGAGCTCATGACAGACGAGCGCTATACCTATTCACTCGGCGGAAGCGTCAACCTGTATTACCTGCGCGACAATTATTTTACCCAGGTAGCCAACATCGAGACCTATAAAGACGAAGTGGGTAAAAAGGGCGATACCAGGTATTTCTATAAGAGCTTCTTCATGCAGGTATGCTTCCGTCCCCAAACCGAAGCCAGCGGTCGTCTCTTCTTCCGCTACCAATACAACTGGCAGCAAGGCTACTGGCGCACCGGCTTCCACCAGGCCCAGGTAGGCTACTCGGTATACCTGACGCGACAGTTGAAGCAGGAACAATAACCTGGAGCTTCCCGGTGCGCGGACTAAGACGCGAGAAGGTATTGCTGCAACACCGCATTAAACTCCTCCGGCCGTTCCATCATCGGCGCATGTCCGCACCGCGCCAGCATGACGAGCCGCGCGTGAGGCAGCAGCGCTTCGAACTCCCGCGCTACACGCGGCGGCGTGACCTTGTCGTCGTCGCCCCAGATCAGTAGGGTCGGCGTCGGGACCTCCGGAAGCAGGTCGGCTACGTAGTGGCGCTGCGCGGATTTCGCCGTGCGTACGATGCTCAGGCATTTGGCAGCGTCGGTGGTGATGCCGAAGACCTCGTCTACCAGCGCATCCGTGGCCACGGCAGGATCGTAGAATGTATAAGCCACCCGCTCGCGGATGTAGGCGTATGTGCTTCGTTTGGGAAAGCTGCCGAAGCGTGTGTTTTCGTAGAGGCCCGAGCTGCCCGTCAGCACGAGCCGCGCCACGTTCCCGGGGTGACGGTGGGTATATAAGATCGCCACGTGACCACCCAGCGAGTTGCCGACGAGGATCACGTTCTGCAGCCGGTGTTCTTGTATATATGATCCCAGGAAGTCCGTGAGCAGGCGGAGCGGATCTTCGTCCCGCTTGCCTGTCCGTTCAAAGATCGGCAGTGTCGGAATGTGAATGTCGTAGCCAGATTGGAAATGTGCGATCACGCCGTGCCAGTTGCTCAGGCCGCCAAAGAGCCCGTGCAGCAAGATCATAGGTTGCATATACTTTTTAAGCAAAGCTACCGGCCCCCGGTATACGGGGCTGTGATCCTGATCACAAAGCGCCGTTGGAGAGACGCGAGGACAGGACCATGCGGGCCCGGCTCAGAGCCTCGCGGCTGATATAGAGGTAGCGGGCAATGTTGGTGAGCGAAATGCGCTGGACCACCTTCGGCCGGCGTTCCAGCAGGTAACGGTACCGCCGTACGGGGCTTTTCAGGGAGAGGATATATTGATGCTCAGACATCTGCTCCACCAGCTCCTGGTATAACTTCAGCTTCACGTGCAGCAGGTTGACGTGCTTTTCATACAGGCGGTCGAGCTTCCGCGTATTGATCCGCAGGACGACAGCGTCTTCAATGGCCGTGATGCTGATCGCCGACGGTTCCTTTTTCTGATAGCTTTCGCAGTTGGCCAGGAAGTCGTCCGCCAGGCCGAATTTTACGATGCGCTCCGCACCACCCTCTTCCACGAAACTGAACTTAAACTCCCCCGACAACACAAAGGCCGAGTAGTGCGCCACCTTGCCGCAACGCAGGAACGGGTCCCCTTTGCGAAGGTACTTCACCGAAGCAAACCGCTCCAGCTGTTTCCATTCTTCCAGGGTAACCTTGGGGTACTTTTTTGCCAGACGTTGATAGTAAGAAGGCAATTCCATATATAAACAATCGCTAAAATGGACGACAAAAATAGTAAATATTTTGCGTTCTAATCCACACACTGGCCCACCTATACGCAGACACCGGTGCGTCCCGACTTGTCGGGACTAACACCGGTGCCACTAACCGTCCAGTTACTACTTACGTCGCACTGAATTTACTTCCGCGCAAACTTCTCCAGCTCCGTGTTGAACTTCTCGCGTTCTTCCACAAACAGCCCATGCCCGCTATTCTCAAACTTCACGATATACGAGTTCCTGATCCCTTTGTTCAATTCACCCGCGAAGGCGAAGTCACAAAGTTTATCTTGCGTACCATGAAAGATCGCGGTAGGGATATTGATCTTCGACAAAGCCGGGCGCAGGTCCAGCTGCGTAAGCGCCGAGATAGATTGCGTGGCAGCATAAGGTGAAGCCTCCAGGTTGATGCCCTTCAACCATTCCGACATGCCGTTTGAAAGACTGGTCTCGGTGGCGCCAAAGGCTTTGCCGAAGTTCTCCAGTACTTGCGGCCGGTCGGTGCGGGTCAGGTCGATAAAACCCGCGGCGCCTTCGGCGGTCAGGCCGTACGGGTAGCCCGGGCGCTGTAACCACGACGGTGCGGCGGCGGCGAACAGGGCCAGCTTGCCGATGTGGGCGCTGTTATACTTGGTAACATAATGAATGACCACGGCGCCACCGAGTGAATATCCGCCCAACACGGCATTTTCGATCTTCAGCTTGTCTAAGATCACCTTGATGTCGTCCGAGAAGACATCGAAATCATAGCGGCCGGACGGTTTGTCGGACTTGCCAAAACCCCGCAGCGAAATGCCGATGACACGGAAGCCTTTTTGCACCAGGTACTGGTATTGATACTCGTACATGGCGTCGCTCAACGGCCATCCGTGGATCAGGACAATGGGCTGCCCGTCGCCCAGGTCGGTTACGTGCAGGCGTACATTCTTTTCTACTTCTATATACTCTTCACGACCGGCGGCGGCCGGGGTCCTTTTCGTTTGCGCGAAAACGGTGGAGTCGGCGGCCATCGCGATAATAAAGAGCATGGCCAACAGAACTGTTCTCAAAGTGCCGTACAGGCTGAGGGGATTGTTTACGAAGCGTTTCATCTGTTCTTTGTTTTAGGTGTTGTTGTGATTTGATAACACAAAGGTGGGACAACGACACCCGCAGAGAAATGGACAAAAGTCCATGCCGCTTGCACATTTTTCCCTTACAGTCCATGGATCATCATGTCAACCTTGTCAAACAGCTCACCGACGCCAAGGGCCGCCCAGAGAATAAAAACCCCCAGGAGGAATTTTACAAGACCGGGAATCGTGCGGCCGGTCTTTTCTTTCAGCAGTGCCTGGATAGGAGGGAAGTAAGCACTGGACAACACGATCAGGAAAATTCCAAATCCCGGGTCGTTGCCCCAGAAGATATTGACGGTACCGATGCCGATCACCACCACGCCAAAGAAGGCGTTGAAGAACTTCCAACCCAGGGATTGGCTGCTCGCTTTCATTTCTACGGAGTTTGTCATACAGGTATGTGTTTTAGGATCTGTTCCAATAGCCTGAAACAAAGGTCGAAAAAGAACTTTTAAATTAAAAGTAAGTGTACTAAAAATGACCGATCTGTCGTAAATGGCAGGCAACATCCGCTGTTCTGCTGGGTTTATAAATGCAATTACGTTGCATATGTAAGGACTTCCGTTTATCTTGCCCCCGATTCATTCCCTTGCCATGGCACCCATCAGCAGAAAAAACAAGCTTTGCATCTATCGGATGCTTTCGCTGCTCATGCTGCCCCTGTACCTGGCCGGCGCCGGCTCTCGGGAGGTGCTCCATGCATGGATCCATACGCATGAGGCCGTGGTCGACCATTCGGCGGCGCAAGAGCAAGATCCTTGCCACCGCATGCTCTTCCACGGCGAAGCCACCGCGTGTGAGCACGACGCGCACCTGGTCGATTCCGACGACTGCCCGCTGTGTGATATCGCGTGCCATGTCGACCAGGTCATGACGCCGGAGGCTGTCTTTTTATGCGCCCCGTATGGACCGGGTTGTTTTTCGTGTTATAAGCAACGCTTAGACAGCTATTGGGCTGTCCTATCCTCCTCGCGGGCACCGCCCGCACAAGCGTAATTTCCGCACCTGCCGCCGGCGCATCGCCGGTGCGGCAGCCTATTCCTTTTTTCCTTTTCAAGACGCGCTCACAGGTCGCATGACCCGTATGCGCCGGTCTATTCATGTCACCTATTGCATATGCTACAAGCTATAAACCTCACCAAAGAGTTTAATGCCCGCCCGGTGTTAAACGACGTTAACCTGACGGTTGACAAAAACGAAGTGTATTGTCTGCTCGGCCAGAACGGCGCGGGCAAAACCACGACCATCAATATCTTTCTCGGCTTCCTGGAGGCGACCTCCGGACAGGCACTCGTCAACGGAAAGGACGTGCGGACCCACCGGGTGCAAACCAATCGCATGATCGCGTATATCCCTGAGGTGGTACAGCTCTACGGCAACCTGTCGGGGCTGGAGAACCTGGACTTCTTCAGCCGCCTGACGGGCTTTACCTATACCACCGGCGAGCTGACCCGGTTCCTGCGCCAGGCCGGTCTGCAACCGGAAGCGCACACCCGCCGCCTGACGACGTACTCGAAGGGCATGCGCCAGAAAGTGGGTATCGCGATCGCGATGTCGAAGAAAGCCGACGTGATCTTTATGGACGAGCCCACGTCCGGGCTGGATCCGAAGGCCACCGCCGAGTTTACCGCGCTGTGCCGCGAGTTTGTGGCCGAAGGGAGATCCATCTTTATGGCCACCCACGACATTTTCAACGCCGTACACGTCGGCACCCGCATCGGGATCATGAAAGAAGGGCGACTGGTGCACGAACGCGTAACCCGCGACATCGACGCCCACCAGCTGCAACAGTTATACCTCGAAACGATCTAAGCCCATCTCCATGACGCTAACACTACGCATCACCCTCGCACTATCGGTCGCGATCAGCCTGCCGGCCTTCGCGCAGTCCGTGGCGACGGAAAACGCCGAAGCCGACACACTCGCCCCGGCAACACACACCCAGGAGCTGCAGGCGGTCGAAGTGATCGGCAGGATAGACCGCGATTATACCAGCGATTATTCCTTCTCGGCCACCCGGTCGGCGATCAGGAACCAGGAGCTTCCGCAGTCGCTGTCCACCATCACCAAAGAGCTCATCGCCGACCGGCAGGCCTTTCAGCTGGCCGATGCCGTCCGGAATGTCAGCGGCGTGGCGCCGTCGAGCTTTTACAACCAGTACAGCATCCGCGGCATCAGCCAGAACGAAGAGGGACAGATCCTCAACGGCATGCGCACACGGCAGTATTATTTTCTGCAGCCCATCACGTCGAACATCGAGCGTGTAGAGGTCCTGAAAGGGCCGGCCTCCGTCACCTTCTCGAGCGTCGACCCGGGCGGAAGCATCAACCTGGTGACCAAGAAGCCGCTCGCCACCAGGCGCCGCGAAGTCAGCATGAGCGTGGGCAGCTTTAGCACGCTCCGCACCACGCTGGATTTTACCGGTCCGCTGAACGAGTCGAAGACACTCCTCTACCGGCTCAACGGCGGCCTTCAAGAAGCGCGATCCTACCGCGACCTGGTCAAGAACAACGCGCTGCTGGTGTCGCCCTCGATCAGCTATATCCCTAACGACAGAACGGCGGTCAACGCCGAAATGATCTTTAGCAACGCCACGGGTACACTCGATCGCGGCCAGCCCATCTTTGGCGCCACCGCCGGCGTGACCGACCTGAACAGCACCCCCACCAGCCTGAACCTGGGCGCCGCCAACGACTTCTTTAAATCCAAAGAGCTGATCCTCATGACGAGCGTCAGTCATATGTTCACGGAGTCGATCGGCGCGAATGTGTCGTATATGAAACAGACGTGGACGGAAAACCTCCAGGAGCACCGTACCACCAATGCCTTCGCCGTAGACATCGACAACCAGCCCGTGACCAGCCTGGCCACGATGCAGTTCATTCAACGGCAGCAGTACTGGAACACCGACAACCTGAACGCCTACATGAACATCGATTTTAACACCGGTAAACTGCAACATCGCGTGCTGGCGGGGTATGACCTCAGCCGCTGGCACAAAAGCAAGGGCGGTGGCCAGAACGCCGCCCGCGGCTACCGGCTCACCGACGGAACCATCGCCAACGCCTTTGTGCCCGCGAATGCCGCAAACTATCAAACCATTACCGTAGACGGCAAAACGTTGCCGATGCCGAACGTGCCGCATATTGATCTCGACAACCCGTCGTATACCATTCGCAACGTAGACGACTATGTGCTGAACGTCCGCACGGCCGTGCCGTCGGCGCTGACGCGTACGGACGCCCTCTATGTGCAGGAGCACGTGAAGATCGGGAAATGGTCCGCATTGCTCAGCCTGCGCCGGGAGTGGTTTGAAGATATTACGAACTACGAGGCACCCGGGGAAGGATCGTTCCGGAACACCGCCTGGATTCCGCGGGTAGGCATCACGTATGCGGTCGTCAAACAGCTCAATGTCTATGCCACCTACCTGCAGGGCTACCAGCCGCAGTCCAATACCGTGTCGCTGATGCCGAGCACGGGCGCATTCTTCTGGAGCCCCGATTCGCCGGCGCGGTTTAAACCGCTCATCAGCGACCAGAAGGAGCTCGGCGCCAAGGCATCCTTCTTCGAAGAGAGGATCACCATGACCCTGGCAGCCTATGAGATCAACCAGGAAAACATCCTCATCAACGCCAACCTGCCGGCGTATCCCGACTCGCTGGTACAGCGAGGCGCGGACCGGAGCCGCGGCTTCGAGTGGGAGCTGGCCGGCTACGTGCTGCCCGGCCTGCAGCTGAACGCATCGTATAGCCACATCGATGCGCGTATCGTCGAAGACGCCGACGATGCCCTGCGCGGCAAACGCAAGGAGAACACGCCGGTCAACAGCGCCAGCGTCTGGATGCGCTATAATTTTTCGCACGTGGCGCTCCGCGACCTCGGGGTAGGGCTGGGCGTGCAGTACAGCGGCAGCAAGGTGCCCTGGTTTACGCGGGCGTTCGAGGTGCCGGGATACACTGTACTGGACATGGCGCTGTATTATACACCGTCGAAAGCCAACATGCAGCTGGCGCTGAACGTCAACAACGTGCTGGATACGACCTATTGGATCGGCGCGCAAAACTACCTGCGGCTCTTTCCCGCCGCACCGCGAAATTTTATGCTTACGGCCACCTATAAATTCTAAATGACTATGAATCGTACGATCGTCATGCTCCTGGCCCGGCAATGCTGGAAGAACGCCTTCCACACCCGGGCCATCTATAGCATCCTGGTGGTAATGCTGCTCGTGATGGGCTATGCCGCCTATAGCGGCTGGAAAGCCTATACCCAGCAGAACAGCATGCGCGAGCATTACCAGCGTGCAGCCCGCGCAAGCTGGGAAGAGAATCCCGATAAACATCCCCACCGCATGGCGCACTTCGGCACCTTTGCGTTCCGGATCAAACATCCGCTCAGTGTGTTCGATGTCGGCCTGGAAAGCTTCACCGGCAACGCCGTGTTCCTGGAAGCCCATAAACAAAATACCATCAATTTTTCCGAGGCAAGCTTTTCCACCGGACTCCTGCGCTTTGGCGAGATCAGCCTGGCCATGCTGCTGCAGATCCTGTTGCCGTTGATCATCGTCTTCCTGGGGTTCAGCACCATCGCCGCCGACCGCGAGAACGGCACGCTCAAGATCCTGCTGACGCAAGGAGCGGGGTGGCGCGAGATCCTGGCCGGAAAATCGCTGGGACTGTTCGCCCTGGCCCTGCTGGTCGTCGTACCGGCCTTTGCCGTCACGATCCTGCTCCTGGCCGCCGCCGGCGCACCGTTCACCGCCGACCTGGCGGGCAGGCTTGCCGCCACGGTGTTGGTATACGTTGTGTTTCTCGCCGTGGTGTGTATGGTCACGGTGGCGATCTCTGCCGGCAGCGCATCGTCGAAGGGTGCGTTGATGAAATTGTTGGGCTGGTGGTTGCTGCTGGCCGTGCTGCTGCCGCGCACGTCGCAGGCCCTGGGCAGCTATTTCTATCCAGCGCCTGCCCGGGTCGCGTTCGACGCCGCGATCGAAGAAGACGTGTTACGGCAAGGCGATAGCCACAACCCCGACGATCCGCACTATAAGCACCTACGCGACTCGGTGCTGCGGGTACACGGCGTGGATTCCGTCGAGCATCTGCCGTTCAACTACAGCGGCTTTGTGATGCGCGAAGGCGAGCGCATCAGCGCGGAGATCTACCAGCAGCACGTGCAGCAGCTCACGCACCTCTACGACAAACAGAACAGCCTGACCACGGCGACCGCCCTCGTCAATCCGTTCACCGCCATCCGCAACCTCTCCATGGCGCTCGCCGGCACCGACGCCGAAGCCTACCAGGTATTTCAAGACGAGGCCGAAGCCTACCGGTATGCACTGGCACAGAAAATGAACGCGCTGCAAATGGAGCTGATCAGCAACCGTAAACCCGGTCCGAAGGACGTGCCGCTCGCCATCCCCCACGACCACTGGAAGAAAGTACCCGACTTCAAATCGCAGCCGGTCGCGCTCGGTACATCCCTGCGTGGCGTGTGGTTCTCGGCGTTGGCGTTGCTGCTCTGGTGCGCGGCCGCGTGCGGATGGCTCGGTCGGATCTCCCAAACACTAAAGGCACTATAAACTATGTATACATTATTGATAAAACAATTCATCCGGTCGCGCATCACGGTAGGGGCACTGCTGCTGCTGTTCGTCCTGGGGCTGGTCTCGATCCTCATCGGCAACCAGTTCCTGGCGCAACAGGAACAACGGATCGCGCAGGTAACAGAGCACCAGCGCGCGCACCGGGAGCGCAACGTAGCGGCGCACGACGAAATGGGACTGCTGCTGTATTACCTCAAGTTCGCGCTCATCAGCCCGCCCGACAGGCTGTCGGCGTTGTCCATCGGCCAGCGCGATGTCAACCCCGGCATTCAAAGCGTGACCATCCGTACGCTGGAGGGGCAAAAGTATGATACCGACCTGACCAACCCCGTGCAGCTGCACGCCGGCAACCTCGACCTGGGCTTTGTCATCCTATACCTGTTCCCGCTGGTCATCATCGCGTTTACGTTCAATATCTTTTCCGAAGACCACGAGACCGGCACCTGGAAAGCCATCGCCGTACAAGCGCGCTCCGCCGTTCGGTTTTTGCTGGCCCGGCTTTTCGTGCGCGCGCTCTTTGTGTATGGCCTGTTGCTGGCGTTGCTGCTGACCGCCGCCGCGATCGTGTCGATACCCTGGAACGAAGCGTTCCTGGGCTTTGTCGTACTGAGTATACTGTATACCGCGTTTTGGTTTGCCCTTGCGTTCTGGCTGGCGTTGTTTAAAAAGAGCTCGGGTTTTAACGTGCTCACCTTGCTGGCCGTCTGGGTGGTGCTGACGATCCTCCTGCCGGCCTCGGTCAACAACCTGGTGGCCACGCTGCACCCGGTGCCCGAGGCGCTCAGCACCCTGCTGAAACAACGCGACGGCTACCATAAGAAATGGGACGAGGACAAGCAGGTGACGCTCGCCCGCTTCTATGCACAGTACCCGCAGCTGGAGAAATATGGCATGCCCGAAGAAACCTTCAGCTGGGGCTGGTATTATGCCATGCAGCAGCAGGGCGACGAAGCGGCACGCGCCGACAGCCAGGCCTTGCGTGAAAAGATGCGCCGGCGGGACGAGACCAGTCGCGCGTTCGCCCGGGTCATCCCCACGTTGCACACGCAACTATACTATAACGACCTGGCGCAAACCAGCCTGACAGATTACATGCGCCTGCTCGACAGCGCCACGGTATTTCACGAGCAGACCCGGCTGTATTTTTACCCCAGGATCTTTGAAAATGCACCGGTAAAAAGCGAGGACTGGCAGCGCTGGACGCCCGCATACCTGTCGCCCCGGCAGACGGTTCACTGGGCGCCCCTGGCGCTACCGTTGGTCGCCATCATCCTGTTGCTCCTGGGCGGAACCTGGATCCGCTCCCGCAAACTGTACTTTGGGGAATGAAAAAATCAGGGCCGGCCGGCGCATCCCGGCCGGCCCCGTTCGGTTTACGTTGGCACATAGCCGGCCGTGGTTCAGGTTGCCCGTACGTTTTTTTTTCGACGCATCGGTCTGGAGTTTTTTTTACGAGCACCCTTTTTAAGACCGGAGAAGTCCGGTACACGGCCGTTCAATGGATAAGATATCCAATAGATATCCAATAGTCAATGAAGTCTTTATGAAGAGATATTGAATAATTATATAACTATTGAATATCCTTTTCTTATACTCTTTTTCTAAAAATTTATACTATACAGTATATTGTAAGATGCTGTCCTTTCCGTATCTTCGGTGCAGACACCGTTAAAACATTGGCTGTTGTCTAAAACCCCTCTCGTTACCGTAAACCCGATCAATTATGCCCTTTCTCGAAGGACCATTCGCCTTTACCGGCAAGCTGGACATGTTTAGCGCCTACCGCATGCGCGGCGTCGACGGGATCGTCGTCCGTCGCAAAGGCGGCCCGAGCGGCGAAAAAGTAAAAACCGCCGAGAGCTTTAAAAATACCCGTCATACCATGTCGGAATTCGGCGGTTGCTCGCGCCACGGCAGCTACGTACGCAAGGCGTTGCTGCAGATCCGCCACCTGGCAGACTATAATTTCGGCAGCGACATCAACAGCATCCTGCGCCAGGTACAGCTGCGCGACGGCACCGGCGAGTGGGGCCGCCGCCGCATCACCCTCTCCGAACATACACGTTTGCTCGAAGGCTTCTCCACCACGCAAAAAGCACCGGCCTTCGACTCCATCGTCCGCGCCCCGCTATATTATACCCTGGACCGCCAAACACGTTCCGCGCGCATCGACTTGCCCGAACTGCTCCGTGATATTAACTATTTCCCGCAGAACAATCACGCCATGTTCCGCCTGACCGTCACGTTGGGCATTGTGCCCGATGTAACGTATGACGTACCCTCCAAAGAATACCTGCCGCCGGCCTGGTATAGCCGCGCGTATAATTCCATCAGCACTTCCACCGAGTGGAATCCTTCCCTGGAAGGCATGGCAACGACAACGCTCGAGCTCGCCATGGGCGCGGCGCTCCCGCCCGATGATGCGTGGACGCTGATGCTGTCGATCGGCATCGAGTACGGCGCGTTTCGCGAGAATGGAAACATCAAAGAAGTGCCGCGGTTCGGCGCGGCGAAGATCCTGGCGTTGGTAGGCAAGGAGCCTGCTCCTGAAGGCAATGTTTGGGAAGAGGAGATTGACAACGGCAAGGAAGAGGCAGCGCCGGTAGCGGTGAATGCAGAAACACCGGAGACCCCGGAAGAAAGGCTGGAAGCCAGTCCGGTGCCGGCGGTACGGTATATCTACACGACAAAAGAGACTCGTGATGAGCGACCGGCGGCGCGGGTTTACGGCTACAGCATATCCGTGCCGGTCGGTACTGTATCCGAAGCGGTTCCGACATCTGGCGCAACTTCAAGCCCCACGGTGTGCTGGCGCAAGTTTGAGCGCCGAGCGTCAGCGCTGGCGCGGGAACTTGTGCCGGGAACTGCAGGCAATTTGCCACTGCCGTACGCCGGTGGCAAACTGGTGACAATTCCCGGCATCCCGATAGTTTCTGTCGGAGACGTACCTTTTCCACCAGCCGGAGGTACTTACTCCTGCGCCAGACCACCGGATGTATAAATAAGTAAATACACGATCTGTTCCTCAAAAGATAAATTATCCGTATCTTCCATGAATAGAGCCCATCTTTGACGACCGGATCGTCATAGATGGGCTTTTTTCGTTTTTTCCAACCCTAACCCCCCATGCTATGAGGAGACTAAGATTGCTGTTGGCACTCATTTTCTTTTCGATGGGTTGCCATGCGCAAAAGGCGATCCAGATCATCGACGGTATTTACATTGAGCGCGACACGCTGTCGTTCCCGATCAAGAATGAAACGATTGTCGAGAATGACGTGATCGTCTTTGATATCCCCGGGTTCGGTGATTTCCTGACGGAAAATCAGATCCTGCTGAAGGACGTGAGGATCCTGTTCAATAATATTCCCATTCCGGAATTTGCCGCCTATGTCGAGAATATGGAATCGGGGGTTGTCCGCTTTCAGTTCCTCGAGGATGCGCTCGGCCAGGAGAGCAGAAAGCTCCTGTATAACCTCCAGGACGGCGCGACCAAAGAAATACAGCTCGGCATCAAGGCCGGCGAGAATGCTGTTAACTATCCGATCCGCGTGAAGGTATTCTTTGCGGATATAAAAGACTGGAGCACGATCGGACTTGTGCTGATCGTGGGGTTTATACTCTTCTTTTTAATCATCGTATTTCAGTTCCCGTCCCTGATCAAGGACAGCCTGCCCTTTGTCAGCGATGCCGTGACGGCCAGGTTCCAGGCGTCGTACAGTTTCGGGAAGACCCAGATGGCCTTCTGGACGTTTATCGTCGTTTCGAGCTTTATCTATATATGGGCATACACGACGGACCTGAACTCCATTAACACGACGGCGCTTATTCTGCTGGGCATCAGCTCCACCACGCTTGCCGCCGCGAGCGCTGTCAGCAAACAAAAGGAGATTGCCGCGGCGGGGAACGGCACCGCCGGGGAATTGGTCGAGTCCAGACTCACCACGGGCAGTTTCTTTAAGGACATCCTTTCCGATGCTTACGGCATCAATATAAACCGGTTCCAGGTTTTTATATTCAACGTTGTCTTTGGCGTGGCGTTCATCCGGTCTGTGATCTTCGATTACAGCATGCCGCTGTTTGACGAAACCCAGCTGTTGTTGCTCGGCATCAGCAACGGAACGTATGTGTTCCTGAAAACCACCGAAAGTAAATAGTGATGAAGAGGTTTATACTTTTTGCCGTGGTCATCGCGCTGCCGGGGGTGCAGCATCCGGGCAACGCCCAACAGCTGTTTTCAAACCTGTCGGCGTCGGAGAAGAAATTGTATAGGGAACATGTCGTCGGAGGTCAGCCTGACGGCAATGTGCCGGTCTATGTACGGCAGGGATATGTCATGCGGTACAATGCCACGTACCGGATCCCGGAGTGGGTCTGCTACCACATTGAAAAGGACTATCTCAAAGGACCGAAAAGGGAGAAACGCTTTAGTGCGTTCAAGACAGACATCGATACCCCTGATCCTGTTCGTACAAGCGATTACACCGGTACGAACTACGCCCGGGGACACATGGCGCCCTTTTTTGCCATGGGTGGCGACCGCGACGGAAATTCGCGTTATTCCAACGCGGAGGATATTCACAAAGACCCCTACGACGACGAGACGGTGTATCAGGCCAATTACATGTCCAACATCTGTCCGCAGGACCAGGACGCGCTCAACGGTGCCGGCGGGCCCTGGTATAAACTCGAAACGTTCATCCGTAAAGACCTTGTCGGCGGTCGTAGATCAAAAGAATTGAACGTATACGCCGGGGCTATTGTCAGCAATCCGGACCAGTGCAAAATCCTGACGAACAAGCACGGGGCGACCGGTATTGCCATACCCGACAAATTTTACCAGATCCTGATCTACCAGGATAAAAAGACAGGCGATTACATTACCGGGGCATTCCTCTTCCCACACGTGACCAGCAAGAAAGACCTGCCATCAAAAGATCTGTTCGATTACATGGTCCCCGTGGACTCCATCGAAAAGGAAACGGACCTTGATTTCCTCCACGCGTTAAGCGCGGCAAAACAAAAAAAGACGGAAAGCAAGACCAACCGCGATTTCTGGGAAGCGCTGGCCTCGGATTAGCGTGCTGGTCATTCGCTCGCTTACCCGCGATCCTGCCGCAGGAGCTCCTGGATCTCCGCCTTTTTTCGGAAATACATGCTGCGTGCCGGTTCTCTTTGAATGTCGGGCTCTATTTCGATCATGAGTTTGAGGAAGCTGGATACGGTTACATTCAGGAATTGGGGGGACGCTAGTTTTAGCATCCGGTTTTGGTCTGCCGGATGGCTGATGCTGATCAGAAGCTTGAATTCCTCCGGTGTCATCGTGCGTTCGTTGAGATCGAGGGCAGCGCGAACACGCGGCCACATTTTTCGGCTGGCCGTGATCAGCGACCGCAGCAACAGGAAGAGCGCGGTGAGGATCAGGATTCCGATAACCCATCGCATCATGTTAGGAATGGGCAGGTCCGGAATGTTTTCCACGAAGATCCGGAATTTTCCAAAGCTCTTCCCCACCGCGAGCAGTATAACCGCGGAAAGCAAATACACGATCGCATTTGTTAACTTTTTCCGGGCTGGTATCATTTCATATTTATCCGTGGGGAAACGGAGCCGAACTACTAAAAAAACAAGGACCCGGTGGCAGACAAGTGCGATGAGGATTATGAAGATCCCCCAAACGACCCCGGCCGCGGTGATGACCGGCCAGTGAAAGTTCAGCGAGGGAAGGCTATTCCAGAGATCCGGCAGGAATGTCTGGTCGAGAATAAACCGTATGATCAGCGCCATTACAACAGCGAAGGCGGCAACAGCTAACATACTATACGTCAGGAGGCCATTGACGCCTGTCAGGTCCCTGAGCCTCGGGATCGAAGATTGTGACCAGCACGTGTTGAACGTTTGCTTGAGATAGGAGCTGTCTTTCGCCCAGGTGGCGGTAACGGCGGCCATCATGCCGGTGAAGATCGCCCAGACGGGTATAACGCACGCCATGGCGAGGAGTACAATAATTTCGTGTAACCAGACGATGGCCATGATAAAGGCTACCAACGCCAACAGCACAGACTTTATCGTGGCCATCGGTGCGATGAGCCAGAGGCAGAAGATCAGGAAGAGCAATGTATAGGCCTGGAATCCGCGAACGGTGATCATCCAATAGGGCGTGACGCCGAATACGACCAGGAGCATCATGACGCCACTGATCATCCACAGGGCGACGGGTGTCCATTGCCGCAGTACTTTCCTGGCTGCGTCGATCTCGGCGTATAATGCCTTGAGCTGTTTGGCACCGGCGGGTTGTGCCGGTCTGATTCTGGCGAAAGTTACCCGCTCCCGGGCAATGATGGGTGTTACGTATGTGGTTAACGCGTCTGTCGCGCGCGGCGCCGCCAGGGGTGCCAGACTGGAAAGTATCGAAAGCTGGAGCACAAAGAGTATGACCGCGGTGGCATTGGCGATGATCGCGCGGGGTGACTTCATTTTTTTTGCCACGCTGATCTTTTGACGAAAAGAGGAAAGGATGTCACCGTTGCCATACGCCACGACGGTGTCCAGCGGTAATGTCGAATTGATAGCGCTGCCGGCGCGGTGGGCGGCCACGATCTGGGCTTGTTCCCGCACCCAGGTGACGTCGTCATTGAGCAGGAGGCGCAGGAATGTCGTGAACTTTTCTGCCGGCAGCCGCTGGATGACCCGCAACATTTTTACTTTCGAGGTCGGGTCGCCGTAGAGCGTCAGTTGCTCGGCGGCGAATGTAAGTTTTTCCAGGAGTGTATCAAACTCGTCAGACGCGGCACGGGTGGTCACCAGCCGGCTGGCAAATTCTATCCGTTCTGCCAGGATCGTTTCTTTGTGAACATCGTCGGGATTTCGGAGGATGGGGTATGCGCGTGTTTCGTCGTCCGGGACAGATCTTCTTCTGAAACGTTCATGGTTTTTCTTAAGCGCGGCATAGTCGAATTTGTCG
>NZ_JAHESC010000069.1 GCF_018598185.1 Dawidia soli
TTCCACCCCCCCCCCGCCCCACGCCATTAGAAGAAGGCGCGGGGGCGCGGAGCTGGGTATACGAGACAGTTCTTGGGCTTCGTGGACTGAGGTCGGGATGTCGTGGCCGCGGCCGGCCCCCCGCCCCCCGGAAGTTTCCCTTTTCCGACGATGATTACCGGGACCAGTTGCTTGCGCGTGCGCGTCCGTCCCCCGATCGTCAACAAAATTTGAATTTTCATTGCTTGTGCCATAAGCGTTTATACCGTTTAATTTGTTTATACCGTTTAATTTGTTTATACTGTTTGTATTTGTTTTATATATGGTCTCTCGACCATTACCGCTACCATTACTGCGACCATTATCGCCACCTATACTGCTACCTGTACTGTCACCTGTATCGCTACCTGTACTGCCACCTGTATCGCTACCTGTACTGCCACCTATATCAAATACGTGTAGGTAGACCCGGCTGCCTTGACGCGCATCGTAGGACGGTTCATAGCGGATGTAGCCCCACTCGTCAAGTTCCTTGAGCGTCTTGAGATAGAAGTTCTTGGAACCGATACATGCCTGCTGCATGATCTCGTCACGCTTGAGAACTATCGGGTTACGGAAGTATTTGAAGTTCCACTCCTGAAACAACGTCATGTATAGGGCGAAGTGCTGGGTTCTGGTCCGGTCGTCCTCGCGCATGATCTGCATCCAACCTCTGATGAGATAGATATAGTTCATGACTTTCTGCGTGGTTTTACGGGTGGCGTATCGTCGAATTGGGCCGCGTATTCGTCTCGTGTAGGTGCTTTGTTTTCTTCGAGCATCCTGGCGATGTCAGCGTAAGCATAGAAGTAGATGCTGCCGATCTTGGTAAACGAAAGTTTGCCACTCGCCCGTAGCTGTTGCAGCGTGTTGGGCGAGATCATGAGGATGCGTCGAACGTCGCCGGATTTTAGCCACTCCCGGGAGGGGTTGTTTTTGCGTTCGGTGAGAATGTTAACCAGGTCGTTGAGTAAGTTTTTTTTGAAGACTTCCAGGTCCTCCAGGGTAACAATGTTTGCTGTTGCCATACGTAACTGTTTAGAGTTTGATAGTGGCAAATGAAAGCGTTAGAACAATACAAGTCCATACACACAAAAGTGTGTATAGACTGTGTATTGGTCAAAAACAGGTATAAATGATCAATGGAAATGACGAGCGGAAGAAACGTGATAAAGTTTGTGTCTCTTTGAGCGAGAATGAGTAGTAAAATATTTTTAAGAAATTTTACGGCAGGACGCTTTTGGCTATGTCTTTACGGACGCGCTGGAGCATTCTATCTAAAACGGACTCAACGGCTCTCATGATTCCCAGATCGCCCCGGTAGAATTGTTGCCGGTAGCTGTCGGCTTTTTTGCCGTCGTACGTGGTGTGAAAAACGGCAGATAGAATCCTTCCAAGCTGGGTCTTGTTTTTGTTGGTTACAATGTGCTCCTCAAGCATGACACCGAAGAAATAGCTGAGTTGCCCGCCGGTGAGGATGATAATGATCTTCGAAATAAGGCCCAGGCCGTCAGGGACAGGCGTAGCGTTGGGCGGCCGCAGGGTTGATTCGCTATAGGAAAGTTCGGCATCGATCCAGGCGCAGAGTCTTTCCTGCAGTGGAGGTAGCGAGGGATGGAGAGCCACGGCCGAGGCAGGCTGGATTTGAAGAAGAAGTTTCCGGAACCGGTATAATACCATCGGTCCGCCGTCGGCCGTGGGAAGGACGTTGCGTAGGTCGTATTTCATGTAAGCGATGCAATAGGCGACAAACTCGGGGGAATTGAAATTAAGCTCGCAGAGCAGTTCGACGAGCTGCCTGTTGGGGTTGCCTACAGGCGAGGCCGCCAGGCGGAAGAGGCGCTTCTTGAGCTGGTCGAGGTAGGCGACCGTGCGGTGCGTGACATGGTTAGGGTCCGTGTCGCCGGTAAGCTGGGTAAGCGGAAGCATGGCGACGGCTACCAGGTCGAGGCTTACGCCACGGCGTAGCAACGCGGTGCGGAGTGTGGGCAGATCGTTGCAAAGGCGGTAGCGCACGATCAGCTGGTAGGAAACCGGGAGCCACGCATCCTGGTCGATGTGTTGTGGGAAGTGTGTGCGAATGAAGTCGAGAAGATCTTCGATGGCATGGTAGAGAATCTGGCTGAGGGTCTGGGGACCGGGCTGGAGCCGGACATGGTCCAGGTCGGCTGGGGTTGCGTATCTTAGCAATTGGCCGGCTAAGGTTAAAAGGGCGTGGTGATGGTACCGAATGTAGCGGCGGCGATCGGCGGGTTTGTCGAAGGCCAGGGGGCTAAGAGTGAGGTTTTCTTTAACGCTCTGCACCTCCTCATTGACAATCGCTAAAAAGTCGGGGAGAAATTCGTGCTCGAGGTCGGGCGTATGTTTGAAGAAAAGGGCGAGGTCTTTGATGATTACATTTTCGAGTCGTTGTAACTCGTATCGGGATTTTTGTTTGACTATCGTTTTCATTTAACAGTATCGGAGAGATAAAAAAGTCATGGCAGGCCCAGGCCGGCGGCGCGGAGGCACTGGCAGGACAGCGAAATAAAAAAATGGTGTGGCCTTACGGCTTATGCGTTAGCCAGGCGAAGGCTTCTTCGTAGGATTTAAATGTCGTGACCAGGTCGCCGGTAGGTAGTGCGCGTTTCGCGGAGGCTTCGGCGAATATGTCCGGAGATAGTATCCATGCGAACTGTGATAGGCCGGCGCCGACCATAGCAGGAAACCATTCGTCGGCGGTCCAACGGGCGGCCAGGTGCCAGGGTCCAACGACCTGGGTATTGTCGTTCAAAATGTTTTGGAAGACGTGCTGTGCCTGGAGGTCGAGTATAATGGCGCCGGATCGCATTATGCCTTCCGTTGTTTGTGGGCCGGTCCAGTTACAGTAAAGGATGTTTGGTTGGAGTAAATGGGTGATCTCCAGATTACTCGCTTGGTGCAACGTTTTCATGGTCTTGGGGTGATTGGACAGTATATTGTACAAAACGGAATGTTTCCCCAAAAGTTATACCAAATTGGGAAATGTATACTTTTAAGTCCAGGTTTGGGGCGGGCGGGTGGGGAACTACGTTTCCCCAAAAAGTATACTTTATAGGGAAAAGTAGAGTAATAATGATGACCGGCTTCCGTGTGCGGACACGGTATTGATCATAAAAAAGCCACCTTTCGGCGGCGGGATGGGCTATTTTGATCTCTCGGCAAGAAGCCTTTCGAGTAAGGCGTTTTTCTCGCGCTCTGATTTTAAGAGCGCCTCGTAGAGTGTTTTATTATCCTCATACAGCTTCTTGTTATCATCGACCAACTGAACGTATTTGTCGAGTGGATTGAAAGTACACTGGCTGTTATACTGATAATTGGGACTGTTGCTAACTTGAGCACCCTCGTAGTTGTGCTGGATATTGTACACTGCCTTCTCTTCGTCAAAATTAAGAATAGCTTCTGCAGGAACATTTAGAGCTTTGGCCAACTCATCGATGAGTTCGGCTTCGATTACCTCCTTGTTCTCGTAGTAGGAAATCTTTCTCACGGTCCAGTCTCCCCCCAGCTTATCGGCAAAGGCTTCTTGTTTATAACCCAACATTTCGCGGAAGCGTTTTACGTTCCTGCCATGATGGATGGTCTTGCTTGTTTTTGGCGCATCGGTCATATCACAAATATATACTTTTTAATGTCTCCGCAATAGGGGTTTTCAAATCAATTTTAGGGAAATAGTATACCCAATGCGTGGTTAAATACAGACGAAGCATAGTTAAAAGCGAACGTTGAAGGGAAGAGATATACCATAGCCACTCCGTAATTTAATATCATCAACAAGGCGATGTGCGCACAGACCCTTAAACGTTAATTACTCACAATATGATGCCGGCGAAACGTATGGAATATACATACTGACGGCGGCCGTTGGAGGCAAAACAAGATGGCAAAAAGTGAAAAAATTGTGTAACAAGTAACCTTTAACAACATGTATGTAAAAAATTTGGAATACGGAGGTTTTACAATACCGCCAGACATAGTGGAGGCTCTTGCGGTGATTCATGACGACATTCGGATCACGAGGGAGGACATGAGGTTTAGACGCAGTGTTGAGCGTGACAAAAACGTGGGACCGTGTGGTTTGAAGCCGGGTGAATATGACCTGGTGACGATACAGGCTTATCTGAACAAGGTAGACGAACAGGCGATACGATTGGGCGACAGACCGGAGGACATTACCCGCGGAGCGTTTAACGTCTATATGGGACTGCGTTTGGAGGAGCACCTTATCCGGAGCGGTGTGATAGTTGACCCTGAAAGTTTGGCGTTCTTGAACAGTGGAGGTTACAGGTCGGAGGATACCATCTATGCTATTAGACGTAGGGAGTTCCGTAAAGAGATGAAGGCAATCCGTAAGAAGTTATCTGAAATTTTAAAATCTTAAAACATGCAATTTGGCAAATGGAAAGAGGTTGTTAGCGAACCCGCCAAGGGAACGCCACTATACGTTCTTGGCGAAGTTTTGAAAGCCTATAAACAGAACATCATAAAACAGTCGCATCGGCCGTATGAATTTGAAAGCAAAGTATTGCAACGCAACCATGACGCGGAGATGAAGAGGCTGGAGTATCAACTGGGTTATGCGCTTCATAGCAGTTTGGCAACGCTACGAATACCAGACGACGGCTGGCAATGGTACCTGGACTTGGTGCAGCGGTATGCCGCGCGGGTGAAGGCAGACATGAGTAACTACAGAGAGGTGGCGAGCGACGTTTATGAGGTGATTAAATCGCATCGGGGCACGCAGCCTGTAGCAACTTCTGACTTTGTACACAATGCTGCGGATGTTGAAAATAGTGACGAACTGTGGTTGGATAGCTTTGACAATTATGCGTACTGACGATAGGGAGCAAATTGTAAGCAACGAAGTGGGCGCTTTTAAACAGCGGACATTGACGGTAAGTGAGAGACACCAGGAACGCGAGCAGTCGCGGGGTGTATGGGTGCCGGAGCTGCGCTTGCGCGGATTATGGCTGGGGCAGGTTGGCTTTGAAGCGGGTGCCCGGGTAGTTGTGGATTATGTTGATGATAAGCTGGTGATTTCTCTTTCACCAGGACAGCCGGGGAGTTTGAAGGAAGCGGGGTAGCCGGCGGTGCCATCGGGGCGGCTTTGGGTTGTTGGGCCGCCCTCGATGGTTTATTCGATATGTATTCGGGGATTAATTAATTCACTCCCTCATGTATCATACAATTGGAGTGTTTTAAATACAAAAGGGATGGCTGGTGCCATCCCTTTTGTATGGGGTTCTCTGCCACTATTACTTCGTCTGAGGAAGCTTGATTTTCTCTAAATGCTTATTGGCGGCGGCTAGTTGCTCTGGGAACATTTTAGTCACGTCAATTCCATCAAGGCGTTTATCCACAATGAATTTCACTTTCGTGTTCTTTGACTGCTGTGTTTTCATACATTAAAGTTAGTAATTTTTCCTTCTAATCAAAAAGACATCGAATGGCACGCCGGAGGCAAAGGGTTGAGGTGTTTTATCTTCAAAGGCTCCGAGAATTTCATACTTTGCCGACAGCTCTGCAAGGTTGGCGTTGATAGCCATGCGGTATAACCGCGATCGCGCAGCGGTGCTGCCTCGCAGGTATAGCCAGCGGCGCGGGTATCTGGTTGTATAGCGGTCTACAATTTGCGCGATGGTGGCCAAAATCTTGTCTCTGTCTCCATTGCTAGTGACAACTTTATCATCGGGCATCGAGCTGTCTGCATGGAGATCTCCAAATCCGAGATTATAGTAACCCGGCCGTTTCGTAGGCACGATGGCGACGATTTTCTTTATTTCGCCCTTAGGGCCGATGCTGGTAAACGCGAATATGCTATCGTCTGAGCTGACGGCAACAGCGTTATATGATTCGTAATTCATGCTGCCGTGCCTGGTTTGGTTGCAGGAACTACTTCTTGTGAAGCCGGATCGAAGAGTTTGCCGCGCAACTGCTTCATATCTTTACTGACTTTCGCCTGGACGACCTTTGCGTAAATCTGGGTTGTACGGAGACTCTTGTGCCCGAGCATGGAACTGACAGTTTCGATCGGCACATCGTTGGACAACGTTACCGTAGTAGCAAACGTATGTCGGGCAATGTGCGTGGTGAGTTCAAGTTTAAACCCGCATAGCGCGGCAATCTCTTTCAGGTAATCATTGTATTTCTGATTGCTCTTGACGGGGAACAACGTGCCCCGGGTGACGCAGACAGGATGATCTCTATATTTTTCAATCAGTTGCAGAGCAACTGGAAGCAGCATGATATTGGATTTAGTTTTCGTCTTTGTCCTGGACGTGAAAATCCAGCGCTCGCCATCGAGGCCTGTGCCTATATCGTCGGGCGTGAGCTTGCGCACGTCGGCGTAGGCGTATCCCGTGAAGCAACTAAACAAGAAAACGTCACGAACCTCTTCCAAGCGCTTGGACGGGAATGTCTTCTGCATGAGCGTTTGGAGCTGCTCTTGGTTTAGTATTTCCCGCTCTACCTCATCGCCGATACATTTGAATCCTTGGAACGGATCGCTTACGACCCATTTTTTGAGTACGCACAGGTGGGAGATCTTCTTCAAGATCTTGACATACTGCAGGCATGTGTTGTGTGCGATCTTGTCGGACGTTTTAAGGAAAAATTCAAAGTCGCTGATGAACTCGTAGCCCAAGTCTTTGACAGCAACATCGGATTTTTTATACCGGGTCTTGATGAACCGCTGTAGTTTGCCATAGGTGACCAAGTATCTTTTATACGTGCCCTGGGCAAGATCGGTACCGACTAATGCTTTGGAGTGCTCGTTGTGCTCTTTGAAGACTTCGAGGAGGAATTTCCGATGCTCTTCTACTCCCAGGTATTTGTTTTTGATTGCCTCCGCAGTAACTGTCTCGCCGGTGGCTTTGAGCATGAGGAAGGTTTGTCGCAGCTCACCTTTTGCAAGATCGAGGAACTCGTTTGTCTCGTCGGCGTGAGCCGAGGCACCTTTGACGCGGCAATTATCTTCGTCCCAAAGAGCGGGGTCTACTTTCCTGCTCAGTGAAATTTCTGCACGCTTGCCGTTAACTGTAATGCGGGCGTAGAGAGTGGCTTGATTTTCTTTTTGCTTGCCACGGTATGCCCAGACGAGGATTGAGAACGTTTGCCTGTTTTTCATATTTACTCACCGAATAAGTTGCTGTCATGAGTGTTCTTTGAGTGTTTTTGACAGCATTTGAGCGCCTGCAATACACTGTCATTCAGCGCATTGCAGCTTATTCGGTGAGTAAATGTAAGTGGTGAAAAGTACTCACCGAATTACTCACTTTTGTTTGAGTGTTTAAGTGCTTATCTGATGGGTATAAAACAAAAAAACCGCTCAAACTTTCTGTTTGAGCGGTTTTGAGTGTTGTTGATTACTACCGCGTGATCCCGCTGGGATTCGAACCCAGGACCCATACATTAAAAGTGTATTGCTCTACCAGCTGAGCTACGGAATCAAGAAATCTTCTAATTCTTGTCAATTTCGGGGTATTTTCCGTAATTGAGGCTGCAAAGGTAACACGACATGATTAATAAGCAAATACTCCCCGCAAAAATTATTTTCATAATTTTCTCTTCCCTCCTCTTTTTTGCCGGGACCGCGACGGGGCAAACATCGTCGTTTCGTTTGCAAACCGCTGATTCTCTTTTCAAAGGGAAGCGCTATACGCAATCCATGGAGCACTACCGCGCCATCTTTGCCTCCAACCAATATACGCCCGCCATGCTCCTCAAAATGGCCTACATCGAAGAGGGACTCGGGCAGGCGGGGCAGGCGCTGTTCTACCTGAACCTCTATTTTGACGCCACCAACGACCAGGCCGTACTTGATAAAATGGAAGAGCTGGCCGGGAAATACAACCTGGAGGGCTACAAACAAACCGACGCCGTGCAGGCCCTGTCGTTCTACCACGACTTCCGCTGGCCTATTGGGCTATCGTTGATGGCCCTGGCCGTGCTTTTTTTGAGCATTGCGTTCGTGCTGCGCCGAAAGAAAAGAAACCCCGTGGTGGCGCTGGTGCTACTGTTCCTGGTGCTGGGATCGCTCGGCATGCATGGCTTCCTGAGTAACCGGGGCGAGAACGGCATTGTGGCGCACGACAACACGGTGCTGATGGACGGTCCGTCGCCCGGAGCAGGCGTTGTGTCGGTAGTCGGTGGCGGCCACCGGGTCGAGATCCTGGGACGCAAAGACGTGTGGGTGAAGATCCAATGGCAGGGCGCCACGGCCTACATCCGCGATACCAACCTGCTGACGCTTACCCTCTGACCCGGAAGGGCCGACAATTTCGGCCTCTTCCACATTGACCCGCGCGTTGTGTTAAGCATCCGGAATCACCGGCTCAACCAGCTTCGCCAGCTTTTCCAGCGATTCCTGCCAACCTAAATAGCACATCTCTGCCGGTATGGCGGCCGGGATTCCTTCCTGTAAGATCTTGATCTCTGTGCCGGCGATAGTTTGCCGAAGGGAAACAGACGTGGTCATTTCTCCCGGCAGGTTCGGGTCGTCAAATTTGTCGGTATACTTCAACAGCTCACCGGGTTTAAATTCTATGTAGGTACCGCCGAAGGAATGGCTGTTGCCGGTTGAAAAGTTTTCGAATGCCATCTTGAATGTACCACCCTTCTCTGCTTTGAGATGGTCGACGGTACAGATAAATCCGTACGGTGGCAACCACGACGCGATGGCGGATGCTTGTGTAAACGCCCGGAATACTTTTTCCGGTGTTGCTTTTAGTATGCGATGTAATGAAACGCTGTTAGACATAAATTTCAAGTTTTAGTTTGTAATCCTTTAAATTGATATTACAAATATCGGCAGGCGATGCATAACACAGAGGTTGTGATCGTGACATCAACAGAGGTGATTTGTGTCAAAATACGCTATCACTTCAAAATCCGCTCCCAACTGTCGATGATGTAACTGATCTTCGAACGAACACGAGGCACCTTATCTACTTCACCATACTGCAGAAGAACACGATTCATCTCTTCCACGGAATCCGGAGCCAGCAACCGCTGTGGATTGTTCTGCAGCCAATGCGTACTATTCACGGTCTCTGAGGTAACAGCACAATTACCCAGCGCATCGAGCGCAATGAGGCTTAACGGTCTTCCACCCTCCAGCCATCGCTTGGCCGTAGGCCAATCAAACTGAGAGGCAACTGCCAGGTAGCCCCATTCATTCGATATGTTTGATACCCGCCCCACATTCGCCTCGATCCACTGCAACCCTGCCTTTGACTGAAAGTAGATCAAACCCGTCATTGCGTCTACCATCCCGCCGGGCTGCTCCATCCGCTCAACCTGTTGGCTATACAGCGCAAAGCCCAGGTCCGGCTCCAGGCACTTTGCCAACGCCTCGGCATACATGGGGAAATCGTCCTCTGTTCTTGCCTCCCACTGCCTGACGATCCACTCATCCGCATACCCACCAAGCGTCACGGCCACAAGCTCATAGATCCGTGAAGAAAGCCCCCTGTTCAGGCTCAACCGTTTGTCGAGCTCGCGCAGGATTTCTTTCTTTTCAAATTGTGTAATTGCCTGAACCGCGTCATCGGGCACACTCCATTTTACAATGGCATAATCAACGATCGATGGCAGGTCACGCAGCTCACCCAGTGCTGGAAAGGCCAGGGCCGGATCGAACACTACTTCTATTTCAGGGTCACAAGCGGTGCCATCATCATCGTAAAAATCGTCGCACAGGTGATACGTTATGCCATGCAGGGCGGCCAGGTTGAAATATTCCCGGGGACGCAGCGCCCGGCTTACCAACCGTTCATGGCAACCAGTACAAACCTTATAGGGATACGCGGGGTTATCACTATCATCGATGACCTCAACGGGGTTCTTTTTGCAAGATTGACAAATGTCCATTTCAAAAAAATATATGCTTACTCCAAACTTAATGACCCCGTGTCAGAACCCGATCACCGCCCGCTCTTCTTTCCCGCTAACAAGATCTTTGACCACACCCGCGATAACCTCCGGCTTTACCCACTTTGAAAAGTCCGCGTTCGGCATAAAGCCGCGGTTGGTCTCCGTATCGATCGTGCCCGGCAGCAAGATATGTGATGTAATGCCATGAGCCTTCTCCGACGCATTGATCAGCGCAGAAAAGTTATACAGCATCTGCTTCGATAACGAATACGCCAGGTTGTTACTCGCCGAGTTGAAATCCATGGCCGCTTTGGAGCCGACAAAAACCAGCCGGCCGCCGCCAACGGTGCGGTAATGCGCAATCAGCTTCTGCGCAACGTTGAACGCCGTGGCGAAATTCACTTCGACCATCCCTTCGATATCCTCCATCGTCGCCTTTGCCAGGTTACCTGCTGCAAAGCCTCCCGCCAAAAATACTCCCGCCTGGATGCGCTTCCCTCCATCGACAACCTTCTGCACAAAGGTGCCGACCTGCCCGCTGTCGGCCAGGTCCGTCGGATAGTACGATACTGTTGAAGCAGTCTCTTCGACATTCTTCCGTACGGCCAGGTGCAGGTGATAGCCCGCGTCGGACAAGACCTTTACAACCGTTTTACCCAGATTACCGGTACCACCGGTCAGCAGAATATTTTCCATAACTCAAATGTACGATCTTATATTTATCCCCTCCACGTCGAGAAGCGCTTCACAAATCGATACTACGAACAAATTATCGCAATTCCATTATATTTAGCCTGCAATTGTATATCCCATGGGAATCCCTTCAAAACTCATCTGGCTCGCACTGCTCGCCATCGCCGGAACCTCTTATGTCGTTTATCGCAAGATCATGTCCGCCGTTGACAAATCCTCCGTCGGCAGTTTAATCAACGCCCTCAAAAAAGACGGCACAAAAGCGGCAGGCGTTGCTGAGGCCCTTGACATCCCGTACGGGAAACGGGAGAAATTCTCCCCTATCGATTTTGATAGCCTGGTGTCGACGCTTCGAACAGCCACCAAGATCGGCGACTACGCCATTTTGTACCAAACGACTGCCGATGCACACCGGCACCTCCTGATCACCGAGATCGCATACTCCGATTTTGATATCGGCGTGACCGGCGAAGCGACCGACGTTAAAAAAAACGCCTACCATTCCTTTGTTATCCGATTCGAACCCGACACGAATACCCTGTCCGTCTGGTCCGATCTATACAGCGATACTACTTCCAAATTTCAGAAGGAAGCGTTCAGCAAAGGAATAACAACCATGAAATAACCGATAACACACATGTCGTCCATCGCTACCTTCCGCCTGCTCGAAACGGATAAGCTACCCGCGCTGCTGTCAAACGCCGAAGCCAAAATCCAGAAGACCTGGCTGTCGAAAAAGACCGTCGATACGTACTCCCGCTGGCTCGCGGCAAACAGTCGCGAAGTGATCGACTTCCAGGCCTCCGGTCATGTATTTGCCACGCTGCTCTCTTTCCTGGAAGAAAAAGGAATTGACCTCATGAAAAGTGAGCACGATGAAATCGCCGACGACATCTCACAAAAGCGCGGCGACACCAACCTCATCCTGACGCACAAGCACCGTCAACAATACCTGGACAAATTAACACCGGAGCAGCTCACGACCGAGGAATTACGGGCATTCAACATAGACTTTGCAGAAGAAGACGACCCGGCGTTAGTGGAAGGAGAAATCCTCGGAATAAAAGCAATTCGCGATAGCCTGACAATGTTGGTCGACGACAACCACGTTATCCTCCTATCGATAGGGTAGCACCTGTTACTTCTCCCGGATCTTCTTCTTATGGTTCCTCCCCCACTTGATCATCGCATTAATAACCTCGTGCAGGGATTTGGAATACGCCGTAGCCGAATACTCGACCGTGATCGGCTTGGTATCGCATACCTTGCGGCTGATCAGCTTGTTTTGCTCCAGCTCATTCAGCTCCTTTGAAAGAATGCGGGCCGAAATACCCGTCAGACGCGCCAGTTCTCCAAAACGCTTTGTACCAAACCGTACGAGAATAGAAAGGATCACCATCTTCCATTTGCCGCCGATGACATAGAGCGTGTCTTGTACGGCAAAGTGCGCGTCATCGCAGTCTTTTGCATGTTTTACCATAGTAACATTTTTGTAACTAGTAACCAATCTGTAACAGATAACAAACTTACCCTACAGCGCCAATAGTTTCGCATGTATAATTCAAAAATCATGAATGCATTTGAAAATAAGGTCGCGGTAGTCACAGGTGGCAACAGCGGCATCGGGTTTGCCACGGCGCAGGCATTAAAACAGCAAGGCGCGAAGGTGGTCATTACAGGGCGAAGAAAAGAACCGCTGCACGTCGCGGCGAAGTCATTGGAAGTAGATCATTACCACGGCGATCAAGGCACGCTGGCAGACACCGATGGCCTCGTGCGCTATGTAGCATCACACTATGGAAAGGTTGATATTCTCGTCGTGAACGCAGGCGTGGCCGCCTTTCAGCCGATCGCGGTAACGTCCGAGGAGACATTCGACACCATGGTGGGCATAAACTTCAAAGGCGCTTTTTTTGCTGTCCAGAAGTTCCTTCCGATCCTACAAGACGGTGCCGCCATCGTCATGATATCGTCCAACAGCGCCTCGATGTCCACACCCGGCACGTCGGTTTATGCCGCCAGCAAAGCGGCGCTCAATACGCTCATGCGAATTGCCGCCGTGGAATTTGCTCCAAGAAAGATCCGCGTAAATGTCGTCAGCCCCGGACCGACCGATACCGATATTGTACACAAGTTCGGCTTTGACGAGCAAACGCTGAAAGGCATGCGGGAGGCCGTGATCCGGCAAGTACCCCTGTCGAAAACGGGAACCGCCAACGATGTAGCCAGCCTGATCTTGTATCTGGCTAACAACGAAACGTCATCGTTCATTACCGGCGGCGAGTTTTTCATCGATGGAGGCATGACAATAAAATAACGATGGTCATGAGCTCTAAAGCAAAAAGCATAACAAGCTGGATTCTTTGCGGCACAGTGGCACTCGCGCTTGCCGCCTCTGCCATCGATAAGATAGCGTTGTCACAACATTCCATACAAATGGGCACTTCGTTCGGACTGTCTCCCGCTACGTATCGCGTGCTGGGCTTGATCGAATTACTTTCCACAGTATTATTCGTTTTACCGAGAACAGCCATGCCGGGGCTCCTCCTGCTTTCCTCGTACCTGGGCGGCGCCATCGCCACACACCTGCAGCACAACCAGGATATCCTGTTTCCAGTCATTCTGGAGAGCATTATCTGGATCGGCGCATGCCTGCGCTTGCCGGAAATGACAGAACGCCTCTTCGGAAAAAAGGCGAACCGGTAATACCTTGCGTCTATCCGACAAAACGCTCGCGGCACGTCCGTGGGTGTTTTGTTTTTTACGCGCTGATTTCGGACTTTACCTGCTATATTGTAAAGAAGTATGTCCCGCATCATCGACTACACCGACGCCCACGCTTCCGACTTCAAACGCATCAACGTGGAGTGGCTTGAAAAATACCAACTCCTCGAAAGCCATGACATCCAAATGCTCGACGACCCGCGAGGCACGATTATCAACACCGGAGGCGTGATTTACCTGGCGGAAGACAACGGTGCAATCATCGGCAGCGCTGCCCTCATTCACGAGCATGACGGCGTTTACGAGCTCGCCAAAATGACGGTGGTACCTCCCTGGCGCGGCAAAGGCATCAGCAAATTACTGCTGGAGAAATGTCTCGACACCGCCCGCACGCTTGGCGCCAAAAAGATTATTCTCTTTTCCAACGACCAACTTCAAACGGCGATAGGCCTGTATGAACAATACGGATTCAAACACATCCATGTGACCGACAGCCCCTTTGTGACTGCCAACGTAAAGATGGAGCTTGTATTTTAACACGATTTGGCAATACAAATGCTTTGATTTCAGGGGAACAAAGGCTAACTATAGCCTCATGAAGACAGTTCCTACACTCTATGAATGGGCCGGGGGCATGCCCGTATTTGAAAAGCTTATGGCCTCGTTTTATGACAAAGTGCTGCAAGACCCTTTGCTGGAGCCCGTCTTCAAACACATGTCTCCCGACCATCGGCTTCATGTAGCACATTTCGTGGCGGAGGTTTTCGGCGGACCGAAGTTCTATAGCACCGCCGAGGGCAGCCACTTCAAGATGATCCAGAAACATATCGGCAAACACCTCACTGAAGCCCACCGTAAGCAATGGGTGAAACTGCTGGTAGAGACTGCCGATACGCTGGCGCTACCCGACGACCCTGAATTTCGCTCGGCCTTCATGGCCTACCTGGAGTGGGGCACCCGACTGGCGGTCATAAACTCAAGCCTGGAAGAAAACCCCCTCGGCACCAACGAACCGATGCCCGCCTGGGGCTGGGGCGTGCCGGGAGGGCCCTATATACCCTCGTAGAATCAATTGCTAACGTAAATCCTTCCACGTCTCCCCTTCTGCAACCGCCTTTATGAGGCTATTACGCTTTACCAGAAAATTATGTAAATACTTCTCCAGAATTAGCTTATTAATAATCACTCCCAATATCCCCGCCGGCGATTCAAACTCAAATCGATCTTTCATGACCGTGTGATCACCGGACCGCTCAAAGATGTGATCATGGCAAATCGTTTTAAAAGCACCACGCATCATTTCATCCCGAAAGTAATAGGGGTATTCGTAACGCGTGATTTTCGATGTCAGCGTCTGGGTAACGCCAAAATGCCGGGCACGCCAGGTTACCTGTTGGTCCATACCAATTAGGCCCGAAGTAACACCATCGATCGCTTCTTCATCCGTACCTTCTGTTGAAAGCTTATGCAGATCGATACTCCGAGCCAAATTGAAACACCGTTCGATCGGCGCATGAATCAAAGTGGTTAATTCAATCAGAGGCATTAACAAGAAGTATAATTATTCGCTACGCCGCCTGATACTGCTCCCGCGACTTCTGTATCTCGGGCATATTTTCATTCGCCCAGTCCACCAGGCCTTGTAACAACGGCAACAAGCTCCGGCCGCGCTCCGTCAGCTCGTATTCAACCCGTGGCGGCACCTGTGGGTAAAGCGTGCGTTTCACCAGGCCGTCGGCATCGAGCTTCTTCAACGTTACCGTCAGCATCTTCTCCGACACCGTTTCCATCAATCGATGCAGCTCATTAAAACGCAACGTGCCCGTGTCACCCAGGATCAGGATCACCAACGTAGACCACTTATCGCCGAAGCGATCCAACACGTTCCGCACGGGGCAATCCACCGTCTCCGAATATTTTTTCAAAATATTTTCAGTCATAACACCTTCATATTCAACAAGAGTTACCCACAGGTAAGTGCCTGACCTCGCCGTAACTTCTTGTGCAGCCACGGACCGGCAGATACCTTTGACTTACCAAAAGTAAGTAATAAACTTTTGCACAGCAACATTCTATCGAATATCACTAAAACGCTTAAAAAATGGCAAAAACATTGATTACAGGAGTCACCGGCGGACTCGGCAGCGCGGTAGCAACCTTCTTAAAGAACAAGACTGCCGTCGAAAATATCGCTGTACTGGTACGCGACGTGCAAGGCGAAAAAGCGCAGCAATTCCGCGCACAGGGCTTCGACGTGCGCCGCGGCGATTACAACGACCCCGCATCGCTGGCAGCCGCCTTCCAGGGCATCGATGTATTATACTTTGTGTCGGGCAACGATGTACACGCACGCCTGCCCCAGCACCAAAATGTCGTGAACGCAGCCAAGGCCTCCGGCGTGAAACACATTCTATATACCAGCACCGTACGCAAAGACGAATCTGCCTCCGCACCGCTGCACCTGGTGGTGAACGCCCACGCCCAAACCGAAAAGTGGATCCTGGAATCGGGCATTCCCTACACATTGCTCCGTCACAACCTCTACGCTGAAGTCGTAGCGTTGTTCCTCGGTGCGAAAGAACAACTGCTGCAAAGTAAAACCGTATATCAACCTGCCGGCACGGGCAAAACGGCCTTTGTAACCCGCGAAGATTTCGCCGAAGCAGAAGCGATCATTCTCGCCAACCTCGCGCCACACATAAATAAAACCTACGAATTCAACGGCAGCGAAGCCCTCACCTTCGCGCAGGTAGCCGACATCCTCTCGGAAGTTACCGGCGAGAAGATCGCGTATGTCTCTCCCGATGCAAAAGAGTTCGAGCAGACCCTGGCCAGCCACGGCGTCCCCGCCCCGATCGTAGGTATAGTTTCCAGCTTCGGACAAGGCATCGCCAACGGCGAATTCGATCACAAAACAACTGACCTCGAAAAGATCCTCGGCCGCAAAACCACCCCCGTTGCCCAAGTCCTAAAACAAGCCTATAAATAACAATGGTTCTAAAACCTGGTTCGAGTCTTAGCGCCGTCCCGGGGCAGAGACTCGGACCTGGCAACTCGTCTGCCCAGCGACGGTGCGTAAAGTCATAGCCGAGGGAAACCAAGTACGGCAGAATCCCGTATCTTTGATCTCAACCCACAGACACCATGACCACCATCGACGAAACTGCCCTCAAATTCCCCATCGGTCCGTTTACGCCGCAAGCGACCATTACTCCTGCCGAGCTCGACGCCATGATCGAGACGGTCGCCGCGGCCCCCGCTAAGTACCGCGCGCTGACAACAAACCTCACGCCGGCCGAATTGAAAAAGACCTACCGCCCAGGCTCCTGGAACATCCAGCAACTGCTGGCGCACGTTGCCGACATGCAGATGCTCCACCTTTTTCGTATGAAGAAAGCCCTGACCGAACCCGACTACAAAGAGCTCACCCTGGTGAGCATGGACGGCTGGGTATCGCTGCACGACGGCACCCATTCCCCGGTAGCCGACTCACTCGATCTGTTTGAACACCTTGTAAAGCGTTTTGTATTCCTGGCAAAGTCCCTCACCGAGGCACAACTGAATGTATCCTATTATCACCCGGTCCGTAAGATCACGCTCGACCAGCGCCAGGCCATCTCCATGTCCGCGTGGCACGTGCGTCATCACCTCGAGCACATCAAAATAGCGCTGGCAAACTAATGTCGTTAACATGATACCCGCCGGGCATCAATCCTTTGTCGATTCACTAATTCGGTTGCTGGCGTCAGACGATCGATATTGTGCGTTGGCCGTAGGCGGCTCGTGGATAGAAAATAAGCTGGATAGATTTTCGGATATCGATCTTATTATCGTCCATACCGGCGATGCACTTCCGCTGGCACAACGCCAGACGCTGGCCGGCGCAGCAGGCAATCTGCTGGCCTCTTTTACAGGCGAGCACGTAGGCGAACCGAGACTCCTGATCTGTCTGTACGACGACCCGCTGCTACACGTCGACCTCAAGTTTGTCGCGTTGCCCGATATGCGCACCCGTGTAGAGGACCCGTTGATCCTCTGGCAACGCGACGAACAGCTGAGCGGAATACTGGCAACATCACAGGCAAAATTCCCCTATCCCGACTACCAGTGGATAGAAGATCGCTTCTGGATCTGGATACATTACGCTGCAACGAAGATCGGCCGTGGCGAATTCTTCGAAACGCTCACGTTCCTCTCCTATATCCAGCAAGTAGTCTTAGGCCCGCTTGTCCTGATCCGCCGCGGCTATTTACCCAAAGGCTTGCGCAAGCTCGAGCAACACTTGTCGGCAGAAGATCTGCACGCCATGAAACAAACGCTGGCGTCTTTCGACAAACAGTCACTGCTGCAAGCCGTACAAGCCAGCGTAACATATTATAAAGAACTTCGCGACGCCGTCATGCCCTCTACCATCCAACGCAACGCGCGCGCTGAACAGCGCGTATTGGCCTACCTGCAAGAAATAGCCTAGATACTGAGGACTATCGCACAGCGTTAACAGGCTGAATAAAATCCCACAAGTTCCCATAGAGGTCTTCAAAAACAACCACCGTACCATACGCCTCCTCCCGCGGCGGCCCCGTAAAACGAATTCCCTTTGCCGTCATCGCGTGATAATCGCGCCAGAAATCATCCGTAAAAAGAAAGAGAAATACCCGTCCTCCGGTCTGATTACCGACACTGGCCCGTTGCACTTCGTTAGAAGCCTTCGCCAGCAGCAAACAACACTCCGTCGAGCCCGGCGGCGCAATCACCACCCAGCGTTTTTCTTCACTCATCCGCGTATCTTCAACAAGCTGAAAAGAAAGCTTTTCGGTATAGAATGTAATAGCCTCATCGTAATCACGCACGACAAGCGTCAGTTGGGCAATGCGCTGTTTCATGTCCGAAAAGTACAGGACGCCACAAGAAAATCAAAGCCCATCTAACCGCAGCGCACAATAGTTGTGGAACAATCTATAGATCTAATCAGATCTCGATAATCAGGCCGGGATCGAAACCCTTGTAAGGGTCACCGATGTATCCATGTGGGTTGCTCAACACAGTCGTGGCACCGACCTGATAGCGCGTGGGCGTATGAATATGGCCGTGGATCCAGTAGTCCGGTTGATGTCGCAAAATGAAAGGTTCAAGATTGGAGGCATAAGCCGACGACAACACATCCTCGCGGCTCTCTGTGGATACAGATTGAATACTGGGGGCATGATGGGTAACAACGACGTTTCTCTTCGTTGCCGACGCTTCCAAACTAGCCTGCAACCATCTCAACGACGCTTTGTGTATGACATAGGTATCAACAGAGCGCAGTTTTGAATAGGACGGTTCCCGGCGGATCATCTTATAGTCGTTCATCCGTCCCTGGCAGATCATGCCATTAGCCCGCCCGTTCCCAAGCAGCTCAAAGTCCGTCCACAATGTCGCTCCGTGAAAGGTGACGTCGTCTATAACAACCGCAGCATTTTCCAGCACGTGAACATTCGTATCGGCAGCCGCTTCCATGATCTTCCTGAACGTTTTTGGGTAAGTGCCTTTATAGTATTCGTGATTGCCGAGTACATAGATCACTGGCACATGGGGAATAGCTTCTTTAATCCATTCGATCCCCTTTGTGCCCAAATTCACATCGCCAGCGAGAATAACAACGTCAACATTTTGAAGAGAAATTTCGGCTTTACCAAATTCCTGATGCAGATCACTCGCGACTTGAATTTTCATCGATCACCTCACTTATTAGTAGGCCTATACTAGCCTATCCAGCAATGATAACAAAAAGCAAGCGTCACAAAAATAAATTATCCTCGATCGTCATAAAAAAACCTATTGTCCCTACGCGGCATAAAACTTCCCTTCACTAACTTCATGACAATGAAAATCCAATACTGCTCCGACCTTCACCTCGAATTCCCCGCCAACAAAAATTATTTAAGCAAACACCCCCTGGAACCAGTCGGCGACATTCTTCTCCTGGCCGGTGACATCGTCCTGTTCACTCACATCGAAACAGAAAAAACATTCTTCGACTATCTCTCCGACAACTTCCGCCACGTCTACTGGCTCCCCGGCAACCACGAGTATTATCGCTCCGACTTCAATCGACGCACAGGCACCTTCCAGGAAAACATCCGGAGCAACGTTACCCTACTGAACAACACGACCATCGTTACCCGAGACACCCGACTGGTATTTTCCACGCTCTGGTCGCAGATCAACCCGGCAAAAGAACATGCGATCAAAAGAGTAATGTCCGACTTCAAGCTCATCACGGTGAATGGACGAAAAATAAACATCGACGAATACAATGCACTTCACGCAGACGCCTTGCGCTATCTCCAAACCGAACTAACAACGCCTGCCACACAACGGACCATCGTCATCACCCACCACCGCCCCACGTTCCTGAACTATCCCGAACGTTACCGCCACAGCGAGCTCAACACTGCCTTTGCCACGGAACTATATAATCTTATTGAAATCTCCGGTGCCTCTCACTGGATCTTCGCTCACACGCACGAAACGCCATCGGAGATCACTATCGGTGAAACCATTCTAACCACCAACCCCCTGGGGTACATCGAACGCAACGAGCACCATTCCTTCAAGACCCGCGTTATCTGACCTCATCTAAAGACGCGCGCGTCTGGCGATGTAGATCTGATCTTTCAGTAGTTCTTTGGGTATATCCGACGGATAGGGCCAGACAACGCCAAACTTTGCCCACCGACATGTCTCATGGTGCCCATTAAATCCAGGCCTTCGTCACCCTGGCGCTTACCTGGATCTTACCATGTCCTACCCTTATAGAGCGTAGGTCATCCGTGGTTCATCCGTGGCTTACCCGTAGGACATCTATGGAGGAAGCCCGGGGTTGACTTGAAGTATCACCGGCGAAGGTCACCCTTCTCCCGACCCATTTTTGTTAATCGATCGGGTCTTTTCGTCCCTCTTAAAAACCACTTTTCCACCCCTGGACATCACGGTTCCAATAAGCGAAATTTATTTAAAACAGACCTGTCAAAACTGATTCAACATGTGACTGCGGAGTGATCCGTTAAAATCCTCCGGATAATAACTATATTGCCCCGGTAGATTGATCAACATATGACGCTTCACTCTTCCGAAGACTTTCATAAGAAAGTGACAGGAGCCGGCCTCCTCATTGCCGCAGGTATTGTTTTCGGAGACATTGGCACCTCGCCCCTCTATACCCTCAACGCCATCTTTCACGGACGCCAGGTAACCGAAGACGTTGCACTCGGCGCCTTCTCTGCGATCTTCTGGACACTATTCTTCCAGACGACACTCAAATACGTCATCATAACATTACAAGCCGATAACAAAGGCGAAGGCGGCATCCTCTCCCTCTACGCCCTCATCCGACGGTACTGGGGCCGTTGGCTCATGATCCCCGCCATGGCCGGCGGTGCATTCCTCATTGCCGACGGGATCATTACACCGCCCATCTCCGTCTCATCCGCCATCGAAGGCCTGCAAAAATTCTATCCCACGATCGAAACGGAGCCTATTGTGATCGTCATCCTCATCGTGCTGTTTACATTCCAGCAATTTGGCACCGAACGCATCGGTAAGATCTTCGGTCCCGTGATGGTGGTCTGGTTTACATTTATCGGTGCCATCGGTTTGATGTCCCTGCTCGGACGTCCCGACGTGCTCAAAGCCTTCAACCCCTATTACGCCTGGGTTATGCTTCAGGAAGTGCCCGGCGGGTTCTGGCTGCTGGGAAGCGTATTCCTCTGCACCACCGGGGCCGAAGCCCTCTATAGCGACATGGGCCACTGCGGTCGCGCCAACATCCGTATCAGCTGGATCTACGTAAAGATCATGCTGCTGCTGAGCTACGCCGGGCAAACCGCCTGGCTGCTGAACCACATCGGCGAGCACCTCGAAGGCCTCAGCCCCTTCTACCTCATTGTACCCGACTCGCTCTACCTCGTGTCTGTAGCCATTGCCACCTTTGCCACCATCATTGCCAGTCAGGCATTGATCAGCGGCTGCTTTACCCTGATCAATGAAGCCATACGCCTCGACATCTGGCCGCGCCTGCGCGTGATCTTCCCGGGCAGCATGAAAGGACAACTGTATATACCGGGCATCAACTGGTTCCTGATGATTGGCTGTATCACCATGGTACTGTACTTCCGCGAGTCCACCCGCATGGAGGCAGCATACGGCCTGAGTATTACCCTCACCATGCTCATGAGTACCGTGCTGATTGGCTTCTACCTGCATGCCAAACGCGTGTCGCTTGTATGGGTCTTCCTGGCAACAGCGTTGTTCCTGATCATCGAATCGTGCTTTCTCTGGGCCAACCTGCAAAAATTCAGTGACGGTGGTTGGATTACCATACTGATGGGCGCCCTGCTCTGTGCCGTGATGTACATCTGGCATCGCGGGCGTTCCATCAAACGGGAGCTCACCACTTTGGTCGATATCGAAACACACATCGACAAGCTCAAAAAGCTGAGCGAAGACGACGACATCCAGAAATATGCCACCAACCTGGTATACCTGACCACCTCGGCCAACCACCGTCAGATAGAAAAGACCGCCCTCTATTCCATCCTGGCAGGCCTGCCCAAACGTGCTGACGTATACTGGTTTGTACACGTAAACGTACTCGACGAGCCCTATGCCCTCCGGTATAAAGTCGACACCATTGCCAAAAACGACGTGTACTTCATCGAATTCAACCTCGGCTTCCGCATCGACCCGCGCATCGACTTCTATTTCCGCCAGGTCTTGCATGAACTGGTACAATCAAAAGAAGTAGACCTGTCCGACAGCGAAGAGCTGGAATACCAGCAGACCAAGATCGGCGACATACGGTTCCTTATCCTGGACTCCTTCCTGTCATTCGATAACGACATGCCCTTCTGGAAAAATCTGCTCGTACGCAGCTACTTCAACCTGAAGGCCATCGGCGTAAAAGAAGCCGCCAACTTCGGCCTCGACGAAAGTAATGTCACGATCGAAAAATATCCGGTCGTGGTAACACCCGTCGCACCGATGCCCCTGGAACGCGATTGGGATTGAGCAGCGACCGTCCAATACCAACGCCTCCTGGAGACAGGCTTCAAGCTGGCGCGATACAACAGCACTCACCTATAATTCTGCCGGAACGCCTCCGGCGTGTACCCCGTCTGTTTCTTAAAGAATCGGATAAAATACGAAACATCATCATACCCCAACCGAAAGGCAATTTCCTTCACCTGATGCGTCGTCCCCAGCAAACAACGTTTCGCTTCCAACACGACAAAATCCCGAATCACTTCCGAAGCCGTCTTATTTAACAACGTCCGCGTCAGCGCATTCAGCTGATACGAAGAGATATGCAATATCTCCGCATACTCCGCCACCTGCTTACAGCGCCCGACATGCTCACGCAGCAAATCCTGAAAGCTCGCCAGCCGCTCATGCGGATGAGAATACACTTGCTTATTCTCTGACGAGTAACGCAGTCGCGCAAGCTCCACCAGGAAAATATCAAAGCTCGCCTGAATAACATCTTCATAGCCCGCCTGCCGGGTCGTATATTCCCCGATCATGTACTGCAAAGGGGCATACAGTTTCTCAAATCCGACAGCATCGAGCCGATGGAACGAGGTATACCCCGCGCGGCGCAACAACGCCCGCGACGAATCCCGCTGCATAAACTCCGCCTGAAACTGCAACAGATAGCCGGCACTGCCGGCACCCAGCGTAAGCCGGTGCACCTGCCCCGGAGCAATCAAAAAAACCACATGGTTGGTGACCCGATAGGACACAAAATCGATCTCATGACTCCCCGTGCCTTTCTTCAGCACCAATATGTAGTAGAAGTCGTGACGATGATAATCCTCCACACGCGGCTGGCCCTGTGTCACCTCGTGAAGATCACGAATGCGAAAACTCGCAGCTGCTTTTGAAACAGTTCCGGCGTTACCGATTGCCCGTACCGGAATTTGCTTTTTAGCCATGCGATGAAATCGTCGTATCGGCGATCAGCTGCCGGTGTTTACTTCCCCACGCACTGAGCATATCCAGCACCGGCCACAGCTCTACTGCGACGGGCGTGAGCTCATACTCCACCCGCGCCGGCACTTCCGCATATACCGTCCGTTTTATAAGGCCGTCACTTTCCAACGCCCGCAATTGCAACGTAAGCATGCGTTCCGTCATCATCGAAAATGTCTTCTTCAGATCGCTGAAACGAAGCGTCTTCCCCTCCAGCGCACTTAAGATCTGGAGCTTCCACCGCCCGCCGATCTTGGCAATAACATAGGTTAAGTCGCAGTCTGCGATCCATTTTTCATTGCGGCTATACGTCGAAGAATCTTTCCGGGTGGCCATACTTACACGTTTGTTCGTACCATACAAAGACCTGTACACCGTGTAAAAGTAGACGGCGTACGCTTCTTTTGCACATCATTTCACAAAATCATTATCATGGACTTGTATCTCGACAAAAAGACCGCCGTTGTAACCGGTGCCAGCCAGGGCCTCGGGCGCGCCATCACAAAAACCCTGGCAGCCGAGGGCGTAAAAGTACTCGCCATCGCCCGGAACGAAGAATTGCTAAAGAGCTTGCAACAAGAGATAGCCGCGGCGGGAGGCGTCGTGCCGGAAATATGGATACAGGATTTCCTCGTTCCCGAGGCCCCGCAACAGATCGCCGCCGCGGCCCTGGCTGCTTTACCCCACGTAGACATTCTCATCAACAATGCCGGCCGCAGCCGTCCACTGGACATCGTGGGGCCGGACGACGAGTGGCAACAAGCCCTGCTGCTGGACTTCGATCGGCACCGCCAGCTCACCCAGCAACTCTTGCCACACATGATCGGGCGGCGCCAGGGATCGGTCCTCAACATCACCAGCACATATGAACTCCGCGCCATCAATGCCTCCGCCGTCTTTAAAGCCAGCATTACCGTGTGGGCGAAACAGCTGGCCGCGCAACTCGGACCATACGGCATCACCGTCAACTGCCTGCAGCCGGGATTGATCGACACCGCCAACATCCGTCGCGTCTTTACGGACGATCAACGCCGGGCGTATGCACCACAGGCTATTCCCCTCGGAGACTTCGGTACACCGCAGGATGTCGCCAACATGGCTACCTTTCTGGTCTCACCCAGAGCAAAGTATATCACTGGCACCGTGGCCGCGGTGGACGGCGGGCTACGAAACTATGCATTTTGAAATTTGACTACAGCATCGAGCATCAGACGATGTTCCGGCACCTTCGGACACTATTAAAACCGCCGCAAGATGACCACACCGACGATGATCAGAATGGTGCCTAATACCTTCATGTAGTTGATCGGCGACGGGTTGGCGACCAGGATATTGAAATGCTCTAACATCAGCGAGACGATCATCTGCCCCGCTACCACCAGGCCAAACGTCACACCCGGCCCCAGTCGCGGAAAGGCCAATACGATGACCGTGACATAGAACGCGCCCAGCAAGCCGCCGGTCCACAACGAAAGCGGCGCGGCCTTCACACCGGCCCACGAAATCGTCTGCCGTGTTACAATGATGTATAGCACTAACCCCAGGGCCCCGACAATAAAAGAGAACAGCGCCGCATACACAGGGTTCTCGGCAGCCTTACCCAGGCGGGCATTCAGACCCGCTTGAATGGGCAGAAGAACGCCCGCCAGCAGCGTCAGGAAGATCCAGATGAATTTATCCATAGTCCCCGAAAATAAACCATAAAAAAAGCCCTGCCAAAAGAGACAGGGCCCAAGCCACCTATAACACGGTAAAATCTTTAATGCTGCACCGAAACGGTCCTCGACCGCACCCGTCCGGCATGCTCCACACGCAGCAGGTACAGCCCATTGCTGACATCATCCAACGACAGCGCTAGTGACGTTCCGCCCGCTGGTAACCCGGTAAACTGCTGTGACTTCACCACGCGACCATGCAAACTTACCAGGCTGACGGAAACAGCGCCAGGCACCTCTTCCATAAGATCAACAAACAGCTCGCGCACCGCCGGGTTGGGATACGTCACCAGGCTATTGACCGATTCGTCGCGCAAGCCGTCCGCTTCGCTGGCAAATGCCATCGCCCGGGCAGGTAACGCCGGCAGACGCGAATACGCACCCGACGGTATGCCTTGCTTCGCCATGCTTGGGCTCGCCCAGCTCGCCGTCAACAACGCAGGCCCCATACCCTGAAAATATAAGATCGTGAGCGCGTGCTTGCCTTGTCGCAGACCGATCGCGCCGCTGGCCTCTTGCGCCGTATGCACACCGTCGTTATTGACCACGACCGTATTGCCGATCAAGAGCCGGCTGCCATCATCCGAGTTGAGATAAAATGTATAGGTGCCATCTGCCGGCACATTTACAAACCCCGTATAGCGGAAGCCATAATTATACTGCAGGTTGCGCGGCGCCAGCGTCAGGCTATAGATACCACCCACCTCTACTGAGGTCAACGTCGAAAAGTCCGGAAGCATCGTCCACATACCTTCGTAATACTCGTAGGCCAAACCGCTGACCGTAGTGGGCGGATTATCGGGATTGCGCAAGCCCGTACCCACCGTCAACGTGGCATTGTTACTGGTGGCACTGCCCGCTGCATTGGAGACAATAACGCGATACGTTCCGGCATGGCTGGCCTGTACATTGGCAATCGTATAGCTGGCGCCTGTAGCGCCGGTGATGTTCGTATTGTTTCGCTGCCATTGATACGTAAGCGGTGCCGTGCCCGTAGCGGTGACAGAGAATGTTACCGACTGACCGGCAGTAACCGTCTGGCTTACCGGCTGGGTGGTAATGGCCGGAGCTGTGACCGAAGGGGTATAGACAATCCTGAACAGGGCGCCCGCGCTGCGCTCGAGATAGTACAGATTTCCGTCCAGCCCGATATCGATACTGAGCGCATTGTTCCCAAGCCCGGTCGCGAACGGCTGGCGCACAGGCGTGGCACCCGACAGATCGAGCACATTGATCCACCGGTTACAAAGATCCTGGTAGAAATAGTCGCCGGTATACTGGGCGGGATAGTTGGATGATGTCGGATTAAAGAATACACCTCCCGTGATCGCACACCCCGTACCGTCGCCCGAACCATGCGGATAAGCAAAGACAGGATTGGTGAAATTGGCGTTAGAGCTGTTGCCTTCTGCCGTCGGCCAGCCAAAGTTACGGCCGCCGGTCGTAGCATCGTTGATCTCCTCCCAGGTACTTTGCCCTACATCGTTCACAAAAACACGATCGGTGCCGGGTTGAACATCAAATGTGTAGGGATTGCGTAGACCGTATGCCCATACGCGCCGGCGTTGCGCCGAACCTGTGGTAAAGGGGTTGCCGGACGGAATAGAGCCGTTGGGATTGATGCGTAGAAGTTTGCCGTGATAGGTGTCCAGGTTCTGCGCATTGGCACCGTTCGCATTTTCGCCGATCGCTACGTACAGCAATCCGTTCTTGAAATGCATCGCCCCGCCGTTGTGGTTGGTAGCACTGCTCAACGGGTCCAGGTTTAGTACCACCACCTCGCTACCCGCTACGACAACATCACCATTGCCGGTAAAGCGACTGATGCGATTGCGCGACCCGTCAGACAAAGTATAGTACAGATAGACATATTGATTGGTGGAAAAATTAGGATCGAGCGCAATGCCAATAAGGCCTCGCTCGCCACTGGAATTTACACTAAGCTGCAGAAACGGGGTTGCCAGCAACATTCCATTTTTAATAACCCGCAGGGCACCATTTTGCTGCGCCACAAAAATTCGCCCGTCGGGCGCAAACGCCATGGCCGTCGGATTGCTGATGCCACTGGCTACCTGCACCCGGCTAAAGCCGGCGGGAAAAGTCTGCGCACATACGTGCAGGCTGATGCAGCATGCCACCGCCCACAGTAACATACCCTTGTATGCCACCGGTAAAGAGACGTTGAAATTTGTCATGTGTAAGGGGGTAAATTTTATTCATTTAATGGTTGTTCGTTTAAAACTGAAACAAATGAATAGAGAAATACTTCCTGCTTCGACCTGTCGGGAAAGCATAGATCAAAGTAGAATTACCGCCCATGGCGAACGCCTCAGAATGTCTCCTGCACTGCGGGGAAGAGAGAGAATTAAAAAATTATGCCTGTCGTCAACAACAGGCATCAACAGGCATCCGCCAAGTGAATTAAGAAATATACCGAAGTAAGAAATGAAGGCCGCCTACTCCAGCACGCGGATAACCTTCATAAAGCGCTTTTGATAATGCGGAATAAGCGTCGTCTCCGTAATGGCATGCGCCGAACCCGAGCTGGCGTGAATAAACGTCAGACTGTCGCCGCCTTGTGTAATAATCCCTACATGCCCCACACGCCGCACACGGCTGTTGGTACCGGTGAAGAGGATCACATCGCCGGGACGCGCATCCGCCAGTTCGACGGGAGTTCCTTTGTTTGTAAAGTCAACCGAGCTACGCGGAACATCGATCTGGAAATGATTGAATACATACATCACAAAACCCGAGCAATCAAACCCCACCTTCGGATCCGCGCAGGCATATTTGTAACGGATCCCCTTAAACGTTTTGGCATACGTGATAACCGCAGAACGATCAATGACACCCGTGCTGACACCTGTCGTTTCAGCGGCAACACGGCTCATGATCTGGGGCGCAAATACCGCGTGTGCCTTCGGCGCCGGGCCGGGGCCCGAAGCAAGCAAAATGGGGAACAGATAGGGCGCGAGTGATGTGAACATCCTGCAAAAATAACACAAAGTGTCTTTCACGGCGCGCCGGGCACATCGCCAGGTAAGATTTCACACAAACAAACATTATTTGCTGCCTTATCGGCGAATACGACCGCTTAAAGAGATTTTTGTATATCGAGGAATCAATAGAAAGTAAAAAATCCCCGCGGCAAGCCGCGGGGCATTTTAATACCCGCCGTTAAATAAGTCCAACTGATTATTCTCGTAA
>NZ_JAHESC010000006.1 GCF_018598185.1 Dawidia soli
ATAAAACTTTGCCATGCAGAGCTGCATGGCTATTTTATTATATATCAGTCACTTACATTAAGTAGACGGCTATGGTCAGAGACCGGCGCCAGAGGCGGCGTGGTGTTGGGGGCATTCAGGGATAGCTTCGGGATAACTATACTATGGCGTATCTCCGGCTTTGCTATGGCTTTGGTATGGTTGAAGATCGCTATAAGGTCGCTATAAGGTCAGTATAAGGTCGCTGTATGGTCGCTGTAAGGGAGGGGCGATTGGGGCAGGCTTTTGTGGTGGATCGGAAAAAATAGTGTGTTGGATACGGAGAAATACAATGGCGGGTTACGGAGGGAGAAGGTGGAAAAATCGGGGGGATATTCGTTTTTTCGGAATATTTTGTACTTTTGCCGCCCCGCAAAGCAGGAATGCAGTAATGGGAGCTAGTCTTTGGGGCGTAATTCCCCAAAAATTTCAGAGGGTACATTTGGTAACTCCCCTTTAGTTCCTATCTTTGCAGTCCTTTTTGCGACAAGAGTCCAGAAAGTCCTGAAAAACAGCATAAAACGGTTTCAACCATGCCTGGAATTATAGGAAAGAAAATAGGAATGACTAGCATATTCGGCCCGGAGGGTGAGAATATCGCATGCACAGTAATTGAGGCTGGCCCTTGTGTCGTGACACAAGTGAAAAATGAAGAGACAGACGGATATCGTGCCGTTCAACTTGCTTTCGGTGAGAAGAAAGAGAAAAACTCTACCAAAGCAGAAATTGGCCACTTCAAAAAGGCGAACACCACCCCGAAGAAAGAGGTAGCTGAGTTTCGCGATTTCAAAGCTGAGTTTGAAGGCGTGGCCGAGCTCGGTAAAGAATTGCGTATTCAAGACATTTTCGTTGTCGGTGATTTTATTGACGCGATCGGCACATCAAAAGGTCGCGGTTTTCAAGGTGTTGTAAAACGCCACGGTTTCGGTGGTGTTGGTGGCGCAACGCACGGTCAGCACGATCGTCTCCGCGCTCCTGGTTCCATGGGTAACGCTTCGTTTGCATCACGTGTACCGAAAGGTAAGCGTCTCGCAGGCCGCATGGGCGGTGCTCAGGTGAAACTGACCAACCTGGAGGTAATAAAGATCCTTCCCGAGCAAAATCTGATCGTTATCAGCGGTTCCGTTCCGGGCCCTAAAAATTCAACTGTAATTCTTCAGAAATAATGGAAGTAGCAGTCATTAAATCCAGCGGCGAGAAGACCAGCAAAAACGTAAGTCTTCCTGAAACTATCTTCGGTATCGAGCCGAACGATCACGCCATCTACTTAGACGTAAAAAGCTACCTGGCCAACCAGCGTCAGGGTACGCATAAATCAAAGCAACGTAACGAGATCTCGGGTTCTTCTAAAAAGCTGAAGAAACAAAAAGGTACTGGTGGAGCCCGTGCGGGTAACATCAAGAACCCTCAGTTCAAAGGTGGTGGCCGTGTATTCGGTCCTCAGCCCCGCGACTACTCGTTCAAGCTGAACAAGAAAGTAAAAGACCTGGCTCGTAAGTCAGCGTTGACATACAAAGCGAAAGATAACTCGATCGCTATCCTCGAGGACTTCTCTTTCGAAGCTCCGAAGACCAAACAATATCTGTCCATGCTGGCAGCCTTGTCGCTGGGCGATAAGAAGACGCTTCTCGTGCTTCCGGAAGTGAATAAGAACGTCGTTCTTTCCGGCAGAAACATCCAGAACACAAAAATTACCACAGCCGATCAGATCAACACCTATGATGTGATGAACGCTGACAATGTGATCTTTGTCGAGAGCTCGATTACGAAAGTTGAGAACTTATTAAATAAAGCATAATGAGTATCCTGAAGAGACCATTGGTAACGGAGAAAGTCTCTGCCCTGAACGAGAAAGGCAAATACGGTTTTGTCGTGGATGCTGATGCTAATAAGGTAGAGATCAAGAAGGCCGTTGAAAAGCAATATGGCGTAAACGTAGAGAAAGTGAATACCATGAACGTAATGGGTAAGAAAAAGACCCGCTACACCAAAACAGGTATCCTTTCCGGTCGCCGTCCCAGCTACAAGAAAGCTGTTGTGACACTTGCACAAGGCGAAGTAATAGATTTTTATAGCAACGTATAATATTTGAGCCATGGCGTTGAAAAAACTTAAACCAGTAACGGCCGGTACGCGTCACAGACTCGCACCTTCGTTCGATGACATTACGGCATCGAAGCCGGAGAAGTCACTGGTACAAACGATAAAGAAGACAGGTGGCCGTAACAGCAATGGTAAAATGTCCATGCGTTACATCGGTGGTGGTCACAAGCAAAAACGCAGAGAGATCGACTTCAAACGTAACAAAGCAGGTATTCCTGCTACGGTGAAGTCTATCGAGTACGATCCTACACGGACGGCTCGTATTGCCCTGCTGTATTATGCCGATGGTTTCAAGACTTATATCATTGCTCCCGATGGTCTGAAAGTAGGCCAGCAAGTTGTTTCAGGTGCTGATGTAGCGCCGGAAGTAGGCAACGCGCTGCCGCTGGCAAAGATCCCCGTGGGTACTATCGTACACAACGTTGAGCTGAAGCCTGGCAAAGGTGGTGCAATCGCCCGCTCTGCCGGTACCTTCGTACAGCTGCTGGCCCGCGAAAACGGTATGGCTACGCTGAAGATGCCTTCAGGCGAGATGCGTAACGTAATGGACGTATGCATGGCAACAGTAGGCGCTACATCAAACGCTGACCACATGAACGAAAGTGTTGGTAAAGCAGGTCGTAGCCGCTGGAGAGGTATCCGCCCGCGCACCCGTGCGGTAGCGATGAACCCTGTCGATCACCCGATGGGTGGTGGTGAAGGTCGTGCCTCCGGTGGTCACCCGCGCTCACGCAACGGTCTCTATACGAAAGGTAAGAAGACCCGTTCTCCGAAGAAGTATTCCGATCGTCTAATCATATCTAGAAGGAAAAAATAATGGGACGCTCAATTAAGAAAGGTCCGTACTGCGACAACCGTCTGCTGAAGAAAGTCGAGACGGCAGAGAAGTCAGGCAAGAAGTCTGTGATCAAGACCTGGTCACGTCGCTCGACGATCACGCCTGATCTGATCGGCAATACCTTCGCGGTGCATAATGGAAATAAATTCATTCCTGTTTATGTAACGGAGAACATGGTGGGTCATAAGCTTGGCGAATTTGCGCCGACCCGCACATTCCGTGGTCACTCAGGAAACAAGAAAGATAACGCTAGGTAATCATGGAAACTGTAGCGAAAAAGACAAAACGTTCAGTATTAAAGCGTGAGCAACGCGACGCTCGTAAAGAAGCCGCTAAGAACGGACCTTCTGTAGCGAAATTGAAAAATGTGCCGACCTCGCCTCGTAAGATGCGTCTGGTGGCCGACCTGATCCGCGGCGAGCGCGTGAACAAGGCGCTGAACATTCTGAAATATGAGCCCAAGATCGGTGCCGGTAAACTGGAGAAACTTCTCCTGTCTGCTATCTCCAGCTGGGAAGCAAAACACACGGATGTGAAGCTGGAAGAAGCCGACCTGTACGTAAAAGATATTTTCGTAGACGGCGGCCGGATCCTGAAGAGACTGCGCCCTGCACCGCAAGGTCGTGCGCACCGTGTCAGAAAACGTTCTAACCACGTAACACTGGTGGTAGACAGCTTCAAGAAAGAAGGCTCAGAAGTGGCAACAACTGATAAAGAAACTAAGGAATAATGGGACAGAAAATTAATCCGATTGCCCTGCGCTTAGGCATAGTACGTGGTTGGGATAGCAACTGGTACGGTGGTAAAACCTTCGCTGACAAACTGGTGGAAGACCAGAAGATCAGAGAATATGTGCAGGCCCGTATTCCGAAAGGCGGTATCGCCAAGGTTGTTATCGAGCGTACCTTGAAGCGCATCACGCTGACGATCCACACAGCCCGTCCCGGCGTGGTGATCGGTAAAGGCGGTGGCGAGGTAGACAAGATCAAAGAAGAGCTGAAGAAGATCACGAACAAGGATGTTCAGATCAACATCTTCGAGATCAAACGCCCCGAGCTGGATTCGAAACTGGTAGGTGAGTCTATCGCCCAGCAGATCGAAGCCCGGATTTCGTACAAGCGCGCCATGAAGCAAGCAATCGCTTCGGCCATGCGTGTCGGTGCGGAAGGCATCAAGATCAAGACATCAGGCCGTCTGGCCGGCGCCGACATGGCACGGACAGAACAATATAAAGAAGGTCGGATTCCCCTGCACACCCTGCGTGCGGACATCGACTATGCGCACTCTGAGGCACAGACCGTATACGGTAAGATCGGTATCAAGGTATGGATCTTCAAAGGTGAGGTTTACGGTAAGCGTGACCTGTCGCCGAACGTAGGTCTGGCGAGCAACGCCGGTGGCGACCAGCGCGGAGAGAACCGTGGCGGTGGCCGTGGCGATCGCAACGAGCGCGGTGGCGGTCGTGGCGGTGATCGTCGCAGAGGAGGCGGAGGCGACCGTCGTGACGGTGGTCGCGATGGTGGTGGAAGACGCGGCGGTGATAACCGCGGTGGTGGCCCCAGAAGAAACGGTTAATTATCAATTACGAACGTATAAAGTCAGGCAATCATGTTACAGCCTAAACGAACGAAATTTAGAAAGATGCAGAAGGGTCGCGTGAAAGGTATCGCGACACGCGGTCATTCGATCGCCTTCGGATCTTTTGCACTGAAATCGCTGGAAGGCGGCTGGATCACAGCGCGTCAGCTTGAAGCGGCGCGTATCGCCGTGACCCGCGCCATGAAGCGTGAAGGTCAGGTTTGGATCCGCATCTTCCCCGATAAACCGATCACCCGCAAGCCTGCTGAAGTGCGGATGGGTAAAGGTAAAGGTGCCCCGGAATATTGGGTAGCGGTCGTGAAGCCTGGCACAATCCTGTTCGAAGCGGGTGGTGTAAGCCTTGCCACTGCCAAAGAAGCCCTGAAACTGGCCGAAGGCAAGCTGCCGTTCAAGACTAAGTTTACAGTTCGACCTGACTACGTAGAATAAGCCATGAAAGCAACTGAAATCAAAGGACTGAGCGTAGCCGAACTGAAAGAGAAGATCGGCTCGGAGAAGGAAGCGCTGCGTAAGATGCAATTTGCGCATCAGATCTCGTCGGTGGAGAATCCGATGAAACTGAAAGAGACCCGTAAACTGATAGCCCGCCTCAACACCGAGCTGACGGCTAAGCAGAACGCAACGAAATAATAACATCAACCAATAACGACATAACGTTATGGAACTTAACGCAGAGCGTAACGAACGCAAAGAAAGGATCGGTAAAGTGACTAGCAACAAGATGCAAAAGACCATCACCGTTGCAGTTGACCGTAAAGTGAAGCACCCGATCTACGGTAAATTCGTGAACCGGACAACCAAGTTCAAGGCACACGACGAAGAGAACACCGCAGGTATCGGCGATACCGTTCGCATCATGGAGACCCGTCCCCTGAGCAAGGATAAGCGCTGGAGACTGGTAGAGATCATCGAGAAGGCAAAGTAATATTGCTTACGGGGTGCTGGCCTGCTGTCGCAGGCTGATGGCCCCGCGAGAGATGATCCGAGCGCTCAGAGGCTTATAAAGAAACTGATTAGAAGATAAAAAATTATGATACGCACCGAATCCAGACTTACTGTAGCTGACAATAGCGGAGCCAAAGAAGTGCTTTGTATGCACGTACTGGGCGGCACAGGAAGACGTTACGCTTCCGTTGGCGACAAGATCGTCGTGACTGTAAAGTCTGCCATGCCGAGCAGCCAGGTGAAGAAAGGTACTGTCACCAAGGCGGTTGTGGTACGGACCACGAAAGAAGTTAGAAGAAAAGATGGTTCATACATCCGTTTTGAAGATAATGCTGCCGTGTTGCTGAACAACCAGGACGAGCCCCGTGGAACCCGTATTTTCGGTCCGGTGGCACGTGAGCTTCGCGAGAAGCAGTTCATGAAGATTGTTTCACTGGCACCTGAAGTTATATAAGCCATGGAAAAGACAAACACACAGAAAGTAAAGCTGCACATCCGCAAGGGTGACCGCGTGCGTGTTATCGCCGGCGACGACAAAGGCAAAGAGGGTACGGTACTGGAGATCCTGACATCGAAGAACCGCGCTACCGTTGAAGGGGTGAATATTGTCACCAAGCACACCAAGCCGTCCGCAGGCAAGCCTGAAGGCGGAATCACGAAGACAGAGGCATCTGTCCACATCAGCAACCTGCAACTGATCGATCCTGCATCGGGCAAAATTGTTCGTACAGGCCGGAAGTTGAACGAAAAAGGCAAGCTGCAGAGATATTCTAAGAAAACCGGAGATTTTATTAAATAATGGCAACTCCTAGACTAAAGGACAAGTACACGAAAGAGATTGTCCCTGCTCTTAAGCAGAAATTCGAATATTCGTCGATCATGCAGGTTCCGAAGATCGAAAAGATCTGCATCAACAAAGGTATGGGCGTAGCCGTTACCGATAAGAAGCTGATCGACGTGGCGCTGGAAGAAATCAGCAGCATCACCGGCCAGAAGGCCGTTTCGACCAAGTCGAAGAAAGCGATCTCGAACTTCAAGCTGCGTGAGAACATGCCGATCGGTGTGCGTGTAACGCTGCGTGGCGACAAGATGTACGAGTTCATGGACCGCCTGATGAGCATCGCGCTGCCGCGTGTACGCGATTTCAAAGGTGTGAACAACAAGGGTTTCGACGGTCGCGGCAACTACACCCTGGGTGTGAAAGAGCAGATCATCTTCCCGGAGATCTCCATCGACAAGGTTAACAAGATCAGCGGTATGGACATTACGTTCGTTACCACTGCCCAAACTGACGAAGAGAGCTTTGAGCTCCTGAAAGCATTCGGGATGCCCTTTGCTACTAAAAACTAATAACGAGCATGGCTAAATTATCAGTAATAGCAAGACAAACCAAGCGCGAGAAGCTGGTTGCTACTTATGCCGCAAAGCGTAAGGCCCTGAAAGAGGCCGGCGATTACGCCGCCCTGGACAAACTGCCCCGCAACGCGTCGCCGGTTCGTCTGAAGAATCGTTGCAAACTGACCGGTCGTCCGAAAGGTTATATCGGGAAATTCGGAGTTTGCCGTAACGTATTCCGTGAAATGGCATCCGCCGGTAAGATTCCCGGTGTGACAAAGGCTAGCTGGTAAGCGCCTGCGTCTCAACATATTGGTTGCTGAGTATCCTGGTCTCCGCAAGGAGAAACCTGATAACAGTTTGGATAATATAAATTGTTATATATCTTTGCAGCCCGGTTTGAAAAAACGCGGGCTTGCTTTTTAATTAAAAGGACGAAAATAAAATGACTGATCCGATAGCAGATTACTTAACCCGGTTACGGAATGCCATCAAGGCTAACCACCGCGTAGTGGAGATCCCTGCATCCAACCTCAAAAAAGAAATCACCAAGGTTCTTTTTGACAAGGGTTATATCCTGAACTACAAGTTCGAAGATGTGGCCAACCGCCAAGGCAACATCAAGATTGCCCTCAAGTACAATCCTGAGACCCGGCAATCCGCCATCACCAAGCTGGAGCGTATCAGCTCCCCTGGTCTGCGTACCTACCGTGGCGCAACCGAGCTGCCCCGCGTACTGAACGGTCTGGGTGTGGCCATCCTGTCTACTTCGAAAGGAGTGATTACAGACAAGGAGGCTCGTAACCTGAACGTGGGTGGAGAAGTACTGTGTTTCGTCTACTAAAAAAGGAAAAGAGCAATGTCACGTATAGGAAATAAACCCGTTTCAATTCCCTCCGGTGTAACGTTCAACTTTGCTAACCACAAAGTAACCGTGAAAGGCCCGAAGGGTGAACTTCACCAGACTGTCGATCCTGACTTTACAATCAAGCAGGAGAACGGCGAGGTGACTGTTACCCGCCCTACTGAACAGAAACGTCACAAAGCCATGCACGGTCTGTACCGCGCATTGATCGCCAACATGGTTGAAGGCGTATCAAAAGGTTACCGTCATCAGCTCGAGCTGGTGGGTGTAGGTTACAAAGCTGCCGCCCAGTCAAACGTACTGGAGCTTAGCTTGGGTTACTCACACAACGTGTTCCTGGCCGTTCCGTCAGAAGTTAAGGTAACGACCCAGCAGGAGAAAGGTCAAAACCCGACGATCATCCTGGAAGGTATCGACAAGCAACTGATGGGCCAGGTAGCAGCAAAGATCAAATCGCTCCGTAAAGTTGAGCCTTACAAAGGTAAAGGTGTTCGCTTCACAGGTGAGTTTGTACGCAGAAAAGCTGGTAAAGCTGCTTCTAAATAAAATTAAGTAGAACTAAAGCATCATAGAGCATATACGCTATGGCAGGCAAGAACAGAGAAAGACGTGCGAGAATCAAGGCTGGTGTTCGCAAGAAATTGAGCGGCACGACCGAGAGACCGAGATTATCCGTATTCAGAAGCAACCGCGGTCTGTATGTACAGATCATCGACGACCTGAAAGGGGTAACAGTGGTGGCAGCTTCTACCAGCGAGCTGGGTGAGAAGACGTCGTTGAACATCGAGAGCTCTAAGAGCGTAGGAAAGAAGATCGCCGAGAAGGCACTCTCCAACGGCATCGAGACGATCGTGTTTGACCGCAATGGATATTTGTATCACGGAAATATTAAAGCTTTGGCAGAAGGTGCCAGAGAAGGTGGTTTAAAATTCTAAGAACTGAAATATGTCAGTAAGCAATATTAGCACAGTAAAAGCCAGCGAGATCGATCTGAAGGAGCGCGTAGTAGCCATTGAGCGTGTTGCGAAAGTGGTGAAAGGCGGTCGCCGGTTCAGCTTCGCAGCGATCGTAGTAGTAGGAGATGGTAACGGTGTAGTAGGTTACGGCCTTGGTAAAGCCAACGAAGTAACCGATGCGATCACCAAAGGCATCGACGACGCGAAAAAGCACCTGGTGAAAGTTCCGATCATCAAAGGCACTGTGCCGCACGAATCAATCGGCAAGTTCGGTGGTGGTTTCGTACTGCTGAAGCCTGCTTCGCCCGGTACGGGTGTTATCGCCGGTGGTGCGATGCGTGCTGTGCTGGAAAGCGCCGGTGTTCACAACGTATTGGCTAAGTCGAAAGGCTCGTCTAACCCGCACAACGTGGTGAAGGCAACTTTCAAAGCCCTTACCACCATGCGCGACGCGTACACAGTGGCTAAGAACAGAGGTGTTTCATTGTCAAAAGTATTTAACGGCTAAGCGTCATGGCAAAAGTACAGATCATTCAGACCCGTAGCATGATTAAAAGACCCGAGACGCAGCAACGCACGATGGTGGCGTTGGGCCTGGGCAGAATCAATAAGTCGGTAGAGGTGGAGTTCACTCCGCAGATCGCTGGCATGGTTCGCAAAGTGAATCATTTGATCACCGTAAAAGAGCTGTAAGATGAAGTTGCATACACTGAAACCTGCAGAAGGTTCAACAAAGACAAATAAACGACTCGGTCGTGGTCAAGGCTCTGGCGGTAGCACCGCCGGTCGTGGTCACAAAGGTGCCCAGTCGCGTTCCGGCTACGCCAAGAAGTCGGGTTTTGAAGGTGGTCAGATGCCCCTCCAGCGCCGTGTTCCTAAATTCGGTTTTAAGAACAACAGCAAAGTATATTTCAAAGCCGTTAACCTCGACGTGCTCGAAGGTCTGGCAGCAAAAGCCAACGCTGGCTCACTGACGCTGCAAGTGCTGATCGAGAACGGTATCGTAGGCAAAAACGACAAGGTAAAAGTATTGGGCAGGGGTGAATTGAAGGCCAAGGTTACAGTGGAAGCTCACGCTTTCTCTACTGGGGCAACACAAGCTATTGAAAAGGCAGGCGGTACAGCCACAACGGTGAAATAATGAAACGTTTCATTCAGACCATACGGAACATCTTCTCCATCGAAGACCTGAGGGTCAGGATCCTGAACACCATCGGGTTCCTCGTTATCTTCAGACTCGGGTCGTATATTGTTCTTCCGGGTATCAATCCGAACCTGTTGGACCGCGAGGCCAACAGTGGCGGCATTCTGGGATACCTGAATAACTTTTTGGGAGGTGCTTTCAGCAACGCATCGATCTTTGCACTGGGCATCATGCCGTACATTTCGGCATCCATTATCGTACAGCTTCTTACGTTCGCTGTACCCTATTTCCAGAAGCTGCAAAAAGAAGGTGAGTCTGGTCGGAAACGTCTCAATCAGTTGACCCGCGTGTTGACGATCTTCATTACGATCTTCCAAGGCTATAGCTACCTGAAAGGTACCATCGACCCGGCCGTTATCATGACGCCCGGTGTTATGTTCTATGTCACTTCGCTTGTTCTGATCATCGCCGGTACCATGTTCTGTATGTGGCTTGGCGAGCGGATCACGGACAAAGGTATCGGTAACGGTATCTCCATGCTAATCATGATCGGCATCGTATCGCGTCTCCCGCTGGCCCTGGCTGCCGAGGTGAGCGACAAGTTTCCGGGCAAAGCGATCTTCTTTATTATCGAGCTGTTCGCCCTGTTCGGTATCGTAGTAGCGGTCATCGCCCTGACACAGGCTACCCGTCGTATTCCGATCCAGTATGCCAAGCAGGTGATCGGCAACAAACTGTACGGTGGTAAGCGCGACTTTATTCCGCTGAAGCTGAACTCAGCCGGTGTTATGCCGATCATCTTTGCGCAAGCGCTGATGTTCATTCCGGCACTGGTAGCCGGCATCTGGAGCGACAGCGACCTGGGTGCTTACATCGGTTCGACATTCTCGGATCCGTATTCATGGCAATACAGCCTCGTGTTTGCGCTCATGATCCTGATCTTTACATTCTTCTATACGGCAATCACGATCAACTCGAACGACATTGCCGATAACCTGAAACGAAACGGCGGTTTTATTCCCGGTGTAAAACCCGGTAAACAAACGGCTGATTTTATAGACACCGTGTTATCACGGATCACGTTGCCTGGCGCGTTATTCCTGGCCGCGATTGCAGTACTGCCGGCGTTTGCCGTGCGCGCTGGCGTGGGACAGAACTTCGCACAGTTCTTTGGCGGCACGTCGCTGTTGATCCTGGTGGGGGTTGTACTCGATACACTCCAACAGATCGAAAGCTACCTGCTGATGAGACACTACGAAGGTATGATGAAGTCGGGCCGCGTGAAAGGACGTTCTCAATTTGCTGCGGCTTAACAAGCTGGATGGTTAATTTAAAGACTGAAGAGGACCTCATCAAGATTCGTGAAAGCGCCCAGATCCTGGGAAAAGCGCACGGAGAAGTGGCCAAGCTGATAAAGCCTGGAGTGAAGACCTCGATGTTGGATAAAGTAGCCGAAGAGTATATACGCGACCAGGGTGGTGTTCCGTCATTCAAGAACTACCATGGTTTTCCTGCCTCACTCTGCATCTCGGTAAACGAGGTGGTGGTGCATGGGTTCCCGGGGAACTATGAATTACGCGAAACGGACGTGATCTCTGTCGATTGCGGTGTATATTACAAAGGCTTTCACAGCGACTCGGCCTACACGTATCCCCTTGAAGGGGCGAAGCCGGAAACATTGCTGCTGCTGGAGCGCACGTTGGATTCCCTGTACAAGGGCATCGACGAAGCAAAGGCCGGTAACCGGATCGGAGATGTGGCCTCGGCCATTCAGACCTACGTAGAGAGCTTCGGCTACGGCGTTGTTCGCGAGCTGGTGGGACACGGAGTAGGGAAGAGCCTTCACGAAGACCCGGAGGTGCCAAACTATGGCAAGCGGGGTAAAGGTGTGAAGATCGTGCCCGGGATGGTGTTTGCGATAGAGCCCATGATCAACCTCGGTACCAAGAACGTGGTACAGGAGCGCGATGGATGGACGATCCGGACAGCTGACAGAAAGCCTTCGGCGCATTTCGAGCATACGATAGCCGTGCATGAGGACAGAACGGAGATATTGACGACGCACGAATATATAGAAGCAAATTATACCTATAAGTGGCGAAACAAAAGTCAATTGAGCAAGATGGTACTATAAGCGAAGCATTGTCGAACGCAATGTTTCGGGTACAGTTAGAAAATGGGCATGAAGTGTTAGCCCATATATCTGGGAAAATGCGGATGCACTATATCCGGATCTTACCAGGCGACAGAGTACGATTGGAAATGTCACCGTACGATTTGACAAAAGGAAGAATTGTATTCAGATACAAGTAGAACTATAGAACGACATGAAAGTTAAAGCATCCATCAAGAAGCGTAGCGCTGACTGCAAGATCATCAGACGTAACGGTAAACTGTATGTGATCAACAAGAAAAATCCCCGGTATAAGCAGAGACAAGGCTAATCGGGCGATGGTCGCATAGACAAAAGAAACGCATAACAGATAACGATAAATCATACAAATGGCACGTATAGCAGGTGTAGATATTCCTGATAACAAGCGCGGCGAAATTAGCCTTACCTATATTTTTGGTATTGGTCGCCAGTCGGCTCAAAATATCCTTGCCGAAGCCGGGATCAATCCGGACAAGAAGGTAAAGGAATGGAACGATGAGGAGTCAAACGCAGTCCGTTCGATCATCGCGGAGAAGTTCCGGATCGAAGGTGTTCTCAAGTCTGAGATCCAGCTGAACATCAAGCGTCTGATGGACATCGGATGTTATCGTGGACTCCGTCACCGCAAGGGCCTGCCCGTGCGTGGACAAACTACCAAGAACAACGCCCGTACCCGGAAAGGTAAGCGTAAGACGGTAGCGAACAAGAAGAAGGCAACTAAAGGGTAATAGGTAAACTTTTCGATACATGGCAACTGCTGACAAAAGAAAAGATAAAGCAAAAAAGAGAGTCGTAAACGTTGAGGCCGTAGGACAGGTGCACATCCGTGCTACGTTCAACAACGTGATCATCTCGGTAACGAATACAACCGGCCAGGTAATCTCCTGGGCATCTGCCGGTAAGATGGGCTTCAAAGGCTCGAAGAAGAACACGCCGTATGCTGCTCAGACAGCCGCACAGGACTGCGCCGGCAAGGCATTCGAACTGGGTCTTCGCAAGGTAGAAGTGTTCGTAAAAGGTCCGGGTGCAGGTCGCGAGTCGGCTATCCGGACCATCCAGAACGCCGGTATCGAAGTAACGGCCATCCGCGACGTAACGCCGCTGCCGCACAACGGTTGCCGCCCTCCCAAGAAAAGAAGAGTTTAATTTTTAACTGATGATTTAGGCCGACGGGACCCCGGAAGACCGGACACTGTCGGCCCAAGTTTAAATCAATCTATACAGAATGGCACGATATACAGGCCCCAAAGTAAGAATCTCCCGTCGTTTCAACGAGCCTATCCTTGGCGACAACAAAGCGCTTCAAAAGAAAAACTATGCTCCCGGTCAGCACGGCCGTGGCAAGAAGCGCAAGCAATCAGAATATGCTACACAGCTGGCCGAGAAGCAAAAAGCAAAATACATCTACGGTCTGCTCGAGAGACAGTTCTCGAAACTGTTTGACGCGGCAACCCGTAAAAAAGGTGTTACAGGTGAAGTGTTGCTGCAGCTCCTGGAGTCGCGGTTGGACAACACCGTATACCGTTTAGGCATTGCCCCGACGCGCCGCGCGGCACGTCAGCTGGTATTGCACAAGCATATCCTGGTGAATGGCGAAGTGGTGAACATTGCATCATACGCCCTGAAACCTGGCGACCTGGTGGGTGTTCGCGAGCGTTCCAAGTCCTTGGAAGTGATCGTGGATAGCCTTTCCCTGGGCAGCGCCAAAAAGTACAACTGGTTGGAGTGGGATAACAGCGAAATGGTTGGTAAGATCATCAATCTGCCGCCGCGCGAGGACATCCCCGAAAACGTCAACGAGCAATTGATCGTTGAATTGTACTCGAAGTAATAAGAACAGTAGTTAATCAACTCACTTACACTATGTCAATATTAGCATTTCAAATGCCAGAGAAGGTTGTAATGGAAAAGTCTGATGATTTTCATGGACTCTTCACATTCAAGCCTCTGGAAAAAGGATATGGAGTTACGATTGGCAATGCGCTGAGAAGAATTCTGTTGTCCTCTCTGGAAGGTTATGCCATCACCGGGATCAAGGTCCCCGGCGTATTGCATGAATTTTCTACCATTGAAGGTGTAGTAGAGGATGTGGCCGAAATCATCCTGAACCTGAAAATGGTTCGTTTCAAGAAGGTTGCTGATAATTTTGACAATAAGATCACTGTAAATATCAAGAAGCAAAAGCAGTTCAAGGCTGGCGACGTTGCCAAGTTCACTTCTGCTTTTGAGATCCTGAATCCGGATCATGTTATCTGCAACCTGGATGAGACTGCGCATTTCGAGATCGAACTGACGATCGAGAAAGGCCGTGGATACCTTCCTGCGGAAGAAAACAAGCCGTCGGAGCAAGTATTCGGTTTCATTCCGATTGACGCCATCTTCACACCGATCAAGAACGTGAAGTATAGCGTAGAAAACACCCGCGTAGAGCAAAAGACCGACTACGAAAAACTGGTTGTTGATATCGAGACAGACGGCTCTATCCACCCTGAGAAGGCGCTGGAAGGTGCTGCGTACATCCTGATCAAACACTTCGCCCTGTTCTCTGACAAGTCGATGGAGCTTGAAACGGGTAAGGATGCGGAAGTGGAGCAGGTAGACGAAGAGATGCTGCATATGCGCAAGCTCCTCAAGACGCCGCTGCACGACCTGGATCTGTCGGTACGCGCGTACAACTGCTTAAAGGCAGCTGACGTGAAGACGCTGGGCGACCTGGTACAACTGGAGATCTCGGACATGATGAAGTTCCGGAACTTCGGTAAGAAGTCGCTCGCTGAATTGGAACAACTCGTAGCGGAAAAGAACCTTACCTTCGGTATGGATCTGGCTAAGTATAAACTTGAAGAAGACTAAGAACAATGAGACACGGTAGAAAAGTCAACCATTTAGGACGGACAAAGTCGCACCGCGATGCTTTGCTTTCTAACATGGCATCGTCGCTGATCCTGAATAAGCGGATCACAACGACAGTTGCGAAAGCCAAAGCGCTTAGAAAATATGTAGAGCCCCTGCTGACCAAGGGCAAAGACGATACAACACACTCTCGCAGAACGGTATTCTCTTACCTGCAAAACAAAGAGTCTGTAAAGGCTCTGTTCGGCGAGGTTGCCGGCAAGATCTCCGACCGTCCGGGTGGTTACACCCGCATCATCAAACTGGGTGACGTACGGGTTGGTGACAACGCGGAAATGTGCCTCATCGAACTGGTAGACTTCAATACGCTGTACACCAAGGAAGGTGGCGCGAAGAAGGCGAAGACCCGTCGCAGCCGTCGTGCGGGTGGCAAGAAGGCTGAAGGTGCCGAGGCTGCTGCCGAAGGCGCTGTAGAAGCTGCTGAAACAGCTGAGAAGCCGAAGAAAACAAGAAAACCTGCCGCCAAAAAGGACAAGGAATAGTGTTTGAGAATCTCATATCAAAAAGGGATTGGACGAAAGTTCAATCCCTTTTTTTTGCCTGTGCAATCCCCCGGAGGAGTGCGCGGGAGCCGTTTTCCGGCCCTGGAACTTATACCGCAATTTTGTGTTTTAATCAGGGTTTTAATCAGGATTTCTAACGTATTTTTGTGACCGCAATGCAGAAAAAAGCTTATTTACTTCTCGAAGACGGCCTCTTGATCGAAGGGACCGCCATTGGAAAGACCGGCACGACCGGCGGGGAAATCTGTTTTAATACGGGAATGACCGGCTACCAGGAGATCTACCCCGATCCGTCCTACTACGGCCAGATCATTGTAAACACGACGGCGCACATCGGTAACTACGGTGCGGTGGACGCCGAACAGGAATCCGGCAACCCGCAGATCGCCGGCCTGGTCGTAAACGACTACGCGAAAGAATTCAGCCGCAAGTCGGCGCAGGAGAGCCTTCAGGCCTACCTGGAGCGTACCAACGTGGTGGGCATCGCCGATGTCGACACCCGCATGCTGGTGCGGTATATCCGCAGCAAAGGCGCTATGAATGCCCTCATCTCGTCGGAGCTTACGCCTGACCAGATGCGCGCCGAGATCCGCAAGGTGCCGTCGATGGACGGCCTCGAGCTTTCGTCGCGGGTAACGACAAAAGAGCCCTACTTTGCCGGCTCGCCGGACGCGCCCATCCGCGTAGCGGTGCTGGATCTGGGGATCAAGCGCAGCATCGTAGAGAACATGGCGTCGCGCGGCTGCTATTGCAAAGTATTTCCGGCCAAGACTGCGTTCGAAGAGCTGGCGGCCTTTAAGCCTCACGGATATTTTATCTCCAACGGCCCCGGCGACCCGTCGGCCATGCCTTACGCGGTGGAAACCGTAAAGAAGGCGCTGGCTACCGACAAGCCGCTGTTCGGCATCTGCCTGGGACACCAGCTGCTGGCCCTGGCTTGCGGGATTTCTACCTATAAAATGCACCACGGCCACCGCGGGCTGAACCACCCGGTGAAGAACTTACTGACAGGCAAAGGCGAGATGACGTCGCAGAACCACGGCTTTGCGGTAAGCGAAAAGGACATCGAAAAGAATCCCAACGTAGAGGTGACGCACCTCCACCTGAACGACAATACCATCATGGGTATCCGTCTGAAAGATAAAAAGGCCTTTTCGGTGCAATATCACCCGGAAGCGTCGCCGGGCCCCCACGACTCGCGCTACCTGTTCGATCAGTTCCTGGAGCTGATCCGCAGCGATGTGCAAGAGCCGGCGGCGGTATAATGGAACAATCCTTAACTATAAATTTTTAAACTACTATGAGCTTAATTGAAAGCATTCATGCCCGGCAGATACTGGATAGCCGCGGTAACCCTACGATCGAAGTTGATGTTGTGACCGAGTCGGGCGCCCATGGCCGCGCGGCGGTTCCCTCTGGCGCTTCTACTGGTACTCACGAAGCGGTTGAACTTCGCGACGGAGACAAAAGCAGATTCTTAGGGAAAGGAGTGCTGAAAGCTGTAGAGAACGTCAACACTACGATCGCTGCCGAACTGGTAGGCTTCAGCATTTTCGAACAGAACCTGCTGGACAAGATCATGATCGAGCTCGACGGCACGCCCAACAAGGGCAAGCTCGGCGCCAACGCCATCCTGGGTGTTTCCCTGGCGATCGCGAAAGCCGGTGCTGTAGAAGCCGGCCTGCCGCTGTACCGCTACATCGGCGGTGTAAACGCTAACACGCTGCCGGTACCGATGATGAACATCCTCAACGGTGGCAGCCACGCTGACAACTCCATCGACTTCCAGGAATTCATGGTGATGCCGGTGAAGGCGGCTACGTTCTCGGAAGCGCTGCGCATGGGTACGGAAGTATTCCACACGCTGAAGAAAGTACTGCACGACAAAGGTCTGTCGACCAACGTAGGGGACGAAGGTGGTTTCGCTCCCAACATCAAGTCGAACGAAGAAGCGATCGAAGTGGTACTGGCGGCGATCGAAAAGGCAGGCTTCAAGCCGGGCGAAGATATCTTCATCGCCATGGATGCTGCCAGCTCGGAGTTTTACGACGCGAAGACCGATAAATATACTTTCAAGAAGTCAGACGGTAAGTCGCTGTCGTCAGCCGAGATGGTTGACTACTGGGCACAATGGGCGGCAAAATACCCGATCATTTCCATCGAAGACGGCATGGCCGAAGACGACTGGAAAGGTTGGAAAGGCCTGACCGACAAGATCGGTAAGAAAGTACAGCTCGTGGGTGACGACCTGTTCGTAACGAACGTAACCCGTTTGCAAGATGGTATCGATAAGGGTGTTGCCAACTCGATCCTGGTGAAAGTGAACCAGATCGGCTCCCTGACCGAAACCATCAACGCTGTAAACCTGGCCAAGAACAACTCGTACAAGAGCGTGATGTCTCACCGCTCGGGCGAGACCGAAGACAACACCATTGCCGACCTGGCCGTGGCGCTGAACTGCGGTCAGATCAAGACCGGTTCTGCTTCGCGTTCTGACCGGATGGCGAAATATAACCAGCTGATCCGCATCGAAGAGGAACTGGGCGAGACCGCTTACTTCCCCGGCAAGAAGTTCTAAGGCTTAAACGCCGTATACATAAAAGCCAGGACAACATGTTCTGGCTTTTTTTCGTTATACCGGTAATTACCGGGAAATTGACAAATCACTTTTTTCTCTATCTTAGTACTACTTTTTAAACTGCTATGTTCAAGAAACTACCCAAGTCGTTCCGGAACTTTTACTTTTTGACGGCGTTCATCTTCCTGCTGTGGATGCTGGCGCTGGACTCGAACAACCTCATCACCCGTTTCCAGATGTCGTCTAAGCTGCGGTCGCTGGAAAACGAAAAAGAATACTACGAGGAGAAGATCGAGGAGGTACGGAAGGACCATGACGAGCTTTTTGGCGACCGCGAGTCGATCGAGAAGTTTGCCCGCGAAAAGTATCTGATGAAAAAGAAGACGGAAGATATTTTTATTGTAGAAGAACAAGATTGAATGCCTGTATGAAAAAGGTTTTACTTACGCTGGTTGGTCTGACGTTGTGTAGCACGTTAGCCCTGGCCCAGTGGGGCGATGAAGAAATGGACCAGGATGCCGGCTGGCGCGACCGTATCTTTACGGGCGGCGGCTTCGGCCTGAGCTTCTCCAACTATTACGACTATGTATCGGTGTCGCCGTTGATCGGCTATCGCCTCACGCCCAAGCTGGCCGCGGGTATACAGGTGCAGTATCGCTATACCAAATACAAACAATACCAGTTTAAATTCTCTACCAACGATTATGGCGTAAGCCCCTTCGTGCGGTATAACGTGGCAGGGCCTTTCTTTCTCCACGCCGAGTATGAATACCTGAATTATGAGTTTCCCCTCTCGGTCAACGAGAGTGTCCGCCGTTCGTACAACAGCTTCCTGGCGGGCGGTGGGTTCTTTCAGCCGCTGGGCCGCTTTGCGGGCTTCTACCTCCTGGCGCTGTATAACTTCAGCTATACCGATCCTGATCCGGGTGAATTCAGCCCGTATGACAGTCCCCTGGTGCTTCGGGCGGGTGTAACCGCCGGCTTCTGATCAGGCCAATACCAGGCCGAAGCGTTCGCCCAGGATCTTCAAGTCCTCTACCACCTTGGGGTTGACGGGGATTCCTGTTTGCATGCGCTGCGCGCTCATCTCGCGCTCGGGGTCACCGGGGATCAGCACACGTTCCTGACCTTCTACGGGCTTGGCGGCGCGAAAGCGTGTGATCCAATTATCCATATGGCTTTTAAACTCCGCGGCGGGCCGGAAAGCGTCTACCCGCATGGCGCCGAAGAAGTGGCCTATGCCGTCGCCTACGGGGTCTGCCGGCGGGCTCAGGAAGGCCACAAAGGGCGGCACCCAGGGGCCATAGTTCGCGCCCGACAATACCGCCGAGAATATATCCACCCATGCACCCAGACAGTAGCCTTTGTGGCTGCCGTGCTCGCGGTCGCTGCCCAGGGGGATGAGGGCACCACCGTTTTTGGCTTCGTTCGGATCGGTGGAAGGTTTGCCGTCTTTTGTCTGGATCCAGCCGATGGGCGCCTGCTGGGCCTTGCGCTGTAATATTTCCAGTTTGCCGTTGGCGGCTGTTGTGGTGGCGAAGTCCGCCACGAAGGGCGGCTGGCTGCCGGCGGGTATGGCCACGGCAATGGGGTTGGTGCCCAGCAGCCGCTCGATGGAAAATGTGGGCGCCACGAGGGGGCTGGCATTGGTCATGGCAATGCCGATCATGTCGTGCTCCAGGGCCATCATAGCGTGGTGGCCGGCAATGCCAAAGTGGTTGGAGTTCTTTACCGCCACCCAGCCGGTGCCGGCAACTTTGGCTTTGGCAATGGCAATCTCCATGGCCCTGGGCGCCACGACCAGGCCCAGGCCGCTGTCGCCGTCTACCACGGCCGTGCTGGGTGACTCGTGCACGATGCGTACAGCAGGCGTAGCGTTGACGCGGCGGGCCTCCCACAGCCGTACATACCCGGAAAGCCGTGCAATGCCGTGTGAATCGATGCCGCGCAGGTCGGCATTCAACAATACTTCCGTGGCCAGCGTAGCCTCGGCCGGCGGGCATCCGATCTTCTCAAAAATCCGCAGCGTAAAGTCCTGTAGCTGACGGTAGGTATATACGGGATCTGTCATGGGCCTCAAAGATAGGGCTTTCTTTAATCGAAAAAATAGTTCTAATTTTGGGATATGTGCGGCTTGACAAGCCGGTTCTATTACATACTACACGCCTTTTTACATCTGGCATAATTCTTAATTCCTGTCCGCGGTCTGCATGACCCCAACCCCTTAGACTATCTAACTGTACCCTGATGATATGATGAAGAAGTATACCTGTGCACTTCTGCTCTTACTTTCCGCCTGTTGGGCCGGCGCCCAGGACCTGGACTCTCTCCTGAATCTCAATGCCTTTACCGAAGAGAGCGCGCTGCAAAAGATCCTCAATAAAAACGTAGCGGTATCCGCGCAAAAGCTTTCCGCCCGTGAGACACCCGGCATCATCAGCCTGGTCACGGCCGAAGAAATTCAGAACAGCGGCGCCCGCGACCTCACCGACGTGCTGCGCATGATCCCCGGCTTTGATGTATTGCAAGATCTGCAGTTTGTCATGGGCATCGGTCTGCGCGGCAGCTGGGCCAACGAAGGCAAAGTATTGGTCATGGTCGATGGACAGCCGTTCAACGACCTGCTATACCAGGGCGTTGCCGTAGGCAACCGGTTTCCGGTGGATGCCATCGAGCGGATCGAAATCATCCGCGGCCCGGGCTCTGCCATCTATGGCGGCTCGGCGGAATACGGGGTGATCAACATTCTCACAAAAGCGGCGAACAGCCTAAACGGTGTAGCGGTATATGGCACCGGCGGCTTTCATGCAGACGCTGTCGGCCGCACCAACGGGGGCGTTATGGCCGCGCATAAAAGCGATGATTTTGCGTGGGACCTGTCGGCCTTTGCCGGCCAGGGCATCGTCAGCGACGCCTCACCCTATGCCGACGCCATTCAGCAATACGACGCGTCGGATCTCGCTCAAACCACCCAGGCAGACCCGCTCAATCTGAACCTGGGCTTGCGCTACAAGAACCTCGCATTCCGCACGATGTACGACCAGTTTGAGACGTCCGATCCGCTGCTGGATATATCGTTTAAAAACTTTTTTGCAGACCTCCGTTATGAATGGGCCATCACCCATAAGCTGAAGCTGGTGCCGCAGGTGAAATATTACAACCAGGTGCCGTGGACCTATGGCTCGAAAGGAGAGACCCCTGACTTTGAGGCCCGCGCCACACGCCTGCTCACCGAGGTGGACGCCGCCTATGAATTCTCCCGCAAAGCCAGTGTCAATTTCGGCGCGCTATACTTCCACGACAACGGCGACTATCAAATAGTCCCGGATAATTTCACGGGTACGCGTGATCTCAACCTGGATAATATGGCGTTCTACGCGCAGGGCCTCTTCAAGCACCGTCTGGCCAACGCCACCATAGGCTTCCGCTACGAAAAGAACAACCGCTATGGCGCTGCCTTCGTGCCGCGCCTGGCGTTGACCAAGAAGATCGAGAACCTTCATTTTAAAGTATTGTACAGCCAGGCCTTCCGTGCGCCGTCGTTGCAGAATATAAACATTGCCAGGACCGGTGACATCAAGCCGGAGAAGTCCGATGTATTTGAACTGGAGCTGGGCTATCAATTCACACCGGAAATGTTATTGTCCCTGAATGCCTTCAGCATCAGCACGCGCCGCATCATGATCTACGGTTCGGAAGGTACGGACGATTCGTTTCAGGAGTGGTATGAAAATGATACCAAGAGCGGCAGCCAGGGATTGGAGCTGGTGTATAGCATTCGCCGCAAGGTGTGGTATGGCAGCCTGACGTACTCGTACAGCCGCGCGATCAGCGGCAACACGGTGGAAGTATACGAAGTGCCGCAGACCGACAGACAATACGCCGGTTTCCCGGCGCACAAGGTGACGGTGAGCACCAGCATCAATGCTACGCCGCACTTCACAGTCAACCCCACCTTGATCTATGCCGGCAAACGGTATGCGTATACGCAACTGGACGATGAAGATACGCCCGTCAGCACGGAGCTCGACCCGTACCTGCTGGCCAACATCTTCCTGAACTACCGCGACCTGCTGCCGGGGCTCACGGCCGGCATCGGTGCGTACGATGTGTTCAACGAGCGCCCTGCCATCGCGCAGGCCTACAACGGCGAGTATGCGCCCATACCCGGTCGGAGCCGGGAGTATATTGTGAAACTTGCCTACCAGATCAACTTCAAGAAGTAAGCCGTATGCGGACCCTCAAACTATATATTGTATTGGCCTTTTGCCTGACAGCTGTTTCCGCCAGGGCGCAGACCACGAACTACCAGGTATACGCACTCTTCGTCATGAACATCGCCAAATACTCATCCTGGCCGAGCCCCGACGGCGAGCTGCGCATTACGGTATTCGGCAAATCAAAAGCCTATGACGAATTGCTCAAGCATAACGGCAAGAACGTTAACGGACACCTGGTAAAAGTCACCCAGGTGGAGAACGCAGCGGACATCGGCCAGCCGCACGTGCTTTACCTGGCCGACGGCAAGAGCGGCAGCCTGGACGAGATCATCAAAGCCACGCATGGCAAACCGGTCATGATCATCACCGAGCGCGAGGGCCTGTATAAAAAGGGGGCTGGTTTCAGCTTTGTCGTCATGGACAACAGCACGCTGCGCTTTGATATCAACAACACCGACCTGGAGAAACGATCGATAAAAGTGTCGAAGAGCCTTTCGGCCCTGGCCAATACGATGATCTAAGAAGAAGGGTAGAGCCTGCCTGGCGGCAGGACAGGCCTATTGCAGGCGAATAAGGTAGCTCTTCGGCCAAAGCTTACCGGTGATGAGCAGCGCCTTGGAGTTAGCGTCGTAGGCAATGCCGTTCAGTACGTTGGCTTCCGGATACATGACCCGGATCTGCTCGCCAATGGCCGAGAGATCGATGCGGCCTACCACTTTGCCCGTGGCCGGGTCGATCTTCAGGATCCAGTTGGTGTTCCACACGTTGGCGAAAACATAGCCGTCGATGTATTCCAGCTCATTGAGCTCTTTTACCCGGGTACCGCCGTCCATGACGGTGATGGAGCGTACGGGTTTTAGCGTAGCGGTGTCCAGGAAGTGCAGTTTAAAGGAGCCGTCGCTCATGATGAGGTTCTTGCCGTCGTGGGTCAGGCCCCAGCCCTGGGTGTCGTAGGTGAATTCTCTGAGCTTCTTGTAGGTGCGGGCGTCGTAGACAAATCCTGTCTTTTCTTCCCATGTAAGCTGATAGATCTTGTTGTTCAATACGGTGATGCCTTCGCCAAAGTACTGGCCGGGCAACGTTACCTTCTTGTCGTGTTCACCGGAGCTTGCGTTCACTTCGGCGATCCATGAGCGGTTGGGCTGGCCGGTGCTTTCCAGGATCTTGTTCTGGTAGATCACCAGGCCCTGTGTCCACGCCTCGGTGTTGTGTGGAAGTGTACTGATCAGCGTGTAGTGGATCGCCATGGGATTGGAAGCGGCTTCTTCTTCCGAGGCCTGCTTCTTCGTACACGATAAAAGGATCACGGGGAGGAGAACAGGGAGTATGAAGGGGAAGCGCTTGCTCATGGGGTGCCTGTAGTAGTTGTTTGGTTCCGAAAAGAAGTAAAATTATTACTAATCGGCAACTGGCTCGTAGGGCGCCTGCTGCGGTAGCACATTATTGGTTACCCGCCGTTGGATTCGATGATCTCGATCTCCGTGCGGCGGTTGATGGCGCGGCCTTCTTCTTCGTCGTCGTTACTTACGATTGGTTTCTCTGCCCCAAAGCCTTTTGCCGACACGCGCGTGGCGGCAATACCATGCTGAACCAGGTAGTCTACCACGGCGCTGGCCCGTTTCAACGACAGTACCTTGTTGTTGGCGGCGTTACCGGTGTTGTCTGTGTGACCGTTGATCTGTACGACCAGGTGCGGTTGCGTGACCAGCAGCTCGCGGATCTTTTCCACTTCGGCCACCGACTCGGTCTTCAGCTCTGACTGGCCCACGTCAAAGAACACGTTCTTCAAGACGGCAATAGAGCCGACCTCGGCCTTTACCATGATGATGTGTGTATCGATCTCCTGGAACTCGGCAAACGCCGGCAGGTTAAAGTTGATGGAGTTAAAGAGGTAGCCACTGCGCTCGGTAGACACACCGTAGTTACCGCCGTGCGGGATCGTCAGCTCGAAGTCACCCGTCTCGGCGTTCGAGTTGATGCGGGTCACTACTTTGCCGGTTTCGTTGTTCACGAGGGAGATCACCGCGCCCAGAGGCTTTGCCGTTGTCTCGTCGATCACTTTACCTTTCAGGATCGTTACGACCTTGGCATCCTTGCTTTGCTGAATGCTGGGGTCTATATATTCTTCCACCTTCGGCGCCTCGGCAACTACCACCGGGGCAGGTTCTACCGGCTTGGGTTCTTCTTTCTTAGGCTCTTCTACCACGGGCTTGGGTTCTTCCACCACGGGCGGCGGCGGTGCCTCTACCTTCGGTGTTTCCACGACCGCCGGGACGACCTCTGCCGGCGGCGGTGTGGTCACCACCGGCTCTTCAACCTTTGGCTGCTCCACGACAGGTTCTGCCACGGGCGTTACCACGGGTTGTACCGGCGGCTCGTTGCTCGCCAGCAGCAGGGGTTTGTCTTCTTTCGGCGGCAGGAACGTTACTTTGTAAATGTCGGCGCTGCCCAGGCCATCGGCGCGCAGGGTTGAGTAGTGGCCTGTCTTTTTATCTTCGGAGATCGAGAAGAAACCGTCATACTCCATGGAGTTGACCGGGTAGCCCAGGTTGACGGGACGCGTCCACTTGCCGTTCTTAAATTCGGTCATGAAGATGTCGTTGCTGCCCATGCTGGGGTGCCCGTCGGACGAAAAATACAGTGTTACGCCGTCGGGGTGAATATAGGGCGAGTCTTCGTTGCCCGGGGTATTGATCGCAGGCCCCAGGTTAACGGCCTTGCCCCACTGACCCTTCGCGTCGAGCTCGCTCACCCAGATGTCAAGCTCGCCGCGCCCTCCCGGGCGGTTGCTGGAGAAAAAGAGCCTTTTACCATCGGCCGAGATACACGCCGACGTTTCCCAGAACATCGGGGTGTTGATATTCTTATTCAGCGGCACCGGCTTTGACCAGTCGCCATTCTCGCGTGTCGACATCAGGATGTCACCCGCGCCTTCTTCGTAGTACAACAACAGCGTGTTGCCGTCGGCAGAGAGCGACGCGGCGGCATCGTTAAACTTGATGTTGATGTTCGGGCTGATCTTCTGCGGCGGCCCCCAGTTCTCTCCCACCTTCTGGGAAATATAAATGTCTTCGAAGTTGGTGCCGCTTTTGATCTTATAGTCGTCTTCCGAACGGTTGGAGGTAAAGATCATCGTCTTGCCATCGGCCGTTACCAGGGGTGAGTATTCGTGAAACGAAGAGTTCACTTCACCCCCCGCATTTTCAATGAGTACGTTCACCGGCTTGCGCGTGAGCGAGTCGCCGATCTCGCATTCAAAGATCTTTTCCGTGGCGACTTCCGCCAGCTTCTTGTTCTTGCGGCGAAACTCTTCGTAGTGCTCGCGCGCCTTGGCATACTGGTGGTCGTTTTGATACGCCATGCCGAGGTAGTAGTCGATGTCGGGATCGACGGTAGGTTTGGCCCGGTAGGCCTTTTCCAGGAAGGCGGCAGCGCGTGATTTCTTTTCGGTATAGAGGTAGCTGAACCCGATCTTAAAGTTGAGGTCGGGGTCGTCAGAATTGCCCAGCGACAGATAGGCCGCCAGGGCGTTGGTGTAATCCTTCTTATTGTAATAACGATCGCCCTTCTCCATAGCAGACTGGCACACGCCAGACACGGTCAGGCAGGACAGGAGCGTTAGCGTTATGAGTAGCTTATCCATGGGAATGGATAGTGTTTTAAGGGCGAAAAATTCTTGTAAATGTACTGAAAAATAGGCGCTTAATCGGTGTCTGCCGAGGCGTCTGGCGACTGTTGACCCCATTTTGCCGATCGATTTCATTACCCCGGTAAGAGATTAAGCCTTTTTCCTCTCTTTGTAACCGGGCCCCCGGACCACGCGTCCCGGTTTGGCGCCTGTGTGCTCACCCTGGCTCAAAACCTGCACGCCGTTTACGAACACGTGCACCATGCCCGTGGCATATTGCTTGGGCTTTTCAAAGGTGGCATGGTCCTGAATTTTGGCGGCGTCAAAAACGGCTATGTCGGCAAAATAGCCGGGCTTCAGCAGTCCACGCTTTTTGATCTTGAGGTTGGTGGCGGGCAGGTAGGTCAGCCGTCGTATGACGTCTTCCAGCGGCGCGAGCTTTTCGTCACGCACATACCGTCCCAGCACCCGGGCAAAGGTGCCGTAGGTACGGGGGTGTGTACCTTCCTCTAAATTCTGCGGGCTGATGGCCTCCGAACCGGCGTCGGAACCAAAGCTCACATAGGGCAACCGTATGATCCGGCGAATGTTGTCTTCCGATTGCAGATAGTATATCGCCTCAATGCGCGACTTGTCGCGCACGATGAGATCGATCACGGTCTCGTCGGCGTTCTTGCCGTGCAGACGGGCCACTTCGTCCAGGCGTTTGCCTTTATACAACCGGTTGAGCGAGTCTAACCGGAAGCCCATCAGCACGACGTTGACCGGATCAGAGTTTTTATAGGGAATGCCCATCTCCATTTCGTAGAGCACCTTCTTGCGGATCTCGGGCTTGCGCAGGCGGGCGCGCATTTCTTTCGCGCCACCTTCCTGCACCCAGCTGGGCAGGCGCGAGGTAAGGCCGGTGCCGCTCGCGCTGTAGGGATACATATTCGCCGTGACCTTTACTCCCGCGCCCCGCGCGCTGTCGATCTTGTCCAACAGCGTGTCGATCTTATTCCAGTTGCGCGCAATGTTGATCTTCATGTGATATACTTCCGCATGTACGGCGGCTTCGCGGGCAATGCGCAGCGTTTCGTTCAGCGCGTCGACGATAAAGTCGCCTTCACTGCGCATGTGGGTTATATACATGCCTTTGTAGCGCCCGGCCACACCGGCCAGCGCGATCAGCTCTTCGGTGGAAGCATAGGTGGCGGGCGGGTAGATCAGCGATGTGCCCAGCCCCATGGCACCCTCCTCCATGGCTTGCTGCACCAGCTGCTTCATTTCCTGCAGCTCGGCATCGGTAGGCTTACGGTTGGCATAGCCCATGACGTAGTTGCGCACGGAGGTCTGGCCCACGAAGGATGCGATGTTGGGTGTAACACCCTTCTTCATGGCCCATTTGAAATAGCCATCCAGGGTAGTCCAGAGGCTGTCGGGGGGTGTTTTGCTTTTGCGTTTTATGGGGCCCGGCGACCAGCCTTCACCAAAGACCTCGAGCGTAACGCCTTGCTTGATGTCGCTCATCGAGCGGCCGTCCTTCAGCAGGCTTTGATCGGCCCAGCTGAGCATGTTGATAAAGCCCGGCGTAATGGCCAGGCCGGCAATGTTGATCTCTTTTTTGCCGGTGGCGTCGGGCAGATTGCCGACGGCCGCGATGGTATCGCCTTGTATGGCTACATCGCCGACAAACGGTGTGCCGCCGGTGCCATCATAGATGGTGCCTTGCCGCAGAATGAGGTCGTATTGTTTTTTGGGCCGGGGTATACAGGCTAATGCCACAAATACAGCGGCAGCGCCCCAAATAAAATAACGCATGAGGGTAAATGTAAAAAGTGTACGATGATAGCAAGGATTGCCGAGAAAAGAAACGCGATGTAAGAAACACGCGTGAACTTCGTCAGCTGATCTCGCCCAGGCGCAGGAATATGGGGAAGCGCACCGTTTTGGTTTCGTTTTCAGACCAATACGGTTGCAACCGCCCGCACAATTCCGGTACCGGATTCACGCCCGTGATGCGGGTGTATTTTTGCGTGGCGGACCAACTTTCCAGATAGCCCGCCAAGTGGTCGAGCGTCCAGGCTACGTCGATGTGGAACCCGGGCGAAGGTATTTCGGGAAACGGGAACGGGATTGTCAGGTAACGTTCTTCCACCAGCTTGCGTGCATCATCCCAATACGGGCCTACAATGCGGCTATAAAAGTCGTGGATGATCTCGTCTATGACCGGTTCGATGTGTAGAAAAGCATACCCCCACACGGCCAGTAGCCCACCGGGTGCGCCGGTGCGGCGTACCTCCTGGTAGAACGCGTGTGTATCAAACCAATGCAGGGCTTGTGCTACGGTAATGAGGTCGAACCGTCCGTCGGCAAAAGCGGTCTTTTCGGCGGACGCTACCGAGTAGGTAATGTTGTCCGCGCGGTAGGCGTTGTCGAGCTGCTGCTGACTGATGTCGGTGGCGTCTACGTGCTGGAAGTGTTGCGCCAGGTGTCGTGCAACCTGTCCGTTGCCGGTGGCGCAATCCCAGGCGCGGCGGCGCTTGCCCAGGTGCCGGAAGATAAAATCGTACAAGGCTGCCGGGTATGCCGGTCGGAAAGCGGCATATACTTTGGCGTGTCCTGAGAAGTAGTCTTTGTGTTCCATCGCCAGACGTGTTATCCGTTACAAAGGCCTTCGCAAAACGGGGTGGGCCTTTGTAGCGGATAACGGGGAAGTATGGCTTAAAGTTTAATGCTAAGCGACAACTCGTTCAATTGTTCCTGTGAAATGGTGGAAGGGGAGTCGATCATCACATCCTTGCCGGCGTTGTTCTTGGGGAACGCGATAAAGTCGCGGATCGAATCGGCGCCTCCGAAGATGGAGCACAAGCGGTCGAAGCCGAAGGCGATGCCCCCGTGTGGCGGCGCACCGTACTCAAACGCCTCCATCAGGAAGCCGAACTGCTTGCGTGCCTCTTCTTCGCTGAAGCCCAAATGGCTGAACATCAGTTGTTGCGTGGCGGCGTCGTGTATACGGATCGAGCCACCGCCCACTTCCGTACCGTTGATCACCATGTCGTACGCATTGGCCCGTACCTTGCCGGGGTTGGTGTCCAGCAAGCCGATGTCTTCCGGTTTTGGCGACGTGAACGGGTGGTGCATGGCGTGATAACGTTTTGTTTCTTCGTTCCACTCCAGCAGCGGGAAGTCGATCACCCACAGGGCGGAGAACTTGTTTTTGTCGCGCAGGCCCAGGCGCTCGCCCACCAACAGGCGAAGCTCGTTCAGCTGCTTGCGTGTGGTGTCTGTTTCACCGGCCATCAGCAGGATCAGGTCGCCCGGCTGTGCGCCGAACATATCGGCCCACGCTTTCAGGTCGTCGGCGCTATAGAACTTATCGACAGACGACTTCAGGCTGCCGTCGCTTTTGTATTGTAGATATACCAGGCCCTTCGCGCCGATCTGCGGACGCTTTACATATTCCGTCAGCTCGTCTATCTGCTTGCGCGTATACTCTGCGCAACCTTTTGCACAAATACCCACTACCAGGTCAGCGCTTTCAAAGACGGGAAAGCTCTTGCCTTTGGTCAGCGCGGTGATCTCTACGAACTTCATGTCAAAGCGTGTGTCGGGTTTGTCAGAGCCGTACAGCTTCATGGCGTCGTCGTAGAACATGCGCGGTACCGACGGCAGGTCAATGCCCTTCACGTTTTTGAAGAGGTGGCGCACCAGGCCTTCGAATGTGTTGAGAATATCTTCCTGCGTGATAAACGACATCTCGCAGTCGATCTGCGTAAACTCCGGCTGGCGGTCTGCCCGCAGGTCTTCATCGCGGAAGCACTTAACAATTTGATAATACCGGTCGAAGCCCGACACCATGAGCAGCTGCTTGAATGTTTGGGGCGACTGCGGCAGCGCATAGAACTCGCCACCGTGCACACGCGAAGGCACAACAAAGTCGCGCGCGCCTTCCGGCGTAGACTTGATCAGCACAGGCGTCTCTACCTCAATAAAATTTTGCGCGTCCAGGTAGGTGCGTGTCTGCTGGGCCATCTTGTGGCGCAGCTGGAGCTTTTCCCGCACGATGTTCCGGCGCAGGTCCAGGTAACGGTATTTCATGCGCAGCTCATCGCCGCCGTCGGTTTCATCTTCAATGGTAAAGGGCGGCAGTTTGGCGGCATTCAGCACGGTGATCCTGGTCGCCTTGATCTCGATATCGCCGGTGGGGATCTTGTCGTTCTTTGCCGGGCGCTCGACTACGGTGCCTTCTACCAGTATCACATATTCACGGCCCAGGTTACGGCTGCTTTCCAGCAGGGCAGGGTCTGTCTTGCCCTCTTCAAAGATCAGTTGGGTAATGCCATAACGGTCGCGGAGGTCGATCCAAAGCACGCTGCCTTTGTCGCGCAGGCGTTGTACCCAGCCTGCGAGGGTTACTTGCTTATTGACGTCAGTAATTCTCAATTCACCGCAAGTGTGGGTTCGTAACATGTGAGTTTTAATTAATTTAGCCGCGAATTTAACAATACTTTGTCTCTCACCGCGCTATGCTAAAAATTAAAAGTACGCTCTTTAAGGGGTTGATGCTGTTGGTGTTGACTTGTCTGGCCGCCGACAAGCCGAAGCTCATGAAAATGAAGGTGAACGACCGGATCACCGTCTCCATACCGCGCGACTGGCACGCCATGGATGCCATGGACTTTACGCAGCGCTATCCATCCGTGCGTGCGCCACTGGCGGCCTATACCGATGCCGACCGGCAAGTCGATTTCAGTGTAAACATTTCCGCCACGCAATGGCCCGATACCAATCACGAGATCGCCCGGCAATTTTTTAAAGCAAGCCTCCGGAACATGTTCGACCAGATCACATTCCTGCAGGAGGGCGTGCGCGAGGTGAACAAAAAGAAGTTCATCTATTTCGAGTTCGAGTCGCGCATGAACGGCAACCAGCGGCAGGAAGGGCAACGCGATGCCATCGGCAAGTATACCTACATACAATATTACCTCGAGCCGGGGCGCACGCTGGTGTTCTCTTTCAACTGCCCACGCCGTATGAAAGAAGACTGGAAGGAAACCGCCGCCGCCATGATGCAGCGCATCAAGGTCAACTAACCACACGCCATGGATCTGTACTCAGACGAATACTTCATGCGCGAGGCGCTCAAAGAAGCGGCCAAGGCGCTGGCCATAGAAGAGGTGCCCGTGGGGGCCGTGGTCGTGTGTAAGAACCGCATCATTGCCCGCGCCCACAACCAGACCGAGAAACTGACCGACGCCACGGCCCATGCCGAGATGCTGGCTGTTACGGCGGCCGCCAATTACCTGGGCTCGAAATACCTGTCGGAGTGTACGTTATATGTCACGCTCGAGCCCTGTGTTATGTGCTCGGGGGCGCTGCACTGGGTTCAATTACAAAAGCTGGTATTTGGCGCGTCTGACCTGCAGCGGGGTTACAGCCTGGTGTCCAGTCCTTTGCTGCATCCCAAAACGGAGGTCGTGCGGGGGGTACAGGCGGAGGAAAGCAAAAAACTGCTCGAGGATTTCTTCCGACGCATACGAAATTAGCCGGTTATCTATACTTTTGGGGTCCCGAACAAAAAACAACCGCAAAAATCAATATACAATGGAAATAAAAGGAACAGTTATCCAACTACTGCAATTGCAAACCGGCATGGGGAAAAAAGGCCCCTGGAAGAAACAGGAATTTGTGATCGAGACCCAGGCACAATACCCCAAGAAAGTGTGCCTCTCGGCATGGGGAGATAAAGTAGATCAATACAACCTCTCTGTGGGCGACGTAGTGAATGTAGCCGTAGACCTCGAGAGCCGTGAGTATAACGGTCGTTGGTACACGGAGGCACGTGCCTGGAAACTGGACAAAGTCGGCGGTGGCGGCAACCAAGGCAGCCGTGGTAACGACTTTCCCCCTCCGGGCGACGAACCGTTCTCGAGCGGTGGTGGCCAGGCATCAGACGACCTGCCGTTCTAACCGGGGCAAATTAAATTTACAGAATCATCACGGTCCTGAAATTTTCTTCGGTCGTGCAGGGTTGTATATTTGACATCCCCTACGGGTCCACTTTTTGGATGCAACCGGGAGTACACTATGTTCAACCTCATAAAATAACAAACAACTATGGCTTTTACATTGCCTGCGCTGCCGTATGCAGCTAATGCACTTGAACCACACATCGATGCCAAAACAATGGAGATCCACCATGGTAAGCATCATAACGCGTATGTTACAAACCTGAACACGGCTATTGCCGGCACCGATGCCGAGAAGCTGAGCCTGGAGGAGATCAATAAAAATATTTCCAAGTATCCTGCTGCTGTGCGTAACAACGGCGGTGGCCACTTCAACCACAGCCTGTTCTGGACGATCCTCGGCCCCAACGCCGGCGGTGCTCCGACCGGTGCGTTGGCCGAAGCGATCAATGCTGCCTTCGGTAGCTTTGATGAATTCAAAACGAAGTTTACCGCAGCGGCTACCGGCCGCTTTGGTTCAGGCTGGGCCTGGTTGATCGTAGACGGTAGCAAGAAGCTGCAGATCACGTCAACCCCGAACCAGGACAATCCCCTGATGGATGTTGCCGAAGTAAAAGGCACGCCGATCCTGGGCCTCGACGTTTGGGAACACGCCTACTACCTGCACTACCAGAACCGTCGCCCGGACTATATCGCGGCGTTCTGGAACGTGGTGAACTGGGCGGAAGTGACCAAGCGTTTTGACGCAGCCAAGTAATACCGACGGTAATTCACCGGTATAAAAAGAAGCCTCTGCCAATCCGGCGGAGGCTTTTTTATTCCCTGTGTAAAGGATGTTACAACTTATATATAAAGGATGGCCGCCGCCATTCGTCGATAAAGACAGTATCCCAACGGTTAGAATAACGCATGTAATATTGTAGGCAGGATAATCGGATTTTTTAAACGTCAGCAAGGCGAACAGGCCAATTTGTACTCCTTTGGGGCTTTTGGCGCCCGGTCGCCAGTGGCCCATCAGCGCTGTACCACCAGCGAACACGTCCGTTTTGCGGGGTACGGTTCGCTTTTATACCGCCCCTGCGGCAGTCTGACCTAAAATGATACTATAGGGTCGGCGGCCGATTCATACAACTATTCGCGCAATTTAGTTCCTGCCCGTATACTTGTCGTAAAATTAAACCGACATATGAATAAACCTTTTCTAAAGTTTACTGCGTTCTTCCTGGCCGGTGCCATGTTAGTAGCTTGCGGTAGCGACGACGACGTCACTAAGAGCAACGACGAAACCGGCGCGGAATTCCCCACGGAGTTTTCCGACCTCACTGTTGAAGAAAACAAATCAAAGCTCCAGGACAACGGTATCGAGTTTACCAATAGCGTAGAGACCCTGAAGAACTCTTCGGGTATCGAAACAAGCATTGCTTTCGCGGGTTTCGCGGCTGACGGCGACCTGGAAGTAGGCGGCCGTAAGTCTGCTCTTCCGATCTTTGACCTGGTAAATAACCTGCGCAACTTTGCTCAAAACGACAGGCCTGTAGACAAGACCCTGGGAGGCCTTCGCACCAGTGCAGAGGTTGAGTCGATCCAGGCTGAACTCGACAATGCTGCCGGTACCTATACTTACAACGGCCAGGGCTGGGACTACGTAGCCGCCGCTTCGGGCAAGATCGTGTTCAAATTCCCTTCGAAAGACAACGGAACAACCAACAACGCCGAATACACCATCTACGGATATACCGGTGTTAACGTAACCAACAGCGCTATTGACGGCGAAGGCTATACAGGCGAATACCCCACGGGTCTGAAGATCGACCTGGCCATCGACGGTCAGAAAAAACTGGAGTACTCGTTTGCTGCTGCCTACAACAGCAAAGGCGAGCCTACTTCGCTGACAATCGCTGTGAAAGTAGACGCTTTCGTACTGGCGTATGAAGTAAGCAACGATGTTTCGAAAGCATCGGTACGCTACTCGCTGAAAGAAAACGATAAGAACCTCTATGTACTGGGGGCTGATGCCGAAGGCAACTTTGATACCGATAACATCGAGGACTCAAACGGCGGTGATGACGTAGTGAACAAAGGAACGATCTACTTCCAGCTGTTAAACATCAAGTTCTCAGGCGAGATCGATGTAAAGGCCCTGATGACTGCGCTCGAAGCGATTCCTCAAATGGAGGATGATCTGGAGGAAGAGAAAGCTGAAGCTGCTGCTTACAATGCCAACACCCAAATGGTCATCTTCTACGCCGACTCAAAGAAGAAAATTGCAGAAGGTGAAGTCGTAGCGGTTACAAAAACAGATACATACACATACCAAGACTGCGAATGGGTTGATGAAATCCAGGATTGGATTTGTGAGGAAAAAGAATACACAGACGTGTACAATACAAAAGATCTCCAGCTTGTATTTGCTGACGAATCCAGAATGTCAATCGAGACGTACATCGAAAGCGGTTTCGGAGAGCTGACCAACAAGCTCGAAGAACTCCTCGGAGAAGAATAAATTTTTCTAACACCTGAGTTGATTTTTGTACAGGAAGGCTGCCCGAAAGGCAGCCTTTTCTGGTTATGCCCTACCGGATAATCGTTCTGTAATACGTCGAGCCGTAACCGCCCCAAACACCCAATACATTGTCGCCCTTGATATTCGAGAGGATGTCATTTCCGGAGGAAGCAAACGGATTACCCACCACGTAAAGCTCTCGTTCCAACGTTCGCCAGAAATCAAAGTGACTACGGTCTATCGAACAGGCTTTAATAAACACAGTGTCACCGCGCGAAAAGTAAAGATCGTCCACAATGTTGGTAAAATCGTCCGGCCCGCGCAAAATGGTGAACGTAAACTGCTTGCCGTTAAAATACTGGTCGCCCACCGCAGATTGATACATCGGGATATACCGGTCGTCGGTCGTTTGTCGTTGTGTAAACACGCGGTAATAGTTGGCCACGTCGGGCGGATCCGATAATCGTCCGTAGAGATACCCCAGCGAATCCTTGCCCGGCGTCAGCTCAAACCAGAGTGAGTCAAGACTCGGTGGCGTGGGTATCGTCGTTGTCGCGGTGTAGCGTTTGCCCTTCAGGTCGATGGTCAATGTATAGGTCTTGCCTACCTCGCCGCGCATCGTATTTGCCTCATACACATACGGCGGGAAGAACCCCCGGTTGGGCTGTAGTGTTAAAACTTCCTGGTGTTCGCCGTCGCTTACTGTCACCTTCGCCGTTGTTTCCATCAGCTTTCGGATAGAGGCGGAGTCGATATTGTCAAAGTATGACGCACTGTGGCTCAGTACCACCCGGGGTGGTTGTCTGTTTTCAATAGCGCCATCCACGACCAGTTTAGGTGTATAGTCCAGCTCGTCGAGATCGGTCTCCGGCGTACACCCGTGCAACAGGCCGAGGGCGGGCAACGCGAAGAGCAGAAAAACATAGCAACGCTTCATATACTAAAACTTTAGACGGTATGTAACAGCCGGGATGACCGGAAACAGCGACACCTGCTTGATGCTGGTGCTGAGCTCGTAGTCGTCCAGGTTGCCGGTTGTCTCAAAATAAATATAGTAGGGGTTCCTCCGGTTGTAGACGTTATACACCGAGAAGATCCAGCTTGATTCAAACTTGTCGGACTTGTGCACGGTGTAGGTGGCCGCCAGGTCCATGCGGTGGTAGGGGGGCATGCGGAACGCATTGCGCTCGCCATACTCGTTCACCACGTTCTCTTGAATGATATACCGTGCTACCGGCAGGTTAAGCGCATTGCCGGTGCCATAAACAAATACGCACGACACCGTCCAGCGTGGGTTTATCACCACGTTGCCAAGTACCGACAGATCGTGCAGACGATCGTATTTGGCTGTGAAAGACTTGCCCTCGTTGAGCGCATCGAACCGGCGTGTTGTGTGCGACAGCGTGTACGAGATCTGGCCGTGCACCCTGCCGCCATTTTTCTTGATCGAAAACTCGCTGCCGTACGATAGCCCTTTGCCAAATACGAAGTTGTCGTCAAAGTTATACCCTTTGCTATACCCAATGATCACCCCCTCGCGGTACTCCAGCTGCTGCTGCATGGTTTTATAGTACAGCACGACCGAAGTCTCGAACTGGTTGTCGCGGAAGTTTCGGAAATACCCGGCCGACAATTGATCTGCCGATTGCGGCTTGATGGTGGAGGAGCTGGGTACCCAGATGTCCAGCGGCAGTGATACCGACGACAGGGGTGCCTGGTGTATATACTGATACGTTTTGTCGTACGACAGCTTGACAGACGACGAGGCCGAAAGGCTATACCGCAGGGCCAGGCGAGGCTCCAGGTTGCCATATTGCTCGATCGTTTTGCCCCGGCCGTAGTGCAGGGTGTCGAGTATCTGCATATTCTCGTCTTCCACATAACGGTCAAACGGCCCCAGTTGCCGGTACCCCGACAGGCGCAGGCCGGCGTTCACTTCCAGCTTGTCCGAAAACCTGATCTTGTCATTGATGAACACGGCCACCTCTTCTCCTTGCAGCTTGATGCGCGGGCTGATGCTCAGCTCTACGTCTTCACTGAACGCGTAGATGTTGTTGGGGCGTAGCATGTGGTGCGTATAGGTCAGGCCCCAGGCCAGTGTATGCTTGTCGCTCTGCCGGTTAAACTGATAGGTCAGGCCCCAGTCGCGGATGTCTGACTTGATGTCAAAGGCATAGGTGGTAATAGAGGCGCCGAAGGCCATGTCGTACAGGGAGGTATTGACCATCAGCTCCGAGTAGAGCTTGTCGTTGTAGGTGTGCAGCCACGACAGCGAGCCCGTTGTGTTGCGCCAGTCGATGGTATTCTTAAAGGTGCTGCTGGTGTTATAGCGAAAGTCGTCCTGCCCGGTATAGGCCCGAAGGCGGAGGTGGTCCCGGGCTCCCAGTGAATAGTCAACGTTTACATTGAGGTCGTAGAAGTAATAATTGATGTCTTGCTTTAACGCGCCCAACCGGCGCAGGCCGCTGGCAAAAAGGTCTACGTATGTACGCCGGGCGGCCACCATAAACGATGCCTTTTTCCTTTTGCCCAGGGGCCCTTCCACCAGCAGACCGGTGGCGATGAGGCCTGCGCTGCCTTCACCCTTGAGCTTCTCTGGGCTGCCCTGGCGTGTGCTGATGTTGGTAATGGACGACAGACGTCCGCCGTAGTAGGCGGGAATGCCTCCCTTGTAGAGATCGATGCTTTCGATTGTGCCGCCGTTAAAGACCGAGAAGAAACCGAACAGGTGGCTGGGATTGTATACCGTTGTGTGGTCGAGCTGCATCAGGTTCTGGTCCACAGCACCCCCGCGCACATAAAAGCCCGTGCTGCCCTCGCCGGCTGTTTGTATACCCGGCATGAGCTGAATGATGCGGATGGGGTCCAGCTCGCCGAGCAGGTAGGGCAGGTTTTCAAGGTCTTTCTTCTGCAGGGTTACCAGGCCTGTTTCGGTTTGCGTTACCTGCTCATCGGTGGGGCGTGCCGATACCGTTACTTCTTGCATGGTGGTGGCCGCGGTCTTCAGCCGAATGGTGTAGGTATGGGCGTTGGTGATGTCCAGTTGCACCGAGTCCCGGTCGTAGCCGATAAAAGAAAATGCGACGTAGTACGTGCCCGCGGGAACCTCGAGCTCGTATTGCCCGCGTTCACCCGCGGTGGTAGCCTGGCCCAGGCGGTGTATCCGCACCGTGGCGCCGGGTAGCGGACTGCCTGTTTCGTCATAGACAAACCCGCTCAGGCGGGCGGGCGTCTGCGCGTACAGGGCCGGCGTGACCACCAGGCCGAAGAAGAGCAGCAAAACAAATGTGCGGTTCAAGATCGTATAGGGTACTGTGGTGACAGTAAAGTTAGCGGTTTATGGGCAACGGGTGCTAACCACGCCGGCGTATGATGTACTGAATGCCGGCGCGGATCGTAAAGTCGCCCTGGAAGTAGAAGTCGCCCATGGCCTCGAACTTTACCCGGTCGTTGATGGGTTTTGCCCACCCGGCGCCGAGCGACAGGTCATTCTCGCCAATGAGGCCGCGCAGCCGCACAAATGCTTCTTCTACGGGAAACCAACGGCCCCCCACGGCAAAGCTCACGCCCTGGTTCGCCCAGACCTCAAAGCCGGCCGAGCCTGTAAACTGCCGGGTTACGAAATAGTTGCACTCCACACCCACCTGTGCCTTTTCCAATAACTTGTTGTTGTCCGTTTTGATCAGGTCCAGGGCGCCGCCGGCCATGAAGTCGCGGGCTATCTGGGCGGAAGAAGAAAATGCAATGAACGAGAGGGTAAAGGCTACAGCTGCAAATCGAAGGCTCATGATACAAAAAGTGTCCAAAGATACGCAAAGTCTCCGGTCTATAGCCTATAGCCCGGTAGCGGTGCAGCGCCCGGAAGGGGGGACTGGCGAGTCTTTTGTAATGGCGGGGGAATCTGTATGTTTGCCCGGTGTATATCCCGATCGACTTCACCGTACGTTATCATGACACATGCAGCATGCCGTAAAACATGAGCTGAAATCCTGTCCGCGATGCCGGACGGCGTTTGAATGCAAAGTGGGATCGATCCTGCTTTGTCAGTGCAGTGCCGTGAAGGTGAATGACGAAGAGCGGGCCTATTTTCGCCAGGGATATACCGATTGTTTGTGTGCCGCCTGCATGGAAGAGCTGAAAAAAGAGTATCATGCCTTGCAGTTTAGAAAAAAGCTTAAGAAAATAGTCGGCATGTTTTACAAGGCCGGCGAATAGGTAAACAACCGTCGGTGTTGAAGATTTTCCGGTGCGTGCACAGTAGTTATGAAGCGAAAAAAGAAACAGCCGCCCAAGATGTTTCCCCTGCTCTGCTGGGATATTGCAGCGCAGGGCATGCAAAAGCTTTACACCAACCAGGAGGTTCGTATGCTGACTACCCTGGCTGCCAGGTTTGACTGGAAGATCGACATACCCCAACTCATGCAAAAACCGCACGAGGCCATTGTCGTGACCGATCTGCAACAGCGCATCTACTGGGCCAGCCCGGGTTTTTTATCCATGACCGGCTACACGCCCACCTTTGCCAAGAACAAACGCCCGGTGTTTTTACAAGGTCGCAACACCAGCACCGCCACCCGCGCCGCCATCCGGCAGGCTATCGCCGGGCGGCAGCCCATACGCGCCGCCCTGATGAATTACCGTAAGGACGGTACTGAGTACCTTTGCGAAGTAGATATCGTGCCCATCAGCAACTCCAAAAACACCGTCACACATTTTGTCGCGTTTGAACGCGAAGTGCCCGTTCCTCCGGAAGCCACTGACGCGTCATTTTCCCTCTAACCGGTCTTGCAGATAGCGTAGGTGGTATACCGTCATCGCGTCCTTGGTGCGGGTCAGGGCTTTCCTGACGTGAAGCAACACCTCGTTCTTTTTGTTGCGGATCACCACGTCGGCATCGTATATATCGCGCGAGTTCTTGCTGAGCTCCACCAGCTTGTCCACATAATAACGCTGCAATGCGCGGCGGTAGGGACTGATCGTGGCAAAGGTTGCAAGTTCCGTCCACATGTGACGGTCCAGGTCGTCCATGAATTCGTTCAGCGTGTAGGCCCGCGTAGGGTAGAGGGCTTCCGCTTCCGCAAGTTTGGTGAGTGTATTCTGGCTCAGCAGCGTGTTCAACACCATTTCCTGGTTGGTAGTAATGATCTGCGTCGGGCTTTGCCCTGTACGCGCCAGGATGGCCGTGTCGAGCAGCCAGGTGGGCGGTGTAAATACGTTTCGCCCAAGAAAGGCCATGGCATCGCGTTGCAGGGCGGCGGGTACGATGCGGTACACCGGTCCGATCTGCTCGGCTGACTTGACCGTTTCGTATGTACCCCCGATATAGCGCAACACGTGGTTGACGTAATAGGTGAATTGCCCCGTGAGACCTCCGTATAGCTGCGACAAGTTCCTATACCCTTCGTTGGGCTGGTAGGTCCAGGCTACCAGCCGGGGCACGATGCGCTTCAGATTCTTAATGCCAAGCTCGCCGGCCTGCATGGCGTTATCACCCAGGTCCTCGGTTTGCACCCGTGGGTCGTCGGTCGAAAACTCGGAGGCAAACCACATGGCCGGCTGCTTCATCTGTTCAATGATCCTGCCGTTCAGGAAAGGGATCTCCCGTTCGGACGTCGAGATGTCGGGAAAGAGCCGGTAGCCATACTCGATGGCCCAGCGGTCATACTCGCCGATGCGGGCAATGAGTCCTGCCTCCGTCACGCTGTCTTCCGGTTGCGCTACATAGTTGAAACGTGAGTAATCCATGATAGAAGGGGTATGACCATTGGCTTCCAGCCATTCCCGGTCGCGTAGCCTGGCTACGGGCACCGTAGAGCTGGCGCCAAAGTTGTGTGTAAGCCCCAACGAGTGGCCTACCTCGTGCGAGGCAACGGAGCGGATCAGCTGTCCCATCAGCTCATCGTCAAAATTCATCTTCTGCGCACGCTTGTCGGTCATGCCGCACTGGATCATATACCAGTCGTGCAGGATCGACATCAAATTGTGATACCAGTTGATGTGGCTTTCGAGGATCTCACCACTGCGTGGATCGGTAATGATCGGTCCGGCCGCGTTGGCAAATGTAGAAGGTTTGTACACAATGGCCGAGTGGCGCGCATCCTCCAGGCTCCAGTTCGGCATCGCCTCGCTGCTTGGCGCTTCCTTTGCCTGAATGGCATTCTTAAACCCGGCACGCTCAAAGGCCGGTTGCCAGTCTTCCACACCTTTGATGAGGTAGGGTACCCACTTCTTCGGTGTGGCGGGGTCGATATAGTATACAATAGGCTTTTGCGGTTCTACCAGCTCGCCGCGCTTGTATTTCTCGACATCTTCAGGCTTAGGCTCCAGGCGCCAGCGCTTGATGTAATTCACGACTTTGACGCCTTGCGGGTTGGTGTTGTAGTCGGTATAACGCTCCGTGAAATACCCCACGCGTTTGTCTGCAAAGCGCTTGCGCATGGGCTTCCTGGGAAGCATGATAATGGAAGTATTCAGCTCCAGTGTAAAGGTGGCTTCGCTGGAGGACTGACTGTAAGTCTTGATCGTCCGGATCTCGACGTTCATCGGGAAGGCATTGACAGACTTGATATACGACATGTTCGACAGTACGTCGCCGATCTTCATCGTCCGCCGGGAGGCGGCATTAAAAAAGAAAATATCGTTGTTGCCGTTCAGGTAATCGGTGATGTCGATCAGGCTGCCCTTGCCATTCGGCGTATAGGCGCCGACACCAAAGGCGGCCGTCAGCGGTTGCAGGTTCGAGCGGACCACGGCATTGAACATGGCGGTGCTGCTGTCACCGGCATTGTCTTCGTAGGTAATGCGCCGGAGGAATAATTTATGATTAGGGCCTTTCTCGAAGCGTATGATCAGCGAGTTGATCTGGTCGCCGGCATAGCCGGTATATTCCGGACGAACGCCTGCAGCGCCTTGTGCGATCCGGCTTACGATGAGGAGGTCGCGCCCCAATAAGCTGTCGGGTATTTCAAAATAGTATTTGTCCTCAAGCTTGTGCACGGTAAAGAGGCCCTTGCGCGTGATGGTGCCGGGCTTTACAATCGAGTAGTAGCTTGAGCTCCTGGGTGCCATCGACTGCGAGTTGCCGGCAGGTACGGAGGCGGAGGTAAGCTGCTCGAGCGAATCCCGCCGGGAGGTATCCTGCGGTACCTTCGGGATGGATAACGATGTGGGGGCCTGTATGGGGGGAGGAGCTTGCGTGGTGTCCTGCGCATAGCCCTGTAAACACAGAACAAGACAGCAGGCAGCCGCCGCGAACAATACGATACTTCTCATGCGCTGTTTTTCTATGGTGATAAATAGATAACTGAAAAATGGTTCCAGTTATTTTTAAATAAGTTAACCGTTTTCACGCGGAGGAGTTCCGACAATCAGGCTGGTTTTCATACGTCTGACCGAAAACACATCACACTCGTCGAGTCTGCGATACTACCGATCGATACATTATATCTGTGGACCACAGGAGGTGTGGAAGATAGCGGTCACTTGGGGGAAAAATACCGGCGTGAGAGGAGAATGGGGAAAACGATGTGGCTGGCGGGTATGGCATACTTTTGTTACTTACAAGCATTAGTAAAATGCAAATCTCCACAGAATAAAAAAGATGCTATGAAAACCTTCATGATTACACTGGTAGCCGTGGCGGCCCTGGGCCTGGCCTCGGTACAAGCGCAGGTGTTAGATTCCACGCGCGTCAAGCAAACAGATCCGACCTACAACCCGCCCACGCAGGTTCCCGGCGATCAGTATATCCAACGTGATTACCTGCAGATCCGCTCGAACGAAGCACCCACTTCACTTCGCTCAACGCTGAAAGGCAACGACTATACGGGCTGGGAAAACGGCATGCTGTATCGCAACCGTACGAACAACGGTTACATGCTCCGCATGGGGGAGGGTGCCGACACCCGGAGCTTCTATTTTGATAAGAGCGGCAGAAAGATCGATCCTCCCGCAGGCGCACCCGGCACAAACCGGCAGATGGAGACCCCCACGCCCGAATCACAACGCACACAGCCGCAGACACAACCTGCGCAGCCAGGTGCCCAACCCGGCGCACAGCCCGGCAATCCTCAGCCTGGCACACCGCCGCAGCCTAAAAAATAAAGAACACACATAACGAGCACACCGCAAAGCACCCACGAAGCCCGCATGGCAACGTGGGTGCTTTCATTTTGCGGGGCTGTATCAATAGCCCCTCACGGTAAGATAAAAGTTATAGTCCGTCATCGGGGCGTCTGTAAACCCGAGGTTCCGCCCGATCGTAATAACCTGCCCGCGGTGATATACGCTATGCGTCATCGTATGGTGTAAGAACTCCGCGCGGCTCCGGATGCCGTTTGCCCACGGCGAGTTAAATTCGACCACGTCCGTGATCTCCTCGTCCGACAACCCCTCTATATATTCGCGCACTTCGGTCGAAGACGCGACGATCCCCTGCAGTATATCCTCCAGTGTCCCGTCAAATCCTTCCCATATATAGGACTTCGGCGCCGGCTTTTGTTGCAACACGGAAAGCCAAAACCGCTCGGTGTCCCAAATGTGCAGCAGCGTCAGCTTAATGCTCGGATAGCTCGATGGCACCGTCTGCTCCAGCAGATCAGCGGGCTTGGTACGAAGGAACGAGATCAACGTTTCATGCGCCCATTGGTTGTAGCGGGCGTAGTCCTTAACAAGTGTGGAAAGTGTAAAGACGGTGGGTTTTTCTGCTGCGGGGTTCATATTGTTTTGGGGTTAAGATTTGGGCGTCCGCTTTCGTCCGTTATTGTGCCTTCCACTGATTATTTTTCCGGTTCACATCCGGCAGCTTGATTGCCTGGTCCAGTGTGACGCTGGTTAATTTGCTGGTGGATTTGTAAACAAACTTCCACGTGCTGCCGTGCTGCCAGATCTCTACCGGCAGTTTCACCTGCCCGGTCTTGCCATTGCTTTCCACAATGTCTGCCGTTACAGGCATCGGCATCTTCTGCTGGTTGGCGATGGTGATGATCGCTCCTTTTGCCGGATCGTTATCCACATAGTCCACACGTGTTACCGCCTGGTCGATCTTCCAGTCGTACATAAACCATCCACGCCAGAACCAATCCAGCGTCTCGCCGGTATAGTTCTCGATGCAGTGAAAGAAGTCCCACGGCGTGGGGTGTTTAAATGCCCACCGGTGCACGTAGTACCGCATGGCGCTATCAAAGCGCTCGGAGCCCAGCACTTGTGTACGCAGCAGCGTCAGGCCGAGGCCGGGCTTGAGATACGCCATGCCGCCCAAGTTACGGCCCGCGATCACATCGGGGATGTTCAGGATGGTCTCCACACTGTCGTGAAACACATAGTTGGTCTGGAACTGCATGGGGAAGATGTTTCGGATATACTCGCCCTTGTTGAACTGCTCGTCCGCCAGGGTATTGATATAGGTATTAAACCCTTCGTCCATCCACGCAAACTTGCGCTCGTTGCTGCCGACGATCATGGGGAACCAGTTGTGACCAAACTCGTGCGAGGTCACCCCCCACAGCTGTCCGCGTACGGCACGTGCCGAACAGAATACAATGCCCGGATATTCCATGCCGCCGACGACACCCGCTACGTTCACCGCGACGGGATAGGTGTACGGGTAGAGGTATTTGGAGTAAAACTCGATGGAGTGTTTTACATATTCCGTCGAACGGTTCCAGGCTGTGTCTTGCGCGCTCTCGACCGGATATACCGACATCGCCAGCGACTTCTTTCCTTGCGGCAGGTTGATGCGGGCAGCATCCCACACAAAGGACCTGGAAGCCGCCCACGCTATGTCGCGGGTGTTCGTGCACTTGAACTTCCACGTGAGGCGGGTCTTGCCGCTGGGGCGTGTAGCGGGATCCGTTACTTCGGCGGCCGTGCGCAGCGCTACGGTCTGATCGCTGCCTTGTGCTTGCGCCCAGCGCTTCAGCTGGTCGGCCGTCAAAACGTCCTTTGGGTTCAGCAATTCGCCCGAGCCCACCACGATGTGGCCCGCGGGGGCATCGATGTTATAGGTAATGTCGCCATACTCCAGGTAGAACTCGCCCTGGCCCAGGTAGGGCAGCGTGTTCCAGCCATAGACGTTGTCGTATACACACATGCGCGGATACCATTGCGCAACCTCGTAGATCCAGCCGTTCTTTGTTTGCAGACGGCCCATGCGATCGGTACCGTATTCGGGAATAGCGAACGAAAAGTTGATCTTAAACACTTGCTTGCCGCCATTGGCTTTGATGGGCCTGGCCAGCCTGATCTGCATGCGTGTATCCTCTACGGTGTAATTGGCATCGGCCTCTTTGCCATCCTGTTCTACTTTCACTGCCTGCAGTGTGTAGCCACCGTCGAAAGCGTTGCGGTTCGCCCAGCGGCCACCGCTCACGGCTGTGGCGGCGACGCCCCGCGACGTGGGGTTGTAGATGTTCTGGTCGAGTTGCAGCCATACGAACGACAGCGCCTGCGGGCTGTTGTTGGTATAGGTGATCGTTACGCTGCCGGTGATGCTGTGAATGGCATCGTTCAGCGAAGCGTCTATTTTATAATCGGCACGGTTCTGCCAGTATTCGGGGCCCGGCGTGCCATCGGCTGCACGCACTTTATCGCCATAGCTGGGGTAGAAGAAAGGCGCAAAGGCCTGATGCTGATCGTATGGCGAAGATTGCTGGGCAAATGCCGCCAACGTCGCTGCCAGCAGGCAGCAGAAGAACAAGGGGATTTTAATGAAATTCATGTCGTTGCTCAAAAAAAGAGTTTGGTTAATGTTGTTGCATAATACTGCAAATAGCCCGTTTACACCAGCATTTTTTATCCCCGGTGGAAGTCCTGACCGACAGGCGGCCTGTCCTACCGGCAAGCAGATTCGTCGCTCCGGGGCGTGCCGCGAGCGCCTGCCGGGTTCCAATTTCAGAAATCCGTAATCTGTGCAGTCCGCGGAACAGATGTGATAACACCGTTAGCGGAAAATGGTCTTAAAAGCCCGTTTAAATTTCGCTGTTGAGCGTTTTACAAAATTTTCCTACGGTTTAAATGGTAAGATTGATAATTTTATCGCTTGGATTAACCTCCCCACCCTCCCCACGACAAACGCGAACAGGTGAAAGAGTATTCTGAAGAGGATCTGATCAGGCATTTACGAGAAGGGCACGAGCAGGCTTTTAAGGTCATATTCGATACCTATTACAGGCCCCTGACCCTGTTTGCCCTCAAGTATACCGGGGGCGATGTGGAGGAGGCGAAGGAGATCGTACAAGAGTTTTTTGTGCGGTTCTGGTCCAAACGCCAGGATGTTACCATACGCTTTTCCCTCAAGACCTATTTGTACGCCGGCGTGCGCAATGCCTGTCTCAATGTGCTCGCATCTTCCAAGGTAGCGCAACGCAAGCTGCGTGATTATACCGTGCCCGAGGTATCCAGCGACAACGCCCTCGAGCTGATGCTCGTGGCCGAACAGGAAGACCTGCTGATGCAGGCCATCGACCGCCTGCCCGAAAAATGCCGGCAGATCTTTTCCCTCAGCCGCATGGAAAAACTTTCCAACCAGGCCATTGCCGACCGCTTGCAACTATCCGTCAAAACCGTCGAAGCCCAGATCTCCATTGCACTAAAACGTTTACGGGAAATATTGATTTCGCTTTTCCTGATGATCGTTTCTTGGGGCTGAAAAAGAAATTGAAAAATTTTCTGAAGGTCTTTAAGGGGTGCTGCAAAATTTCCTGTCTTGGGTACAGTTTATCGTATTCCTAAGCCTAAGAACTTCTATGCAGCAACTCTACTCTGGCCCGCATACCTGTCGTCCGTGGTATAAAAGACTTTCCCGCCGCGCATGGCTCCTGTTTATACTCGTGGGCGCGCTCGCCGTGGCGAGCCACACGACGTACGCGCAGCAAACTTTCTTTGAAGACTTTAATAACCGCGATTACGCTTTCTCCTTGCCGCCGGGTTGGACCGTCTGGCAAAATGGAGGCGGTATTGGCGATCCATCGCCCTCCTGGTTTGTAGACCGTCCGGGCCTGGGTATCAATCAATATGTACTCTCGCCGCAAGAAGCCACCAAAGAAGGCATGGTGGATGAGGATTGGCTCATGACGCCCCAGATCACACCCGTTGCCGGTGATTACCTCATGTTCAACGCACGCCGGTCTTTCTTCGAGACGGGCGATATGTTCTATGTACGGATCTCGCGTACCGATGCCCGCGCGCCGGAATCTTTTACCGAACTATTGAAAGCCTATACAGAAGCGGAAATGCCGAGGTCCGTTGGCGACGAGTATAAGCTACGCATCGACCTGTCCGCGTATGTGGGTGTGCCCATACACATTGCCTTTGTGCATACCGCGAACGTTGGGCCCGAAGGCGAATCCGGCATCTGGCTGCTGGACGACGTCGAGGTGCGTCCCATGCAACGTGTATACATTAAAGACGCCATTCTGCGTCAGGCCACCACGCCCCCGCAACCCCCCGTGGTACAGGGCCGCGAAGTGATCATCGGCGGCGCGGCAGAGCTTGTCATGGCCGGTGACTATGACGAAGCGAACCTGACGGCAATGACCTTTTCGCTCGACGGCACCACCGATCTTTCGTTCATCAAAGAGATCATTTTCTACCAGACGCCCTATGAGCTTGTCACCAACGACGATTTCATAAATGAACTGGTGCCTCGTTTCGGCTCGATCGAAAATCCCGGGCAAACATTTACCATTACCGGCGACATGAACATCGCCCTGACGGGCGACCCGTATATGTATATCCGCTTCAAGGTAGACGAGGCGCGCGTGCTGGCGTTCCCGTACCCCGAGTTTGACATCAACCTGGTGAGCTATGTGGTGAATGGTGTGGAATACACGCCTTCTGTGTCGTCTTATTTCGGAACCATCGATATCGTGCCGTCCTCCGTCTTCAACGACAACTTTGCGAATGCCGCCGAGCTTTCGCCTGTATCCGCCCGTTATGGCACCTCTACGATGATGGCCTCGTATGAGCCCGAATATGACTCCGTGGTGTATTGCCATAATTTCGGCGACAGGCGGGTTCACTCGGTATGGTATTATTTTGTGCCGCCCCAGGACGGGATCATCACCGTCGACCTTACCAACTCGCGGTTTAACACCATTGCCGCCATTGTCGATGAAAACATGAAACAGCTGGCGTGCAGCGACGACATCGCAGACGGTCAGACGCGGTCTATTATCTCCGACTTCCCGGTCACGGCGGGCCGCAAGATCTATATCCGCGTAAGCGACCTGGGCAGCCCGTGGGACAACGACAACCAATACGACGGCACCGGCGTGGTGATCATGGACTTTGCCTATGGCCGGCCCGTGGGTACCGAAGACGAGAAACCGCTGTTGCAACTGTCGGAGCCTTTCCCCAACCCTACGTCCCACACGGTATCGTTCGACCTGGCCACCGGCCGCCCCGGCACCGTACAAGTATACCTGCGCGACCTCCTGGGCCGCGCGGTGCAGACGCAGGAATATACCGTAGGGGCCGGTAAGCGCCGCGTATCGCTGGATGTTTCGCATGCGCGAAGCGGTATGTATATACTGCAGGCCGATGGTTATGGCACCCATGCCACGCGTAAGCTGATCATTGCACATTGATCCCCTATATAAAACAGAGCAACCCTTTTTTTAAGTTATGCAAGAGCACGATGAACACGAACGCAAGTGGCACCTGGCGGCCAAAGTCCTGAGCGGCAGCAGCCTGGATGCAGAAGAACAGCTAGCCTGGGAGGCATTGCAGGCCGACAGCCAATTTCAGCTGGAATATGCGCAGGTAAAAAAATACTGGCAGCAGCTCGAAGGACTGCCCTATGGCCGGATCGACGCCGGTCGGGACTGGCAGACCGTCTGGAGCCGCATTCAGCACCAGGTGCCTGCTACCACACCGTCACGGCGCCTGGTGGCACCGTGGTTGCGCTATGCCGCGATCATTGCGCTGTGTGTAAGCGTCGCGTTCTTTGCCGGCTGGAAGCTCAGCGGCCCGGCGGCCGGCCCGGGCGCCGCGCACGCGCTGACCGTGATTGAAGCCCCCCCCGGCTCGAAGACGCGCGTCACGTTGCCCGACAGCTCCACGGTATGGCTCAATGCCAAAAGCCGTCTGTCGTTCGATGAACGCTTTGGGGTGGACAATCGCAACCTGGCGCTGGAGGGAGAGGCCTTCTTCGACGTCATAAAAAGCGACATGCCCTTTCGCGTGCGCACGCCGCTGTACGACGTAGCGGTACTCGGCACGGCGTTCAACGTCAAAGCTTACGCAGACGATGATCGTGTCATCACAACCCTGGTACACGGCTCTGTGCGCATCGAGCGCAAGAACGATGCCGGTGCAACGGAGGTGATCATGCTCAAACCGAATGAGAAAGTAACAGCCTATCGTACGACGCCTGGCGGGCCGGCTTTCTCCGGCAGGTACCGCTATACAGTAGATCGGGGCATCGATGCCGAAATGGAAACCGCCTGGAAGGACGGCTGGCTGTCCGTACAGGGGGAGTCGCTGCTGGAACTGGCCCGGAAGCTCGAGCGGGTGTACGACATCAAAATAGACTTTGAAGGAAAGACGCTGGAGAATTACCGGTACACCGGCCGTCTGCGTCAGCTAAGCCTCGAGCAAGTGTTGAAAGCGCTGTCGCTCACATCGCCGGTGGCCTTCACCATAGACGAGAAGAAGGTTACACTGCGCGAAGACAAGTCGTCGACGTCGAAGTACCGGTCGCTGCAAAACCCGTAAAACCATTTTTATCATAACGAACCTAAAGCATCAACTATGAACATTCTGTACAGCCACCACACATAAGCCCCTTGCGCCAAAAAAAAGGGACCAAAAGATGCCGTCACATCTTCTGATCCTGAAGGGCTGGAAAACAGTCTGCCTCGTCCTTTCGGGCGAAGGCCTACCTTCTTTTTGTTAACCAAAACCCATCTTAATTCTATGAAAAAAATAAGATACGGCCAAGCCTGTGTCTGGTCGGTATTGAATAAAATAACGGTGGTTATGAAAATCTGGCTTTTACTGATGATTCCGATAGGGGTTGCCCTGGCAGGCAACGCCCACTCGCAAAACCTCAGCCTGGAGTTGAACAACGTAACCCTGCGCGAAGCTTTCCGGGCTATCGAGAAGAAAAGTGAGTATTCGTTCTTCTTCAACGACGCTTTCGCGGATCTGAACAAACGCGTGTCGGTATCGGCCAAGGACGAGCCGGTGGCAAGCGTGCTGTCGCGCCTGCTCGCACCCACCGGGCTGACCTATAAATTGCTGGACGAAAAGCTCATCGTCATCGCCCCGCGCAATGCCCCACCCGTTGTCGTACGCGGCCGTGTTACCGGGGCCAGCGACGGCCAGCCGTTGCCCGGTGTGAACGTAACCGTCAAAGGATCGGGTAAAGGCACCATTACCAACGCGAACGGCGAGTATACGCTTGAGGTGGAAAGTGGTTCCATGCTCGTTTTTACTTTTATCGGTTATTCGCCGGTGGAGGTATTGATCCAGTCGCAAACGACTGTCGACGTACCGATGAAAGAAGATATCGCGACGCTGAGCGAAGTGACCGTGGTGTCTACCGGCTACCAGGAGGTCGACAAGCGTCTCTTTACCGGTTCGGTCGTGAGCCTGGACGCCAAGGAGATCAAAACCGAAGGCACCGTCGACGTCAGCCGTATGCTGCAGGGCCGTGCGGCGGGTGTATCGGTACAAAACGTATCGGGTACCTTTGGTGCCGCGCCCAAGATCCGCATTCGCGGCGCCACTTCGATCACGGGTGACAACAAGCCCTTGTGGGTGATCGACGGCGTGGTGTTGGAAGACGTCGTGAACGTATCGGCCGAGCAGCTCACCACCGGCGACCCCAGCACCCTGATCGGCTCTTCCGTGGCCGGTCTGAACGCCGACGATATCGAGAAGATCACCATCCTGAAAGACGCGTCGGCGACGGCGTTATACGGTGCCCGTGCGAAAGACGGTGTGATCGTGATCTCCACCAAGAAGGGCCGGGTGGGGAAACCGCTCATTACCTATACCGGTAACTTCTCGTCGTATCTCAAGCCAAGCTACAACAGCTATAACATTCTGAATTCGGTAGACCAGATGTCGGTCTATACCGAAATGGAGCGCAAGGGTCTGCTCAACCACGCCGATGTTTCCAACCTGCGCGACGGGGGGATCTACACCAAGATGTACGACCTCATCAACGGGAGCTATGACGGCGAAGACGGTTTCCAGCTGGATAATACCGACGCCGCCCGCCGGGCGTTCCTGAACCGCTATGCCCTGGCCAACACCGACTGGTTCGACGTGCTTTTCGATAACTCGTTCGTACAAGAACACTCGCTCGGCGTATCGTCGGGCACGGAGTCGTCGCAGTTATACTTCTCCACCAGCTACTACAACGACAACGGCTGGTCCATTGCCGACAACGTAAAACGCTATACGGCCAACGCGCGGGGTAACTTCCGCGTGTCGGACAAGGTGAGCTTCGGCATCATTGCCACGGGCTCCGTGCGCGATCAACGCGCTCCGGGCAGCGTCACACGACAACCCAATGTCGTCGAGGGAGGGTATGACCGCGACTTCGATATCAACCCTTTCAGCTATGCGATCAACACCAGCCGCGTGCTTACCGCGTACAATGCGGATGGGAGCCGCGAGTATTTTACCCGGAACTATGCACCGTTCAACATCCTCAATGAAGTGGACAAGAACTATATCGATCTGGACCAGCTCGATTTCAAGCTGCAGGGCGAGCTCAATTACCAGATCCTGAAAGGCCTGAAGTATGACTTCGTCGGCTCGGCCCGTTCGGTAAACACCGTGACCGAGCACAAAGTAGAAGAAGGTTCCAATATGGCGGAGGCCTACCGCGCGGATGGCTCGCAGCTCATCCGCCAGGGGAACAAATTCTTATACTGGAACCCCGACTATCCGAATGTCGACCCCGTGGTGGTACTTCCGCAAGGTGGTTTCTACAACCGGACCGACGACAAGATGATCAGCTATTACCTCAAGAACCAGTTCACGTGGAACCATACGTTTGGCATTCACAACGCCAACCTTGTCGTGGGGCAGGAGCTGCGGCAGGTGGACCGCCGAGCATCGTTCAGCAACGGTTACGGTTACCAGTATAGCCGCGGTGGCGTGCCGTATACGGATTATCTTCTCCTGAAGCAAATGCTGGAGGCCAACTTCAACTACTTCGGTATGGGCTATGGTTACGAACGTTACGCCAGCTTCTACGGCGGGGCGACCTATTCGTACAACAGCAAATATGTATTAAACGCCACGGTACGGATGGACGGCTCCAATCGCCTCGGCGAATCGTCCACCGCCCGCTGGCTGCCGACCTGGAACGTGAGCGCCGCGTGGAACGTCGACACCGAGAAGTTCATGCAGGATCTTCGTGCCATCGACTTCTTTACCGTCAAAGCCGGTTACGGTCTGACGGCCAATACGGGGAATGCCAATAACGCGTCCGTTGTGTTCCGGAGCGGCACGACCCGCCGCCCGTACCTCACCGACACGGAGTCGCTCATCGGCATTGAAAGCCTCGAGAACTCCGACCTGACGTGGGAGAAACAGTATGAGCTGAACGTTGGTGTCAACGTCGGCTTTCTGAACACCTTTGTCCTGACAGCCGATGTATACAAACGCAACCAGTTCGACCTGATCAGCATCATCAAAACTTCCGGCATCGGTGGCGAGCCCTACAAGGCGATCAACTACGCCGACATGAAATCGCACGGTGTCGATCTGACGTTGGGCGCGACGGTGGTCAATCGCGACAACTGGGGTTGGAATGCCAACTATGTGTTCAGCTACAATAAGACGGAGATCACGTCGCTGAAGAACGAGCCCCGGATCTTCAACCTGGTCTTCCCCGACGGGGGGGCGATGAACGGATACCCGGTACGCGGGTTATTCTCGATCGACTTCCAGGGCCTTGATCCGGAGTCGGGTATGCCGCGTTTCATCAACCACGAGGGTAACCTCAGCTCCGATGTGTTCTTACAGAGTCCCAACGTACAATACCTGAAGTACGAAGGTGCGATCGATCCTACCGTAACGGGGGGCGTATCCAATACTTTCCGGTATAAGGCTTTCACGCTAAACGTATTCCTGACGTATCAGGCGGGTAATAAGATACGCCTGAATCCAGTCTTCAAAACGGCGTATTCCGACCTCGATGCCATGCCGCGCGAGTTTCTCGACCGCTGGGTACTGCCGGGCGATGAGCAGTATACGAATATACCGTCCATCCTCGACCGCACGTCGCTGGCCAACCTTACGGCCGGCTATCCTTACAACAGCTACAACTACTCCACCGCCCGGGTGGCCGACGGGGGCTTCATCCGCATGCGTACGGTATCGCTGGCCTACAACCTGCCGACGAAGCTGTTGTCGACGACCGGCCTGAAGGCTGCTTCGCTCACGGTCACCGGCACGAACCTGTTGCTGTTGTACGCAGACAAACGGCTTTACGGCCAGGACCCCGAGTTCTATAGCTCCGGTGGTGTGGCCATGCCTGTGCCGAAACAGATCACGGCTACGTTAAAACTGAACCTCTAACCTCTTACCACACGTACGATGAAATTATATCGCTCTATATTACTGGTAACAGGCATAGCCCTGGCGGGCTGCGAGGATTTTCTCTCAAAGATCCCCGACAACCGCACCAAGCTCGACTCCAAGGAAAAGATTTCCGAAGTACTGGTTACGGCCTACCCCGAGGGTAACTACATGCCGTTCTGCGAGGCGATGTCCGACAACGTGGAGGACAATCTCAGCCAGTCGCAGGATGTGATCAATACCGATGCCTACTTCTGGCGGGACATTACGGCCACGACGCAGGACTCGCCGGAGAGCTATTGGAACTCGTGTTATGCGGCCATCGCCGCGGCCAACCATGCGCTGCGGGCCATCGAGCAGGCCGGCAGCCCTGCGGAGTACAATGCCGAAAAGGGAGAGGGCCTCATCGCCCGTGCCTATGCGCACTTCATGCTCGTCAACCTGTTCGCGCAATCCTATGAGCCTGCCACGGCAGCATACGTTCCGGGTGTACCGTATGTCACGGAGCCCGAGACGGAGTCGCTGAAGGGCTATACGCGGGGCACGGTGCAATCGGTATATGAAATGATCGAGAAAGACCTCGTGGAGGCGTTGCCGCTGATCAGCGATGAAGAGTATGTGACGGACGACTCCGATGCTTCGGGTGTACCGCGTTACCACTTTACGCGCGCCGCCGCGCAGACGTTCGCGGCGCGTTTCTACCTGTTCAAACGCGATTGGAACAAGGTGATCGAGCACGCCGGCAAAGTCTTCAACAACGGCGACTTCGCCGCCAACCTGCGGCCGTGGAATACGACCTATGGCACCTACTCGGCCGAGCAGATGATGGCGGCCTATACACGCTCGACAGAAAAAGCCAACCTGTTGCTGGTGGGTTGTATATCCAATTGGTATGTCAACTTCCGTATCCTGCGGTACAGCACGGGGATCAACCGCATGCGCGAGGTCATGGCGCCCAATCCTACCGGCGGCAATTATGCCTATTCCCTCATCTCGAATTCGAACCAGATCTATGCGGTGCCCAAATACCGCGAGCACTTTGTGCGCACGAGCACGAATGCGAACACGGGCTTCTCGTATACCTTCATTCCGCTGTTCACCGCGGAAGAGGCCTTGCTGAGCCGTGCGGAGGCGTATGTCCAACTGGAGCGCACGGAAGAGGCCCTGGCCGATCTGAACGTCTGGGTCAGCAAGCGGGTGAGCGGCTACGTGCCGCAGTATCACAACCTGTCGGCTAACAGACTGTATAATTTCTACGGGGAGACGAACAACCAAAAGGCCACGCTGCGCGCCGTGCTCGACCTACGTCGCGCCGAATTCATCCATGAAGGCATGCGCTGGTTCGACATTCGGCGGCACAACCTGACGGTGGTGCACACGACGCGCACCGGCGAGCGTTACGAGCTGAAGCCCGGCGACCCCCGCCGGGTGCTGCAGCTGCCGGCGGAAGCGATCACCCTGGCCGGCCTCGAGCCCAACCCCCGATAATCAACCTGAAACTGCATAAGCGTATGGCACATAAACATATCTTCACCTGCCTTCTCACGCTCGCCTTACTGGGCGTGTCGTGCAGCGACCCGTACAACGATGTAAAGGAAAGCGACATCGACTATGTTACCGGCGACAATAACCGTCCCGAAACCGGGCTCGACACCTGGATCCGTTCCACCTTCACCGAGCCCTACAACATACAGGTAAAATACCGCTGGGACAACTCCGAGCTCGATCCCTATAAAACGCTTACGCCCCCCGACGTCGCCAAAGTGCAAGACGTCATGGATGTGGTCAAGCGCGTGTGGATCGACACCTACAACGAGGTGGCTGATCCGGCGTTCATGAAGGAATATTGCCCCAAACAATTCCTGCTTGTCGGCAGCGCCAACTATAACCAGGACGGCTCCCGCACCATCGGTACGGCCGAGGGGGGGCGTAAGGTTGTACTGTTTGTGGTCAACGAATTTGAAGCCGACGACCGCGAAGAGGTGAAAAACCTGATGCATACCGTCGAGCACGAGTTTGGCCACATCCTGAATCAGACCATCAACTACCAGTCGGAATTCAAAGAAGTGACCGCCGGCAGCTACACTGCCAACTGGGCCACCATACCGGTAGCCGAAGCGCGCCTGCGTGGCTATATCACTCCCTACGCCATGCTGTCGCCCAACGAAGACTTTGTGGAGATGGTAGCCACCATGCTCATCGAAGGCAAGCAGGGCTATGAGCGCATCCTGTCGTGCGAAACGAGCGCTGCCTCCCGCGCGCTCATTCGCCGCAAAGAGCAGCTGGTGGTAGACTACTTCCAGGAAAAATTCGGTATCAATTTCACGACGCTGCAAACCCGGGTACAGGAGGCTCTCGAGGAGCTGGCGCCCGCCACGCCCGAGCCCGAGCTGCCGCCGGTGTTCGATGTGTGGGGGTATGGCAAAGACTCTGTCGCCCTGGAATTTGATCTGTCGCGCTATACCTATCCGCAAGGTTTCGGCGAGGCCTTTGTCTTGGACTACAACGCCGTGGCCAAAGAGAAAGGCCATCAGCTGGAGCTATACTTCCGCCTGGTCTTTACCGACGAAACGCACGTTCAGCTGCAGCGATACTACCGTCGCACCAACGCCGCCGGCGAGCGCGAGTATCTACTGGCGACATTCGGCTTCGAGGTGATTCAACAGGACAACGGAGCATACGCACTGTACTATGATTACTCGCCGAACGAAGCCGGGCAATGGCTGATGGACCACGAGGCGTATCACATCATCGACTACTTCGCGCTCAACCAGTTCAGGATCGAGTGGGAGCGCACATCCTGCCCCGGCAGCGGCTGGGTGGGCTTATACCCGGTTAACGAACCCAACAACGGTTATACATTTGGTATCCTGGCTAACTGACAATGATTATGTTCCTGCATAAAATGATATCTTTCAATCGTACTATACGTCATGTCCTGCTGATCGCGGCCGCCGCCCTGTCTATGGCGGCTTGCGACCGGGACTATGAATCGATCTTTGGCGAGTCGACAGACCAACGCATCCGTGAAGCCATGGGTGAATACCAGACGCTGCTCACCAGCGCACCGAACGGCTGGCGCGCCATGCTCTACACGGGCTCGGGTGGAGGCTACTTCTATCACCTTCAGTTTAACGAAGACGGCAACGTGACCATGTTTTCGGACTTCAATGAAACGACGGCCGCCACCCCCAAGTCCAGTGAGTGGGTGCTGAAGGCATTGCAAAAGATCACGCTCACGTTCGAGACCTACTCGTATATACACCTGCCGGCAGACCCCGACGGAGAGACGAGTGGCGGGACCAACGGCTCCGGCCTCTTGTCGGACTTCGAGTTTACATTCGTTCGCACCGCGGGCGACAGCGTTATCATGAAAGGCCTGCGTTACGCCAACGAGCTGGTATTAATCAAGGCCACCGCGGAGGAGCGGGCGCAGATCGCGGACGAACGGGTACGTACCTTGCTGGAAGCCACCAAGGCCTATACGGCCGCGAACAACGGCCTGCGCCTGGAGCTTCCCAACGGCAAGATATTGCCGGTGCGTTTTGAAGTGACCCGCAAGATCTTCGGCGCACAGTATCTCTCCGCAGACAACAGCCAGATCGTTACCTTCCGTACGCCTTTCACCCTGTCCCTGGACGGCATTCAACTGCGCGACGCGTTGCAGATCGACGGTTATAGCATCCGGGCATTGCATTGGGATGCCGACAACGGAGTGTATACCGCACAGCTGGCCAATCCGGTAGCCTTGTATAACGACACGGACCCACTCATCCTGGAGCCTACCACCACGCTGGCATCCGTCATGGGGCGCGACTATAAAGTGATCGCCATTCCGGCCAATCCATACGAGAACAGGATCCCCGGGCAGTCACGCGACTTTGTCGACATCTACGACATGGCTGCCAGTGAGCTGTCACAACGGGCGACGCCCATCGGCCTGCACGAAATGTTCTTTGTGTTCGACCCCATCAACCAGGAAATGGCGTTTAATGTGAACTTGTCGCAAGTACAAGGCGGCATCGAACGATACCCGATCGTGGCGCAATGGGTTTATGACTATACCATCGCCGCCGACGGCACCCTGGAGCTGACCTCGAAGCGGTCCAACGAAAGCGCCAACATTACATCCTTCGAAATGCGTACCATACTGCAACACCTGGAAGACGACACCTTCACCCTGCATTACATCGCCGGAGGCTTCGACCTTATCGGCGGCCTCTATAGTAAGGAGAGCGTCGACTTCACTGTTGCCGGCATCCTGGGCAATTAAAAAAATACTGTTAGTTAGGTTAGTGTAGTCCTGTCGGGCAGTTTTGTCCGGCAGGGCTTACTTAAACAACATCACCATGATCCATTCTATCCGAATCTGTATACTGCTCCTGGTCGCCGCCGGAGGCCTGCTCTCAACGGCTTGCCAGGACGACGACAGCCATTCCAAAACTGCCGCCGACGAGCAAATCGAAAAGCTGACCGGCCGCTGGAAAGCCACCACGGTGACCCTGGACGGCGCCGTTCAGGAGGCTTACGCCGAGACTGTCTTTACCGTATCGCCGCTTACCGCCGGCACGAACATGAGCTACACCATCGAAGAGAACCCTTCGGACAGCCCCTGGCGCGCAGCTTCCGGCGGCCGCCTTTTCTTCGACACCCAGGACCCCACGGAATACCTGACCCGCGAAGACGACGTACGCATTTCCTACGACGTGACAGAGACCACGCTGATCTTTGAATTTACGTACGCCGAGCCTTCTTCCACGGGGCGCACAGACGGCGTTGTCGGCGATTGGAAATTTGTTTTGACGAAAGAGTAATGGCCAATAAAAGCGCTGTCATTCGGCCGTTTTTTCAAGTAGTCCAAAACATTTACTTTTGGTACTCTATAACGTCCATGATATGAAAAAGGTCTTTTTGTTGTTCCTTAGCCTGCTGAGCCTCGACCTATCCGCCCAGAACGATACCACCCGGGCTGCTTCGGAGATCGCGGCGTTTCAAAAAAAGCTCGACGAGGAATACAAGGATCCCAAACAATCGCCGCTGGAGCCGAAAGACCTGCCAAAGTTTAACGGACATGAGTTTTTCGCCGTGGATTTGAGCTACCGGGTTACGGCGAAATTCGTCCGGGTAGAAAATGCATCCTTCTTTCAGCTCAAAACGACTACCACGCGTCTCTCCACGGAACGAATCTATGCCTTTGCCGAGTTTACATTAAAGGATAAGCAATTCAGACTACCCATCTACCAATCGAAAGACCTGATGGCCAGCGCAGAATATGCAGATTACTTGTTTTTTCCTTTCAGCGATCTGACCAATGGGAAGGGGAGCTATGGTGGCGGCCGCTACATAGACCTGAGAATACCTCCGCAAGGGCAGGAGTGGATCATCATCGATTTCAACCAGGCTTATAATCCCTATTGTGCCTACAACCACAAATATTCGTGTCCGCTGGTGCCGGAAGCAAATCAAATGGATATCGAGGTACCGGCCGGCGTGAAGGTTCCGCAGAAGATATGAGATCGGAGGAATGACTATCCATGAGCCGCCTGTCGATCTGTAACACTGGTCGCAAACATCACATTAAGACCGTCGGGAAAGTCGGCACCTCTCTTCCCGGGCGCGTCAAGTAAGCTTATTCACACTTCAGCGCTTCTTCAACTTCGATCATCAGCAGGGTATGGTCGAGGATCTCGTACAACAGCCGCAGCTCGTTGTACGTCATGGCAAACATCATGGAAAAATCGCGTGTAGGAATATAGATGGCGCGCTCGTCATAGTCGGCCAGGCAACATTCTGCTGCAAGTGTTTCACGGATGTATGTGGTGAAATCGGTGGTTTGTGAGCGGCTTAACAGCAGGGAAATGTTGCCAAAGGTGAGGTGCACGGCATTGTGGCAGGTACATTTCTTGGTGAATCCAAAAGAATTCTGGTGGTACGTGATATCCGAGCACAGCATGCGGGTATATATTAAAAATAAAACATCAGGATGCCGGGGGTAAGGCTCCCTGCCGCCATACAGACACTACTGGCGAGCAGGGGCTTACCGTACAGGTTCTTGCTTGTTTTGCCTGTCCCGATCCATTTCTCTTTTTATGTTTTGGCGGGTGAGCCTCCCTGCTTGAATGGTATTCGATGGTTCAAGGCAGGGAGCTCCCCAGTTCAAAAATCGGGAATGCATTCCCACATGCATTCCCTTTCATTACCTAACCTATGAGAGAGTACCAACGGGTCACTTATTGCTAAATGATGGCTCAAAGATGGGAGTCAATCTTATTCGCTTCAATGATTATTTAGAATATTTCTAAATAATACCTTTTGGAGGTGAGGGATATCTATTGATGCTAACTTCCAGGAGGTAGAGAGACAGAAGAAAATGGCGATGATGTTTCGGTAGAAGGGCCGGGATACTCCGGGTCAAAGCCACGTATCCAGCATGGATAAAGCATAGTTAAAGCATAGTTAAAGCACTGATAAGCCACTATAGGTGGTGTTGCTTTATCAGTGCTTTAACTATGCTTTAACTATGGCTGCACATTTGGATTACTATGCTTGATCTAGGATTTATCCTTGACGCATCTAAAACCAAGGTTATTTGAAGCACTCTTCACTTCACCCTTGCCGCGGCTCCCGGCCTTATACCGGATACAATACTCATCACTGCATAGGAAAGACCCCCCACGCTGCACGCGCTTTACCGCTCCGGGCTCATCGGGGTCCAGGCTGTTTTCCGGCCCCTGAGGATTCTTCGCCGGGCTCTGTGCATAATAATCAGGGCGGTAAAAATCCTCGCACCATTCCCACACATTTCCCTCCATGTCATAGAGTCCCCGCGCATTCGGCGGAAAAGATCTTACAGGCGCCAAGGTAGTATACCCATCTTCCGACGTGTTCCCTTCCGGAAACACGCCTTGAAAAATATTGGCGACCCACTGGCCGCCGGGCTTCAGCTCCGTACCCCAATAGTAGGGTTGTGCGTCCTTGCCGGCACGTGCGGCGTACTCCCATTCTGCTTCTGTCGGCAGGCGTTTGCCCGCCCACCGGGCATAGGCGGCAGCGTCCTCGTAACAGACCTGCACGACGGGGTCGTTCGGTCGTCCGTTGATCGTCGTCTTCGGTCCCTGCGGATGGCGCCAGTCGGCACCGGCCATATAGGTCCACCACTGCAGCGGGTTTTCTAACGACACGCTCCGAGCAGGCGGTGTAAACACCGCCGAGCCGGCGACTAAACTTTCTACCGGTATATTTGGAAAATCCTTTGGATCGGGTGCGATCTCCGCCACCGTGCGATACCCGGTAGCCGCCACGAAGGCAGCAAACTCGGCATTTGTCACTTCATGCTCGTCCATCCAAAAGCCATCTACCGTCACGGGGTGCAATGGATGTGCATCCCAAAAGTCCGGCTCTGGAGAACCCATGGTAAACGTGCCGCCTTCGATCCAGATCATCTTTGGTGGCACGGTATCCGTTTGCACGGGGGCCGACGCCGTGGGTTCGGAAGAGGGTGTTTCAGGGGTAGTTTTTGTCTGACAGGCGCTCAGCGATAAGGTCAGGGCCAGCGCTGTCAGCAGGGTCGACGGATGACATGGGTGATGCATGTGTGTAAAATTAGAACTTATGGCCGCTTACCGCGCGCATTTATACAAGTGGTCGAACTCAGCACGGTTGGCGTCGGAATATCGATCCAGACCACCCACGTAATGTCGAAAGAGCTTGATCACGCATATGGAAGGTCGAAAGTCGTACGAAAAAGTGTTGGTTTTAATGAAAAGTCGTACGAAAAAGTGTTCGGTTTAACAAAAAGTCGTACGAAAAAATGTAGAACGTATAAAATACGCTAAAAAACAAGCTATGATACGGTAAGCGTCGGAAGCATTACGTCATTGGAAGGAATCATCGATTCGTAAACCGTTGATTATTCGAGGAGCGCGGCAGGTCGGGATCCCTTCTCCGGCTGTTCGTACATCTATGTCTGATTTCAGGGAAGAATCCTGGATGACTAACCTTCCATTATATGCAATTCATGAAATTCTACGATGGAAAATCGAAGAAGAGGACGGGGCGTGATCTGGACTTTCTGGCGGGTTGATTTGGACAGCGGTCGTGCGTATTTTTATAAAAAAGACCGGTATGAAGCACGCCACGATCCTTGTGCCCAATGGCCAGAGCAACCTCAGCAGTGTAGTGGGGGCTTATAAGTTCCTGATCAAGGCCAATCAGTATTGCGAGCAGCGCGGCGAGGAAAAGATCTTTAACGTCCAGGTGGTCGGCGTGCAATCGCGGGTGGATTTGTACGACGGTCTCTTCTCCATTACGCCGCACGCGCATATCGACGCTGTGAAAAAGACTGACCTGATCATCATTCCCGCGGGGCACTACGACTTTGAACGGCTGGTGGGCGATAACCAGGAGATCGTTGCCTGGGTACAGCACCAGTACAAGCTTGGTGCGGAGGTTGCCAGCATCTGTACCGGTGTTTTTATCCTGGCGGCAACGGGTTTACTGGACGGCAGGGGATGCTCCACGCATTGGAATGCCGCGCGGTCATTCCGCCAGATGTTCCCCAGCGTTACGCTGTTACCCGATAAGCTGGTGACGGACGAGCATGGTCTGTATACCAACGGCGGGGCCTTTTCCTACTTGAACCTGATGCTGTACCTGGTCGAGAAATATTACGACCGGGCGACGGCTGTTTTTTGTGCCAAGATCTTTCAGGTCGATATCAATCGCACGAGTCAGTCGCCGTTTGTGATCTTTGAGGCTCAAAAGGATCACGAGGACGAGCTTATCAAGAAAGCGCAGTTGTTTATTGAGGAGAACCTGCGCGAACGGATCTCCATGGAAGATGTGGCGGAACGGTATACGCTCAGCCGCCGCAACTTTGACCGGCGTTTTATAAAAGCCACGGGCAACACCCCGTTAGAATATCAACAGCGACTAAAGATCGAGCTGGCCAAAAAGATGCTCGAAACCAGCCGCCGCACGGTAAAGGAAGTCATGTACGAGTCTGGCTATGCCGATGCCAAGGCTTTTCGCGAGACGTTTCGTAAGATCACGGGACTGCTGCCGCTGGATTACCGGAGCCGCTACAATAAAGAATTTGTCACCTACCGATAGTGGTCGGCCAAGCCGGTTCACCGCGCTGCGATCACAGCATAGGCGGGAGCCGGCTCAAATATCTTGCTTTGCGTGTCGACCACTTTCCAATCGTCTGCTTTCAACGCGGCCTTGATAGCGGGTACCGTTTTGCGATCTCCTGTTGCCGGCGCCTGGTGAAAGACATATAGTTTGCCGCCGGGCTTGAGAAATTTTTTGACCAACGCCAGTTCGGGTGAGCCGGTCTTCCAGAAGTAGTTTACGTTAAACGCCACGATCTTGTGGAACCCTTTGTCGGGCAATGGCGCATCGTAAAGGGTCGCGGCGAGCAGGTTCACCTTTTTGGTTGTAATCCATTCTTCATTGCGTTTTGCCGCCCGGGTGATCATGGGCTGGGATCTGTCAAGGGCAACAATAATTCCTGTTGTCAGGCCTTCCGCGAGCGAGGCTACCAGCAGGCCGGCGCCGCATCCAATTTCCAGAATGTGATCAGTAGCGGCTGCGTCGATTACGGTAGCAGCCCAGGCGAAGCGGGCGGGTATGGCCATTGGTGTTGTTTATATGAATTTCGGTATTTATTTCGCGAATGGCAACTATCCTTTGTTTAGCATGCGATAGGTACGATTGGAAATATCGGTCCATAGATCATTCAATACGTGCTTTTCATGGGTATATTTCGACCTCCGGGCCGGTTTCTTTTCCTGCCCGCTATGATTTCGGATGTTTTTTTGTTCATTTGTTACCACCCTTATAACCGGCGATCGTCTTCTATGGTTAAAATTCTACGGATCGTATATCTTATCATGGGCCCCTTTGTGTGCTGGGCGCAAAACCAACCCGATACCACCAAGGTGGTACTCCTGCACGACGTTGTGCTGACGGCATCGCGGCTGGAAGAGGACCTGGGGCGCTCGCCTGTCAGTGTCGAAAAACTATCGTCCCGCGTTCTCTATCATTCCGCGGCGCCATCGTTCTTTGATGCATTGGAAAATGTCAAGGGGGTACAGATGCTGGTGCCGAGTGTTGGGTTTAAAGTGATCAACACGCGCGGCTTTGGGAATACAACCAATGTACGGTTTGTCCAGATGGTCGATGGCATGGACAATCAGGCACCACACCTGGGTACGCCGATCGCGAACATGCTCGGCCCGAGCGACCTGGATATACAACGTGTCGAGATCATTCCCGGTACGGCCTCGGCACTATATGGTATGAATGCGATCAACGGCATGGCTAATTTCCTGACGAGAGATCCTTTTACCACAGAGGGGATAAGTTTGCAACAAAAGACCGGTGTCAACCGCATTCACACGGAAGGGGGCGGGAAGATATTTTCGGAGACGAGTCTGCGATGGGCCCGGAAGATCAACGAACACCTCGCGTTTAAGATCAATGGCTCGTACGTAACGGCTACGGACTGGATTGCCGATGATCATACCGATCTGGCCGGCCATGCCAATGCCAGCACGGGGTTGCTGGGCGCGGACAATCCGGCGTTCGATCCTGTAAACGGCTATGGCAACGAGTCGTCCAATCGCCGCACGCTGTCGCTGGGGGGTAAGAACTATGTCGTCGCCCGTACAGGCTATGACGAACAGGAGCTCGTAGACTATAGCATTCACAACGTTAAGGCCGACGCGGCGCTGCACTATGCCTTTACGCCCAACACCCGGCTGATCTATACGTATCGTTTCGCCAACCTCGACAATATTTACCAGCGGGCCAACCGCTTCCGGCTCGAGGACTATCGGTTACAACAACATGGATTAGCTTTTACGTCGCGGTCGGTGCAGGCATTGGCGTATCTCAACGTCGAGAACACCGGCGAGTCTTACAATGCCCGGTCGATGGGGGAGAACATAGACCGCACGTTTAAGTCCGATAACGCCTGGTATGCCGACTATACCGCAGCCTTTCAGGACGCTGTTGCTTCTGGCATAAGCGTGGCCGATGCGCACCGGGCGGCGCGGGGTGTGAGCGATGCCGGACGGCCACAGCCGGGCACGGCGGTCTTTGACAACCTGATCGGTACACTGGGCGACATCAACAACTGGGATTATGGCGCCGCGCTGCGGGTGAAGTCAAGGATGCTGCACGTAGAAGGCCAACTGAACGTAACGGAGGAACTGCTCGACGATCTGAAGGCTGCTACCGGTGTGGAAGTGCTGGTGGGTTTCGACCATCGTACGTATATCATCCTTCCGGATGGCAACTACTTTATCAACCCGGAAGAGGACGGTCGCAATGTATTGTATCGCAAGACAGGCGGTTTTCTGCAGGTATCGAAGTCCTTCCGCGATAAGCTAAAGCTGGGGGCCACGCTGCGGGCCGACAAGAACGAATATTATGCGTTGAAATGGAACCCGCGGTTTACGGCGGTCTATTCGGTATCGCCGTTACACCATGTACGATTTTCGTTTCAGAATGGCTTCCGGTTTCCGAGTGTGTTCGAAGCGTTCTCCAATGTCAATAGCGGCGGTGTGAAGCGTGTGGGCGGGTTGCCGGTCATGTCATCCGGTATATTCGAGCGTGCTTATAACCGGACGTCGATCGACGCGTTCCAGGCGGCAGTCTTACGTGATATTAACCAGAACGGTATTTCCCGGGCAGATGCGATCGTTAATAATCAAGCGCTGCTGAAGAAGAACGACTATACATATGTCGAGCCGGAAGAGATCCGCTCGTTCGAAGCCGGTTATCGCGGTGCGTTCTTTGATGAGAACCTGTACGTGGACGTGGACTTCTATTACAACCGCTACAACAACTTCATTGCCCAGGTGGAAATGAATATTCCCCGTACGTCCAATGCTGACTCGACTTCCTACTACCTGGCCGACCGGACGCTCCAGGAGCGTTACCGCATGTGGACCAACTCGAAGACTACCGCTTACAACTATGGCGCGGGGTTGGGGCTGAAGTACCTGTTCGGCAAGCGCTTCAGCCTGAATGGCAACCTGACGTATGCACGCCTGCAACGTCGTTCGGGCAACGATGGTCTGGAAGACGGCTTCAACACCCCGGCCTGGATTGTGAACCTCTCGGTTGGTAATAGCGATGTTTACCGGGGCTTTGGTTTTATGGTGACGTACCGCTGGCAGGATCATTATTACTGGCAATCGTTCCTCGTCAATGGTAATGTGCCGGCCTACCAGACGGTGGATGCGCAGGTGAGCAAGAAACTCAAGCAGCTGTCGGTCAAAGTGGGCGGGAGCAACGTGTTCAACCACTATTATCATTCGTTCCTGGGCGGCCCGCGTGTGGGTGGGTTTTATTATGTGACGTTGGGGTATGGGTTTTGAGCGCATGTTGTAACTTGCCGTACAACAATGCATCACACGCAAGACACGATCCTATCTGCCGTTCGCGATTTCGCAAATCGTGCCCACGGCGACCAGCGCCGGCGTTATGTCGACGATCCTTATATTGTGCACCCGGTGCGGGTGATGGAGATATGCCGCGCCTATACGCAGGATATTGCTACGCTGTGCGCGGCACTGCTGCACGATGTGCTGGAAGATACGCCGGTGCGAGAGGCCGCGATCCGCACGTTTCTTGAAACGTTGATGGCCGAGGCCGACGTTGCCCGTACGCTGCAGATGGTGGTGGAGCTGACCGATGTGTATACGCATGAACGGCATCCGCGCATGAAGCGAAAGGAGCGGCGGGCGCGCGAGGCGGAGCGGCTTGGTACGGTGAGCGCGGAGGCACAGACGGTCAAGTATGCAGACATTCTGGATAACACCGCAGATATTGCGCAGAACGATCCGAACTTTGCCCCGGTGTATGCCCGCGAATGTCAGGCTATCGTAAACGCGATGGATAGAGGTGATGCCGACCTGCGCAGACGGGCGGTGGCTGCGCTGGCAGAGGTTGTTCAATGAAAGAAGCCCGGCAGGTCTTCCTGTAAGAATTGGGCGTATTCCGGGAAGCTTCCCAGATCGTTGTGGCCACCACCCTTTACCAGGATCAGTTTCTTTTTAGTTTGTATAGCGTTCAGCAGTCGTTGACTGTGTGTGGGCGGAATGAGCTCGTCCTGCGTGCCGTGCAGCAGCACAACGGGGCATGTAAGGGAAGTGATCTTGTGCAGATTGTTGAACCGAAAGCGAAGATATAACGAAGGGAAAAAGAAGGGGACCTTTTCGTTGGCCAACGCGCTGAGCGATGTATAGGGTGATTCGAGCACGAGGCCCCGGACAAGATACCGTGTGGCCACTTCTACCGCCACGCCACTGCCTATAGACCGGCCGTATACCAGGATATTCTGCGGTAAGATATGAAGCTCCTTTGTGAGGTATTCGTAGGCGGCTTCGCCGTCGGCATACATGCCTTGCTCGGAGATCTGCCCGGTGCTTTTGCCGTAGCCGCGGTAGTCGATGATCAATACCGCGTAGCCCAGCGCGGAGAAATCTTCGGTGACGAACTTCCATCCGCTCAGGTCGCCGGCGTTGCCGTGAAAGTATAGTATCACTTCCGGGCGTGTGCCTTCGCAGTAGAGCGCGTGGATGGTTTCGTAGTCGCGGGCTTCGAGGAATACTTCGTGCTGGTGGCTGGACAAGTTCAGGTTGGTGTTCCGCGCCATCTTGCCGGGGTAGAAGATCAGCTTCCGCTGGAAGATGTATAACAAGAGGGCGACCAGGATATAGAGGGCGATGACGGAATATGCGAGGATCTTCAGGGCTTGCATGCAGGTGGTTTGTCTTTGTGGCGTTACGGCAGGCTGCTGATGTAGGAGGCGATGCGGAAGAGGGGAAGGACTTTGGAGACGCCGCCGAGCTTGATGGCCTCTTTGGGCATGCCGAAGACCACGCAGGACTCTTCGTCCTGCGCAATGGTATGCGCGCCGGCGTTTTTCATGTCGAGCATGCCCGCGGCGCCGTCGGCGCCCATACCGGTCATGATGATGCCGATGGCATTCTTGCCGGCGAACCGGGCCACGGATCGGAATAACACGTTGACGGAGGGACGGTGACGGTTTACGGGGGGGCCGTCGTCGAGGTGTACATAATAGCGGGCGCCGCTGCGGCGTAATTCCATGTGGCGGTTGCCGGGTGCGATCAGGCAACGGCCGCGCAACACGCTGTCGCCGTCTTCTGCTTCTTTGACGCTGATGCGGCAGATCGAGTCCATGCGTTGCGCGAACGAGCGGGTAAAGAGCTCGGGCATGTGCTGCACGATAATGATGCCATAGCAGTCGAGCGGCATTTCCCGCAGGAAGGCAAGGATGGCTTCGGTACCGCCTGTCGAGGCGCCGAGGGCGACGACCTTGTCGGTGGTTTGTACGAGGCTTTTGGTATTGCCGCCGTGAATGGCGGAGGCCGACGCCAGCACTTGTTGTTGTGCCGCGGCGGAGCGACGGCGCAGGCGTGCCTTGCTGGCATTCTTGACGACGTCGATGATATGCTGTTTGCTTTCGGCGGCCATGCCGCCTACCATCACGGGTTTTTGTACGACCTCTACCGCGCCGTATACCATGGCCAGTACGGCCGAGTCGGCGCCTTTGGCGGTAAGGCTGGAAATGATCACCACGGGAATGGGGTGCTGCGACATGATCTTTTGCAGAAAGGTCAGTCCGTCCATGCGTGGCATTTCTACGTCGAGGGTAATGACATCGGGCACCTGCTCGCTGATCTTCTTGGCGGCGATGTATGGGTCGGCGGCCGTAGCCATGACTTCGATCTCGGGATCGGTCTGTAGTATCTCGGACAACACCTGGCGCATGAGCGCGGAGTCGTCCACGATCAGTACGCTGATCTTTTTCTTCAGCATGAAAGTAGGAGAGGGTTCAATTCCTGCTTGAAGATAGTCTTTTGAGTATAGACATGTTATAGTTTTCGAAAAATAGTTGGCTTGACCTGTTGTACGGGCAGGTTGAGATGATGGACCGACTCCGAGTGTCCGATGAACAAATACCCGCCCCGGCGCAGTTTCGACAGCAGTTTGCGAAGCACCATTTCCTGCGTACCCTTGTCGAAGTAGATCAAGACGTTGCGGCAAAAGATCAGGTCGAAATCGGCATCGATGCCTGCAATATCGTCGATCAGGTTTATTCGTTTAAACTCTACTTTCGCGCGCAGCCGGGGGCCGATGCGAATGGTCGGGCGTTCGCCGTCCTTGTCTTTGCTGCGCAACAGGTAACGCTTGCACAGGGTCATCGGTACCTGGGCGATACTTTGCATGGGGTAGATGGCCTGGATGGCTTTCTTCAGCACTTTCGTGGAAATGTCGGATGCCACGATGCGGTAGTTGAAGGGACGGCCGAGGGCAAATTCTTCGAGCACCATGGCGATGGTATACGGTTCTTCGCCGGACGAGCAGGCGGAGCTCCACACTTTGAATGTACCCGGTGCCCGGGTGGTATACCAGGCGGGCAACAGTTGGTCGCGCATGAAGTCGAAGTGTACAGGCTCGCGGAAGAAGTCGGTTTTGTTGGTAGCGACTGCGTCGATCATAAAGACGAGCTCTTCCTGCAAGCCGGCTGGACTCATGACATAGTCGCAATATGCCGAGAACGTGCCGATGTGCAGGTGATCGAGCCGCTTCTGCAGCCGGCTTTCCAGCAGGATCTTTTTCAAGGGCGGGAGGTTTATCCCGCACTCCTTGTAAATGAACCTGCTGAGCCGGCTGAAGTCAGCGTCGGAAAGTTTTTGTGGCTGCGCTAATGCGGCCATGGATCAGAAGTTCTCGTAGCGCTTGTCAAGCTGATCGTGATCATGGTTGCCCATGTCGAGATTTATACCTGCCATCTTAGAAGGTGTACTTTTGATTGCGCTCTTGTACAGGTTCGGCGCGCCGGCGCTGGCTTGTGCCGGGCGCGATTTATAGGGCGCCGTCGTGGCGGCGCGCTGTGCCTGGTTCTTGTCGAGGCGGAAGAACGATACGGTTTCCCGCAGGTGGTCGGCCTGGCTCGACAGCTCTTCCGCACCGCTTGCCATTTCTTCTGATGCCGAAGCGTTTTGCTGGATCACCTGGTTGAATTGCTGGATGGCATTGTTCACCTGCTCGGCACCCGTATTCTGCTCGAGGCTGGCGGCAGAGATCTCTTGTACCAGTCTGGCTGTGCTTTGGATGTTCGGCACGATCTGATCGAGTAGCTTGCCGGAGCGATCGGCGATGGAAACACTTGCCGAAGAGAGCTCATTGATCTCGGCCGCGGCTACCTGGCTGCGTTCGGCCAGCTTGCGCACCTCGGCGGCAACGACGGCAAAGCCTTTACCATGGTCGCCGGCACGTGCGGCTTCCACGGCGGCGTTCAGCGCGAGCAGATTAGTCTGGCGGGCGATCTCGCCGATGATGGAGATCTTCTCCGCAATTTTCTTCATCGAGTCAACGGTATGGTTAACCGAACGGCTGCCGTCCTGGATATCGTCGGCGGCTTTCAGGGCGATCTTTTCCGTCTGCTGCGCATTGTCGGTGTTTTGCTGGATGTTGGCCACCATCTCTTCCATCGACGACGAGATCTGCTCGGCCGATGCCGCCTGCTCCTGCGAGCCTTGCGACATCTGTTGTGACGTGGCGCTCATCTGCGCACTGGCGGTAGCGATGTGATCGGATGCGGTCGATACGAAGGTGAGCACTTCGCGCAACTTGTCCACCATGGCTTTGATATAGTCGATCAGCTCGCCGAGCTCGTCGTGGGATTTGTTCTCGATATTCACGGTCAGGTCGCCGTCGGCCACGCTCTTGATGGCCGCCTTGGCATACCCGATCGAACGGGTGATGGAGGTGATGATCCAGATCGAAATACCGATGGAGATCAGCACGGCCGTAATGAGCAGGAAGGCCATTTGTGTTTTGGCTTCATTGTACAGTCCGTCGGTCTCTGTCTTGGCCTGCACCAGGGCCTTCTCGTTCTTACGCAAGATCTTGGTGAGGGCATTGATCGCGCCGAGGGCTGCTGCGCGGCCGTCGCCGGAGGAAAGTTTATACGCTTCGACCGTGGTGGAGTCGGTGTTGCGAAGGGCGAGGGATTTGATGCGGGTATAGATCTTGGCGTATTCGGCCCACCGGGTATTGAACTCTTCCATGATCTCGACGCCGGACTCGTCTGAAATGCCTTTGAGCTCGTCCATACGGGCGAGCATTTCATTTGTGCGATCTTCGATCACGCCGATATATTCCTGGATCTCTTCGGGGTTCTTGGTGATGATGAGCTCTTTCTCGCGTTTGGTGATGAGCTGGATATCTTCTGCCGCCTTGGAGGCCAGCATGATCCGTTTCACATTGAGGTCCACGAGCGTATTGATGCGGTCGTTCAGCATGCCGATGTTGGACAGGCCCATATAATAGATAGCGCCCGACAAGCCGATCAGTACGACGAAGGCGGTGATCAGGCGGGCTTTTACGGTTAGTTTCATGTGAGATGGGGGTTACGAGTGAGTGGTCGACTCCTGGTCGGAGGTGTTTTGTAAAATAGAAAGCTCTTCGGTGCTGAAGACCAGCCCGATGTTGAGCAGCATGATAAACTGGTCGTGGTGTTTGACCATGCCGTTGATAAACCCGGATTTGTAGCGCGAGCCGATCGACGGAGCGGGCTGAATGCGGGCTGCGTCGATCTCGAGTACTTCCTGTACGGAGTCGACGATGGCGCCGAGTACGATCTGCTGGTCATCGATCGTGAGGTTCAAGACCAGGATGCAGGTGTCGACGGTGTCGGGGATTTTTTCAAGCCCGAATTTCAAGCGTGTGTCGACGACGGGCAGTACAATGCCGCGCAGGTTGATAACCCCCCGCATGAAGTGCGGAGCGCGGGGTACTTTGGTGATCTTGGAGAGCTCCAGGATCTCCGAAACGTCGGCCACGCTGGTGGCAAAGAGCTCGTCGTCTAACCAGAACGTTAGATACGACTGACTGGTGACAGTGACGGTTTCCATGAGGATATGTGCAGTTAGATTTAGTGCTGGTGTAACAGGCGGTTCTCGTCGATGAGCTGGCGTACCAGTTTGTGAATGTCCATGACCAGGGCCACGGTGCCGTCGCCGAGAATGGTGGCGCCGCTGAACTCCTCGCGGTTTTCATAGAACGATCCGAGGGGTTTCATGACGGCCTGGTATTCGCCGACCACGGCGTCTACGGCGAGCCCGACCGGGAACTCGTCGTATTGAACTTTGATCACCTGGGTGATGTCGGGCCGGGGCTCGTCTTCGTGGAAGACCTGCCGCAGGTTGAAGACCGGCAAGAGGTCGCCGTCGAATTCTATTTTCTGTGCGTGCTCCTGCCGCAGCTTGTGCGTTTCGATCTCGTAGCATTTGTCGACGGCCGTCAGCGGCAGTATATATTCGGAGGAGGCGATCCTGACGCGCATGCCGTCGACAATGGAGAGCGTCAGCGGCAGGCGGATGGTAATGGTAGTGCCTTCGTGCACACGGGAGGCGATGGATACTTCGCCGTGGATCGCCTCGATGTTGCGTTTTACAATGTCCATGCCCACCCCGCGGCCCGAGACGTCTGTCACCTGCTCGGCCGTAGAGAAGCCGGGTTTGAAGATGAGGTCGTAGGTCTCTTTTTCCGACAGGACGGTGTCGGCCAGGAGTAACCCTTTGGCTATAGCCTTCTGCCGGATCTTTTCCGCGTCGATGCCTTTGCCGTCGTCGGCGATCTGGATATAGACGGATGTGCCCGAATGGAATGCTTTCATGCGGATGTTGCCCTGGCGGGGTTTGCCTTTTGCTTCGCGCTCGGCGGGAGACTCGATGCCGTGGTCGATGCAGTTGCGCAGCATGTGAAGGATCGGGTCGGTGATGCTCTCGATAATGGATTTATCCAGCTCGGTCTCGACGCCCTCGGCGCTGAAGCTGATCTCTTTGCCCAACTCCTTTGACAGGTCGCGCACCAATCGCTGGAAGCGGGTCACCAGGGTGTCGATGGGGATCAAACAGATGCTGAAGGCGTTCTCGCGCAGGCGGCGCGAGATCTTCTCCATGTTCTCGGCCAGGTTGGCCAGGCCGGGTACATCGTGGCGGGCGGCCAGCAACGTAAGGCCTGCCTGCGAAGTGACCAATTCGCTGACGAGGTTTAACAGCTCGTCGAGCTTGTCGGACGACACCCGGATGCTGGTAACATGATTCTTCGACGTCGCGGCGGGTGCCGGCGCCGTTGCAGCGGGTGCGCCGGCTGTTGCTGTAACCCCTGCGCGCAGTGCCTGGGTGACGAGGTGCCGGATGGCCGGTAGCCCGAACGGTGCAGCGCCAAACGGTTTGATGTCGAGCGCCTGGATGAATTCCGGGACGAGGAGCAGATCGGAGTCGGCGATCTTTTCGACGGTCACGTCGCAGCAGTCTTCGGCAAAGATGAATACACCCTGGACTTCGTCCAGGGTGTTCTTACTCGCGAGGAAAACTTCAAAGCCAGTGTAACACCCTGTCGGGTCGAGCGCGTCGAGCGGTGGGACTTCGTGCAGGTGGGGCAACACGCGTGCGGAGCCGAGTGACACGAGGTCTTCGATGAGGTATAGTGGGTTCGTACCTTTCAGCTGTACATTGGCGTGCGGCCTGCAGTGCACGTAGAACGTGGCCACGCCGGCGGGCGTGTTGCTTTGCTGGCCGCGGGCCACGCTGGTCAGTCCTGCGATCGCGGTGCGCAGCGTTTCGTGGCGCGCGCGGTTGGCGGGGTCTTGCATGGCCTGGTCGCGAATGATCTTCTTTACGTGGTCGATCGCTTCCAGCGTTACTTCCAGCACCTCGTTGGTGGCGGTGAAGCGGCCCGTGCGGATCAGGTCGTATACCGTTTCCAGCTCATGGGTGAGCGCGCTCAGGCTTTCAAACCCAAACATGCTGGCCGACCCTTTGAGGGTATGCATGGACCGGAAGATGGTTTCAATGAATGTTTTGTTGGTGCGGTCCTTGTCGAACTGCAATAATGTCTCTTCGAGGCTGGCGATGAGCTCTTCGGCCTCGGCAATAAATATGCCCTGGAGATGGTCCATAGGTTAGTGCGTCACGTGGGGTAGGGGACTGTTTTGCGGTTGCAACAAGGCATCGAACCCGGTAAGCTTCATGAGCTTAAAGTCGTTTTCGTTCAGCCCCGAGGAGACCGTGAGGGCACGCCCTTCGGCGCGGACTTCCTGCAAGAAGGCCCAAAGCATCTGTAGAAAGCACAGGTCGATGGCGATCGGCTGATCGATGGTAAGGGTCGTTACATCTGTCTTGGTGCGCAGCTTGCCGAACAAGGCCACGAGCGCAGCGTCATGCTGCCGGGTCAGCTCGCCGGTAATTTTACCTTTGGTGCCCGACGGCGTCTTGATAATGTTTACCATGGGCTTCATAACACAGAAAAAACAGACCGGTAAGCCGGGATTGAAAAAGTGGTTTTAGAAGGGATTTTTTCCGCCGTGTAAAAAGCTTGCATAGCGATGAGTTTTGACCAACATATACCTGGCCGTCTGGCAAAGGTAGACGGTGGTCTCTCATAGCGGCATCGTGAAAACATCGTATTTTTCATTACCCGGAGATACGCACGCGGCTTCCGTATAAATACTTAGAACCGAGGGGGCGGTGGCATGATATTTTACCCCGCTGCGGGGTGACCTTATACATATATGAAACTTTCCTTACATGCCCTTCTGTATATAACGCTGGTATTTGTATGCGTATGTTGTGAACCCCGAAAGGCCGAAACACCGCCTCCAACGACAGCCGATACTATACAAACAGCACGGAAGCAGACTTTGACGCTGCCCGAACCGTATGCCACCGAATCGGTGAAGAAGTTCAGTAATGTGGTAGGATGGGATGAAAATATTACACCGGTTGCGCCGCGGGGTTTTACCGTGACGCGCTTTGCCGACGGGCTTAAGAATCCGCGGTGGATCTACGTGGCGCCGAACGGCGACATATTTGTCTCAGAAGCCAACACCGAGACCAAGGTGCCTGAAAAAGTAGGCAATGCCGTGTCGGGAAAAAGCAAGTCACAGAACCTGGGCAGGAGTGCCAACCGCATCACGTTGTTTAAGGACACCGACAACAACGGTACCATCGACCAACGTCATGTTTATTTGTCGGAGCTAAACCAACCGTTTGGTATGCTGATCCTGAACGGATCCTTTTACGTGGCCAACACCGACGGGATCTGGCAATATCCTTACCAGGAGGGGCAGACAACGATGCGGGGTACGGGTAAAAAGATCTTGTCGTTGCCGGCCGGCGGCTATAATAATCACTGGACGCGCAACATCATTGCCAATGCCGACGGCACGAAGATCTATGTATCGGTCGGCTCGGGGAGCAACAGCGCCGAGCATGGTTTTGAGCATGAGATCCGCCGCGCCAATATACTCGAGATCAACCCCGATGGTACCGGTGAACGCGTTGTGGCCGCAGGCCTTCGCAACCCGGTGGGCATGGACCTGCAACCCGGTACCCACACGCTGTGGACGGCTGTCAATGAACGTGACGACCTGGGAGATGAGCTCGTGCCGGATTACATTACCAGTGTGAAAGATGGCGGGTTTTACGGGTGGCCCTATACTTATTTTGGAACACATGACGATCCGGCTGTAAAAGAGCCGCTGCCCGATTCCCTTCAGCAGGTGATCGTACCGGATGTGCCGGTGGGTGCTCATACGGCTTCGCTGGGACTCGCGTTCTATGATGGCAAGGTATTTCCTGGGCACTATCACGGAGGCGCGTTCGTGGGGCAGCACGGCTCCTGGAACCGTTCCAGGCTGAGCGGCTATAAAGTGATCTTTGTTCCCTTTGCAAACGGCGTACCCGGCACGCCCGAAGATTTTTTGACCGGCTTCATCAAGGACGAGGCCACCGGCGAAGTATATGGCCGGCCGGTGTGTGTGGCGGTGACGCCTGACGGATCCCTGCTGGTGGCGGACGATGCATCGAATATCATCTGGCGCGTGAGCGTGACCCAACCGCAGTAATCATTCTGTTCTTCCCTTCCGCAACGAAACGTCTATGTCCCGGCGTCTTTCCTCGTATACGCGTCTGGCCCGTTACCTCGCTTTGGGCGGGTCGATCGCCATTGGACTGGTCTACATCGGCATCGGCACGATCGCTATGTTGTCGCTGCTACGGCTGAAGGACGGGGGTGCGGACGAAGACAGTATGCTGGAGTTCCTGACGGAGCTTCCGGCGGGATGGATTCTCGTGTCCAGCATCCTGATCGGTATGTTGTGTTATATCGCGTGGCGATTGTACGAAGCGATCGCCAATCCTTTTCACGTGCCGCGCACGACCCGGGGAATCCTGACGCGTGTCGGCACGGCGCTGAGCGGTGTGGCGTATGCGATCATTGCCCTGTCGGCGGTGCAGGCGCTGCTGGGGATTGCCCTGGAGGGCGACGGTGTGGAGGAGCAGCGGCTGCTGATCGAAGCGGTGCTGGACTGGCGGGGCGGGGTGTGGCTGATCGGAATTACCGGCGTGCTGGTGGGTATCACCGGGTTGTTGGAAATCTATCACGTCGTGCGCTGGCAGTATGTTTCCCGTTTGGAGATGCAGCGGCTTTCGCACATGGGGCGACGCTTGCTTCATGGGCTCGCGTGGTATGGTCACTTCTCCCGTGCGACGATCCTGTTGATCATGGCCTACTTTCTTTTGCAGGGTGCGATCCATGCCGATCCTGAAGCGGTAGTGAATACCGATAAGGCTTTCAACTTTATCGGCGAAAGCATGTTGGGGCATCCGTTGTTTGTGATCGTGGCGATCGGAACGATCGCTTATGGCGTCTTTATGATCCTGCAGGGTATATACCTGAAATGGGAAAAGGACCGGTAAGATACCGGCCCTTATTCACGTTGTCTATTTTATGCTGGCCGAGCGTGACGCTGCCGGTGCATTGGCGGTATTGCCGGTTGTCCCATTTTCCAGTGCCTGTACCCGTTGGGTGAGCGCTTCGATCAACCGGCGTTGGCTGTCGATCAGTGCCTGTTGTTCCTGCACGGCTTTGACGAGGGGCACGACAAACTCGGCATAGCTGAGGCTATACCAATTCTCCGGTTTTTCGGGGCGGCAGACGCCGCTGAAGTCGAAGTTGACCTGTTGTGCGGCTGCTTCTACCTCCTGCGCGATAAAGCCGGTGTGCACGGCCAGGTCGCGTGGGATGGCCGAAGCGTCGATTCCCGCGGCTGTGTTCCTGGCGGTAATGACGTCGTGGTTGATGCGGTAGGTTACGGGGCGCAGGTGTTGGATAAATTCCAGGCCGGGTACATTTTCGCGGATGTCGGTTTTAAAGCGGCCGTCGGAGGCGGCTGTCCAGTTCACCTGGCCGCCGATCTTCGTGACGGCGGTATTGCCAATGCGGACTTCGTTGGAATTAAAGACCTGTGCGCCGGAGCCGATCGCGGTAGCGTTCGTCAAACTATAGTATCCCTGAAAGGCGGCATAACCAATGGCGGTATTGTACTCGCCGCCTGCATAGGATGCCAATGCGGCATATCCCACAGCGGTGTTGCGATTGCCGTCGGTACCTTGCATGGCCTTCATTCCTACGGCGGTGTTGCGACTGCCCTGTCTGTTCTCAAATAGTGTCTCCACGCCGAGGGCGGTGTTGTCCACGCCGTCGATGTTGTTATACAATGCTTTGAATCCCACCGCTGCATTGAAACTGCCCGTGCCGTTTTTAAAGAGTGCCCGGTTGCCCAGGCAACTATTCCATTTGCCTCCCGCGTTTCCGTACATGGTATATGTTCCTACGGCGCAATTTTCGAAGCCTTCGTTTTCTGACAGACAAAAGGAGCCTACTGCTACGTTGTCCCACCCGTCGGAGTTGAACTGGGCTTTAAAGCCGACGGCGGTGTTGTCAGAGCCATACGAGCGATATAATGCTTCCGCACCCATGGCGGTGTTGTTGTTTGCGGAAGTGTTTGAATATAATGCATCCTGGCCCACGGCGGTGTTGTTTTTCCCGGTAGTGTTCAGCCGCAGCGTGTTGAAGCCGAGTGTGGTGTTGGCGGCGCCGGTCAGGTTATCGGCCAGGGAAAACGTACCGACCGCGGTATTTACCGTGCCGGTGGTGTTGGCATAGAGGGCGTGATGTCCTACGGCAACGTTGTCGGAGGCTGTATTGTGGTATAGCGAATAAACGCCCACGCTGACATTATACCGTCCGAATATATTGTCATATAACGCGCCGGCGCCGATGGCGGTGTTGGCTGAGCTGGACTCGCTTCGGTAGAGCGCACGCCAGCCGACGGCAGTGTTTTGGCTGGCCGTAACGCTGCTGAATCCACTTTGATAACCAATGTACGCATTATCGTTTACGGACTGGTCGTCGTTCAGTCCCGCTCCTTCGCCCAGGTATACCGAGCGGCCGGTATTGAGCTGTTCCAGCTGGCCGGCGGTAGAGAGACGAAGGTGCGGTATATCGCTGGTACGCATGACCAGCGGCATGTTGTCTTTTGTGCCCAGGAAGTTGTTTGCGTTTGTGCCGACGTTGCCGGAAATATTCCAGGCGCTGTCTGCGCTGGCAGAAGAGATCTCTGTGGTTCCGGCCTTGAGCGCGTAGAGGGCATACGGCACGCTCATGAGCTGGCTGGCGCCGTAGAGTTGGCCGTCGATACTTACCTGCAAGAAATAGGGGCCGGCCGACCAGTCGACGGTTGACAGGTCGCCGCTGCGGTCGTCGCCTTCGCCGATGGTAAGATTGACAAGTCCTGTTTCGGTCGCGGTGGTGCGGTGGTTCTCGCTATAGACGGCTTGTCCGGCGGCGTTGCCTTGCACGATGCGTATACCGACGAGCGCGGTGCTGTTGGCTTTTACCTGGCCGGCGGCGTCGCGTAAAACGGCTTGATATTTAAAGCCTGCCGGGGCCTGTGCCCAGGCGCTTATACTGATGATGGCGAGTAGAAATATAGACAGTGTTTTCATAGCGGGTGGATTTTTCGTGTTTGGGGTAGCGTGGTTATTGTTTGATGATCTTAAAATGACGTACGAGCGCGCGGCCTCTTTTCACCTGAAGCAGGTAGGTGGCGCCGGGCAGGGATTCAAAGGAGATTTCGGTCAGGTCTGTGACCAGGCCCTCCCGCACGGGCAGGCCGCGTGCATCGAGCACGGTATACCGAAGGTGTGCTGTCCGGGAGTCGTTGCGGAGGTATAGCAGGGCATTGACGGGATTGGGATATACCGTGAGCGGAATTCCGGCATCGCGGTCTTCTTGCGGGCGCACCAGCAGTGCCGGCTGGTGGAACCCTTGCGTGAGATGATGCGGAAGGGTGGCGGTGGTTTCGATGGCTACTTCGCCGACGGTGAAGGTCAGGGAACCGGCGTTTTGTTTGAACGCGTCGCCGGCGGCGGAGACGACTTCCTGGTGTTGGGCGGCCAGTGTCAGCGTGAGCAACACCAGCAGCCCTGTGAGGGCGCTTTTTGGGGGAGCTTTCATAGTATATAATTTACGTGTTTCGAAATGTCGGGACGCGATGGCGCGGCATGTCGGATAAAGATCCGTGGGCGGCAGGATCCTGTGACGACAAGAACGGGAAGCGACTATAGGAAATGGCCTGGAAAGGACTGGGGGAAATCGTTTTCACTGACTGCTGATCGGCACGCTGGGACAGCCTTTCCACGAATGAATATACATATAAAAAGAGAGATCGCCTATTAAAATAGCAAATAGGAGAAGTGTATAGAAAGGGCCCGGTGGGGTGCCGGGCCTTTTCCGTTACAGGGGTGTGTCAGTTACCGGCTCGTGCGACCGGTGTTGTGTTATGTTGTGACGCGTTGGCTTTGTCGTTTCTGATAAGCTCCCCGATGACCTGTTGTTGTTCCTTCAACAGGGCTGCTTGCGCTTCCAGCTGCGCCTGCAGGTCCTTCAGCAGGATCTGTTGTTCCTGGACGGCTTTGACCAGGGGTACGACAAACTCGGCATAGCTCAGACTATACCAGTCTTGCGCGTTGACCGGTGCGTTCACACCGCTGAAGTCGAATTGTATGGCCCTGGCGGCGGCTTCTACTTCCTGGGCGATGAAACCCGTGTGTACTGTCAGGTCGGCGGGAATGCCTTGGGTGCTTTCACGCGCGGCAATGACGGCGTGGTTGATGCGATATGTCACCGGGCGCAAGCGGGTGATAAACTCCAGGCCGGGTACATTTTCGCGGATGCCGGTTTTAAAGCGGCCGTCGGAAGCGGCGCTCCAGTTCACCTGGCCACCGATCTTAGTAACGGACCGGTTGCCGATGCGTACTTCGTTGGAGGCCGTTACGTCGGCTTCGAAGCCAATAGCCGTGGAGTTGGTGTAGGCCGTACCGTTGAGAAACGCGTTGGCGCCGACGGCCGTGTTATGGCTGCCGCCGATGTTCGCAGCCAGTGTCGCAACGCCTATCGCTGTATTAAAGGAACCATAGAGGTTGTTTTCCATGGCGCCAAGGCCCACGGCCGTGTTCACGCGCCCGTTGTCGCTTTGGTTCAGGGCTTTTACGCCCACGGCTACGTTGCCATCACCCTCCCGTGAAACCTGGAGCGCCAGTGCACCAACGGCTGTGTTATTGGAAGCATGGTTGTTGGCCAAAGCACTACGGCCGATGGCGGTGTTCTGGTTGCCGTCCAAATTCCCATAGGATGCGAAGGGGCCGATGGCGACGTTGTCACTGCCCGTGATGTTTTGTGCTGCTGCAAGATTGCCGAGTGCGCTGTTGTATTTACCCGAGACGTTGTCGATCAGGGCATAAGCGCCGATGGCGGTATTGCCAAGACCCGTTACATTCTTGCTGAGCGCGGTGTGACCTACGGCAGTGTTGACTACGCCGTTGACGTTGGCGGCAAGCGCTTCGGTGCCGATCGCGGTGTTTGCACTACCCTCGTTATTTGAGAACATGGCTTTATAGCCCACGGCTACGTTGCTGGTAGAATGGTTGTTGGCAAGCGCCAGCGCGCCGACGGCGGTATTTTGATCACCCTGTTGCTCGGCCTGGAGCGCCTGATACCCCAAGGCGGTATTGTTGTTGGCGGTCGTTATGCTGGTCAGGGCTTCGTGGCCGACGGCCGTGTTTGACGTTCCCGTTGTGTTGGCGTATAACGCGCGATAGCCCGTTGCGGTATTGTTAGAACCGGTATTGCGATAGAGGGCCAAGGCACCGGTGGCGGTGTTTTGCGCGCCGGTCTGGTTTAGATGCAGGGCCCGCCAGCCGAGGGCGGTGTTGAAGCTGGCGGTGGTATTGGCAAAGAGGGCTTCGTGGCCCAGGGCGCTGTTGGAGGCGCCGGTGGTGGTGGCATACAGGGAGCGGGAGCCTGCGGCGGTATTAAAACTGCCGGTGGAGTTATATACCATGGCTTCCATACCGAGCGCAACGTTGTTACGGCCGGAGGTGTTGCCGAGCAGCGCGCTCTGACCGGCTGCTGTGTTATAGCTTCCCGTGGTGTTGGCGCGGAGCGCATTGTTACCGGTAGCGGTATTCGCCGTGCCGTTTTGATTGGACGTGAGTGCCTGTACACCCACAGCGACGTTGCCGGACCCATCATTGCTGTACAATGCAGCATGTCCCACGGCAACGTTGTTGGTGCCCCAGGTGTTAAAATATAAAGCATAGGTGCCGAATGCGGAGTTATAATTGCCGTAGGCGTTGGTGGTAGCGGCGTGCATTCCCACCGCTGTGTTGAAGCTGCCCTGGGTGTTCGTACGCAACGAACGATATCCTATTGCCGTGTTCTGGCTGCCGGTATTATTGGATTGACCGGCCTGACTTCCGACAAATGTATTGAAGTTGTCGGTTTGGTCGTCGTTCTCGCCGGCGTACTCGCCTAGGAATACCGAGCCACCCGTACCGAGGGGCTCGATCTGTCCGCCGGTATTGATGCGCACGCGGGGTTTGTTGTTGGTGCGGATCACCAGCGGGGTGTCGTCTGTGGTACCCAGAAAGTTATTGGCGGTGGTGCCGGCATTTCCGTACAGGCTCCAGACGCTGTCGGCATTGAGCGCGGAGGCGCCGCCGCTGCCCGACGTGAGCGCATACAGTGCATAGGGCACGCTCATGAGCTGGCTGGAGCCGAAGAACTGCCCGTCGACGCTCACGCGCAGGAAGTATGGCCCGTTGGCCCAGTCTATGGTGGACAGCTCGCGCGGTCGGTCGGCGCCTTCACCGATGGTGAGGTTGATGAGCCCCGTTTCAGTAGACGTTACGTGGTGGGATTCGGTATAGACGGGCTGGCCTTCGGCACTGCCCTGTACAATGCTGATGCCGATGGTCGCGGAAGCGTTGGTTTTGAGCTCGCCGCCGGCATCGCGGATGATGGCTTGATATTTAAAGCCTGCCGGCACCTGGGCCAATGCCGCTACGCCGATGAACAGGAGGGATACGATTATAGACAGTTTTTTCATAATGGGATTTTTTTAAACGTATAGACAAAAGTGATTTAGAGATTACATCATTGCCTGGTGATCTTGAAGGTTTGAATGAGCGCCGACTGCTTTTTTATCTGCAGCACATAGGTGGCGGGTGGTAATGCATCGAACGAGATCTCGGTCAGCTCGGTGACCGGACCTTCGCGTACCGGGAGGCCGCGCAGATCCAATACCGTATACCGGGCGCCCGGCAGCTGCCGGCGGCTTTGGAGGTAGAGTCGCGTCCCTACGGGATTGGGATAGGCGAAGAACGGCTGATCATTTTCCTGACCGGGGCGAAAGTTCTTTACCGATAGCCGCGGCTGATGAAAGCCTTGTGTCAGGCTTTTGTGTGGGGCGGGCACGGTTTCGATGGCGACTTCACCGAGGGTGAAGGTCAGTGAACCGGTGGCCTGTACGAACGAGTCGCCGGCGACCGATACGACGTCATGCTGCTGTGCCCAGAGGGGCAGTGATAGCAGCGCGAGGATTCCTGTGAGGTTTTTCCTGGGGGGTGCTTTCATGGAACATTTTGTTTTACGTGGAACATATCGTTATAAATCAAAGACAATAGGAGCGTGTGCATTTGCTTGAGGCGAATGCCGGAGGATAGGTTTAGTGAGAGAATAAAGGAGGCGCGACGGCGCTTTTGAGATAACCCTTTCGCTACATGCTAAAGCCAACCAACAACGTGGTTATCTGATTGTGAATATACGGGTTGAAATATATTATTAACTTAAGTACATAATTAATTATTGGGGAAATTGGGAAAATTATATGGGAGTTGTATGAAACAGAAGGGGGGTGGGGTTGTCATTTTGCAGACGGGGTGCCGACGGCAGTCGAAGACTGGATACAGTATCAGGCACTCCCGACTATCGGGATCTCTGCTTCGCTCAGACTTGCCAGGTGTGTGCGATGTATCGTGTTGTAAATACAAGTGATGGCTGTTGCCTGTGGGCCTCGAAAACAATTTACGGGGCGGCCGGGGGTCGGGAGACCCCCTCCATTAGGTGCACGAAGAGTGCTGGGCACAAGTCGCCCTCCCTTCGGTCGGAAGACTTGCGCCAGATGCTTGTGTGTGTGTGTAGGGACTGCGCCCCTACTACCTCTTAAGCTTTTTTGCTGGCGCAAAAGTCTGGGATAGAAATTATTAGTACGGTGCTTGATTTGTGACAATGCCTCGCGCCGGATGTGCCGTGGTGTTGAGCTTTGGGGCAAAGGATATTGAGCTTTTTAACAAAGTGTTATCTTGCGGGGGGATGGAACTTTGTGGTTGGAGGCCTGGGAGTACAATAGTTCGCGGGCGGTGTCGTCTTAACACACAAAAATACGATATGTCATGAGCAAGGATGGTGATGAGGAGCGTCTTCCCCAGGTGCTTTATTCCTGTAATACCGATATCAAGCGTGAGAGTGAGAAGTTCCTTTCGCAGCATGCTTTTACCCATATATTCGAGGGCAGTCTTGCGATCGATACGGGGGCTGACAGGCAAACGTATCAGGCGGGTGATACGCTGCTGGTGAAGCGAAACCAGCTGGTGCGGTCGGTGAAGTATCCCGGTGCGAGCGGGCAGATGCGGAGCATTACGGTGTTCTTCAGCCAGGAGCGGCTGCGTGACTTTGCTTTGACGGATGTGCCCAAGGCCGTCAATCCTTATACCGGCAAGTCCATCGTTCAGCTGCGTCGTGATCCGTTGTATGCGGCGTATGCTGCTTCGCTGGTTCCTTATGAAAGTAATGCCAGCCAATCGTTGGAGGCGATCACGGTCTTAAAGACCCATGAGGCGGTGCTTTTGCTGGTGCAGCTGGATCCGGCGGTGAAGCAGATGTTGTTTGACTTCAGCGAGCCGGGCAAGATCGACCTGGAGGCGTATATGAAACAGCACTTTACTTTCAACGTGGAGCTTAAGCGTTTTGCTTATCTCACCGGGCGGAGTGTTGCAACCTTCAAGCGTGATTTTGAAAAGGTGTTCCACATGTCGCCGAGCCGCTGGCTGTTGCAGAAGCGGCTGCAGGAGGCACACTACCAGATCAAGGAGAAGGGTCGCCGGCCGTCGGATGTTTACCTGGAAGTGGGCTTTGAAGATCTGTCGCACTTTTCCTTTGCTTTTAAGAAAACCTATGGCGTGGCGCCTTCGCTGGTGTAGCGGCTATCTCATTATTAAATCCCGTATCGATCCTATGACAACTGTATCCAACTTGCGTGTAATAATAACCGGTGCTACCGGCATGGTGGGGGAAGGGGTATTGCATGAATGTCTGCGTAACCCGCATGTCGAAGCGGTGCTCGTGATCAACCGGAAGCCTTGTGGTGTTACGCATTCCAAGCTGCGCGAGATCGTTCACCGTGACTTTTATGACCTGTCGCCGATACAGGATCAGCTCGTGGGGTATGATGCGTGCTATTTCTGTTTGGGTGTTTCGGTGGTTGGGCTTTCCGAGGCGGAGTATTTCAAGATCACCCATACGCTGACGCTACACGTTGCCGGTGTTCTCAGCGCGGGTAACCCGCAGATGACGTTCTGTTATGTGTCGGGTGCGAGTACGGACAGCACGGAGCAGGGGCGCGTGATGTGGGCGCGGATCAAAGGCAAGACTGAGAACGATCTGATGAAGCTTCCGTTCCGGCAGGTGTTTGCGTACCGGCCTGGCTTTATGAAACCGGATAGGGGAGCGAAGAATGTTCTGACGCTTTACAAATTTATCGGCTGGATGTATCCCATCGGTCGTGCGTTGTTTCCCAAGGCTTTTATTACCCTGCGCGAGCTTGGTCTTTCGATGATCGACGTTACCCGGTATGGGTACAATAAAAAAATACTCGAGGTGTCAGACATCGTGGCTACCGCGGGCCGGCGATAGATGCGGGTGTCAGGCGTGCTCGTTGATGACCTGTTGCAGGAAATGTGCCGGTACGACGCCGGATTGCCGCCACACCACGTTGCCGTTCTTGAAGAGCATGAGGGTTGGCACGCTTTGCACCTGGTAGGCGGCGGCGGCCTGCGGGTTCCGGTCGATGTCGATCTTGATGATGCGGGCTTTGTCGCCTATGCGCGATTTGAGGTCTTCGAGGATCGGGGCCATTGTTTTACAGGGGCCGCACCATTCTGCGGAGAAATCTACGAACGTGAGCTTCTCGCTGTTGACCAGGGTAGAAAAGTTTCCATGTGCCATATGCGTAAAACGCCGGGTGGGGTCTGCCGGTTCAGAATTTAGTCATTAAATTGGACAGCGCGAGAATCGATCCCGCGTTGAACGCATGACACTGCCTGACGACCATCCCCTGAAGCAAGCCCTCCAGACGCATGTTGCCCTGCCGGAGGAAGACTGGACACTGATGGCTGCGATCTGGACGCGTACCACGGCCCGTCGCAAGGAGATCATCACCCGCGCGGGCGATGTGGAGCGCTATCTGTATTTTGTAGAGGAGGGTGTGCAACGGGTGTTCTATACCGACGAGCAGGCGCGGGAGGCGACGATCGTTTTTACCTATGCGCCTTCGTTTGGCGGTGTGCTGGATTCGCTGCTGATGCAGCGTCCGTCGCGGTATTTTTATGAGACGCTGACGCCGTCGGTGTTCCTCCGGACGCCTTTTGCCGAGATGCAGCGGCTGATGGACACCCGTCCTGCTATTTCGGCCATGGTACGGTTGAGCCTGAACGTGACACTTTCGGGGGTGCTGGAGCGGCTGGTGGAACTGCAGTGCTTTTCGTCGGAGGATAAGTTCAAGCGGTTGTTGCAACGCAGCCCGCATATCTTACAGTTGGTGCCGCACAAGTACCTGGCCAACTACCTGGGCATCGATGCCACCAACTTCAGCAAGTTTATGAACCGTGTGCGGATCTGAAAATCCTGGTATTTACCAACAATTCCATCCGGTTGCCGGCGCATCTTTGTGCCGTTCAAATTTTCGAGTACATGAAATCCGTAGACAAACACGTGTGGCTGGACGGCCTGGAGGCCGGCGTCGAGCGACATCTGCAGAACGCTGTTTATCATTTTCAGAATCAGGACAGCGTGGTGTTGCTGAAGCCGTCTGTGACGGGTGGCTGGAGCATTGCACAATGCCTGGAGCACCTGAATCGCTATGGTCATTTCTATTTGCCGGCGATCGACCGGGCGTTGGAGCGTCACGAAGGGCAACGCGATGCGCCGGCATTTACCAGCACGTGGCTGGGCCGTTACTTTACCCGTATGATGCAGCCGGAGACCGGCACGCGTAAGATCAAGGCCATGAAGGCCTATGCTCCACCGCCCGACCTGGATGCGCATGCTATCGTAGCCGAGTTCATTCATCAGCAAGAGACGCTGCTGACGCTGCTCGCGCGGGCGCGCCGGGCCGACCTGACGGCTACGCGTGTACCGATTTCCATTGCGTCTTTTATCCGGCTGCGGTTGGGCGATGTGTTTGCGTTCCTGATCGCCCACGACGAACGGCATGTGCAGCAGGCGCTGCGCAATCTGCCCGTAGCACACGCCGGGTTTGCCGTGCAGGCACCCCGTTAATGCGGCGACAGGGCTTTGAGTCCGACGATGGAAAGAATCAATGTTGTGATAAAGAACAGCCGCCAGAAGCTGGCGGGCTCGTGAAAGATAAAGATCCCTACCAACACGGTACCGACGGCGCCAATGCCCGTCCATACGGCGTATGCCGTGCCGAGGGGCAATGTTTCGGTGGCGCGCATGAGCAAATACATGCTGAGCGTGAGGCACGCCAGGAAGCTGGCGTACCACCACTGGGCTGTGGTGCCGGTGGCTTCGCGCGCTTTTCCGAGCGAGGTAGCAAAGCCTACTTCCAGCAAGCCCGCCACGATAAGCAATATCCAATGCATAGCGATCTGTTTGTCGATGGCAAAGCTACGGTTTTGAACCGTCGTATGCCAGTGCAGGCAAAGCTCACATTTCCTATGTGCGTTCCGCACACTGCCGGCTGAATAACCATTCAATAAATGCCTGTTGCCATTCAATAACTACATTTCAGGACGCCTGTGTTCATGGCGAACTTGCCTGCCGCAAGGCACCCGATGCCTGTTCGCATGTACTCTATTTTTCAAACCATACACAACAAACAGATGAACACAATTTCTACAAAACTCCCCAAGGTAGTGTTGCGCCTGGCGGCGGTGGTATGCCTGCTTGGCATCCTGTTGCCGGCGTTACCGGCCCAGGCTCAATTGGGCAACCGCGTCGTGGTTGGCTACTTCCACAACTGGAACAATGCTTCTGCTCCCTACATTCGCTTGCGTGACGTGAACTCCAAGTATAACGTCATCAACATTGCGTTTGCCGTACCGGTTGCTCCCGGCGACATGACCATGCACTTTGAACCGCTGCAACAGTCGAAGGCGGAGTTTATTGCCGACATCCGCGCGTTGCAGGCGCAGGGACGTCGCGTACAGATCTCGATCGGCGGTGCCGATGCACCTGTCGAGCTGCACACGGCGGCCGACCGCACGAAGTTTGTAAACTCGATGAAGTCGATCATCACCGAATACGGGTTTGACGGTTATGACATCGACCTCGAAGGCACGTCGGTGATCCTGAATCCCGGTGATACCGATTTTAAAAATCCCACGACGCCGAAGATCAGCAACCTGATCGCCGCTTCGCGTGAGCTGGTCACCTACTTCCGCGGCCAGGGTAAGAATTTCTGGCTGACGTCGGCTCCGGAAACGCAGTATGTGCAAGGCGGCTACGGCTTCTATGGTACGGCGTTTGGCGGCTACCTGCCGGTGCTGCACGGTCTGCGCGACCTGCTCACGTTTGTACACGTGCAGTATTATAACACGGGTTCGCAGGTGGCGCTCGACGAGAAGATCTATAACCAGGGTACGGCCGACTTTATCGTGGCCATGACGGACATGCTGCTGAAGGGCTTCCCGGTAGGGCGTAATGCGGCCAATGTCTTCCCGGCGTTACGCGAAGACCAGGTAGCATTCGGTTTACCGGCTACCGGCACGGGCGCTGCGCCCGCGGGTGGTTATGTTGCTCCTGCACAAGTACACCAGGCGTTGAACTACCTGATCAAAGGTATTTCGTATGGCAGCGCGTATGTTACCAACCGTACCTATCCGAACCTGCGGGGGATCATGACCTGGTCGGTCAACTGGGATAAGACACAGGGCGATGCTTTTGTGAACAATCACTATGCGTACTTCAGCAGCCTGGGCGGCGGCAACAATGCTCCTACGGTGAGCCTCTCGTCGCCGGCCAATGGTGCAACGTTTACGGCACCCGCTACGGTTTCGCTGTCGGCCAATGCGTCGGACAGCGACGGCTCGGTAACGAAGGTGGCGTTCTTCCAGAACGGCACGTTGCTGGGCGAAGACTCTTCCGCACCGTATGCGTTTACCTGGAACAACGTCGGCGCGGGCAGCTATACGCTGACGGCTGTCGCTACGGACAACCAGGGCGCGACGACAACCTCTTCATCGGTATCTATTACGGCGACAGCCGGCGGCAATACACCGCCGGTAGTAAGCCTGACCTCGCCGACGAGTGGCGCGACGTTTACGGCACCCGCTTCTGTGACGATCGCAGCAAACGCCAGCGACGCCAATGGCTCGGTCAGTAAAGTAGAGTTCTTCCAGGGCAGCACAAAGCTGGGCGAAGATACGTCGTCTCCTTATAGCTATACCTGGACCGGTGTGACGGCGGGTACTTATAGCATTACGGCCCGCGCAACGGATAATCAAAATGCCTCGACGACATCGTCGGCTGTAAGCATTACGGTGTCCAATCCCACGGGCGGTTGCAATGCCCCGCAATATGTAGAGAACGGCGGTTATGTGGCCGGCAGCCAGGTGCAAAATGCCGGTGGCGTGTATCAGTGCCGTGAGTGGCCGTACTCCGGCTGGTGTAACGGTGCTGCGTGGGCGTATGGTCCCGGTACCGGTACGTACTGGCAGGATGCGTGGGTGTTTGTTTCCGCCTGTGGTGCTTCGACCGCGGCTGTACAGGCCCGTGCAGCAGCGGCTGAAAGCGTGGCGGTATATCCCAACCCGGGGGTTACCGGTCGTACGGCTACTGTTACGTTTGGCCTGGGTACATCGCCCAGTGTTGCAACCGTGGAGGTTAAGACGCTGGATGGCGCAGGTGTTTACAGCCGGCAATATACTCCGACCGGCCCGACGCTGGACATAGAGATCCCCGCTTTGCCGGCCGGCTTATACCTGATCCGTCTGCAGCACGGCGCGAAGAGCACGACACAACGCTACCTGGTTAAGTAACGATCTATTCTATTACGTTCATGATAAGATACTATACTCCGGCCGCGGGCCGGATGGCATACCGGCGATGGTTCGCGGTATTGTTACTGATCTTTTGCATTACGGCCGCGCAGGCTTCGTCCCGGGTTGATCGGGATGAGACGTGCGTTGCCTGTACCGATCCTGTGTGGACGGCGACCAATGTTTATACCGGCGGGGCGCGTGTTTCGTTGAATAATAAAATATACGAAGCCCGCTGGTGGACACAGGGAGAGAACCCCGAAACGCGCAGCGGCGAGTGGGATGTGTGGCGTTATATCGGCCCGTGTGACGGCGGTGGTACGAACGTCAACCCCACGGTGTCGCTGACGGCCCCGGCCAACGGCGCGTCTTTTGCCGCTCCTGCCAGCATTACGCTGACGGCGACGGCGAGCGATGCCGATGGCACCGTGGCGAAGGTGGGCTTCTACGCGGGCTCTACGCTACTGGGCGAAGATACTTCGACACCTTATAGCTATACCTGGACGGGTGTGGGAAGCGGTACGTATAGCCTCACGGCCCGTGCTACGGACAACGCCGGTGGTACCGCTACGACGGCCGCGGTGAGCATTACCGTGACGGGTGCTACCAATGCCAGCCCCGTGGCAACGCTCACAGCGCCGGCCAACGGCGCAACGTTTACGGCTCCCGCCAGCATTACGCTGACGGCCACCGCGAGCGATGCCGATGGCACGGTGACGAAGGTTGGATTCTTCAACGGCACGACATTGCTGGGCGAAGACACGTCCGCGCCCTATAGCTATGCCTGGGCCAGTGTGCCGGCGGGTTCCTATACCCTGCGGGCGGTGGCTACGGATAATGCCGGGGCTACGGGTACTTCGGCCACGGCCTCGGTTACTGTAAACGGTAACACCGGGGGTGGTTGTACCGTACCGGCCTATGTAAATGGATCAGCGTATAACACGGGTGACGAGGTTCAATACAATAATAAGAAATATAAGTGCGAGGTGGGTGGATGGTGCTCACTCGGCGGCGCGTACGAGCCGGGTATCGGCTGGGCGTGGGACAACGCCTGGGAGCTCCTGGGCGACTGCACGGGAGGGAACAACGGTCCTTCTGTCAACATCACGGCGCCGACGGCCGGTACCAATTTCCCGGTAGGGCAAGCGATCACTATTGCGGTTACGGCGAGCGATGCGGACGGTACAGTAACGAAGGTCGAGTTCCTGGTGGATGGCGTGAAGATCGGCGAAGATGCTTCCGCTCCCTATAGCATTTCCTGGACGACCACACCAGGATATCACACGCTGGTCGCCCGTGCTACGGACAACAGTGGTTTTACGAAGGAGTCGGCTGCGGTGTCGATCACGGCAGGAGACGTCAACACGGGTGGATTGCCGGCGCGCATCATGAGCGGATATTGGCATAGCTGGGGTGGTGGCGTGCCGTTTGTGAAGCTGCGCGACGTATCACCCAAGTGGGATGTGATCAACATATCCTTTGTTGAACCGGTGACGGTGGGCAGCACCAACGGCCAGGTGAAGTTCGTGCTGGCCGGTGCGACGGCCGACTATACCGTCGCCAACTTCAAATCTGATATCAAGCTGTTGCAAAGCCAAGGTAAAAAGATCGTGATCTCGATCGGCGGGTATGAGGGTTACTTCTCGCTGACGACTGCTGCTGCGCGCAATACATTTGTCAGCAACATGAAGAGCATTATTGACGAATATGGCTTTGATGGTATCGACATCGACCTGGAGCAAAGCTCGCTGGAGCTGGAGACGGGTGATGCCGACTTCCGCAATCCTACGTCGCCGAAGGTGGTCCAGATGATCGGGGCGATCCGCGATCTTTGCAACCACTATGGTGACGACTTTATCCTGACGTTTGCGCCGGAGGCGTTCTACCTGCAACTGGGCTACCAGTGGTATGCGGGGTTGCATTCCAGCGTAGACCGTCGTGCCGGGGTGTATATCCCGGTAATCCATGCGTTGCGTGATAAGCTCACGTACGTGCAGTCGCAGTTGTATAACCAGCCGGCGATCATGGGCCTGAACGGTACGCTGTATTCTTCGGGCAATCCGGACTATCTCGTGTCTATGACGGATATGCTGTTGAAGGGCTTTAACGTGGGTGGCAATCCCTCGTACTTCTTCCCGCCGTTACGCCCCGACCAGGTGGTGATCGCGGTGCCGGCTTCGGCTGGTGCTGCCGGGAGCGGCCAGGTAACGAACCAACAGCTGCAGCAAGCATTCAACTATATCGTAAAGGGGCAGTCGTATGGCGGGCAGTATACCATGACGGGCACGTACCCGGCGTTGCGCGGGATCATGGCCTGGTCTATCAACTGGGATGTTCTCCAGAACAATAATAGTTTTGTGAACAGCAACCGTACGTACCTGGATGGTCTCGGTGCGCCGGCGGCGGCCCGCGCGGCGGCGCCGATGGTTACGGCCCAGGCGGCACCGACGGTTCCGGCGGGGTGGGGTGACTTCCAGATGGGCCTGGTGAGTGACAATACCAACATCATCAATGTGCGGATGAAGAAGGCGTTGCAAGAAAATGTCAAGCTGGGGTATCGGTATGCGTATGTAAACAACGGTGTCGATCCTTCCAGCAACGCGCTGTCGTGGCTGTTTAACCAGTGGGGTACGGACTACTCGCGCAATTCGCAGGAGATGGGGCTGCGTCCGGCGTACGTCATTTATATGTTGCAGGAAGAGGGTGGCGCGGCTGCGCTGAAAAATAACATTCGCAATGCAGACTTTATGCGTAAGTACTTCTCGAGCATCCGCACGGTGGCCGAGAAAAGCAACGGGTATAAGGCGATCTTTGTGATCGAGCCGGATACGTGGGGTTATTTTTTACAAAATGCACTCGAGCAAGGTACCGTCTCCGACCCGCGTCAGGTGCCGGCGACGGTAAGCAACCTGGGTGCCGGTTACGAGCACCTGGCCGGTTTGCCGAACACCCTGAGCGGTGTGGCCCAGGGGATCATCCGCACGCTGCGCCTCTACGCTCCCGATTCTTACAGCGGTCTGCTAATGTCTTTCTGGTCGGTGAATGGCAACGGTGTTACCGGGCCTCCCGTAGCCGACGGCGCGAAGGGTATGGTATACTGGCACCAGGGTGATGTGACCTATTCAGCCCAACGCAACGCTGAGTTTGCCAACCAGTTGTTGCCTGCTACGGGTGATCGGGGTGACTTTATCGGCGTAGAGAAAAACGGTTGGAGCGCGGGGAACTGGTTTGTGAAACAAAACCGTCGGGATTATTACTGGAACGATACACAAAATGCGAAGTGGGTAAGCTGGTCGAAGACGCTGGGCCAGGGTGTTAACCTGCCGCTGCTCGGCTGGCAGATCTCGATCGGCCACATGGGCTTGCCGAATACGGTGAACCGGTATGAAGATACGTTTATGCCGTACTTCTTTACCCACAAACAAGAGTTCTTTGACGCCGGCTTTATCGGCTTCCTGGCGGGCAAGGGCCTGGCGGATTGTACAGATTTTACAAACCTGAACGGCAACTCGCTGGAGGCAAACGGCAATGCCGGCGACAACGGTTGGTTCTTTGAGCAGCTCAAGGCGTTCGATGCCGGGCGTCCTTACCTGACGGGAGTTACTCCGGCATCGGTGAGCATTACATCGCCTGCGGCGCAGAGCTCGTTTACCGCGCCGGCTTCGATCCAGCTCGCTGCCACGGCGGGCGCCGGCACGGGTGGCACGATCACGAAGGTGGAGTTCTTTCAGGGTACTGTGAAGCTGGGGGAAGATACCAGCGCTCCGTATGCCTTTGCCTGGACGAATGTAGCGGCGGGATCGTATAGCCTGACGGCAAAGGTGACCACGTCCAGTGGCACGACGGCTACGTCTTCGGTTGTTGCCATTACCGTAACGGTGCCGAACACCAATACGCCTCCGGTAGTAAGTCTGACGGCACCGGTGGACGGAACGGCTTATACTGCGCCGGCCACGGTTGTATTGCAGGCATCGGCTTCTGACAACGGTGTTGTTACTAAGGTTGAATTCTTTCAGGATGGTGTGAAACTCGGGGAAGATACGTCTGCTCCGTATACCTATACCTGGAGTGGTGTTGCCGCGGGTAGCTATGCGCTTGCTGCAAAGGCTACCGACAATGAAGGTGTCAGCACTACTTCTGCTGTGGTCACGGTTACGGTAACGAATCCTACCGGTGGTTGCACGGGTGTGCCGCTGTATGTGGAGAACAGCGGCTATGTCGCGGGCAGCCAGGTGCAGCAGGGTGGTTCTATTTACCAGTGTCGTGAGTGGCCGTACTCGGGCTGGTGTAACGGCGCTGCGTGGGCGTATGGTCCCGGCACGGGTATGTACTGGCAGGACGCCTGGGTTTTAAAGGGCGCGTGTGGTGCACAGCAACGTGTGGCGGTGGAAGCTCTTGCGGCGGAAGGTGCGACGATCACGCTGTACCCGAATCCCGGTGAAAGCAACCGTGTCCAGGTTGTAACGATCGACTTCACACAAGACGCCGGCGATGTGGCCGTACAGGTAATGAAGGCGGATGGCGTTCAACTTGTAGACCGGAAATATCAGGGTGTCCGGCGCTCATTGCAGGTAGAAGTGCCGGCGTTGCCGGGCGGATTATACCTGATCCGCATCGGTGCCGGATCGCAGAGCGGCCTGGTGCGTTACCTGGTACGTTAGAGATCAAGCTACTTTTTATAGTCAGATGAACAAAGGAATATCGCCGTAATGGCGATATTCCCTTTTAATGTAAGACGGTTGTTGCTATACTTTTTCCGCGTGTGCACGGGGTGCCATTTAATAATTGCGCGGCGCCGTTCAATAACTGCATTCCTCCTTTCTTTTTCTGCTGCCTAACATTGTATGCCGGTTGTGTGGTGCAGCCGGTGTTAACGGATTGTTTCACTTTTACTTTTTATGCTATGAAAAAAATTATTACGAAGATGGAGCAAAACCTCCGGCTGCTGCTGTTGCCGTTGCTGGCATTTGCCGCCAACGGGGCGTTTGCGCAGAACTGGCAGCTGGTCTGGCAGGATGAGTTTACGAACGGGATCAGCTCCGACTGGGTGTTTGAGACCGGCACCGGCAGCGATGGCTGGGGGAACCAGGAGCTGCAATATTACCGCCGCGAGAATGCCACGGTGGAAAACGGTCAGCTGGTGATCACGGCACGTCGCGAGAACTTCAACGGCTCTGCCTATACTTCGGCCCGTATGAAAACACAGGGCAAGAAGTCGTGGCGCTACGGCAAGATCGAGGCGCGGATCGCCATGCCGAACTTCCAGGGCTCCTGGCCTGCTTTCTGGATGCTGGGTGACAACATCAGCACCGGCGCGGGCTGGCCTGCCTGCGGTGAGATCGATATCATGGAGCATGTGAACACCGGCAGCGACATTCACGGTACTGTTCACTGGTCTGATAACAATAATCAGTATGCCAGCTACGGTGGCTCTACCAATACCAACGTGACCGGCTATCACCTCTATACCATCGAGTGGAATGCGAACACGATCCGCTGGTTCATCGATGGCAACCAGTATCATGTGATCGACATCACGAACGGCGTGAGCGGCACACATGAGTTTCATAACAACTTCTTTATTCTGCTCAACCTGGCTGTGGGTGGTCGCTGGCCGGGATGGACTGTGAACGATGCTGCGCTGCCGGCAAAGTATTACGTCGACTATGTGAAGGTATACCAGGACGGTGGTGGCAACCCGCCGACTTCCAGCACGACCATTCAAGCGGAGAACTACGGCACCATGCTGGGTGTGCAGACAGAAGCTACGACCGATGCAGGTGGTGGCCTGAATGTAGGCTATATCGATGCGGGTGACTGGATGGCTTATTATAATGTAAACTTTCCGACTTCGGGTAACTATACTATCGAGTACCGCGTTGCCAGCCAGAACGGTGGTGGCCGTCTGTCGGCCGACCTCAATGCCGGGTCAATCGTACTGGGCGCGCTCGATGTGCCGAATACGGGTGGATGGCAGAACTGGACAACGGTTTCGCATACGGTCTATGTCAATGCAGGGACTTATAACTTCGGCGTGTTTGCACAAGCCGGTGGCTGGAACCTGAATTGGATCCGCATTACGCGCCAGGGTGCTGCTGCGTCGTTGCAGGGTGCGAAGGTTGCTCCCGATCAGTCTGCGGCTTTTGATATTTATCCGAACCCGGTTGCGAACGAGCTTAACGTGGTGTCGTCGGAGGATCTTGCTTCCGGTAGCGTGCAGATCGTTGATAAGGCGGGTAAGAAGGTGATGACGATGGGTGGTTCTAAAAAGATCGATGTGTCGTCGCTGCAGCCGGGGTTTTATACGTTGACGTTTATTCGCAATGGCAAGACTGTAAGCCGGAATTTTGTGAAGTGACATTGGGTTAATGTGTTTATATGTCTGGGGCTTCTCTGAAAGGAGAGGCCCTTTTTTTTGATGCGGAGCAACTGGGCTGACGGCGCCTAAGGGCGAAGGCGGTCGGAGACCGCCACCATACGGGGCACCGGTCTCGCCCCGAAACGGGACTAAAGACCGGCGCCAGATGCGGGCCATTGGGGCGCATCGTGATGCTGGTGGTGGTGCGAGGTGGTGCCGGGTGATATGTCGGGGATAACTTTATTATGGCGTATCCCTGGCTTTGGTATGGCTTTAGTATGGCTGAATATCGCTATAAGGTCGCTATAAGGTCACTGTAAGGTCGCTAAAAGGTCGCGGTAAGCCTGGCTGGTTTTGGGGTTGGATCGAGCGGGCGATGCGTACGGAAGATGTGCTTTGAATTATATATTTTTGGATATGAAGATACCGTATTATACCCTTCTGCGAAAGTGTTTCGTTGTGTTGATATTGATCGTTTTGTCGGGTGCTTGTAGTAAAGCAAAACGAAACGAGCCGGTGGCTGTGGAGGCAACTCCCTATGGGAGGCTGAAGTCTGCGGCGTGGTTGTTGGGGGCGTGGCGGAATAGTACGTCTCGCGGGGAGTTGTACGAGGCCTGGCGGGTGAAGGATGATTCGACGTATGCGGGGAGGAGTTGTTTTGTCGTGGGGAAGGATACGGTTTCGTCGGAGACGGTGGCGCTGGCTATGCGCGGGGGTAAGCTGCTGTATATCCCGACGGTGCGGGATCAGAATCATGGGCAGCCGGTGACGTTTACGGAGACGACGGTGACCGAAAATGAGATGATCTTTGAGAATCCGGTGCACGATTTTCCGCAGCGGATCACGTATAGACAGGTTGGGGACGATTCTTTGGTGGCGGTGATCTCGGGGATGCAGGGGGAGAAAGAAAAGTCTGTGAAGTTTCCGATGAGCCGGGTAAGATAAATTCAGATGGAGGCGGTATTGAATGGGTTGATCCTAAGTGGCGGATATAGCTCGCGCATGGGGCGGGATAAGGCTTTACTGGAATATCATGGAATGCCGCAGCGCGAATATTTGCGTCGTGTATTGGCGGCGTGCTGTGCGGAGGTATTCCTTTCGTGCCGACCGGACCAGGTGGTTGATGCGGGGTGGAAGGTTGTGGTGGATGTGTTTGATTTCCGCACGCCGCTGAATGGTATTATGAGTGCGTTGCAGCTGCATCCTGATCGTGCGTGGCTGGCGGTGGCCGTGGATATGCCGCGGGTCGACGAGGCTGTGCTTTTGCAGTTGCTGGGTGCGCGTGATCCGGAGAAGATCGCTACGTGCTTTTATAATCCGGTGCGACGGATGCCGGAGCCCTTGCTGACGATCTGGGAGCCTGCTGCGTTGCCGGTGTTACAACGCTATGTGGCCCAGGGTACGGTGGGTCCGCAGTACGTGCTGAATAACGAGATTATACAGGCTATACAGCCTTTGGATGCCGATATTTTTCTAAATGTAAATTATCCCACGGACTGGCCTTCTCTATAGCAGGGCGAACTCGCGCAGGGCGCGGGGAAAATTCTTTTGCTCGTGCGCCGAGGCGCTCAATTTTACCAGTGCAAAACGTTGCAGGATCGAGAGGCCATACCATTGCGCTGACGAGATGGTGTAACAAAGCTGTTCTAATTTTTCGCACAGGCTGGCCGGTATTTCCTGCAGGCGTGCCGGGGTGCAGGCTGCTGCGGGGAGCAATGGGGTTGCATCGTGGCCGGTGCGCAGTTGTATGGTATCGCACAGGAAGTCCCGGTAGTCTTCTACTTCGGTGTCGGTTTCGCAGGGCAATACCGCCAGCAAGGAACGTTCTTCGGTCGTCATGCGGCTCCATTCTGCCAGTTTGAGCTTTATTAAGCAAGCGTCCAGCTTGTAGCGTACGATCATGGGGATGCAGCGTACGTTGTCTTCGATAAAGTCTTCTTCGAAAGCGAAATACTCGATGGCTGTTGTTGTCATGGTCAGGAACGTTTTACGAGGTACGGATCTTTCTGTAAGGTCAGGGCGTGGGTGAGCGTGTGTTCGTCGACTACTTTGCCGATGACGATGACGGCGGGAGAGCTCAGGCCTTGCTGCCGGACGGTGTCTACAATATTGCAAAGCATCGATATGGCGATCTGCTGATCGGCGCAGGTGGCGTTTTGTACGATGGCTACCGGCTCCAGCGGTGAGCGTGCCTGGCTGAACAGCCGGACGATCTCGGGGAGCTGGGCCATGCCCATTAATATAACGACGGTGGCGGTGGACTGTGCGGCGTGGTAGAGGTCGCCGGCCAGGGAGCCGTCGCTCAGCACGCCTGTCACTACCCAGAAGCTTTCATTGACATGCCGTTTGGTGAGGGGAATGCCTGCGGCGGCGGGTGCTGCCAGGGCGCTGGAGATGCCGGGGATCACTTCGGCGGTGACGCCATGCTGTTGTAAATAGACGAGTTCCTCGTGGCCCCGGCCGAATACAAACGGATCTCCGCCTTTGAGCCGTACCACGGTGTGAGATCGTTGTGCATAAAAGAGGAGCAGTGCGTTGATCTCTTCCTGCTCAAAGGCTTTATGGCCGCGGCGCTTCCCTACATATACCAGCCGGCAACCGGGTTTGGCGTGCTCCAGTAATGCCGGTGCGACCAGTGCATCATATAATAGAATGTCGGCCTGGGCGACGGCTTTCAGTCCTTTGACGGAGATCAGATCCGGGTCGCCGGGGCCAGCGCCCACCAACAAAACTTTTCCTTCGCTTGGTACCATGCTGTTATTGTTTTACGTAATAATACGTAAATACTTTGCGTAATACGAGACTATTTACGTATTATTACTTAAAAATAAGGTTCTTAGTACTTAAATCGTTTGAAATGAAGCACGTAATACTGGTGGGAAATGGAATGACCAGCTTTAAGCTGTGTGAGAAGCTGCGCAAGCTGTCAGGCGACATACGCATTACGGTGTATGGTGAGGAGATCCGTCCGGCGTATGACCGGGTGCACCTGAGTGAATATTTTGCCGGCAAGACGGCCGACGACCTGTTGATGGCGCCGCGCGGGTGGTACCATGAGCAGGGCATCACGTTGCATACGGGCGAGCTTGTTACCGAGATCGATCGGGCGAACAAAACGATCCGCACGCATCACGGCATTACGGACCATTACGACTACCTCGTATTAGCGACCGGCTCGGGCGCGTTTGTGCCGCCGCTGGAAGGTGTGGCGCTGGACGGGGTCTTTGTCTATCGAACGATCGAGGACCTGAACCAGATCATCGAATACGGCCGGCACAGTCGTACCGCCGCGGTGCTGGGAGGCGGTTTGCTCGGCCTGGAAGCGGCCAAGGCGTTGGTGGACCTGAACCTGGAGGCGCACGTGGTAGAATTCGCTCCGCGTTTGATGCCGCGGCAGCTCGATGATGCCGGCGCTATGATCCTGGCACATAAGCTTACGGAGATCGGGATCACGGTGCATACGGGTAAGGCGACCAAACGCATTGCGGGTGACGACCGGATCACAGCGCTGGAGTTTGCGGATGGTACTGCCTTGCCGGTGGATATGCTGGTGATCTCGGCGGGGATCCGTCCGCGGGACGAAGTCGCGAAGGCGTGTGGCCTGGCGGTGCACGGTCGCGGTGGGATACTGGTAGACGATTATCTGCGCACCTCCGACGAGCATATCTTCGCCATCGGCGAAGCGGCGGTGCATAACAATATGGTTTACGGCCTGGTGGCTCCCGGGTATGACATGGCCGATGTGGTGGCCCGCCAGTTGACGGGCGACCTGTCGAAGACCTTTACGGGTTTCGACATGTCGACGAAGCTCAAGCTGCTGGGTGTGGATGTGGGAAGTTTCGGCGACCCGTTTGGCGAGACACCGGGCAGCATCCCCATTGCTTTCCAGGATCGTTGCAACGGTGTGTACAAGCGCATCAATATTTCGGCTGACCGGAAGCATCTGCTGGGCGGGATACTGGTGGGCGATGCCAGCCAGTATAATATCTTCCACCAGATGGTGGCGAATAAAATTCCGCTGCCGGCGCAGCCGGAGTCGCTTATCATCGGCACGCCGGGTAAGGAAGATGAGGGAGCGGGTGTCAAGAGCCTGCCGGATACCGCGCAGATCTGTTCGTGCGAGAATATAACGAAGGGTGACCTGATCAGTCAGATCAGGGACCATGGAGCCCGTACGATCGACGAGCTGAAGAAGACGACGAAGGCTTGTACCGGTTGTGGCGGGTGTACTCCCTTGGTGAACGATGTGTTGAAGATGACGCTCGAAGGCCTGGGTGTGGTCGTGAAGAAGACATTGTGCGAGCACTTTGCGTTCACGCGGCAGGATCTTTATGATATTATCAAGATAGAGGGTATCCGTACGTATGATGCGTTGCTGGATAAGCACGGCGTGGGCGACGGGTGCGAGATCTGTAAACCTGCGGTGGCCTCGTTGCTGGCGAGTATCTGGAACGAGGTGATTGCCGAGCAGGCGACGATCCAGGACACCAACGACCGTTTTCTGGCCAATATTCAGCGCGGGGGTACTTATTCGGTCGTACCGCGTATTGCCGGGGGCGAGATCACGCCGAAGAAGCTGATGGCGATCGGCCGTATCGCTGAAAAGTATAATCTCTATACGAAGATCACGGGTGGTCAGCGCATCGACATGTTCGGTGCGCAGGTGCACGAGCTGCCCTTGATCTGGGAGGAACTGATCCAGGAGGGTTTCGAGAGCGGCCATGCGTACGGCAAGTCGTTGCGTACGATCAAAAGCTGTGTAGGCTCTACGTGGTGCCGTTACGGTGTACAAGATTCGGTGTCGTTTGCTGTCTTTATCGAGAACCGTTACAAGGGTCTGCGCGCGCCGCACAAGTTCAAAGGCGCAGTGTCGGGATGTATACGCGAGTGTGCCGAGGCACAGTCGAAGGACTTCGGTATTATCGCCACGGAGAAAGGGTGGAACCTGTATGTGTGTGGCAACGGTGGAGCGCGTCCGCAGCATGCGAAGCTGCTGGTGACGGATGTCGATACGGATACCTGTGTGCGGCTGATCGACCGCTTTCTGATGTACTATATCAAGACGGCTGACCCGCTGACGCGTACGGCGACCTGGCTCAACAAAATGGAAGGCGGGCTGGAGCACTTGCGGCAGGTGGTCGTGGAAGACTCTTTGGGCATTGGCGAGACGCTGGAGAAAGAAATGGCAGCGCTCATGGCGAACTACGAGTGTGAGTGGAAGAAGGTGGTGGAAACGCCGGCGCTGCGCGCACAGTACCGTCACTTCATTAACGACGAAGCGAGCGATGACACGCTGTCGTTTGTAGACCTGCGCGGGCAGAAGATGCCGACCGACTGGAATCGTAAATAAGGAATTATAAACGGATACTAACCATGGAATCAATGAACGAGCTTACGACCTATACATCTCCCAACAGCACGGATGTTGCGCACTGGTATCGTGCGGCGCGCACGACGGATTTTCCGGAGAACGGCGGCGCCTGTGTGAAGTATGGTGATCAGCAGATTGCGGTCTTTAATTTTTCCCGTCGTGCGGAATGGTATGCCTGTCAGAACCTTTGTCCACATAAGATGCAGATGGTCTTGTCGCGCGGTATGATCGGCACGGCGTCGGGCGAGGCCAAGGTGGCCTGTCCTTTTCATAAGAAAACATTTTCGCTGCATACGGGCCAATGCCTGAATGCGGAGGAGGCATCGATCACGGTATATCCGGTCAAGGTCGTTGACGGCTTCGTGTACATCGGCTTTACGGCATAAAGCTTTTGTACCGGTTTAGGTCAGGTGCCGGGCCCCGCCCGGCACTTTTGTTACGATGTCTCCGTAGAATTTTACGTAATTTGCTACGTATATGCTTCCTCAACCCGATCCATCCGCCACGATCCAGCGCAGCCGGTTTAGCCGGCTCGGTACGCTTTACGTACTGGCCCTGAGCGTTATCGCGACGGTGGCCATTACCGGCCAGGCGCTTATTCAAAGTCACCTGCAGGCGCAGCGCAGCGACTCGCGCGTGGTGAACGTGGCCGGCAAGCAACGCATGCTGAGTCAAAAAATCACCAAGACGCTGTTATACCTCGAGCCGCTGCAGTCTGCCGGCGAGCGTCAAACCATTGTTACCGACCTCGGCGCGGCGTTCCACTTGTGGCATACTTCGCAGCAGGGGTTGCAGTATGGCAACGACAGTTTACACTTGCCGGGGCGAAACAGTGCGGCGATCGTGAACCTCTTTCACGATGCGGCGGTGCCGTATGCCACGATGGGCGAACATACGTCGCGGATCCTGCAGCTGTTGCAACAGGACCCCCTGACGCCCTATGATTCGCTGCGTGGCGCTATTGTGGCGGTGCGCGGTGCGGAAGGTGCTTTTTTGCAGGGCATGGAGCGGATCGTGGCGCAGTATGAAGCGGAGGCCAACGACAAGATCGAATCGCTGAGTCGTATCGAGTATATCATTCTGGGGATTGTGATCGGCACGATCTTGCTGGAGTTTGCTTTTATTTTCAGGCCTACGACGGTGTATGTCAGCAACACGCTGCACCAGCTGATGACGTCGGAGAAAAATGCGCGCAAGCTTTCGAAGGAGATCGGTGAGCTTTATGCATCGCTGGAAAAATCGTATGAACAGCTGTCGGTGGTAAACCAGCCGCCGGAGAGTCCGCGTTTGCTGGCGCGCGCCGATCGCGGGGGCAATGTGCTGTTCCTCGCCGATGCTTTTGTGGGACAGGTAGTGGCCGACGCGGTGCCGTCCGACGGCGATCTGCGGCTGAGTGACCTCTTTGCGGGGATCGGCGAGCCGGGTGATTGGATGGATGCTGTTATCGATACTGTTTCGGAAGGTAATAGCTGGCAGGGCGAGCTGACGTTGGCGGGGCCGGATGGGACAACGCCGTGGATGGACGTTACGATCACGCCGGTGTACGAACAGGCGGGCCAGGTGTCGGAGCTGTTGGTGCTGGCGACTGACATTACGCTGCGCAAGGAGGCCGAGCACGGCATGAAGCAGAAGAACAAGGCGGAGATCGAGCGGAAGATCAACCAGCAGAAGTTCCGGTCGGTGTTGATCCTGGAGGGACAGGAGGAAGAACGGAAGCGCCTGGCGATGGATATTCACGACGGTATCGGGCAGATGCTCACATCGCTCAATTTTCAGATCAGCTCGATCGACGTGGGCGATACGGTCAAGGCGGAGAAGAAGATCATCGAGATCGACCACCTGGTGAAAGATGTGATCAAGGAGGTTCGCCGGGTGACGTTCAACCTGAAGCCTACGGTGCTGGGCGACTATGGTCTGCAGGCGGCTTTGAACGTTTTTATCCAGGAGATCGCCAAGCTGACGGCCATGAAGCTTACGTACAAAAGCGAAGGTACGATCGAGCGCCTGCCGGAGAATGTCGAGAACAACATCTTCCGCATTACGCAGGAGGCGATCAACAATGCCATCAAGTATTCCGCCAGCCCGCAGGTAGATGTGACGCTGTCGCAGACGGACAGCGACCTGGTGGTATCGGTGCGGGATTTCGGAAAGGGTTTTGATGCCCGGTCGCTGAAGGACCGTAATATCGATATCGGTTCGGGGCGGGGATTGTTCAATATGTACGAGCGGACCGAGTATATTCACGGCCGCTTAGAGATCCGCTCGGAGCCCGGTCACGGTACCACGGTGTTCCTGACGGTGCCTTTGCGTGTAAAGACTTTATCTTAGAACCTGTATACAGGAAGTTATGGAACATATCAAGATCGTATTGGCCGATGACCACGTGTTGGTGCGCAAGGGCATCCGGGCTATGCTCGAGTCTGACGCGGAGATGGAAGTGGTGGGTGAGGCCGGTAATGGCCAGGAAGCGCTGGAGGCTGCGCGTGCGTTGAAGCCTGATATTCTGGTGCTCGACATTCGCATGCCGCAGATGGATGGTCTGTCGGCGGCCGCGCGTGTGAAGGAGTATTCGCCAGGCACCAAAGCCGTGATCCTTTCCATGCACAACTCGGAGGAGTATGTGTTAGAAGCGTTGAATGCCGACGCCTACGGCTACTTGCTGAAAGATACCGACAAGGAAGAATTTCTGAAGGCACTGCGTGCCGTGCACGGGGGGAGTAAATATTACACCGGCGCGGTCTCGCACGTACTGGCGAACCAGCTTCTGCAAGGTCAGGGGCAGCGGCCCGTGCGCCGGGAGGAGGATTCGTCCGATCCCTATAATTTATCCAAGCGCGAGAAGCAGATCCTGCGCATGGTGATCGATGGCAAGCATAATAAAGAGATTGCGGAAGCGCTCGACAAGAGTCAACGCACGATCGAAACGCACCGTTTTAATATTATGAAGAAGCTGGGGGTGAATAACGCGATCGACATGGTGAATAAGGCGGTACGTGAAAACATTGCCTGAGCTGTTGCATTCTACGTAGTTCGAACGTTTTCGATAATATTGTTACGTATTTTTACGTAAAGCATACGTATTTTGAGTATGTTTAGTACGTAATATTAATACGTAAAGCATGTCACAAACCCACTTCCCCAAAGCTACGCGGATCAACCTGTTTGATCTTTCGTCCGTGCCCATGCGCACGTTCCACATTACCTGGATCACCTTCTTTTTCTGTTTTTTCGGTTGGTTCGGGATTGCTCCCCTGATGCCCGTCGTACGGGAGGATCTTGGCCTGAGCAAGGCCCAGATCGGTAACATCATTATCGCGTCTGTTTCCATCACGATCTTTGCCCGGTTGTTCTTCGGGTGGTTGTGTGACAAGATCGGGCCGCGCATTTCGTATTCGGCGTTGTTGATCCTGGGTTCTATTCCGGTCATGCTGATCGGCTTCAGCAACAGCTATGAGTCGTTCCTGCTCTTTCGTTTAGCGATCGGTGTTATCGGGGCTTCTTTTGTGATCACTCAATATCATACTTCGGTGATGTTTGCGCCCAACGTTGTGGGTACAGCTAACGCTACGGCCGCGGGTTGGGGTAATATGGGGGGCGGTGTGACGCTGATGGTCATGCCGTTGATCTTCGCGGGGCTGGTGGGTGCGGGCTATGCCGCGCCGGAGGCGTGGCGCTACAGTATGGTGGTGCCTGGGGTGGTATTGCTGATCCTGGGATTTGTTTATTATTTCTTTACGCAGGATACGCCGGCGGGCAACCTGCGGGAGATTAAAAAGGATCTGCCTGCTACCGTGCCGGCGCAGAAAGAAAGTTTCTGGAAGACCTGCCAGGATTACCGTGTGTGGGTTCTTTTCCTGGCGTACGGTGCCTGCTTCGGTATCGAGATCACGATCGACAATATTGCTACGCTTTACTTCGTCGACAACTTTCACCTGGGCTTAAAAGAGGCGGGACTCATCGCCGGCGCCTTTGGTATGATGAACATCTTTGCGCGTGCGCTGGGCGGTGTGTTTGGTGACAAGGTCGGGAAGCGGTATGGCCTCAGCGGCCGGATCTTTATTCTGGCGTTGTTCCTGTTGCTGGAGGGTTTGGGCATTATGCTCTTTGCGTCGATGGATGTGCTGACCTGGGCCATTGTGACGATGCTGCTGTTTGCGCTTTTCTTAAAGATGTCCAATGGCGCTACGTATTCGGTCGTGCCGTTCATTAACGCGAAGGCCATGGGCAGCGTGTCGGGCATTGTGGGCGCGGGGGGAAATGTGGGCGCGGTGCTGGCGGGTTTTCTGTTTGCCTCGGAGAGCATTTCCTATCGTGATAGTCTTTTTATGATTGGCATTGTTGTAGCGCTGGTGTCAGCCGTTGCCTTTCTGCTGAGCTTTGCGCAGCGTGCGGCCACTTCGCCTGCTACAGATGCGGTGGTACAGGAGGCGGTAGCCTAAGGCGGTCTAAACAACCGGACGCCAACCTTAGGTCTCTTCTTTCTGTAACCTTAACTGCAATACCTATGCATGGCAAGTCTATTATTCTTTTGCTGCTGGTCTTCCTGATCTTTGGGCCGGCTTCGGTACACGCCCAGGTGGCGGTGTCGGCGCAGCTGCGCACGCGCGGCGAATACCGCGACGGGCAGGGGACGCCCTCCGTGCGCGACACGGTTCCCGCGGCGTTCGTGTCGCAACGTACGCGCGTGAACCTGCGGTATACCGGTCACCGGTTCACGTTCTATACTACTATACAGGACGTGCGTGTCTGGGGGCAGGATGCGTCGTCGATCAACCGGATCAACACCGATGCTTATGACGGCCTGATGCTGCACGAGGCGTGGGGTGAGATCAGCCTGGTGGACACCGGCAAGGTCGTTAAGCATTTTACCCTTAAGATCGGCCGGCAGGAGCTGGTGTACGACGATGTACGCCTGCTGGGAAATCTCGATTGGCTGCAACAGGGGCGCCGCCATGACGCCGCCCTGGTGAAGTTTGAACACCACGGCTGGACGGCTCACCTGGGCGCGGGGTATAACCAGAATGCAGAACGTAAATCGAATACGATCTACAACGGCACGCCCAGCGGTTATGCGGCGAGTACCAATGGCATGGCTACTCTGTATAAGTCGATGCAGTTCCTGTACGTCGGGCGTAAGCTGCCGTTTGGCAATGCATCGTTCCTATTCTTTAAAGACGACTTCAGTAAGTTTCATTTTGCTCCTGCCGACACCCTGGCGAAGACGCCGCTTTATGAACGCGGTACGTGGAGCCGCTATACGGTGGGCGGCAATCTTTTTGGCACGGTGCGGAAGCGTGTGACGCTGGCGGCTACGGCCTTTTTTCAGGGTGGGAAATATCGGGACGGGACGTCCTTACAGGAGTATCTTTTCTCGCTGTCGGCCTTGTATGCGGTGAATAAAAAATTCAGCGTGGGACCGGGCGTGGACCTTACCTCGGGGAACAATGGTGACGACCCTTCGAAGAAATACCAGCGCTTTGACCCTTTGTACGGCACGCCGCATAAGTTCTGGGGGTATATGGATTATTTCTATGTGGCGGATGGCTTTGGTGCCAATGGCCTGACGGATCTCTATATCAAATCGAAGCTGGTGGCGAATCCGCGTTTGACGTGTATGGCGGACGTGCATTACTTCACGTTGCCCGATAAAGTACATGGCGAAGACGGCCGGTGGATGGACCGGTACCTGGGTACGGAAATAGACTTTACGGCGCAATATGCGCTTTCGAATATCATACAACTCGAGGGCGGGTATAGCGCCATGCTGGCATCGACGACGCTCACGTCGCCGAAGGTGAAGAACGTCAAGCATGCCGACCGCTCCGCGAACTGGGCGTATATCATGATCGCGCTTCGGCCTGCGTGGACAAATTTATAGGGGTAATAACAGTTTCAGGAACGATTTAATACAGAAGAAATGACGATCGCGCGGGAAGAATCTTACAAGACAACGTGCTCTTATTGTGGCGTGGGCTGTGGTATTGTCGTAAAGAAAGACAGACGCAACAATGTGACGGTGGAGGGGGACAAAGACCACCCGGTAAACAAGGGGATGCTGTGTTCGAAGGGCATGAATTTACACTATGCCATGAACGACCACAGTGACCGGTTGTTATACCCGGAGATGCGGCGCAGTCGTAACCACCCGTTGGAGCGTGTTACGTGGGACGACGCCCTGAAGCGCGCGGCGGCGGTGTTTAGTACGATCATTCAAAAGCATGGTCCGGATGCGGTGGGTTTTTATGTGTCGGGGCAATGCCTGACGGAAGAGTATTATGTCGTGAATAAACTGGTGAAGGGCTTTCTCGGCACCAACAACATCGATACCAATTCCCGGTTGTGTATGAGCAGCGCGGTGGCGGGCTATACGCAGATGCTGGGTGAAGATGCGGTGCCAGTGGCTTATGAAGACATCGAGCTGGCGGATTGTTTTCTCATCGCCGGCGCCAATCCGGCATGGTGTCATCCGATCCTTTTCCGTCGGATCGAAGCGCACAAGCAGCGCAATCCCGATGTGAAGCTGATCGTTGTCGATCCCCGGAAGACGCAGACGTGTACGGGGGCAGATCTGCACCTGCAGCCGCTGCCGGGCACGGATATCTATTTATATAATGCCATCGCCCGGGTGCTGATCGAGAACGGCGACGTGGACTATACATTCATTCATGAGCACACCGAAGACTATGAGCGCTACCGCGCGTCGGTCTTTGCCGTGGCGCTCGCCGACGCTGCCCGGATCTGCGCGGTGCCGGAGGAGGAGATCCGGACGGCGGCGGGTTATATTGCAGGTGCGAAGGGTTTTCTGACGCTTTGGGCCATGGGGTTGAATCAAAGTGTCGTCGGTGTTCATAAGAACTTTGCTTTGATCAGCCTGAACCTGATCACGGGGCACATCGGCAAGCCGGGCTCCGGACCGTTTTCGCTGACAGGCCAGCCCAACGCCATGGGTGGGCGCGAGGTGGGCGGGCTTGCCACGATGCTGGCGGCGCACCGAAGCTTACAGAATGCGGATCACCGGCGCGAGGTGGCGGATTTCTGGGGTGTGCCGGCGATCGCGGAGAAGCCGGGCTTAACGGCTACGCAAATGGTGGAAGCCCTGGAGCGCGGTGAGCTGAAGGCGATCTGGATCATGTGTACCAATCCGCTGGTAAGTTTGCCGGACCTGCGGCGTGTGGAGAAGGCGTTGGGCAATGCGCGGTTCGTGGTGGTACAGGAAATTTCGCGTATGTCCGATTCGCTGGCTTTTGCGGACCTGGTGCTGCCGGCGGCCGGTCACTTTGAGAAGGAGGGGACCATGACGAACTCCGAGCGGCGCATCAGCCACCTGAGCAAAGTCGTGGAGCCTCCGGGCGAGGCGTTGGCGGATGCCGAGATCGTTTGCCGCTTTGCCAAGGCGATGGGCTTTCACGGTTTTGACTATGCATCGCCGGCGGCGATCTATGATGAACATGTGCGCCTGACGCACGGCACGAACCTGGACATCAGCGGTCTTTCGTATACGCGCTTAAAAACAGAAGGTACGTTTCAATGGCCGGTGAAAGATGTATCGTCGCCGGGAACGGCGCGGTTGTTCACCGACCACCGGTTCTATACTCCCTCGCAGCGGGCGCGTTTCTTTCCGCTCGACAAGCCGGCCAATCAATCAGAGCCTCTTACCGCGGACTTCCCGCTGATCCTTACCACGGGGCGGATACGCGACCAGTGGCATACGATGACCAAAACGGGTAAGGTGAGCCGCCTGCGCCAGCATATCGACAAGCCTTTCCTGGAAATACACCCGGACGATGCGGCGGCGCGGGAGATACAGGAGGGCACCGTGGTGACCATACGCAGCGCTCGTGGCGACGTGCGGGTTCGGGCGAAGATCACCGATGAGATCAAGCCGGGCGTTGTTTTTCTGCCGATGCACTGGGGCAAGGCTTTGACGGACCTGGCCCGGGCGAATAATCTTACGAGCACGTTGGTCGACCCGATCTCGAAGGAACCTGATTTTAAATTCACGGCGGTGGAGGTGACACCGTATACCAAGCCACGCGAACGCATTGTGGTGGCCGGGGCGGGTGCCGCGGCATTCCGGTTCCTGTGTACTTACCGCTCGTTGAATAGTACGGATGATATTCTGGTGATCTCCAAAGAGAAGGATCCGTTCTACAACCGGGTATTGCTGCCGGAATATGTAAACGACTCGGTGGGCTGGGACCGGCTGCAGAAGTTCCAGGAGGGTGAGTTCGAGTCGCTGAACGTGGCGCTGGAGCTGGAGAATGAGATCGTATCGATCGACCGCCAGCAGAAATATGTTGTCGACAAACACGGGCGTCGCCACCGGTACGACAAGCTGGTGCTGGCTACCGGTACGCGGGCGTTCATTCCCAAGGACGCGCCGATGCACCTGCCGGGGATATTCACCATGCGCACGCGCCCCGACGCCGACCGGCTGAAGGAGCACCTCAGTCCCGGCGGACAGGTCATCGTTATCGGTGGAGGTCTGCTGGGGTTGGAGCTGGCGGTGGCGTTGCGCGAGATCGAGATACAGGTGTCGGTCATCCAGATGAGCAGCCGCTTAATGGAGCGGCAAATGGATAACCTGGCCGGGCAGTTGTTACTGGATTTTATCGAAGAGAAGGGCGTGGCGGTATACCTCAACGACCAGGTGCAGCAAGTGGTGTGGGACGATACCACGCAACGGCTGCGTGCCGGGCTTCGCAGCGGCAAGACGATCCATGCCAATGCGCTGGTCTATGCCGTGGGTACCCGGCCCAACATCGAGTTTGCGCAAGAGGCGGGTGTCGATACCAGCCGGGGCATTCTTGTGAACGACCACTTGCAGACCAGCGACCCGGACATCTTTGCTATCGGCGAAATAGCCGAGCACCGGGGCAATACGCTGGGTATTACGGCTGCTGCCGAGAAGCAGGCGGATGTGCTGGCGCGTTACCTGGACGGCGATGTGCAGAGTATATACGAGGGTACGGTGCCGATGAATATCCTAAAACTTGCCGGTGTTGATCTGTGCTCGCTCGGTATGGCCGAGATCCCGGTGAACGAGGTGGGGTATGACGAGGTGTTGTTCATCGACAAGTCTATGCGCTATTATAAGAAGTGTATTATTAAAGACGATCGGCTGGTGGGCGCCATTTTGATGGGCGACAAGAGCGAGTTTGCCGAGTTCAAGGAATTGATCGAAAACCGGATCGAGCTTTCGGCACAACGGTTGCAGCTGTTGCGTTCGGGTAAGAAGGCCGCGCCGGTGTTGGGCAAGCTGGTGTGCTCGTGTAACCAGGTTGGGTCGGGCAACTTGCAGGCGTTGATCAAAACGGGGTGCCATACGCTGAACGAGCTTTGCCAACGATCGGGTGCGGGGCTGGGGTGCGGGAGCTGCAAGCCTGAAATTCAAAAGATCCTGCGCCTGGAAACTGTAACCGTTTAATCTTATATTGCCTCTCGCGAATTTTCATGGAGACACACGCCAAACGCAATCTTATACGAGCTTTTGTCAAAGGGGGCTTTCTTTCGCCGGTGGACTTGCTCAAGATCATGGAGCTGTCGCGCTCGCTCGGGAACAAGTACGTATCGTTCGGCTCGCGTCAGGATATTATGTTTCCGGCCAACGGCGCGGATGAGAGCACGCTGGCGGAGAGCTTTCAGGCGATCCAGATCGACTATGAGCTGGGCAGTGACCAATCGGCGTATCAAAACATTGTGAGCTCTTACGTGGCGGTCAATGTCGTGGACACCACGCGGTGGCTGAAGGAAGACACGTATAACGTGCTGATCGACAGCTTTGATTACAAGCCCCGGCTGAAGATCAACATTGTCGATCCGTTGCAAAGCCTGGTGCCGCTGTTTACGGGGGAGCTTAATTTTATCGCTTCGCGCGAGGAGCACTACTGGTACCTGTATATACGCGACCCCCGCAAAGCCAATGCATTGGAGTGCTGGCCTCGCCTGATCTTCGGGCAGGACATACCGCGCATGGCCCGGGAGTTGGAGAAGCTGATCCTGGGGTATCATCCTTTCACCACGGAGGAGCTGAACCTGGTGCTGAACAACGAGAAGGTGCGCATCAACTATAAACCGTTGTCGGAAAAGCTGAAGCTTTCGGAGATCCCGTTCCCGTATTACGAAGGGCTCAACGCGATGCTGAACAACCAGTACTGGCTGGGGTTGTACTGGCGCGACAACCAGTATGACATTGACTTTATGAGCGCGGCGTGTCGCCTGTGCCAGGAGATCAATATCGGCAAGGTCAACATCATTCCCTGGAAAGCCTTTGTGTTGAAGGGCATCAAGGCCAGCGACCGTCTGCGGTGGGAAAAGCTCATGGGTAAGTATGGCATCAACGAGCGCCATTCTTCTCTGGAATTGAACTGGCACCTGCCGGTGACGGACCTGGAGGCGCTCGATCTGAAACGGTTCCTGGTGCGCGAGCTGGATCAGCAGGATATCAGCACGCACGGTCTGACCTTTACGATCAAGACGCACCGTGATATGGTGTATTTTACGTCGGTGGTGATCGAGCGTGAGAAACCTGCCGGTGCATTGCCGGGGGAATTCTATACCATTTTGTACGCGCACAACTTCAACCCCAATCACGGCGTGTACCATCCGTATGCGCAGCATGTGCGGCGGGAGCTGATCCCGGCTTTACTGATCGAGCTTAGCAAGGTGTACTTCCGGCAGCTGAATCCGGAAAAAGAGCAACAGCAGGCTTTTGTGCCTGCGTCGCAGCCGGCGCGCACGAGCACGGTCTATCAATGCCCGGCCTGCCTGACGGTTTACGACGAGCAATATGGTGATGCCACTGCCGGGATCCTGCCCGGCGTACCGTTCGAAAAGCTGCCGGCGTCGTATCACTGCCATGTGTGCGAGAGTCCTAAAAAGGACTTTGTGGCGGTGTTACGCTGATTGGCGAAGTCTGCCTAATCGTTATTTTTGTGGTCTGACCCTGTGGGGCCTTCCTATGACACGCACGATCCGTACGGCTGAGCAAAAAGATATTGCGATGCTTACCACTTTATTTAACAGCGATACCCGCATCTTTGGGGAGGACAGTACCGGTTTTGGTGAACGGGATATTACGGAGTATATTCACGATAGCAGGAAGAAGATATTTGTGTGTGAATCCGGCGGAATGTTAGCCGGGGCTTTGATGGCGGACTATCACGATACGTATTCCCATCTCGAAACGTTGATCGTCGACCCGCGGGCACAACAGCAGGGCGTCGGCTCGGCGCTCCTGGAGCACTATGAAAAGGACCTGGATGCCCTGGGCATTACGTTGATCGAGGTGATGACCGCTGCGGATAACATGGTGATGCGGAAGATCCTGGAGGAGCGGGGGTTTAATAAGGGTAATACATTTGTGTTTTACTCCAGGGTAAAATAATGTATGTTGATTTCTTTGAAGGCGCATTTCCAGGTGAGACAAAGGCTGACGGCAGTTGCAAACTGCCTACCGTTCAGGCACAAGTTGCAAACTTGCGCCAGATGCGTATTGATTCCCTGATGAAAGTATTTCCAGGTGAGCTGACGGCAGTTACAAACTGCCTACCGTTCAGGCACAAGTTGCAAACTTGCGCCAGATGCGGCCAGATGCTGTGATCTACTCCCGTTGGCGTAAATAGCGGTATTGCGTGGTCATGGTGGGGTTGTTGGTGAGGATGAAGACGCCGTTCGTACGCTCTGTAGTAACTTGTGGTTATCGATATCGTTAAAAAAATCCATTCAATCCCCTTATGAAGACACTATCTTTTACGATCCTGAACCTGCTGTTGCTGACGGGTGTAGCCGTTTGCCAGCAACTTCCTAAACCCCCGGAAACGATCAAGGATGCATTCCCCGCCGGAACTACCTTCCATTCCAACATCGCCTATGCGGGTGATACTGTAAAGAAACACTTGCTGGATATATACCTGCCGCCGGGTGCGAAAGGTAATGTGCCGCTGGTCATTTGGGTGCACGGCGGCGGCTGGATGCACAACGACAAGTATGCCGATATGAGCTATATGACCGGAACGATCCGGACGATCCTGGAGAAGGGTTACGGTCTGGCATCGATCGATTACCGGCACAGTACGACGGCCATCTTTCCCGCGCAGATCCAGGATTGTATCCAGGCTGTGCAGTTCCTGCATGATCATGCCGGCGAGTATAAGATCGACCGCGGTCATTTCGCGTTGATGGGCTTTTCGGCGGGTGGGCACCTGGCGTCGTTGTTAGCGCTCTCGCTTAATAACCAGGTGACGGCTTTTTACCCAGGTGGGCGCAAGCCTACTTTTGCCATCCGCGGTGTGGTGGATTTTTATGGGCCGTCGGAGTTTTTGTTGTTCTATGGTAATATGCTTCCGACGCAGACGGGTGATCCGGTCTCTATATTGCTCGGTGCTTCGCCACTGGTGCGGCCGGATTTGGCGAAACAGGCTAGTCCTGCAACGTATGTCGATAAAGCGGATCCGCCGTTCTTTATTGTGCATGGGGAGAAGGATCCGGATGTGCCGACTGCACAGTCTTATCTTTTAAAGGCGTGGCTCGACCTGGCGAAGGTGCGTAATTCGCTGACGGTGGTGAAGGATGCGCCGCATTATGGGCCGATGTTCGATACGGAGCCGACGCGGCTGGCGTTGGTGGGTTTTTTGGATTCGACGTTACGATGATAAATTTTATTTGACGTGCGCGACGACCATGGGCTTCTGAATCCGCTGGCTAATCTGCCGGCAGTACAGCCGGCGTTGCGGGCCGCTGCTGCGGAGTTGAAAAATGCGCTGAAGTAATAGCACGTCGATCATTGTCGATATAAAGAAGGCCGTCTCTTGTGGAAGACGGCCTTTCTGGTTTAGAAAGATGGCAGTTAGTCTACCACGGCGGGCTTCCGTATATTGTTACCCTGCCGGTTCGTCAAATCATCGCCGAGGTCTTGTCGCGCCTCTTCGGCAAAGCCCAGCAGCTTTGTGACGATGTCAGGGTATACTTTTTGCACGTCATACGCTTCACCTGGGTCATGCGACAGGTCGTATAGCGCCTGGGGCACCTCTACCTTGTCGATGGCGCCGCCTTTACCGCCGGTACCATGTTGCGGCGCGTACGAACCCGACGTGTGCTTCAGCACAAGCTTCCAGTGCTTGTAGCGTATGCCCTCCAGATTATTGGCGCCGAAGTAATAATAAAACACTTCGCGAGGTCCTTTGTCCGATTGCTTGAGCCATAGCGGCAGGAAATTCATGCCGTCGATCTTTTTCTGTGGCAGTGTGGCGCCGGTGGCTGCAGCGATCGTCGGGAGAATATCCATGTTGGTCATCAGCTGGCTGTTGATGCCACCGGCTTCGACTTTTCCTGGCCAGCGTACGAGTAAAGGCACGCGCGTGCCGCCTTCCCACGACGTAGACTTACCTTCGCGGAAGCCTCCGGCTGAGCCGGCGTTGTCGCCGAAGTTCAACCAGGGGCCGTTGTCGCTGGTGACGATCAGCAGCGTGTTGTCAGCCAGTTTTTCCTTGTCGAGCGTTTTCAGGATCTCGCCAATAGACCAGTCGATCTCCATGATCACATCGCCAAATATTCCCAACTCACTTTTGCCTCTGAACTTTTCCGATGCTGCCAGTGGCACATGTGGCATGGGGTGTGCCAGGTATAAAAAGAACGGCGCCTTCTTATTCGTCCGGATGAAGTTCACCGCGCGTTCGGTCAGCGTCGTTGTCAGCTTTGCCTGGTCGTTCAGACTCGTGATAGAATCTACACGCGTGTCATTCTGATAGAGTGACAACACGGGCCAGCGGGCGCGCCAGTCGGACATGTCGGTAATGCGTTTTCCGGTGAAATCCATAGGCCAGATGTCGTGCGAGTACGGTATGCCGTAAAAGCTATCGAAACCGTAATGGATGGGAAAGAACGGCGGCCGGTTGCCCAAGTGCCATTTGCCTAGCATGGCCGTGGTATACCCCGCTCTCTTTAACACCGAGGCAATCGTTTCTTCGTCGGGATTCAGCGCGCGTTTGGCCCCGGGAAGCAACGCGCCCGTCATGCCGAGGCGGTTGGGGTAACAGCCCGTCAGCAACGCTGTGCGCGACGCGGTGCAAACAGCCTGGCCGGCGTTGAAGTGCGTAAAACGTGTGCCCTCTTTGGCCAACCGGTTAAAGTTGGGCGTTGGGATGCCCGTCATGCCGTAAGGCTCCGTATCGCCGTAGCCCATATCGTCCATAAAGATAACGATGACGTTGGGCCGTGATCTGGGCTGTGCATGGCCGCACCATACGCCGGCCCCGAGAAGTAGGAATACAAGGATATATTTCATGGGTTGATCATACAGGTTTACCAGCCGTCGTTTTTGGATAGGTTGGGGTTGAGTACACGCTCGTTTTGCGGAATGGGCCACAGGTAGTTCCGCGAAGGATCAAACTGTTTGGTGAATGAAGGTACCTCGATCGTTTTCAGTGTGCCACCGTCGTCGTATGTAATTCCGTACACATTGCCCGGCACCACATCTCCGGCAATGCGCCAGCGGCGAATGTCGAAGAGCCGATGGCCTTCGAAGGCGAGCTCTATTGTGCGCTCGCGACGTACAATATCGGTGAGTTCGTCCTGTGTCAGTCCGGCTTCGAGCGCCGGCAGGTTAACGTCGTTACGCCGGCGTACGTCGTTGATGGCATCGAGCACGCTGGCATCGATCTGGTTCAACGCGATCTTTGCTTCGGCGTAAGTCAGCAATACCTCGGCGTACCGCAGTTGAATAATGTTGATGCCGTTGTTGGTTTTACTGTTGAGGTCTTCGATGTTTACATACTTCTTTACAGCGTAGCCGGTCGATGGTGCGAAATAAGTGCTGCCAATGGCGTCGGGTGTACCGCTGTTCGGGCGTGGATCGAATATTTTTCCGTTGGGCAGGTTGCTGCCGGGCACAAACAACGAGAACGTCAAACGCGGGTCGCGGTTGGTGTAGGGATTGTATGGGTCAAAACCGCTGGCTGCATCGGTTATCGGTATGCCATCGTTCATGGTATACATATCGGCCAGCGCCTTCGTGGGTACGTACATGTTCGGACTGGGTGATGTCGTGTTGTTTACGCTATATGGTGCCATGATGGCAAACACCTGGTTCGAAAGAACATCTTTCAGGTACTGGCGGTCGATGATCACCTCGATATTGTTTTCAGCGCCATACGAAAACAGTTTTCCATATTCGGGATAGATGTCGTATACGTGCAGGTCCATCACGGCCTGTGCGGCAGCGATCGCTTTCTCCATGCGTCCGGCGTACAGGTTGGCGCGGGCAGCCAGGGCCAACGCGGCACCCTTGGTCATCCGGCCTTTGTCGGCGGCGGGATAAGTGTCCTTCAGTCCGTCGACAGCCTCGTGAAGCTCAGCGTCGACAAAGTCCCAGATCTCGTTGGAAGGTGTGCGCGTCAGTTGGCGGGCCTCTTCGATCGAAATGTTCTTCTTTACTAGGGGTACATCGCCGAACAGGCCCACCAATTTAATGTATTGGTATGCACGCAATACCCGCGCTTCGCTTTTATACTGTGCCAGGGCAGCCGTGTTAGCATCGGTAACCGGAATCTTGTCGATGTTGTCCAGCACAAAGTTTGCGGCCGCGATACCGTTGTAGGCGAAGGTCCATTCTTCGGCAACGACGGAGCTGGAAGCATCCAGGTTCTGTTCTACCAGCGCATTGACCGAGAAGAATTCGTTTACGTGGCCGATGTCGGAATAGGCGTCGCGACGGAAGATGCGGTTGGGGTCATCCAGGTATGGATAGGCGGCGTTCACGGCAAACTTCGCATCGTTTTCGGTCTTCCAAAAGAAGCTTTGCGCCAGGCGGTCGTTTGGAACGGTATCCAAGAGATCGTCCGTGCAACGGGTGCTGCACAGTGCTGTCGCCAGGAGTGCAGTGCCGATAATATATTGCTTAAGCGTCATGTTGATTTCTGGTTAGTTTGTTAAAACTGAAGGTTAAGTCCCAACGTCATCAACGACGTTTGCGGATAGTACAAAGCACGGCCGGAACCGACTTCCGGATCGAGGCCCCACTCTTTCAGCTTGGAGAACGACAGTACGTTGGTAGCGGAAGCGTATACACTCGCGCGCGTCAGTCGTATGCGTTCGACGAGCGGCAGTGGCAAGTTGTACGTCAACTGTACATTTTTCAGCTTGAGGTACGATGCGTCGATGATCATGCGGTCCGAGGTATTGACGTTACGCAAGTCGCGTTTGACAGGCCGTGGAAACTTAGCTCCCGGGTTTTCGGGCGTCCAGTAGTTGCCAGTTACGACATCCGAAACGAACCCTTCATTGTTACCCATCTCGGCCAGGGCACCGGAAAGGCGTGTGTCGACATCACCGGCACCCTGGAAGAAGAGTGCCAACTCAAAATTCTTATAGCTCATGTTGATGTTCATACCGAACGTGATGCGCGGGAACGATTTGCCGATCATGGTCATATCGTCGGCATTGATCACATCGTCATTGTTCAGATTCAGGTATTTTACATCGCCTGGTTTTGTGTTGGCGGCATATGTAGGGTAGGAATCGACTTCCTCCTGTGTTTGGAAAAGCCCGCCGGTCGCGTAGCCCCAGTGTGCATTGATGGGCAATCCTTCTTTAATGATATACCGCGGGTCGATATCGTTGCCCGAGATGTACGGACCGGTGCCTGCCAGGCTCACCACCTTGTTATTATTGACAGACATATTGCCTTCTACGTTATACTTGAATGCGGAGCGTACCTCGCCCCGGTAGCCCAAAACGATCTCAAAACCTTTGTTATCGACAACACCGGCATTTTGCGGGGGTGCGGCAAAGCCCACGGCCGCAGGGATCGGGAGGTTGATCAGGATACCATCCGTGCGTTTCTTATAATAGTCAAATGAGAGTGTCAAGCCTTCCAACACCTGGGCATCGATACCCACGTTGGTTTGTGTGGTCGTCTCCCAGGTAATATCCGGGTTGGCCAGTACGGTAGGTTTATATCCTATTACGGATGTGCCTCCAAACGAGTAGGCCGAAGCATTCAGCGACTGGTAGTAGCTGTAGAGGCCTACAGCCTGGTTGCCGGTCTTGCCCCATGAACCGCGAAGCTTCAACTCTTGCAGGAAGCTGATGCCGCTCATAAACGACTCTTCGGAGATACGCCATCCCGCCGAAAAGGAGGGGAAGAAACTATATTGGTTGCTGCCGGTGAATCGTGAAGAACCATCGTAGCGACCGTTGGCTTCAAAGAGGTATTTGTCGGCGTAGGAGTAGTTTACGCGTGCCATGTATGAACGCAACCCCCACTTCGAGTCATTACCGCCGTTGTTCTTGGTGCCGTCGTTAGCGCCCTGGCTGATCGACTGAATGTTGTTGTTATAGAACCGCTCACGATACGCTGACAAAGAGTCGGTAACGTTGGAGATCTCCGAGTAGCCCACCAGCGCCGAGAGATCGTGCTTGTCAAAGGCCTTCTGATACGTCAGCAGGTTGTTGATAGTATACTCGGTGGCGTTGATGCGCGCCTCGTTAAGCGTGTTGTTTGGCACTGCCTTGGTGATGTTCCTGGTCTTGTCAAGATTGGTATAGGAGTTTGCAAAATCTTTTTTACTCGTCAGGATGATTCGGGGCGAGAATTGCGTGGTGAATTTCAGTCCTTCGGCGATCGTCCAGCTGGCGCTGATGTTGCCGATGATATTCTGCGTGTACTGATTGGACTTGCCGCCCATCTCGGCATACATCAACGGGTTATGCCCCTGCGAACTCAAACCATAGGTGCCGTCGGAGTATTTCGGTACGGTAAACAGCGAACCGTGGAATATGCGGTCATAGATCGTGCTTTCCAACGTCGGCGCGGTGGACCGCATACGACGGTAGTTCAAGTCGCCCGATACGCTGATCTTCTTGGAAATCTGGAAGTCGGAGTTCAAACGTACTTCCTTCAGGTCGAAATCGTAACCGTTCAGCAAGGCGTCCTGACGCATGTTGCGTACGCTCATTCGAGCCTTGAACTTTTCGCTGCCACCGGCAACGGCGATGTTGTTGCTAAACTGCGGGGCGGTGTGGAACAGCTCGTCATACCATACGTTTGGTAGCGGGTATTTTTCGCGGTCGGAGCTGGTTGTCCATTCCTGGATCGATGCATCGGAATACATATCGGGAGCAGCCAGCCCTGCATTCTGGAAGGCCACTTGTTGGAGGCGCATGTACGATGCGACGTCCATCATTTCGGGGTTGTTGACCGAGTTCTGGAGGGCGTAGTAGCCGTTGTATGTTACGGTCACGCGGTCTTCTTTTGCGCGCTTGGTGGTGATGAGGATTACGCCGTTGGCCGCGCGCGAACCGTAGATCGCCGTAGAAGCGGCATCTTTCAAAATCGACATCGACTCGATGTCGTTGGGGTTGATATAATCCAGCGACTGCTCGATACCATCTACAATCACCAGCGCGTTGTTCTTGGTAGGGTTGTTATTGTTGGGCAAGCTCGTCACCCCGCGTATGCGCATCGTTGTGGTCGAGCGGCCCGGCATGCCACCCTGGTCGATTACGGTCAGCCCGGGCGCGCGGCCTTGCATGGCCTGGCCGAGTGTAGTGACGGGCCGTTGTGTAATTGCTTCGCTTTGAACCTGGCTTACTGAATTGGTAACGCTGATCTTCTTCTGTGTGCCGTACCCTACAACGACGATCTCACTCAGTGTGGTGATGTCGGGTTGCATAGCCAGGTCGATGCGTGTTTGGTTGTTGACGGCCACTTCCTGTGTCAGATAGCCGATGAAGGAGAATTGCAGCACGGCGTCGCCTTCGGAGATTGACAAGGTGTAATCGCCGTTCACATCGGTCGAGGTGCCATTAGCGGTTCCTTTTTGAAGCACGCTTACCCCTGGCATGCCTTCGCCGGTTTCAGACGTGACCCGTCCGGATACGGTGATCTGGTAGGTGACCACGGAAGAAGGTGGTTCAGGTTGAGCAGCGATAGTCGCGGGTGTTGTTGCGGGTTCGGATGTTTCGGGTTGGGCGGCTGGTTCGGTAGGGGTGTTACGTTGTTTTTTTAACATGATCTGGTCGCCCCGGATCCTGTAGCTCACGCCGGGCATGACGCGCAGCAGCTCGTTTACGATCGTTTCGATGTTCTCGTCGCGCAGCGACAACGAAATGATTTGTTTGTCGTCGACGGCCTTCGTGCTATAAAAGAAGTGATAGTTCGTTTTTTCTTCCAGCGTGTGGAATGCTTCCTTCAGCGAAATGTTGCGGAACTCGATAGAGATCGATTCACGCTTGATAACCGTATCAGCAGCCTGGATCTGGAATGTATTGAGCGATAATAGCATCAGCAGCATCATAGGCAAGAAGGATAGGGTTCTGAACCACCTTTGCGGCAGGCAAAGGCATTTCAGTAGAAATTTTTTCATAGTTTTGGTTAGTTAATAAAGTGTGAGTCATTTTATTACACCCCGGCGGCTCCTGGAGCAGCCGGGTTTAAGGTCGGGGGGTGCTTCCAACACCTCCCGATTCTTTTTTTAGCGCGGTCTATTATTTCATTGGCGACTTTTTTTAGGTTTTGGCATCGGTATCATTCTTCGCATGATCCCCCCGTGATCAGCACCCGGTTGCCTTCCAGGCGATAGGTGATCGATGCTGTGTTTTGAAAAATCGCGAGTATTTCTTCCAGCGATTTGTTTTGAAACTTTCCGGAAAAGGTACAGCTCCCAAAATGCTCACTCTGCACATCGATAGAGACGTTGTACCAACGCTCGAGCGTGGCCTTGATATCGCTAAAAGGCAAGTCGTCGAAGACAATCCAGCCTTCACGCCAGGCGGTATATTTTTCTGTGTTGACAGCTTTTGCGAGCGTGAGCGCTTGCGATTTTTTGGAAAACGTGGCCTGTTGGTTGGGTAATAAAGTTACCGGCTCCCGGGAAGGGGTGTTCTGATTGGCAATGCTCACCTTGCCGCGTACCAGGGTGGTCTCGACCGACTTGTCGTTGAGATACGATTTTACGTTGAATGCCGTGCCCAATACGCGGATGGCAATGTCGGATGTATGGACAATAAACGGCTTGTGTTTGTTCTCGGCAACGTCAAAGAATGCTTCACCCTCCAGGTATACTTCCCGAAGGTCCTGGTGGGCAAAGTCGTTTGCATACCGCAACGTACTTTCTCCGTTCAGCCAGACCGTCGTACCATCACCGAGTGTGATCTGGACCTTTTCGCCTTTCAGCGAGCGTTGCTCATTCCAGGCATGCGATGTGGCAAGCGATATGCCGGCCGGCATCCAGGTGCGGTAGCCAAACACTGCTGCGGCCAGCAAGATCGATGCCGCGGCGGCACAGTAGAGTATGCGGCGCCGCCGTGGCGTGGTGGCGGCCGGGGTTATCGAGGCTGAAGTCGTATTTTGTTCCAGCTCATCGATGCGACGATTCATATCGAAACGCATGTTCTCTATATAAGCGTCGGATACCGGGCGCTTAAAATTCATTGCTTCTAAGAACTGCCGGGCTTCCGCGACACGAGCAGCTTGTTGCGGATAGTGGCGTAGGAAAGAATCCCAATATTGATTCAGGGCCTCATTGGGAGATGAGACCCATTGCTGAAAGTATTCGTCCTGGATAAAATCTTCGACGGTATAATCCTTATAGTGCATGGTGGCTAGGGCCTTTGCCTATAAAGAGACCTGTGCAAACGTTATTACTCCCGGTTTTGGAAGTTTTTTTTGAAAAAGATCAAGCGTCAGCGAGATGGCAACCGCAACACCTGACGCAGTGAAATAAGGGCCTTACCCACCAGATTGTACACTGCCTTGACGTTGGTTTGCATTACCAGGGCAATCTCATCGTAGCCCAGGTTTTCATAGAATTTAAGATAGATCGCTTCCTGTTGACGGGGACTGAGCGCCGCCAGGGAGCTCTTCAGTTGTTGCGATACTTCTTGCGAGAATTGCTCTTGTATGAGGTCGACTTCTATGGTGAACTCTACGGTATAGTCATATTCTTCCGGAATGTGTTGTTCACCCAGCGAGAGTTTATCAGAAGAAAGACGTCGCAGTATGCGACGGCGGAGGGATTTGATGAGATAGAATTTTAACAATACGACGCTTTCTGACAAATTCCCGCGTTTCGTCCACAGCTCAACAAAAACGTCCTGGATGCAATCGGAGATCAGTGCCTGATCGGGTGTGATGTTCCGGCCGTAAGAATACAGCGTGCGGGCATAACAATCAAAAATAACGTTGAGGGCCTGCCGGCTACCGCCCCGGAACAAGCGCCATAGCTCCTGCTCTTCTGCGGCCAACGGTGTCTTGGCAACAAAAAAGCCAGGCTCGTTTCTGTTCCCAGGCTGGTTTAGTGCATCCATGAACGTAGCAAGGTTAAGTCAGGCAACGTACAATATTAAAAATATTATCTGAATTCAAACGTGTGTATATGGTATTTGCTACGATTGCGGTGACTGTAAGGTCTATTTTCGTTGGAGTCGAAACCTGGATTGCGTGACCTATTGCAGATAGTCTTTCGATTTTTTCCGAATCACTAATTCAAGATCGGTTCCCAGTTGATCAATTTGCCCGGAGTGATGGAGATAGAAAAGATCGCCTTTTTTGTTTCCCTCCTTTACCGCGATGGATCCATCGTCAAATTCAATTAGTTGGTTATAGTTGCCATCATCAAGCGAAATGTCCTGGATTTCGGAGATACCCAGGATCCTGAATTGATCAAATGAGATTCCTTCTGCTTGTTCTATGATGGAGAGATAGTCGGGAGGTAGTTTTGAAAGGATATTCTTTTCGAAGAACTGCCGTTGAGCAGGCCTCAGCGGATGATTGGCTTCCATTATTTTAAAGCAGGCCTGCAGTTCCAACAAGATACCCTGAAAGGCTGGTATAGTTTCGAATACTTTTTTCTCGTAGTAGGCGTCGGTATTCTCTGCGGGATCGTTATTGATCTTTTTACTACTAATCTCAATCGCTGAACCTTTTTGAATTTTTTTCGGATTAGGTCTGATAGCCCACCCCCAGATACGACCGTCGTAGGTCTTGAACTCGATGCTGTACTTTACGCGGTTGACACTAAAGCGTATGGTGGCTATTTTGCCTTCGTCTTTTCGGGCATATATTGCATTTTCGGGCAAGGGGACTTCCTTGTCATCATATAGCTCGAGGGTCATGCTTTTGCCCCAGTACTGTCTCCATTTTCTCTTGCCTTCGAAGTATTTAACTTGTAGACGGATCTTTTCCTGGATATCTGGGGAGAACATCACGCAGAACTCTTCGATTAGGTTTCTTTCTAAGGGTGTGAATCCTTTCCTGGTGAATTTGGGTCGTCTGTTGAAAGCCGCGACTGCCAGTACTAGAAATATAACGAGCAATACTCCCAACACTACTCCGAAGATGATCAATATTATTTTCATACTGGAAACATATCCCTGCTAAGATGGTTGCACACCGATCAGCATTTAAGCAATTCTCGATTCCGAATAGAGATCATACGCAGCGACAAGCGATTCGCGGCCCGTTGATTCCTTGTAATTTTCATAGCTGCCGATTTCCTTGCGATTTTCGACATAGACGGCCCGATATTCCGACTCATATTCGTCCCAAACAATAAGCAGATAGTTGTAGCCTATTTTGCTCTGACGACCATTCTCCAGCCAGAGGTTAAACGTTTCTTCGTCAAGCGACCTGGGAAAATCCGACCCTTCAAACATAGCGGGAATGTGTTGTTTGCGGGAAATTTAGCCAAAGTACGGCCCATTGGCAACCGTATCAGCTGCTGTGGGACGGGAAGCGTCCCCAGAAGATTGGATATTTCTGTTTAAATGTCCATCTTTTTGTAAAGATCATGCTATTCATGTACCTCCAGGAACTTACGACCCGCTTCGTCCGCTACAACCTGTGGGCTAACGAACGCCTTACTGCCTGGTTGTTGACAATAGACCCGGGCGTTCTTTATGAAGAAACAGGTTCAAGCTTCGGGACGATCGATCGGACGCTTCAGCATATTCTGGCAGCACAAAATTATTGGTATGATGTGATCGTTAAAGAGCAGATCAATGAATTTAAACTGCCGGCGGAGGGCAACGCGGTCGATCATGTTATTGCAAATCTGGTGGTAAGCTCACGGCAGCTGGCGAGCAGCCTGTCGGCCTTGAATGAACAACAATTGACTGAAAGAATCCGGGTTTCCGACAGTACCCAGCGCCGATACGAATATATCCTACATGTAGTCAACCACAGCTCGTACCACCGTGGCCAGGTCGTTGCGATGTGCCGGGCGCTGGGCATAACAGGAGAAATACCTGTCACGGACTATGACGCGTATTTGTGGTGGATAGAGCATGATGTCGTTTGATAATCAGGTAATTGGAGAGGAGGTATGCTATACTTCCGCAAAGTGTCACCCTTTATCTCAAATTTTTTGAGACGAAAGAAACATACCTTTGGTTTGCGGATTACTTACACGGTAGTTATGAAAATTAAACGGTTCGCCATTGCGGTACATGCCTTAGTCTGGATATTGTTGCTGGTCATTCCTTATGTTTCAACAGATCAGATCTTCGGCTCGTTGTATCCGGAATCTGATACTAAGTATCTTTTGCTCTGCGTGGCGTTAAGTGCCGTGCTGTTGATCATATTCTACTTCAATTACTTTCTGCTCATTCCGCGGTTTTTGCTGGCAAAGAAATATTGGCTCTATTGTTTGTTCCTGTTGATGGCGATCGTGACGGCATTCCTGATCCTGAGCGCGATATTCTCTCTCTCGGATTTTAATTCCGAGACGTTGGCTCAAAAACATCCGGCGAGCGAGAAGATTATTCCCGTTATCATCATCAACGCCATCTCGTTATGGCTCCTGGCAATCGTGTCCTCTATTTTGTGGACGGTATACAACCGGTTAAAACAAACGGAAAGTGAGAAGCTTTCGGCGCAAATTGCGTCACTCAAATCACAGATCAACCCCCATTTCCTTTTCAATACGCTGAATAATATTTACGCCACGGCGATTGACGATTCGCCCAAGGCGGCAGACATGGTCGACAAGCTCTCGGAAATGATGCGCTATACTATGAAAGATATCCAACAAGACTTTGTTCTGCTGGAAGATGAGATAAACTACATCACCAATTTTATTGAGTTGCAGAAGATTCGTTTGGATAGAAGTGTAAAGCTGGAGTATCATAGCCCGGGCGATATCCCGCCATTGAAGATTGCGCCCATGCTGCTGATCCCGTTCATCGAGAATGCTTTTAAGCACGGTGTAAATTCAGAGCAAAAAAGCCGTATCAAGGTTGAAATAACGATAAATAACAACGAAGTTCAGTTGAAGGTGTTGAATAATAAAGTTAATGTGCAGCGTGATATTTCAGCGCGAAGCGGGTTGGGAATCGAAAATACAAAACATCGGCTGAATTTGATCTATCCTTCGAAGAATATGCTGGTTATCAATGATACGGAAAAGGAATTTTTTGTTTCCTTATACATTAATTTGCAATGATACATGCTATTGCCATAGACGATGAACCGTTAGCGCTAACCGTGATCCAGTCGCTGTGCGATAAAAGTAACGTTATTAATCTGCAGAAAACGTTCACACAACCGAACGAAGCATTAAGGCATTTGCGGAAGTTTCCTGTCGACCTGATCTTCTGTGATATACAAATGCCCTCTATGACCGGCATCAGCCTGGTCAGGTCGTTGGAACAGAACACGATGGTGATCTTTACGACTGCTTTCAGCGAATACGCGGTGACCAGTTACGAATTGAATGCCATCGATTACCTGCTGAAACCCATCAATCAGAAGCGTTTTACACAAGCGATCAAAAAGGCGCAGGAATACTTCGATTACATTAACAGCAAAAATCAGAGTTCCGAAAAGAATATCTTCGTTCGAGCCGATTTCAGCCTGGTGAAAGTTCCGTTGGAAGATATCCTGTTCATTGAAGGCCTGGCGGATTATCTCAAGATCTACATCAAAGATCGGAAGACCATCGTGGCCCGAATGCCCATGAAAGATATGATGGAAAAACTCGGTGCTGATTTTATTCGCGTGCATCGGAGTTTCATTCTGCCTTTTAGCCGCATAGAGGCCGTTAGAGGAACTACCATTTTTATCGGCGACAAGGAGTTTCCGATAGGAAGGACTTATGCCGATGATTTTTTCAAGCGCTACGCGCAGTAGTAAGAACCCTCATTCTTCGCGCAACTCTTTCTCTTCTTCTCAAAAAGTTTTACAACGTGGTTTTTGCGCCCACTTTTGGGTCATGATCGGAACTAACCAATTATTGGATTTCATGAGTGGACACAAAAGAGTAGCAGTAATAGTGATAATAGAGCTCTTCATTCTATTATTTGGAGCAACGATGTTGCGGGCACAATCAAAATACACGATCAGCGGAACGGTCAAACAAAGATCTTCGGGCGAAACACTCATTGGGGCGAGCGTGACAGTGATTGAAAAACCCACGGTGGGGGTGATCACCAATTCGTATGGCTTTTATTCACTGTCGCTTCCGAAGGGAAATTACACCCTGCTCGTTTCTTATGTCGGATACAAGCAGGAGCTGATCCCTGTTGAATTGACGTCAAACGTTATGATCGGTGTCGATCTGTCGGACGAGGTAGTGCTGGAAGAAGTAGTAGTGAGCTCCAAGCGAAACGACGAGAACCTGACGACGGCGACCATGGGTACGGAGGTGCTGGATATTCAAACCGCCGCCAAAATTCCGGTGGTATTTGGTGAAAAGGACCTGGTGAAAACCATCCAGCTGTTGCCCGGGGTAAAATCCAGCGGCGAAGGGAGCAACGGCTTTTCCGTTCGAGGTGGTGCCACCGACCAGAACCTTATTTTGTTGGACGAAGCGCCGGTGTACAATGCATCACACTTGTTGGGGATCTTCAGTACATTCAACAGTGATGCCATTAAGGATGCCACTATTATCAAAGGCAACAGCCCCGCGCAATTTGGAGGGCGTCTTTCGTCGGTATTGGATGTGAAGATGCGGGAAGGGAATAACAATAAATACCGGGTGAGTGGCGGCATTGGCCTGATAAGCAGTAGGTTGACCGTGGAGGGGCCTATTCAGAAAGAAAAATCGTCGTTTATCATCTCGGGCAGGCGTACGTATGCCGACCTTTTTGCGAGGCTCTCTTCTGACTTTAAGGATATTCAGTTGTATTTCTATGACCTGAACGCCAAGGGAAATCTGGCCATCAACAGTAAGAATAAGCTATACTTTTCAGGTTATTTTGGAAAAGACGTACTGGATGTATCCAATTTTCTGGGGAGCAACTGGGGAAATGTTACCGGCACATTGCGGTGGAACAGTATCCTGAGCAGCAAGCTATTTTCAAATACTTCTTTCATTTACAGCGATTATGATTTTAACGTCAGCTTCAAAACGGAAGGGAGCGAGGTGAATTACAATTCTAATATCAAAGATGTAAACCTGAAGCAGGACTTTTCGCTGTATCCTAATTCCCGGAATACCATCCAGTTCGGCTTTAATGTGATACATCATACCATTACCCCCACCAAGGCGGAAGGGACAGATATTGTCAGTGACAAGAAGGGGCGTAAGGCGTTGGAAAATGCAGTATATGTAAGCAATTCCTACGAGGCGTCGGACAGGGTCAAGCTTGACTACGGCCTGCGGTTCTCATTTTACAGCATTTTAGGGGGGGATACCTACCATGTTTATCAGGGGAATGCGCTGACCCAGTCGATAACATTGGCAGAAGGTGGCGTCGGCAAGACCTATTACAACTGGGAGCCTAGGTTGTCGATGAACTACATGCTGAACAGCACGGCCAGTTTAAAGGCGGGGTATGCCCGAAACACGCAGAACCTCCATCTTATGAGTAACTCCACCGGGGGGAGTCCTACGGACCAGTGGATCGGAAACAGTTATAATATAAAGCCGGAAGTTGCCGATCAGGTGAGCCTGGGGATCAGCCGGAATTTTAAGGACAATGCGTATGAATTAAATGCCGAGACGTATTACAAGACCATGCGGAATCAAATTGACTTTCGGGATGGCGCTGACATAAATACTGTTCCGGATATCGAAAGTGAATTGTTGTTTGGCAAAGGCAGGGCGTACGGTCTTGAAGTCCTGTGGAAAAAGAAAGAGGGCAAACTTACCGGATGGATCGGTTACACGCTTTCTAAAACGGAAAGAAAAATAGACGGTATCAACAACGGTCGATGGTATAATGCGAAGCAAGATCGAACCCACGATGTGTCAGTCGTTGCCGTTTACGAGCTGTCGCCGCAATGGACGCTATCGGGTACATTTATATACACTACCGGCAATGCTGTGACATTTCCCACGGGGAAATATGTTTTGAATGACATGGTGGTTTACCAATATGGCAACCGCAATGCAGACAGAATGCCGGCCACACATCGGCTGGATCTCAGTGTTACCTATGAAAGGCCTGCCAGGCGAAAGTACCAAAGCTCGTGGAGCTTCGGCCTGTACAATGTTTATGGACGCCAGAATCCTTACAGCATAAGTTTTGAAGAGAATAAGCATAATCCACAAAAGATCGATGCGGTGCAGAGCTCGCTTTTTCGGTGGGTGCCCAGCGTAACGTATAATTTCAAGTTTTAGCATTAAGAAACGATGAGAAATATAGTCAACTTATTATTTATTGCTTTACTTTTTACAGGTTGCGAGAAAGTGATCGATTTGGATTATAAGGGTAATCAGTCCAGGCTTGTGATCGAGGGCAATATTAACAATGAAGCCGGTCCGTACTATGTACGAATTTCGAAGTCTATAGGATTGTCGGAATCGGGGGAGTATCCTGCAATCGACAATGCCCAGGTGATGATCGGTGACGACGGCGGCCATAGCGAGACCCTTGTTCCTCAAGGGGGCGGAACGTACGCTACCAGCTTCCTGGAAGGTGTGGAAGGGAGGACATACACATTGACGGTGGTAGTAGAAGGACAGACCTACACTGCACGGAGTATGATGCCGCACTATGTTCCATTTGATTCCCTCAACGTTGGACAGGTTAGTATCGGCGGCGATATAGAGTATCAACTGATACCGGTATACACTGATCCCATGGTGGAAGGAAATAATTACAGGTTTGTGTTGTCCAAGAATGACAAGCTCTTTAATCAGCATATGATCCAGAATGATTTGCTTAGGAACGGTCTTGTCAATAAGCTCAGGCTCGAAATGGACGACGACAAGCTGGACTTACAACCGGGTGACCGGGTTACCCTTACGATGCAATGTGTGGATGCCGCGGTAGCATTGTATTACACGACGCTGGCTTTAATGGGTGACACGGGGCCCGGCGGTGGGACTACGCCCAATAATCCACCTGGCAATATTTCGAATGGAGCATTGGGTGTGTTTTCGGCTCATACGGTGGCGGTGAGGAGTGTTACGATCCCGTAAATGAGTATCATTCTTTTTGTGACCAATATACAGCACTCGGATTTAGAAATGCTGGGTGCTGTACTGGGGGATATTCCTGGCGTGGTGAAATGGACGATTGATCTGGAGGATTGCGACCACGTTTTACGAATCGTTGGCAATGGTGTTTGTTCTGATATGCTTCAAGGCAAATTAAACGAAGCGGGCTTTACATGTCGGCGTATGCTGGATTCTTAAGGGGTTAATTTTTCCATCACTACATAATCCATACCGTCTTTTTTAAACGTTCTGTCGGTTTTACGAAATCCTGCCTTTTCATAAAACGCAGCCTTTGCGGTACGCGCGTTACACCAGAGCCTCCGAATGGCATAGATGCGAGCTTCGTTAGCCAGATGCCTCAAAAGTGCCGTGCCATATCCTCTTCCTTGCACTTCGGTGCGCGTGGCAAATTTCCTGAACTGCGCTTCGTCGCCGTCCATGAATAGGGAAATGACGGATACGAGCTTGTTTCCATCACATACGCCAAAGTGCAGTCCCTGCTCGTCTTCCTCCAGCTTCACATAGTCAAACGGTTTGTTGGGCCACATGACCTGGTGCCGGATGGCCCAGGTGTCTTTTGCGGTAATTTGTCGGATCTCCATGTACCCAAAGATAGCCGTCGTCGACTGATCGGAGCAAGTATGACCTGTGCGCCGTACCTACTTTGACAATGTGAATAATGCGCAGGATGGGGGCTAGGGAGCCGTATCGAGATTAAAGCGAGGTTAAATCGGTATTAAACTACTCCCGGTGAGTTTGCCCGGACCCTGAAGACGGCTAGTTTTGCTGTGCGTCCTATTTTGGACTGGCAAGACGCAATCATATGAAAGGCTTTCGGATTTTTCTGACAGGCATCTTCATAACAGCGGTAATTGTCGCTGTGACGCTATACGTGCGCTATCTTCAAATGCGCCAGATGTCGGAGGATGTAGCGCAGCTTTCGCGATCGGCTAAGATTGGGAATGAGGGCGAACGATTTCAACGCAATTTCAGACGTATGGCCGGGGGCCTTCGCAATTACCTCTTAACCGGCAAAGTTGCCTCACGCCATATCTATGAAAAAGCGGTAGCTGATAATAACATAGCGCTTCATGAGTTGGGGCGGCTTGTGCCGGAGGGATCGGAGCAGAAGATATTGCTGGACGATATACGCGAGCTGCAACAATACTGGATCGACGAGGTGGCATTGCCGCTTCTTAAAGCGAAGGATGCCGTTGTTGAGGGTAAAGACGGCGAGCAATATTTTCAGAATTTATATAAGCAAGAGGAATTCGTAAAACAGGAAGTGGGCGTGGGATTGAGCATTCAACGGAAGTTCTCTGATCTTCTGGATCAGACACGCGAGGCTTATCTGTCGGGACCGGCAAGTGGCGGATCTTTTCACCAAACACTTGAAATTAAATGACATCGATGCAACGTGTTATTCATATTATGGTAGTCGAGGATGACGTTTTGGACCAAATGGAGATAAGACGTACTCTTGAGCGGAGAGGAATCCTTCATCGTCTGACGATTGCGAGCACCGGAGAGGAAGCACTCGACAAGCTCAAAGCCTGTGACCATGCTCCCGACGAGTTGCCGGACATAATTTTACTGGATCTTGACTTGCCGAAAATGAATGGACTTGACGTTCATGCACTTTTGCAGGAACATAGACTGTGGCGAAAGATCAAAGCATTTGTGTTAACCGGTGCGAGCAGACGTGAAGAGATTGAAGCTGCTATTCAACCCGGAATTGCCGGCATCATTACAAAACCACTGCGGTTGGAAAACCGCCTGTCAAGCGATTCATTTAATCTGATGATCGATTTGATGAATATCTGACGCCGATTTTCCACAGGCTAAAAGCTAGCGACATGCTTTTCCTTTTCGTGGGAATTGGTAACTTGACGGAGTATGAAAGTGCTTGTTATTGAAGACGAAGTGCAGGTGTCTGCGCTGATTAAGCAGGGGCTGGAGGAGCAGTTATTTCTGGTGGACGTCGCGTATGACGGAGCTATAGGCAAACGACTTGCCCTGAGTCGTGATTATGACGTCATACTATTGGATATTGTCATTCCTGGTATAAATGGATTTGATCTTTGTAAGATGCTGAAGCAGGAAAAGCCGGCAACCCCGGTGCTGATGTTGACTACCTTGGGTACCACTGCCGACAAGGTCGCCGGTTTTGACGCGGGGGCTGACGATTACCTATTAAAGCCTTTCGAATTTGAAGAACTGACGGCGCGTTTGCGGGCGCTGGCGCGACGACCTGCGCTTGCAGGCGTCATCTTTGGGAGCTTGCTGCGGTATGAAGATTTAAAGCTCGATCTTGAAAAGAAGGTTGCTTCCAGGTCCGATAAGAGTATTAAGCTTTCTGCGAAGGAATTTATGCTATTGGAGTTTTTTATGCGCAATCCCGAGCGTGTGGTTTCCCGGGCTGAACTTGCTGAAAAAATCTGGGGTATTCGTTTCGAGACGGGCACGAACGTTGTAGAGGTTTATATCAATATGTTACGAAACAAAATCGATCGGGATTTCAATGTAAAGCTTCTCCACACACGTGTCGGTATGGGCTACGTTTTAAGTAAGGATGAATGAATATCAGGAGTCGCCTCACGTTGTTGTTCTTCTCCTTGGTGATTGTTGTCCTTTCGGCAATTTGCCTTTCGGTATACTTCCTGTCGGATAATTATCGCGCGGAGGACTTCTACCGCCGTCTGCGGAACCGGGCCGTGAATACTGCAAAGATTTTGAGGGAGGTTAAGGAAGTCGATGCGACGTTGTTGCGAAGATTGGAGCAGAACAATCCGGCCAGCCTGCCCAATCAATACATTATTATTTATGACGACAAGGACGTAGAGGTGTACCGATCTGGCGGCATGCCACCGGTGGAAATTGAGCGCGATATTCGTCAGCGGGTGGGGCGCGTGCAAGAGGTCCGTTTCCAAAAGGGCACTGCCGAGGGATGTGCGTTCATTTTTGGCGACGCCGCGAACGCGTATACCGTGGTGGCGACCGCTACCGATGTTTATGGGCGGGACGCGTTGCGAAATCTCCGAAATGTTTTGACGGGTACCTTTTGTATCAGTGTTATCCTGGTATCTATTCTCGGGTGGCTTTATGCAGGCCGGGCGTTGCATCCGATTTCCCGTATCGTCAACCAGGTGAGTGATATCACAGAAGCGAATCTCAATCAACGTTTGGATGAAGGCAACAAGCGTGATGAAATCAGTAAATTGTCACAAACGTTCAATAGTATGCTTGAACGATTACAAAGTGCGTTCACATCGCAGAAGAACTTTATTGCAAATGCATCGCATGAGATCAAGACGCCGATCACTGCCATGTCTGCGGAGATCGAAGTATCCCTGCTACAGCCACGGGATCCAGCCTATTATGTGAATGTATTGCAATCCATCCGTATGGGGCTTCGTAGTCTCAACGATATTTCTACACGGTTGTTGATCCTGGCGCAAACCAGTGTTGAGCGGCCGGAAATGAATTTTTCATTGTTGCGTATCGATGATCTGCTGTGGGACGTAAAAGAGGAACTTTTAAAGGCTTACCCGCATTACCTTATCAATATCGAATTTGATCTTGCGCTGCAATCAGACGCACTCGCCATTCACGGGGATGAGCAACTCATGAAAGTTGTTATCCTGAATTTGGTGGACAATGGTTGCAAATATTCACCTAATCATCGGATTGACATTACGCTCACGTCGGGCGATAGCGGCTCGGTTATTGTAAAATTTGAGAATGCCGGCGGCATTCCCGGCGATCAGCTGCCGCGTGTTTTTGAGCCTTTTTTTCGTGGACACAATCATCGCCAGGTAAAGGGATCTGGCATCGGATTATCATTGGTTCACCGCATCGTTTCTCTTCACGGCGGAACGATTACCGTGAATTCACCGGCGGGAGTAGAAACTGAGTTTATTTTGCGACTTCCCATTCGGGCATAATAGATCGGGATGTCTTCATTTTTCTTGCTCCGATTCGCCGCCCCGAGGAGGCTGCTGCCGGGGGGGATGGTCAAAGGCTTTAATCCCGATTTAATTTCGATTTAATTATTTATCGTTTTGGGGATGGTCAAATTGTCGTTCCTTGTAGAAGAAGAGTTCTTATTGTTGGGCAAGTTTAGAGTTCTCCGGCATGACATGTGTCATGCCGGATTATCTAATTAGTGTATGAATTTACTGACGAAGTCATGTTTACTGATCAGTGGCGATCCGCGGGATCATGTCGTGTTCATCGACGTGTTAAGCGATCTGGCGCCGAATGCCGATTTTATGTTGGCGGACAATGCGATAGACGCCTTGGTGTTTCTTGAACAATATTCACTTGCGCCTGATTACATTTTTGTTGAGCTCGATATGATCGGCATTAATGGCGTCGAGTTCCTGCGTGAGTCGAAAAAAGTTTCATCACTGCGAAATGTTCCTGTTATTATTCACTCTCCGGAGCCGGTTCCCGAAAAGATCGGGCTGCTCCAGGAAATGGGGGCGTTTGCTATTTTCTTCCGTCCTTATAATTACTGGAGCGTTCATAATGTGTTGAGTCTTTGCTTTCAGGACCGCTATAGAATGTGCCTTAACTGAGTTTGACCCTCGCTTGTTTAATAGTTGGATTCGTTAAGACCTGGCAAATGCCAGGTCTTTTCATGTGTCATTCGCAAACAGCGCGGCGGTTTTGTTAGGGAAAGACGTCGGCTTATCTTTCCGACCATCCACCTCCCAGTGCCCGGTAAAGGACTGCACGATTTTGGAGTACATTCCTTTTCAGGTGAGCTAATTCCAGCTCGACATCCAATAGTCTGCGTTGGGATGTTATCACTTCCAGGTAATTGGCATAGCCGACGCTGAAAAGATCATTGGAGGTTACCGACGCCCGCCGCTGTACGGCTACTTCCTGTTCTTTCAGGTCAATCTGTTGGACGAGATTATAGTGATTATGTGCTACCGAATAGACCTCCTGGTAAGCGCTTAAAAGCGATCTCTGATACTCTGCCATGGCGATGCGTTGTTTTGCATTGGCGGCATTGAACAGTGCCTTGATCTTGCCGCGTTGGAAAATTGGCGCGGTTAAGCCTCCGCCGAGACTATAAACGGCAGAGCCGGGTGTAAGGAACCATTTCGAGACGGTAAAAGCCGAGAACCCGGCGGCCGCCGAGAGTGAGAGGCCTGGGTAAAATGCGGCGCGTGCAACGGCTACATCGGCGCCGGCTGCCTGTAGACTAAGCTCGGCCTCTCTTACGTCGGGACGCCGATAAATCAGTCGATCGGGGACACCGACGGATATTTCAAGGATGGAATCATACTCGTTGATCGTCCAACGCCGTATGGACTGTGGATAGCGGCCGGCCAATCGGTTGAGGATGGATTCTGTAACGAGGATCTGTTGGTCGACTTGGAGCAGTCGTGCCCGGGTGTTTAGTAATTGTGACTCGAATTGATCTACGCCAAGCTGGGTGACTTTGCCACCGAGCTTTTGGACCTTTACCAGGTCAAAGGCCATCTCTTGTAGTTCAAGGTTTTGTTGGAGGACCTTTTTCTCCTGGTCCAAGCCGATAAGCGTGTAGTAATATTCGGCCACATTGCTAATGAGCATGGTCGAGGCTCCGTGTCGGGCTTCCTTTGAGGCCATAAACCGAGCGAGCGATGCCCTGCGTTGATTCGAGAGTTTGCCCCATAAATTTGCCTCCCAACTGAAGTTTACACCCGTAAAAAATTCGGGATATGGAGCTGGAAGCTTCTTGTCGTCGGGTAATGTCTCCGAACGGTTCGTATCATCGTTGCCCACTCCGTTCATGGTGTACTCGCCGAACTTGTCAACCCGTGCGCTGATCACGCCGTCAATACGCGGAAAGAGCTTGCTGCGTGTGGTTGCATACATGCTGTGCGCTACATGGATGTTTTCCATGGCGATTTGTATATCGGGATTGTGTTGCAAGGCGGCGCTGATAAGTGCCGTCAGGCATGTGTCGCTGTAGAAGGTTTGCCACTGTTGTGCGGCCATGGTGAGTGAATCATTCGTTGACACCTGACCGAACGAAGACGGGAGGGGGTTTGCTACCTGGGGTGTTGTCATGTAGACCTTGCAGGAGGATACAGTCAGTAATGACAAACCCAGGAGGATGTGGCGTACTGGATACAATATAGTTTTCATGTAGTATGGTTCTCGTGGCTGAGAGCATGCGCCGTGCGCCGGCGTCTCAAATACGTTGAAAAAGATTCGAAGATGAAATACAGGCCTGGCACCAGGAAGATGCCGAACAACGTGCCTGTGATCATACCACCGGCAGCGGCCATGCCGATGGATCGGTTCCCGATTGCCCCTGCGCCGCTGGCAATACAGAGCGGTATCAATCCGGCGACAAATGCGAGCGATGTCATCAGGATGGGGCGAAGGCGTGCGGCTGCTCCGGCGACGGCAGCCTGGAGTACAGATTGCCCTTCATTCCTTCTCTGAATGGCAAACTCTACAATCAGGATGGCATTTTTTCCGAGCAGTCCTATGAGCATGACCAATGCGACCTGTGCGTAGATATTGTTTTCAAGACCGGCCATGAGCAGAAACAGGTAAGAGCCTACAATACCGGCCGGCAACGACAGAATGATTGACAGCGGCAGCAAGTAACTCTCGTATTGTGCGGACAGGAGAATGTAGACAAAAAACAGACAGACCATGAAGATGATCAGCGTCTGGTTGCCGGATTTGATCTCTTCGCGGGAGACTCCGGACCAGTCGAACGTATAGCCGCGCGGGAGCATTTCCACGGCGACGGCCTCGACTGCGGCGATGGCGTCGCCGCTGCTATAGCCGGGTGCGGGCTCACCATTGATCATAGCGGAAGTAAACATGTTGTAGCGCGTCAGTTGCTCGGGACCGTTGGTGGGTTCCAGGGTAATAAAGCTGGATAAGGCCACCATGTCGCCATGGTCGTTTTTGACGTATAGCTTTATTACATCGCGCGGGTCGCTCCGGAATCCGGGGCCGGTTTGTACCATGACCTTGTACATCTGACCAAAGCGGATAAAGTTCGAGGCGTAGAAGCTGCCCACGAGTGTCTGCAATGATTCCATAGCATTCTTTACGGATACGCCAAGTTTGGTGGCTTTGTCGTAGTCCATGTGAAGCAGATATTGGGGGAAGTTAGGATCGAAGCTGGTGAAGGCGTTTTGTATTTCCGGACGGTCATTCAGGGCCTTGATAAACTTCTCCGCAATGTCGGAAGTTTGAAGTAAAGGTCCGCCCGTGCGGTCCTGAAGCCTGAGCTCAAAGCCACTGGCGTTGCCGAAGCCTGGTACAGCTGGCGGCGGAAAGAACTGGATGTCTGCGCCGGCAATCGTTGATGCTTTGTTTTGCAAAACGTCGATCAGCTCGTCGACGGATTGCCTGCGACTGTGCCATGGGCGAAGATTAATCATCACCATTCCATAGGAGGCGCCTGCTGATTCGGTCATCAGGCTATAGCCCGCGAGCGTGGAAACGGATTCGACAGCTTTTTCCGGTTGGGCCAGGCGCTGAAGATCTTCGAGTATTTTCTGTGTGCGCTCCACGGTGGCACCGGCGGGTAGGGTCACATTGGCATAGATCATGCCCTGGTCTTCCGTTGGGATGAACGAGGACGGCAGCAGTCTGTTGAGGAAGAATGTGGCAGCGATGAAACCGATCAGCAACAGTGTGATAAGCATGCGCCGGCCGGCAATGCGGGTAAGCAGTTTGCCATATCCTTGTTCCAGTGCAGAATAGCGGCTGTTGAATGCCGCGAAAAAACGGTGGAGCCAGTTACGCCGGGATGTTGGCAGCTGAGGTTGTAACATGAGCGCGCAGAGTGCCGGTGAAAGGGTTAATGCGTTGATGCCCGAGATCACAATGGCAATAGCGAGCGTCAATGAGAACTGGCGATAAAAGACACCGACCGGACCCGTCATAAAACCGACCGGCACGAACACCGCAGACATCACCAATGTAATCGCGACAATGGCACCGGCGATCTCTTTCATGGCGGCGCGTGTGGCATCGGTAGCGGAAAGCTTTTCTTCATGCATTTTGACGTGCACCGCTTCGACGACCACGATCGCGTTGTCGACCACAATGCCAATCGCAAGTACAAGGGCGAACAAGGTCAGGAGATTGATGGAAAACCCGAACATGTCCATAAAGAAGAATGTGCCGATCAGCGATACCGGCACAGCAATGGCGGGGATCAACGTCGAGCGAAAATCCTGTAAAAAGATAAACACGACGATCGATACGAGAATGAACGCCTCGATCAAGGTTCTGACAACCTCATCGATGGACGTATCGAGGAATCGCGATACGTCGTATGCGATATTGTATTCCATGCCCGGCGGGAAGGACGTGGACTTCAGTTCTTTCATTCGCGTTTTTATGTTCTGGATCACTTCGCGGGCGTTTGATCCCGGGCGTTGTTTGATCATGATCGATGCGGAAGGCCGGCCATCGGTGGTGGAGATCATGTCATAGTCCAATGAGCCGAATTCTATATCGGCTACATCGCGAATACGAACGATGGCGCCATCGACTCCGGATTTGACGGCGATTTTCCCATAATCTTCTTCTGTCGTGAATTTGCCAGTATAACGAAGTACATACTGCAGTGTCTGCGGTTCCTTATCAGAGCTGATGCCGGTCGCGCCGGGCGCTGCCTCTATATTTTGACGTTGTACAGCATCAATAATGTCCTGGGCCGAAATGTTATAGGTCGCCATGCGGTCGGGCTTCAGCCAGATGCGCATGGCATAATCGCGTGCGCCCATGATCTCTACGAAACCAACGCCGTTAATGCGTTTCAATTCTTGCAGGACGTTAATGTCCGTAAAGTTGTAGACAAATTTTTCGTCTTGTGTGCTGTCGCTGCTGGTAATGTTGAGATACATCAGCATGCTGCTGACTTCTTTCTCCGTAATCACACCGGCCTTGATGACTTCCTCGGGCAATTCGTCCAGTACACTGGTTACGCGGTTTTGAACGTTCACCGTGGCAAGGTCGGGATCGGTGCCCGATTCGAAAAATACCTGGATGAGTGTAATGCCATTGTTACTGCATACCGAGGACATATAGGTCATGCCCGGTACGCCGTTGATGGCACGTTCCAGCGGAGTTGCTACTGTTTTTGCACATACTTCCGCGTTCGCTCCTGTGTAGTTGGCCGTGACCGTTACGGATGGAGGCTCAATGGAGGGGAACTGTGTGATCGGTAGTTTGACCAGCGCCAATACTCCAACAAAGGTAATAAGGATCGATACGGCCGTGGCAAGCACAGGCCGGCGTATAAAAACTTCCAGCATGGTTATTCGGAATAATGTGAGTAGATCAGATCATCAAGAGCGTGTTAAGCGAACGGTGTCCACGAGATGCTGCCGCGGTTTTATTGGAACGCCGTCGCGCAGTTGTTGCAGGCCTTCGGTGATGATGCGGTCGCCTTTGCGAAGTCCCGTCACGACGAAATAGTTCTCATATCGCGCCAGCGCACTGAAATTTCGGACGCGGGCAACGTTGTGTTCGTCGAGCACATATACATAGCTTTTGTCCTGGATGGCAAATGTGGATTCCTGCGGTACGAGTAGTGCATCTTGCCATGTTTTGTGTAGCAATACTTTCCCGGTTGAGCCGTGCTTTAGCGTATGGTCGGGATTGGGGAATCTTGCCCGCACTGCAATCGAGCCGGTTTCCTGATCGAAGTCACCTGCAAGTGTTTCAATTTTTCCTTCGTAAGGGTAGGTCGATCCATCCGCGAGAACGAGCGAAACCGTCTGGTGCTCTTTTTTGAATTGGCGGCGTTTTGTTTCCTTCCCCAGAAGCCGCAGGTACTCGGGTTCGGATATTTGAAAATATGCGAATACGTCCTGGATGTTCGACACGGAAGTAAGCAGCGTTCCGGAATTGATCAAGCTTCCTTTCTTAAAAGGGATCCGGTCGAGAATCCCATCAAACGGAGCCCGGATGAAAGTATAGTTCAGGTTAATTCGTGCATTCTCGAGCACTGCTTTGGCCTCACGCACGGCCGATTCGGCTGCTTCTTTCTGGGCGGCGGCCACTTCGAGCTCAGTCTTCGAAATGACGTTTTTGCCTACCATCAGCCGAATCCGGTCTACCTCGAGGCTTTTTGTCTTGGCTTCGGCAATGGAGCGTTGCAGTGCTGCCTCTGCTTTTGTCACCATTTCCGTGTATGTGTTTGAGCTTATGCGAAACAAGGGTTGTCCTTTTTTTACAACCTGGCCTTCGTCGACAAAAATATCTTCAAGATAGCCTTGTACGCGTGCATGAATTTCCACGTATTCCACTCCATTTATTTCGCAGATGTAGTCGCGGGGTATCGTTACGTCGTGTGCCTTTAGTGTAAGCACCTCCAGTTCCGGAATTTTTTTTGCGCCCGACCTTGTCGCGTTACCCTGGCTGCAGCCTGTTAGCAACATCGTTGTGAATGCCAGTAATAGGAAATCCCTGTAAATCGTCATAGTCTGAAATTTAGTCGCCTCGAGTTGGAGAGGTGCAAAAATCTTACCGACGACGTGAATAGACTAGTGGAAGCATAAGATTTAAAGAAATTTTACAGTCGCTTTAATGCCTCTTTAATGTCATTTTAATCGCTTGTTTTTCCAGTGTCAGCAAGCATCGCGCGGGCGCGTTAATGTAGATTTAATTTCGATTTAACTCCTTTTGCTTTCCTTCAGGATCGTTTGGTTTGATCTTTGAGTTTATTGGAAAGGCATGGAACAATGTCGACGAAGAAAGCAGTCACTCATGTTGCTGATTCCACATTGTCGGGGAAACAGCGATCCGATATGGGTTCATAATGGTTCTTTTGCAGCGTCAACGTTTGGTCGATCAAAGGTGAAAAAGTTATGACAACAATAGCCAGACTTCCTTCAGGCATCTTATTGATGATCATAGTGACCTCTTGTGCCGCACCCAAGCGCTATGTGGCTTTTGCTGATTGGGACGCCAGTAGAAATAGCACTGTTGAGCGAAATGAATTTGTTCAGGGCTACACGGCGTTAAGCTATTTTGATGAATGGAGCGATCATAAAAGCCCGATCACTTACGCTGAGATGGCAAATGGTGTCTTTAGTTCACTGGATTACAACGATGATTTTATGCTAACCAGCGACGAGTTCAGCTCGCAAATCAATCTATTCTATTTCGGTCTATTTCACGATCGGTTCGAGGCCTGGGACGATGATCGTGACAAGCGTGTGGGTCGTGCTGAATTTGACAGGCACATACTCGCGTCCAAATTTGCGCTGACGTGGGATACGAATGGCGACAAGCTGATCTCCGAGCGCGAGATGGCGGGCGGGATGTTTTATGTTAGCGATGCCAATAGTGACGGCAAAGTAACCGATACAGAGCTGTACGAATGGAAGGAAAGCCGGGAAATCCGTTAGGAACCTGGGGAATAGTGACTCTTTTTACTACCTCATTTCGTTTTCGATTTATATACAGTCAATCCATTGATGCCAGGCGCCGTTAGAAAGTCATCACTGAACGGAACAATCGTTCCTGTTCCTTCAAACGTTTCAAGGTGATTGAAACTCCTATCCCACAGCAAAAGATCCTCATCAATAAGGACGGTGAAAAAATCGCCGTTTTTATAGAATTGAATGTCATGGATTTCGTGACCGCGATTCTTGAGATACGTAGTATCACGTGCTGTTGGCGTATTGAAAATAAAATTAATCCGCTTATTTGGCTCATTTTCGCGCTTTTTGGAGGAATAAGAAAAAGGTGTACAAAACAGGGGTAACAATTTTCAATTGGTTTGATCTAGGGGTGTAATCAAAAAAATCAAACCATGAAAAAGCAAAATTATTTCACCTCCCTCTTCTTCGCAGGACTCGTTGCCATGGGCAGTGTAAGCTGCGATGATAACAATGATGACAAAGATACTACCCCCGTAGTGATCAAGCCGGGAGCCAATGATAAGATCAGCACCGTGCACCAGGATCAGGTGGCCGCCATGAAACAAACCTTTACACTCGACGCCGCGGGCGGAGCGATCGAAGGCGAAGAAGGCACCATCGTTTCTTTCTACGCAAATTCATTTTTCAAGTCAAATGGCGACCCCGTAACGGGTGACGTGACCATTGAGCTGGTGGAGATTTACAGGAAATCTCAAATGCTGCTCACAAATATGACCACTCAGGGCATAGATGCTTCCGGCAATATCGCCACGTTGGTTTCAGGTGGCGAGTTTTTTGTCAATGCGAAGCAAGGAGACGAGCAATTGGTATTGAATGGCACATTTCAGATCGAAGCTCCTGCCGATAAAACGGGAGGTATAGATCAGGGCATGAAACCCTTCATGGGCGCGGAGCAATGCGACGAAGGTATTTGCAAAAACGTCTGGAGACAACAAGATCGCGATATGAAAATAGGCGAGTCTACTTATAACATTTTCCAGAATCAATTCGGGTGGACAAACATTGACCGTTGGTACAACGATCCTCGTCCGAAAACCACGCTCTTTGTAGACGTGCCGGAAGGCTATGACAATACCAATTGCTCAGTCTACCTGTCTTACGACGGCGAACCCACTGCCCTGGCATCGTTCGATCGCTATGATTCAGAGACAGGCCTTTTTACGGAACACTATGGCCAGATTCCGATTGGTCTTGAAGTGCACTTCATTATGGTGTCAGTTATCGACGAGCAGTGGTACTACGCCATCAAGTCCGCAACGATCGGAGCCGACCACGTAGAAACATTCACCGAGCTGCAGCCCATTACGGAGGCCGCATTGATCACACTGATCGACGAGCTCCCCTAAATGCCGTGTACTGACCAGGTGTAGTCCAGTAGAGTCCCCCTCCAGTTAAGAGAGGGGGACTTTTGGAATTGGAAAAAATGGAATAACTTGCATCTTGCACAATAAAATTATTCTGATGAGAGCCACTGTAGTCATCAGTCTTTTTCTTCTCTCGTTTTCTGGTTTTAGCCAGCATGCTGTCAAACAGGATACGGTCAAAAGAGAAAGTAGCATACAATCCGACGCCGCCGATAACAAAGTGAAGTTTTCGGCCATTACGCCGCCGCTTCAACCCATCCCTGGCGCGCCGGCAGCCTTCTATACATTCTATTGGGAATTCGGCGATGGCGAGTATAGTAAAGAGGCATCACCCGAACATGTATACAAAAAATCAGGCGACCATACGGTACTACTGTGGACCACCAACAACTATGACAACGGAAAGCCGCCGCCAAGCCGGCCGCAAAAGGTGCCTGTAAAGAAAATTACATTTAACGACGCTAATCCGATACAGCCGCTACTGCCCGACGGATTTGATCTGAAGAGCAACCGGGAACCGGTGCCCGGCGAAGAAATGGTAGTCATCGTAAGCTATCAAAATGATACCGACAACCTGGCTCACGGAAAATTGTACCTGTTCTTCAATGAAAAGAAATATAAGGCCGATAATTTCCAGCTCTCGGAAGTTCGCACACATCACGGCGAAAAAGAAGTGCAGGATGCGCCACAGGTTGCTTCCCGCATAAAGGCAAGTGACCCCCATGCAATGTGGGCGAGCCGTACGATATCGCTTTTACCGGATGGCAATCGGGAGTCCGACGAGGGGTCACTATTGCAACTATCCCAGGCGTTAGAAGCCGCCCGGGCGGAATATCGTACGGTACACGCGCTGGAGTTTAATGACATGGAAGCACGGGAGAGACGCCATGTATTTTATTCACTCCGAACCACGCCCGAAATGCTGAAGGATACCAGCGCCATCATCACTGTAAAAGGCATCTACGTGCCGGATAGGGGGGCGGACAATCATAAAAGTAAAACCCTGGAGATGGAAATCGTCACATCGCACGATCCGAATAAAATGTCGGTATCCGATACCCGGTTGAACTATCGTTTCTATAAGAACAAAAACGTCGACTTTAAGATCCGTTTTCAGAACAACGGGGAAGGCCCGGCACATTCCATCAAGCTGGAGGTAGCAGTCCCAGAAGCGTACGATCCGAAATCATTGCACGTAACGGACATGTATCCCGTCTGCCCCATTTGCCCGGACAAAGAATCGACCATCAGTTGCCTGGATACGATCTTCCGCAACAACCAGATCCTGTTTCATTTTAAAAACATTTACCTGCCGGGCAGTAATCAAAAAGAGGGAGTCGATTATGATTCGACAAAGGGTTTTGTAAAGTATACGCTACGCTTTCAGGAATCGATTGCCAAACGTAAAACACAGAGTCGCACGGCCATTATCTTCGATAAGAATGAGCCTATTTTAACGAACCGTGCCACCACGCGTTTTAAACCGGGTCTATCCATTGGAGCAAAAGCCGGTTATATGTATTATCCTGGTCTGAACAATTCGAAGAGTGGTTTTGTGGGCGTTACGCTTTCGCCCTTCAAATCACAGCATGGCTACCTGCAAGCCGAATTGATGGTTGGTGTTCACACCTACTCGGACTCACTTTATCGCGCCGACACGGTATCAGCAGACAACGGAGTGGTCAACCTTTTTGATGTGTCGCAGCGAAACAAATTCACCCGCGTCGAGCTTTATGTCGTGCCCGTATCCTACCGGTACACGATCAACTCGTTTATCGGCGTAGGTGCTGGTGCTCAGTTCAGTGTGAATCTGTCAGAAAAGACAAAAGAGGAAGCTCTTCACGAAAATTATTTTGTAAGACAAAAAGAGAATTTCAGAGAACCAAGGCCGGAGCTGAATTTTAAAAGTACAGACGAGAAAAGCTCTTCCTTTACCAACCTCCGCCCGGCCGTGTTTGCCGATCTTACCCTGGGATCTGCCCGCATCGGGCCTACGGCTGGCGTTCGATATGCGTATTATTTCACGGCCCCTAGGGAACAGTGGCAGTTTTACGTGCTTTGGAAGTTTTAACGCCTGCCATGAAGTCATCCTGGTGTTTGCTGTTTGTAGCACTTCCGCTTACTTTCGGACTGGCCCAATCCCGGCAACGGTCGGATCGTGCGTTCGAGGAGAGTATTTCTGTGTTGCGCCAGAAAGACGATGTCGAGAACTATACCTACGCGTTTGTTGACGAATATTTGAGGCATCCTACCGAGAAGAATCTTGTTCTTTTTGCTACCTACGAGAAAGAACGCTGGAGGCCGCTAAGTTCCCGCGAAGAACACCTGTCCTATGTGGTGCTGCTTTGTAACCAGGGGTATTACCTCACAAAATATGGCAATGTGTATGAAGGCATTTCTGCCTATGAGAAAGCCTCACATCTATTTACTGTTCATGCCCTCACGGATTTTGACATCATCGAATACTGTCTGAAGCCGCTGGGGAACAATTACAGTATGCTGGGTGATTATACTAGTGCCGCCAATATCGTGAAAGGTTATCTCTACCTGGCCGGGCAACAGGGAAATGATGAACAGCGCATTTCTGCCTATATTAATCTGTCTATTATTTATCACGACACGGGTCAATACCAACAGGCCATACAGTTGCTACAACAGGCCTTAACAATGTCACCCGTGCCGGCTGAAAAGAAGATGTTGATGTATTACAACCTGGCCAGGAATTATGTCGATCTTCGCGAGCTTGCAAAAGCTCGTCGGTACGTAAACCTCGCAGCTTCGATATACCAGCAGCACCTGAGGTCTGATGCGCTTCCCACGCTCGTCCATGTGTACACGCTGCACGCGGCCATCAGCCTCGCCGAGGGTCAGCCCACAAACGCCCTTACATGGATAGAGAAGGCGCAAACGTTGGCCGTATCGAATGCCCCGCTTTTTAAAAACCGCGAGTTGGCGAAACTTGTCAATACACACGCGGGTATTTTAATGATCGGCGGCCGGGATCACGAAGCGATCCTCCGATATCATCAGGCACTCACATGGCTCATTCCGCAGTATGACCCAATGAAAAATGAACTGCCCGATGCGGCAGCCTTCTATGCAGAGAATGCAATAAAAGAAACGTTGGACGGTATGGCCGAGGCATACGCAAAATTGAATGACCCCGTTAAATCCCTGGCCTGTTACAAACTTTGGTTTAAGGCTGAAGACCTGTTGCGCGACACTTACAATTACGAAGAAGCGAAATTGACTCAGCAAGCGGAAAACAGAAATGTGACCGAAAAGGCGTTGGAACTTTTGTATGGGCTGCTGGAGAAAACGAAAGACAGCCGGTATGCCATCGAGGCCTTTCAATTTGCCGAGCGAACTAAGGCAGTGACCCTGCGCGAAAGTAGCGAAGATCGTTATTGGCGACAACGCCAGGAGCAAGATACATTGGTGAAAACACAAAACCAGTTACGGTACAAGCAGGCAATGCTCGCCAGTGAGATCGTAACCGAGCAGCTCAAGCAGGGGCAGGCCGATGTAGTCTACATTCACCAACGTATAGCACAACAGACGACGAATGCCGTTGCGCTGAAGGAAATTGCGCAAGCGCTGGAAGAAAAGTATCCACAGCGAAAGCTAACCGACTCTTTTCAGCCACAGGTAATGCGGAATCTTCAACGTCGGCTCCAAACCGACCGCGCCACGGTAGTGGAATTTTTTTTCGGCACGCGCGCGCTCTACATATTTCGCGTTGATCAACATTCGGTGCAGATGAGTAAAGTAGATGCATCTGAAATGTTAAAACAAAACGTGCTCGCACTACGCGATTTTTTTGCGAACGCATCGGCCATCAATAATCAGATTGAACAATACAAAGGCCTGGCGTTTGAGATTGCCCGGGCGCTTCACCTGGTTGAACCATTCGCCACCTCAAATATTATCCTGGTGCCCGATGGCGTACTGAGCCTCATTCCGTTCGATGCACTGCTGTACGAAAAAGCATCCGGTGTGACCTATGAAAATTTTCCGTGGTTGCTGAGAAGATACACAATAGCCTATCAGCCCTCGGCATTGATCTATGCTAATGCCGTCAGCCCGCCTGTTGCGCTCGATAAAAAAAGTTTATTGGGCGTTTTTCCCGTTTTTCATAACAGTGCCCTACAATTGGATTATTCTATAAAAGAGGCCGGCGACATTCAGAATCAAACAGATGGCTTGTTTCTTTTCAACGAAGCCGCCACACAGCAAGCGTTTCTAAAACAGGCCGGTCAGTTTCGAATCATTCATCTTTCCACACACGCCTCATCCGGTATCGACGCCGCGCCGCCATCCATTATGTTTAGCGACAGTACGCTGTATTTGCCGCGCATCTATGGCCTGAACCTCAAGGCCGATCTGCTGGTGCTCAGCGCATGTGAAACAGGTGTCGGTGTTTTGGTTAAAGGAGAGGGTGCCATCAGCCTGGCGCACGGCTTTCAGTTCTCGGGCATTCGTAATGCCATTTTCTCCCTCTGGAAAGTAAACGATTATTCTACCGCTGTGCTCATGGGTAACTTTTATCGTCAATACTTTGCCAGTGGTAACAAAGCAGAATCTCTACGGCTGGCGCGGCAGGATTATCTAAACGATGAGACCATCGACAACACCCGTAAATCGCCGTACTATTGGGCCGGCTTTGTGTATTATGGAAGCCTGGAAACACAACCGGTAGATACGGCGTTTTCACAATTGCTTTTTCTATCACTGGCGGCGGTGCTGCTGAGCATTTTTGCTATTATATATGTCCTGTATAAACGCAGGCACAAGGTCGGTGCGTAGAACATGCTTCTCTCAGAGCTTGTCCAATAGATCCTGTGCCTGTTTATATTCCGGCGAATCTGCCGGGATTTTCTTCAGAAAGTCCTGACAGGTTTTGTAATCTTTTTGCTTCAGTGCACTAAGAGCAAGCATCCACAAGGCCTTGTGTTTATAGATAGAGGATGAACGGCTTACTTCCGTAAACAGGCTATTGGCCTCCTCCACGCGGTCGAGCTCGAGCAGCGATATCCCCTTGTATAGCCGGAGCGCGTCATTCTGACGATCATGTATCAATAACGTGTCGATCGCAGCCACCGCTTCTTCATATCGCTGGCTGTTAAAAGCCTGTTGTGCCTTTAGAATAGAAGCGTCTTCACTGCCCCGTTCGGCCAGCGCCAGGGGTTCGTACTGCGCGTACGTGCTATATTCCGGCGTGGAAGAAGAGGTATAAAAGTAGAAGGCGCAAATGAGCGCGATGCTGGCGGCAGCGGCCCATAGATGCCAGGTCATCTTTACCGTCCGCCCGGTCTTTTCCACGAGCTGCTCGTGGCCGATTCGTTCCAGATTTTTCCGGAAGGCAATTTCCTGTTCTTCCCGTTGGTAGCGAGGGCCGACGGTGGCCTGGATTTCCTGATAGATGCGCAACTTTTCAGCAAGCGCCGTATCCGATGCTAATGCTGACTCAAACGCAGCGCGCTCGTCCGCGGACATTTCATGGGCCAGGTAGCGATCAAAGGATAGATAGATTTCCTCGTTCATACTCACTTGTTTTTTAACGCCTTGTAGACAGGAGAATTGTGAATCAGTTCCGTCAGTGCTCCCATGCACAATGATTTTTTCTTTCGGACATACCCATAGGTCACGTTTAGTTGGCTGGCCACCTCTTCCAGGGAGGATAACGTAAAGGACAAACGAAGCAATTCCTGGCATTTATCTCCCAGTTCCTTGAATTTGGACTCGAAAAGATCGGTTTTTGCTTCAAAAGTTTCTGTTTCCAACACATGCTGCAGGCTGTCGTCGTGAACAGATAAAGCCTCCTCTGTAATTGTTACCCCTTTTTTCTCTTTTAATTTATTAAACCATTTGCGTTTGCAAAGCAGGAAAAAGTAAGCGTCGAACGGGCAGGTTAGCGTCAGGTTATTGCTCGCTTGCTGGTAGATGGTAATCAGGGTCTCCTGTATAATGTCCCTGGCCTCGTCGGTGTCTCCGCTGTTTTTATGAATAAAGGCAACTACTTTGCCGGAGAATTTTTTATAGATATCCCGAATCACTTCACTGTTGTTCTCGCGTATACCGTCGATATAGCGCTGGTCGGCATGTGGCTTCTTCCGTTCCATGAAAATAGTTCTGAAATTGCGGTGGTTATGAATGTAGTCGTGTTGGCTATAGAATGGCTATCAGAAGTACGTATATAAATTAGGCGTCGCCATGGGCTGACAGTGCGTTGGTTTCATATTTCAACTGCGGTTATAAAGATAGATTCGGTATCCCTTTGAACCAAATCGATGTTGGAGATGAGATGATTATCTCCCGGTGATCATTTTGGGGTGGGAGTCAAAAACGAGAAAGCCTCCGTTCGCTTCGCTCACTTGTGGGCCTTTTTATTTTCCGGATGCTGAAGCGAGGTGAGATGATTATCTTCGGTGATCGTGGGGGAGTCAAAACTCCGTTCGTTTCGCTCACTTGTAGGCCTTTTTATTTTCCGGATGCTGAAGCGAGGTGAGATGATTACCTTCGGTGATCGTTGGGGCGGGAGTCAAAACAAGAAAGCCTCCGTTCGCTTCGCTCACTCGCGGGCCTTTTTATTTTCCGGATGCTCAAGTGAAGGTGAGATGATTACCTTCGGTGATCGTTGGGGGCGGGAGTCAAAACAAGAAAGCCTCCGTTCGCTTCGCTCACTTGCGGGCCTTTTTATTTTCCGGATGCTCAAGCGAGGCGCTTGGACATCCGGAAAATAAAAAAGCCCGTTCCGCCGGAGGCGGAAAAGGCTTTCTTGTTTTGGTCGGGGTGAGATGATGATAACATTCTCCCTTAAATATTGACCTTCAAGCATTTGCAAGGAACTCACGGCGATGGACACAGAATGGACACACGCAAAATACATCTAATCCGGGCCATCGATTCGTGTATATAAATGTACGAAAATGAGACGATTTTAACGTGTTTAGCAGGGTGTTTTTTTGAGGGAAACGTCAAAACCTCTTGCCCGCCGTCATTGCGTATAGCCTGATAGATACGCAAGTATTTCGCCTTCTGGAAGGCCCATATACGCGCAAAACTCCCCAAGCGATATTAATTGGTGTTTCTCCTTGCCCAGCTTCTTGCGCATCCTGGCCATGATCTTACGGGCGTACCGCCCGCTTTTGCCGGTGATGAGCTCTATATCTTTTGAGTATATAACTGCGCGTTTGAGTTCCATGGTACTTTATCTATGCTGTTGGTATACGCCATCCTGGACGACGGCGGGTAATATAGCAAGCGGAAGATTTAGGAAGAATTGGCACAACACGACCTGAAACGGAACCTGCTCGTTTGATGACCGCGCCTTTCATTATTCTTTTGTGGCTGTTGTTGCAACGACGGCCTAACCGACCTGGGCATGTAAACAGGACGGACAACGAAACAATAATAAATGGCAAGACAAGAAGGCCTAATTAAACTGGTAGGCCAAATGGGAGGCGTGAGCTTCTACAAAACCGCGCAGGACGGGTTCCTGGCGCGGACTAAAGGCGGCGTGGACGGCGAACGTATTAAGAGCGACCCCGCCTTTCAACGGACGCGCGAGAACGGTTCGGAGTTCGGCAGGGCCGGCACCGCCGGCAAGCTGCTCCGAACAGCGTTTCGAGCGCTGACAATCAACACCTCGGACGGGCGGATGCCCAGCCGCCTAACGGCGGAGATGATGAAGGTGATCAAGGCGGATGCGACCAACTTGCGCGGCGAGCGCAATGTGATCGACGGCGAGGCCGAGTTGCTGCGCGGATTTGAATTCAACGAAAACGCGAAGCTGAACCGGACATTTTTTGCGCCTTACACCGCAAACATCGACCGCGTCGGTGGCGGGGCGACGATCGACATACCGGCCTTCATCCCGGCAAATATGATTGCCGCACCACAAGGTGCGACACACGTGCGGCTGGTGGCTGGATGTGCATCTATCGACTTCCAGAACGAGGACTACGGGACAGACACGGCAACAAGTGCGGAACTAACACTGGGGATCGCGCAACAGGCTGCGCTTTCGCTGGAACTGTCGTTTGGCGAAACGGACGCGCGGCCGCTCTTCCTGGCGTTTGGTGTGGAATTCTACCAGGTTGTCAACGGCGCGATGTATACGCTCAAAAATGGCGCGTACAATGCCCTAACGCTGGTAGCTGTTGACGGAGGTGCCTAATGGAGCTGGAGTTGAATCGGGTATACCATCCGGAAGGAACGAACGGCCATATTCAACACGAGGGGCAGCTGGTCTGTCCCTCTATTGAGCTGCCGTGGCGGGACAATCGCAGAAGTGTTTCGTGTATACCGGAGGGCCGGTATGAAGTGCGAAAGCGGTACACGCAAAAGCGGGGGCACCACCTCCTGGTTGTGGACGTACCCGGCCGGAGCGGAATATTGATCCACCCGGCGAACGACGCACAAAAGGAGCTGCTGGGCTGCATTGCGCCTGTTACGACAATCACCGGCCCCGGACGCGGTAGCCAATCGCGGGCGGCAAACGAGAAGTTGAAAGACCTGGTGATTGCTGCCCTGGATCGAAAAGAAAAAGTTTTTATAACGATTAAATCGAAAGAACAATGAATGTAATTCAAAGAATGCAGGCGCCCACGCCAAAGTTTTTCAAGACACTGCGGGCTGTTGGTTTGGCCCTGGCTGCAGCCAGCGGTGCGCTGCTTGCTGCGCCCGTGGCGCTGCCGGCAGCTGTAATAACACTGGCGGGGTATATCGCCGTAGCGGGCACAGTAGTGACCGCCGTAAGCCAGACGGCCGTCGTCAAGGAGAGTGAGCTCGATGATGACGGGCCGTAGCGAAAGCGCTGTGGCGGGTATGATTGGAGGAACCCTCTCCTCCATCCTGGCCACGCTCCACCTGGTGAACGCCATCGAAACAATCGTGCTCTCGGCCATAGGGGCTATCGTAAGTTTCCTGGTATCGCTGGCGATGGAATGGATCAGAAAAAAGACTCGCTCGCGTTAAAATGAAAAGGCCTCCCAATGGGAGGCTTTTTTTATTTCAGAATCTTATACATCAAACTACGCTTCGCTCGTTTGATCAAATTCAACTGTTCATATAAGGTATCGTGGTGCTTTGTAAGTAGCGTTATCATATTCATAATCTTATTAATACTCTCAGCCTCGCCGGCTACTTTCTCTGCTGCTGTTGTGATCACCTGGCGAAGATTGTCGAGATGAATAAACGGAATCACTGAGCCGGTTAAAAACTGGCGGAAGAAGCCTCCTTCCCAAAGACCATAACAGAGCCAGTAAAATTGCTCTTTTTCAACTGCGTCTTTGGCCAGGAATACGAAGCAATTGGGGCAAGGTTTTGCAAGTGGCTTCCCAGCGTTGTTTCCTTTGGCCAGGATGAAGAAATACTCTCCGGAATATTCCTTTGTCATTCGGTGTGTTTTGATTTTCATGGATTGCGGCATTTAAATTTTGCCGCGGGCCCGCACACAATTCCAGAGAAAAGAAAAAGGAAAAAAAGAAAAGAGAAGCCGATTCACTGCCTGCGGAAGGGCGGAAGTCAAGGTTTTTGATAAAAAATAGTTTTTGAAACTGTATCGTTATCGTTCGAAGCCGCCGCATTCCTAAAACTATTTTTTATCAAAACCCGGAGGGCTTGACCTTGACTTCCGCCCTTCCGCAGGCACACCTTTGGCTACTCTTTGATTTCTTTCTGCCGACAATATCGGCTTGCTTTTTATCTATTCATTTTGGGAAACCAAACTAAGTATCGATAAGGAAAGGCAGAGCCCCCTAACGAGGGAGCTCTGAAATACAGACTTCAAGCCAGAAGGCACGCACGAGTAGAAACTCGTGGCGATAACGACGAGAAGGGCCGAAGTGAAAACTGAATGCAGCCCAACGACGAGGGGCAACGCCGACCAGCAACCACCGGGAGCCAATCGGTAAACGATAGATGTATTTAAACATGGACCGGCCACACGGGACCGGTCGGAAAGATGCAAGGGCCGCCAAAAGAAAATACTACCTGAAGGAAGGGCTGGCATGTGAGGTGGCGGAAGGTGGAGATTTTCTTTTGAGCGGGCGCCAGCGAACCCTTGTAGCTTTCTGATCCGCACGCCCGTAACTTTGGTCTGTGTTTAAATGCTTACGCTAAAGAGGTGAACATGAATTCGTAAAACGGCTCATTGATTTATAAAGAAGCTGTATTTTAATGCCAGATTATAAGGGGATACTTATGGAGATCTTAAAGTCGTGGACGATATTCATCATTGCCGGGGTTTGTGAAATCGGTGGTGGCTGGTTGGTGTGGCAGTACGTGAGGGAGGAAAAATCAGTGTGGTACGGCATCATCGGCGGAGCCGTACTTGTGGGCTATGGGTTTGTGGCCACACTACAGACGGCAAACTTCGCGCGCGTTTATGCGACGTATGGTGGCTTTTTTATTGCAATGTCTCTCCTGTGGGCGTATCGGTTCGACAACTACTCGCCTGACCGATACGACGTGATAGGAGCGCTGGTTGCGCTGTTGGGCGTCTGCATCATATACTATGCGCCACGCGGATAGATCAAAAGTCGATCTCGTCTTTAATGAACTGCTTTGTGCCTTCGGGGCCGGAGAGCTCAAGCCACATAAAGCCATTGTCAGCTGAGACGAAAAGATTGAAGTCGAAGAAGGAACAGCACATGCGCTCGGTCTTTATAAAGTTCGCGACCAGGTCGATCATCTTATCGGAATTTTCAAACTTGTATTTCACTCCTTTGAGAGTTTCGGTTCTCTCCAATAAAAGGCCTTTTAATTCGGCGATGACTGTTTTCTTACGTTGTTGCAACTCGGGGGTAGTGAGTTTACATGTTACTGGGGCTGAGTTCATGGATTGTTTATCGTTTGTTTGACCAGCTACTGCATTTGCGGTAGTCGCGAGTACAGCGGAGAGAATGATTGTTTTCATACAAACGATAACGAGGTGGAGTATACTCCACGGTTTTTTAAAACCAGGATTTATATCAGCATTTAATGCAGGTGGGTACTGATTTTTCAAATTCGCAGTTGTTGCGGCGGCAGTTGTCCAGGGAAGAAACAAGGCGGCCACGGAGTTGGGTCAGCTTCTGTATTTGAGTGTCGATCTGAACGAGCTTGTTTTCAAGGGTGTAAACAAGATTTTCGCAGGAGGCATCTTCTTCCTGCCAGAGGCTGAAGAAGGTGTCGATTTCCTTCAATGTAAAACCAAGATCCTGGATACTCTTGATCAGAATTAGCCGATCAACAACGTTTTCAGGATACTCTTTGTAGTTGTTTTCCCGGCGTTGTTTTTTGGACATCTTAATCAATCCTTCTTTTTCATAGAAGCGAATGGTGTCGCGAGACAGGCCCGTGCGTTTTACGATTTCTCCTATCAGCATAACTTTTCTTGTTAAAATCCCTTGACAGTGGAGTGGACTTCACTGTTTACTTTGGGATATGATTCACTAAAATACTGAAAGTTACGATCATGGACTCGAAAAAAGTTACTAAAGTACTGGGCCTGGCAGGTTTGAGCCTTTGCGGACTTTGCTGCATTCTTCCGCCGGTGGCCTTGTTGTTGGGCTTGGGCGCTGTGGGCACGATGACGGTTTACCTGGAGCGAGGTGCAATTTTAATACTTGCACTTTTTGCAGTCGCTTTGCTGGTTTACTTTTTGCAAAAGAGAAGGGCGTCTTCGTGTAGGGCGGACTGCGATTGTAAAGACAATAACGCCACTGAGAAAACAAGTAGCTGAGCTACTTGTCTTCAAAGGCCATTCGTTGAATTCTGACAGCGTTTAAAATTGCCAACAGTGCTACACCTACATCGGCGAATACTGCTTCCCACATAGAGGCAACTCCCCAGGCGCCCAAGGCCATGACGATGATCTTGACGCCAAAGGCGAAGCCGATATTTTGCCAGACAATGCGGTTGGTGGCTTTGCCGATCATGATGGCGGTGGTGATGCGGGACGGCTGGTCAGTCTGTATGACGACGTCAGCCGTTTCAATAGCGGCATCGCTGCCGAGGCCACCCATGGCAATGCCTACATCGCTGATCGCTAAGACAGGTGCGTCGTTGATGCCATCGCCGACAAAGGCCAATGCTTCTTTCTTACCCTTCTTTATTTCCTCTACCTTTTTTACTTTGTCTTCGGGGAGGAGGTCGCCGAAGGCGGTATCGATGTTGAGGGTTGCAGCTACTTTGTCCACGACAGCCTGTTTGTCGCCGCTGAGCATGATTGTCTTTATGCCAAGGGCGTGCATTTGCTTTATTGCTCGTTGGGCATCTTCTTTGATCTCGTCAGCAATGATGATATAACCCGCGAGTTTCCCGTCAACGGCAGCAACGACGATAGTTTCGACGACGTCGTCAAGTTCAGCTTCGACGGGGATGTTGAACTTGCGAAGTAATTTTGCATTGCCAGCGAGTACTTCTTTGCCGTCTGCTATACCTTTTAAACCATGACCTTTGATTTCTTCCACTTGTTGAGGTATGGGGAGCTGGGCGTCTTTGACATATTCGACAACGGCCTTGGCAATGGGATGCGTGGATTGTTTCTCGACCGCCGCGACCAGTGGTAGCCATGTCTTTTCTTCGAGGCCTTTACTAACAACTTGCTGAACTTTGAAGGTTCCTTTTGTGAGGGTGCCGGTCTTATCCATTACAACGGTATCTACGCGAGTCATGCGGTCGAGGTAGCTTGATCCTTTGAACAGAATGCCGTTGCGGCTACCGGCGCCGATGCCGCCGAAGTATCCGAGAGGTATGGCAACAACCAACGCGCAGGGACATGAGATGACAAGGAAAATGAGTGCGCGGTATAACCACTGATGAAAGTTATAATCTTCGACAAAGAAGTAGGGGAGCAATGTGAGACCAATGGCCAGAAAAACGACAATAGGCGTATAAACTTTTGCAAACTTGCGGATGAAGAGTTCTGTTTTCGCTTTACGCCCCTGTGCGTTTTGTACGAGGGTGAGAATACGGGCGAGAGAACTGTCGTTGAAAAGCTTTGTGACCTTGACCTGGACGACGCTCGCCTCGTTAATCATGCCGGCGAGGACGGTCTCACCTTTGTTGATAGATGTAGGTTTGCTTTCGCCGGTGAGGGCGGCAGTGTTGAAGGAACTGCCTTCGCTTAGCATTTCGCCGTCAAGGGCGACGCGTTCGCCTGCCTTTATCTGGATGGTTTCACCGAACTGTACTTGGGTGGGATCAACCTCAACGTACGTGCTATTGCGGTACACCGAAGCGGTGGCGGGGCGGACATCGAGCAAAGCTTTTATGCTTCGCTTGGCGCGATTGACGGCGGCGTCCTGGAAAAGCTCGCCGATGGCGTAAAATACCATGACGGCAACACCCTCGGGATATTCGCCAATATAGAAGGCACCGATGGTGGCAATGCTCATGAGCAAGAATTCAGTGAAAATCTGGCCTTTCGCTATAAGCGTTATGGCTTTAATCAGGACGGGCACGCCAACGGATGCGTACGCAATCACGTACCAAATGAGCCGCGTCCAGGAGGAGAACCACGCGGGCTTGATCCAGGTATCGAGCATGAGGCCGATGCCTAACATTGAGACACTGAATATGGCCATCAGCCATTCTTTGCCGATGGAAGACTTAACCACTGGCTTTGTTGCCCGGCTTGCAATCTGATCTTTCATCGCCTGTTAAAGATTTAGTTTTATTCCGCCATTGACTACGAATCCGTCTACGGGCGCGTAAATATCGCGGAAGGTCGGATTTGTGAGGGTACCGGTATAGATGGAATCGAAACGGGTTTGGCGAGCATCGAGGAAGTTTTCGAAATTGATATACAGCGAAAAGCGCTCCCAGAGTTTTTCGGCCATGAAGCCGCAGATCCAATACTCTTTGCCTTTGGTACCGTCGGTTAGTGTTTGAGGGCTGAAGTAGTAGGCTTCGAGGCCGAGTTTCCATTTTTCTTCTACCTCATACATAAGCACGTTGTTCAGTCTATGTTTGGCTGTGAGCGGGTTTTGCTGGCTGGTGCCGTTGTTGTGGATCCTGGTATCCGTGTAGGTATAGCCGATGAAGAGTTTGAAATCGGCGTACTCTAACTTGACGTTGGTTTCGGTGCCTTTGCTGTCAGTATAGCCCGGGAGGTTTACGAATTGGTATTGGTCGGGGGAGGATTCGGCCAGGAAGAGGGGATCGTTGAGATAGGTGTAAAAGAATAGATGGTTGACGCTGAAACCGATGGCTCCATCGGCGAGAGATGTTTTATAGTTCAAATCCCAGTTTGCGCCGTAGCTGCGCTCGAGCTTGTTGGTTTTGGTTGATATGGGTTGGACGTTCATGTACTGCAGGCGCTCGCTTTGCTCGGTGAAGATGTTCGGAGCTTTGTAGCCGAGGCCACCGCCGAGACGGGATGAGAACGCGGGCGAGGCTTTGTAAAGAATGGAGACGCGGGGCAGAAATGCAAAGCCATAGTCTATAACATAGTCACCACGGAGGCCGGACTCGAGGCGAAACTTTTCGGAGAGTTTCAAGTTGTTTTGAGCAAAGGCACCGAAGGTGGTCTGATCATAGTCACGCAATGGCGTGGCGGTGAGCTGGGTTTCGGAGAAGTTGTCGGTCCACAGGTTAACACCGCCAACCCACTCGCTGGCATCGGCCTGGCGCGATATGTTGACTTCGGAGAAGGTGCTGTTTTGTGAGCCTTTGAACTCGTAACCGGGTGAGATGAGGTCACGCTTGAAATGATTGATGCTATTTTTAACGTTGAGCTTTACGGTCTCGCTAAATGCGTGGGAGAAAGACAGCTGTGTGGACACGCGATCGGTGTTATTCTTTTCAAAGAAAGTGTGGTCGGCAGTGGCGCCGTCTTCTATATATTTAATGTCGCCACCGATGCGATCTTCGGTGATGTAGTTTACGCCGATGTCCAGCTGGGTGTTTTCGCTGAGCTCTAAGAAGAGCTTGGGGTTGATGGTGTAGCGCTGGAACTCGGGGATGGCGGTGAGACCGATGTCGGAAGGGGCGTAGGCCTCGTTGCTGTTTCGGGCGACAAAGAGTGTGAGCCCGGCTTTGCCGTACGACTGGCCGTAGTAGGCGTTGAGGTCGAGGCCTTTGGCAGACGTGCCGTTTGCCCAGAGGCGAAGCTCGCGCTCGTCGGTGGGGCGTTTGCTGATTAGGTTTACAAGGCCGGCAATGGCACCGCCACCGTATAGCGTAGACGATGATCCTTTGATGACTTCGACTTGCTTCAGGTCAAGCGGCGGGGTTTGTAGCAGGCCGAGACCGCCGGCAAAGCCGGCGTATAGTGGAAAGCCGTCTTTGAGGATCTGGGTGTAGCGGCCGTCAAGGCCCTGGATGCGGATGGAAGCGTTGGCAGAGGTGGCGGAAGTTTGCTGTGTTTGGATGCCGGTGCTTTCGTTGAGGAGCATGCGGATGTCTCCGGGTTTCATGTTGCCTTTCTCTCCGAGCTCTTCGCCGGCGATGAACTCGACGCGCGTGGGGATGTCGGCGATGGTGCGGCTGCTGCGTGTGGAAGAGACGACGATTTCTTCGAGTTCCTCTTCGCCGGGCTCGAGGGAGATCTCTATAGCTGCCGACGACGTGAGGGGAAATGTGAACGTGGCCGTGTGGGACTCGTGTCCTACGAAGCTGAACTCGATGGTGTATGTGCCGTTGGGAATGTTTTGTATTTCAAGCAGCCCGTCCTGGTTGGCGGTGGCTCCTAAGCCAGTGTTTGCTATCTGGGCGGATGCTCCGGGGAGCGGTTCGCTGGACTCTTTGTCTTTTATTATAGCGCGGAACGTGGACTGGGCAAAGGATATAGATGAAATGAAGGTAATGGCGATTATACAAAGTATACGCATAGACTTTTGTTAAAAGAATTGAAATGAATAAGAGGCTCGTGAAACGAGCGAGGAAGGATGCTTACACTTTGGGAGGTTGCCAGATGGGCAAGGCAACAGTGGGGGCGGTTGATGGCCGATATGCGTCGTTTAGCTCAGAAGTGGCCGACAACGTATAAATAGCTGGTTTGACGGGAAAAGAGATGTGGAATGTGCAGCACCGGCTGGCACAAAAAGGTGTACATGGGGTCTGGGCGTCATCATCGTCCTGATCGTGTTCCTCTGAACAAGCTATTTCGTCGCGACCGCAGCAGTCGTCGTCATAACACGGGTAAACTGACAAAGCTGCCAGGTAGAATGTGAATATGAGATAAACGATGCGCACGGTCAAATTTAGCAAATTCTATGATTCTGGCGCTTTTTGATGTTTGAATTGGCCGTATCGGCCATCGTTACAAAATGATAATATGCGTTTTTGAGACATTCCAGCCCATTTTGACAGAACGAGGCAGTTCGTGTTTGTGATATATAACATCATAACGTAATATTGCGTTATAACAATATGGGTATAACTAAGTCTGACTTATTTAAGAAACGCCAAAACCGAGTAGCGACCCTGGCGAAGGCATTCGACCATCCGGCACGGGTGGCGATCCTCGAGTATATACTGGCGAATGATACGTGTATTTGCAACGACCTGGTTGATGTATTGCCACTGTCACAGTCAACGATTACACAACACTTGAAGGAGTTAAAACAAATCGGAATCATCAAGGGAGAGATCGAAGGGCCAAAGGTGAACTACTGCATCGACGAAAAGGTGTGGGAAGAAGCACGGGACATATTCATTAACATGTTCTCAAAGTATGTAAAGAAGAATGACTGCTGTTGAGTCATTTTTTTTGTCTAGACATAACGTAATATTACAATAATACAATATGAGTCTTACCACTAACCTCTCTAAAACTGTTTCGCAGTTGACTGCGGAGTTTAATCAGATACCTGCTGAGCGGAAGCCGGTAATAAGCGAGTTGACGCAATTTATGCAAGATCGTGTGAATAGCGGTAAGCCCGTGTATCTCAATTTTATTTGTACACACAACTCTCGCAGAAGTCATTTGTCACAACTCTGGGCACAGGCGGCAACGCACTACTACGGGATACCGGACGTATCTTGTTACTCTGGCGGGACGGAGGCGACGGCGTTTAATCCTCGCGCAGTGAAGGCGATGCAGGACACGGGCTTTAAGATCACGGTACAGAAGGACGGCGACAACCCAGTTTACGAGGTAAGATTTGCCGACGATGCCCCGGCGGTTATTGCCTTCTCGAAAACATACGACGATCCGTTTAATCATAATCAAGATTTTGCGGCGGTAATGACGTGTTCGCATGCTGACGAGAATTGTCCGGTGGTGTTAGGCTCGTCGGCACGTATCGCACTGCGGTATGATGACCCTAAGGCGTTTGACGGCACTGAGCTGGAGGCGGCTAAATACGCGGAGCGTGTGCGGGAAATTGGTCGCGAGATCTTATTTGCATTCTCACAAGTGAAAAAAGCATGAGCAATAAAAAACAACTCGGCTTCCTGGATCGATACCTGACGCTGTGGATTTTTCTGGCGATGGCGATCGGCGTGGCACTCGGTAACTTTCTGCCGATGGAAAAGCTCATGGCGAACTTCCAGGTGGGCACGACGAATGTGTTGATCGCGCTGGGGCTGATCGTGATGATGTATCCGCCGTTGGCGAAGGTACGGTATGAACACCTGGGAAAGGTGTTTAAGAATGTGAGGGTGATAAGTTTATCGCTGGTTTTGAACTGGATCATAGGGCCGGTGTTAATGTTTGTATTGTCGCTTGTATTCCTGCGAGATAAACCGGAGTATATGGTGGGGTTGATCCTGATCGGGTTGGCCCGTTGTATAGCGATGGTGCTGGTGTGGAATGATCTGGCGAAAGGTGACAAGGAGTATGCTGCGGGGTTGGTGGCATTGAATAGTGTGTTTCAGGTTATCTTTTATAGTGTGTTTGCCTGGCTGTTCATTACGGTGCTACCTCCGTTTTTTGGGATCAGCGGATCAGTGGTGGATGTGAGCATGAGTGATGTTGCAGAAAGTGTCTTCTTATATCTGGGTGTGCCGTTTATTGCTGGCTTTTTGACGCGATATCTATTTAAAAAGATAAAGGGTGAAGACTGGTATGTGCAGCGGGTGATACCGAAGATCAGTCCGTTGACCTTGATTGCTCTGTTGTTCACGATCGTGGTGATGTTTAGCTTTAAGGGTAAGATGATTGTGGATATTCCGCTGGATGTGCTACGGATAGCGGTGCCGCTGGTGATCTACTTCTTTGTGATGTTTGTGTTGAGCTTCCTGCTGTCGAAACGGCTGGGGGCGAACTATGAGGAAAATGCCTCTGTGTCGTTTACGGCGACGGGGAATAACTTTGAACTGGCGATCGCTGTGGCTGTGGGTGTGTATGGCATCAACTCGGGGCAAGCGTTTGCCGGGGTGATTGGACCACTGATAGAAGTTCCGGCGCTGATCTTGCTGGTGAACCTGGCCTTTTGGTTTAGAAACAAATTGTATACTTCGAAAACGGCATCGTGATGGAGAACCGGTACGACGTGGTAGTGATCGGTGGCGGGCAAAGCGGCCTGGCGGTGGGATACTATCTGCGGCGGACTGGTTTGTCGTATGTGATACTGGATAACCAGGCGGAACCAGGTGGATCATGGTTGCATGCGTGGAAGTCGCTTCGTCTGTTCTCGCCTGCGCAATGGAGCTCGCTGCCGGGTATGATTATGACAGGAGGTAGTGATTATTACCCCTCTCGGGAAGTTACGCTTGAATACCTGAAGCTGTATGAGACTAAATACAACCTGGTGGTTAAGCGACCGGTGACGGTTGGGCAGGTGGTGCGAGAAAGTGATGAGTATAAGGTTGATACTTCGGATGGCACATACTTCTGTCGGGCGCTGGTGAGTGCGACGGGATCATTTATGAATCCGTATATGCCGGAGATTGACGGACGAGCGCTGTTTACTGGGCAGGTGCTGCATTCGAGCCAATACTTTGCACCGGAGCAATTTGCCGGAAAGCGGGTGGCGGTGGTTGGTGAAGGCAACTCGGGCGCGCAGATATTGGCAGAGGTATCGCGGGTGACAGGTGCATTGTGGATTACGCAAAAGGAACCGAGGTTTTTACCTGACCATGTGGATGGGCGCTTTCTTTTTGATGCGGCGACGCAGGTGTATGAAGCGCAGAAGCAAGGAAAGCAATATAAGCCACCGTCGTTGGGTGACATTGTGATGGTAGATTCTGTAAAAGAAGCGCGTGGCAGGAAGGTGTTGAAAAGCGTGCGACCTTTCGATCGCTTCACGGAAGATTCGCTGGTGTGGGCAGATGGCCATGAAGAGAAGATCGATGTGGTGATCTTTTGCACGGGATTTAAGAACTCGCTGTCGCATCTGCGGGGGCTGAATGTGATCAATGCGGAAGGCAAGGTTGACACGACTGGGACAAGAGCGAATTTGATGGACGGGCTTTGGCTGGTGGGATATGGAAACTGGACGGGCTTCGCGTCGGCAACATTGATCGGCGTGGGGCGAACTGCAAAGGCGACGGTAGACGAGATCAAGGCCTTTCTTGGTGTGGCTTTGGCGCAGTGAGGGAAGTCAAGCCTATTGGAAAGTCAATACAGCAAATATGGGTGTATCTATAAGTCTTTTTGAGCGGAGCCATTGGGCTGCGGTGAGTGAAATATACGGGTTGGGGATTGCGACGGGTAACGCGACGTTTGAGACGACAGTGCCCGACTTTGACTCGTGGTTGAAGAAATTTCATGCGCACCTGCTATGGGTTGCCATTGACAATGGCGTGGTAGTAGGCTGGGCAGGATTGCAGCCGGTGTCGGTGCGAGAGGTGTATAGGGGTGTTGTGGAAGTGACGATCTATGTACATCCTGGGCATGCTGGAAAAGGCATTGGAACGACGCTGATGCGGCACCTGGTGGAACAAAGTGAGGCGGCGGGAATCTGGACGCTGTATGCGTCGATCTTTCCGGAGAATACGGCGAGCATTAAACTGCACGAGGCGGCAGGTTTTAGGGAAATAGGATACCGGGAGCGGATTGCGCAAATGGATGGAAAATGGCGGAATACGGTGTTGTTTGAGCGTAGGAGTGAAATTGTTGGGATTTAGTTGCGTCTTTTGGAATGGGTCTGCGTCGTAAGGAAGTGGAACAGTATTAAAGGATAGCTATGGAATCGACCGTGGGTATTAATCTGAATTTTTTCCAGCAGGAGCTGAAAGGTTTTGTGTATAAGCGGGTACGGGACAAGTCGCTGACGGAGGATATTGTGCATGATGTGTTCATCAAGGTGCAGAACAAGATCGGGCAGCTGCATGAGCGGGATAAGCTCACGAACTGGATATATCAGATCACGAAGAATGCCATTATAGACCATTTTAGAAAACAATCGCGGAGCCTGCATGCGAGTGACCTGGATTGGGAGAATGATGCGCCAAACTTTAATGAGTGCGTGACGCGGTGCCTGGAAAATCTGATGGCGTCGCTGCCGGATAAATACCGGGAGGCGTTGCAGCTGGCGGACGTGGAGAAGATGCCGCAGCTGGAGCTGGCAAAGCGGCTGGGTATATCGTACTCCGGAGCGAAGTCGCGGGTGCAGCGTGCGCGGCAGATTTTAAAAGAAAGGATGGATGAAACGCTTATTATAAAGCTGGATTCTTACGGCAATGTGATTGTGTGCGAGAATAGATCGAAGTGTTGTTAAAGTTTGCGTCTTTTCGATAGGGGGCGACGTCTCGTGAGCAAAAATGTTTACGAGATGAAAAAAATCAGTCTATTTGTTTTGTTTCTGGCGGCCGGTGTGCTGGCTGTTGCACAGAAGAAATCCCACCAGCCACTCGAGCCGGTAAGTGATCACTATAAAGAACTACAGGCGTTTAGCGCGGCGGTGAACCCGGCACGAGCGTGGATGGATACGATTAAGTATCCGCCGGCGGAATATAGTAGTGCGATTGTGTATCTGCTGGTAAAGCCGTACTACCTGACAGATGCGCAAGTGAAAACCCTTCGTGAAAGTGTGAAGTTTCCTGCTAACAGCTCGGACCAGGTGCGGAAGGAGCTGGACTATATGCTAGACCTGCAAGCGAAGCGAACAAGCGAGCAGGAGAAACGGGTACGGTTCCTGGGCGACATTGGATACTGGCCATGGATAAACCTGGTGCCTTCGCATCCGTCGTACGAAGAAAACCTGGCGAACTTGTTTTTTGAGGGGAGTGAGCTAATGGGAAACGAGGTGAACGCAAGGAATCTGCCGAAAGTGGCGAAGCTGCTGCAGGGTGTGATGCAGGATATGCGGGTGATGGAGTTCACGATTAAGTATACGTTGTTTCGTCCTCGGCCCTATCATCTGGAGCCGAAGCTGGCGCCACTGACGAAGATCAACTCGCCGTCGTTTGCGAGTGGGCATACGTTGTGGGCATTTGTGCAGGCCTTTACCTGGAGCGAGGTGGTGCCGGAGAAACGGAAGAATTTTATAGCGTTGGCAGAAGAGATCAGGCGCTCGCGGGAGATTATGGGAATTCACTATCCGAGTGATAATGAGGCGTCGCGGCAGCTGTCGTATAAGATGGTTCAGTACTATTTGCAGAACCCGGTGTTTCAGAAGGATCTTCGCGAGGCTGTGGCGGAATGGAACGCGGTGTCGCCAAAGCTGGTGCGCCGATAACAATATTACGCAAGGCGAGGATCGTTTTGATCCTCACCTTGCTTCTGTTACTTGTCGCAGCATTCTGTGCCGTCTGTTGGTTGAGCGCAGCATGCGCCGTTGTTTTCTTCCGGCGCCTTGCTAGGCTCGCAGCAGGCAGCGGCTTCTACTTTTGGCGTGCAGCAAGAAGATGCCGGGGCTTCGATCGTGCGCGGAGCTGGTTTGGTCTTGGTAATGACGGGGATGTTTTCGAGTGATGTATCCATGGTCTTACTGTTTTCAATTATAAAGACGGAGGTTTTTTAAAATGATGCAGCGGCGACGAGACTATTTTTGCTGGTTGCTTATGCAGTTATGACAGGGGTTGTGATAGTCTGCGCGGCCGTGTGCTTCGAGGATGTTGCCGCGGCTGTCGGCTTCGATGTGACAGCAGTTGTAGAACAGCTGTTTGAGGCGTTCGCGGCCTCGCTGAACGCGAGAACGTAGCGTGGGGTATGGCATGTCGTACTTTTCGGCAAGTTCTTTCTGGCGGATGCCGTTGAGTTCGGCGTCTATGAGAATGTCTTTATACTCTTCTGGAAGTAGTCTAATCATGCAGCCCATGCAGCGGTCGAGGCCTTGGGTGGAGTCAATGTCTTCTTCTATGGGTTTGTCGGTGGTGGCGGTGTCGTCCAGCGGGACGTTTGGGGTGGCGGCTTTGGCGCGGTAGTAGTCTATGATGGCGTTGCGCGTGGTGCGGAAGATCCAGTTGGGGAGTTTGTCTTCGTGCGAGATCTTATCTACGTTGTTGGAAATCTTCATGAAGACTTCCTGGAAGATGTCTTCGGCATCTTCCTTTGAGCGTGTTTTGCTGCGGATGTAGGCAAACAGGCTTTGGCGGAAATGTGTGTATATCTCGGCTACTTCCATGCTTAGGATATCTTAATCGATCATTGCACTATAAATGTAAAAGGCATCGCTGATGCCAGCGAAAGCAAGCGTCAGCGATGCGTGGATAGCGGGACTTAACGTCGTACCCTGTGTTGTATTTATCCGCAGCATGAGGCGACGGCGGGCTTTTGCTGTGGCTCGGGTTGAGCGCCGCAGCACGCGGTGGCGGTTTGGACGTTGCTGACGCTGCAGACGCCGGTTTCGGGCATATCAAGTTCAACGTTGGCTGCGGCTTCGAGGTCGCCGTCTATGGCAGCGGCGATAGAGCGCACTTGCTCATAGCCGGTGGCCATGAGGAAGGTGGGGGCGCGACCATAGCTTTTGGAACCGGCGATGTAGAAGTCCTGGTCGGGGTGACGGAGTTCTTTCTCGCCGTGCGGGCGGACGGTGCCGCAGCTGTGGATGTTGGGATCGATGAGTTCGGCAATCTGTGCGACGCTTTCAAGGGAAGGATCTATACTCAGGCGGACTTCACGCAGGAAACTGAAGTCGGGGCGTGAGCCGGTGTTGCTGATGACCTGGTCGATGCCGGGAAGCGCGAGTTTGATGCCGTTTTGTAGGCCGACAATAGTGAGTGCGTCGCCGGTCTTTATTACCTGCTGGATATGGAACGGGGTATAGACGCTAACGCGATCGTCATTTACAAGCTGCTCGATTTTAATGCCGAGGTCGCCGCGTGCTTCGAGGGCGTCTTTCTCCTGGCCGCCGTATACGTCATGGATGTTTTGCTTGCGAAGTACCCAGTGGATTTGGGTGTCGGGGTATTGTTCTTTGAGCTTGTCAAGCTCGAGTACGGCGTTGATGGATGAGTGGCCACTGCCGACGACAAGAACGCTCTTGTTTTTATAGCGTTCGGCGTGCGTATTGAGGATGTCGGGGATGCCGTAGAAGATCTTGTCGCGGTGCTCTTGTTCGCCGATGGCGAACGTGCCGCCGGAGCCAATGGGGTTCGGGAAGTTCCAGGTGCCGGATGTGTCGATGACGGCTTTGACCAGGAACTGCTCGACCTGGTTGTTGTGAAGTACCTGGACGGCATAGGGCAGACGCTCGCGGCCGGCGGTTTTCATTTTGTCCTGGCCGGTGCGGCCGATGGCCACTACTTTGCTTTGTAGGTGGATGTGAGGTGCGAGGGCTGGGAGGTCGGCCAGGGGTTTGAAGTATTGCTTGTAAAGCTGGCCGCCGGTGGGCAGTGCCTCGTCGTCGGGGCTTTGCCAGCTGGTTTGCTCCAGGAGCTGCCTTGCGGCTTTGTCGATATTATAACGCCAGGGGGAGAATACGCGAATGTGTTTCCAGGTGAGGATGTTGGCAGCGACGGTATCTCCCGCCTCGAACAGCACGAAAGGCTGGTTTCTGACGGTGAGGTAGGCAGCGGCGGCCAGCCCGACGGGGCCTGCGCCGATGATCGCTACGGGAAGTGATTTTGCTGTTTCCATTGTCTTATATGCTGTGCTACTGTTAAGACGGAGCTTCCGGAAAAAGATGCAGGATTTGAGAAAATTATTACGGGTTTCCGTGCAATGGAAGGGGCGGCGTCTACTACTGTGTCGCAACGCTTGCCTTGGTTGTTAGGCAGAGCGAAGCGGAGCCAAATCAATACATTCAGGCCGTGCAAAAGGCCTGGCAGGTGCGGAACGGAGTGGAGCGCCTGACAGGACTTTTGTGCCGGCCCCATGGGCGTAAGCAACTGCATTTGGTATTTGCGCGCCCGAGCCGGCGAGTGGGGGGTGCGGGGGGAGCCGGCGAGGATCAAGGCGCGCACCAACACCTGGTCTTGGCCTGCCTCTGCGGTCCCCCCGCAGAAAATAAGGGCAGGACAAGACCGCGCGAGCACGGGTGGTTGTGTCAAAGCTGACCGCAATATGCGGCAGAGCGAAGCGGCGCCATTCAAATACTATCAGCGGGGACGGACAAAAGGCATGACAGGGGCGGAACGAAGTGGAGCGCCTGGCGGGCCTTTTGTGCCGGCCCCACAACCAACCGCGCGCAAGCGCTCCTTATCTACCTTGATGCCTGCCGAAGGAGGCACAGGGCGGGTGGGCATGTGCGGTGGGGTGGCGTTGGCCAGCGCAGGATGGCGGCATTGGACAATGTGCAGCTGGAGTCGATGGGAATGGTAAATAGAGTCAAACTATTGCGTCGATCTACAAAAAATGTTTTATGTCAATCTGTTGTATTTCAGTTGTTTACAATTAAAATCTAACATTGAATTATTTTTCATTTTGGTTATGTTAGTTTTATCATACATCTTTGTGGTATCACTAAAAAAATAGGTAAATCCGATATCAGTACAAGCTAATTATGGCCGAAACAACATCAACAGTCATGGAAACGTCAACAGACCCCTGCACCCTCGGGAGCAACATCGCCATGGTAAGGCGGCTCCGCGGAGTATCGCAAGATGTGTTGGCTCAGGAAATCGATGTGACAAGGCAAACTCTCGCCAGCTACGAAAAAGACACTACAAGTCCAAGTACGGCCGTTGTGAGAAGAATAGCCAAAGCATTAGAATTTCCCTTTGAGCCCTTGTTCAATGAAATTAAGCCATTTGACCTCTTTAACTATGGCTTTAAAGTCATTGATTCCAGCTTTGAAAAGAGCGTTCAGTACAGACGAGAGGCTTCGTTGGACGATGAGATCTTAGATATGGTGAAGCACGTAGCGTTCGACAAAATTCGGTACGTTCTCGAACTTGAAGATATTCTGGATAGTAAGATCGAGTTCGTCAACCCGGTTAAAAGCATGGGCGATATAGACAGCAAGGACAAAGCCGAAGAAGCTGCGCTTGAAGTTCGTCGAAAATGGGGTATATATGAAAATCCCTTTGCCAATGTCGTCGGTGTGCTTGAAAATCGTGGCGTTAAGGTTGTCGAGTTCAGAGGACCTGCAGGATTCGAAGGATTGAGTGCTCGTTATGACGGGAACCCGATTGTGGTTCTGAATAGTGCCATAGAGGAAGTAACCAGGAAGCGTTTCACAGCTCTGCACGAGCTCGGTCACTTGATCTTGCAAATTCCCAAGCACGTGAAATATGAAGTGGTTGAGAGTATTTGTAATGCCTTTGCGTCAATGCTGATTTTGCCCAAGGAGCTGCTGTGGCGTGAGCTCGGGCAGGCACGAAGTGGGATAAGCCTCCAGGAATTAAATCTAATTAAGCAAAAATATGGGATTTCGATCCGTGCAATTCTTGTAAGTGCTGCTTTCGCCAATATTATATCGTGGGAAAAGAAACGACTAATACTTGAAGAGCTGGATGGAAAGAGTATAGTTAATTTCAGTGGTGATGAGACGGCCTTAAGACACAAACAGTTGCTTTATAGGGCGGTCGCTGAAAACAAAATTGGGCAAGATAAATATGAACAACTTGGAGGTAGTGTAGATATGTTTAACGAACTAATTGCATTGTAAAAAAATGAAAGCAGTGGCTAGACGAGCTGAGTCGCTTTTCTCGATTTTCCTGGGGGGCGGTGTAGAACACGAGTTCTTTGTACTGGAGACGGAATGGTTGAATCTGCCCGGTAGCATACGGAGTTTTCTTGAGCCCTATAAGTGGATGGGGTATATACAGATTATCGATGAAGAAGAAGTTCCTGGTACGATCATCTTCGAATACAAACGGAAATATTCACGAGGCTTGACCGCAGATGACGCTATTGTATTATACTACTGTATAGTAAACGAAATGCGGCTCCTCAGCGCTGATCCTTTTCTGGCAGGTATTGCTAGTCAGATGAATGTGCAGGTTCTCCAGGATAGCGATCTGGAACGTCAAGGAGAACACGTCGTAGTTGGTAGACCCGAAGATTTTTGGTTGAACGAATTTGAGAATTTGCCACCCTGGCTAGACGATCTAGGAAGGGGTGATTTAACGTAAACATTTAACATAAACATAAAAAAAACAGGAGACCGTTTGGCCCCCTGGTTTGACTCTAAGTAGATCACCCGGTCTGGTAAACCGAGAGTACTTGATAATCATTTGCAATTCAAAAGTACGCGATCTTCCCTTATTGTCCAAATCAGAGTGCGCCTAAGCCGCATTCGGTGCCAAGCGGGCCTCTTTTACACTTAAACGGTAAAGAATACCACTTAAGAGGATTCCCCGAAGCCTTCAAAAGGAGCACCTATGTTCAGGTGGACCAAAGAGCCGATGAAGTCTATCGGGGCATGCAAGGCATGTCATTCGATTCGGATGTCGATTTAATGGACCAAACAAACAACGCTATGAAAGTAGTAGTTTATTTGCCGTCCAAGGTGGTAAAGGAAGTCACCTCGGACGAGCATGCCAAAATTGGTGAGCTGATCAAAATAGCATCACCCAACACTGTCGGTTTAGACGACAACTTAGAAGACCAAGAAGTTTATTTGCTTGACGAGCCGGAAGAGCTGTCGAAGGACGCTAAGGTTAAAGAGCGGAAAGCTTTTGTGATCCATCGTTGTCGAAAAGTTCGCGTTTCCATTATTTATGCAGGAAAGGTGTTCAGTGGAGATTATCCACCGTCTAAGCTAATTAAGCACGTCAGAAAGGACGCGATTGAGGGTTTATGTATAGACGGCCCTGCCGGCAATAACCTCGAGCTTTACGAGACGGAGGACCAAAACTCAAAGGTGAACCGTAATTATCCGGTCGGGTACTTTTCAGACTATCCTGTCTGTGGAATCAAATTTTATCTAGCGGACCCTAATGCATTTGCAGGATGACAGCCGATAGATTATTGTTTGAAGCTCATTTGCAGCTCCCGGAGTATCGCCAGGGCGAAATTCTTGGCTACTGGGGTGAACATCGTTTGAAAAATGTAGAAGACGAGAACGGCCAGCAATGGCCGTTCTCTACCTTCTGGATTGCTGCCGCGACCCGACCGGACCCTGCTCCTGAAAGGTATTTTTTAAAAATTCGCGTTGACAACTATAACGTCGCCGCACCGGCTGGTTGCTTTTGGGATGTAGTTAAAAATAGCAGATTGGAAAATTGCCTCTGGCCGAAAGTGACCGGACCATTTAGCGAAGGCTTCAAGTCTAATTTCTCGGTACCTGACCAACTCTATGCTCCTTGGGATAGAGGAGGCGTAACTTCACATCCAGAGTGGGTGCAAAATTTTCCGGCTGTAGCTTGGCGCTCAGGCATTTCCCGGATCGACCAGTACTTGGCCATAGTGCATGAAATTTTAAACGGAGAAAACTATCATGGGGTACAAGGATAAATTGGTAATGACTGAAGCCTTTTGGGATGAACTATACATACAATTAAGGTTAAGGGGAAACGGAGAAACCGAGAGCGGCGCTTTCTTACTCTCAAAGGAAGGATCAAATGAAATTGTTGCGGCATTGTATTACGATGAGCTGGAACCCGGCTCCTTCGATACCGGCGGCGTACATTTGACTCAACGTGCTTTCATAAGGCTTTCGGATTATTGTGTCGATAACGGGCTTGTCGTTAGGGCAGACGTTCACACTCATCCTTATGGAAGTGTAAGACAGAGTGGTATTGATGAAGAAAATCCGATGGTAAAAATTAAAGGTCATTTGGCTTTAATTGTACCGCATTTTGCGCAACCTGCCGTCTGCGATTTTAATAGCGTAGGCACTTACGAATATCAGGGTAATCGATTTCGATGGACGTCACATCACTTTACGGAAAAATTCCACGTTAGGAAACCTCTTGATATGAAGAGGGATTCTGTTAGTAGGCTAGCCGTTGCGTTCTTAGAACGGGATCCGATGTTAGCGATGCTTGGTCAGGACGTATTTGCTGAGATTGATGATATGTTGCGGGAGTATAGGCTGTTAATAGTTTGCCAGGATAGTATTCTATCATCAATATCTGAACAGGCCGCACTGTTGACTATGGTCAACGCGGGAAAGCGATGTTTTAAAGGTGGGGTTTTTGTAAAAGTAAGAAATGATGCAAAAGCTCTTTTGCCTGGCTATAAACAAAATAACCTCGCGTTGGTTGCTATGGAATTGGGAGCGATCGTCAATCCTACGACAGCCCCGACTGATTGTCCTGTGGTGACGCTAGGCAACGTGCCCGCCGCCGATGGAAGTTGGGGGTTGTTAGTGAATAACTGGTCGGCCGGTATACTTCCACCAATGGCGAGCGAAATCACCCTCCCTGGAGATCAAAGTTTTCCTCTAGGAGGTATTTTCGGCGGTGCATTGATCGTTGGGGCAATATTTCTTCGCGTGGCGAACTTCGATATGAGTATTGGACAAGAAGTCACTGGTATTTCTCTGTGGCGACCTGATCTACAATGGAATGGTTCAGAAGCGCAGGGGCCAATACCTCATTCGTTCCCAAACAAAATATGGGCTTTGGGACTGGGACACTTGGGCCAGGCCTACGCCTGGGTTATAGGACACTTTCCTTTTAAGACGCCAGGCGAATTGGAGGTCAAGCTTCAAGACGATGATAAAGTAGTGTTGGGGAATTTAGACTCGGGAATGCTTTCTGAATTTGAAAGTGTAGGAAAACCAAAGACAAGAATTGTTGCGGGCTGGCTTGAACGACGCGGAATTACAACACGAATAGTAGAGAGAAAGTATGATGCCCATTATGTTCGGCAAGAACAAGATCCTCAGATCTTACTTGCCGGTCTTGATAATATAGCAGCAAGAAGAAGTTTTAGGATCGCTGATTTTAAGGCTGTTCTTGATTGCGGCCTTGGCGCAGGACTGAACTTCGATATGGTGCGATTCAACGCCTTTCCAAACATCGCTTTAGAGCCATCGGAATTTTGGGCCAATACCTCGGTGCACAACACTTCACCTGTATTGGAGAAACTGTCAAAGGACATTGTGGGATGTGGCTACACTCTAGGAATTGCATCTGCCTTCACCGGGTGTGCAGCTGCGTGTGTCGAAATTGCAGAGGTATTGCGAGGGTATCATCAAGGCGTAAAGCTTTCACATCTGTATTTTTCGATAAGAGAATTGCAGAGCTTTAGCTACGAGGTAGTGGGACAATATACCACTGAGATGTTTTCTGGCCTTTGTGAGTTCATTGTTGAAAAGGATAGTCAATTTTCAATAAATCGTGAACGGGAACGCGTGGTCGTTGTTTCTGGCTTGCGTATCTCTGATTCTTAAAAGGGGCCCGGTGTTGCCTATCTAACTTTCGGTGAGCGAAGGAAAGAGGTACTCCGATCGTACCGCCGGGCGTCTCCCCTGTGGGGAAATGTTGGGTGGTACGATCAGTTGGATGACGAGTCCCGTGCAATGCGGTTATTGTCTTAAGTCGTTATGCCTGTCGTCGAACGAGATGAGGTTAAACATTTCGCGCATGCGGCTACGAACGCGTGGGCCGTACATAGCATCGATTTCGCTGGCTGTAAGATTGGTAGTGAAGTGGGTGAGCATGCTGAAGGCTTTGTAGAAGTCATAGCGGGAAAGGACTATTTCGGCCATGACATTGCATTCGTTGCCATAGTACTTCAAGGCTTGCTCGGCACCCAGGTCGTCGAAGCAGTATGTACGTGGGCCATGAGCATGGAATGACAGACGGCTGTAGCGGTGGATGACTTCGTAGCCGTCCTGGATGAACTCGAAGGTAATGTCGCGCGTGGGCTTGATGGTGAAGTTTTGGTCGGGGCCGGGTATAAGGCGCATTAGGCTCATGAGGGTGGTTTTGCCGCAGCCTATTGGGCCGGTAAGGAAAATGCCTTTGTGAAGATCAATGCCCAACTGAGAGGCTTTGTTGGCGTCTGCCAGGAAGTATACCAAGAGGCGGCGCATGAGGTTGTGATCTGTCTGGCGGATGGCGAAACTTGGGCCGAACTGTTTGCGGCCATGGGCCTCCAGGTTGTGAATAAGCCATTGGAAGCTGTAGCCGCCGATTGTTTCGAGCAATGCGTCGGCGCCGGCGGGAGGTGTAGCCAGCCCGACAGCGGTTCCCCCGGAAGGGGGAACGCTGGACGGAGTAAGTGGATCAGAAGGGCTCCCCGTAATTTTTTGGGCCGTTGTTGAGGGGACCTGGTTTCGGTTGTTGGGTGCTTCGGTTTTCATGGGTGAATTTGATAGCGTTTTTGATCCAGTTGCGGGCTTGGGCACGCCAGTCCTGTATGGGCGTGCGGCCGCCCATTAGCCAGCCGTTGGCCTGGTAGTGGTTGCAGAACTTTTCGGCTTCGTCGGTCGTGGACTGCTGGGCGAGGAAGTATTCCTGGGCTTCCTGGACTGAGGCCGGGATGTCGTGGCCGCGGCCGGCCCCCCGCCCCCCGGAAGTTTCTTTTTTCCGAAAATGATTACCGGTACCAGTTGCTTGCGCGTACGGGTCCGCCCCCCGATCGTTAACAAAATTTGAATTTTCATTGCTTGTGCCATAAGAGTTTATACTGTTTAACTTGTTTGTAGTGTTTGTATTTGTTTTATATAACGTCTCTCGACCATTATCGCCACCATTACGGTCACCTATACTGCTACCATTATGGTCACCTCTATCGCTAGCTGTACGGCCACCATTACGGTCACCTATATCGGTACCATTATGGTCACCATTATCGCCACCTGTATCGCCAGGTATATCACCACCATTATCGCTACCTATACTGGCACCATTATCGTCACCATCACGAAATACGTGAAGGTAGACGCGGCTGCCTTGGCGCGGATCGTAGGACGGTTCGTACCGGATGTAGGCCCACTCGGCAAGCTCCTTCATGGTCTTGATGTAGAAGTTTACTGTGCCGATTCTTGCCTGTGCCATGATGTTCTCCCGATTGAGGGTGATGGGGTTGCGGAAGAATTTGTAGTTCCATTCCTGGAACAACGTCATGTACAGGGCGAAGTGCTGGGTCTTGGTCCGGTCGTCCTCGCGCATGACCTGCATCCAATCTCTGATGAGATAGATGTAGTTCATGCCTTTCTGTGAGGTTTTATCGGTGCCTCATCATCAAATTGGGCTGCGAATTCGTCTCGTGTGGGGGCTTTGTTTTCTTCGAGCATTTTGGCGATGTCGGCATAGGCATAGTAGTAGATGCTGCCGATTTTGGTGAACGAAAGTTTGCCGCGCTCGCGGAGCTGTTGCAGGGTGTTGGGGGAGATCATGAGGATGCGCCGGACGTCGCGGGATTTTAACCATTCGCGAGAAGGGGTGTTTTTGCGTTCGGTGATGAGGTTGACCAGGTCGTGGAGAAGGCTCTTTTTGAAGACTTCGAGATCTTCGATTGTAACAATGTTTGCTGTTGCCATATGTAACTTTTATAGTTTGATAAGGACAAATGAAAGAGATATAGCAATGCAAGTCCATACACACAAAGTGTGTAAAGAGTGTGTAAAATGTCAAAATCGAGTATAACGGATCAAAGTGAATCATGGTGATATATGGTTTCAATCTCTTTGCGTGAAAATGAATGGAAAATTTTTTAAGATTTTTTACCTAATGCTGGTGTTTGCTGTGTCTTTACGGACGAGCTGGAGCATTTTGTCTAAAATTGACTCGATGGTTTTCTTGGTCCGGATGTCAACACGGTAGAGCTGCTGGCGGTAACTGTCGCCCTGGTCGCTGGCGGTGTCCGTCTGGAAGACGGTGGCCAGGATGCCGCCAAGCTCTTTTTTATTTTTGTTCTTCACGATGTCTGCGCGGATCATGATGCTGAACAGGTAGCTGAGTTGACCGCCTGTGAGGGAAATAATGATCTTGGCAATGACGCTGGCCCAGCCAGGTGATGGTGGTATGTCATAGGCGTGTTGGGTGGCTTCGTTGTAGGAGAGTTCAGCATCGATCCAGGTGCAGAGTGTGTCCTGCAGGGGAGGTGATAATGGATCGAGTGCCAGGTCCACGGCTGGCTGCATTTGAAGTAAAAGCTTTCGGAAGCGGTACAACATGAGTGGACCGCCGTCGGCAAACTGTTGCGAGTTATGGGGCCCGTGTTTCATGTAGGCGGTACAGTAGGCGACAAAGTCTGGAGAATTGAAATTAATCTCGCACAGTACTTGTACCAACTGGCGGTTGGGATTGTCTACCCGCGAAGTGGCCAGGCTCATGAGCCGCGCCTTTAGCTGGCATAGATAGGCGACCGCGCGATGTGTGACGCGATTAGGCGTCTTGTTGCCAGCGAATTGTGAAAGCGGAAGCATGGCGATGGCGATCAGGTCGAGGGTTACACCACGATGTAGCAAGGCTGTGCGGAGAGTGGGCAGGTCGGGGCATACGTGATGGCGTACGATGCGCTGGTAGGGAATCGGGATCCATACATCCTGGTCGAAGTATTGGGGGAAGTGTGTACGTATGAAGTCGAGAAGATCTTCGATAGCATGATAGAGGATTTGACAGAACGTCTGTGGATCGTCCTGGAGCTGTATGTCGACGAGCTGCGCGGGTGTGGTATATCTGAGCAGGTGGCCGGCCAGGGTGTACAACGTTCGTTGATGGTATTGGATGTGGAGCGGGAGTTTGGTCGAGTCGAAGACAAGGTAGCTGAGTGAAAGGCGGTCTTTAACGTCCTGAACCTCCTCGGCGATGGCCATGGAGAAATCAGGCAGAAACTCAGGCTCCAGTTCAGGGGTTTGTTTGAAGAAATCGGCGAGGTCTTTCAGGATTATATTTTCAAATCGCTGCAGCTCGTTTTGGAATGTTTGTTTGATGATCGTTTTCATTAGCGGTATCGGGGGAGTTAAAAAAAAGTCATGGCAAGCCCTGGCCAGCGGCGTATAGCCACTGGCAGGGTTATGAATAAAAAAGTGTTGTGGCTTTACGGCTTGTCCGTCAGCCAGGCAAAGGCATCGTCGTAGGATTTAAATGTTGTGACGACGTCGCCGGTTGGTAACGCTCTTTTCGCGGAGGTCTCGGCGAATACATTGGGCGATAGTACCCACGCAAAATGCGTCATGCCGGCGTTGACCATGGCGGGGAACCATTCGTCGGCGGTCCAACGGGCGGCTAGATGCCAGGGGCCAACGACTTGGGTATTGTCGTTCAAGATCTTTCGGAAGGCATGGCGTACCTGGAGGTCGAGTATAACGGCGCCGGATTGCTTTATGCCTTCCGTTGTTTGTGGGCCGATCCAGTTACAGTAAAGAATGTTGGGTTTGAGTAAGTGGGTAACTTCAAGGTTACTCTCATGGTGCAACGATTTCATGGTCTCAGGGGTGATTGGTATAATACATTGTACAAAACGGAAAGTTTCCCCAAATGTTATACCAGAATGGGAAATGTATACTTAGGAATCCTGGTTTGGGGCGGGCGGGCGGGATTTATCGCTTCCCCAAAAAGTATACTTTATAGGGAAGTGGAAAGTATAAATGATGACTGGTTTTCGTGGGCGGGCACGATGTTAGAGAATAAAAAAGCCACCTTTCGGTGGCGGATGGGCTATTTTGATTTTTCTGCGAGAAGCCTTTCGAGTAAGGCATTCTTTTCACGCTCTGACTGGAGCAAGGCGTCGTAGAGCTTTTCCATTTTTTCGACCAGCTGGTCGTACTTGTCGAGTGGATTAAAAGTAGGTGTGTAGTAGACGGCACCATGGGCATGACTAACTGCATTATCATGGTTATGCTGAATATTATACACTGCCTTCTCTTCGTCGAAATTTAGGAGCACTTCAGACGGAATGCCTAATGCCTTGGCTACGGCATCGATTAACTCAGGTTCAATGGTTTCCTGATTCTCCAGATAGGATACGCGGCGTATTGTCCAATCGTCTCCCAACTTTTCGCCAAAAGCCTCTTGTTTAAGTCCCAACATTTGGCGGAAGCGCTTCACATTATGACCGTGGTGAGCCTTTGCTTTATTAGATGTTTCTATCGATTCTGACATAATACAAATATAGCATTTTCAGGTTTTTAATAAGCAAGTTTTATCAAATGAATTTTTGGGAATAGTATATACCTGTCAGTGTTAAAAATTCACACAACAATGTTAAAAGTGAACGTTACCGGGAAAAAATTTACACTAGCCACTCCGTAAATTAATATCATCAAACAAGGAAGTGCGCACTTAACCCTTGAATGTTAAAAATTCACAATGAGACGCTGCCGCAAGGGATGAAATATACCAACCGGCGGCAACTGTTGGGAGTCAAAACAAGATGGCAAAAAGTAAAAATTGTGTAACAGTAACCTTTAACAACATGAAAGTGAACAGATCGGAATATGGGACGATTAGACTACCGGTTGACATCATAGCAACCATTAGTACCATTCTGAATGACGTGCTCCAAACGCAACAGGATATAATGCTGAAAAGAAGTATAGAACGCGACCCAAATATGAGGCTGTGCGGATTGGAGCCCGGGGAATACGACCTGGTAACGGTAAGGGCATACTTGACCCTCGTAGATTTATGTGCTATGGGTTGTGGGCAAACGCTGGAAGAGCTGACCCGAGCAGCATTTAAGGTGTATATGGAACTGCGTAAAGAAGAGTATATCATTCGGAATTTTCCGGATCCACCATTGGCAGCCAATGTTAGTGATAGGCCACGGCCGGACATCGATGTCTATGCGCTAAGCAGACGGGAATTTCGTAGAGACCAAAAGAAAAAGCAGAAGGCTGCATAGCTAAACACCCAATCGTAAAGAACCATGAAAAATAAAAACTTGAATGAGTCTGTAGGTGAGGCCGGAAAAGGCCCCGTAGACGTTCTTGGTGAGGTTTTGAGAGCGTATAAAAGGAATGCCATCGTTCAATCGCATCGGCCTGATGAATTAAAAGGCAGGCACGCGCAACGGGAGCACAACGCGGAGGTGAAGCGACTGGATTATCAGCTGGGCTATGCGCTGCATAGCAGTTTGGAAGCATTGCAAATACCGGCTGACAGCTGGCAGTGGTATCTGGACTTATTGCAGCAGTATTCTGGACGGGTTTGTGCAGACCTCAGTAACCATCGGGAGGTAGCAAGTGAGGTATATGAGGCGATTAAGAACCACCGGAAGAAGCGGCCATCGACTGGTAGTTTGGTTGTGGCAGGATTAGTAAATATCGACGAGGAGAATAGCGAGTGGCAGGACAACTTTGAAAACTATGCTTAGTGAAACGGATAATTTAAGAACGACGGAAATGGTTGTAAGCAATGGTGTAAACAGTTTTAAGCAGCGGAAGGCAACGGTGCAGGAAAGATACCGGCAACGTAAGTATCTGCTGAAAGGAGGGATCATGGTGCCAGAGCTGTGCGTACGTGGTTTGTGGCTCGGCCGATTAGGCTTTGAAGCCGGAGCGCGGGTGATTGTGGATTATGTGGATGACAAGCTGGTGATTTCGCTTGCGCCACAGGAAACGGAGAGCGTTGAGAAAGCGGGGTAACCCGCATGCCATCGGGGCGGCTTTTGGTTGTTTGGCCGCCCTTGATGGTTTTTATGCGTGTTTGGGAATGGTTCCCTGTCCTTTTATATTGCGAATAATAGAATTATAGCTATGCTGGCTAAAATAGGAAATGAACTTGAATATAAGTTGGCGATGAAAACCATCGATTCGTTTTTGAACAAGGCGACGACGGCGGGCGGATTCCATCATTTGACGACCGAAGAGAAAACTATGCTGGGTGATCTGTCTAAGTTGGCTGAGACCTATGAAGACAACTCGTTGAAGCTTATGCCCGTTAACCCCGGTTCTTCGGAAGGTCAGGTAGTTTAATATTCTTTGCCATCTCATTAACAGCTGCAGTCTTTTCTGGTGAGAGCTTAGGCCAATCACGATTGTCGAGTTTATTGTCAACCCGGAATCTGATTTTTTGTGCTTCCTCCACTAGATTTTTCATAGGATAAAAATTGCTATTTTTTCATAGTCAAAAAGGAACGCATTGCGGCCCTTCTGTCAGTTGAACGTAATATTATTATGATTTTTTAAGATTGTCGTTATAACCTGGTAGCACTGAAAGGTCAACGTTTTTTAAAATTTCATTTGTCGCCGCAACTTTCTTAGCTGACATTTTTAAGTTTTCTGGATGTTCAGCGCTTTTCATCCGTTTATCAACTCGGAATGTGATTTTGTCAGCTTCCTTTAAGAGGTTTTTCATAGGATAAAGTTATATATTCCTTCATAACCTGAAGCTAATTATAAGAGTGATTAGTCATAAACAATGTATGGATGCACAAAAAAGGGACCGCAATGCGGTCCCTTTTGCTGCTATGCGATAGCTTAGATCTTACGATTTTTTATATCCTGGAAGGCTCGTCAAATCCAACCTTTCTAAAAGCTTGTTCATAGACGCAGTTTTTTTTGCCGACATCTTTTCGAGCTCGGCTTCACTTATGGTACTTTTAACAACTTTAAAAGTGATTTTATCTGCTTCTTTTAAGAGATTTTTCATACTGTAAATTTATTCAATTTTCTTTTTAATAAAAAATGCGACATAAGGAACACCGACTGAAAAAGGGTGAGTCTTTGTATGATTAAGTAGCGCCCCGCGAACAATAAAATGTTTGGAGAGTTCAACTATATGGAGCGCAATTGCTACTCTATATAATCGCGTCCGTGCATCGGTGCTGCCTTCGAAGGCTATCCACTTATCCGGAAACTTGTCAGTGTAAAAGCGAATGGCCTTCGCGACGGTCGCCAGTATTTTATCTCTATCGCCATTGTCGGTAACGACCTTGTCATCGAAAGTGCCATCTTTGCGAACATCTACAAGAGCAAGTAAAACAAGTTCTTTGTCGCTCGTTTGCCTGAAGATGATTCTCTTTTTTACTTTCCCTTTGCGGCCAATGCTAGTGAAATCGAAATGACCGTAGCTTTCTGCTACAATCGTTTCATAGGTGGGATAATTCATGACCTGCTTTATTGAGCTGCTTGCAGACCTTTGAAATGCGGGGTGGGCTGTGACTTCGCTAACAACTTGCTGCGTAGCGAACTCATATCCTGGCTTACCTTCTTCTCTACTACCTTGGCATAAATCTGCGTGGTGCGGATGGAAGTATGGCCGAGAATCTTCGAGACAGTTTCAATGGGCACGCCGTTGCAAAGTGCGATTGTAGTGGCGAAGGTATGACGGGCCAGGTGAAACGTAAGGTTCTTTTCAATGCCGCATATATCGGCAATCTCTTTTAAGTAGGCGTTTAGATTCTGATTGGACAATGTTGGGAACAATGTGCCAGCGGCAAGCGCTCTGGGGTCAGTGCGGTATTTTGTTACAATTTCCATTGCCTTGGGCAGCAAGGGCACTCTAACGGATTGGTGGGTTTTCTGACGCGCGGTAATTATCCAATATTCGCCATCTATGCCGCGGGTAACGTTCTGCGAGGTGAGCGTCATCACATCGCAATAGGCGAGGCCGGTATAAACACTGAATACGAAAAGGTCGCGGGCCCAGGCCAGCCGGTCTACTTTAATATCTTTTTGTTCGAGCGCGTCTACTTCCTCTTCGTTTAGAATCTGACGGTCTTTGCGAATGAACTTCGCCTGGAATTTTGCGAAGGGGTCTTTTTCAATCCATTCATTTTTGATGGCCACGTTAATCATCTTGCGGAGGCGCTCGATGTGTTTGAGCACGGTGTTGTGCGTACACGGCTTGTGATGATCGAGGGGCTTGTAGTTGAGTAGAAAGATTTCGAAATCAACCAGGAACGTGTATGAAAGACGAGACAGCGGCAGGTCTGAGACCTGATAGTTCTTTTCTATAAAGCGCGTGATGTAGGCCTGCGTGGTGATGTAGTTTTTCATCGTGCCCCACGCCAGTGTATGTTTTAAGTGGCCGTTGTGATACTCGACCAGCTCGCCCAGGGTGCGCTCTTTCGGAACGATGCCACAGAATAGATCACGGACGACTTCGGCGGTGATGTCTTTTTTCTGATACTTTAACTCGCTGTAGCAGTTGGTAATTTCGGCACGGACCTGGTCGAGCTGGTTGTTGATGGCGCGGACATCGTCGCGGCTGCCGATAGGCCTACCGTTTGGGCCATCCCAGTTGGCGAGGTCTATGTCTCTTTTGAGAGACAAATCGACGGAGCTGGTGCCGTAGGCAATGCGGACGTAGAGAGGAGCGAGGTTGTTTTTAGCTCTGTTCTTTTTGACGAAAAACTTGATGTTGAGAACGGTTAATTGACTCATGGCGAGCAGTGTTAAAATGAGATGCGTGTTGACATCTTTTCCTTCTGTGTCCAAACATATCGCGGTATGTCTTGGACACAAAATGGACACGGAAACCTTGAGTTTGTAAGTGCTTGTTTGAGGGTATAAAAACGAAAAACCCCTTAAATCATACGATTTAAGGGGTTCCGATGGAGATTGATACTCCTAAAGTCGGGGTGAGATGATTCGAACATCCGACCCCCACGTCCCTAACGTGGTGCGCTAACCGGGCTGCGCTACACCCCGAATCCATGTGATGCTCTTGGGAATCTAAAACCACATTTCTGTTGTTTTCGACCCGTTTCGAGCAAAACGGCTGCAATAATACTAAGAAAGGATTAACTCTCAAAAGCCCTGGGGCGGTGCTACTTCTTTTTCTTGTCCTTTTTCAGCGAGTTGAAAAATTTCACCCAGTTGAATGGATTCAGGAATGGGTTTGTAACGGGCTGGAATTTGTCGCTGGTGGAGCTGGCCCACTGGTTGAGGTAGTACCGTTGGTTTTGGTAGCCATCCATGGGGGTGGTCTTCAGCATCAGTGCGAGGAGCTCGTCGTTCAGGTTCTTTTTGTCAATGCGCGCGTCTTCTGCCGGTAGGTTCAGGGCCAGAACGGCTTGTTTAAAAATTTCTTCTGTCGGGAACGGTACAACCACGACTTCGGGGAGCATGGTAGTGTCCTGTAACAGGCTGACAATGATCGTTTGATATTCGGGGGCGTCGTCGGGGACGGTGAAATAGCGGTGTTGGTAGCCTACGGAGCTGATGACGATTTCATCGCCTACCAGCACGGGCATGGAGAAAAAGCCTACGCCGTTGGATGTCGTGCCGCGGCCGGCCTTGGGCACATAGACATGCACCCCGGGAATGCCGGAAACGCTGTCCTCACCCAAAATCACCCCTGAAAGCTGGATAACCCGCTTTCTTGTTTGCGCTTCTGCTGTCTGCAGGCCTCCAAGGACCGTCAGGGTCAGCGCCAGGGCGAATAGGAGTCTCTGCTGGTTCTTTTTCACGTTTTCTGATACTCTGATTTCAAATATAAAGATAAGCCCTATAACGCCCTAATTTCTATACCTTTGGCGGTAAAGGAAGGATGTACCATGCGCCTGAAAAGTTTCAATCTCACCCTCGGATCGCAGATTTTTAAGGCCTGCGCAGACGAAGGACGGCTGCGCATCCTGCACCTGATTTTTGTGAACGGCGAAATGTGTATCACCGACCTGGAAAAAATCCTCGATTTTACACAAACCAAGACTTCGCGTCATCTCATTTATTTAAAAAATGCGGGGATCCTCAGCCACAAACGCGACAACCACTGGGTTTTCTATTACATAAAAGACGAAGTCGGCGACATTATCAAGCAGATCTTCCAGTTCCTGCGCAAGGACGTGCAACTGCAGAAAGACCTGCAGGTGTACCAGACGATGTTCACCAACCGCGAGCTGGCGGTCAACAAGCGCCAGATCCAGGAGTGGCAACGCGGCGGCGGAGCGCGGATGTAAGAAAACCATGAACATAAAAAATATGCAGACGGCCGGAGACATGGGGAAAAGCTACAAATGCGTGCTTTTTGATCTCGACCACACCCTGTGGGACTACGAAACCAACTCGCGCGAGACCCTGGAAGAGCTCTACGGTACGCACGCACTGGCCGCCCGCGGCGTAACCGACTTTGAAAGTTTCATGGCCAGCTTCCGCGCGGTGAACCTGGCCCTGTGGGACCTCTACGACACGGGCCGCATCGACACCGAAACGCTCCGCCGCGAGCGCTTCAAACAAGTGCTCGAGCCGTTTGGCGCCTACAGCGAAGCACTGGTCGCCGATCTCAACCGCGACTACCTGGCGATCTGCCCCCAAAAGCCGAACCTCATGCCGCACGCGCACGACATTCTGGCGTACCTGCACGGCCGGTACACGCTGTCGATCGTCACGAACGGCTTTGACGAAATGCAACATACCAAGATGCGGGCCGCCGGCCTGCACCGGTATTTCAACCACGTCGTCACCTCGCAAACCGCCGGTTGCAAGAAGCCCGCGCGCGGAATTTTTGACTTTGCCCTGCGCAGCAACGCCGCGCTGTGCCACGAAGCGATCATGATCGGCGACAACCTCGTTACCGACATCGGCGGTGCACGCGATGCCGCCATCGATCACGTGTTCTTTAACCCCGAGAAGAACAGTCACCAGACCGTTGTAACACATGAAATTACCTGTCTTTCCGAACTGCGGCAGATTCTGTGATTTCGATTACCTTTGCCCCCCTGAATAACGCATTAGTCTAATACCTACTTAACGGATCGAATTATGCCAAAAGGATTTTTCCAGGTACCCCATCCCAAAAATGAACCGGTGCTGAGCTACGCTCCGGGCAGCAAAGAACGTGCAGCATTAAAGAAAGCCCTTGAAGAAGCACGCGCGCAGGAGCTGGATATACCGATGTATATCGGCGCGGAAGAAGTGCGCACCGGCGATAAAAAACGCCTGTCTCCCCCCCACGACCACAAACATACCCTAGGCCATTTCCATGAAGGCGACGCAGGCCACGTAGAGCAGGCCATCAACGCCGCGCTGGGTGCGAAAGAATCATGGGCTAACCTGGGCTGGGAACACCGTGCCGCCATCTTCCTGAAAGCCGCTGACCTGCTGGCCGGTCCGTATCGCTATAAAATCAACGCCGCTACGATGCTGGGCCAATCGAAGAGCCCCTTCCAGGCAGAGATCGACTCTGCGTGCGAGCTCATCGACTTCCTGCGCTTCAATGTATATTTCATGACGCAGATCTACCAGGAGCAGCCAGAGTCGTCGCCCGGTGTGTGGAACCGCATGGAGTATCGCCCGCTCGAAGGTTTTACTTTCGCGGTGACTCCGTTCAACTTCACGGCGATTGCCGGCAACCTGCCCGCCAGCATGGCGCTTATGGGCAACACCGTGGTCTGGAAGGCCGCCCATACACAGATCTATGCGGCCCATGTCATTATGCAGGTATTTAAAGCCGCCGGTCTGCCCGACGGTGTGATCAACCTGATCTATACCGACGGCCCGACTACCGGTGACGTGGTGTTCAACCACCCTGATTTTGCAGGCCTGCACTTTACAGGCAGCACCAAGGTCTTCCGTACCATGTGGAAGACGATCGGTCAGAACATCGAGAAGTACAAAAGCTATCCGCGCATTGTGGGTGAAACCGGCGGTAAGGACTTTGTGATGGTTCACCGCAGCGCCCACGCACGCGAAGTAGCGACCGCGTTGTCGCGCGGTGCGTTTGAATATCAGGGACAGAAGTGTTCGGCTGCATCGCGCGCCTACATCCCGTCCAACCTGTGGGAAGACGTGAAGAAGTATTTGCAAGAGGATCTGAAGACGTTCAAGATGGGCGGCACCGAAGACTTCGGCAACTTCATCAACGCCGTCATCGACGAGCGCGCCTTCAACACGATTACCGGTTACATCGAGCAGGCTCGTAAGAATCCGATGAACGAGATCATCGCCGGTGGCAAATACGACAAGTCAAAAGGATATTTCGTAGAGCCGACGATCATTGTCTCGAAAGACCCTTCGTCGGTAACGATGTGTGAGGAGATCTTCGGCCCGGTGCTGACGATCTACGTTTACCACGAAGACAACTTCGAAGAAACGCTGGAGCTGGTGGACAGCACGTCGCCGTATGCGCTTACCGGCTCGATCTTCTCGCAAGACCGGTACGCCATCGAGCTGGCCGCGAAAAAACTGTCCAATGCGGCAGGTAACTTCTACATCAACGACAAACCTACCGGTGCGGTCGTCGGCCAGCAGCCCTTTGGTGGCGCGCGTGGTTCGGGTACCAACGACAAAGCGGGCGCGAAAGTAAACCTGCTGCGCTGGGCGTCTATGCGCACGATCAAGGAAACGTTCGTGCCGCCGGTAGATTACCGCTACCCGTTCCTCGACAAAGAATAAAACGCACATATGCTACAAACAGAAACAGCAGGCCCCTTCCGTTGCCTGCTGTTTTTTCTTTTACACAACGGTAAGCAACCCTATGATCCGAGCGGGGTGTCTTGTGTAAGCGCCGCTTCCTTGTACCACGCCACGTGACGGGAGAAATACATGACCAGGGCTATGACAATGAACAAGCCGATGCTACCCAGCAGCAAGGAGTAATCCTGCATCTGAATGATCACGAAAATGAAACCGTAGAAGAATACCAGGATGCTGCCGAAGAATATGATCATGCCTCCTTTGCGCAGGAAGCTGGCCGCATATAAACTCACCAGTACGACCGTGGCGCTCGATGCGATCAAATACGCCGTGTTATAGCCGACGTGCTCGGACAGCGACAACAGCAAGGTATAATAGATGATCAGCGCGGCACCGATCAGCAGGTATTGGAATGCGTGAATGCGAATGTTACGAATGATCTCTACCAGGAACAACGAGACAAACGTCAGCAGAATGATCAGAATGCCGTACTTGGCCGTGCGGATACTTTTTTGATATTGATCTACCGGAATCAGCAGACGCGTACCGAAGCTGGCGCCGGAAAGCTGCGTGTCTGTGCCTGTCCACTCTTGTGCGAACGGACGGTTATAGTGCAGCACCTTCCACCGGGCGGTAAATCCCTTGTCTGTGATCTCACGATCTTCGGGCAGAAACTCGCCGTCAAAGCTGGGATTCGCCCAGGGGCCTTGCAGGCTGACATCGGTGGTTTTGCCTACGGGCACAAAATAGAGCAAGCTGCTGCCTTTTAAATTAAGCTTTGCTGTGACCGTACCGTTGAAATCGGCTTCGGATTGCCAGGGCAGTGTTGTCACAATACCGGTCCTGCTGGCGCCATCGGCGGCAACGTTGCGGTAAGCGTCGACATCGCTGTCGTCGTTTAGCAGGGATGACACGGTCGTTGCGGGGGTAGAGAATCCGATCTGGTTGGAAGGCTCTCCATTCAAGGCCGCCTGGCCGTTCATAAATACCGGGTTGTCGCTAATGCCACGCAGGTCGCTCAGGCAGTAGGTCAGACGTGCGTCGTTCCAATGAATGTCGGTGGCGGCGACGCCGAGCTTTTTGAAATCGGGTTTGGTAAAACGGGCATTCAGGTTGATGACAGACTCGTACACGGCGGCATCAAACAGTCCACGGTGTAAAACCTGCGGGGTAACGTTGCCCTTTACGTCGAGCTGCTCGGGCAGAAAATATGCATCTTGTTTCCACTCGCGGATCTCTATGCCATCCTTGCCCTTGTCGATGCGTTCGCGGTTCGTAAATGGGATAACCAATACTGGGCCGGCCAGCGTCTGTGGCCCCGACCACTTGGATGTAATTTCGTTTACGACGGAACTGGCGCGGTACTGTCGCTCGCGAATGAGTGACTCGATCCACGATTGAGGGATGAGAAGAATTAGTGTTAGAATGCCGATAGTGAAAAGCTTGACGAAGACCGATTCGCGGAACCAGGTTCCGATGCGGTCGAAGAGGCTGAAAGTCGAAGGTGTAGTTTCCATAAGAAGTTAGTTGTATGTGCTATTGAAGAGTAAGGGTTGTTGCTGCAGGGAGCGGCTGTTCAGGTACGGGCCCGGGGTTGGTGCGAACTTTTGAAAGGATGGCCTCCAGCAGGGGCAGCATATTTTCCAGGCTGCGGGTCTTGATCAGGAAATTCCACAGGGATTCGAATTTTTTCCAACCACCGCTGTAGAGGAAATGTTTAAGCATGTGTTTGGCAGAGTCGTGTGTCAGGCTTGCTTTTGTGATGTTGCTCCAACGGTAGAACTCCCGGTACGCCCAATGATATCCTTCTTCCAGGGTTTCGGCCGACATGCGCCGTGTTTGGTATACTACGTGCCGTGTGTCGTATCGGTCCCAATTGTCCGTGAGGATACGTCCCTGGCGTTGCATGTCAGCATACAAGGCGGTGCCGGGGTAGGGGGTGAGGATGTGGTAGGTGGAAGTAGTGATGCCGTTGCTGACGCCCCAGTCTACTGTGCGTTTAAAAACATCGGCGTCGTCATCGTCCAGACCGAATACGAAACTGCCGTTGATCATGACGCCCAGCGAATGCAGGCGCTTGACTGCTCGCTGATAATCTTTCTGCAGGTTTTGTTTTTTGTTACTCTGTCGCAGGTTTTCCGGCGAGAAGGTCTCGAACCCTACAAACAAGCTTCGCAGTCCGGCTTCCGCCGCTTTCTCGATCAGATCGCCCCGCAGGATCGAGTCGATTGTCGCCGCGCCCTGGAACACCCGGTTCATACCTTTCATACCTTCAAAGAGCGCTGAGGCAAATTTTACGTTGCCCAGCAGGTGGTCGTCGAGGAAATAAAGATGGCGCCCGGGCAGCCGGTCGATCTCCGCGAGGGCATCGTCCACGGTCTGGGTATAGAACGTTTTTCCGCCTTCGAAAAAGGCATCTTTATAACAGAATGTGCAATGGTGCGGGCAGCCGCGTGTTACCACGATAGAATTAGGAACGAGGTACAGATGCCGTTTGATCAGGTCGCGCCGGATCGGCGGGACACCCGCCAGCGTGCGTACGGCGGAGGAGTAACGCTTCTGCGGCCGCTTGGCGCGGAAGTCGCGCAGGAACTGCGGAAAGGTATCTTCACCGGGGCCGAGGAAAATCGTATCGGCGTGCGGCGCGGCTTCTTCCGGCAGCGACGTTACGTGTAGCCCGCCCAGCACGACATACACACCCCTGGCCCGGTAATGGTCGGCAAACGCGTAGGCGCGATAAGCGTTGGTGATATATACCTGTATCACGACCAGGTCGGGCCGATCGTCGAGGTTGACACGCTCTACGTGCTGGTCTTGCAGCTCGACCTCGTCGTACGGCGACAGGTAAGAAGCGAGCGTGGCCAGCCCCAGCGGTGGGAAAAGTGAATATTTGATTGGGCGCCAGAACGGGCTCTCAGCTTCCGTCAGTGCAGGCAATATCATCTTGACCTTCATATATTACTACAGAAGTACTTTTAAATTGAAAGTGTTTAAGTAAAAAAAATTAATCGCGTTGCTGCCTTACCACGGCCTCGAGGGCGTCGATGTGTTTCTTGAAGGCATGCCGTCCGTTGGCTGTGATCTTGTATTTTGTTTTAGGTTTCCGCTCGACAAAAGATTTTGTCACGGCGACATAGTTTTCCCGTTCCAGCGCTTTCATGTGCGAGGCCAGGCTACCGTCTGACAATTTCAGCTCCTCTTTAAACGTATTAAAGTCAATAGCGTCGTGCACCAGCAGCATGGACATGATCTGCAGCCGGGTACTGTGCTCTAATACCTTATCGAGTTGTTCAAAAGGGTTTTTCACGTCGTCGTTGCTTCACTCACTTCTCATATTTTCGATACATAATACTGCCATAGAAAATATGTAATAAACCAAAACCGATTGCCCAAAAGATCAAACCGTAGCCCGGAAAACCTGTGGCAAGGAGCCCCAGGATTATTTCCGAATACCCCAGGTATCGTATCTCATCCACTGTATTGGCGCTGCCGTGTATGAGCGCCAACCCGTAGAATATGAGACACGCCGGGGCGGCCAGCCCGTAATGCCCGGTACCCAGCATGATCAGGACAAATATACCACCTGTAAGCAACGGTATCGACACACTGAGCAACAATCTGCGACTGGCCGGCGTCCACAGACTGGAGCCGTCGCGTCGTGCCTTGCGGCTGCTCAGGAAAAAGCCGGTCGTCAATGACGCCGCCAGCACGGCAAGTGCCACGGCAATAAGCTTCAGCAACGTGGGTGGGTCCTGCACGGAGTAGATGCGGTACCGCAGCGGTGACACTGGATAATACGCAATAAAGTAGGCTGCCACCGCACCGGCCAGTGCATAGATGCCGGCCATGACACCCGACAGGCCGCTCAGGGAGATGAACTTCGCAGACCGCTCCATCATCGTGCGGATCGATGCGAGATCCTTTTCATACTCCTGGATTTTCTTCATTACTAAAGTACTTTGTGTAACAAAGTAAACTTACGAACATTTTGGATCAGAGTTGCCAAAACCGCTGATAATTTTCGATAGACGCATCAACGTGTTGATAGTCAGATGTTCTAATAGCCGAGTTTTTTCAGCCAGGCGAGGCTTAGGTCCGGCCAGGTATTCAACGTCGGGTCCTTCGGCGCCATGCCGTATCCGTGGCCACCGTGGTCGTAGACATGCAGACTGGCCGGTATGCGGTATCTGCGCAATGCCTCGTAAAAAAGTACACTGTTTTCGGGCGGCACTACCTCGTCGTCGGTGGAGTGAACCAGGAAGGTAGGAGGGGTGTGAGCATTTACGCGGTTGTACGTCGAGAGTGAGTCGACAAGGGCGTCGTCGGGATTTTTGCCCAGCAGCATTTCACAGCTGCCGCGGTGGGCGGCGGCGCCCGATAAGGCAATGACGGGATAGATCAGGATGGAGAACGCCGGTCGCGAGCTGTATTGCTCCCCTGGCGATTTTGCTTTCTTTACGGCGGGCAGGTGCATCGTGGTGGCCATGGAGGCCAGGTGCCCCCCGGCGGAAAAGCCCAGGATGCCGATGCGCTCGGGGTTCAGCTTCCACTCCTTTGCGCGGGACTTAATCACACGCAGGGCCGTGGTGACATCGCGGTATTGGTCGGGAAAACGATGACCGCGCTGGTCGGGTGCGTTCAGACGGTAGTGCAATACAAAAACATCATAGCCGTGTTGGGTGTAAAAGGCAGCCACGTCGCGCCCTTCATGCTGGTCTGCCAGGTGTGAGTAGCCACCCCCGGGACAAACCAGGATCGTCGTACCCTTCGCGGAGTCGGGCAGAGCCCTGAAGAACTCCAGGTAGGGTGGCTCTTTATCTTTTTCAAAACCGTCGATGGTTGTTTTTTCCGTCACAGGGTACAACGGGATCTTTTGAGCCAGGATGGAAGAAGCCATGAAAAGAACCGGGAGGAAACGGAATGATTTCAGTATGAGATGCATAGGGTGGCACTAATTTTTCCGAAGATGTTCATTTTTTCGGGCTACAGCGTCTGGTACAATCCTTTTTAAAAAAATGTAAGAAAATTCTTCTCAGGTTTTGGATTATTCCCCCTCAACCTAGTAATATTGCACTCCCAAATTTAACATTCCTCCTTAGCTCAGCTGGTTAGAGCATCTGACTGTTAATCAGAGGGTCCTTGGTTCAAGTCCAAGAGGAGGAGCTTAAAAGACAGGCAGTTACAAATAGAGTAACTGCCTTTTTTGTTTTTCGGCGTGCTTCCGGCGTGCTTTTTTTAAATCAAAATATTTCGAAATTTTTTTCTGAACAGCATCGATTAGTTCATATCGATACATGCAACTTCAAACTTGCCGTGGTATCGTCGGCTATTTCGGCAGGCTTTCGTAAAGCAATTCGCGAGCGGAGATTTTGAGAGCCTTCGCGATTTCATAGAGCTTTTGGATAGGGGGCTGGCTATGGTTATTCACCCAACGATTGACTGTCCGAAATTCCTTGTCCATTTCTCCGGCAAGCCAGGACTGCGTAAGACCTTTTTCAATCAGGACTTCCCCAATCCTGTTGAGTTTTTTCTTGGCCTTCGACCCCCGTTTTACCATGCGACCAAACTAGTCCTAAGACAGATTTTGGTGTGAGACAGGATTTGTCCTACTCTTTTTCAGTTATTTCACTATAACTCCCGTCTTTTCTGCCGACATTTCTTATACCTCCTGGATTATTCCGAGTCATTAGGATGGTATAGGTATACGCCGTCATATAGACCGTCAGCCCGTCCGGCTTAGCCCATAGAGTTAGCGGATTAAACACGATATGTTTTATGCACAAGGTTGGATTTATTGTCTTCATTTTTGGCGCGGCCATGTTCTGTACTGCCAAGGTCCAAGCACAAGGGAATCTCAATCGAAAAACGATAACAATTCCCGTTGCACGCCGTGCCAGTATGATGGACGTGATGCGAGAAGTGCAAATGCAAGCCGGTTTTATGTTCGTGTTTCAGCCGCTTCTCGTTGAACAGCATGTCGATCTTTATCTCCCGGAGGGAACACGCACCGTTCAGCAGTTTTTAGATACGGTTCTACTTTACACACCTATAGGTTTTGAAGAACGCGGACGAAACATTATCATTTTCAGAAAGCTGACGATTTTCACAATACAGGGTCGCGTTACCGATTCCCAAACGGGCGAGCCGTTGCCGCTCGTCAGCATTGCGGTAAAAGATGAAAACAAAGGCACTGTCACCGATGCAGACGGAAACTACACGATCAAGGTCATTAAAGGCGACATTTTGATCTTTTCGTATGCCGGTCGCGTGCCCCGACGCTTCAAAATCGAGTCCGGGGATCAATTAAATGTAACGCTTGATGCGCTCATACTGGATGTGGTCACCATCAACACCGGGTATTACACGGTTCCGCATGCTGAAGCCGTCGGCAATATCAGTACGGTATTAGCCACAGAATTCAAGCGCGCTCCCGTGTCGAATCCGGTTCAAGCCCTTCAAGGAAGGGTGGCCGGAGCCTTTATCGAGCAGACATCGGGCATACCGGGCAGCGGATATACGATCCGTATTCGCGGACGAAACTCGTTGCGCGAAGAAGGCAACAGCCCGCTGTATATTATCGATGGCGTTCCGTATCCGTCCGTCACTCTTTCATCGTCGCTTGTCGGTGGCGATATCTTGCCGCGATCAAGCCCGCTCAATGCGATTGATCCCGCCAACATTGAACGCATTGACGTTTTGAAAGACGCAGATGCCACGGCCATCTATGGTTCGCGTGGTGCAAACGGCGTCGTGCTGATTACGACCAAACGAGCCACTCATGAAGGGCCGGGAGCCGAAGCGCGTTTCTATCGCGGCATCGGGCAGGTGGGGCATCGGATGAAGTTGCTCAATTCCGCGCAATGGCTCACCATGCGGCATGAGGCGTTCCGGAACGACAACGTGATGCCGAATGCTGGGAACGCCCGCGATTTGATCCTGTGGGATACGACCCGTAACACAGATTGGCAGGACAAGTTGATCGGCGGCACCGCCCATATCACGAATGCCAGCCTGTCGGTTTATGGTGGTGAAAAGCACACGCAATTCTTGCTGGCGGGAGACTATCGCAAGGAGACAACGGTCTTTCCCGGCAGCTTTGATTATATCCGGGCCTCAACCCTTTTTAATCTCAAACACGGATCGCAGGACGGACGCTTTCAGTTAAGCCTGACCCCCCACTATACGTATGAGAAAACTATCCTGCCGGTGTCTGATTTGACCGCACAGGCAATTGCCTTGCCGCCCGTGGCACCGGCGTTATATACCGAAGACGGCGAATTGAACTGGGAGAATGAAACGTGGACAAACCCACTTTTCAATACGGTGCAAACCTACGAAGGCAAGACATCGAATTTTATTCTGAACAACACGGCAAGTTATCAGATATTCCCCGGCTTCTTTGCGCGAGCCAGTCTTGGGTATAACGCGATAGGGCGCGACGAAATGCGTCTGGAACCTATTCGTTCCTACAGCCCGTCACAAATCGCAAATGGGATTACCGGCACACACATCTATGCCCGAAACCGGTTGACCACATGGATCGCGGAGCCGCAACTGGATTATGCCATGACTACAAGGAACGCAAGGGTGAATGTCCTGATCGGGGCTACCCATCAGCATAGCGTACAACAGGGCGAAACTGTTGCAGCAATGGGCTACACCAGCGACGTGGTGATCCGTGATCCGGCGTCCGCGGCAAGTTTCGTGCAATATGAATCGGTCAATCAGGCGTATAAATACGCTGCGCTGTTTGGTCGTATTAATTATATATGGGGGAAGCGTTACATCCTGAATGTGACGGCACGGCGCGACGGTTCCAGTCGCTTTGCAAAAGGCAGCCAGTTTGCCAATTTCGGCGCGATCGGTGCAGGATGGATTTTTAGCAATGAATCTTTTTTAGAAAAATGGGACGAGGTGCTGAGCTTTGGCAAACTGCGATTTAGTTATGGTACGACGGGCTCTGACCAGATCGGCGACTATGGCTATCTGGGATTATACGGGCCCGCAACATGGGGCTATGACGGCAGTAGCATCATCGCGGTGCGCCCGGAAAATCCCGGCTATTCATGGGAACTGAATAAAAAGATGGAAGCGGGTCTGGGACTTGCGTTCCTGAAAAACCGTATTCAACTTGACATGTCTTATT
>NZ_JAHESC010000070.1 GCF_018598185.1 Dawidia soli
ACGAGAATAATCAGTTGGACTTATTTAACGGCGGGTATTAAAATGCCCCGCGGCTTGCCGCGGGGATTTTTTACTTTATAGCCCCCGTGGAAATGGCGGGCAACTGACGGGAAATGCCTGGAGCGGGACGAGCCGCCATCGCGGCCCTGGTGCAAGGCTAAGCCCTGCGTGTACCAGCAGAATGGCCTCAGTGCTTAGTAAAGGTGGTCAGAGCGGAGACCTGCGTTAGTCCCGATCTTATCGACAGACCCTACTATCGGGCCGCTCCTGAACGGCGTGATGGATGGCAATGCTACTGAATAACGCCGTCGGTGATGACGGGCGATGCCGACTAGCGAGCCGACAGAGGTTAACTTAATGGAAATTGAATAACAAACTCACTCCCCTTCCCATCCTCTGAGTTCAGCAGGATTTCTCCCTTCAGCCGATCCACCAAGGTCTTTACAATCGCCAAACCCAATCCGTTCGAGGTTTCGCCTGCGGTGGGCCTGGCCGTTAACTTTCTAAACTTCTGAAACATCTGCTGCTTATCACCCTCTGAAAACCCGGGGCCTTCGTCCCGCACTGAAAACCAGAAATGATCGGCCGTCTTACCGGCGGCTACTTCCACGGTACCGTTAGGCGGCGAGAACTTCAGCGCGTTGGATAACAAGTTATCGGCAATGCGGCTTAAGTAATCGGCATCCAGCCGCACCGACTCGCTCTCTACGCGTGAGATATGTAAATGGATCTGCTTGGCGGTAGCGATCGGCGTAAACGCCTCGACCTTCTCCAGCATAAATGCGCTGATGTCGAACGTTGTGTAATTCGGTGTCACGTTCTCTTCGAGCATATGCACATCCAGCAGATCCTTGATCAGATCGAGCCCCGCTTGCGTAGCGTTTTTCGTCATATGGATATACTCCTGCTGGTCGGTGGTAAGCCCACCCTCCAGCTCCATAATGTCGGCAATGCCTTTGATGCGGTTGAGCGGCGCTTTGAGGTCGTGCGCGACGATGCTCATGAGCGTGTCCTTTTCATGGTTGATGTCGGACAACTGGCGGTTGTGCTTGAATAGCTTTTGGTTCTGGTCGACAATCTCTTCGCGCTGGCTTCGGATGAATTGATTCTGCCGCTCGAGCATATCGTTTATCTCCCGGCGTTTTTTGCTATTGCGCCATTGTACCAGCCCGAGGATGCTGATAAAACCGATGATGACAATCAGGGTGATATTCTGAAGCCGCTGTTGCAAAATGACTGCCTCGTTCCTGGCATGGTTCACCTTGAGTAGTTCGTTCTCCTGCTCCTTGCGCTCGATGTCCATCTCAAATTGCAGACGTTCTACCTGGCGGGCGACGTTGAGGTCATTCAACGAATCTTTCAGGATCAGATATTGGTTTTGATTTTCCAACGCGCCGGCGCGATCATTCTCCTTCAGGGAGAGCTTCCACAGCCAGTAGAACACTTCCATTTTGGTGTTCAGCTCATTTGCGCGGGTTGCTACATCCATGGACAGCTTAAAGTATTTGCGGGCTTGTGCCAGCTCGTTCTTTGCGAATTTGATCTGGCCCATGGTCATGTACGCCTGGGGCATCATGCGGGTATTATTCATGCGCACGATGACTGTCAGGCCTGCCAGGCACATGCTATCCGCCGCGTCGAGCAGGCCTTTGCTCAGCTGCGTTTTGGCAATAAAGGTCTTGATGTCGGCCAGGTTGATCTCGTCCTGGATGACATGGCCGGCGGAGTCGGCCATGTGCAGGTAATGCAGTGCTTTGTCGAGCTGACCGGTTTCCTGGTACAGGCGTCCGATCATAACGAGCGCGGACATGATGTCGCGCGTACTTTGACCACGCATGCGGATGCGGTAGGCTTTCAGGTAATTAGACTCTGCCTTGGCGTTGTCCTGCTGCAGCTTATAGAGGTTGGCAAGACTTTGGTAGGTATAGGCCAGGCCGGAAGAGTCGTTGATGTTTTCGAAGAGCGCCTGGGCACGCAGAAAATAATCGTACGAGCGCGACAGCAGCCCTTGTTCAAAGAAAAGCCGGCCCAGGTTGTTGTTGGTGTAGGCAATCTGGACCGAGTCGTTTTGTTGGCTGGCGATGCGCAGGGCGTTATCGTAGGCGTCAAAGGCCTCCAGGCGCTTGCCCTGATAGTTACGCGCCACGCCGATAAAGTTCAGCGGCTTGGCCAGACCGATCGACACGTTTAGCTGCTCGCCCAGCGTATAGGCCTTTTGTGCGTAATAAATGGTGCTGTCAGGCGCGGCCCAGCGGTACTCCCATGCCAGGTCATTGAGAATCTCAAAACGTTCGGCTTCGGACGTAGTGGCTAGTTTGCGATGCAGGGACTGGATCAACTCCTGGTTTTGCGCTCGCAGGGATAGGCCGTGAAGGACGAAGAAACAGAGTGCAAAAAGAAAGAAGGGCTTCTTCACGGGCGAATGGTCTAAGCTGTAGTAATTTAGGATAAAACGACCGATTCACCAACGGAGAAGCCCCCCGTACAGGTTACGTTTCTTCTTCAAAATTCATATCGCGCCCAAAGGTCTCATCGATGGGCAACAATGCGATGCAGGCGATTACGATCGTCATACATCCGACGATCAACGCGCCATAGATCATACCTTTGCTGTACGCGGCATCCTGGCCCAGGGTGGGCAGATAGTGATTCTTAATCGTATCGCGCAAAAGTTTAAACAGCCAGATCAACGGCACCACGGTGCCACGGATAAAGTTCGGCGTGGTGGTGGCCACCGTCGAGCGCAGGTTGGTGCCGAACTGTTCGGCAGCGATGGTCACGAACAAGGCCCAGTATCCGATGCTGACACCCAATGCAAAACAGATGATATAAAAGAACGCCGCGGTGCGGATCGGCATGAACAAATAAAGTAAAAAGAGACACGCCGTCATCAGGATGAACGTCAGCGCTACCTTCTTTCGCGAGCGAATGATCTGGCTGATGATGCCACTTCCCAGATCGCCCACGCACAAACCGATATAGCTATACATGACCGCATCGCCTGTAGTGATCGTACCTGTTATCGACAGGGCGGCGGCAAACTCGGGTGAGAAAGACACCAGGATGCCGATGGTATACCATATCGGCAGGCCGATGAAGATGCACCCCAGGAACTTCACCAGACGCTTGCGGTTGGTAAAAAGCATAAAGAAGTTACCACGGGAAACTGCTTTCTCGCGTACTTTTAGAAATACGCCGGACTCCATCACGCTTACCCGCGCGATCAACAAGAGCAGCCCCATGCCGCCGCCGACGAAGTACGATACCTGCCAGCTGTCAAATGACTTGGAGACAAAGTTGCCTGCCACGGCGCCCAGCACGCCTACACCGGCGACGATGGCCGTACCATAGCCACGCAGGTGTTTGGGCAGGATCTCCGATACCAGCGTAATGCCCGCACCAAGCTCGCCCGCCAGGCCGACACCGGCAATAAAACGCAATACTGCATATTGTTCCACAGACGTAACAAAGCCGTTGGCAATGTTGGCCAGCGAGTAGAGCAGGATCGAGCCGAACAGCACGGACAGCCGTCCGCGCTTGTCGCCCATGATTCCCCAGATAATACCTCCCACGAGCATCCCAAACATCTGCGTCTGCAACAGGTATTCGCCTTTCTCGAACAGCTCACCTTCGGGTACTCCCAGCGAAATGAGACTGGCCTTTCGCACGATACTGAACAACAGCAGGTCGTAGATGTCGACAAAGTAGCCCAGCGCCGCGACAATCACGGGCGGGCTGTACAACAGTTTATAAGACGAGCGCTCTTGCAGCATACGGTCAACGCTTTTTCTCTAATAGATAATACAAGATAGGGCCTACCAGCGGCAGTAATACGACCACGACAACCCACAAGATCTTGCGGTCGCTGGACAGCCGGCTGCGTACGATGTCGACGATCACAACAATGTCGATAACCAGTGTAAGCAGGGATATGAGTCTATACATAGTATCAATTAATTATTCTCCAGGATCCTGAAAAGCTCGTCGAGGTTTGGTGTGATGATGATCTCGGTGCGGCGGTTCTTTTGTTTGTTGCCGGGGCTATCGTTCACTGCCAGGGGAGAGAACTCACCACGACCGGCCGCGGTGATCTGACGGGGTTGCACACCGCCTTTCATCAGGATACGGCTGATGGAGGTGGCGCGCATCACGCTCAGGTCCCAGTTGTCGTTCATATACTGCGACTTCTTCGAGATCGGCACATTGTCGGTATGGCCTTCCACCATAATGTTGATGTCCTTCTGGTCCTTGATGGCTTTTGCCAGCTGTTGCAGTGCGGTAACGCCCTTCGCGTCGACTTCAATGCTGCCGGAGCCGAACAGCAGTTGCTCGGCCAGCGACACATATACCTGTCCGTTCTTAACCTTGACGGTGATGTCATTTTCTTTAAAGTTCAACAACGCGTTGCTGATCTTGGCGCGCAGTTGTTGCACCATGTTGTCCTTGTTGGCGAGCACTTGTTCCAGCTCCTGCACTTTCTTTTCGCGCTCGGCCAGGCTTCTGCTCAGCGAGTCGTTCTGGGCGCGGGTCTTTTCCAGGTTTTGCTGGATGGCCAGCAGTTGCTCCTGTTGCAGCGCCATGTCGCGGGTTTGTTTGCCGCTGCTGTTCATCAGGTTCTTATAATAGGTGCTGAGTTGGGCGTGCTCCTTTTCGAGATCCGCCAGCTTTTTGGCGGTGCTTCGCTTCTGGCCGCGAATCTGCAAGGTATCGTCTTTCAGCTTCCTGAGCTGGGCGGACAGGCTGTCTAGGTTGGCATTGGCCGTCTCCAGTTGGCCTGACCGGTCGGCCAGATCCGCCTCCGCCCGGATCTTCTGGGCCAGCAGTGCGTCGTACTTCTTTTTAGAAACTACACAGGATGAAACGATTGTGATCAATAGAAGCGATAAAAAAAAGGTCCTCATAGGTGTTATAAGTGTTCAAAAAATGCGGTCTAATGTAGTGAAAAAAGTCCATCCTGGGAATTCTTCCAAACCACCCGGTTACCTCGCGGGTTACGCCGTTCAACCCCTGAATTAAGAGACTCGTCTGTCGCGCGTTCGCCCGTGTGCGGATAACCCTGGCGCCGGGCGGCATACTATACCAGTTTAAGGGGTATAGATCGTCGGATATCGATGACGGAACACCTATAACAAACGTCCTATGCCACTGCATGAAGATGTAGGCAACCTACCTTCCAACGTTCCGTTACATGTCTGTGTCTATAGCAACAAAGAAACTAACAATCCAAAACACATATGATCAACAACAAAAGACTCCTCTCAGTATTTGCATTAGCGGGTATACTTGGCCTCGCATCGTGTAGCAGCGATGACGACGGTGGCAAGGGTAGCGTGGTTTCAAAAGACGAAGCCAAGACCAAGATCGCATCGTTCAACTCCACGGCCAAGGCCGACCTGCAAGATCTGCAGGACATCGAAGGTCTCCAGGCGGCACAAGATTTCTTCGACCTGGCCAATGCCGACGATCCGTTTGGCCGTGTACCCGCCGATCATAAAAAGCTGCGTGCATTCTTCCGCGAAAAAGGTAAAGACTTTAGAAGTGTATTTACGAAGGGTACCGCTGCGGGCCGTACTTCAGCAGAAGAGGCGTTTAACTACGAAGCCAACCTGGGCAAGTACGCATGGAATAGTGATCTCCAGGAATTTGAGATGATCGATGAATCTTCTATCATCTCGATCGAGTTTCCCACCGAGGGCTCTGCCACCAACGACGCACGCCTCGATCTGACGGCGTATAGCGAAGTGGAACTGGTCGACGAGGAGTGGGGTGACACATACTACGAGCCGGAAGTACTGAAGGCGGCGTTATATGTAGACGACGCCAAGGTTGTAGGCGTGGACCTGGACGTAGACTGGGATGATCAAGGCTTCCCGCTGAAGGCGAACATTGCGCTGACCGTTACGCCTTTTAAACTGACGGTAGGTTTCGATACACAGGGTAGTACTTCCAATTCATTGAGTGTGTCGCTGTTGCGCAACGACGAGACCGTTGTCGCTACCAGCATCACCGTGAACTATAAAGATGCTTCCAAGTCTGAGGAAAGTGTAAAAAGCATCGAAGGGTATGTGCAGTTGCGCAACCTGAAACTGCAGGGCAACATCAACGCCGAAGCGGCGAACAACAGCCAGGGCGAAGTTGACCTGAATGACTTTGTGAAGCTGGCCCTCTATGACGGCAATCAAAAGTTGGCGGATGTAGTATTTGAAGATCAAGACGGTGCTGCAGTGGCGTATCTACAGTATGCTGACGGCTCGAAGGAGAAGGTTGAAACCGCCCTGCAACCCGTTATTGATGAGATCGATGCCATCTCAGACGACTTTGACAACGAGTAATCGGCGATAGTATCCTATCTCCCGTAAAAGGGGCCGCACACGCGGCCCTTTTTTATTATTCATAAACTTCCTTACTTTCAATCATCTAAAACCACGATCGTATGCAAGGAATGTTAACACCCGGCAGCCTGAAAGATAAAACCATTATTATCACAGGCGGCGGTACGGGCCTGGGCAAGGCCATGGGGAAATATTTTCTGACACTGGGGGCTAACCTCGTGATCACCAGCCGCAAAAAAGAAGTACTCGATAAGACAGCCGAAGAGCTTATGCAAGAGACCGGTGGCAAGGTGCTGGCGGTGGGGTGCGATGTGCGCAAGTACGAAGAGATCGAGCAAATGATCAAAACAACCGTCGATGCCTTTGGTAAGGTAGACGGGGTATTAAACAACGCCGCCGGTAATTTTATCAGTCCGACGGAGCGTCTATCGCACCGCGCGTTCGACATTGTCGTGGATATTGTTTTGAAAGGAACCTATTATACTACCCTGGCCGCCGGTAAACATTGGATCGCCAACAAACAGCCGGGTGTATTTCTGAATATCGTTACTACCTATGCCTGGACGGGCTCCGGCTACGTCGTACCGTCTGCATGTGGTAAAGCCGGTGTGCTGGCCCTGACACGTTCGTTGGCGGTAGAGTGGGCAAAGTACAAGATCCGCAGCAACGCCATCGCCCCCGGGCCGTTCCCGACTGAGGGTGCCTGGAGCCGCCTGTTACCCGGTGAGCTGGTTAAGAAGTTCGACCCCGCGCAACGCGTGCCGTTGAAACGCGTAGGCGAGCACCAGGAGCTGGCAAACCTGGCGGCATACCTCATGTCCGATTACTCGGCCTATGTTAACGGCGAAGTCATCACCATTGACGGCGGCGAGTGGCTGCGCAATGGCGGTGAGTTCAGCCACCTCGAAATGGTACCCGACGAAATGTGGGACATGCTGGAAAAGACACGCGGTAAACAGTCGTAGCGTTGTCATGATGGACTTTGATGCCGTGTTACGCAATCGCCTGGCCGCACGTGAAGGCGCAGGATTACTGCGCACCCTGCGACAAGCTGTTGCTCCCATTGATTTTACCTCTAATGACTATATTGGCCTGGCCCGCTCGCCGGAGCTCTTTGCCGCGATCGGGCAGAAACTGGAACAGATCACACCGCCGTTGAATGGCGCCACCGGTTCGCGGTTGCTGTCGGGAAATTCGGGTTATACGGAACAGGTGGAGGCCACGCTTGCGCGGATCTTTTCTGCCGGGGCTACATTGATCTTTCAATCCGGGTATTCCGCCAATCTATCGGTACTATCGTCCATGCCGCAACGGGGCGATACCATTTTGTGCGACGAGCTTGTGCACGCCAGCATCAAAGACGGCATGCGCTTAAGCCTGGCAAAGCATCACAATTTCCGGCACAATGATCTGCAAGACCTGGAAGACAGGCTGCAACGCGCCACGGGCAACGTGTTCATTGTTGTCGAGTCTATTTACTCGATGGATGGTGACACCTGTCCGCTGGAGGAGCTCGTGGCATTGGCGGAGCGGTATAGTGCCTTTATTATACTCGACGAAGCGCATAGCACTGGCGTGGTGGGGCCTGGGGGAAGCGGTTTGGCCGTGGCCCTGGGCGTGCACGATAAGATCGCCGTGCGGATCTATACATTTGGTAAAGCCATGGGCATTCATGGGGCTTGTGTGGCCGGTACCCGGTCGGTGGTAGAATACCTGGTAAACTTTGCACGGCCGTTTATTTATACCACGGCCTTGCCGCCGCACAGTATGGCAGCCATCGACTGTGCCTTTGCGTATGTACAAGCGCACGGTGCTCGCCTGCAGCAGGCGCTGCGCGACACGATCGAATACTTTGTACAGCAGGTGCAGGATTTACCGCATGTCAGCCGGAACAACGGCGCGATCCAGACAGCGTTGTATCCCGGCAATGAGCATGTACGGCAGGTGGCCCGGCAGTGGCAAGCGGCCGGGTTCGACGTGCGTCCCATCTTGTCGCCCACCGTGCCGGCGGGGGCGGAGCGTATGCGGATCTGTCTGCATACGTTCAACACGCGCGAAGAGATCGACCTCCTGGCCAGCTGTTTACGAGCGCTGCCCGGGATGGTCCCTTGATCCTTCGCATTTATGGCGTACTTTGCGGCATGAATTACTTCGTTACGGCCATTGACACCGACAGTGGCAAAACGTTGGTTTCGACCATCCTGTGCGAAGCCTTGCAGGCCGACTACTGGAAGCCCGTGCAAGCGGGATATCCCCGTGACACCGAGGCGGTCGCGAAGCTGCTGGATCCGCAGCGGCATGTATTCTTTCCCGAGGGCTATTTGCTGCAGACACCCGCGTCGCCCCATGCCGCCGCGCGCATCGACGGCGTCACCATCGACCTACAGACGTTAACGCCGCCGGCCACCACGCGCGACTTGATCATCGAAGGCGCAGGCGGTTGCCTCGTGCCGCTAAACGACCACGACTTTGTCATTGACCTGGCCGCACACTGTCACGCGACGGTGATACTGGTAGCCGATCTATACCTGGGCAGCATCAACCATACGTTGCTCACCGTAGAGGCACTACGCAAACGCAACCTGCCTGTCAAGGGCATTATCTTCAACGGCCCTTCCAACGCCGAGAGTGAACGGATCATCATGTTGCACACCGGGCTGCCGGTGCTGCTACGCCTGCCACGGCAAGAGCAGGTGACCCGTCAGACGATCATAGACTATGCAAAAGAATTACAACAACACTGGCACGCCTGACGCGCTGCGCGCCTGGGACAAAGAAGTCATCTGGCATCCTTTCACACCACTTACCGGTGCGGCCGAGCCGATCCTGATTACCGCGGGAGAAGGTGTATATTTACATACTGCCGACGGCCGCAAGATCATCGATGCCGTATCATCGTGGTGGGTGAATATTCACGGTCATGCCAACCCCTACATCGCGCGAGCCCTGGCCGAGCAAGCCACCACCCTGGAGCACGTGATCTTCGCGGGCTTTACACACGCCCCGGCCATCCGGCTGGCCAAGAACCTGCTCACGATATTGCCCCCGGGGCAATCACGCATATTCTTTTCTGACAATGGCAGCACGGCCGTCGAGGTAGGTATCAAGATGGCCATCCAATACTGGCACAACCGCGGCGTCCGGAACCGGAAGAAAGTAATTGCCATACAAGGGGCCTACCACGGCGACACCTTTGGTGCTATGTCTGTGGGCGATCGCAGCATCTTTACCGACCCGTTCCAGCCCTATCTGTTCGACGTGGCCTTCATCGATTTTCCGACGGCCGCGCATGAAGCCGGGGTGATCGAACAATTCCGGAAGCTTGTTGCGCAAGGCGATGTCGGTGCTTTTATATACGAGCCGCTCGTGCAAGGCTCTGCCGGCATGCGCATCTATACACCGGCCGTACTGGATGCACTGCTTGCGGAAGCGAAAGCACACGATGTGATCTGTATTGCCGACGAAGTCTTTACGGGCTTTGGACGAACGGGCAAACTGTTTGCGTCGGAGTACTGCCAACACCAGCCTGACATCGTGGCGATCTCCAAAGGCATCACGGGCGGCACGATGGCGCTGGGCGTCACCAGTTGCTCGGACAAGATCGTACAGGCCTTCCAGACAGACGACTTTTTAAAGACATTCTTTCACGGCCACTCGTATACGGCGAACCCCATTACGTGTGCTGCCGCGAATGCCAGCTTTGACCTGTTAACCGACCCGGACTGTCGCCAGCGCATAGACCGGATCAGCCGGCAGCACGAAGCCTTCGCCACGCACATCCGCAAGCACCCCGCCGTGCTGGAAGCCCGGTCGCTTGGAACGATACTTCGTGTGGAGCTGCAGACGGAAGAGGGCACGGCATACGCCAACAGCCTGCGCAAGAAAATATATCCTTACTTCCTGGAGCGGAATATCTTACTCAGGCCGTTGGGCAATATCCTGTATGTGCTTCCCCCGTACGTGATGACGGAAGAAGCACTACAGACAGTATATACTGCGATCGAAGAGTTTATTCAGACGCTGCCTACAAAGGCATCAGCGTGAGGCCTTGTCCCAGTGAATAGTAGGCTTTGGGTTTGTCGCCCGATGCGGGGCGCAACACCAGGGCGCTGCTTTCCAGGGGCAGGGACGTAAGCAGGTTTCCTTGCAGGTCGTATACAAACGACAGATCCTGCGACAGATCGGTGAGCGTGATATAGATCCGGCCGCCGCCAAAATTATAGAAACGTACTTCCGAGGGGTTGTTGCCGATAAAATCGCTGGCCACAATCTCTTTCAGATTTTCATCGAAGACCGTCAGCTGACGGGCTTCCTGGCGCACGACGAGGTAAGACTTTTCGTTCAGCTCGCGCACCAGGCTGAAGCGTGCGTCGACGGCAGTCTTGATCAATGTCTCGCGGCTCTGCACCTTGCCCTCCAGGTCGAACTTGATCCGGAAGCCATCGCGTGATACGATCACAAAATAGGTCGTTGCCAGGCTGTTGCCGACCTCGAGCGCGTAGTCGCCTACCGGGCGCGCATCGAGGTCAAGCGGGAATCCGGGCAGGTTCTCTCCCCGGCGGTTCATCAGGTATGCTTTACCATCTTTGCGGATGGCGATGAGATAATCTTTACCCCGTATGCGGTGGTGCTGCGGCGTTGTCGACAGGCTGCTTTCTACATTCTTAGGTTTCCAACCGTCCAGGTTGCTACCGTCTTTGTCATACATCCACAGCTTACCAGACTTGCCGGCCACCAGGAAGCGGTATTTCTTACTGTGGTCGTAGTCGATCACCGACGTGAACTCGATGTCGTTCTCGCCGATCGCTACCGGGTAGGGTTTTACGTAGTTGCCCAGCCGGTCGATGATGTGGAGCTGTCCCGGCGTGGCGAAGAAGAACTGCAGCTTGCCGTTCTTGAAGAAATCGACCTGCGTGACATCGCCGGTAATAAACTGGTCGAGTGCAACCTTCCAGAGTGCTTTTCCGTCGGCCGACACCAGGCTCAGCGCGCGCGACGAATCCTGCACGAGCACTTCCTCTTCTTTGGTGTTGTGATTCCGCACGACAAAGATCTTGTGAATGCCTTGCTGGAACGATGTGACAGTCTTATCGGTACGATCGGCTTTGGCAGCTATCGAGCCTTTCTGCTTGCCATACGTCCAGGTAATGTTGGTATAATAGCTATTGTTGAGGTGGCTCATCTGCACCGCGCCCATGCCGATGGTTTCCAGCGAGGCCCGATTTTCCTGTACGAACTTTTGCCAGCGCGGGTGCAGCACCTCTTGCAAAATGCTCCATACCTGGGGTGTGTTGACATACAGGTTTACGTTGGACTCCAGCAGCGTACCTTCCAGGAACTTATTCTGTGCCACGGACTTGCCCCAGGTCTCTTCTTTGTCGATGTCGTCGAGGAATTGCTTGAGGTCGTCCACGTTCTCGCTTAGAATAATGGTGTTCCCTACAGCAGTATAGAAGCTCGTCTTCAAGCCGGTAATGAGGGGCCAGAAAAGTTTCTCGGGGAAGGATGCTACGGGCATCTCGCGGATCTCGTAGTCGGAGAAGCGTTCGAAGAAGATCGTATCCATGCTGGTCTTTTGGGCAATGGTGTTGAAGGTCAAGATCCATGGCTTCGGGTCCTTTGTTTCGATCAACACGATCTTGGAAAGGCCGCGGTCTTTCGATTCGAGAAAGCATACGCCGATCTCTTTGCCCAGGTGCTGGTACAGCGTGCTGAGCGAAAGTCCTGCCGCGGCATTCACCTGTTTGACGGAATCCTGCAGCCCCGGGTTCTTGCTCTGGGCGTACATTTTTAACGCTTCGCCCATGCGCACCCCGTCGCTAATGCCAAAGCTGGAGACCATCACCGAGCGGTTCGAAACAAAGTTCTTGAGGTTGAACGGCACCGGCACCTGGTTGTTGAACACGGACAGGATATACCCTTGGCTCGCGCTGTCGAGGCTAAAGCCGTTCAAGGTAAAGCTTTGCTCATCGGTCTTGATGTCGAGCAGTGAAGCCTGGCCGATCTGATTGACGATCGAGGGGCTGCCGGTAGCGAAGGAGTTAAGCCACACACCAAAGTTCCGGATGTTGATAAAGAGATTGCCGGCGTCGTTCTTTGACCGCGGCATCTGGTACAGGGAGGCGATCTTGCTGCGCAGGGTATTGTTGCCGGCCGTGTAGGCGCGGATCACATCCTCCAGCAGGAACGGTGTAAAACTGCCTACCCATACGTCGTCGATCTGGGTCCACGAGAAGGTCTGCTGCCTGGAGGTGATCTCGTGGATCTGTATGCCGTTGAACGCGCGATGGTCCTGGGCCAGCTTGTCCCAGGCGTCGAGCATGGCGTTCTTGTTCTTCAGCTGGTTCAGCGGCACGTAGAAGACAAAGTCGAAGTCGTCCTTACGGGTCTGGTGGGCCGAGATCAGCTGGCCGCGGGGCTGGGTGTCGATAAAGTCGAACAGCGTGCGCAGCGAGTCCGTTGGCTTGCCGTAGAAGGCCGCTTCGCGAAAGACCGACCACAACGAGGTCTCCTGCATCTTGCGCACGCAGTCGGCACAGTCGTTGGTCTCGTATACAAAGATAGTGGCCTCGGGCACCAGCGCCCATGGTGTGGTGGTTCGTTTAACAAGAAACCGGTCGTATAGGTAGTACCCTCCGACAAGAACCACCACAATGCCGATGGTGATAAGCAAAGGAAGTCTCTTCACGCGTTGCGGACTTAGTTTATAATACGGGCAAGATAGCAAAAAATAGCCTCGCAGTCCGCCATACTCCGTTTATAGCAGCGTTATACCTTCGCGAGCGCCTGGTCGAGGTCGGCGATCAGGTCTTCGGCATCTTCCACACCAATGCTCAGGCGGATCAGCGAGTCTACCAGGCCGCTCTTGACACGTTCGGCCGGCGGGATGCTGGCGTGCGTCATGGACGCCGGGTGGTTGATGAGCGACTCCACGCCGCCCAGCGACTCGGCCAGCGAGAAGAGTTCGACACTTTCCATCAGCTTGATGGCCTTGTCCAGGCTGTCGTCCTTTAACGTAAACGACAGCATGCCGCCAAAGTCACGCATCTGCTTTTTGGCAACGGCATGGTTGGGGTGGTCGGTAAATCCCGGCCAGTATATCTTTCCGATCTTGGGGTGGGCTTTCAGGTATTCGGCGATCTTACGGCCGTTCAGGCAGTGACGCTCCATGCGCAGGTGCAGCGTCTTGATGCCGCGCAGCACGAGGAATGAGTCTTGCGGACCGGGCACGGCGCCGCAGGAGTTCATGAGGAAGAACAGCTCCTGGTAAAGTTTTTCGTCGTTCATGACCAGGGCGCCCATGACCACGTCGGAGTGGCCGCTGAGGTATTTGGTCACCGAGTGCATGACGATGTCGGCCCCCAGGTCGAGCGGGTTCTGCAGGTAGGGCGAGGCAAAGGTGTTGTCGACGGCGACGATCAGCTTGCGTTCCCGCGCGATGGCGACACACGCCTGGATGTCGACAATGTTCATCAGCGGGTTGGTGGGGGTTTCGATCCACAGCAGCCGCGTGCGGTCGTTGAGTACGGAACGGATGTTGTCGGCCTGTGTCAGGTCGATGAAGTGGAACTTGATGCCGTACTTCTCAAAGACCCGTTTGAACATGCGGTACGAGCCGCCGTACAGGTCGTTGCTGGTGATCACCTCGTCGCCGGGGTTCAGCAGCTTGATCACGGCGTCTGTGGCGCCCATGCCCGATGAAAAGCAAATGCCGTATTGACCATTCTCCAACGCCGCGATGCTTTGTTGCAGCGCATTGCGTGTAGGATTGGTGCCGCGCGCATAGGCATAGCCCTTATGCTTCGCAGGCGACTCCTGCACGTACGTGGATGTTTGGTAGATCGGGGTCATGATCGCCCCGGTAGAAGGGTCCGGCGTAACGCCGGCGTGCACAGCTTTCGTTCCGAATTTCATAGGGTAATATTGAGACTTTTAGCCGACAAATGAAATACCCCGGCCTACATCCTGTGCAGGTCGTTTATGCAAATCCGGAAAATACGAGGGGATTATTTATTGCGCCAGTAGGTGCGGATGGTTTCCTTCCACTGGTCACCGCTCTTGAGGTATAGCACGGTGTTGACGAGCATTTTGTCTTCGGGCAGCGCCGTGCCGGAAGTTTCAGCTGCGCGCAGAATGATGTCGTAGAGCTTCTGGCGGAAAGCGGGACCGCCTTCTTTGCGGTAAAGTGTCTGCAGCGCCTGGCCGATGCTTTCCGCTGTGACTTCCTGAACCGCGGGCTGAGCCTGGGGTGCTGCCGCTACGGGGGCCGGCGGAGCAACGACAGGGGCAGCAACCACCGGGGTTGACTCTGCGGGAGCCGGCTTCTCGGCCGGAAGCTGACCACTCAGGGGCGTCGGGGTCACCAGCGTGGCCGCTTGTTGCTTCAGGAATTCGTCAAGATCTTTGAGTGTATTCTTCTTCTTGCTCATGCGAGATAATTAAGAATGGCTTGCGCCACAGGCTGATACTCTTTCTCCGCGTCGACCGTACTGAAATTTACGAAAAGATTTTTCTGCGGTACGACCACGGGCAGGATGATGGCATCCAGTTTTTTGAGGTTATCCCGTACGGTAAAAATATTAGTCGAGCTGTGAATGCGGTTCGGCAGGATGATGATCTTCAGTCCGCTGTTCAGCTCGCGGGCAGGGGCGAGGTCGGTCACGGTTTGATAGGTCACCAGCAGGTCGTTCTGGGTAAGGCTGGTGGGCACGACTACGGCGTTGCTGACCAGGCAGAGCTTTTTGATACCTTCGTCGGTGGTCTTGCCGGCGCTGTCCACAACGATATAGTCGAACTTGCGGCTGTCTTTCAATTTCTCCAGCTCCTGGGCTACCTGGTGGTCTTCCGAACCGAGGATCTCAAACGCGGCTTTACCATCCTTGGCCTGGAATACCTCCATTTTGCGCAGGGTATTCAGGGTATAGTTGGTGTCGGTTTCCACCAGCAGCACCTTTTTGCCAAGTTGGTGAAGGGTGGTAGCCAGATGAATGGCGTTGGTTGTCTTGCCCGTACCGCCCTTCCGGCTGATGAATGAGATAATTTTGGACATGCCTAAAAGTAAGAAACCCGGGTGATTTCAAAAACCTCCCGGGTCTAATTAAGCCATCCGTGTATTAAATACTGCGGTTTATGTCAAATTTCTCAAGGTAGTCGGCTACCCGGCGCACCATCATACCGCCCAGTGCACCGTCTACCACGCGGTGGTTGTACGAGTGGGAGAGGAACATCTTGTGGCGAATCGCAATCACGTCGCCCGACGGGAGCTCCAGCACGGCCGGCTTCTTTACGATCGCCCCCAGGGCAATGATACCGACCTGCGGTTGCACGAGAATGGGTGTGCCCATGACGTTTCCAAAGGAGCCGACGTTGGAGATGGTAAAGGTACCTCCGGCCAGCTCATCGGGTTTGAGCTTACCGTCGCGCGCCCGGCGTGCCAGGTCGTTTACGATCTTGGTCAGGCCTCCCAGGCTGAACTGGTCGGCATTTTTGATGACGGGTACGATCAGGTTGCCGCTGGGCAGGGCCACGGCCATACCGATGTTGATATCTTTCTTCTTGATGATGCGGTCGCCGTCTACCTGGATGTTGATCATGGGGTAGTCTTTGATCGCCATGACCACGGCTTCAATAAAGATCGGCGTGAATGTCAATACGTCGCCTTCGCGCTTCTGAAAGTCGTTCTTCACTTTGCCGCGCCATTGCACCACGTTGGTCACGTCGGCTTCGACGAAGGACGTCACGTGCGGGGCGATGCGCTTGGAGTCTACCATGCGCTCGGCGATCATCTTGCGCATGCGGTCCATCTCGATGATCTCGTCGCCGGCGCTGATGGAGGCTTGTACTTTCGGCGTCGGTGCGCCGCTGGTCGGCACGGCATGTTTTACCGGCTGTACCGTAGCGCCGCCTACTTTGCGGGCCTGTACATACTCCAGGATATCTTTTTTGGTCACACGTCCTTCGTTGCCGCTGCCGGAGATGGTTTCGAGCTCAGCGACGGTGATGTTCTCCTCGCGGGCGATGTTCTTCACCAGCGGCGAATAGAAGCGAGTGCTGTCTTTAAAGTTGATCGCTTGCGGAGCACCGTTGGAATGTGCCACCGCGGCTTCCTGTAAAACGGGTTCGGCGGCGCCATTCGATTTAGCGGGTGCACTGGTGGGTTGCGGTGCAGCAGCACCGGCCTCCACATCGGTGGTAATGATCGCGATGGGTGCGCCGACCTTGACGATCTCGCCTTCCTTCGCCAGGATCTCCGTTAATATACCGGCATGGGTAGAGGGTACTTCGGTATCGACCTTGTCAGTCGCTACTTCGAGCACCGATTCGTCTTGCTCGATCTTGTCGCCCGGCTTTTTGATCCAGTTCAGGATCGTCGCCTCGAATATACTTTCACCCATCTTGGGCATGATAAGTTGAACCTGCGCCATGTTTCAATCGATTTTGGAAGGGCAAGTTACTATTTTTTCGTCTGTATAAAGACGTTTTTATATTTCAAACGTTTCTTTGGTGGTGATATCCTTTTGACGAATAATACCTTGTGGCGTCTGCCGAAATAAAAAAAATGTACCTGTAGACCAGTCGCCCCATGGAAATTAGTAACATTGAATCATGAAAAGAGGTCTTATCTTTTTAGCCTGGGCGTTTGCGGCCGCATGTTTGTTCGCCTGTTCGTCCGACGATGAAGAGGTAAAAGACCCCGATACCGTCACGCCCGACGAACAAGAGATCGTCCGCTATTTTACCGAGGTGGCCCTGGGCGGCGAGTTCGACGACGAGCCGCCGGTGATACGCAAGTGGTTGCGGGAAATGAAGCTCTTCGTCGGGGGCACGCCGGACGCGGTGTTGCGAAGCGAGCTCGACGATGTGATCACCGAGATCAACGACCTGGCCCACGATGGCTTTCAGATCACCCTCACGACCGACTCCGCAAGTTCCAACGCCTATATATTCTTTGGTGACCCCGACGTTTTTGTGGCCCGGTATCCGCCCGCGCAATTTTATATCGCCGACAACTGGGGGCTGTTCTTCAGCTTTCCTGACAACAACACGAATGAACTATACCGCGCCATCATCTTTGTAGACCTGGTGCGCAATGCCGACAAGAAAGCGCAACGCCATATACTGCGCGAAGAGCTCACGCAATCGCTGGGCCTGGGGCGCGACTCCGAGCGGTATGACAACAGCATCTTTCAGCAGGCGTGGACGACCGTAACGGAATATGCACCCATCGACCGTGACCTGATCTGGTTATTATACGATCCGGCCATTACGCCGGGTCTCGACTCGGCAGCGGTCGTACCGTTGCTACAGCAGCGGCTCCAGGAAAAAGTGTAATACAGGAAAGCGTAGTGGCTACTGCGGCAAGCTTTGGCGGATCAGGTTCAGCGAGGCGAGCGACGCCAGGCGAATGTTCAGGTCGCGTTCCTTCGACAGCTGCAGCTTGCGCGTGACGGTCTGATGTTTGTCGGAATAGGCGACCCACACCGTGCCCACCGGCTTCTCGGGCGTGGCCCCACCGGGGCCGGCGATGCCGCTGGTAGCCACACCGATGTCGGTATTGAATTTCGCCCGCACCAGGTTGGCCATCTCGCGTATCGTTTCTTCGCTCACGGCGCCATAACGCTCCAGCGTTTCGGGGCGCACACCCAGCTGGCGCATTTTGATCTCGTACGCATAGGGTATGATGCTGCCCAGGAAATACGCCGAGCTGCCGGGCACACTCGTGATGAGGTGCGACAGGTAGCCGCCCGTACAGCTTTCGGCAACTGCCAGCGTCAGGTTGAGGGTTTGCAGCCGTTGACCCAGGACTACTTCCAGCGGCGATTCTCCATAACCGTAAATAAACTGGCCGACACGTGTTTTTAATACCTCCACCAATTGATCGGTCTCTGCTTGCAGGGATTCCCGCGAGCTGCCGATGCCGGTGAGGCGCAGCTTTACCTCGCCCAGGCTGGGCAAGTATGCCAGCTTGATGTGCGGGGGCAGCGAGCTTTCCCAGTCGGCAATCTTTTCTGCCAGGAACGACTCGCCGATGCCTACCGTGCGGATCACGTGGTGGTGAATGACGGGGGTAGGGAAGGTGGCTTTTAATTTCGGGATGACGAGGTCGGTCATCATGCGTTTCATTTCGTGGGGCACGCCGGGCATGGAGACAAACACCTTGCCCTGGCGGGAAAACCACATGCCGGGAGCGGTACCCACGGCGTTGGTGATCTTGTCGCAGCACACCGGCAGGGCGGCCTGCTGGATGTTGACCCCGGTCAGCTCGCGGCCGCGGCTTTTAAAGAATTCAGTTACTTCGGCCAGCGCCTCCGGGTGGATCGCAAGCTCACAGCCAAAATATTTTGCCAGGCAGGGTTTGGTCAGGTCGTCGTTTGTCGGGCCTAAGCCCCCCGTGATCAGCACGATGTCTGCACGTTTTTCCGCTTCCGCGAATGCCGCCAGGATTTCGCTTTCCTGGTCTCCTACGGTAGTTTTGCGGATTACTTTGATGCCGGCTTGCGCCAGCGCGGTCGCCATCCACTGGGCGTTGGTATCAACGATCTGGCCATACAGGATTTCGTCGCCGATCGTCAATAATTCCGCTAAAACAGTCTTCATAAAGGATCTAAAATATTTTTAACCACCGTCCAACGTTCCACAAAGGAAGCCAGTCTTACCCATAAAACAAACTGCTGCTTATGAATGATTCTTTTTCGCTAAAACGCCTGTGGCCGCTTTCACTAACGCTTTTGTTAGCGGCTTCGTTCAGCGCATGCGATGTGCTGGAAGATGATGATCCGATCGGCGGTGGCAAGGGAGTGGTGATCGACGACTCGGATGTAAAAATGCTGGCCCAGGGTACGGCGTTTATCGACCTCTACGCCCGCGTCAAGACAGAACGGCCCATACGCCTCGATATCACCGCCGAGCCTGGTCGTGGTACCCTGCGCGAGCTGCGCACGGGCCTCCTGCAATACCAGCCCCGTTATGATTTTACCGAGGGCCGTGACTCCTTCCGGGTGTCGGTATATGCGGAAGACAACACCCTGCTGCTGGAAGATACCGTGGGTATCGTCATCGAAGACGACACCACCAACCTGCCGTGCGGCGTCTATACACGCAGCGACTCGGCCCACGTGTGGGGCGACACGACCGTATACATCTATCCGCTGGCCAACGATGTATTGTGTGGCGACACGACGCGTTACCGCATCGAAATCTATCAACCCAACGGCAGCCAGCCGCCCCGCTACGGGACGGCCATGCTAAATACCCCCTATAATTCTATCTCCTATGCGCCCACCAGCAACCCGCCGAAGGACGACATGATCGTCTACAAGGTATACGACACTACCGATACCACGCGGATGGGCTACGGCGTCATATTCATCCGGGCAACGTCCGGGCCGGTTGAGCCACCCGAACAGCCCTGTCAGTTCGCGTTGATAGACGATGCCTATACACTGTTGGTGGATTCGCTGAAGGGCGATTCGGTGAACCTCAGGCCCTTCGAAAATGATGTCTTGTGTGACTCCTCCTCGCGGTACACGCTGGACATTGCGCAGCAGCCGGCGCACGGCTGGGCGGCGTCGTACAATTCCGGCGTCGTATATAAGCCGGTGGATGAACCGTACCGGGGCATGCGCGACAGCCTGGTGTACCGGGGGTGTCGCGGCGATACCTGTCGAACGGCAACCATTAGAATATACTTTCACTAACGAACCTCCGCGAGAGAGCCTCCTGTACCCCAGGAGGCTTTGCTCGTTTCAGTATGATCGGACCGGAATTATTTGAACAGTGTAAGCGAAAGGATGGCAGGGCGCAGCAGTCCCTGTACATGCTTTACAAGGCACGGCTCATGGGCCTGTGCCGGCGTTATGCTGCAGATCGCGAGGAGGCTCAGGACATCTTACAAGAAGCATTCATCAAGATCTTTACCAACATACACCAGGTCTCGGCGGCCGGGAAGCTGGAAGGCTGGATGAAGTCGGTGGCGGTGCGAACGGCCATCGACCATTATCATAAACGCAAGCGCTCGATCGTCTTTCCCGAGACGGACCACACCCCGGAGGTTGCCAGCGCCGACTATGAAACGATGCTGGACAATCTCACCGACGAATACCTCGTATCGCTGGTCAACGGCTTGCCGGAGGGATGCCGGCTGGTATTCAACCTGTTTGTGGTAGAAGGATACAGTCACACGGAGATCGCCGGGCTGCTCGGCATTACCGAGGGCACGTCTCGTTCGCAACTGCATCATGCTAAATTTCTTTTGAAACAACGACTTACAACGCTGGGAGTGAAACGTTATGAAAAACTTGCCTGAAAATAACTTTTGGAACGAGATCAAGGACCGGCTCGATCACTATGCGGAGGAGCCTGCCGACGACTCGTGGGACAAGATCGCAGGAGCGATCAACAACACGCCGCAGCCGCGCATCATCGCCTGGCTGGAGCGGCGCGCATCGTCTACACAAGTCAGTCTGGCGGGGTTTGCATTCCTGGTAGCGTTGGCAGCAGGGGATCAAGCGGCCACGACGTGGGGCAGCTTCGTTGCCGATGCCGGGGTTGAGCGAGTAGAAGAAAATACAGCAACAGTACAACAGGAACATAGCGCAAGGGCAGCGAACGTGCATGACCAGCAAAGCGCTGCACGAGAGACGTCCGGCAAGATGAATAGCGTTGGTGATGTTAACGATGCAGGTCGGAACGTCGTGCACAGAAGTGATCAGCAGAAGATCGCGGCACACACCGATCCCGGCAAGGTTGCACTTTCTGAAACATCGCCGATTGCACCGCTGGATACAACAGGCATTGTTGATCCCGTGTATACAGGCAAACACGGATTATCCGCAGAAATGGGCCCGGCTGTTGATACGGTGGATCAAAAGGATCCTGACAAGAAGAAAAAGGATGTCGTTGTCACGACCCGGGAGAAAAAAGAGGCGGAGAAAAAGGATGCGCAGCTTCACATTCCGATGGTGTACTTTCAGGTTGGCCCTTCTTTGGCGTTTCATAAAATAACGCCCTCCACTAGCGATGATGTGACGATCACCGACCTGGAAGAGTCTGGTGTATTTGCCACTGATCGTGCCGGTTTCTCCGTGGAAGCGGGGTTCCAATATCCTGTATTACCGCGGCTGGAAGTATATGGCGGGTTATCCTATTATCAGCAAAATCAGAACATCCGCTATACGCTGGCACGGGCAGCATCGGGGGGTGTGTCTGGCAATGCAGACGATGGGTATGTATTTACGCCAGCCACCGGCACACACGAGGTGAAGTATACCATGCGCAACGCCGGGGTATCGGCCGGTGTGTTCTATCGCGTGAAGACGCATTTGCTGGAGCATAAGCTCGGCGTCGGCGTATTGTACCAGCAAGGTTTTCAAAGTGCCGCGGGCGAAGGCAGTGCGTATACGAATAAAGGCTCGAAGTACTGGCAATATCAACTGCAGTATCGTATGGAGGCAGGTTTGAACGATCATATGCGGCTGTACTTTCAGCCGGGCTACACGCACGCGTTCCATGTGGATGAAAAGCTGAACGGGCTGTTTACGATCAAACCTTATCGTGCGGGGATAAGTGTGGGGATTGTGTATTTGTTTAAGAAATAGCGAATGATGTCGAGGGGCGCTTGTCGGCAGTTGCAAACTGCCGACCGGTACAGGCACAAGTTACGCCGCTGCGCTAACGCTTGCGGCTAAACTTGCGTCAGCAATCCATGGACGAACGGGATCGGCGGCTGAATGTGGTGAACTTTTTTTACCTTGCCGGCGAAATACATCCTTATGAAATTCTTCCCGGTACTCCTGATCACGCTTTTGTTAACTGCTTGTACGTCGGCACAGCTCAATCAAACCATGGGCGAGGTGAACAAGGCGCTGGGCAAAGATGCGCCGCTCACGACGGCGGAGGTGGCCGAAGGGTTAAAACAGGCATTGATCAATGGTATCTCCAATGGCTCCAGCATGGCGTCGCAACTGGATGGGTATTTCAAGAATCCGAAGATCAAGATCCCTTTCCCGCCGGACGTCAAGAAGGTGGAGGACAAGCTCCGCCAGATCGGGCTGGGCGGCGAGGTAGATAAATTTATTATGACCCTGAACCGCGGTGCGGAAGATGCCGCGAAGGAAGCCAAACCCATTTTCGTAGCCGCCATCAAACAGATGACTATACAGGATGCCTGGAGCATTCTGCGTGGCTCGGATAATGCAGCCACGGAATATTTGAAGCGTACTACTTCGTCGCTGTTGTATGATAAATTCAAGCCGGTCATCCAAAACTCGCTCAACAAAGTAAACGCCACCAAATACTACGGCGACATCGTTACCCGCTATAATAAGATCCCGCTGGTGGAAAAGGTGAATCCGGACCTGACCGACTACGCCACCAACAAAGCCATGGACGGTCTGTTTATATTAATTGCGGAGGAGGAAAAGAAGATCCGCCTGGACCCTGTAGCGCGCACGACCGAGCTGCTGAAGAAGGTCTTCGGCGCGCAGAAATAATCCTGTTGTCCTACAGCCGGGGTGGTGTTTGGAAACCGCGTGGATATTCCAAACAATCGTTAACTTAGTCGTGCTAGAATAACCAAACCCCTTTGTTAACTGTATGGACTTTTTTGAAAAACATAAGGCCACACTCGATCGTGCCGTGGCGGCCCTTCACAGTCGCGTATTCTTCGCTAACTTTCCCGAACACCCTGCCCCGGCCGTCTACGGCGAGACCGCTGATGCCGACGGCCAGCAAAAGTTCAAGGACATGCTGGGCAAGAAATTCGAATCGCTGCAACAGCCCAATCCTTCCGGATGGGCGGGCCAGGAGGAGTCGCCCTACCTGCAACAACCGTTGGGAATCTCTTATCCTACGTTTACCGTCTCTGCGCTCATAGACGAGGCACAAAAAGCCTTTCATTCCTGGCGCAAAGCTTCGGTCGAGACGCGTACCGGAATATTACTGGAATCACTCGAACGCATCAAAGCCCGCTTCTTTGAGATCGCTTATGCTACCATGCATACGACGGGGCAGGGGTATATGATGGCCTTTCAGGCATCGGGTCCGCATGCGGCCGACCGGGCACTGGAAGCGATTGCCGCCGGCTACGAAGAGCTGGACCGTTTCCCGGCCAACGCGCTTTGGGATAAGCCCATGGGTAAGTTCAATGTGCAGCTCCACAAGGAATGGCGCGCGGTGCCGAAAGGTATCTCCGTCGTGATCGGTTGCTCGACATTCCCGACCTGGAATTCCGTCACCGGTATATATGGCAGTCTTATCACAGGCAACGCCGTCATTGTCAAACCGCATCCCGGTGCTATCCTACCCATGGCCATTGTCGTAGCCGAGATCCAACGTGCGCTGCAAGAGAATGGCTATGCGCCCACCACGTGCCAGCTGGCGGTCGATACTGCCGAAGCAACGATCACCAAAGCGCTCGCCGAACATCCCGCGGTAAAACTGATCGACTTTACCGGCAACGGCATCTTCGGCAGCTACCTGGAGTCGCTGCCCGGCAAGACCGTGTTCACCGAAAAGACCGGTGTCAACTCTGTCATACTCGACTCGGTAGACGATGCCGACAAGGTAGCCGCCAACCTCGCCTTTTCGTTATGCCTGTATAGCGGGCAGATGTGTACCGCGCCGCAAAACTTTTATATACCGGCGGCCGGGATCAAAACGCCTGCCGGTACACTTTCCGCCGAAGACTTTGGAAAGAAGCTGGCCGAGCAGATCAATGGCCTGGTGGATAACCCTAAAGCCGGACCGTTTGTGCTGGGCGCCATCCAAAATAAAAAGACGTGCGAGCGCGTAGCCGACGCGGCGAAGTTGCCCGGCGAGGTATTACTGGCATCGCGGGTATTTGAGAATCCTCAATTCAAACAGGCGCGTGTGGCTACCCCGATACTGATCGCGGTCGATGCCACGCAGAAAGATATCTTTAGCAAAGAGCTCTTTGGCCCCATTGCGTTGTTGATCAAGACCAACGATACCGATGCCAGCATTGCCCTGGCGCAGGAAATGGCGTTGCACCACGGTGCCATTTCGTGTGGTGCGTATACCACCGATCCGACGGTGAAGGAGAAGATCGCCGATGCCATGGCCCTGGCCGCTACGCCCGTGTCATTCAACCTGACGGGGGGCATCTATATGAATCAGAATGCGGCCTTCTCCGACTTCCACGTAACCGGTGGCAATCCGGCGGGCAATGCCTCTTTTACAAATCCGGAGTATGTTACCCGGCGGTTCACCTGGGTTGGGCACCGCGAGCCGGTAAGTAAATAAAAATAGTTTTTTAAACAGGAACCGTGCACTGGCGTATCGCCTGAAGGAATCGTTCAGGTGTATACGCCCGGCAGGCGTCTTGCATAGCCCGGATGTTCTGCCGGTATTGCGGATCGGTCAGTACCGTTTGAATGTTGTATGCAATGTCGGCTGCGGTGTCGTGCGCCATGTCGCCACGCAGGCCGAGGCCGTGATATGCGACTCGCACGGCATTACCGGGAGGATCCATAATGGACTCAACCGGATATACCAACAGGGGCACTCCTGCATCGATCGACTCTTTGATCGAGTTAATGCCGCCGTGCGTAATAAACAAGCTGGCATAGCTGAGCACATCCAGTTGGGGCACGGCGTGGAAGATATATACCTGTTTGGATTTTCTAAAATGTTTCGCAATCGTCCTTATCGCCAACAACCCTACGGATAGGATCAGAACAATATCTTTACCCTCTATTGCCGCCACGAGGCGATCAATAAATTCTTCGGTCGGCTCAGTATCTTCGGCGTGTACAGTGCCGAAAGAGCAATAGACACACGCCTTTCCCGCTTCAATTTGCTGCCGTACAGACTCCCGGGCGCGCAGATAATTATCCCTGGTTTCTTCCTGTGCTGTGGAACGGGCCAATGCGCCGATATAGTGTTTCAGGGGCGACGCCGGTATGCCGGGGAAATCGAGTTCTTGCGGAAGGAGGATAAATTCATGGACATTTTGTAAGGCAAGACCATAAAAAATCGTTCTGCCGGAGAAGAAATGCCGGGGGATGTTATTGCGTCGTACACGGCGGTGCAGGATGGTGCTGTCGTCCATGCCCAGGTATAGCAGTTTCTGTTTCCAGAGACGTTTCAGGCGTTTGAGTTTTAGCTTTATATGTGCGCGGCGTATGCCGGCAGCGTCGTCGGGTAAAACCGTGGTGTTGATCGGAGGTACGCCGGGTATCAGTGCGGCCGGAGGCATGGCATGCAGGATGCCGAACCGGATACCCCGTGCCTGCAGATGCGGGTATAGTACCAGGAAGTCGCTGGACTGCCGATCGTCTACCAATATCAAGTCAGGTTGCAAGTGATCCAGCAGGGTTGTCAGTTCCTGAGCACGTTCGGTATAAAGCCGATCGCTCCACCTGTCGAGCAGCGTGTGGAGGTACTGAGGCCTGCGATGCCGCATGTTGTTAACCCACCCTTCCAGGCCCAGCCCGAAGGGAACGGTCTTTAGTGGATAATAGGAAAAGCCTGATTCCAGCACGTATGTCTCGAAGAACCGAACGCCTGCAAATACCACGTTGTAGTCAGGGGCGAGTATTTTCGCCAGCGGAAAGCAGGGGTTCAGGTGGCCCTTACCGTGGTAGCATAAAAAAACAACACAAGGTTTATTCATAGTCAGCGTACACTTGCTGTGCGGATATAGCGGGCAAACCAGTTCGGGAACCACCGCTTGAATTTAACGCCGAGGGTTTCAATCCCGCCGATATATACTTCGTTCTTTCTCTTCTCGATGGCCCGCACGATTCTTTCGGCACACCACGCGGGCGGTTTACCGTGGTAGGTGGCATCGTCTTGCTTGCCCAGCGGGCTGCCGTCGCCGGTCACAGCAGAGAGTGTGATCGGCGTATGAATAAAACCGGGGCAGACGATCGTTACGGTAATTTTATCGCGCGTGTCCTTCCACAGTTCAGCACGTAACGAGTCAAAGAAGCCGTGCAGTGCATGTTTGGAGGCCGCATAGCCCGATCGGAACGGCGTGCCGAAAGTGCCCACCACGCTGGACACGGTTACAAAATGACCGGTTTCCCGTTTCATAAAATGCGGCAGTATATTTTTGGTGAGCGCCAACGCGCCGAAGTAGTTTATTTCCATGAGGCGGCGGTCTACGTCCAGCGTCGTTTCTTTTGCGAGCGACCGCTGGCTAATGCCGCCGTTGTTGACGAGGATGTCCACATGGCCAAAGACCTGGATCGCGGCATCGGTCGAGAGTCGTAACGTTTCGGATTTGGTGAGGTCGAGCGGCAGGACGTGTATGTGCGCCTGTGCTTCCGGCGGGCAGTTGCCCTTTACACGTTCCAGCTCTTCTTTTCGTCGGGCGGAAAGAATGAGCCGCGCACCTTTTGCTGCCAGGGCGTAAGCCAACGCTTCGCCGATGCCCGAGGAGGCCCCGGTAACCCAAACTACCTTATTTGCCAGCGTGCCCATGTATTATTTTTTGAAGATGAAATATACCGCCAGGATCAAAAAGCAAAAACCGATCAAGTGGTTAATCCGGAATGTTTCGTTTTTAAAGAACAACAGAGAAAAGCCCATAAACACCGTTAGCGTAATAACCTCCTGTATGACTTTTAACTCAACCAGCGAGAATGGCCCGCCGTATTCCCGGGAGCCTGTGCGGTTGGCCGGGACCTGTAGCAGGTACTCAAACAGGGCAATGCCCCAGCTGATGAGAATAACGATAAGCAGCGGCAGGTTCTGACTCCACTTCATGTCCTTGAACTTGAGGTGGCCGTACCAGGCAAAGGTCATGAAGATGTTGGAAAGCGTCAACAGCAGGATGGTGTAGAATGCCCTCATATGAGATCTATAGCGCTATAATGTTGAAACTAAAGTAGTATAAAAAAGGCCGCGTATCGGCGGCCTTTTCTACAGAATGTTATTTTACCAGTTTTTTATACTTGATGCGGTGCGGTTGCTCGTCACCCAGGCGTTTGCGTTTGTTCTCTTCGTATTCGCTAAAGCCGCCTTCGAACCAGACCACTTGCGAGTCGCCTTCAAAGGCCAGGATGTGCGTGCAGACGCGATCGAGGAACCAGCGGTCGTGGGAGATGATCACCGCGCAGCCCGCAAAGTTCTCCAGGGCCTCTTCGAGCGCCCGCAGCGTGTTTACGTCCAGGTCGTTGGTCGGTTCGTCCAACAGCAGCAGGTTGCCGCCCTGGCGCAGGGCGATGGCCAGGTGTACGCGGTTGCGCATACCTCCTGAAAGCTCTTTGATCTTTTTCTGCTGGTCGGTGCCGTTGAGGACACATATACACATCTGA
>NZ_JAHESC010000071.1 GCF_018598185.1 Dawidia soli
AAGTATAACATGGTGTGGGACAAACTGCTCGGCTTCAACATCTTCCCGAAAGAAGTGGCGGAGCGCGAGCTGCAATACTATCTCACGAAGCAGAATACCTACGGTCTGCCGCTCGACAGCCGCCGCACGTACACGAAATCCGACTGGATCGTGTGGACGGCCACGATGGCCAACGACAGTGCGACGTTTAATAAGATCATCGATCCGCTGTATACCTATGTAACCGGCACGCCTACACGTGTTCCGATGTCGGACTGGTATGAGACTACCGACGGTAAGCAGGTAGGCTTCCAGGCGCGCTCGGTTGTGGGAGGGTATTTTATTAAGTTGCTGGAGGAGGCGCCGAAGGCGGAGTAGTGACGTAACAAAAATGTATTGTAAAAAAGGCCGTCTTGAAAGGGACGGCCTTTTTTTTGTCGGCTGGGTGTTGGGGGGGTGGCGTGTATGTTTAAAAAAAATGGTGTAAAGGCCCGGGAGTCGGAGACTTCCGCGATTGGTGCTCGTCCCATGCCGGGCACAACCCGATAGCTATTGCGGCTTGTCCGAGGCTTTTATTTTTTTGTCGAAGTGGTGGACATTGCGTTACGACGCCTGAACATATTTTGTTGAGGAAGCTTCGCTGGACGACAATAAGGAGGAGGGCGGAGACCCCCGCAATGCCTAGGTCCGAGTCGCCCTCCCTACGGTCGGAAGACTCGAACCAGTCACTACTTTTTTTGCGCTTGCGCGCGGCTTGCTTTGCAAAATATTTTGAACACAGAAATACTATGTACAGCGTTTGGTTTTTTATGACAGTACCTCGCTCCGGAGGCTAAGTAGAGATGCCGTCTCAACGAGACGGCATCTCTACTCATATACTTGTGGTATACTATTGCGGGAGATCTTTTTTGCCGGTTCCCCACTTCGAGGGGGTTTTGCCCATGTAGATCTTTAGGGTGCCGCCGGCGGTGATGTCGGTGTGGCGGATGTACGACTTGGTGTAGGCTTTTCCGTTCAGTTCCATTTTCTGGATGTAGATGTTTTCGGCGCTGTTGTTTGTCACGTCGATCGTGAAGGGTTTGCCGGATGTCTGGATGACGGCGTGGTCGATCAGCGGCGAACCGAATATATACTGACCGTCTGCGGGATTTACGGAGTAGAAGCCCAGCGCTGACAATACATACCAGGCCGACATCTGGCCGACGTCTTCGTTGCCGGCAAGGCCGTCTGGCTTAGAGGTGTAGAAAGTGCTGGTGATCTTGCGAATAAGCGGAGCCGTTTTATAGGGCACGCCGGCGTAGGCGTAGAGATAGGTGGTGTGGTGGCCGGGTTCGTTGCCGTGGGCGTACTGGCCTATCAGGCCGCTGATGTCGGGCGAGCTGCCGTGGCCTAAGTCCGAATCGATTGTGAAGAGCGAGTCGAGCTTGCTCAGGAAGGCTTCGCGGCTGCCGAAGAGCTTGATCAGGCCGGGGGCGTCGTGCGATACCAGCCAGGTATACTGCCAGGCGTTGCCTTCGGCGTAGTCGTCTTCGCGGTGCTTGGACGCTACGGGGTCGAAGGGTGTGCGCCACTGGCCGTTGCTCAGCTTGCCGCGCATAAAGCGTGTTTTCGGATCGAAGTACTGGCTATACAACTTTGCGCGCCTGGAGTAGTATTCATAATCTTCTTTTTTGCCCAATGCCTGGGCCATGCGCGCGATGCAGGCATCATCGATGGCATATTCCAGACCTTTCGCCACCGATTCTACCATGCTATCGGCCGGAATATACCGGAGCTTTTGTACATAGTTGATGCCTTCGGTCTTTTGCATCGCCGATTGTTTTACTGCCTCGTAGGCCAGGTTGACGTCAAAGCCGCGGTAGCCTTTGAGGTAGGCGTCGACAATGACCGGTACGGCGTGGTAGCCGAGCATGGTGTTCGTCTCGCTGCCCATGAGGTGCCATACGGGCAGTTTGCCTTGCTGCTGGTAGATCGCGAGGAAGCTGTTGATGATATCCGGTACGCGGTCGCCGTGCACCAGGGTGTACAGCGGGTGGTATGCGCGGTATGTATCCCAGAGGGAGAATGTGGTGTAGTTTGTAAAGGGGGCTTTTGTATATACCTTCTTGTCGGTGCCGCGGTAGTCGCCGTTGGCATCGTTAAAGAGGGAAGGGGCGATCATGGTGTGGTACAGGGCGGTATAAAAAACTTTTTTGGTCTCCTCCGTCCCTTTGATCCGCACTTTGCTCAGCTCGGTGTTCCATTGGGTGTCGGCCGCTTTTGCCGTGGCGGCGAAATCCCATCCGGGGAGTTCCAGTTCGATGTTCTGGAGCGCGTTTTCGAAGCTTACCGGCGAGAGGCCGACTTTGATCTTCAATACGTCGCCGGGTATATCGCGGAAGTTGAGTATAGCCTGAATGCGCTTGCCTTTTGTTTCGGTTTGGGTGCCGGCGGCAACGGCGCTGTCGTATAGTGCCACCGATGTCACGGGGTGGGAGAGCTTGATGGCAAAGTATTGTCGTTGGTCGGAAGACCATCCTTTTGAGAAACGATAGCCTACGAGGGTTTTGTCGTCTACCTGGCGGATATAGGCCTCGACGGGAGCATCCCAACCGATGCCTTCGATCAGGTCGACCAGTATGTGGGGTGTCTCATACGGTTTTTTGAATGTATACTGGTGCAGGCCAACGCGCGCGGTGGTGGTAAGCTCCGCCTGGATGTTGTATTTGTCCAGCAGCACTTTGTAGTATCCCGGGCGGACCACTTCGTTGGCATGTGAGAAGGTGGACAGGTAGCCCTGATGGGGGTTTTCTTTTGTTCCTTTTTCCAGCACCGGTGCGCCGGTGCCCGGCATGATCACGATGTCGTTCAGGTCGCCGATGCCTGTACCGCTGAGGTGGGTGTGGGCGAAGCCGATGATGGTGTTACTGGAATAGTTGTAGCCGCTGCACCAGTCCCAGCCCTCGAAGATGTTGACGGGCCCGAGCTGCGCGGCGCCGAAGGGCACGTTGGCCCCGACAAACACGTGGCCATGGCCGGCGGAGCCGATCAGGGGATTAACATACGGGGTTAGCGCCTCTTGCGCGCGGGCGCCCGTAAAAAAGATGAAACATACGAAAGTGAAAATGGAAATTCTGGTCATGACCCTGCACGTTTAAAACTGATCCCTACTAAAATGACGAAGCCCCGGGCCGTTTTTGTAAAAGGCCCGGGGGTGTAGAAAAATGGCCTTTGCGTTACGCTAAAAGGGTTTAGCTACGGCGTCAAAAGTAGCCAGGGGAACGTTCAGAAGCAACCCCGCCCATCAATCTTACGCTACCCGGCGCAGGCCGCGCCGCTGCAGGCCCGCCATGGCCGCCACCCACGCAGCCACTCCCAAAATGAGCAGGTTGCCGACCAGCGATAGCGTAAAAGGCTGCAAAGCGACCACCAGGATACTGATCAGTACCCACGCTACGTCGAGTGCGATAATAAGCCGTACCAAGCCCGGCAGCGGTGGCTGACGAAGCGCGGTGACGATCACCAATGCGGCAAATGCCACCAGGAAGAGCCCGACTTCGACAAACGGAGCCGGTGTGGTGACACCAAACCATGAGGCAAATGTACCAGCAAATATCGTCAGCAGCGCGCCTGTTGCGCCCGAGCTGATACCGTTCAGAAAAAGAACATTGCGGAGATTAAACAGGGTATTCATATGGATATGTGTTTTTTGTTTTTGATGGCTCAAAGGTATCCCGCACCCCGGGCCGGAAGCTTACCTTTATGCGCCAAGCGCTTACCATTTTATGCCACTGCCATGGTGGGCGGTAAAAAGCCGGCGTTTTGCTTTTACCTTTGGAGCATGGAAGAACAACGGCATCCTCTGTTAGCCAGTCTGCTGGCGTACGCTGTGCAACGCGGTGTATCTCCGGAAGCGATCACCGGTGCGGCGTACGTGGACTTGCCTGCGCTGCGAAACGGTACGGCGACGATCACTCCGCGGCAATACGACGATTTATGGTTTCATGCAGCACAGTTATGCCAGGATCCGCTCTTTGGCCTGCATTTCGGCGAGTCTGTTCAATTGGCGGCGCTCGGTATTGTGGGGCAGGTCATACAGACGAGCCGTACGGTGGGCGAGGCATTGACAACGGTGGCCCCACTCACGGCGTTGGTGACGGATCAATATGCTGTCGAGATCAAGCGGACGCGTACGTCGTTCACGACCATCCTGAAGCCCGCTGTGTCGGTGAGGGAGCTTTCGCCGGCGGCGCGGCATCTGCGGGACTTTCTCGCGGTGTTTATGATCCACGAGCTGGACGGTTTGCTGTTGAAGAAAGTGCAGCCGCTGGCTGTTACGTTTCCTGAACCTGTCGCGCCGGTGACGGAGTATACCCGTGTGTTGCGTTGTACGCCTACGCGAAAGGGAGGGGCGTGTTCGATCACGTTTGAAGCGCATTACTGGGATGAGCCGATCCTTACGGCGAACTATGCGTTGCAGCAACTCTTGCTGCCGCGTGTTGTGGGTATAGGTATCGTTGATTCGTCGCCGGCGGCAACGCCTGTCTTTAAGGATCGCGTCATGGCGTGCCTGGAGGGACATAGTTACCTGGGCATTCTTACGCTCGAGGATGTTGCTGCTAATTTCAATATGAGTGCCCGTAGCCTGCAACGTCGGTTGTCGGAGGAGAATGTGTCTTTTCAACAGCTTGCGGATGATGTGCGGAAGGCGCTGGCGCTGCGATACCTTTCTGCGCGGAGTCATCCTATGAAGGAGATCTCGGCTATTCTGGGGTATAATGAGCTGAGTGCTTTCAGTCGTGCTTTTAAGCGGTGGACGGGTAAGACGCCGATTGAATATCAGGCGTAAAGGCGGTCGGGAGACCGCCAGCCATCCGCCGGTAGACGGACGTGGTACGGGTATAAAAAAGGGCGTCCCGATTTTTGGGGCGCCCCTGTTCGTTCTGCAAGACAATCGTTAGTAATTCTGGTTTTGTGTCAGCGTAGTTTCGCCGTTTACCTGTGTGTTTAGAATCTCTTGCAACGGTATCGGAAAGTACTCGTGCTTATTCGGTACAAAGCGCACCCCGTTCAGGTAGGCTCGTTTTGTTCCCTCGACCTCATAGTATGCATTCAGGGTTTCCGCGGCGATCCCCCAACGCACGAGGTCAAACCGCCGGTGTCCTTCCATGGCAAACTCCAGTCGCTGCTCAAACTGTACGGCCTTCAACGCCATATCGGCGTCCGTCCACGGATCGGTATATTCGTTGATCAGGTAGTTGGCGGCCGGGGTTCCGTCGGCATTTTTGACCCAGCCGTCGGGATCGGCGGCCCGTGCGCGCACCTCGTTCACATAGTCGCGGGCCGTCTCCAGGTCTGCCTGTCGCACGGCGATCTCCGCGAGCCAGAGCAACACATGCGCATAGCGGATCATGCGGTAGTTGTTGGCGTTGAGGCGAGGGTTTCCGACAAAGGTATTGGTGCCGACGTCCGAGCGGTACATCACGTGTTTCTTCGGAGAATAAGGACCTGCATAGGCCTGGTCGCGAACGTAGGTCTTGCCGGGGTGTACGCCCCAATCGAGGTACGGTATGCCACGGCGGCCGACGGTCCAATCGAGCCGCGGGTCGAGTGTGCCGGTATAGGGCGTGAATTCGCCGGTGGCTTCGATGCCCTGATCGTTCTTGACGTCTTCGTCGTTGAAGGTGTCGAGCAGGGGTAAGCCGTCGGGTCCTGTCTTAAAGGCATTGACGAGATTTTGCGAAGGTTGGAAAAACCCACAGCATGTCGTCACGCCGCCACCGCCGTACGGATAGTTGAGGGTAGAACCGATGTTTCCGTTCTCGCCGGCGGGGGCGCCGTCGTTCACCGAGTATTGTACTTCAAAGATCGATTCGATGTTGTTGTTGGTCGCCGCGCGGAAGTTATCGTGAAAGCGCGGTACGAGGTCATATTGATTGCTGGCGACAATTGCTTCGAGCAGAACCCTGGCCTCGGGATATTTTTCCTGGAACATGTAGGCTTTGGCGAGCATCGCCGCCGCGGCCCATTTGGTAGCGCGTCCCCGCTGGCGCTGGGTCGTGGGCAGGACGTTGTAAGCAGCCAGCAGGTCTTCTTCGATGTGGGGCCAGATATCTTCGTTGTTGGGCACTTTGGTGCTTTCCAGGTCATTGGGGTCGTATATCGTCTCGTCGATATAGGGCACCATGTCGAACATCTTTTTCAGCTCGAAATGATAGTGGCCGCGGAGGAAGCGCGCTTCGGCCACCAGCTGCGTCCGCTGATCCTCGGTGATGTTCGCGGTGATCTGGGGCAGCAGCTGCAGCAAGTCGTTGCAGCGGGCGATGCCATCGTACATGCCGCGCCATTTGCCGCGGAAATATATGTTATCCGGGGCGATGTTGGCTTGCTCGATGAGCGAGATGGGAGGCTGGTCGCCCGCGATCGTGCCCTTATAGGCATCGTCGGAAGCGACGCTGCCATACACCCAGTTGTCGGCGCCAACCTGGTAGGAGCGATAGGCGCCTTCTGCTGTAGCCCAGCCGTCGAGCAATGAATAGGCGGCGGTCAGCAGGGAACTGGCGCCTGCATAGCTCTGCAGCGAAGGCGTGAGCAGCGCAGCCTTCGGTTTGGTTTCGAGGAAGGAGTCGGAGCAACCCGTCCACAGGCTGAACAGGGCGATGCCGCAGAGAAGGATGATCTTTTTGTCGAAGGTGGTGATGGATCGTTTATTCGTTTTCATAAGGCTTGTCGGTTTAGAAGGTGAGGTTAAGGCCAACCAGGTATTGTTTGGAGGCAGGATATGCTCCGCCGTCTACACCCAACTGGCGGTCCGTGCCGGAAGTATAGCTATAGGTGCCGGCCACGCGGTCGTTACCCGAAACATAGTTGCGCAGGTTGATCTCCGGGTCCATGCCCGAATAATTGGTGAGCGTGATCAGGTTCTGCCCCTGTACATAGACACGCACGGACGACAGCCCGATCTTGGACACGAGGGTCTGCGGCAGGGAATAGGTAAGCTGTATGTTCTTAAACCGGAAGTACGAGCCGGATTCGATATAATACGTCGAAGGCAGGATGCTTACCTGGTCGCTGGACGTGAGCTGGGGCAATACGGCATCGGTTTTGCCCGGGCGCCACGATTCGTATAACATCCGCTTGCTGCGGTTGCCGGCGAAGGTGGGGAAGTCCGTCCAGTATTTGACGTAGTTGAAGACGTCGTTGCCGGCCACACCCTGGCCGAAAATCGTCAGGCCAAAGTTTTTATACCGCACGTTCAGATTGATGCCATAGGTGAAGTCGGGATGGGGGTTTCCGATGATCGTGAGGTCGCGTGTATTGATCACGCCATCGGGCACTCCTTCGGGACCACTCACATCGCGGAAGATAAACCGGCCTGCGCGGTTTTGGTTGGTGCCCAGGTTGTTGGTGGGCGCGGCCGCCGCCTCGTCGTCGCTCTGGAAGATGCCGTCGATGATATACCCGAAGAACGATGAGATGGGGTAGTCCTGCTGTGTGACGACAAAATTCTGAATACGCTCGTCGTTGATGCCGAAGTATTGCGTGTTGGCATCGCCGGTGGTTTTGGTCACCACGTTGCGATACGTGCTGAAGTTACCTTCCACATCGTAGAACACTTCGCCGCCCATGGCCAGGCCGTGATACGCCACCGCCAGATCGATGCCGCGGTTGCGCATGGAACCGATGTTTCGGAACGGTACGGTCGCCACACCGGAGGTAAGCGGACTGGCCACCGGAAACAGCATGTCGGAGGTAATGCGATTATACCAGTCGAGGTTGACATCGAGCTTATTCCCCAGCAGCGTGAAATCGAGGCCGACGTTCGTCGATGTGGTGGTTTCCCATTTGGCGTTCGGGTTGCCGAACTGTGTTATTTCGTACCCCGGTACGGCCGATGTGCGCGAGCCGTTGAGGTCGTACGCCGATGTAGCGGGGTTGGTGGAGAAGATCGTGAACGGGTTATAATAGCCGATCTCCTGGTTACCGGTCTGGCCCCAGCCGGCGCGCAGCTTGGCACGGTCAAGCCAGTTGCCCAGGCCCTGTGCAAAGCGCTCTTCAGAAAGCACCCACCCGGCGCTTACCGCCGGGAAGTAGGCCACCAGGTTGTTGGCTGAAAACCGGGACGAACGGTCGCGGCGCAACGTACCTTCCAGCAGGTATTTATCGGAAAGGTTGTAGTTGATCTTGGCAAACTCGGATGCGAGCATCCAGTCGCTGGCGCCACCGTTGTTGGTCTGCGCGCCCGTGCCGCTGCCCAGGTACCGGTTTTCGAGATCGTCTGACGAGAAATTCGTGCGGCTGGCATCGAACGTTTCGTAGTAGTCTTTGATAGCCTCCGTGCCGATAATGAAGTTGAACCGGTGGATGTCGTTGAAGGTAACGTTGTATGTCAGCGTGTTAAACCACGTCCAGGTCCATTCGTAGTTGTTGATGGTCTTGAGTGAGTTGGAGCCACGTGATTCCGACGACTCGATGTCGCGAATAATATAATCGCGGAAGTTGAAGGTATTGTAGTCCACACCGAAGCTGGTCTTTGCGGTGAGATTGTCCAGGATATCCACCTCGGCATACGCATTACCAAACAGGCGCAGCTCTTTCTGAATATTGTCTTTATTGCGCCAGAGATCGGCCACGGGGTTCCGCGAGTTGTCCAGGTCGGTACCGCGCGTGCCGGCGAAGGTAATGCCCGATACATCGTATACCGGGACGATCGGCTGAATGCGAAAGGCAAAGGACGTGGGGTTGCTTTCGTGGCTGTTGCCGTTCGGCTGGTTCACCCGCTGGCCGAAGGCTACCTGGAAATTCTCGCCGAAGCGCACGCGCTTGTTGATGTTGAACTCCGTGTTGGCGCGAAGCGAGTACCGTTTGTAGTTGGTATAGATCATGATCCCTTCCTGGTCGAAGTAGTTGAGCGACATGGCATACCGGCCGCTCTCGTTACCGCCCGACACGCCGATCTGGTGGTTTTGAATGGGAGCGGGGTCGAAGATCTCATCCAGCCAGTCGGTGCCCTGTTTATTGGCTTTGGTGATCAGCCATTTGTCACGGTTGAAATTAGCGTTGTCGATGTCACGGCTGTAGTTGATGTAATTGCCGTTGGCGTCCTGCGCGATCCGGGGGTCACCTTCCATGGCTCCCGCAGGGAATATATAGTCGGGGATCACCGGTGTGGGACCGTTGCCGAACTGTGCGTGGCGGGGGTTACCGTTGTCGCCGACCACGCCGGCGTTGATGCGTGACTCCCACGTCAGTTGGGCATATTCCGAGGTGTTTAACAATTCCAGCAACTTGCCCGGTCGTTGGGTACCTACATACATGTCATAGGTGAAGACCGGCTTGCCGGCCTTGCCCTTCTTGGTGGTGATAATGATCACGCCGTTTCCCGCGCGCGATCCATAGATCGACGCCGCGGACGCATCCTTCAGAATCTGCATGGACTCGATGTCGTTGGGGTTGATGGTATTGATATTGCCCTTGGTGGGTACGCCATCCACGACATACAGCGGCGAGTTGTCGTTGATCGTACCAAAGCCGCGGATGCGAACCATCACCCCGCCACCGGGGCTGTTTTCATTGCCGACGGTCACGCCGGCTACTTTGCCTTGCATGGCCTGTCCGAAGTTGGTGGAAGGTGTCGTCAAGAGCCGGTTGGCGTCGATGGTCGCGACAGCCCCGGTGATGTCCCGCTTTGATTGCGAGCCGTAGCCGGTCACGACGACTTCGGAGAGCGATACAACGTCGGGTACGAGCGAAACGTTGATGATCGTCTGGTTGTTGACCGGTATCTCCTGAACAGTATAGCCAATAAAAGAGAATACCAATGTAGCGGTTTCCCCGGCCGAGATGCGGTAATTGCCGTCGGCATCAGAAGTTGTACCATTGGAGGTACCTTTTACCAGGATGTTCACTCCCGGCAGCGGGTTGTTCGTGTCGTCGGTTACGCGGCCGGTGATCGTGATGTCGATCGGAGATCGGGTGTTGATCCGTTCAGGAGCTGTAGCAGTCGTTGCCGCATGAGCAAAAGCGTGGGCCTGCAACAGGCAGAAGCCTGCCGTCAGGGCCATACCGCACCAGGTTTTGTGTAGTGGTATGCGCATAGTGTTTAGGGGTTATGTTGATAAAAAGATTCATTGTGGACATAGTTCAGGTATAGCAATACATGTACATGTTTACCAATCGTAAAGCCCCTATAGAAACTACCTGCGGAAATACCTCCTCTCACATAGCGATCTGCACAGAAGGCCGGTTAAGAAATTGCAATAGAAATTCCTGCGATATACCGGTCTATATCGCCTCGTACAGTCTACCAGAAAGCAAGCAAACAAATCGCGGCCGACGGTATCGGCCTGTCAATAGAAATGAAATAACGTAATGAAGATAAGAGAATAATTGATAAGTTGAAATCGTGTGCGCACAATTGTATACATCTTCCCGCAAACAATATCGAAACGTTAACGCAGGTATGCGAACGCGTGTTGGTGGGAGGGGAGACGCGGTACGGGTGTTATTGCTCGAGGTCGAAACTGCGCGGGTAGCCGGCGTGGTGGGCGCGCGTGTAGTCGTCTTCGTCTTCGACTTTTTTGTCCACAACATTCACGATGGCTTCCAGGAAAGCGCTTAGGCCGGGGGAGACCACACGGCGGTAGGTTTCACTGTGGTAGTAGTCCACGATCTGGCCGGGTTTGCCGGTAAAGGTTCCCTCCGTGTCATAGCACAGGTAGTCGCCGCCGCCGTTTTCAAACACGGGGATCCAGCTCACGCGCCACCAGTTCCGGATCTTGAACTGATCTTCGGTCTGTTCGGAGGTCGTGAGGTCGTTCAGCTCGTCGCGGTTCATCAGCGCTTCCTCCAGCGTCATGAAGGTTTTATTGCCAAAGAGGGATCGCGTCTTGTCGTCAAAGCGCTGGCCATTCTTCCAACGGTAGAGCTCCCGCAGCTCGGCCGGCACCTCGGTCTTGTATTTTTTCTCGAGGGCCTGGATCTCCGCCTCGGAAAGCGGGGCCTGGAGGGTGGCGTACAGGGCGGGATCGTTTGTCCGGATGCTGGCATCCAGGCGGAGGAGGAGGGCCCTGAGGTCGGCCAGAACAAAGTGCTCCATAACAAGGGGAAGGGTTTCTTTGTTACGCCTTGCCATACTGACGGTGGCGGTCGTCAGGAGGGGAAGGAGGAACAGGATCAATAATAATTTCATAGACGGAGGGTGATATCTATACTATATATACAACGAAATATAGCACCATCGGCCGTTAGTCCCTCGGCGGCGTAAGTATTCTGATGAAATTGCTGTTTTTTTGCCACTCCGTCAACCCGGAAACCTTCACGGGGCAGGGCTTCGCGCCGGTGATCTGCCGCCGGTCCGGAAAGCAAAAAGCCCAGGCTCGCCGGAGCAAGCCTGGGCCTGGGGCCTTCATGTAAGTTTAATGTACGATCACCTCGCCGCTCAGCACGCTGGTGTTGCCGGCGGGTGGGGTTTTGTATCCGCGCACCAGCACCGTCTTATAGGCGCCGGCCGACAGCGATACGTTGGGGATGTTCAGCACGGACTGGCCGTCGGCCGTGATTTCAAAGTTATACGACTGGGCGTCCACTTCCTGGAACGCCGTCGCGCCTTTAAAGGGCTGGGCATCCGTGAGGTTGCCGGCGGCATCTTTTACTTTCAGCGTCAGCGGCGCGGCATCGGGCGACAGGTTGACAAAACGGATCATCGCTTTGCCCGTGGCCGGCTCCGTAGCCGACGAGTCGGTCAACACCAGTACTTCGGCGTTCTCATAGTTGTCGACGACAAAAATGGAGTATGCACGGTTGTCCTCCAGCGTAACGGCCGTGTCCAGCGCTACGTTGTTCGCCCCGTATGGGCCAAACTCCAGCGTGCGCTTGCCGGTATGGAACCGCAGGTAGCCGGTGTAATCCGCGTATTCCAGCGGGGCATTGCTGTTGATCAGCCGATCGTCGACGACGACATTGAGGGCCGGTGCATTCGGCGATGCATTGTACAACGAGACATACGATACGGGTATGTCTACGATATTGTCGTTGGAGTCATCATCCAGACAGCCTCCCATTACCAGGGATACGCAGGCCATCAAACCCACCATTCCCATCCGATACGTTTTTCTGGTCTTCATCATTCTTAATTGGTTGTTTTTACGAGTCAATACAGCGCTACGCCAGAAGACAAAGGAGCTTCCGGTACTGTTTCCAGCACAGTCGGGTATCTGGTAATACGCTAGAGTAGAAGTTTTATCAATCGCTACATTCCTCCGCCACAGAAGGGCTTACTTGATCTTAGACACACGAAAGCAACGAAAGGTTCGGACGGCTTTTGAAAAATGGCTTTGCCGGCTGCGTTCCGGCGGCCGTTTCCGTTCATTGGTCGGCACTCTTTTTTAACGATCCCGGGATAAGAAAACGTAAGCTATGATCACACGCATTTGGCACGGGCGGACCCGCCCCGAACATCAGGATCAGTACCTGGAGCAGCTGCTGACCGCCGGCACAGAAGAATACCGGCAGACACCGGGCAACCTGTCGGCCAGGATATGGCGCAAGCCGGAAGCGGATGCCTGTCACTTCTGGACCGTCACGGAATGGAGCGATCTGCCGTCGGTCAAGGCCTTCGCGGGCGAGGATTTTGACCGGGCAAAATATTATCCCGAAGATCAGGGCATCTTGCTGGAATTCGAAGAGCAGGTCCAACATTATGAATGTTTCGACGCATCCCGCACGAAGATCCATTACTACATATCCCAGTTGGAGCAGACCTACCACGGCGGTAACTGGCTTAACGAAAGCTTTGCTGGCAAATTGCGTGAGCTCACCGCCGCGCAGGCCTTTGCCACGCCGATCGCCGGCGTACACAGCGTAGCCGAACTTGTATGGCATTGCATTTATTGGCGAACGGTCCTGATCCACGGGCTGCACGGCGACACCCGCTACCGCGACGAAACGCGCGCGCGTTTTGATTTTTTGCCGCTGGAGGCGTTGCAGGAGAAAGGCTGGGAAGCGCTCTGCTACGAACTGCAGAACACACAGGTGACGCTGCGGGCGTTACTGCTGCAGAAGAACGACGGATACCTGCAGGAAGAATACCGGCCGGGATATACCTATGAGCAAGCTCTTGCCGGAACGATTCAGCACGATATATACCACTTGGGGCAGATCGGGCTGGTATTGAAGATCCAGCGGGTAGTCGGGAAGTCCGTGTGAATGTACTACGTTTGAGAAAGACGTTGGCAGGGGAATGTATAATTATGCAGGTTACGACGCTACCGCTGGGCAGTCGGGAGACTGCCCCCATACTGGGTCCAGGTCGCTCTCCCTTCGGTCGGAAGACCTGAACCAGAAACCCCGTTCTTTTTTCTTCGCCCTCACGTCACACTCACGCTGCATTCAGGAGTGCATGCGTGCCTGGAAAGGCTCGCGTAGATTGGCGAGGGCTTTGTGGAGGAGATTGTAAACAGACTGGGCGTTGATCTCCATGATCTGCACGATCTCGGATACTTCGAGGTCCTGGTAAAAACGCAGGTAGATAATTTCCTTCTGACGCCTGGGCAGCGTGTTGAGCAGCTCGGCAAATTTGTTGGACATCTCGCGCAGCGTTTGCTCGCGGATGAGGTGATGCTCGATCGAGAACTCGACGTCGAAGTAATAGTTGTCTTCGATGCTTTCGACATTCAGGTGCCACCGGTTCTTGTGCAGCTCGCGAAAGATCTTGTGTCGTACGCTTTTGAAGAGATAGGACTTCACATAATCGGTCGCGCCGATGGTCTGGCGGTTACGCCAAAGCTCGAGGAACAGCTCTTGCAAGCAATCTTTTACGAACTCGGCATCTTTGGTGAATTTGGTTCCGTAGCTGAACAAGCTCCGATAGTGCGTCGTGATGAGCGTTTCAAAGCTGGCTTTACTTCCCTTCCTAAACTCCTCCCAAAGATTCCCGTCGTGCTCCGTGGATGGTTGTGATTTCAAGCGTACTCGATGTTAAGCTTGTATTAAGCGGTTAAAGGTTGGACTTTTTTACCGGATAAAAAAGTGTATGCCCTGCGTGCAAACGTTGTTTAATAGCTAAAACCCCGTTTTTAGGGCTGTCGCCCTCATTTTTGAAGATTTAAAAAAATCTTTTCCTGCAGAAGAGTAGAAAGATGCAATCGTTGTCTATCCTCATTATACACACGATTGCGGTCAATGGATCATTATAGACAGTATACAGTAGAGAACTTCGTCGATGACAGCCGGTTCCGGGCCTGGGTGCGGCATCCCCATGCGAACGAGGACCAGGCCTGGCAGCGGTGGCTGGAGGAGAACCCGCAGCAGCGCGGCACGGTCGAACGTGCCCGGGCCATGGTGCTGGCCATTCACCCCGTGCATGCCGAAACGATCAGCGATGCGGAGATACACGACGAAGTAACGCAGATACTGGACATCCTCGACGAAGATGCCCGGCAGATCGTGCAGGAAGAAAAGGTCTCGCGCCGCCCGATTTATTGGCTGGCGATCGCTGCATCGGTCATCCTGTTGCTGGTCGCCGGCGGGTATATCGTTGCCACACGGATGACATCGGACACCGTGCGCCCTGCCTATACGGCTGACAACTATCGCATCGAGCGCGTAAACGAAAGTGAGGAGCCCATCCTCATCACTCTGCCCGACAATAGCTCCGTGCTGCTTTCGCAGAACAGCCGGATACTCTATCCGAAGGCATTTGGTGGTGACACGCGCGAAGTGATGCTGGAGGGACAAGCATTTTTTGAAGTGACGAAGAATGCGAAGAGACCCTTCTATGTCCATGCCGGCCACCTGGTGGCGAAGGTGCTGGGGACGAGTTTCGAGATCAACACGCAGGCTCCCGGGCGCCAGGTGCGTGTGATCGTACGGACCGGTACGGTGGGAATTTATACCGACAGCGCCACGCCGCAACAGGATCCTGAACAGAAGCCCAACGTGGTCCTGACGCAGAACGAGCAACTGACCTATGGCGACGTGGGCCAGCAGTTGCAGCACACGCGGCTGGAAGCGGCGGCGGTCGATGCTCTCGACGTGCCCGATACCTATCTGCAGTTCACCGGCACGCCTGTCGCAGCGGCGTTCGAGGCACTGGAGAAAGCGTACGGTGTGACGATCGCCTACGACCCCGCACAAGTCGTGGGATGCTCGGTAACGGCCCGGTTCACCGACGAGCCCTTTGCCCTTAAACTAGACCTGATCTGCCGGTCCATCGGCGTGCGCTATACCCTGGCGAACGACCGTGTGACGATCGAAGGAGCCGGCTGTAGAAATTAACCTATGCTAACCAACCCCCTGCCTATGAGATAACAGCAATACCCCTAAAAACAAAGGGACCGATGATGTTCGCAGCATCACCGGTCCGGTGTAATAAGTAATAATAAAAAACTATCCAATGTATGGAAAAATCTTTACATGTCCATCGCTCATTTTTCATGTTCATTATGAGAGTAGCCATGATTCCGGTTCTAGCCATCCTGACCTGTTCGGGAATGGCCCTCGCCACCGAGACCCGCGGACAAGAAGCACTCGACCGTCGCATATCGCTTGACGTCGAAAACCAGGAGATGATCACGCTCCTGACCAAGATCGAAGAAGCCGCCGGCGTGCGGTTCATCTACAGCCCCGAAGTAGTGCCTGTGCACGAAAAGGTGAGCCTGAAAGCCGACAACGACGAACTCAACCTGGTGCTGCAACGGCTCTTTTTGCCGTATGCCATCGCCTTTGAGGCGGTCGCCGACCAGATCGTGTTGCGCAAGCAAGCGGTGCGGACGTCGGTCGTCATGCCGGAGGAACAGCCGCTCGACCGGACCATCACCGGTAAGGTCATGGATGAGACCGGTAGCGCGCTGCCGGGTGTCAGCGTATTGGTGAAAGGCACGACCATCGGTACGGTAACCGACGCGGAGGGCCTGTATACCCTCAAAATCCCGACGGCGTATGAGAGCGGCGTCCTGCTGGTATCGTTCATTGGTTATGCCACCCAGGAGATCCAGCTTTCCGAGCGCACGCAGGTAGACATCCAGATGGAGCCCGATATCCGCTCGCTGGAAGAAGTCGTGGTCGTGGGGGCATCTCTGAAAGAGAAAGACCTGACCGGTGCCGTGGTGAACGTAAGCGAGTCTACGTTGCGGGAGCGTCCGGTAGCATCGGTGAACGAAGCGCTGCAAGGTCGCGCGGCGGGTGTATATATCCGGAACAACGCGCAGCCGGGCGGTGATGTTACGATCAAGGTACGTGGTAACAACTCGATGCAATACGGCGCCAGCCCCATCTACGTAGTGGACGGCGTGGTAATGGAGCGCGATTTTAACATGATCAACCTCAGCGACGTCGCATCCATCAACGTGTTGAAAGATGCATCGTCTACCGCGCTGTACGGATCGCGCGGTGCCAACGGTGTGGTGATCGTCACGACCAAGAAAGGGAAGAACGGCGAAGGCAAGATCACGTATGATGGCTGGGTAGGTGTACAGGAGTTTTTGAATGAAGACATTACCCTCGGTGCCAACGATATGTACAATCTGCGCATCGACGCATTGGAGAATGCACCGACGGTAGGAGAGGCGTACTACAATGCAAACCCCGGCGCGACACACGACGACTTTATGCGTGACATCGTATTGGGTCAGAATCGTTTTGCCGACTATGAGCTCCGCGCGCACGCTGCCGGCAGGAACTACAACTGGCTGGATAAGGTCACCCGTTCGTCGGCCATACAACAAAACCACGTGCTCGGATTTTCCGGTGGTACCGACAAAGGCTCGTACTACATCAGCCTGGGCTACCTGGATCAGCAGGGTCTTATGAAAAGCTCCGGCTTTAAACGTTATACCGGCCGCATCAATGCCGAGCAATCCATCAAGTCATGGTTGAAAGTAGGAACCAACACTTCGTTCAGCCGTACGCAGGAGGACCTCGTAGACGACCAGGCATTTGCGGACGCACGGGCTGCCAACCCCATGCTGTCTACCGACACGACCGCCTTGTACCTGGCCTGGGGCAACAACTGGGATCAGGATGCCGAGAACCCCGTCAACACACTGCGCATCGCCAAGGATCGGAATAAGAACCGGGTTTTCTCTTCCAATTACCTGAGCGTTAACCCGATCGAGGGGCTGACCATCCGTACCAACCTGACGGTGGACTTTATCGACCAGGAATACTACGAGTATATCCCGAGCGACATTCAGCAATCGAAACGCAGTGGCTATGCGGGGCAGGCCAAACACAACATGGACCACGTGTTCAACTTCCAGTGGGATAACTCGATCACGTATGCCAAGCAATTCGATCAGCACTCCCTGACCTTCCTGGTCACGACCAGCATGAGCCGCAACACCTTCAAGTGGACAAACGCCACCGGCCGCGGTTTCCCGCTGGACGACTTCAGCTACTACGGTCTTGGTGCAGCCTATGATCGCAATAACTTCGAGCTGGGCGCAGACTATACGCGCTCGGCGCTGATGTCCTACCTGGGGCGTGTGAACTACGAATATGACGACCGCTACATGGCCACCATCACGGCGCGTATCGACGGCTCGTCGCGTTTCGCCCCGGGGCATCGGTGGGGTGTATTCCCGTCGGTGGCATTGGGCTGGAACCTGGCCAACGAAGGCTTCCTCGAAGACCAGGAGCTCTTTGACGTGATCAAGCTGCGCGCCGGCTACGGCCGTGTGGGCAACCAGAACATTCCCGACTATGCGTTCTATACCCGCTACAACGCGTCGTACTCGAACGGTACGGTCGTGTTCCGTCCGAACGACCTGCGCGGTACATGGGGCCTGACCTGGGAGAAACAAGATCAGTTGAACGTAGGAGTGGACCTTGCGGTGCTGAACAACCGCGTTACGTTCACGGCCGACTACTTCAACATCGTCAACTCCAACCTGCTGATGAAGCGTTCACTCTCTACGACGACGGGTTTCCCGTCTACGATCGAGAACGTAGGCGAGATGACCAACCGCGGAGTGGAGTTCACGGCGAATGCAGCCGTGGTGCAGACCGACGACATCCGCTGGAATCTGTCGGCCAACCTGTCGGTAGACAAGAACAAAGTGACCGAGCTGTATGGCAATACAGACGCGATCTACAACCTGGGCGGCTTTACAAACACCGACATCCAGCGCGAAGGCAACTTTTTTAAAGGCGAGTCGATCAACACCATCTATATGCTGGAGTTCGATCGGATCATCCAGGAGAGCGACATGGAATATGTGCGCGGCCTGGTGACACCCGGCAAAACGCTGCGCCCGGGCGATATCCTGCCGAAAGACCAGCAGAAACCGGGTGAAGTAGGCTATGGGGTGATCGATGAGAACGACCGCGTCATCATCGGCAAGAAAGACCCGAAATTCTACGGCGGCTTCTCGTCGGTCGTATCGTGGAAAGGCCTTTCCCTGAACGCCCTGTTCACGTATTCGTATGGCGCAAAGGCGGTGAGCTGGTATTATGAGCAGTTGATGAGCGGCACCGGTTATACCGCCGCGCACAAAGACATGCTCGACCGCTGGACGCCGACCAACACCGATACGAACATTCCCCGCGCCAGCTTCGACAACGGCAGCCGCTACTCCGCCGGCGAAACGTCGTGGGGTATTCAGGATGCATCGTTCCTGCGCTTGTCAACAGTAACCCTGTCGTATGATCTGCCCAAGACACTAATCGGCCGCGCCGGCCTGACAGATGCCCGGTTATACGTGACCGGCAACAACCTGAAGACCTGGACCAAATACAACGGATACGATCCTGAGAACGGCGACGGGTATCCTACTGCACGGATGTTTGTGGTAGGTGTAAACCTCGGTTTTTAATCAGTCGGTAGCGGATCAAAATTTTATATACTATGAAAAAGATGACAACACGCTATATCGCTCTTTTCGCAGTGGTTATGCTGGCATCCTGTTCGGATTTCCTCACGGAGAAGCCGAAGGTACAGCTGGTAGAGGAAGATTTGTTTAGTGACGACAAAAAGATCGTCTTTGCCGTGGACGGCTTGCTGACGCAGTGGCGCAACACGCGCCAGGACCGCGGTGCCCTGATTCTGGAACTGGGTACCGACGAAGCACAGCAAGGTGGTCAGCAGGTGCGTGAAAACAGCACGCAGGCTGCCCTCGATCGCTATGATGCCGCCCTGGACGCACCCAACTCGACTATTGCCGACCTGTGGAACAAGCGCTGGTCCATCATTGCCACCGCGGCCAAGATCTATACGTATGCCAGCACCAATGAACTGAAAGCTTACGGTGCCTTCCTGCGGGGGACGCTTACCTATGAGTGTGCCATGTTTTGGGGCGAGGTGCCGTTGATCTCGGTAGAGAACAATCGCCTGGGCCGCCAGCCGCTGGCCGATGTATATGCGAGCATTATCAGCGACCTGGCGTTTGCCGGTCAGTATCTGCCCGAACATCAGGACGATCTCAAGCGCCCTACACGCTATGCCGCCCTGGCGTTGCTTGGTAAGGTATATATGTCGATTCCGGACGGCGGCGGCACACGCGACTATGCCAAAGCGATAGAATACTTTGACCAGGTGATACCGCACTATCAATTGGTAACAGATTACGGACGGATCTTTGACGCCGAGCAGAATCAGAACCTGACCGAGTCTATCTATTCGTTCCAGTTTCGAAATCAGCAACCCGACAACAGCATGGTGCAACACCATGCCGGCTCGCGTGCGGTAGCCAATCTGGACGGAAACGTATACTTTGGCGGTTATGACCTGGCAGTGCCGACGGAATATTACTACAGTGATGTAGCGGATGGTGGTATTTGGGAAGACGGCGACACCCGTAAGTTGGCCAGCATCCGCTACGACCTCACGCTGCCCGACGGCCGCGTGCCGGAACTGACCTGGACCGGTCAGCAAGACGAGCTGGGTCCCCACACCCGTAAGTTCGAAGACATCCGTACCAACGGGAAGGTAAACTTTTGGAACGGGGGCTCGATCATGCCCTATCTGCGCCTGTCTGACATTCTGCTGTCGAAGGCGGAGTGTCTGAACGAGCTGGAGCAAACGGGTGCGGCCGTAGACCTGGTAAACACCACGGTGCGTACACGCGCCTTTGGCGGCTCGCTTACGGCCGAGCAAACGTGGTCTGCCAGTATGTCGCAGGACGATTTCCGCGAAAATATACTGGACGAGCGCATGCGGGAGCTGGCGTTTGAAGGCTGGCGCCGCATCGACCTGATCCGTACCAAACAGCTGGTCCCCCTGGTAAAGGCGCGCAACATCTGGGCCGGAGGTCCGGATGGCCGGATCGACGAGCACCACCTGCGGTACCCGATACCCGATACGGAGATCAAACTCAACGAGTTTATCGACGTGGACGACCAAAATTCCGGCTACTAACGAAAAACAATAAAATAAAAAGCGATGCGTATAGCGCATCGCTTTTATTTTTACATCCCCAACCTGAACAAACCAAACATGAAGTATGTCTTTTTATGCCTGATCTTCGGCCTGCCGGGGGCGCTACGGGCGCAGGAAATCATTCCGTATGGTGACGGCGGCCAGATCGAGTACAACCTGCAAACGGGCACCTATACCGTCCTCCAACAAGATAAAGCCTATATTACCGATGCCCGGGCCGTGGTGTATAATGGCACGACCGAAGTGACCAGTACAGCCTATACCAGCCGCACCATCGAGCGAAGCGACATCCACGACGCGTTCGGCGCGGGTCAGAAGATCGTCATCAACCTATCGGGTGCCGGGCTGCCTGACCTGCAGCAGGTGTTTTATACGTATGGCGGCAAGCCCTATTTTCTCATCGAAGTATACCTGCGCGGCACTGCCGTCAGCAGTAATTATATGGCACCGCTGGTGTCGGCCCATGCCTCGAGCGGCGTAACGGGCGACAACCGGGTGCTGCAGGTACCGTTTGACAACGATACTTTTATACGCTACAGATCCCGTTCCATGAGCAGTACGGTAACGAATGTCAGCTCGGAAGTAACGGCGTGCTACGACAACGTCAGCCGCACGGGCCTCGTCATCGGCTCCGTCGAGCATACGGACTGGAAGACAGGCGTCCGTACCACCGGGGCGGGCAGCCAATTGACCGAGCTTACGGCCTGGGGCGGTTACACCGACAAAGACATCACACGCGACGGTATCGCGCACGGTACCCTGAGCGGTACCGCCGTGAAATCGCCCCGGATGTTCGTGGGCTTGTTTGCCGATTGGCGTACGGGTCTGGACGAATACGGCAAGGCCAACGCGCTGGCGGAGCCCCGCTATATCTTCCACTGGGATAAGCCCACGCCCTTCGGCTGGAACAGCTGGGGTGCGATCCAGGATAAGCTGACCCTCGACAATGCAAAGGCTGTTGCCAGCTTTTTTGCCACGAGCGTTCCCGCCTACCGCAACGGAGGTACGGCCTATATCGACCTGGATTCGTACTGGGACAAGCTGTCGAGCGACGGTATTATCGGCGACTTCAGCAAACTGAAAGCTTTTGCCGACCACTGCAAAGAGCGGGGCCTGCAACCGGGGATCTATTGGGCGCCCTTTGTCGACTGGGGCAAATCCGACCGGAAGGTGGAGGGCAGTAACTACTCGTATCCTGAAACATGGACAAAAGCCAAGGGTGCCTATCACGACCTGGACGGAGCGCGTGCCATGGACCCCACGCACCCGGCCACGCAGAAACGCATCGACCTGCTGATCAACAAATTTAAAGACTGTGGCTTCACGATGATCAAGGTGGACTTCATTGGACATGCCGCCATCGAAGCCGACAGTTATTTCGATCCCACCGTGAAGACCGGCATGCAGGCGTTCCGCAAGGGTATGGAGTACCTGGTCGACCGCCTCGACAGCAAGATGCTGGTCTACGTGGCGATATCGCCCAACCTGGCGACGGGCCGTTATGCGCACATGCGCCGCATTGCCTGTGACGCCTATTCCAACATCGGCGCGACCGAATATACTCTCAACAGCACGACCTACGGCTGGTGGCAGACCTATGTGTATAATTATATAGATGCCGACCACATCGTGTTTAAAAGCGAAACAGCGGGCGAAAACCGGGCACGCTTTGCGTCAGGCCTGATCACGGGAACGCTCATCACCGGCGACGACTTTTCGACCTCCGGTCCGTGGACCTCTACGGCGCGTCAGCTGTTGCAAAATGAAGACCTGCTCACCATCGCCCGGAATGGTGTCGCCTTTACGCCGGTGGAAGGAAATGCGGCGGAGAGCGCCAGCGAGGTTTTTGTGCGGACCATCGGGACAAGCCAGTACGTGGCCGTCATCAACTATGGCGATAAAAAAACATTCGACCTGAGCCTGAGCCGGCTGGGTATTGCGTCAGGCGAGTATGCCGTAAAAGAATTGTTCACCGGCCAGGTAACGGGGTTACAGGGCTCGACGTTATCGCGTGCCCTGCCCGCACGCGATGCCGCCATCTTCCGGTTGACACCCGGCACCGTTACGGGGACGCTCACGGAAAATGCAAACGATACGGCCACCCTGTCGCCCAACCCCGCGACAGACATGGTAAAGATTCAAAGCGCGAAAACCATTCGTACGTTGAAAGTACTGTCGGCCGAAGGAAAGGTGATGAACGAAGTGAAGAACGTAAAGAGCAAAGAGTATAGCTTTAGTGTGGCAAGCTTCCGAAAAGGAATATACATCGTTACACTGGTGCATACAGACGGCACCACAAAAGTGTTTAAGGTGGTGCGTGACTGACCGGGAAGACATTAGTTTGTGAACGGCAAGCAGGCATGCCGGCAACGTTTGACGAGAGCGGCAGCCGGGTGCCTGTTTTGTTTTTGTCCAACCCCGGTCATCACAACGTGGTCGCTGTTGGTAGCGTGTGGAAGGAATTTCACAAAATAGTCGTTCCAACGATCACTACCTCATAATACAGGTACATAGAAAATCTACGTATATATTACGTAGATATACAGATGCCCGTGGGGTCTTTGCCATGCTACCTTTATGGTGTGTAAAGAAAAACCCCTCCGGATATGACACGTACATGTCGGATTTTTAAGGGGGCCAGCTATTCACTTTTTACATGTCTGCTGCTTTCAGTAGCATCTTGCTCTGGCGATGATGGCCCCGTCGGGCAGCAGCGAGCTAAATACCGGGACGATGCACCGGAGGTCGTTGGCGAGGAAACACAAGACAGCCAGACGTCGGGTTACTTTGAAGGTGTTGTAGAAGGCACACGTGCCGACGGTACACCGTTTTCGGAATCGTTTCAGTATACCTACCGCCCCGGTGTAGGGGTGGGGGGCGACTCTCTGAAATTGCACCGTCGCCTGCGTGACGAAACACACGCGCCCTATCTTCGCCTGGAGGCTGCCATTCAGCACCGTGGCGGGGCGCAGGAGACACTCGTGCCGGTCTATCTGGCATTTGAGTTCAGCAAGGCGCTGTCGGCTACAAAGCAGCTCTATCTGTATGCCGAGTATTACGGGAGGAACTATTCGAGCGATCTGAAGATCGTCCGATACGACCGTGACAAGACAACGGGCGCCGTGCGCTTTGATTTTACATACGAGGGCAGCGGCCAAAACGACAATTCGACCAACCGTTCGCTGCGGATCCGGGGCCATTTCATCTCCGGAACCGAACCATTGTTCGCCGAGGTCGTTAACCGTTGGAACAAATAATCATATTGTACAGACACGAAAAAATTGACATAGGTTGTTTAGGTTTGGGGTAGGAGGGCCATCCACATGGTCCTCCTTTTTACCTTCCTATAAATTCATTCGGCCGGGGCTTGAATTTTTTGAACCGATTGCCGTATTATTGCAGGCCTTACGGCAAAAGACAAACCGTTCCATAGATTAATCATCCGACGCTCGCCTTTTTTAAAGACCACCCTCGTTTAACTTATCCACTCAGCATCCTAAATCGTACATGAATTTTGAAATTGAACTTGGCCAGCACTACCTGTTGGATGGCAAGACCGATGTTATCGCGTTAAAAGTTGTGAATCGCGCCAAGACTGTCTACAACGTGGAAATCCCCGGCAAGTCGATCCTCTCTGTGGAAAGAGAGCGACTGTCGAAGATCGTTGAAGAAACCGAGACGCCGGGTAAGAGCTAAGCGGCGGAGTGCTCCGATCAGATCCTGCGGCATCCGGTATGTCGAAGGCAGTGCTTTGCGCGTTCCCGGCGACATTCCGTATCTTGGCGGCATGACGGTACGCGAGCATTACGACAATCACCTCGGGAATATTTATGCCTGGATGGTCGGCGACTTTGCCAGCCGCCAGCAAGCGTTCCAGGATTTCCTGGTCGACCAGCAGGTCGTGCCTGCCTCTACGGGCATTGCCCTTGACCTGGGCGCCGGCCACGGACTGCAAGCGGTATCGTTGGCACGGCAGGGTTTTGCTGTAACGGCCGTTGACTTTAACGATCAACTGTTACAGGCACTTGCACACAACACGCAGGGGCTTACGGTCGGGATCGTAAAAGATGATCTCCGCCAGGTGCACCGCTTTGCCCACCTGCGGCCCGAGCTGATCATTTGCTGGGGCGACACCCTCACCCATCTCGACAGCCGCGACGACATCGCCGCACTGATTCGAAGCGCGTGCTCTATGATCGCCCCCGGCGGACTGCTCATGCTTTCCTTTCGCGACTACACCACACCCCTTACCGGCGACAGCCGTTTCATTCCTGTCAAAAGCGACGACACCCGCATCCTGACGTGCATTCTCGACTACGAACCTGACTCCGTGCGCGTGACCGACCTGCTCCATACAAAAACTTCTGAAGGCTGGCAACAGCAGGTCAGCTCATACCGGAAGGTCCGGATCGCGCCGGCCGAGGTCGTGGCGATGCTGGAAAGTAGCCAGATGACGATCCGGCTGCACGAGACCATTCAGCGCATGGCGACGATTATTGCCGTTAAATCGAAGGGATAGCGAAATTAGACTCGTAAAGATTGACCTGGCAGGTGTTAGGACGGTAATTGGCCGGGCTTCATGAGCGGGGGCGGCTCAAAAAAAACAGGTGTCCCTGTCCAATTGTAAGGTGCCGGATCATTGTGGGGATGTAAATAATCCCATATACACATGAAACAAAGAACAAATTTCTTCCGGAAAAATCCCGCCGTCACCCAGCTGTTGTTCAACCTCTCCGGCTATCTGTCGAAGTCGAAGGTAGAGCAGTCCTTGCTGCAACTGGTGAACTTCCGCGTATCGCAGATAAACGGCTGCGCCTTCTGCCTGAACGCCGACACTGCGATGCTGCGTGCCAATGGCGAAACAGAACAGCGACTTTACGTACTGAACGCATGGCGCGAGGCACCCTTTTACACAGAACGCGAGCGGGCCGCCCTGGCGTGGGCCGAAGCCGTCACCAACGTACGCGATGGGCATGTGCCTGACGAGGTATACGAAGCCGCTACAAAACACTTCTCCGAAGAGGAACTGATCGATCTCACGCTGACGATCACGACAACAAACACTTACAACCGATTCAACATTTCTTTCCGCACGCCGGCCGATGTGCCCAAGCCGTGGGAGAAGGCTGTGGAGGCGGTGAAGTAAAGGTCGGAACGCTAACGGGACAGCTTATCCAGTCGGTCCTTTTCTTTCGGGGTAAGGCTGTCAAAACCCGACGTGTGGATCTTTTCCAGGATGCTGTCAAGCTCTGCCTGCCGCTGTCGTTTGTTGTGGTTGTACCGGTCGTCTTTTGTTTCACCGAAGTTCCGGTGCACAAAACTACCGGTGACAACATAGGCAGGTCGCCGGCGTACCAGGAAAAGAAAGACCAACGCCGGCACGAGTGTCAGCAGGATGGGCAGGGTGTTGTCGAATATCGTTGAAGGATAAAGCCCGATCAGCAGTAGCTCGCCGGTGATCGCTCCGCCAAGATGGGCCTCGTGGCCGATGTTGCCGTTCTTGGCGCCGATGCCATAGATGGTGATCAGCACATAGGCCAATCCAAAGAGCCATCCTGGAATAGATACATCCGGAAGCATGATCAGCCCCAGCCCGATGCCAGGGTCATAGGCAATGGACGCGAAGATCATACCACAGACAGCTCCCGAGGCCCCCACGGCGGTATATTGGCTGTTGAGGCGGTTCATATAAAGCGACAGCAGGTTGCCGCCGATCAGACTGGCGAAGTAAAGCAGCAGGAAATATACCGGCCCGATCTCAAACTCGAGACTGGAGAAGGAATACAACGAAAACATGTTAAACAACAGGTGTCCCCAGCCGGCGTGCAGGAAGCCGGATGTTACCAGGCCTTTGTAGTCCTTCCGGCCGAGAATGCGGCTGGTATTAAAGGCGTAGGCGTTGAAAAAATGGTCGTCTTTGAAGCCCTTGTAGGAGGCGAGAACAGTGATGAGAATGATGATCAGACTGACGATTCCGATGTCCATAGCGCATTGAGCGTGAAACGCTTGCGCTAAATACGTGATCCGGTTACAAAAGTGACTGGGAATGCAAGAAATTATTGTGGTCTTTTGCGAATATGGATAGGGAGGCGGGGGCGGCCGGCTGCCGGCCGGTGGGGGCCCCGGGGGATAGGCACAAGGGGCGGGTAACCCCCAGGATATGTTACAACACGGCCCCCCCCCGCGGGATAGGTGGTGAGGCAGGGGCGGTGGGGGCA
>NZ_JAHESC010000072.1 GCF_018598185.1 Dawidia soli
CAACCACGTCGGGGGGGCCGGCTGTTGTTTAAACCCCACCGCCTTTGGCCAAAACGGGCGCCAATTAAAAACTGGCGACCGTCGTCGGCACAAGTCACCGCTTCGCTCAGACTTGCGCCAGAGGTTACTTACCGATTCTATGCAGTAACACCGCGGCGCGCTTCGTCTGTAACGGTAGCGTGCGGGGGTCGGCGGTTTCGTGGATGGTGTGGCCGCCGGCGCTGCGGACTTTGATGCCGTCCATGGCCATGTCGACGTAGCCGGAGGTAAAGGAGATGTCGGCGGCGCCGGCGTCGCGCGGGTTGACGGCGCGGACGGGGCCGAGGTTCAGGTCCAGGCTTACTTTGTTAAAGGTCTCCAGGAGCGTATAGTTGCCGGGAGTTGGGGCAAGCGGCGGGTAGCCTTCGCCGAACACCAGGGTGGCTTGTGTTTGCGGCAGGTGTTTGGCGACGATGGCTTGCATGGTTTCCTGTGCTTTCTTCAGCTGCTCGGGGGACATGGCGCGGATGTCGCCGGTGACGGTGGCGTCCTGCGCTACGACGTTGCTTTTGCCGAAGGCGGTGCCGAGGTTCTGGTCGGCGGTATGTTTTACGTCGGTGCCGCCGAGGATCATACCGGGGTTGAACGTGAGGTTGGGCTCTTTCGACAATGTTTCGTAGAAGGTATATACGATGCGGCTGGCTTCATAGATGGCGCCGGCGCCGATCTTGTCGGTGAAGATCTGCGAGGAGTGTGCGGGTACGCCTTTTACGGTCAGCTGCCAGTCGGTGGAGCTGCGGCGCGCGATGGTGGCGGTTTCGAAGCGGCCGTCGCCGTCTTCAAAGCCCAGCGCGATGTCCGCCGTCCGGGCGGCTTCGATCAGGTCGCGGCGGGCCAGGGCGAGCGGCTCGCCGGAGTTCTCTTCGTCGCCGCAGAGGTAGACGATGATGTTCAGGTCTTTTAATACGCCGGCGTCTTTCAATGCCTGTAATGCCTGGATGATGATGACGTCGCCGCCTTTCATGTCGGCTACGCCGGGGCCGCTGACGGTGGTGTCATTCAGTTGTTTGAATTCCTGGAAGGGGCTGGACGGCTCGAAGACGGTGTCCAGGTGGCCGATCAGCAGGATCGTTTTTTTGCCGGCTTTGCCTTTGTGCTCCGCGACGAGATGGCCCGCCCGTTGGAAGGGTGCACCATCGATCCAGCGTGTGGTCAGGCCGAGGGCGTCGAGCTTTGCCTGAAAGACATTGGCTACTTTCCTGACGCCTTCGAAGTTCATCGTGCCGCTGTTGATGTTTACGACTTCTTTCCAGAGGGCCATGGCTTCTGTGTTGTGCTTGTCGACGTTGGCAGCGATCTTTTTTTCGAGGGGGGTGAGCTGGGCGTAGGAGGCTATAGTCGTCAGGCCCAGGGCCAGGATCAGTGCGGGGGATAGCGGTTTCATGGTGGTAAGATACGGGCATGGTCGGTGTTTTGCAATCGCCGGTGACGGCGCGGGCGGTGTGTTTGCATGGTTGCCCAGATACGACGTTACCGGCGTGACCGATCTGTTACGCCCTTACAGGGCTCCGCTTTCTCTCGCACGACAACCCCAGGCCTTCAGCCTGGGCTATTGTGTTTCGCCCCTTCAGGGCTATGCCTTTGCTTGCATACATCTCCTATACCTGGCGCCGGTGTTAACGCCCAGCGAAGCGCAGGCGTGTCACCGGTGCCACGTATGGCTGCGGTCTCCGACCGCCTTTTCTTTGCTGCGTCGTCAGCGCACGCTTCCCTAAAAACAAAGTTGCCGTAAGTACCGGAGCACCGACGGCAACCAACCCCTCTAAACACAAACCTCTAAACTAAACCTAAACCAAACCTAACTAACAGGATCATCCACGAAACGGCAAGCGTATGCGTCGCGCTCACGCTCACGCCGTTTTGGGGGCGTCGGTATGACGGTATACGCGTTCGTAGACGATAGGAAATACTAAGAGAATCAGAACCGTGGCTGTAAATAACCCCCCGATTATCACAATGGCCAACGGTTTCTGACTCTCAGATCCTATACCGGTAGACAAGGCGGCGGGCATCAGGCCGATGGACGCCATCAACGCGGTCATGACCACGGGACGGGTACGGTGCTTGACGCCGAGGGCGATGGCCTCCGGTAAACGCATGTTGCGTTGCATATTTTCATTGAACTCGGTGATGAGGATCACGCCGTTCTGTACACAAATTCCAAAGAGGGCGATAAAGCCTACCCCGGCGGAGATGCCGAAGTTCATGCCCGTGACGTGCAGCGCCAGGATGCCGCCGATGACGGCGAAGGGCACGTTGATCAATACCAGGCCGGCGTCGCGGGCATTGCCGAACATGATGAACAGCAGCACGAAGATGCCGATGAGGCTGATGGGCACCACTTGCCCCAGGCGGGCCGTGGCGCGTACCTGGTTCTCGAACTCGCCGGTCCACTGGATGGTATAGCCCTGGGGTACTTTTACTTTGTCGATCACTTTCTTTTGCGCTTCGGCGATGGTGCTGCCCAGGTCGCGTTCGCGTACGGTGAACTTCACGCCGATGAAGCGGCTGTTGTTGTCGCGGTAGATAAAGGCCGGGCCGGTGATGGAGGTGATCGAGGCGATCTCGCTCAGCGCCACCTTGCTGCCGCTGAGCGTCGGCACGAGGATGTCGCGGATCTCGTCTTCGGAGCGCCGGTATTCGTAGGGGAAGCGCAGGCGGATGTCGAACTTGCGCTCGCCTTCGTACATCACGGACGCGGTCTTTCCGCCGATGGCCATCTCGATCACGGCCTGGGCATCGGCCGTGGTGACGCCGTAGAGCGCCATCTTGTGGTCGTGCAGGCGGATCTGGATCTCGGGCTGGCCTACGTTCCGGAGGATGCCGGCGTCTTTGATGCCCGGCACGTTTTCGATCTGCGCCAGCACCTGGCTGGCCAGCTCGTCGAGCTTGTCGAGGTCGGGGCCGAAGATCTTGACGGCGTTGTTGGCGTTCATGCCGGCTACTGCTTCGGCTACGTTGTCGATGATGGGCTGCGAGTAGTTGTAGTTGATGCCCTGGTGCTTCTTCAGCGTTTTATCCATCTCTTCGATGAGATCGTCCATGCTGATCTTGCGCTCCCATTCGTCTTTGGGCTTGAGGTTCACCTGCATCTGTACATAGTAGAAGCCGCTGGGGTCGGTACCGTCGTTGGAGCGGCCGGTCTGCGACAGCACGCCGTTCACTTCGGGGAAGGTGTTGATCTCGTCGCGCAGCGTGTGGACCATTTTGACGGTTTCGTTCAGCGACATGCTCATGGGCATCTTGGCTTCCACCCACAGCGCGCCTTCGTTGAGCTGCGGCAGGAACTCCGTACCCATCCACTTTGTCGAGAACAACGTCAGGGCTACGACGACGAGCGTTACGCCGAGGCTGATCTTTTTGTGCGCGAACGTCCACCGGAAGCCTTTCGACACGATTCGGTCGAAGAAAGCCACGATGAAGGTATGTTTTTCCTGTACGTTCTTTTTCAGCAGCACCGAGCTGAGCACGGGTACGAGCGTGAGTGTAAAGGTCAATGCTCCCAGCAGCGCAAAGCCCAATGTATAGGCCAGCGGCGAAAACATCTTGCCTTCCACTTTTTCGAAGGAGAAGATGGGCAGCAGCGCCGTGATGATGATGAGCTTGGAAAAGAACACGGCTTTGCCCGTGCGGGCGGCGGTCTTTTTGATCAGGCCCAGCTTGCTGATCTTGTTAAAGCGGTCCATGCCGTAGTGCTGCGCGGTGTGGTCGAGCGCCACGAAGAGTCCCTCGACCATCACGACGGCACCGTCGATGATGATGCCGAAGTCGATCGCCCCCAGCGACAGCAGGTTGGCGCTCATGCCTTTCATGCGCAGGCAAAAGAAGGCGAAGAGCAGCGACAGCGGGATGATGATGGACACGATCAGCGTGGTGCGCCAGTCCGCCATGAAGAGCAGGACGATGGCGGTGACGAAAATGATACCCTCGATGAGGTTGTGCATGACGGTGTGCGTGGTATACGTCATGAGCACGTCGCGGTCGTAGAACGTTTGCATGCGTACGTCGCCGGGCAGGATGTGGGTGTTCAGCTCTTCGATCCTGGCTTTGACGCGGCTCAGCACGTCGCTGGGGTTTTCGCCTTTGCGCATCACGACAATGCCTTCTACCACGTCGTCGTTACTGTCCAGGCCCACCTGGCCGACGCGTGGCAGATCCGACTGCAGCACGGTGGCGACGTTCTTGACGAGCACGGGCACGCCGGCGCGGGCTTCGATGATGATGTTCTCGATATCTTCGGCGGAGTTCAGCAGGCCCATGCCGCGCACGACGTAGGCTTGTCCGTTCTTTTCGATCACGTCGCCGCCGACGTTGATGTTGCTTTTGTTGACGGCTTCGTATACATCCAGCGGCGTGATGTCATAGCGTTGCAGCAAGGCGGGGTTCACCTGGATCTCGTAGATCTTTTCGCGGCCGCCAAAGGCGACGACGTCGGCTACGCCGGGTACGGCGCGCAGCTGGCGGTCGATGGTCCAGTTCTGGATGGTGAGCAGCTCGCGGGTGTCTTTCACCTTGGAGGTCAGCACATAGCGGAAGATCTCGCCGGTGGGACCGTACGGCGGTTGTACCTCGGGGTCGACGCCCTCGGGCAGGCTGACGTTGACGAGCTGGTTGTTGACCTGCTGGCGGGCGAAGAAGTCTTCGACGTCGTCGTCAAAGATAATCTTGATGACCGACAGGCCGAACATGGAGATAGACCGCACGTTGGTCTTGCGCTGTACGGAGTTCATGGCCACCTCGATGGGAATGGACACAAAGCGCTCCACTTCCTGCGCGCTGCGCCCCTGCCACTCGGTGACGATGATGATCTGCGTGTTGGTGACGTCGGGGAAGGCTTCGATGGGCGTGTTGCGGTAGCTCACGATGCCGGCCACGATCATGATCGCCACCCAGAAGAAGGTGAAGAACCGGTTCTTGAGCGAAAACGCAACGATGTTCTTGATGAGCTTGTTCATGCTTCCCTCCTAGTCGTTAAGCGCGTCGTAGATAAACAGCTGATCATGGCTGATGACGACTTCGCCCGGCTGTACGCCGGCGCTGAGCCAGGCCGTGTCGTCGGTCGTTTTATATACCTCTACTTCGCGGGTCTCGATGTTATAACGGTCTTTGAAGATCATGACGAACTGGCGGCTGTTGTCGAAGATGATGGCGGACGCCGGCACCGCGGGCAGTTCTTTGTTTTCGTGGTAGATGGCTTTTACGGTGGCCAGCATCTCTGGCTTGAGCCGGAAGTCTTTGTTGGGAATGCGGATGCGCACTTTCATGGTTTTGGTGTCGGGATCCAGCACGCTGAAGATCTTGTCGATCTTGCCGCGGATCTGCTCACCGGGGTAGCTGATGGTCGTGATCACCACGTCCATGCCTTCGCGGATGCGGGCGATGTCGCTTTCGTATACATTGGCGATGGCCCACACTTCGTCGAGCTCGGCCACGGCAAAGACGCTCTCGCTGTGGCCCGAGGGCAGCGTCATGTCACGGGTGATGTTTTTGTCGGTAATGAAGCCGTTGATGGGCGCCTTGAGGCGGTATTCGGATTGTTTGTTGAAGTTATAGATGGAGAAGGTCTCGGTGATGCGCTTCAGCGCGGCTTCGGCTTTTTCCAACTCCTTTTGCGCGGCGATCAGTTCGCGGTCGGACGAGAGTTTGGAATTATACAGGTCTTGCTTCACGGCCAGGTTCTTCTGCGCCACCAGCACGTCGGACTGGGCATCGATCAGCTGGCGATCGTATTCGGCTACTTCGCTGCTTTTGATGGTGGCGAGCACCTGTCCTTTTTTAACCTGGTCGCCCAGCTCGGCGTCGACCTCGACGACGTTGCCGCCTACGATCGGAAAGATCTCCACCAGGCGGTTTTCGTCGGCGACGATCTTGCCGTTGAGGTTCAACGCTCCGTTTACGGGTCGTTGCTCCACGGTGTCGAGGATAATGGTCTTGAGCATGGTTTCGCTCAGCACGAAGGTCTTGCTTTCGGGGCTCTCGGTGGCGCCTTCCTTGTGGCAGCCTGTCACGAGCACGGCCACCAGTGCCAGCCACACCAGGGCCACGTTATACCTACCGTTGCAGGTCTTCACCGACAGCATAGTTAAGTTCTTCATATGATTTGGTTAAATCTGCTTTTAATTGATTCAGCTCGATGATGCTGGAGTTATAGGACTCGAACATGTCGGTAAACTCCAACAGCGACAGGTTGTTCTTGCTGTAGTTGCTGACCAGCCCTTTGCTTAACAGCTCCAGCTGTGCTTCGAAGTCCGTGCCTACGGCTTTGTACTGCGCGTCGAGCAGCTGGAAGATCTTCCACGCCGACTCCACTTCGCGCGTGACTTCCTGCTGTTTGGATTGCCGCAGCACCTGGGACTGGGCCACGCCCAGCCTGGCTTCCTGGATGCGTCCCTGGTTGCGGTTAAAGAGCGGGATCTGCAGGCCGACCTGCAGGGCGGTATAATTGTTCACATAGCTGCCCGCCTGATCGTATACGCCGCCGGCCGTCAGGTTGGGAATGCCGTTCTTGCGCTCGAGCGCATATTGCAACGCGCGCTGGTTCCCGATGCTCTTTGCGGCCTGGATCTCGGGGCGGTTTTCCAACGAGCGGGTTACCAGGTCCGGTAGCGTGGCCGTGGGCATTACGCCCAGCATACTTTCCGTCGCCGCCGGTGCCGGCCGCACAGGACGATCATCTGCCAGCAGCAGCTGCAGCGATTGTTCGAGACGGACCAGCTCGGTGCGCGTTTCATTCACCTGGTTGTTGATCTCGAAGTATACCGACTTGAGGCGGGTCAATTCTTGCAATGAGATGTTGCCTTTGGCATATTGCTCTTCATAGATGGAGATGAGGTTCCTGAGCAACGCGAGACGCGAGGCGATGTTGGTGACGGCGTTGTTGAGAAAATAATAGCGGTAGTAGCTCACGTGCAGCTCGTATTTGAGGCTGCGCGCCAATTCATAATACTGCCACTGCGTGAGCTTCTTTTCTTCTTCGGCCAGGCGGACGGAGGCTTTGCGCTGTCCGGCAATGCGAAATACTTTTTCAAGCTGTATGATCTTCTGACCGTTGGCGCCTACGTCGAACCATTTTCCGGATGACGGGTTGTGCAGGCTCCACTCGGTGGAGAGCTCGGGATTGGTAAAGAGCTTTTCCTGCACCTTGCGGGCATCGGCCATGTCTACTTCATACCGCGACGCGATGAGCGACAGGTTGCGGACCATGAGCAGGCTGTCGGCCTGTTGCAGGGAAACTTGCAGGGTGTCCTGCCCGTGAACAGTAACGACGGTTAGCCAACAGATGAAGGACACCAGCAATACACGCATCTTTTTCTTTTTGTTGTGTTTCATACAAAAGAACGAGCGTGAACTTTAGAGGGGCTTAAAGGGGGGCTTAAAAGAAACTTAAAGTATGTATGTACTTTACTGTAGTTTTTAGCCGGGGATTCGCGTATGGATGGTTGTGTTTCAGTGTGCGGGGTATTTTTTAAACAGCATACGCGGGTTACTGCTGGCGATTATAAGAGGGCGTTTGCGGTCAGGGGTTGTGTAGGTCCGTTTCCCAACCATTGGAGCTCGAAAACAATTGTATTGTGTTTCGCCCTTTCAAGGCTGGGTAGAAATTAAGAGAATTTATTTACCACCTTGTTATCGTTTTATTTTTTTGCTCTCAGGCTCCGCCCAACGGGCGTACGCCGGCGGACCAGTAAAGGACGGCTTTCTGTTTTTCGTATTCGGCCATGATCTTGATGAGCTTGGATTCGGCCTGGAAAAGTTTCTCTTGCTGGACGTTGATCTTGAACAGGTCGCTTTCGCCGTTTTCGAGGTTGGTCAGCTCGGCGTTCATCAGGCGGTGGTAATGCTCGACCATTCGTTGTTGCTGTTCCAGAATTATACCGTTGTTGAGAAGCTGGTTGTAGGCTGCCTGCAGGTCGTTTACAATCTGACGGGAGGTGAGCTCGCGGTCGTATTCGGTGTTGCGCACCTTGAGCTTCAGCTGTGCTACCTTGGACCGCTCCTTGCGCAGGAAGATGGGGAAGGAGAAATCGATGCCGAGCTTGAAGTTATCGTCGAAGGTAAAGTCGTTGCGTACGCCTTCGGGATAGAAAGGCTGGTTGAGCATATAGTACGATGCGTTCAGCTTGGGCTTGAGGAACTCTGCGGCCAGTCGCTGGTCGTAGGCAAGCTGCTGCAGCTTGACGTTGAGCTTGCGCAACTCGGGATGATTGGCTTTGGCCTGGTCGAGCAGCTCCTGCAGGGCGGCCGGTGTGAGCGTGAAAACGGCAGTTTCTTGTACCGGTACATGTTGTGGCAGCAGCTCGACGGGATTTTGAAGACTGTCCCAGAGGAACGTAGACACGGCCAGCCCGTTGTTGCGGTATTCGGTATAGGCCTCCTGGCGGCTGACGGCGCGCTCGAGGTACGTGATCCGGGCCTGGACGGTATCGACCGGCGCCGCCTCGCCGCCTTCGAAGTTATTTTTTGTGCGGCGGAAGATCTCCCCGGCAACGGCGAGGGTATTGGTGGACAGCCGGTAGTTGTAGTAGCTGTGGTACCAGCTCCAATAAGTTTTTGCGGCGTCGAGCAACAGCTTATTGATGACCTTGACCTGCTCGGCCTCCATCAGCGTACGGAACAGCTCCGCCTGTCGCAGCGCCGTACGGCGTTCGTCTGTGAGCAGTCCCTGTCCCAGGGGGACCGTGATGCCGGCATAGAGCTGTTTATAGTCGTATTCGCCGGAGATATAGTGCTCGGGATTGAGATACTCGCCGGTGTTGCGCTCCAGGCCTACAAAGGGTGTGACGGGCGAGCGCGTGGGCGCCTTCAGGGCGGCGTCGAAGAGGCGATAGTATTCGGTGCCTTTATATTGTTTCAGCAGATAGCTTGCCTCGAGCTTGGGATCGAAGTGACCGCGGGCGAGGCGGATCTCCTGGCGGGCCATCTCGGGGAGCAAATTGGCCTGGCGCGCTACGGGGTGATGGTGGAGAATAACTTCATAAAAATTCTCCAGCGTAAACGGCCGGGCGCTGTCGGGCAGGTGAAAGAGCGAGTCGCGGGACACCTGCGCGGAAGCGACGTGTACGAGCAGGAAAAGGATCAGGCAACTGATGCTTCGCATAGGATAACCGTTATTTTTTTTCTTTGGAGTCGGTGCCACCCTTTGCCGGCAGGGCCTGGTCGAGGGGCGCTGTATACAGGCTCGGCGGGAAGCCGTTGAGCTGTCGCCAGATCTCGTACCACACGGGCACATCGTCGAGCATCACCCATCCGCGCACGCCGGAGCCGATGCGCAGCTGCTGCGGCCAGGGCTCGTCGTGGCTATTGTCGGGGGTGACCAGGATGCGGAATGTGCCGGGCTCGGAGCTGAAGTAGTCGATGACCTGGACGGTGCCGCCAAAGGTCCCCACGGAGACGCTCGGCCAGCCGGAGAATTGCAGCGCGGGCCACCCGTCGAATTCGATGCGCACATGGCGGCCCTTGCTGATCAACGGCATGTCCATGGCCTTGACATACATATCCACGGCCAGGTCGCGCGCTTCGGGCATGACCGTGCAGACGGCGTCACCTTCTTTGATGGTTTCGCCGATACCGGCTTTCATCGCGCGCACGACGTAGCCCGCCTGTGCCGCCGTGATCTGATATTGGTTGTTGCGGATACGCGTGTTGGCGTACTCGTTGGTGAGCTTCGAGATCTCGCCTTCGCTGTCGAAGATATCAGACTCGGTGGCGTTGAGGTCGGAATGAGACTTGCTGATCTTCTCCTCGTATTCGGCGCGCAGGCGTTCGATCTCTACCTGTGCGTTCTGGTAATCGGCCACGCTGCCCTCGTATTTATAGGTGATCTCCTGGAACTTCGTGAGGGGAATGTTGCCGGCCTCGTAGAGCTTCTTATTCCGCTGATATTGGTTTTCGGCGTTCCGGAACTTTACCCGCTCGGCCTCCAGCTTTGCTTTGCTTTGTTCGATCTTACGGTCGCGGCCCTGTTGCAACGCGACGATCTGTCGCCGCAGGGCGTCGGCTTTTTCGCGCTTCGCCACCAGGCTGCTCTTCTTGGCCGCCAGCTGCTCCTGCAGGCGCTCGAGCAGCTGCGGGTCGAAGTACTTTTCTTTTACCTCGCGGATGGTGACGATCGTATCGCCCGCGTCCACGTACTGGCCTTCCTGCACGTGCCATTTTTGTATCTGGCCGGCAATGACGGCCTGCACGGTCTGCGGGCGGTGCGCGGGGTTGAGCGCGGTCACCTTGCCTGCGCCGCGAATATTCTGCTGCCAGGGCAGGAACATAAACAGCAGCAGCACGACTGCCATCGCCAGCAGGCAACGGGCCAGTATGACGCCGGCACGGGGTGTTTCCAGCGCGCGCAGCGAGTATCGGTTTTCAGCCTGAATGAGCGGGCCTACGTCCTGATCGGATAGTTTCATCATACTCCTGTTATTCGATGTATTGGTTGATCGTCCCTCTTTTTTGCAGCTCGGTGAAGGTTCCTTCTTCGGAAATGCGGCCGTCGTAGAGTAAAATGACGCGGTCGCAGGCTGCCATCACCAGCGGATCGTTCGACACGGCGATGAGCGTCCACGGTGCCCGTTCATCCATGACGGACTGTAACACTTCCAGCTTCTGCTGCCGCTTGAGACCGGAGAAGAAGTCGTTCAGGATGATGAGCGACGGCTTCTTGGCCAGGCAGCGTGCCAGGATCAGTTTATGAATAAACGAGCTCGAGAAGCCTTTGCCCCCGCTCACGATGTGTGTGCTCAGGCCTTCGGGCAACCGGTTGATCTCATCCTCCAGGTGCACGGAACGAATGGCCGCGATGGCGTCTTCGACGGTACGGGCGGGGCTTCCCAATGTTATGTTTTCGAGGATCGTACCGTCGAAGATGTCTTCCGGTGAGATGTTCTTGGCGATGCTGTCGCGCAGGTGGCGGATGTCGAGGTCGCGCAGCGAGTAGTGGTTGATGGTAATGATCCCTTCGTAGTCGGTGTGAATACCCGCCACCAGATTGGTAAGCGTTGTTTTGCCGGCGTTGCCGGGGCCGGCGATACAAATGCGCTCGCCCGGTTGTACCGTCAATTCCACCCCGTGCAGGGCATACGTGGACGTGCCCGGGTATTTATACTTCAGGCCTTTGATCTGTACCAGATACCCCTGGTTACCCAGGCGGGGGAAATCAAGCCCGCCCACTTTCTCGAGCGGCAGGTCGGTGATCTGCGCAACCTTGTCTACTGCGGTGAGCAAGTCGTAGACCACGTCCATGTAGGTGATCACCTTCTCCACGGAGTTGAGGAGCATGATGATGATCACTTCCGAGGCGACAAACTGGCCGAGTGTGATCTGGCGGTCGACCACCAGCAAAGCGCCCATGATGAGCAGCGCACCCGTGATCACCGTCTTGAAGACTACGATGAACGAGAACTGCGTGATCAGCACCCGGAAGTGTGCCTTGCGATACTTGAGGTAGGCGCTTACATTCGTGTCGGTCTTGCGCATGGGCAGATCGGTGTTGCCGGCCAGCTTGAACGACTTCAATGCGCGCGCGAGCTCTTCGAGCCACTGCACCACTTTATATTTATACTTCGATTCGTCGATCGATGACCGCAGGCCGCTCGGTCCGGTGAACCGGAAAATAAGGAACAGGATCAGCACGAGCATGAAACTGAAGAACACAAAGAACGGGTGGTACAACGACAGCAGGATGAGCCCGAACACGATTTGTACGACGGCCGACGTCAGGTCGATGAGCAGCTTGGGCAGCCCCTTCTGCAACGTGATGACATCGAAGAACCGGTTGACCAGTTCGGGAGCATAGCTCTTCATGATCGACTCCAGGCGGATGCGCGGAATGCGAAAGGCAAACTCCAGCGCCGCCTTGGTGAATACCCGTCGCTGCAGGTACTCCACCAGGGTGATCTGGATGATCTGCAGGACGCCGGTAAATAGAATACCGAGGATCACGGCGGCGATCAGCACATAGATCGAACTGAAGAACACGCCGCCGGACACCAGTTGGACAGTGTTCTGGATCCCGACCGGCAGGATCAGGCTGGTCAGCCCGATAACGACCGAATAGAACAATATATACAGGATGTTCCTGCGCTCGGTCGACAACAGCCGGACAAACCGCCGTACGGGATGCATGGGTGTGGGTATAGCGTCACTGTCGTAGGCATACTCACTCACCAGGCTACGGTACGAGTAGAGCACAAAGGCCACGGCACATCCCTGTTCGTCCTGGAGCAGGTGCTGCAGGTCCGGGGACTCGCCAGTCACTGCCAGTTTCTCGTCGGCGGGCAGTAGCGCAAATCGCAGGCGCTTTTGCTCATAGTACAATAACATGGGTACCAGGCCTTGCGGCTGCTCGGCAAACACCAGGGCCGGCAACCGATTTTCCTTCACGAATGCGGGCAATGCCTCGGCCGGCTGTGTTTGCTCGAGGAACAACATCCGGACCTTGCTGCCGGCCTCGATCAGGTCGTTGCGGAATTCCGCGAACTGATCGCGTGCATACGGCCGGTTGTTTATCTCCACAAACCGAAGCACGGCGGGATCGAAGTCATGCTTCAGCAACAGTCCTCCCTCGCGGAGTATCCGTATGATTGAATTGTTTGTCATTATGCTTTCTGGAAATTCTGATCGTCTGCCCCCGGATACCGGCGGTTAGCCGCCGGGTCTCCCGAGGGCATCGGTCCACTGTATAGTACGTTCAAATTGACGTCAACCGGCTGACCTAAAAATTTTATGCCTGGATTAACCGCATGGTCATGAACATTTTGGTGCGCAAAGTTGCCACCCGGTCTTAGAGCGGGATAAGAAAATCCTTAGAAAAGTATTAGAAACACCTACAACGATTGCATGATAGAAAGTGGGCAAACGGCGGCTATTTGAAAAACGCCCCTACGAAGTGGCTCATGCTGCGAAGGCAGTCGGAGTACTCTTTCAAGCGTAAAATGTATCCGGAAACTTTCCTACCCGACAAGCAATTACTACATGTGTGCGAATACCAGTGTGAAGACGTGGTGGCCTTCGCTGTAGTGGTAGGTGGCGGCGCCGTGGGTGAGGTCGGTGATCTGGCGGACGATGGAGAGGCCCAGGCCGTGGCCGGGTTTTTCCTGCTCGCGGGCCGGGCGGTAGAAGGGTTCGAAGATCATGCCTTCGGGGATGGGCTCCTCGCCGGGGTTGGAGAAGCGCAGGCGCAGGCCTTCGGGGACTTTGGCGAGGTCGACGGTAAGCCGCGGGGCTGTGGCATAGAGGGCTGCGTTGGCGATGAGGTTGCGGAAGCAGATCTTTAGCAACAGCTCGTTACCGACGACGGTGAGCTGCTCTTCGGCTTCGACGGAGGCATCGATGTCGATCTGTACCACCTGCTGGGGATATACTACCTGCAGCTCGCGGACGCTTTCGTATAGCAGCTCGTCGACCCGAATGGGACCGGTGTTGATCGGTACCTGTGATTGCAGCCGCTGCATCAACAGCAACGACTCTACCAGGGTGGCCTGCCCGTCGACGTCGTCGGACAAGCCGGCCAGTAATTTACCGACTTCGGGATGGCCGTCCATGTTGAGGTCTTCGAGGCGTTCGAGCTTGCCGCGAATGATGGCCAGCGGCGTCTTAAGCTCGTGGGCGGCGTGGCGTACAAAGGACCGCTGCGACTCGAAGGCTTTGAAAAGGCGCGCCAACATCTCGTTATAGTTTATGGCCAGCTTGTCGAGCTCATCGCGGTTCTTACTGACGCGGATAAACTCGTGCAGATTATTTTCGGTAATGGTCTGGATCGATTTGTTGAGGTCGTCGATGGGGCGGAACACCTGGCGGATATAGAAGTAGGCGGCGACGGCGATGAGCGCCGAGCCCAACACCAGGGCGATGATCACCAGGGTCTTGAGGCTTTCTACCTTGCCGATGCCATAGGTGTCGTAGGCCGAGGCCAGGATGACGTAGTCGTGGCCCTGGTCTTTGTAGTGTACGCCAACGACTTCGTCGCCATCCTCGTCGACATAATACCGGTCGGCATGGGTGCGGATCTGGTCGATGAGCGAAGGCGAGTACGGGATCTTTTCATCGTCGAGGCTGCTATAGATAAGCCGGTTGGTGGAGTCGAAGATGAGGATCTTTTCGTCGTACAATTTATTGATGGAGTTCTGGTCGATGATCTTCAGTACTTCCAGGTCCATATCCTTTACTTCTGTGAGCAGCTTGGCGGTGGTAAAGCTTTTCTCGCGCAGGCGCTCGAAGAATTCTTCGCGGCGGAACTCGGCGTAGAGAATATAGATGAAACTGAGGATGGCGGTGAGCACCACGACGAATAACCCTACGAAGAGCAGGGTGAGGCGCGTCTTAAAGTTCATCGCGCTGATCGTTTAGGTAATACCCGAACCCCGGCTTGGTGAGGATAAGCTTCTTGTCGAAGTCCTTGTCGATCTTGTTGCGTAGGAAATTGATGTATACCTCGATGGTGTTGTGCGTAACGCCGTAGTTGGCATCCCAGAGGTTCATGGCCAGCTCGTCTTTGGAGATAATACGTTTTTTGTGGCGCAGCAGGTACTCCAGCAGGCTGTATTCTTTGGGTGTCAGGTGGATCTCTTTGCCTTCGCGGACTGCCACTTTTTTATTGGGGTCGAGGCGGATATCGGGCAGCTGCAGCACGGGCTCGGCGGCGGCAGGCTGCTCGGCGCGTTTGAGGAACACTTTTACTTTGGCCTGCAGCTCTTTGAGGTGGAAGGGTTTGACCAGGTAGTCGTCGGCGCCGGTCTCAAAGGCTTCCATTTTACTGTCGATATCGCCAAAGGCGGTGATTACCAGAATGGGTATGGCGGGATTCATGTGCCGGAAGCGGTCGCAGAGGTCGATGCCGTTCATTTTGGGCAGGTTGAGGTCCAGCAGCACCAGGTGATAGGTATCCTGCTGGAATGCTTTCAGCGCCATTTGTCCGTCGTAGGCAGGCACGCAGGTATAGCCGTCTTTTTCCAGGGCGGCAGCGACCGACTGCGAAAGCCGGTGGTCGTCTTCAACGAGGAGTATTTTTTTCAAAGCGTCGTCTGGCAATGCTTAAAAGAAGTAATTTTAGTCCCGAAATCCAAAACTGTTACCCTGTGCGGTGTTTGCCGGGGCAGCCGAATATGTTCAAGACATTCTTACCCCTGGCACTGGGTGTGGTGCTGGCGGCCTCTCCCCTCGCCCTCCGGGCGCAAGGTTGCAGCGACGCCGGTTTCTGTACCATGGGTGCGCTCAAGCCCGACCAGCCGTTCAACAAAAAGATCGAGTTTCGCCTTCGCTCCATGGAGCTGACCTTTTACCGGGGCAAGACGACGCTTACACCGGTCGTGTATGTGGCGACGGCCGACATGAACTTCAGCCTCAATCAAAAAACGTCGTTCCAGGTGAAGCTGCCGTACCAGGCGGTGTCGGGCCGGCTGGGCAACACGTCCAGCCTGGGCGATGTCTCGCTTTGTGTGACACGCAATGTGTTTACCAATGGTACCTATGATATCAACGTATCGGTGGGCGGCAAAATTCCCACCAATCACTCGGACCTGGACGAGAACGGCCGGCCGCTGCCCATGTATTACCAGACCAGCCTGGGCACATATGACGGTGTGGCGGGCATTTCGGTGATCAGCAAAAAGTGGTTGTTCGCCACGGGCATCCAACATGCCTTTAACCGGAACGGCAACAAGTTCCTCTGGTCGCGGTGGGAAGGCAGCGGCGAAAGCATGGACTATATACACCGGTATTCGATCGCCAACGACCTGCGTCGCGGCACGGATGTGATGTTTCGTGTGGAACGTAACATCCGGTTCTCGCGTCTCAACTTTACGCTGGGACTGTTGCCGATCTACCGCATTACGCACGACCGCATCACGCTGGGTACGGGCGACCGGGTAGCACAGGCCGGCAGCACCGGGCTGGCGCTGACGGCGTTGTTCAGTACGGGCTATAGTTTTAATGTACAGTCGGGGATCAAAATGTTGCTGGGGCAAAAGATCGTAAACCGCGATCCGAACACGGACGGCCTGAAGCGTGAATTTGTATCGACGTTAAGTTATTATTACCGGTTCTGAGTCATGAGATCTTTCTGCCTGCTGCTCGCGCTGCTCCTGGCCGTTGCCGGTGAGGTTGCCGCACAAACCCTGCCCGCTTCCATCGACCAGTCTATTCAGGACGCCGACTATACCGGTGCCGTTACGCTCGTGGACGCCACGCTGGCCCGCACCACCGATGCGGCTACACGCGTATTACTTCAAACGAGGAAAGCCGAAGCCCTGGTCCGCCTGGGGCGTTTTGACGATGCTTATGCCCTGCTCAAGACGATCACGCCGGCGGCGACGACGCCGTACCTGGCGGGCCTGGTGCAAACACAATGGGGTCTGTTATACTTGAACCAGGGTCGCAACGATCAGTCGCAGGAGGCCTTGCAGCTTGCGATCACCCGCCTGGAAGAGGCTGGCCGTGCGAACAGCCTGGAGGCCGCGCTCGCGCTGTCGCACCTGGGCAATCTATACCGGGCTACGGGCAAGTATACGCAGGCCGAGGAGCAGCTGGCGGTGGCCCTGGCCTACCGTCAGAAATTATTGCCGGCGAACCACGAGCTGATCGCGGCCTCGTACAACGACCTGGGCCTGGTGTTCAGTAATACGGATGCCGACAAGGCGTTGGACTACTACGAGAAAGCGTTGGCTATTTACCAGCACCTGCATGGCGCGGAGCATCCCAAGATCGCCATTGCCCGTACGAACACGGGCTTTTTATACCGGCGTTTAGAATTGTACGGCGACGCTGTGAACAACTTCGAGTCGGCGCTCCGGATCAACGAGAAGGTATACCCGGGGTCCCATCCGGCGAAGGCTTTTGTATTGTTCAACCTGGGTGAGACGTACCGAGGGATCGGCGATGTGAAGGCGGCGCGGGCCTTTTACGAGCGCGCCCGCACGATGTATGCCGAATGCTACAGCCTGCGTCATCCCGAGCTGGCCCGGGTGCTGAACGCGCTGGGTAGCTTGTCGCTGGCCGCCCGCGACTACGACGGCGCGCTGGATTATTATCAACGAGCCTTGCAAGCGAACATAACAAGCTTTCAACACAAGGATATCTCCCGCAACCCTCCCTTACGCGACATTTACGACGGCAACGTGCTGCTATATTCATTGCTGTCAAAGGCTCAGGCATTAGAAGCCAGATACTACGGGCGAACACTGAAATTCTCAGACCTGACGTCGGCCCTGCAAACGCTGCAGTTGTGCGACACGCTCATTGACAAACTGCGCCAGCAGACGACCCGCGAGAACGACAAGATCAGTTTGGGTGTGACGGCCAACGAAGTATATGCCGATGGCGTGCGCATGGCCGTTGAAGCGGCGGATGTCGCGCTCCACAAACAGGTATACCGCGAGCTGGCGTTTTATTTTGCCGAGAAGAGCAAGTCGGCGGTATTGCAAGAAGCGATCACGGAAGCCAATGCGAAGGCTTTTGCCGGCATACCGGCTGTGCTGCTGGAAGACGAAAAGGAGCTGAAGGCCTCGATCGCGCAGTGCGCGCAGAAGCTGGCACTGAAACCCGAGGCGGCCGAAGAGAAACGCCTTCGGGAGGCGCTGTTTACGCTGAACCGTAACTATGCGGCCTACACGCGGCGGCTGGAGCAACAATTCCCCGACTACTTCAACCTGCGTTTTAACAGCTCGGCGCCTTCCACCCGTCAGCTACAGGCACGCCTGGATGGGCATACGGCGCTGCTGAGCTATTTTATCGATGAAAAGAACAGCCGCTTGTATGTCTTTATGTTGTCGCAGAAAAAGTTCCGCATTACGGAGCATGCGCTTACCCGGGAGTTTGACCGGTATATCACGGGGCTGCGGAACAGCTTGTTGTTCAACAACGAGGAAACGTACCGGCTGTCGGCGGATTACCTGTCGGCGTTGTTGATCCCGTATCATCAACTGGACGGGATCGAGCACCTGGTGATCCTGCCCACGGGGCGGCTTAGCACACTGCCGTTCGAGACGTTGCTGACCCCTTCCCGGGCGGGGACGGAGAATATAGGGTATGCTGCTTACCCTTACCTGATCAAGCAATATAGCATCCGTTATGAATTTTCGGCGGGCTTAATACTGCAAAAGCCGGCGCCACAACCGCCTTCGGCGTCGCCATCGATCTTTTTGTGCGCCCCTGTCACGTTTCCGGCGACAGACAACCTGAACGACCTGCCGGGCACGGAAAAGGAGGTAAACGCCATTGCCCAACGCTTCAGCACCCAAAAGCTGACGTCGCAGGTATACCTGCGCCAGCAAGCGGACGAGGGCCGCGTGAAGGCCGGGAGCCTCGATACGTATACTTATCTGCACTTTGCAACGCACGGGATAGTCGACGAGGCCCACCCGGAGCTGTCGCGGATCTTTTTACAGCCGGGAGCGGGTGAAGACGGGCATCTCTTTGCCGGAGAGGTGTACAATTTAAACCTCCGGGCGAGCCTGGTGACGTTGTCGGCCTGCCAGACCGGGTTGGGTAAACTTTCCAAGGGCGAGGGGGTGATCGGGTTGTCGCGGGCATTGGTGTATGCGGGGGCGAAGAATATACTGGTATCGTATTGGAGCGTGGCGGATGAGTCTACATCGGTGTTGATGGCGGCGTTTTATGGGCGATCGCTGGACACGCCGACAGGGATGTTTGCCGGGACGTTGCGGGAGACGAAGTTGGGGATGATCCGGGATGGAAAGTATGCGGCGCCTTATTATTGGGCTCCGTTCGTGCTGATCGGCTTTTAGTTATAAATACCAGTGATGGCTGTTGCCTGTGGGGCTTGAAAACAATTTGCGGGGCGGCCGGTGGTCGGGAGACCACCTCCATTCTTGCACGAATCATGCTGGGTCCAAGTCGCCCTCCCTTCGGTCGGAAGACTTGAACCAGATGCTACATTTGTATAGGGGCTACGCCCCTGCTACCCCTTTCGCTTTTGCGTTACGCGCGCAGCTTACCAGGCGGCCGTCGGGCGGCTTTATATTTAGTTTAAGGCTTTGTTACGTCCTGTTTTTTTAACAGGTTGCGGATCTCGGTGAGAAGCTGGATGTCGGCGGGCGGGGGTGCGGGGGCGTCGGCGGGTTTGTTCTCTTCTTTGCGTTTGAGGCTGTTGATGGCTTTTACGAAGAGGAAGAGGGCAAAGGCGGTAATGATAAAGATAAAGATAGCCTGGATGAATTTGCCATAGGCGACGACGGCATCGCCGAATTTATAGCCCCGGTTCGAGAAGTCCAGGCCCCCGGTCAGGATCCCGATGATGGGCATGAATACGTCGGCTACCAGTGAGCTGACGATGGCATTGAAGGCGGCGCCGATGACTACACCGACCGCCAGGTCGATGACGTTACCCCGGAGGGCAAATTCTTTGAATTCTTTAAACATATGGGTAGAGTCTTTGGTTCAGACCGAAAAATACCATGCCCCGTGGGAAACAACAAACGGAACGTCGAAAGGTTCTCTGTATTTGATGACTTTTTGCGACATCGGTTTTTTATAGATGTGGTAAAAAGATGTATCTTTTATACAAATTACGTTACACGCCCTTCCCCCCCAAAAACCGCTAGCTGCTAAACGGCAAAGAGCATTATCATGAAAAAAATGAACACCGATGGCCAGGCAACGCCAGGGCACCATTCCGAAGATTTGCACGGCAATAAGCTTCTTTTGCTGCAGGCCCTGGAGGCAGCGCAGATCGGTCTGTGGCAATGGAACATTCCGCAGGACACGATCACCTGGTCGGGCAAGGTGTATACCATCTTCGGTATTTCGCCCTCGTCGCCACCGGGTACATTTGCCGGCTATAGCAGCCTGATCCACCCCGACGACCGGAACAAGGTCATTCAAGCCATCCATAGCAGCCTGGAACATAAAACGAGCTACTTTGTACAGCACCGGTCCAACCCGGCCCTGGGCGATATCCGCTGGATCGAGTCGTGGGGCACGGTGGTCAGCGACGACCAGGGTGTGCCGGTTACGCTTCTGGGCTCGGTGCACGACATCACCACCCGGAAGCAGGCCGACCTGGACCGCGATGCGTGGCAGGCACGCTACGAGCTGATTGCCGCCGCCACGGGCCAGGTGGTATACGACTATGAGCTGAAGTCGGGCAGCATCCGCTGGAACGGTGTGATCCGCGAGGTATTGGGCTATAGCGCCGAGGAGATGGGCAACGTCGACACCTGGGAATCGCTGATCCACCCGGACGACCGTGCGGCCGTTGCCCGCGAGATCGGTATCGCTACACGCACGTTGCAACCCTACGAGCAGGTATATCGCTTTCGTAAAAAAAACGGCGAGTATATCGCCATCCATGACAAAGGCTTTTTCATGACCATGGGCAGCGACCACGCGGTGCACATGCTCGGGTCGATGCAGGACTACTCGCGCCACACGCGCTATGAAGAGGTCTTTCGCGAGAACGAGCTTTTTCGCGAGAGCCTGGAGAGCTCGATGCCGGCCATGCTCTACGTACTGGATGTACAGCGGTATAAATACGTCTACACCAACGGCGTGTCACTGACCGGGTACAGCCGCCAGGAAGTCGAAGCGATGGGTGATCTGTTCATACCGTCGGTCATTCACCCGGAAGACCTGCCGCGGATACCCCGCTGGACGAACGAGCCGCTGGGCTTTACCCAGGAGGTACAGCTGCGCATCCGCAACCGCGACGGCGAATGGCGCTGGATGCTGTCGCGCAACACGGTCTTTAAAAAGGATGGCCAGGGTACGGTGCTCCAGGTCATCGGCATCGCACAGGACATTACCGAGCAGAAGACGGCCGAAGAGGCGCTGCGCCGCAGTGAACAAAGTTATCGCGAGCTGTTCGACACCGTGGGCGAAGCGATCTATATTCAACATCCGGACGGCACCTTTGCCGATGTGAACCGCGGGGCCTGCATTATGTACGGCTACCCGAAGGAAGCCTTTATCGGACGCACGCCGGCATTTCTTTCCGCCGAGGGACGTAACGATTTCGAGGCGCTGGCACAGATGACGATGAGCGCGCTGAAGGGCATTCCGCAGACGTTCGAGTGGTGGGGCCGCAAGGCCAATGGCGAGATCTTCCTGAAGGAAGTGCGTTTGAAGAAGGGCTCTTATTTCGGTCAGGATATGCTGATCGCCACGGCCTGGGACATCACCCAGCAAAATGCCATGGTCAATGCCTTGCGCGAAAGCGAGGCCAGCTTCCGCGACCTCTTTAATACTGTTGAGCCGATCTATATTCAAAACCGCCAGGGCGTATTTCTCGACATCAACAAGCGGGGATATGAAATGTATGGTTACACGAAGGAGGAGCTGATCGGCAAGCACCCGATCGATCTGGCGGTGCCGGGCAAGAATGACCTGGAAGCACTGGCGATCTCGACCGAGCGCGCCTGGCAGGGTTACCCGAGCATGTTTATCTGGTATGGTTCGACAAAGGATAAGAAGGTAGCCATTTTGGAAGTCACCCAGCAACGGGGTACATACTTCGGACAGGATGTTGTGATCGCCACGGCGCACGACATTACCGAAAGCCGCAAGGCCGACATCGCGCTTCGGGAAAGCGAGCAACGCTTCCGGACGTTGCAACAGGCATCGTTTGGCGGAATCGGTTTGCACGATCACGGCCGTATCCTGGACTGCAACCAGGGGCTATGCGATATGACCGGCTATAGCGAAGAGGAATTGAAAAGCATGGACGGTCTCGCGTTGATCGCGACGGAATGGCGTGACCATGTTATGGAGAAGATCCTCGGGGGATATGAAAAGACCTACGATGTGACCGGCGTACGCAAAAACGGGACGCGGTATGCGCTGGAGATCCAGGCAAAGATGATCCCTTACCAGGGCAAGACGATCCGCGTGACGGAGTTCCGGGATATCAGCGACCGGAAGCGTGCGGAAGAACAGATCATCGAGCAGAACAACAAGCTGCTGGCGCTGACCGAAGACCTGAAACGCAAGAACGAACAATTGGAGGAGTTTACGCAGATCGTGTCGCACAACCTGCGCTCGCCGGTCGGTAATATCCTGACGTTGCTGAGCTTCTTTGAAACGGCAGAGACGGATGAGCAGCGCGCGGAGTACCTGAAGTTGCTAAAAGAATCGGGCGATATTACGCTGACCACGCTGCACGAGCTGAACGAGGTGCTCAAGATCAAGCAGAACAAGAACATCGAAAAGCAGCTGCTGCGGTTTGACGACTCATTCAACCTGACCCGGGCGATGCTGACGGCGCGCATTGCCGAGACGGGGGCGCAACTGCTCTGCGATTTTACGGAAGCGCCGCAAGTGCATTATCCGAAGATATACCTGGAGAGCATCCTGCTGAACCTGCTGAGCAATGCCTTAAAATATAATTCACCGGAAAGGGCACCCATCATCCAACTAAAAACGTATTACTACCACAAGGACCTGGTCCTGGAAGTGAGCGACAACGGACTGGGCATTAACCTGGAGCGGTATGGTCACCATGTGTTCAAGCTGCGGAAGACCTTTCATCGCCATCCGGAGAGTCGGGGTATTGGATTATTCATGATAAAAAATCAAATTGAGGCCATGGGAGGGGAAATCACCCTCTCGAGTAAACCACACGAGGGCACGACCTTCTATATCAATTTCACCAAGAACCTGACGGATGGAAACTAAAGCTCCCATCATTGCCCTTGTAGACGACGACAAGGTGTTTCAGCTCACGGCATCACTCACGCTCAAAGCCGCCCAGCTAACGGACCACATTCTGCAATTCGACAACGGCGAAGACGCCCTGGACTTCCTGCGCCACCATGCACGCGAGTCGGAAACGCTGCCGGACTATATCTTTCTGGATATAAATATGCCGTTTGTAGACGGCTGGATGTTCCTGGATGACTATGCGGATCTAAAGACCAACCTGTCCAAGCCGATCGAGATCTTCATGGTGAGCTCTTCCATCGACCCGCGGGACATGGACCGGGCCCGGCAGCATGCCGACGTCCGGGAGTATATCATCAAGCCCGTGACCCGCGAAAAATTTATCGAGCTGCTGAAAGCCGCTGCCTAGCGACCGCGTTGCGCCACGTGCGTGCAAGAATCACTCGGCTGTCCGGGGGCCGGAGACCGGCGTCTGGGGGGTAGCCAGGTCATGGGGTGCTTTGACCAGGGTCAATCCTTTGGCGGCGGCGATCTTCATCAACAGCGTCAGGGCCTCCTGACGGTCGTTGCGGATCTCCCCTTCCAGGATGGCTTCCTTGATCTGCTCTTTGATGTCGCCGATGATGCGGCTGGGCGGGATCTGGAACATGTCCATGATCTCGTCGCCGGTGACGGGCGGCTGGAAGTTGCGGATCTTATCCTTCTGTTCCACCTCGGCCATTTTCTGTTCGACGATGTCGAAGTTCCTGAGGAAGCGGTTTACCTTCTCATTGTTCTTGGATGTGATGTCGGCGCGGCAGAGCGCCATCAGCGCGTCGATCTCGTCGCCGGCATCAAACAGCAGGCGGCGCAGGGCCGAGTCGGTCACCTCTTTTACCAGCGGGATGGGCCGCAGGTGCAGGCGTACGAGCTTTTGCACGAAGAGCATCTTTTCATTGAGCGGCAGCTTGAGACGGCGGAAGATATTGGGCACCATGCGGGCGCCTTTGTCTTCGTGGCCGTGGAAGGTCCAGCCGTGTGCTTTATCAAACCGCTTGGTGGCGGGCTTGGCGATGTCGTGCAGGATGGCGGCCCAGCGCAGCCACAGGTCGTACGATACGACCGACACGTTGTCGAGCACCTGGAGGGTATGGTAGAAGTTGTCTTTGTGCGATTTATTCCCGACGGATTCGACACCGTACAGCGCCACCAGCTCGGGGAAAAAGATCTTGAGCAGGCCGGTGTTGTACAGCAGCTTAAAGCCATAGGAGGGCACGGGGCTCAGGATGATCTTGTTGAGCTCGTCGGTGATGCGCTCCTGCGATACGATCTTGATACGGTTGGCCTGGCTGACGATGGCCGCATAGGTATCGGGCTCGATGTCATAGCTCAGCTGCGAGGCGAAGCGGATGGCGCGCATCATGCGCAGGGGGTCGTCGGAGAAGGTGGTGATGGGGTCCAGCGGCGTGCGGATGGTCTTTTTCTTCATGTCGGCGATGCCGTCGAAGGGATCGACCAGGGTGCCGAAGGTGGCTTTGTTGAGGCTGATGGCCAGGGCGTTCATGGTGAAGTCGCGCCGCTGCTGATCATCCTGTAACGTGCCGTCTTCTACAATGGGCTTGCGCGAGTCATTGCGATAAGACTCGCGGCGGGCGCCGACGAATTCCAGCTCGAGCTCCTCGTAGCGGATCTGCGCGGTGCCGAAGTTCTTGAACACGTTTACATGCACATTGGGGCCGAGCTGGCGCGCGACGGCCTGGGCCAGGGCAATACCGCTGCCCACGCATACAAAATCGATGTCTTTGGAGGGCCTCTGTAAAATAAGGTCCCGGACGTACCCCCCTACTACATAGGTATCGACGCCAAGCTGGTCGCCGGCGGCGCCGATGGCTTTAAATACGGGGTGTTCGAGGGACGAGGCCAGGTTCATGCAAAACTTTATTCAGCCGCCAAAGGTAAGGCAATCCGGCAGGATGTAGGGCATACACGAACAAAGTTTCTGAGGGGTTTGTTAGCTTTGCGGGCACGATATTGTACGTGCAACTGCTTTATGAAAGCTTTTTTTAAAGTTCTCGCCAAGGTCAACCGGCTGATCCTGCCCCGCTACAGCAAGCGGGATATCAATCACTTATCCAGGCTCGACAAGGCCGTGGTGGCCTGGCGGTACTGGGTGACGGTGCACGCATTGGATTGACGTCTACAGGACTGCGATACCCGAATCTTTAAAGGTCTGCTCGGCCAGGGATATTCCGTCTTCGTCGGTAATGACCATATTGACCGACGAGGCCGGGCAAATGAAGAAGGCTTCGGCCGTGTTGATACGCTCGTGCGTGCTCAACGCGATGACCTGCTTGGACACGTCGACAATGGCTTTTTTCACCTCGCTTTCTTCATAGTTAATGGTCGTGACGCCGATCGTGGGATGTATGCTGCAGATGCCCATGAAGTATATATCGGCGCGGATGTTCTTAAAGAACCTCAAGGTGTCGTGGCCCACCGTTGTAAAAGCGCTTTTGTACAATCTCCCCCCGGCAAACAATACTTCAATTTTAGGATGCGCTTCCAGCACGTTCACCACGGGGAAGCTGTTGGTAACAACCGTTATCTCCATGTCTTGTGGCAGGATGCTGGCAATGGCCATGGCGGTCGTACCGCTGTCGAAGGCGATCACCTGCCCGGGTTGTACCAGGCCCACGGCCTTTTCGGCAATGACCTTTTTTACATCGCTCTTGTAATGCAGCCGGTCTGAAAAATGATGTGGCGTGGGCGAATGCGGCACAGCACCACCGCGTACGGCTTTTAACAATCCCTGGTCGGTCAATTCCTTCAGATCACGGCGTACCGTGTACTCGGATACCGCCAGCCGTTCGGCCAATGCCTTTAAGGTCACTTTCTGGTCTTCCGAAAGCTGCCGCAGGATCAACTGAAATCGCTCTTCTTTTAGCATAATTGCAATATTATGCATTTTTTAACAGTTCATAAGCGATATATCGCACTATTTCGGTACCACTATTTGCAATATTGAGCAATATCAATACATTTATTGCAAAATATTGCAATTATGAGCACGATCGCTGAAATCAACAGAAATGAGTTACTGATTGCCCCTGAGCCGGCGGGCAAGTGCCTGACAGCAGCAGGATCTTCGTTGCCGGCCGGAACGATGCCGCCGTCCCTGCGCCGGAACCGGCTGGCGGTGGGGCTGCTGTTTTTCCTGCACGGGTTATGTTTTGCCAGCTGGGCGTCGCGCATCCCGACGATCCAGGAAGATCTTCATCTTACGGCTTCGGCTTTGGGCGCGGTGCTGTTTGCTTTGCCGGCGGGATTCTTTGTTTC
>NZ_JAHESC010000073.1 GCF_018598185.1 Dawidia soli
ATAAAACTTTGCCATGCAGAGCTGCATGGCTATTTTATTATATATCAGTCACTTACATTAAGTAGACGGCTATGGTCTTTGACTGGGGGGCAGAAAGCCGACGGCAGTTACAAACTGCCGACCGTTTAGGCACAAGTCACCGCCCGAACGGGCTCAGACTTGCCAGCAAAAATAAATACTACTAATTCGATAGACTTATTGCATATATCAAATTAGTCACTACCTTTGAACAAGAATTTATACAGAAGAGGGGAGAGAACAGGCTCGATGATCCTCTAGCAACTTTCCGATGGGAATAAGTGCTCACCTGCCCGAACTATATATGGGTACTATAAATGAACGCCAACATGAAAACCTCGCAACACGCCTCCGGCAGGCGAATGCCGCTTCAGCGGCCACATCTTCACAGCACGCACGCAGCAGACCGCTGTTGTTGCTAGTGCGATAACTCCTTCCAACCAGGAAAATTTATCCGGTACACCACGCTACTGAACGGTGGCGGTATGTATATGCTTTTGTCATTGCCTGTAAACACAGACAAGCGGATAAATATTATCAAAAATAGTAACACGCAAACATCGAACAAAGTATGTCTACCTATAAAAAATTCACCTTCCAGGGTGAGTTAACCCAAGAGCAAATCACCTTCTTCCATCCCTTCCCCGCACATCGGCGGCGCCAGCCGCCGCCGGGGAATGTACATACCGATGATCGTCGGCAAGTACCAACCGAAACATGCCAAAAGCACAACACCGTTGTATCTGCACCTGTTGCCATTGGTTGGCAGTAAAAACATAAACATCTCATACCCGCTTTTAATAAAGCCTGATCATGCCGCACCACCACACGCATAATATTTATAATTAGTATTCACACAATCAAAACGCATCTATGTCTCAACTTTCAGAAAAGCCCCTGGGCATTTTGTACGGACACGAAGAACACTATAGTCCCCTGCTGCAAGAGCTCCGGCGACGCGGGCTGCCCTATACACGGATCGACCCGTCAGACCATGTGTACGAACTGGCACAACCCGAAGTGTCGTATAGCCTGCTCGTAAACGATATGAGCGCTCCACTCTATCATATACCCGATAAATCAGGTATCGCGCAAACGATCGAATACTTACGACATATCGAAAAGCCCTATGCCACGTTGAACAGTAGCCGTATCGTGAACGGATCGCGGGCCGCCGAGGTCTTTTCGTCACGCACACGTCAATTGGGCACCATCGCCGCCGCGGGCTTGCCGTTTCCCCGCACCCACGTCGTTAGCAGCATGAGCCAGCTGCTGAAGGCATGCAGCCAGCTGTCATTTCCCATTCTGCTAAAAGGCAACCAGCCCCACACACCCGTGCTCCGCTTTGAAAGCGAGGAAACACTGATCCATGCCTACCTGCAGGACAAGCTGACAGCCGCGAATGAGCATACCTGGTTGATCCAGGAGTGCATTCCTCCCAAGGGAAACCACATTGTGCGGATCGAAACGCTCAACGGCCGGTTCCTCTACGCCGTCAAACTATATATCACCGGCAATGAGCAGTCGGGCTGGCCGTTGCAGGCAAAGGTGGAAGCCTTCACACCCGGGCCCGAACTGATCCAGGCAGCGGAAACATTGGCCCGTACGGCGCTCGCAGACTTTGGTTCGATTGAATATCTCACCGATCGTCGCACCAATGATATATTCTTCTTCAGCATTCGCCCGCATACAAGCAGTTTCAGCACGCCGGCGGTGTCTCTGCATACGAAACCGTTTGAACGGATCGCAGATTATCTGGAAGAACGACTGTCGAAAGTAAAAGAAATTGAGTTGGCACTTTGACGCACCATACATGGCTTTCGGGTGCACCGGTCTTACTGATTTTTTGGTGGAACTTCTTTGAGACATGGTGCACACCGTAGCCACCAATTCTAATCCTTATACCCTGGCAACTAAACATTTTCCTGTGCATCTTTAGTAACATATTCCCAAATGACCTGCTATGGATCGCACACGACACTTTTGTTATACCCTCCTGCTGTTCGCCCTGGCCTGTAACGCACGGGCACAAAACCAGGCACTCGTCTTCCAATCCGACTTCGGTCTGAAAGACGCTGCCGTAGCCGAAATGAAAGGCGTAGCCTTTTCCGTTTCGCCGGACCTGAAGATGTTCGACATCACGCACGAAATTCCCGCCTACAACATCTGGGAAGGCGCCTATCGTTTATACCAGGCCGCTCCTTATTGGCCTGCCGGCACCGTCTTCGTATCGATCGTCGACCCCGGTGTTGGTTCCGAGCGCAAGTCCGTTGTGTTAAAGACAAAATCAGGCCACTACTTTGTCACGCCCGACAACGGTACCCTTACGCTGGTGGCAAAACAACTGGGCATCCAGGAAATACGCCAGATCGATGAGACCCGCAACCGGCTGAAAGGCTCCGGCAAGTCGTATACCTTTCACGGGCGCGATGTGTACACCTATACCGGAGCCCGACTGGCAGCCGGTGCCATCGCCTTCGAGCAGGTGGGACCGGCACTGCCCGCACAGGTCGTGCGCCTCGATTACCAAAAGCCCGTGTTTGCCGACAAGTGCGCGGCAACATTCCCGTACTCGACATTCAGTACGGCAACGTCTGGACCAATATCGACGAGGCCACCTTTCAAAAGCTGGGCGCGGCCGCAGGCGACAAGCTGATCGTGACGATCCGTCACGGGCAGCAAACCGTCGCCACCGAGACCGTGGTCCTGGGCAACACCTTCTCTGACGTACCCGTGGGCCGGTCGATCGCGTATTTCAACAGTCTTTTAAACTTTTCGCTGGGCATCAACCAGGGCAGCTTTTCGGAGCACTACAAAGTCTACAGCGGTGCCGATTGGAGCATCGCTATTAAAAAGGGGCAGTAGTGGCAGGCACGGCATTTTTATATCACCCTGTGTCATAAAAAAACGACCGCACAAAGATTTACGGCGTGCGCGGCTGCCGGCCAGGCCGTAGCTTTAAACCGGCCCGCACATAAGGGGATTTTGCGCACGAACTTGCCAGCATTATGAACATTTCTGAATTAAGCCTGAAGCGCCCGGTTTTAGCCATTGTCATGAACATTGCGATCGTGGTCTTTGGCGCCATCGGCTATAGCTTTCTCGGCGTACGCGACTACCCGGCCATCGACCCGCCCAACATCAGCGTACGCACGGCATACGCGGGCGCGAACGCCGACATCATCGAGTCGCAGATCACCGAGCCGCTCGAGAAATCCATCAACGGCATTGCCGGCATCAAAAACATTTCCTCCAGCTCCAGCCAGGGTACCAGCAGCATCAACATCGAATTCAACCTCGACGTAGACCTCGAAGCCGCCGCCAACGACGTACGCGACAAAGTATCACAAGCCACCCGCCAGCTGCCGCAGGACCTCGACGCCCCGCCCGAAGTATCGAAAGCCGATGCCAGCTCCGACTATATCATTTCGCTGAGCGTACAGAGCGGCACCCGCAATCAGCTCGACCTGACCGAATATGCCACCAACGTACTCGTCGAGCGCTTGCAGACGATACCCGGCGTCAGCAGCACACGCATCCTGGGCGAACGGAAATACGCGATGCGCATTTGGCTCGACCCCAACAAGCTGAGCGCATACGGCCTGACGCCGCTGGATGTACAGCAGGCACTGAATCGCGAAAACGTCGAGCTGCCGTCCGGTAAGATCTATGGCAGCAGCACCGAGCTGACCGTCCGCACCTTTGGCCGCTTGTTCACCGAAGAGGACTTCAACAACGTCCGCATCCGTTCCGAAGCCAACCGCTCCATCCGTCTGCGCGATGTAGGCGAGGCCGTGCTCGGCCCCGAGAACGAAGAGACTATTCTGAAGGGAAAGCTCATTCCCATGGTAAACGTTGCCTTGATCCCGCTGCCGGGCGCCAACTATGTAGAGATCGCCGATGAGTTCTACAAACGCCTGGAGAAGATAAAACAAGAAGTGCCCGACGACATCACACTCAATGTATCGACCGATCAGACCGTCTTTATCAAACGATCGATCGTCGAAGTACAAGAGACGCTCATCCTCTCCTTCGTGCTGGTAGTGCTCATTGTATACCTCTTCTTCCGCGACTTCATCATCGCCATTCGCCCGCTGATCGATATCCCCGTGTCGCTCATCGCCACGTTCTTTATCATGTACCTGTGCGGGTTCTCCATCAACGTGCTCACCATGCTCGGTATCGTGCTGGCTACGGGCCTTGTGGTGGACGACGGCATCGTCGTGACGGAGAACATCTATAAAAAACTGGAAAGCGGTCTGAACAAATACAAGGCCGCGCTGGAAGGCTCACGCGAGATCTATTTTGCGGTTATATCAACGTCCATCACCCTGGCCGTCGTATTTCTGCCGATCGTGTTCCTGCAGGGTTTCGTCGGCCGTTTGTTCCGCGAGTTCGGGTTTGTCGTAGCGGGAGCGGTGTTGGTGTCCTGCTTTGTATCGTTGACACTCACCCCCGTACTCAGCGTCAAGCTGACACGCGACCACCGCAAGAAATCGAAATTCTACTACGTCACGGAAAAATTCTTCGTATGGATGGAAGACGGCTATCGCGATACGCTGGCGCGTTTCATGCGTGCACGTTGGCTAGCGTTCCTGATCATCGTGTTGTGTGTCGGCGCATCGATCCTGATCGGTAAAGGACTTTCGTCCGAGCTTGCACCGCTGGAGGACCGCAACCAGTTCCGCCTGCAGATCTCAGCACCGGAGGGATCCTCTTTCGATTTTATGAATACCTATATCGACAAGGTTGTCACATTCCTGATGGACTCCGTTCCGGAGGCGCGCGTTATGTACTCCCTGGCGGGAACATCGAACTCGGGCGGTGGCAGTGTCAACGGTGGCTTTGTACGCGTCTTCCTGGACGATCCCAATGAACGCTCGCGTTCCCAGCAGGAGATCGTCAACATGGTGGCCAGCAACACGCGACGTTTCCCGGAAGGCAAGATCGCCGTATTACAAGAGCAGACCATCTCCACCAGCCGCCGGGCCGGCCAGCCCGTACAATTCGTGATCCAGAACAACGACTTTGAAAAGCTCAAGGCGGCCATACCACGTTTCCTCGACGCCGCCAACGATCATCCTGTATTACAAAGCGCCGATGTCGACCTGAAGTTCAACAAGCCCGAGCTGCGCATCGTCATCAACCGGCTCAAGGCCACAGAAATGGGCGTCAGTGTAGAGGATATATCCGAAACACTCCGGCTGGCCTATAGCAACCTGCGCTTTGGCTATTTTACACGCGAAGGCAAACAGTACCAGGTCATCGGCCAGGTAGACCGCATCAACCGCGACGATCCCAACGACCTCAAGGCCCTGTACGTGCGCACGCTCGACGGCCAACTGGTCTCGCTGGACAATGTCGTGACGCTGGAAGAGTCAAGCACACCGCCGTCGCTGTACCACTTCAACCGGTATAAATCCGCCACGATCTCGTCCGGGCTGGCCCCCGGCAAAACCATCGGCGACGGTGTGAAGGCCATGGAAGAGATCGCCGCCCAGGTACTGGACGACAGCTTCTATACCTCCCTCAGCGGCAACTCGCGCGACTATGCCGAAAGCTCCAGCAACACGGCCTTCGCCTTTGTGCTGGCGCTGGGGCTGATCTACCTCGTGCTGGCCGCACAGTTTGAAAGCTTTATCGATCCGTTCGTCATCATGCTCACGGTGCCGCTGGCGGTAACCGGTGCTTTCCTGGCGTTGTTCTTCTTTGGGCAAACGCTCAACATCTTCTCGCAGATCGGCATCATCATGCTGATCGGGCTCGTGACCAAAAACGGAATCCTTATTGTAGAGTTCGCCAACCAGAAACGCGAAGAGGGTATGGAAAAGATCGAAGCCGTGGTAGAAGCCTCTAAACTTCGCTTACGGCCTATCCTGATGACAAGCCTTGCCATGGCGCTGGGGTCGTTGCCATTGGCCTTGTCGCTGGGCGCCGCTTCGACCAGCCGCGTACCGCTGGGGCTCGTGATCGTGAGCGGTGTGATCTTCTCCCTGATCCTGACGCTCTTTGTCATCCCGGCAGTATATACTTTCTTCTCGCGCACGCGGAAGCACAATCCTGCACCAGACGAAGAGGAAGACGTCCCGGCCGAGCCTGCCGTCATTCATTCCTGACGAAATCACAATTTCACGAACGCACTTTGCTTTTTTGCAAAGTGGTATTAAATTTGTCTACATAATCGATAGAGAATCAATTCCACCAGTTGATCTTCTATATGTTGCGCGCTGTTTACGAGCAGTGGCAGCCTATAACTATAAAGAAGACGAGTGATGGAATACATATCATCCGATCATTGGGCTACGTTGAACTATGCGGCCCTTGCCATACCGGCATTTTTTATCTTCACGGGTCTGGAATATGCCGCGGCGCTTCGTCAGAAGAAGCCGCACCTTTTTAAGTTCGATAGCTCCGTAGCCAACATCAGCATCGGCGTGGCCGAGCGGTTACTCAATCTCTTTCTCACCGCCAGCTTCTACGGGTTGTTCCAGTATGTATATACACACTTCGCCGTGTGGTCCATTCCCAACACGTGGTGGGTATGGGTGATCATGCTGCTCGCCACCGACCTGGTGTGGTACTGGTACCACCGCTTCGGACATGAGATCAATCTTTTCTGGGCTGCGCACATCGTGCACCATCAAAGCGAAGAATTTAATTATACCGTATCGGCGCGCATTACGACGTTACAGGCACTGATCCGCAACCTCTTCTGGTGTATCTTACCGCTGGCCGGCTTTCATCCGGATATGGTCATTGCCACGCTTATCATTCACGGTACCTATTCCTTCTTCACCCACACCCAGCTCATCGGCAAGCTGGGCTGGCTGGAATATATCCTGATCACGCCGTCCCACCACCGGGTACACCATGCCTCGAACGAAAAGTACCTCAACAAGAATTACGGCGATCTGTTTGTTTTCTGGGACAAGCTGTTCGGTACATTCCAACGCGAGGAAGAGGAGCCGGTCTATGGACTTACCCACCCGTTGAAGAGCTATAGCTTTATCTGGCAACACGTGCATTACTTTCTCGAGTTGGGGCTGGCCGTACGGCGTACACCGGGCTTCCTGCGCAAGTTGAAGATCATCTTTGGCAATCCGGAATTACTGGACCAGAACCTGCGGGCAGCGCTGGAGCAAAAATTCCTGCCCCACAAAGAAGAACCCAAACCCCGCATACGGCACAAAGCCTACGTACTGATACAAGTCGTGCTGGTCATTATCATCGCATTTATACTGACGTTGTTTTACCGGCACCTGGATACACCCGATGTATTGACCGGCGTTTTGTTTGTCGCGATCACCCTGATCAACTGCGGGGCCCTGTTGGAGCAGCGGCACTGGATCTATTACCTGGAGCAGGTGCGCTTGGTATTGCTGTCGGGATACCTGGCCTATACTTTTGATCAGCCGGTTTGGCTGGCCGCCGGCGTCATCGTCAGTACGCTTATGCTCTGGCCGGCCTGGCCTGCGAGGAAGTGGTTTTTGGAGTTTATTTATGGATAGTGGCAAGGCAAAGACATACTCATCGCATCGTTGAAACACCTTCTAACCACCGTTGAAGCATAGATATAGCGGTGCCCTATAGACTGGGTCAACTCTGCCGGAACCCTGCCGGAAGTCTGCTATAACACTGCCACAACCCTGGTTTTGCTATGCCTTTGATCCCGGCATACCACTACTAATTTCCCCTATTCTCTCTTTCACCTTTGCAAAAAGCGGGGGCTACAGGTGTTTTCCAGCCATTCTCAAATAAAATATTTAATCTCTATTGACTTAATAGGGAATACCTCTACTTTTGGTAAAAAATACTAATACGATAGACTTTACAGTACTTTACATGAAACCACCCATACACCTCCTTTTCATGTTGCTGGCCATTGTTTTGGCAAGTGCCTCGCTGTACGCGCAAAGCGCTGTTATTCAGGGCAAAATAACCGACGAAGAAACACAGGAAGGCCTTGCCGGCGTGAACGTTTTGATCAAAGGGACCGTCCTGGGAACCGTTACCGATGTCAACGGCCGGTTCACCCTTACGGGCAAAAGCCAGCCGCCGTTCACCCTGGTGGCATCGTTCGTGGGGTATCGCACACAGGAAATTGCTGTCAGCAATACCGCCGAGGCCATTAACATTACCCTGGCGCCTAGTGCCTTGCTGGGTGAGGAAGTCGTGATCACGGCATCGCGCGTGGAAGAGTCGCAGCTGAAGTCGCCGGTGGCGATTGAAAAGATGGACATCCGCGCGATCCGCGAGACCCCGGCGCCCAGCTTTTATGATGCGCTGGAGAATGTCAAAGGGGTACAGATGACAACCTCGAGCATCACCTTTAAAGTGCCGAACACCCGCGGGTTTAATATACCCAACAACTTTCGTTTTGTACAGCTGGCCGACGGTATCGACATGCAGGCTGCGACACTCGGCGTGCCGCTTGGCAACGCGATCGGCCCCACGGAGCTCGACATTGAAAGCGTAGAGATCACGCCGGGCGCTGCTTCGGCCCTCTACGGTATGAATGCCATTAACGGTATGGCCAACCTCATTACCAAAAGCCCCTTTTTATACCAGGGGCTGAGCGTATACCAAAAGACCGGCGTGAACCACGTAGACGGTATCGACTACGATCCGAGCCTGCTCACGGAAACGGCCGTGCGGTATGCACATGCCTTTAACAACAAATTTGCTTTTAAGATCAACGGCAGCTACTTGCGTGCCACCGACTGGCGCGGCAATACTACAACCGACCAGAACCCCAACACCACACCGAGTACAGGCAACCCGTTGTACCCGGAGCTGAACGTGGCCGATCACCCGGCGTATGACGCCTGGAATAAATACGGCGACGACAGCGGTAGCAACAGCGTGACCATCACGGGCATTACCTATAACAATGCTCCGAACCAGTCGTTTGTCGTACGCCGGAGCGGCTATTGGGAAAAAGACCTTGTGCCGGGCAAAGTGGATAACTTCAAAGTAGACGCCGCCCTGCATTACCGCGTCGGCAGCAATGCCGAGCTTTCGTATACCTACCGGTTCGGTGTCATGGACGGGTTGTTCCAGCGTGGTAACAAGATCCAGCTGGACAACACACGCGTGCAGAACCATAAATTGGAACTGAAAGGTGCCAACTACCTGGTGCGGTCGTATGTATCCATCGAGAACACCGGCGACTCGTATAACCTGAAACCGCTGTCGGATAATCTCGACCTGAATCACCTGTCGAACAGAGACTGGGCGGCGAAATTTAAGAGCGAGCTCCAGGCTGCGCTGACGGCCAACGTCGAGCTGGCCGAGGCCATGCGCCGCGCCCGGGCCGCGGCCGATGCGGGCCGTGCAGAACCCGGCACACCGGAGTTCGATGCGCTGAAAGCACAGATCATCAAGAGCAACAACTGGGATCACATCAGCTCCGCCCCGACCGGTACCGCGACGGGGGGTGCCAAGCTGTACCAGATGAGCCGTACGTATCACACCGACCTGCAGTGGGACCTGTCGAGCAAGGTTCAGATCTTCGACCTGCTGGTCGGCGCCGACTTCCGGATGTACGAGGTGATACCCGATGGAAACAACTTCGTAGACTTTGACCGCCCGGTGGCCGAGCGCAATACGCCTACCAATCCGGACGCCGCACAAGACGACCAGAAATTTGGTAACAACGTGCACTATACCAAATATGGCTTCTTTACACAGGTGACCAAAAAGTTCTTTAACGAAAAGCTGAAGCTGTTCGGTGCACTGCGTGTGGACCACAACCTGGAATTCGATCCGAAAGTAAACCCGCGCGTGGCCGTGGTCTATACCCTGGCGGAAAAGCACAACTTCCGCGCGTCGTTCCAGAACGGGTTCCGGTTCCCCTCGTTGTTTGAAGCACTGTCGTTCGTCAACAACGGCAACGTACGTCGCGTGGGCGGTCTGCCCTATATCAACGATGGCCTGAACTACCTCGACAACTCGTACACCCTGGCGTCGATCAATGCCTTCAACGCGGCCGTAAACGCCGACGTCAAGAACGGTCTGAGCACGAACGACGCGGCGTTGAAAAACCGCGGTGTGCTGGAAGTCACCAACCTGTCGACGACACGGCCGGAGCGGATCAACTCGTTTGAAGTGGGGTACAAGAGCTTGCTGTTTGATAACAAGCTGGTGGTAGACATCGATGCCTACACCAACCAGTACGACGGTTTCCTGGGCCAGGTAGAAGTGGCGGTGCCGTACCTGCCCAACCCGGAAAATCCTACTTATCCCGGCGAGCAGGTAACCGTGGGGTCGGACGACGCCGTCATCGCCATGATCCAGGCCAACCGGACGGCCCGCCAGACGCGCTACCGCGTGTATACCAACGCCAAGCAGAAGTATAACAACTACGGCTCGTCGCTGGGCATTACCTACAACTTCTTCCAGAAGTTCACCGTGGGCACGAATGTGAGCTATAACAACATCTCGAAGAATAAAGAGAAAGATGTGTTTGTGACCGGCTTTAACACACCGAAGTGGGCGACCAACATTTCGTTCGGCAACCGCGAGGTGATCAAAAACCTGGGCTTTAACGTGGTGTGGCGCTGGCAGGACTCTTTCCTGTGGGAAAGCCCGCTGGCCAACGGCCAGATCGCTGCCTACAACACGTTTGACGCGCAGGTAACCTATAAGCTACCCGACCTGTTTACTTCGGTGAAACTGGGCGGTACCAACCTATTCAACAACCGCTATATCCAGTACGCCGCTGGGCCGACCATCGGCGCGCTGTATTACGTATCCGTCACGTTGGACGGACTGCTGAAAAAATAAGGAACGCCCGGACGGTCCCCGTCCGCCAGCGGTCACGGCTTGCTGCATATTCCCGGTGCGGCAAGCCGTTTTTAATAGAGGACGGCTCCACCCCTTGCCTGTATGTGTTTTGCGCGGATGCGCCTGTTGCCGCAATTCCCTCCTGACCTTTTGCCGATCGGTAAATTATTCTATCTTGCCGCGATTTTTTTCTTACCTAATCCCTGCATGGCACTACTCGAAAAGCAACTCTACGTTAAGAAATCCACTATACCCAACGCCGGCAAAGGCCTTTTTACGCGTAAGGCGATTCCCAAGGGGACGCGCATCGTCGAATACAAGGGCGTCATCTCCAGCTGGAAAGACGTAAAGGACGAAGACGGAAAGAACGGCTATATATTCTTTGTAAACCGGAAACACGTCATCAACGCCCTGCCCACGTTAAAGGCGCTGGCCCGCTACGCAAACGACGCCAACGGACTGACCAGGGTAAAAGGTTTCCTCAACAACGCCGAGTACGAGACGGACGAAAACGACAAGGCCTATATCCTTTCCACGCGCGACATTCCGGCAAACGCCGAGATCTTTGTGGACTACGGTAAAGACTACTGGAAGGTGATCCGCGAAAACATCAAGATGTGGGAACGTCAGGCGAAGCGGGCGGCCGAGAAGCTCGAGCGTCAGAAAGCGAGAGAAGAAGCCCGGGAAGCGAAGAAAGCTGCCAAGGCTGGAAAATCGGCTACCAAGAAGTCCGCCACCCGGAAATCAACGACTACCAAAAAGGCTGTTACGCCGGCTAAAAAGAAACAGGCTGCCCGGAAGCGCGCGTAATACCGCGCTTCCACGCTCCCCCTACTGTTCTGTTACGAGCCGGATGCGTGTGGGGTGGCTCAGCTTAAAGTCGCTTGTTTTGCGTTTCCGGCCCAATGCCGGGTTGACATATCCTTTTTTATATTGTTTTACCCGGGCTTCAAATTCCACCCGTACCCCCTCCGATAGCCGCACCTGCTCAAACCCCTTTGTATAACTGAACCACACGTGGTCGGCCACGACCTGCCCCGTCGCCACGTCGGTGATCTGTACCAGCAGAATGGTATCTTCACTATAACCATTATAGTTCACTTTCTTGCCCAGGCGGCTGAAGATGCCCTGGAATTTTTTCCGGTTGCCGGCTTCGGCGGCCAGTTTGGTACGCATAGACGTTTACGACGATCGCTTAAAAGTGGGCAGGGCCAGCCTGTATTTTACCGCCAGGAGCCGGAATGCCAGGATGAAGATACTGGAAATGATCAGGTTGGTATTGCGCTCCACTCCCAGCCGGTAAAGCACCAGGTATAACACGGCGCCCGCCAGACAGGCCGTGGCATAGATCTCCTTCCGGAAGAGCACAGGTATTTCGTTGGTCAGGGTGTCGCGCATCACGCCGCCCATCACGGCGCTGAACATCCCCATGATCGCGGCAATCTCCGGACGCACCCCCAGGCTCAGCGCCTTCTCAACCCCGAGGATGGTAAAGAACGAGATGCCCACGCTGTCAAAGAACAGAAACGTGCGGCGCATCCGGATCAGGAAGCTAAAGAAGAAGTATCCCACCGCCACGCCGGCAAAGACCGCGTAGAGGAAGTTGATGTCGCCGATCCATACCAGCGGGTAGGCGCCCAGCATGATATCGCGCAGGGTACCACCGCCGATGGCAGTAATAAATCCGGTAAAGCCGGCGCCGAAAAGGTCGTCGTGGTTATCGCGGATGGCGAGGGAGCCGGAGATGGCAAAAAAGAATGTGCCGATCAACTCCAGCGAATATTGTACGGTCATGCCGGCGAAGATACAGCTTTCCGGTAGGCAATAAAAAGCCCGGGATCGTATACGGATCCCGGGCGATTGGCGAAAGGTGCGGGTTACTCTATTGCTTCAGGAGCTTACAGGTCTTAACACCGTCGGCCGACTCGAGGCGGATAATGTGTACCCCTCTGGGGAGGCTGCGCACGTCGACCCGTGTCGTATATACACCTTTGACTCTCGGCTCACCCTTCAGTACGGTTTGCCGGGCTCCCAATGCCTGCACAATAAAGAGGTTTACCGTACCCGGCGTCTCGACGCCGAACTGCACCGTTATCTCGTCGACCGCGCTGTTGGGATAAACACGGAGATCTGACAGCGCCGCTTCGCTTTCCTTCTCACCGGCAACTGCCGTTTCTTCCTGTGCGGTCAAACCGGCCGCGGCAAAGTTTTGAAGGCCATAGCCGTACGGCAGCAACGGATTGCCAAAGGTGGCTGGCACCGGTGCACCGCTGTCGATGATACTGCGGATCTGCGCACGCTCGGCATCGGTAGCCCCCAGGTCATACGGCAGCTCCCAGCGCTCACGCTGATCGTTGATGTTGTCGGTACCGATCTGCGTCGTGGCACGGGGCAACTGGAACGGCAACTTGCCCGAAGGGTTATAGTCGCCAAAACAAAGCTCGGCGGTGGCTTGCGCTATGCCGTTACCGCCCCGGTATACCATCATGACGGCGTCTGACAATTGCAGTACATCCGTCAGCACATAGGGACGCGGTGAGATCACGACCGCCACCACCGGAATGCCGCGGTCCTTGAAGCCACGGATCACCGCCAGCTGTTCTTCGGGCACGACGGGGTTCTTGTCCGCCCACACCGTGCCGTGGGTATAGTTACCTTCGCCGATCACGACAACGGCCACTCTACCTGCCGAAGCGTTGTTCAACACCACGGTGGCGCCGGTGCCGGCGGCACGGTCCTGGAAAGCCTTGTAATAATTCTTCGCTTGCGGATTGTCGTAGTAGATCGACTGCCAGATCACGTTGGGGTCGACGTCGTTGTTCACCCAGGTGGCATGCGGTCCGCCCACGATGATATTTTCCCCCGCGCGAACTTGCAACGGCAGCACGCCATTGTTCTTCAGCAGGGTGATGGACTTACGGGCGGCGCTCAGCGCGATGGCATGATGTTGCGCGTTCGTCCACGTGGCCGTGCTGTCACCGTAGGGATTTTCGAACAGGCCGAGGCGGAACTTCATGTCGAGTACGCGGCGTACGGCGGCGTCCAGGCGCGGCAAGCCGATGGCGGCGACCAGCTGGTTCACGTCCGTAAATTCGGAAGGAGCACCGCCCAGCACGTCGATGCCGGCGCCCATGCTTTCAACGGACTGCGCCGTATTTGCCGCCAGCCAGTCCGTGACAACAAAGCCCTGGAAGTTGATCTCATTGCGCAGGTATTTAATGATGCGTTTGCTGGAATTGGCGCCTTTGCCCGATGGGTCGAGGAAGGGTGCGGTGTTGTATCCCGGCATGACAGACGCGGCGTTGGCTTCTACGATGGCGCGCCAGGGTTTCATGTGATATTTGATCGTAACCGCATCGTACTGCAACGCATTCTCGCCACCGGCACCCTGCCCGGGCCAGTGTTTTACGGTGATCAGCATCGAGTGCGGGTTGATCTCGGGGCCACCTTGCATACCGACGACCAGGGCGCGCGCCAGGGCCGCCGCTTCGTCAGCATTCTCTCCGGCGCCTTCCTGGAAGCGTGGGTATAATACTTTTGTATTCACTTCGGCCAGCGGTGCGAGTGTACCGGTGAACCCTTTCGATTTGTGCTCTATCCGTTGCAGGTTGCCGACCTGGTATACCAGGTTCATATCACGCGTAGCGGCCATGCCCAGTTGTGTCGGGAAAATGGTCTTCCAGCCGTGGATCTTGTCGCCGGCAAATGCAATGGGAATCCCCAGGCGCGTGGCGGATGCACGATACTGCAGCGTGCGCATGCCGTCTTCTACTCCATAGGAGAATGAGAAGCCGTCGAGTGGTTGCTGGTCGCTGTAAAAGCACTGTCTGTATTTTTCCGCCAGGGTCAGGCGTCCCATGAGGTCGTTGATACGCTGGTCGATGGGCAGACGCCAATCTTCGTACGGTTCGATCGTGCCGTTCTTATTGGCGTCGCGGGCACCGTTTACGATGTTGATGCCATCGGGGGCTTGCTCGAGCTGTGGCAGGTATACACTGAAGTAGCGTGTGTTCGACCGCTTCTCGCCTTGCGGCGTGGTGGCTACAACGTACCACTTGTACGTCCAGCGGTCGCCGAGTGGAGTAGGCATGACCAGCGACGTCGTCGTGGTCTGGGCTACGCGGGTGTAGCGATCGAGAAAGTTGCCCGAGGCATGCCAATCGTAGTCGGTGCGGGAGATGTTAACGTAGACGTCGTACCGCGTGGCTCCGCTCACCGCCTGCCAGGTAAAGGTGGGGCGGCGTGTCGTGGTGATCATGGCGCGGTCGGCGGGTGCGGTCAATGCGAAATCGAATGTTTCCGCCGGGCTTACTATGATCTGTACATCGTCTGTCGCCGTGGCCTGTGTGCCGTCGGTAATAAGCAGGCGGAAGGTATAGGTGCCGGCTGCCAGCCCACAGGCCGTGACCACCGCACTGTTGGCGTTGGTCAGCGTGGCCGTCGATGGGCCGCTTACCTGCGACCAGGCATACGATATCACGGCACCGCTGGGCGAGGTGCTGCCGGATCCATCCAGCGAAGCACAGGCAACCGGCAGGGTGATGCGTTGTGTATACCCGGCATCAGCCTCCGGGCGGTTCCCGCCGGGGTTGTTCACTTTCACGAGGCGCACCCCGACCTGCATGCCGGGATATACCATCGCCGTAAGCGGTGCGTTCACGACACGTATGGTGTCATTGCGCTGGTTGACCGTCCACAGTTGTAACTGATCTTCTCCGCGATAGTCATTCGGGGTTACGGTAATGATGGTGCCCGAATGATAGGACAGTGTGGCTTCCCGCGGATTATTCTGTGTGATGAGCTGGCCCACGCCGTTCAGATCCGGCGGTGTAAAGCCCAGATCGAGGTATTGCACATAGGGAATGTGCAATGGTACGGTCACGGGATTGTTGGGCGACTGCTGGTATACTTCGAGCTCAAAGATGGAGTATCCATAGCCGGTGCCCCGCGCCGTGCCATAGAGGCGGATGTAACGGCCCTGGGCGGCAAGGCCCATGTGGTCGTTGATCAGATCGGTATTACCGGCCACGTTGCGCACAGTCTGCCACGGGCCTCCGGACGCAGTGGCTGTTTGAATCAGATAGTCTTTCCCCAGCGCCGTTTCCCAGACGATCCGTACGCGGCTGAAAGTGTATACTGCGCCGAGGTCGACGGTGATCGACGTCGGGTCTTCGGCCGCGCTCGACCAACGCGTGACGGGATCGCCGTCGACGGCGTATTCGGGCAACGTGGCGCCGTTCTCGATAGAGGTAGCCGTCACACCTTTATTCCAGGCGAGGTTAGAAGAAGTACTACCGGGGTTTACGGTCACCGTTACGGTGTCCGTCCCGGTTTGCCCGCCATTGTCCGTGGCTGTTAAACGAAAGACATAGGTACCCGCTACCAGGTTCGTTGCCGTGAGTGCGGCCGTTGTCGCGCCGGCGAGTGTCGCCGTGTTGGGGCCGCTTACCTGCGTCCAGGCGTATGCCGTCACGGTGCCGTCGGCGTCTGACGCCGAGCCGTTCAATACGATACGGTTTGTCGGGAGCGTAATCGTTTTGTCTTCGCCGGCGTTGGCTACCGGCGCAGCGTTGCCACCGCCATCGGCACTATATACTTCGAGCTCGTAGATGGAATAGCCCCACACCGTACCGCGCGCCGTGCCCAGGATACGGATGTAGCGACCACGACCGGCAAGACCGGTGATGTCGTTCACCAACGCGGTGTTACCTGTAACAGTCTTGATATCCGACCATTGGTTTTCGTCGGGGCTGGTCTGGATCGTGAAATCCTTGCCATAGGCAGCTTCCCAGGTGATCTTTACACGGCGAATGTCGTAGGTGGCGCCGAGGTCAAGGGAGATCCATTGCGGGTCGACACCCAATGCACTGGCCCAGCGCGAAGTGAGGTTACCGTCGTTCACCGCGAATGCGGGCGTACCGACTGCCTGCTCGGAGAGCGCTTTGGCCGGTTTCATAAAGGCGATGTTCTGGCCATGGGCTGTCCAGGAAAGCAACAGCAGGGCCATGGCGTTTAGTAGTGATCGAATGTTCATAGGGTTTTGTTTAATAGGGGCGTTCAGCAAAAGTACTGACCTGTTGTTAGCGGAATATTGTCTCGTCGGCAGGTGCGCGGAAAGAGAGGTGAAGTCAATACTGATGCGGTTTGTTGTGCAGGGAGGTTGGATAATAGACTTATCGGTTTATATATTCCCAATTTGCTGGCGCAAGTCTGAGCCCCGCCCCGGGGCGGAGACTTGTGCCGCGGCTGCCGGCAGTTTGCAACTGCCGTCGAGTCAGTCGGCGCCAATGCCCTGACGCCAGTTGCAAACTGGCAACAGGTATAGGCACAAGTCACCGCTTCGCTCAGACTTGCGCCAGCAAGCGGTCTCTTTAAAAGACGAAGGGCTTCAATCCTGAAGCCCTTCTAAAAAGATTCACAAACAACGTATCGTTGTTGGCAACACTTACTCTACCAGTATCTTCTTTATCACCATACGGTTATCTACGTGGACCTTCATCAAATATATACCTTTCGCAGCCTGCGAAAGGTCAACCACCTCGCGGTGCGTTTTCATCTGCGTGTGCTTCAACATCAGCCCCTGCAGATTAAACACCTGGATGTGACCCGGCGCGGACGTCTCTGGTACCGACACGGTTGTTATACCATTCGCTGCCGGATTGGGGTAGATCGACACGAGGCCGTCGCCGTTTATGTCTTCCAGCGTCACTTCCGGTGATGCCTGGCGCGCTGTGGGTCCTGTGGACACAGCGTCATTCAACACCAGGCTGCCAAAGCCTGCCGTGTTCTGATAGTTATCGATGGTGCCGTTCCACACGGTTTGTGTTTCACGTGCGCCGCCATTGTCGTCGTCATCACAGCCGACGTCAAAACCGAGTGTGACACCCGCCGCGGGCGTGACATTCAACTGCGACCAGGGAATGCTCAACTCGATGCTGTAACCACCGCTGATCGCGGCCCAGGCATGCTGCACGCCTGTGACGCCGATCTTCGTCAGCAACGACGACGCGTTGTACCCCTTGATAAACTGGTTGTCGCGACCGTCGTAGCTGGTCAGCTTATTGTTGTTGGCGTCGATGTATATTTCCACCGCGTCGTTCTCCCAGGGGTCACTGCTGTCATTGAAGAGGTTTGCATCCTGCACCCGCACACCGATGTAGAGGTTGTTGTTGTCCCACAGCACGCCAAAGGCCACGGTGTTGTTGCCGGTACCGATCACATTCTTTGCCACGGCGCGTGTTACATTCCATCCGGACTCGCTCAGATTACCGTCTACCGTTACGGCACCGGGGGCGCGGCGGGCGGTTATGACGCCCGGGGGATCGGTGGTCGTATTGCCCGCTACGGTTACCTGCACCTGATCGGAGCCGGAGAGCACACCGTCGCTGACGGTAAGCTGGAATACATAGGTGCTGCCATTGGCAAGCCCTGATGCCGTGGCGGTGGCCGATGTGGTGTTGGTCAGCGTGGCGGCAGGGCCGCTGACCTGTGTCCAGCTATAGGTGATCGCGCCGCCTTCGGGGTCGGAACCTGAACCGGGCAAGGTGGTTGTGGTGGTGCCGGCGGCCAGCGTCTTGTCGGTGCCGGCATTGGCTACGGGCGGTTGGTTTACCGGGCCGCCGCAGCTGGTGAGGTATACCGTTCCGAAGACACTCGGGTTTTGCCATGCGGTGGTGTTCGTGGCGAACGAGGCCATTTGCGCGTCGCGTGTGCCGCCGTTGTCGTCGTCGTCTACCTGCACGTCGAGACCGATGGTGTTACCCAACGCAGGGGTTACACCGATCGTAGACCAGGGGATGGCCACTTCCAGCACGTATCCCGCGCCGGCGGCATACATGGCAAAATTTATACCCGCGGTGTTGGTAACAGAGTTCCCTCCTGCTTTCACGGCGGTGTCGTTCCACCGGAAGCCAAGCTGAAAGTCGTTGGCACCGTCGTAGGATGTGCCTTTGCTGTTGTTGCCGTCGATGAAGATCTCCACGACGTCGTCCTCCCACCAGTTGCCGCCGGAGTCGTTCATGCGGGTGGCGTCGTTCACTTCTACGAGAAAGTACAGGTTGGTGCTGTTATACAGCGCGCGCCAACGGCCGGAGTAGTCGCCGGGGGTACCGCCGAGGATGGTGTTGGCGATGTTCCGGATCGGCGCGGCCGACCAGGCGGCTTCGATCGTCTGGTTGATGGCAGGGGCCGTGCCCGTTACCAGCGCTACCACCGGCGAGGTGCACGGCGGGTTTTCGTTGTCGGCCAGGGTGATCGTGGCGGTGGTATTTCCGCCCAGGGTATAGCCGGTGCCGGGCTGTAATGTAAGCGTAAGGGTTTCCGGACCTTCAAAGCTACTGTCGTCGGTCGGTGTGATCGTGATCGTCTGCGACGGCGCCGCCGCGGTCAGTGTTACAGACCCGGTTAACGACGGGCTGGCGGAATAGTCACCGCCGGATGCCGTACCGCTGATGGTATACGTAACGGTGATATTCGACGTGATACCGGAGGTGCCGATCGTAAATGTACCGGTATTGCCGCCTTCTCCCGCGGCCGCATCGGGCGCCGTGATGTTGATCGCCGGTGTAACGGTGACCGTAGACGTTTTGGTAAAGTTACCATCCACCGACCGGGCCGTGATCACGGCCGTGCCCACGCCGACGGCGGTTACCGTACCTATGCCGGTGCCGGCCTCTACCACCGTTGCCACGGCCGTGTTAGACGACGTCCAGGTAATGCCCTTCTGCGTGGCGTTGGACGGTGTGTAGGTCACATTGAGGTTGGCCGTCTTGCCTTGCGGTACCGACACCGTGGCCGGTGCCAGGTCGATGCCGGTCAGCGCTACATTGCCGGGGATCAGGTTGATGATAAAAGCGGTATTGTGATTCTTCACTTCACCCGACTCCAGGCGGTTAAAGCTGATCTTATTAAACGTCACATCGCCTGACGCCTGCGCGAGGATGCCATAGCCGCCCCAGGCGTCCTGCGCGGGTTGATCGACAAAGGCGTCCAGACCGGTGCCGTCGATCTTCGTATCGAAGAACTTCATGTTGCGGATGTTGCCATAGAGCTGGATGGCATGGCGCTGCGAGTTGATGATCTGGGTATTGTAGAACTGCACATCATAGATGCCTTGCTGGGTGAACAGCTCGATGGCGCCGCGTTTTTGATTCCAGAGGTCATAGCTGGTACCGCAGTTGATTATATAGTTGTCGGTCGCGACGATCGGCACGCCGTTCTGCTCAAACGTGTGTCCGCCGAAATCGTTGGTGAAACGAATGGCCGAGCCACCGACACCATCCTTGATGATACACCGGTAGATCTGGTGGCCGGTGCCGCCAAAGATGGCGATGCCCCCCGCGCGCCACACGTTCTCCACCGTGTTATAGCGGAAGATGTTGTTGCGTTCCTGGGGAGCGCCCAGGGCGTTGTTCGGCCACATGGCCAGGCCGTCGTCGCCGCTGTTACGCACGCTGCTATATTCTACCACGGAGTTGTTCGTGCCCTGGCAGAAGTTTACGCCGTCGGCATAGTTGTTGCGAATGCGGGCACGTGAGATGACCAGGTCGGTGGTGATATCGATGGGATACGGCGGATCGTAGCCGGCCACCCAAAACCCGCACTCGAAGTGCTCTACCCACACATCGTGGATGCGCGAGCCGGTGCCATAGGTCCCCATAAAGCCCTTGTATATTTTGTAGGGCTCGCCGTGCGCGCTGGCGTATTTCGGGTTAAGCTCTCCGTAGTGGAAGCGGTCGTTGTTCGCAGTATTGAGCGAAAAGTCGGAGATCTCCACGCCGCTGGACCGCGCCAGGATGCCCCCGGTGAATTGCAGATCGGTCGAGAAGAACACTTCCGTATACCAGATGCCCGCACCCTGGATCTTCATGTTGGTGACGTTCAGGTCCAGGCGGTCGGCCAATATAAAGCGGCCTTGTGGTATATAGACGGCTTTACCCTGGGCCTTGGCCGCGTTGATACAGGCGTAGAACGCCGGCAGGTCATCGGTTTGATCGTCGGGTGTAGCACCGTAGGCGGTTACGGATAATGCGTTCATGGGCGCTGCCAACGCCGTGGGTACGTCTTCCAGCTCGATGAAGTCGACGCCGTAGGTCAGACCGTCGCCGTTCTCTTTAACAATGCGTACGGTGCTGCCGGCCTGGATCTTGGAAGGCAGGCGGAAGTGCACTTCGTCAAAACGCATAAAGGTCCTGCCGCCCGGTTCCTGCTTCGGTTCCGTCTCGCTGCCGTGGAAATATTGATACGCCCAGCGGGACGTCAGGTTGATGGTGCGTACAAAGGAGCCGTTGACGTACAGGGAGAGGGCTCCGTTCTGGCCCGTGCCGGTCGCGTTGTCCGGCATGGTGAAGCGCAGGTTTACACCTTGCGCGATGGCTGTGGTGGTCCATTCAACATAAGAGCCGTTGCTGGCGAGGCTGACGTACTTCTGGTTGGAGGCTTCGGAAGCGATCTGTGTGTAGTCATAGTTCGTCGTCTGCTGCAAGGTGGCGCTGCCGCCGCGGGTAGCGTCTTCCGACTCGTAGCGGGTATACGGGAGCTGCGCCCCACGCGGGATGCCGTCGTTTTGGGCGGTGGCGTACAGGGTCAGCAAAACAAGAAGGACCATGAGGTATCCGGCAACGGTGTTGCGGATAATGTGCTGTCGTAGTTTGTTCATGTGTCGTCGGTTATCGTTATGAAATGTGCATACTTTCCGGGCATACCCGTAGTGTTCCGGGTATTCCGTAGCGATCCTAATCGGTGTGGCTCATTAGAAAACGTTTACAACAATGCGTATACCCGCCGCCGCCGAAGCTATGGCGGGCAAGCACGATGCCGGGTGGTTGACATCAAACGATGCGGGTTATACCGCCGTCGTTTCCGCAGAACAGGTAAGAACTTCTTTCATTGGCGTACAGGGGTTACATTATAATCACACTACAGAATTATACAAAATCCTGCACGAACTCAATCCGCGATCGGCCTGCTACACTATAACTCTGCAAACGGGGCGTGCCACTATACTGGAAAACCGCCTGGTCTTGCAGGTTCGCACGGGTGATCACTTTGGTAGGGCCTACCATGGTTCGTGAATTGTCGCGCAGGGAAACACAACAAACCTCCTTGCTCGTAAGCCTGCTGAAGTCAAGCAGGCAATCACCTTTCACCAGGTGTATAACAATCTTTTTGCAAACGCCGTGAAAGCGGATCATGCCCGATCCCATCACGGTAAACTCGACAGTCTTCCTGGAATAGATCATACCGGAGAGATCGAATGTCCCTCTGACGGTAAACTCCACATCACCAAAATTACCGATCAGCAACGAGTCGTTCTGATGGTGGCCGTCAAACTCGAACTTGCGGGTCTGCATTTGCCGGAGTGATTGTTTCGGGCTTCTCATCCACTACATCTTTAAAATACCAATAACAAGTTATGCTTCCTTTATCTGCCGCCGGCGGGGAATGCCGCTCCGCAGAGCTGGCATTCCGTTGACCAAGCGGTCTTACTATCCTATCAACAATAACGGCTCATGGCGCCGGCTCGAACGTGATCGTCCGGCCGCCGGTCGCGGCATCTACTTTCAACGTGATAACGTAGGTACCTTTATTCTCCACAAAATAGTTGTGATACTGGCCACCCACTGTCGTGGCATCCACGATGTCGCCGTTGTCGATCGCTTCGCCTTCGTTTGCCGCACCCAGATAATCGATCTGAAGACGGCCATCCCCCCAGGTTGCATCTTGCAGGAAGATGAACTCGCGGTCTTCAAGCAGGTCTACCGTCCACTCCCAGGTATAGATGTTACCATTTTTCTCAGGCGTATGCAGATCGTATCCGTCCTTGCCTACTTCCCATGCGGCGGTATCTTCGGGCGCGGTCAGGTAGGCGTTGCCAAACAGGCCCATCTGGGTCTCTGAATAATCTTTTACGACAATGCCCGTCTTGATCTTTTTCTCCGTCCATGTGTTCGTGGCTGCATTATACTTCAGGCGCACGGTATAGAGTCCTTCTCCTTTGTTGGGAATGTTAGCGATCAGCAAGCCGATGTTGTTGATGCCTGTCTCCCAGGCCTCGGCGTAATCGGGCACACCCAGGCTTGACAGTGTCACGAGGTTCTTATCGTCGTATACATGCCAGCCGTCGTTGAACCGATAGCGATAGCCTGCGGCATCGCGCAACGCGATATTCGTACCTTCAAAAACGGCCGAATCTTTTGATATCGATTTCACGGGCAGCGCGGTTCCGGCCGCCCACATCAGCGGCGTTGCGTCGCCGATGATATTTGCTTTTACTTTCATCAGCACAAACAGGTCGGTATTGGTGTTGGCAAAAGCGTAATACAATCCTTCTTCGGTGACGTTGATGGCCGGCGCATCTGCCGTCAGCGTGCCATAGATCACTTTGTCTTTAATGACCACATTGCCTGCCACTTTGCCGCTGTCGAGGGTACCGCCGCCGGGTGCCCCATAGGTGGTGGCCACTTCATCGACCACCTCCATAAAGGAGATGGTGCTATTGGCGCCGATGTACAGGAACTTGCCGTAGACACCTTCCATATTGTCCACCTTGGCACCTTGTGCCGGGTCGAGCACCGCCCGGGCCATACGCGCATTGGCATCTTCATCGCTGGCGGCAACGGTGTTCGTTCCAAAGATGTAAAAGCCGTCTTTCTTCGGCTCCAGTGGCTCGGGCTCCTCTCCTGAATCGTCGCTGCCGCAAGAGAAAAGGAATACAGGCAAGATCAACAGCAGCATCCACTGCAGGGTAATAAATCTTTTCATAGGTAGTCTGTTTTAGTGTTTGTTCATCAGGTTATGTGTTGGTCGTTTGCACCGCGATCGGCTCAGGGTAGTTGCGCCAGCAGGTCTTTTGCTCCATGGGGTTGCAGCGAGACCAGCAGGGCATACACCCGTTCCAGCGTTTGCAGCGCCGCGGTGTTATTCTTATAGGTTTGTTTCTTTTGATAATAATCGTAGACCAGCTGCAGCTCGGCTTCGCCGTAGGGCACACCGGTAAATTCCTGGATCAGGGTCAGGCAACGAAAACCGTCTTCGCGCGTGGGTTCGATCACGGTACCTTCGCCGTAGTCGTTCCAGGTCACGAGCTGCAGGTATTTTGCTTCGTGCTCTGTGGCCTTTGCCAGCGTGGCCTGCAGTGTAGCGCCATCGTTAAAGGGTATGTTGCCGTAGCTGGTGCCGGTACCGCCTTCTTCATAGTAATCGTCGAAGCGCGGATAGGCAGAGCCGATGAGCACATCCAGGTAAGGCGACTTGCGGTAGAAGGTTTCCATGACGCGCAGATCGGCGTTGAAGTCGACCCAGCCGAACTCGCCCCGGTCGGTGTCGCCTGTAAACGCGCCGTGGTCCCACAGCGGCAGGAAGACCGGGGCCGTTGGTAAGTCCCGGAAGATCTCCGTCCACTGCGCCGGCTGACGGAAGTAGCGCGGGCCGAACGTGAGCAGCAACGGGGCCTCGTCGAGGGTGATGTATCCTTCCTGCTGGAAATAGTTGGTTTGCATATAGGCTATGTCTTCACGCGCGGCGGTGATGGCGGGTTTGCCCATTTGGGTCGCGACGTTCCCGGCGGTGTATTCTTCGTACACGATCGCGAATTGCAGGCCTGCGTCGTCGAGGCGATCGATCACGGCGTTGGATCCGGACAAGTTAATACGATAGTCATAGACGGCATGTGAGCCGTACCAGTCGATGAGGATGCCGTCTACGCCGGCGTACTTCATCAGTAACACGTGGTAGTCGATCACGTCGGGATCTTGTGAATCGTAAGGGTCGATGAGCGGGTAATAGTGTGACGCGATCTGGCGCTTGCCGGTTTCGTCTACGATTTCGGGGTTGCGGTTGGTCATGCGCCAGTGGCTACCCCAATAGCCGGAGACGTCCTTGCTTTGGTACCAGGGCATGTAGCTGTGTCTTTTGCACATATAGCACCCCAAGAGACTTA
>NZ_JAHESC010000074.1 GCF_018598185.1 Dawidia soli
GCCTGGCGGTAGTGGACCGGGTGGAGCTCGTGGCCCCGGAAGCCAGATTGGCGCGAAATGGCCGCAGGCGTGGCGAGGCCAGGATCAAGGCCGCTGCGGCCGAAGTTACCGACACGCAGTTGTCGATGGTGGGGATCGATGCGATGCATGCGGATGGTTTCCTGGGACAAGGGCTGACCATTGCGGTGTTGGATGCCGGTTTTCCCGGTGTCGATACGGCGCCGGCATTCAGTGCCTTGTTTGCCGAAGGCCGGATCGACCTGACGGTGTCGCACGACTTTGTTTATAATACGCAGAATGTCTTTCAATACGACACCCACGGTACGGAGGTGTTCTCGGTCATTGCGGCACACGAAGACGGTATCTTCACCGGCGGCGCCTATGGCGCCCGTTACCAGCTCTATGTAACGGAAGATGCCGCGAATGAATATCGTATCGAGGAGTACAATTGGCTGTTTGCCGCGGAGCGTGCGGACAGTGCCGGCGCCGACATCATTCAATCGTCGCTGGGCTATTATGACTTTGACGATGTTTCGATGAACTATAGCAAGTCGGCCCTGGACGGAAAGACGACGGTCATTACGCGCGCGGCGCAGTGGGCGGCCGACCGGGGCATTGCCGTGATCTGTAGCGCCGGCAATGAGGGGGCTGTAAGCTGGCAGCTCATTACCGCGCCGGCGGATGCCCGGGGTGTGCTGGCGGTGGCGAGCGTGAACCGTGACGGGATACGGGCGAACTCCAGCTCGAAGGGCCCCAGTGCCGATGGCCGGACAAAGCCCGACGTGGCGGCGCAGGGTGTGAGCACCAGTGTGATCAAGGCCAACGGCGGGCTCGGCACGGTAACGGGTACATCGCTGGCGGCGCCGATCATTACCAGCCTGGTGGCGGGTGTTTGGCAACGATATCCCGAATTAACGGCGGCCGAATTATTTGAAGCGATTCGCCTTTCGGGGTCGCAAGCCGGCCGGCCCGATACGTTGCTAGGCTACGGCATTCCGCACTACAAAAACGTCGAGACCTATTTTGCGCAGCGACGGGAGAATCCCATTCGCGTATATCCCAACCCCGTAGAGGACGACAGTCTGCGGGTGCGGTCATACCTGCCGGAAGAGTTTGACACGTGCCGGGTGGAGCTGGTTTCGGCGGAGGGCAAGCGGGTGCTGCAAAAGACCTTGTACTTTTCAGCCGACCACCCCGAGCGTATCGTTGACTTGACCTCGTTGGGTGCAGGCCTTTATATCTGCCGCATCGCCTGGGCGGGTGGTATGCTGACGCAAAAACTCATCAGACGCTAGGGTTCGTTGGGGTTGAATCCGTATTTTAGCGGCCTAGATTTCATACCCATCCCTTATGCCCCGTCCCATCATCGCACCCTCTGTGTTGGCCTCCGACTTTGCCAACCTGCAGCGGGAAATCACCATGCTCAATGAAAGTGAAGCGCATTGGATCCATGTCGACATCATGGATGGTATGTTCGTGCCCAATATTTCCATGGGGCTGCCCGTGGTGGAAGCCATCCATCGCCATGCGGCCAAGCCGCTGGATGTGCACCTGATGATCGTGCAGCCGGAGCGCTATGTGGAAGCTTTTCGCGCGGCGGGCGCGGCGAACATATCGGTGCACGTAGAGGCTTGCCCCCACCTGCATCGAAACCTGCAGCAGATCAAGGCGCTGGGTTGCCGGGCGGGTGTCGCCATCAACCCGCATACGCCCGTACAGGGGCTGGCCGATGTCATCGGCGATATCGACCTGGTGTGTGTAATGTCCGTGAACCCCGGCTTTGGCGGCCAGAAGTTTATCGAGCATACGTATCGCAAGGTGCAGATGCTAAAGCAGTTGATCGTCGATGCCGGCGCCAGTACGCTGATCGAAATAGACGGGGGTGTAAACCTGCAGAACGCCAGGCGACTGCTGGATGCGGGTGCGGATGTGCTCGTGGCGGGCAGCTTTGTCTTTCAGGCGCCGGACCCTAAGGCGGTGATCCGCGACCTGGCGGCGGTATAGGCCCGTACAGATTTCACGCTGTGCTGCAACTTCGGCAGGATTTTTGACGTTCACCAACCAAACTAACTACCCCGCAATGCTGAAGTTATACTCTTTTATCGCCCTCTTTCTTATCCTGGTTTCTTGTTCACGTTCCGTTACCCGAGTCGATCCTGCTGAACAGATAGACCTGAGCGGGCGCTGGAATGATACCGACTCGCGTATGGTGGCCGACAAGATGATCTACGATCTGTTTGACGCTGCGTCGTTTAAGAACTATGCCAAACAACTGGGCCGCAAGCCCGTGATCATCGTAGGGACTATCCGCAATAAGACTTCCGAGCATATCGATGCCGACAACTACGTCAAGAAGATCGAGATGGTGGTGCTGAACTCCGCCGTGGCGGAGCTGGTGGAGTCCGACGAGTTTCGCGACAAGCTGCGTGTGGAACGCACGGATCAACAGGCCTTTGCTTCGCCGGAAACGGCTAAACAATTCGGTAAGGAGATAGGGGCCGACCTGATGCTGTTGGGTGAGATGACCTCCGAAACGGACACCTACAACAAGAAACGCGTGGTGAATTATATCACGACCTTGTTCCTGACCGATATCGAAACCAACAAGCGGATCTGGTACGGCCAGCAGGAGATCAAGAAGCTGGTGAAGAACTAACTATTATGCGCCGCACGTTTTCGTATGCGCTGGTGGGAATCGTGGCATGCTGCCTGACAGCGTGTGCTACGTACTATCAAAAGCACGTTGACTTTAACCGTGAGTTCGAGCGCGGCGAGCTGCAGCAGGCGCTGGAGACGTTGAAGAAGAACAACCGCGAAGAGAATGGCAAGGCTCGCTTTCTTTATTTCGTAAACAACGGATTGCTTCTTTCCGTCCTGGGCAAGTACGACGAGAGTAACGAATATCTGGAGAAGGGCTTTCTCTTTGGAGAAGACTATCACCTCAACTACATCAACGAGGCAACTTCGTATCTCACCAATCCGAACTTTCAGGTATACCGCGGCGAAGACCACGAGCACCTCATGCTGCTTTACTTCAAGGCCATCAACTACCTGAAGTTGGGCCAGCCTGACAACGCCCTGGTGGAATGCCGCCGTCTCAACATCCGCCTGAACCAGCTCAGCGACAAGTACAAGGCCGAAGAGAAGTTTCAAAAGGATGCGTTTATTCACACGCTGATGGGAATCATCTATCAGTCGACACGCGACTATAACAACGCCTTTATAGCCTATCGCAACGCACTGGAAATCTACCAGGGTGAGTATGCCAAGATGTTTAACATGACTGCGCCCGAACAGCTCAAGCTCGACCTGTTGAATACGGCGTATTGGAATGGGTTCTATGAAGAGTTCGACAAGTTCAAAGAGCAGTTTGGGATGGAGACTTACAAACCGACGGCGCCCGAGGCGGAGCTGGTATTCTTCTGGCACAACGGTCTCAGTCCCGTGAAGACGGAGTGGAGCATCAATTTTGCGATCAACCGTGCTTCAGACGATATGGTCGTGTTTAATAACGATGGGTTGGGGGTGGCGTTTCCTTTTCACGTAGAAAAGGACAAGGAGCGTTCAGACCTGGCCGACCTGGAGGTGTTTCGGGTAGCCTTTCCGCGGTATACAGAACGTACACCGTATTTCAGCGCGGCGACCATCGACCTGGGGGGTGAGCGTTATCCGATGCAGCTGGGTGAGGACATTAACAAGGTGGCTTTTTACAGCTTGAAGAAGCGCATGGTCGAAGAGTTTGGAAAGGGCCTGTTACGGGCAGCCTTAAAAAAGGCTGCCGAGCACAGCGTGCGCAAGGAAGACGACGGGCTGGGCGCGGTGATCGGGCTGGTAAACGCCATGACCGAAAAGGCGGACACCCGTAACTGGCAAACGCTGCCGCACAGTATCTATTACAGCCGTGTGCCGTTGAAAGCGGGTGCGAATGACATTGTATTTCAGCTGACTTCGGAGGAATCGCGCACGACCGATTATAAATTTACCTACCAGGCAAAACAGGGTCAGACACTTTTTCACACGTTTTCTTCGTTAGAGACGCGGTACACGCCCTCCCGGTACTACTAACGAAGGCTTATGGCGATCAGACCGCATCGAAGGTGTGAAAACAACAGCTTACCGAATCAACCCGGAAACAATCTTAGGATGATTGCCGAAATTCATTTACCTTTAACCTTCAATAGCCAGATTGTGAAGGGCTTACATTTTTTAGCTTAATGGCTTTAACACGCACTTTTCGAAAGCCTTACGTCGTAGCCACCCTGGTGCTGGTTTTGCTGGCAGCAATGCCCGATGCCTTTGCCCAGTATGAGACGGAGCAGGAAGCTTCCGTACCGTTGGAGTATTTCTACATCAAGCGGCAGGGTACCGGTTTATTCCGGCGCATTCTCAGCAAAGTCACGTTCGGTTTGAGCACCGGATACGGCGCGACCACGTTCAAGCACGAGCTGGACGGTTTTGGTATTTTGCAGAACCCGGACTCGATGCCAAAGATCTTTCAAGGCGACAACGCTGCGCAAGGTTATTCCAACTGGTTCAACAAGATACAACCCCAAGGCAACACGTTGCAGCCGGGGGGCTACCAGGTCAACTCCGACACGGCCGAGATCGGCTTCAAAAGCAAGTCGTTTAACATACCGATCCGCGCCACGCTGCACGTGGAGCTGTTCGAGCGTTACCGCATCGGTGGCGGTTATTCGTTTGAATATACAAGCGTGGGCGACTTCCGGCCGCTGCGCTATTCCGATCGCATCGGCAACTACTCACCGGAGGTGACGAGCTTTTTCCTGAAGAAGTATTTTGTGTTACTGGGGGCATCGGTGTATCGTTACAACGACTACTTGCTGGTGGTGGATGCCAACATCGGGGGGTATGCCATGGGTAAGAAATTTGACAAGAGCCAGATGAAGAAGGGCGTTTATGTCAACCTGGGCGTAACGGTGGAGCGCGAAATGTCGGAGTACTTCCGCTTGTTTGTGCGTCCGTCGTACGAGATCAAGAGTTATAAGCTCAACGTGCCGGAAACGGGGCAATCCATTCAGCATCGCTTCAATGCGTTTTATGTCAACGTAGGGGCCACGTACCGGATCCCCGAGCTGCGTCGTTGTTTCCTCAAGACATGCCATGCGCAGATGAATCATGCGCACGGCAACCGCGAGTACAGGAGCCGCCGGCACCCGATCTACAAGAAGCAGAACCCGCATTACGGTGAGAACTATCCGACGCTCATCAAGTACAAAGGCAAGAACAAAAAGAAGCTGAATCCGTACTAAGCGGCGGCGGCTTCACGATGCTTTTTGCCAGGGTTTCCGTGTGCGTGCCAGCCTTGTAAAAAGCCGCGTTTTGTTGTCACAACTATTCCATTTCTGCGCGTGGTTTTTGATGCTTTTTACTATCTTGCGAGGCCTAAAAAAAGGCTTAATTCAAGCTAAAAACAACGATTTAGATGGCAGAAGAAACAGGCGGCCTGGTCCCAGGCAGGCAAAGTATAATTCCGATCAATATTGAAGATGAAATGCGCGGTGCGTACATCGATTATTCGATGTCGGTGATCATCTCCCGTGCACTTCCGGACGTGCGTGATGGGCTCAAGCCGGTGCACCGCCGGGTGCTTTACGGTATGCTTGAGCTGGGGGTGAATTATAACAAGCCGTATAAGAAGTCCGCCAGAATTGTGGGGGAGGTACTCGGTAAGTATCACCCGCACGGTGACGCTTCGGTGTACGACACTATGGTCCGGATGGCCCAGGACTGGTCGCTGCGTTATATGCTGGTGGACGGCCAGGGTAACTTTGGTTCGATTGACGGCGATTCGCCGGCAGCCATGCGTTACACGGAAGCCCGTCTGCGTCGGATCGCGGAAGAAATGCTGGCCGACATCAACAAAGATACGGTCGACTTTCAGCCCAACTTTGACGACTCGCTGAAAGAACCTTCCGTACTGCCGGGTAAGATCCCCAACCTGCTGTTGAACGGCTCGTCGGGTATTGCCGTGGGGATGGCCACCAACATGGCTCCGCACAACTTACGGGAGGTAGTGGACGGCATTCACGCCTACATTGACAATAAAGACATTACGGTTCAGGAACTGATGAAGTTCGTTACGGCACCTGACTTCCCGACCGGTGCACTGATCTATGGTTACGCGGGTGTACAAGAAGCTTTTCTGACAGGCCGTGGCCGTGTGGTCATGCGCGCCAAGGCGGAGATCGTTACTTCGTCTTCGGGCAAAGACCAGATCGTGGTGACGGAGATACCCTACATGGTGAACAAGGCCATGATGATCGAAAAGACAGCGGCGCTGATAAATGAGAAGAAGATCGAAGGCATTTCGGATCTCCGCGACGAATCGGACCGTGAGGGGTATCGTATCGTATACGATCTGAAGCGTGATGCAGTACCGAATGTGGTGCTGAATAACCTGTTCAAATACACACAGTTACAATCAACCTTCGGCATCAATAATGTAGCCCTGGTAAAGGGCCGTCCGATGACGTTGAACCTGAAGGACATGATTCATCACTATGTGGATCACCGTCATGAAGTTATCGTCCGCAGAACGAAGTTTGAGCTGGCGGAAGCCGAGCGCCGTGCGCACATCCTTGAAGGTTATCTGATCGCCCTCGACCACTTAGACGAGGTAATCAGCCTGATCCGGAATTCGAAAGATCCGGAGGCTGCGAAAGAAGGGTTAATGCAGCGGTTCGGTTTGTCGGAGATCCAGTCAAAGGCCATTCTCGATATGCGTCTGCAGCGCCTCACCGGTCTGGAACGCGACAAGATCCAGGAAGAATATAAGGAGGTTAAGGCGCTCATCGATCGCCTCAACGCCATCCTGGCGGACGAAGGTTTGCGCATGCAGATCATTAAGGACGAGCTGACCGAGCTGCGGGACCGTTATGGCGACGAGCGCCGTACGCAGGTCGTGCACAGCGACGACGATATCTCGATCGAAGACATGATCCCGAACGAAGAGATGGTGATCACCATTTCCAACCAGGGATATATCAAGCGCACGTTGCTTTCCGAGTATCGTACGCAGGGACGTGGTGGCGTCGGTTCGAAAGGCGTCAGCACCAAAGAGGATGATTTTACGGAACACCTCTTTATCGCACACGCGCATAACTATCTGCTGATCTTTACCGATCAGGGTAAGGTATATTGGAAGAAGGCCTACGAGATCCCGGAAGGTAACAAAACGTCGAAGGGGCGTGCCATCCAAAACCTGATCAACATCGAGTCGGGCGATACGGTACGTGCCATCATCAAGGTCAAGAGCCTGACAGACGATGCTTACATCAATAATAACTACGTGATCCTCTGTACGGAGAACGGTATTATTAAAAAGACCTCGCTGGAAGCATACTCGCGGCCGCGCCAGGGCGGGATCAATGCGATCACGATCCACGAAGGCGACCGTCTGCTGAACGCGTCGTTGACGAACGGCAGCAACCACATTATCATTGCCAAGAGCGAAGGTAAGGCGGTACACTTCAATGAGGCCGATGTGCGCCCGATGGGACGCATGGCTGCCGGTGTGCGCGGGGTGACCCTGGAAGGCGATACCGACAAGGTGATCGGCATGGTGTGCATTACCCGTGGAGACGCCAACCTGCTGGTAGTATCCGAGCACGGCTACGGTAAACGTTCGTCGATCGACGACTATCGCATCACCCGCCGCGGCGGCCTGGGTGTGAAGACGCTGAACATCACAGAGAAGACTGGCAAAATAGTTGCAATCAAGGAGGTGGTAGATGACGATGAGCTGATGATCATCAACCGGTCTGGTATCACAATCCGCATTGCAGTAAGCGAATTGCGCATTATGGGCCGCGCTACGCAGGGGGTACGTCTCATCAAGTTAAATGATGACGACAGGATATCATCTGTGGAGAAAATTCAGCAAATTGTAGAAGATAAGAACAGTTCTCAGGAAAGTTCTGAAGCTCCTTTGCCACGCCTAGAAAGTCCCGAAAGCTCCGAAGAAGGCCAGGATAACGATAGCGCGTCGGAGGGGGATGAAACACCGGATGAAACCCTATCATAATATATTCCCCACTTATATAAACAACTGACAATGAAAAAATTAGCTATTGTGTTGTTCCTGGCCGTTCCGGGAATTGTATCGGCACAGAAGGAAGTTAAACCGAATATCAACAAAGCACTGACGTCATTAAAAGATGGTAAGTTCGACGAAGCCAAGACGATGATCGACGCGGCGACGACGTACGAAAAGACCATGAACGATGGTAAGACCTGGTTTTACCGCGGCGTGATCTACGGTGCGATGGATACCACTTCTTCGTACAACTCGACCGAAGACCTGGCGAGCGTGGCCGCGGCTTCGTTCAAGAAAGCCAACGAGCTTGCTGGCAGCAAGGCTTCCTCTTACTTTGTAACCGACAAGAAGGGTGGCCTGATCCCCTACGACATGGCCGTGACGTCGATCACCAACAGCTACCTGATGAAGGGTGACAAGCTGTTTAACGGCGAAGACTTCAAAGGCGCGCTGCAGCAATTCGAAAAAGGTATTGCTTTCAAGCCGACCGACACAACCTTCTATGAATACGCCGGTTATGCGGCCTTCAATGGTGAAGCGCGTGAGAAAGCCGTTAAATATTTGTCAGAATATGTAAAGCTGGGTGGTAGAAGAGCACAAGCCATGACGATGCCGGCCCTGATCGCATATGAAGATCAGAACTACGAAGGTGCGCTGGCGGCTTCCCGCGAAGTGTTGAAAGTCCTTCCGACACACAAAGATCTGAAAGCAGTCGAGCTGAACTCGCTTATCCAGCTGAAGAAATATGACGAAGCGGCCAAGCTGCTGGAGACCGCCGTGAAGGCTAATCCCAACGATGCACAAAGCTTCTATCTGCTCGGCGTACTGAACAACGAGCTGCAGAAATTTGAGGATGCGAAGAAAAATTTCGAGAGCGCCCTGGCGATCACACCGGACTATTTCGACGCACAATACAACCTGGCGAACTTCTACCTGATCGAGATCGACAAGACTTCAAAGGAGATCAACGAACTGGGTATCTCGGCGGCGAACGCCAAGAAAAAACAAGAGCTGGTACAAAAGCGCGTGAAGCAAAGCGAAGCGGCTATTCCGTTCCTGGAAAAAGCAGAGAAGATGAAGATCCCTTCAAAAGATATGGAGATCGACCTGCTTAACAAGCTGCGTCAGCTGTACTACTACATCGCCGACGACAAGAACGATGCGCGTGTAACGGCTAAGCTGAAGGCCCTGGGCGCCGACGACTAATCGAGGATCACACCTACAGAATATTGAGACAGGGGGCTTTTTGCCCCCTGTCTCGTTTTTGTGTACCCCTATTCTGACCATTTATCGTGATCTGGCGTTTAACCGTATCCGATTGCATTGGGAAATCTGGTGATGTATAGTATCTTTCTCAGAAGTAGTTACTGTAAACACCGCCCATGACGCCCCAACCAACTGTTAGCCCAGAGCAAAAGAAAACGCTCTGGTTTGTGATCACCGCCTCTTCTGTAGGAACGCTGATCGAATGGTACGACTTCTACATCTTTGGCAGCCTGGCCACAATACTTTCGGAACAATTCTTTCCGCAGAGCAATCCGACTGCTGCCTTTTTGGCGACGCTGGCAACCTTTGCCGCCGGTTTTATTGTGCGGCCTTTTGGCGCGATCGTGTTTGGCCGGCTGGGTGACATGGTGGGGCGGAAATATACCTTTATGATCACGCTGTTGCTGATGGGGGGATCGACGTTTGCCATCGGTTTGATACCAGGCTATGATTCGATCGGAATGTTCGCGCCGGCACTGGTGTTGATCCTGCGCCTCTTACAAGGTCTGGCCCTGGGAGGAGAGTATGGCGGTGCCGCGACCTACGTGGCGGAACACGCCCCGGTGGGCAAACGCGGATTTTATACCAGCTTTATTCAGACAACGGCCACCCTGGGATTGTTTGTTTCGATCGGTGTGATCCTGGCGGTGCGTAGCTCCGTGGGCGGCGAGGCTTTCTCTGCGTGGGGTTGGCGTATTCCTTTTATCCTGTCGGCTGTGCTGGTGGCCGTGTCGGTCTTTATCCGCTTGCGCATGGACGAGTCGCCGTTGTTCAAGCAGATCAAGGCCGCCGGTAAAATCTCCAAGAATCCGATCAAGGAAAGCTTTACAAAACCTGAAAACCTCAAGCTGGTGCTGATCGCCTTGTTCGGCGCGGCGGCAGGACAAGGGGTGGTCTGGTATACCGGGCAATTCTATGCCATGACATTTATCGAGAAGACCTGTCGTGTGGAATTCGTCCAGACGCGCAACATTGTGGCCATTGCCTTGCTGATCGGAACACCGCTGTTTGTTTACTTTGGTTGGTTGTCGGATAAGTTCGGGCGGAAAGTGATCATGATGACGGGCATGCTGCTGGCGGTATTGTTATTCCGGCCGTTGTACCGGCAAATGTATCTGCTGACCGACGTGACCTATAAAACGGAAATTCCAAGCGAAAAGAAGATCGTCAAAGATAGCCATGTCAATGCGGAAGGTGTGATGATGACTTCGGAGAAGACGATCATCGTCTATGACGATGGCAGTACGCTGTCCAAAACGATTGTCATACCGGATGGCGGGGCGCCCGGCGAACCCAAGGAAGAGCTGGAGCTGAGTGGTGAACCGTACTGGGCGCTCATGGGCCTGGTGCTGGTGCAGCTGGTGCTGGTGACAATGGTCTATGGCCCGATCGCGGCATTCCTGGTAGAGCTTTTCCCGACACACATTCGCTATACGTCTATGTCGCTGCCGTATCATATCGGCAATGGCATCTTCGGGGGGCTGACACCTTTCCTGGCAACGTCGCTTTTTGAGAACAGCAAGACCGCCTCTAATCCGGCGGGTGACCCGCTGGCGGGGTTGTGGTACCCCATTGTGGTGGCTGCCATTACATTCTGCATCGGCATGATCTTTCTTAAGAATAAGAAGAAAGAACAGGTCGTCGATAGTTTGTAGTTTTGCACCCCTATGCCGTTTACACCCTCTCATGCTGCCCTTGTATTGCCCCTGTTGAAGAACCGGAAACTGTCGGCTACAGGGCTGATCATCGGCAGCATGGCACCGGACTTTGCGTATTTCTTCACCCTCAGTACGGAGGGGAAGTTCAGCCACACGTTATTGAGTATCTTGTATTTCAACGTCCCGGTGACGATCGTACTTGCCTGGCTGTTTCACGAGGTAGTGAAGAAAAACCTGCTGGCCTCTTTGCCAGCGTTCGTTCGCGATCGTTTTTACGATACGTACTGCTTTGAATTTGTGCCGTATCTGCGCGCGAACCTGGTACCCTTTGTGATTTCGGCAGCGTTGGGTACCGTCTCGCATATCCTCTGGGATAGCTTTACTCATGCGGAAGGGTATTTTGTCACCCGGTTGCCTTTTTACGAGGGCGCCGTAGTGCCGTACGAAGGTGTGCGCTATCCGTTATTTTATGCCTTGCAATACATCAGCTCGTTTGTCGGATTATTTTTCATTCTGATCTACATGCTGCTGAAGGAACGACGGCCTTTACCATCACCCAATGTTGCGATATTGCCCTATTGGCTTACGCTGCTGACGATCACGGCGATCGTGGTGGTGGTGCGGTTTACGGTCTATGCGCGGGTCAACGACACCGAAGGCGTACGCATTGTAGTCCTGATCAGCGGATTGTGCCTGGGATGTATTGTTTCCGGACTGATCGACTTTCGCCGGAAGGAATTGGTGTAACACCCTGCAGCCTAGTCACCACAGATTTTCTTTTTGAGCTTGGTATCGACTTTCATGCCCAACGACTCAGCTTTCCGGAGATCTTCGCAGGCGGCCGGGAGCTGCTTCAGGCGCTCACGGGCGATGGCGCGGTTGTAGTAGGCAGCGCCCGAGTCGGGTACATAGACCAACGCCACGGTGTAATCATCGACGGCGTCTTTGTAGCGTTCCAGCTTGAGTAGTACGTTGGCGCGGTTGATCCAGGCCTTGACATAATTTTCCTTGAGCTCGATGGCCTGTGTATAATCCGCGAAAGCGCCGGTATAATCCTTCAACCGGTCGCGTACGATGCCGCGGCTCAACCATATTTCAGGATCCCGGCGTTCGATCTCCAGGGCCTGCGTATAGTCTTCGAGTGCACCCTTGAAGTAACCACCTTCCATGCGTTGGTAGGCACGTTCGAGATAGGGGGCCAGCATGCTCGAGTCCGCGTCAATGGCCTGGTCGACCGAGCTTTGCGCTTCCTGCCGGGAACCCTGGGCGCGTTTGGTAACGGCGAGATTGTGCAGTGCACCCGTGTGGTTGGGCTGCAGGGACAGGGCTTTTTCCAGGTCGGCTTTGGCACCCACCGAGTCCTTTAGCATTTGCCGGGCCAGTGCCCGGTTTACATAAAAGTCTGCTTCCGTCTTATTGAGCACAATGGCGGAGTCGAGCCAGGCGACAGCTACCTCGGGCTTATTGCGTTTTTGCTCGATGACACCCAGGTAGTTGTAGATCAACGGCTTGTTACCGCTCTGCGCTGTCGTGACAGGGTTGGTACTGCCGACATGGGCGGATTGACTGAAGTATATCGTTGTGGTTGCTCCCGGCGGGGCTTGCAGGAACCGGACAAAATCCTCGTACGCCTGGTCGTATTTCTTGAGCTGGTAAAAAATCTGCCCCCGGCTGAAGAGCGCCTCGGGACTGTTAGGCATTCGCTCGAGGTAGATGCTATAGTCTGTCAACGCGCCGTCGATGTCTTTGAGTTGCTCACGGGCATAGGCCCGGGCGAAATAGGCATCGGTAAAACCGGGCTTTACGGCGAGACATTGTGTGAGCCAATCGACGGCGCGGGCGTAGTTGCCCTCGTTGTTGGCGGTTTCTCCCAACTCAAATAGCTCCTCGGCACTGCGACGTTTCTCCTGTCCGCTGCTGACCAGATACGAGATCAACAGGCAGGAAATCATTACTAGGCTTCTCATCGGTTATAAATTAACGAAAGATTCACCGGTTTCGTGCAAACCCTTTGTGATGTAATGCTGTTTAAGGCAGTATGGATACTGCCAAGAAAACCTCGTCACGCAAATCGGCCGCCAAACAACCGCAGCCGGACAAGATCATGGCTGCCTATAAGGCGCACTTGCTGACCCACGGACACCAGCCACCGTCTGTGTATAAGTTCTGTTTGGATGCCGGCATTGCCGAAGACGAGTTCTACCAGTACTTCGGTTCTTTTGAAGCGTTGGAACGGGCTGTTTGGAAGTGGTTCATCGATCAGACGGTCAATAGATTACAGGCTGATGATTCATTTAATAATTTTAACACACGCGAGCGGGTACTGGCGTTCTATTTTACCTTGCTTGAAACGCTGCGCTCCGAGCGTAGCCTGGTGTTGCTTTACCTGAACGGCTCCAAGCGTTTGGAAATAACCCCGGCTTACCTGCGCTCATTCCGCGCGTCATTCGACGCATTTTTTACGACACTGCTGGCCGAAGGAAAACAACGCGGCGATGTTGCTACCCGGCCGTACCTGGAAAAACAATATCCCAATCTGTTCTGGTTGCATCTCGGGTTTATCCTGACCTTTTGGAAACAGGATGACAGCGCCGGGTTTGAGCGGACAGACGCAGCCGTCGAGAAATCGGTGAACCTGGCTTTTGACCTGGTCGGGACGGGCGCACTGGATTCCGCTCTCGACTTCGGCAAGTTCTTATACCAGCAGCACAAGTTCTAGATCAAATGGGAGAGGGGAGACAGGGATCAGGTATGAAAGAGTTTGAGCGTATTCCCGTATCAAAGGTCGAGCGGGCGACCAAGTTTATCACGACCGGCGCCAAGATCGGCACCAACTACATCAAGCACTACAGTAAGAAGCTCATCGATCCGACGGTGAGCCGCGACAAGCTGCACGAGGACAATGCCGCCGACATCTATAACTCCCTCAGCGAGCTGAAAGGCAGCGCGTTAAAGGTGGCGCAAATGCTCAGCCTCGATAAGAGCTTGCTGCCAACGGCCTACCAGCAGAAGTTTGCCATGGCCCAATACAGCGCACCCCCGCTGTCGTATCCGCTGGTGGTGAAGACCTTCAAGCAGCATTTTGGTAAGGGGCCGGAAGAGATCTTCGATACTTTTAGTCACAAGGCTTCCAACGCTGCGTCCATGGGACAGGTGCACCGCGCAACATTGGACGGCAAAGACCTGGCAGTAAAGATCCAATACCCCGGCGTAGGCGACAGTGTTAAATCAGACCTGGCCATGGTAAAGCCTATTGCGTTGTCTATGTTCAACTTGAATCCCGTGGAGTATGACGAGTTCATCTCCGAGGTCGAGCAGCGCATGCTGGAGGAAACCGATTATCACCTCGAGCTGCAGCGCTCCATGGAGCTGTCTGCACAATGTAAACATATTCAGCATCTTGTCTTTCCGCAGTATTACCCGGAGCTGTCCGGTCCACGCATCCTGACCATGGACTGGATCCAGGGCATGCCGCTAGGCGAAAGGCTTCGCCAGGAGATCTCACCGGAGGCCGGCACCCGGTTGGGGCAGGCCATGTGGGAGTTCTATCATTTCCAAATGCATCGTCTCAAGGCGGTGCACGCGGACCCGCATCCCGGGAACTTCATCATCACCCCTCAGGATACCCTGGGTATAATTGACTTTGGATGTGTGAAGGTTATTCCCGAAAGCTTCTATGAAGTGTACTTTCAGTTGCTGGAGGCCGACATCCTGACCGACACGCGCAAGCGCGACACGGTATTCGAGCAGCTTCGTTTTATTTATGCCGATGACACCGTCAAGGATCGGAAGTTCTTCACGGGCATATTCTCGCAACTGGTAGAGCTGCTGGCCCGGCCCTTCCGTTCGGACCGGTTTGATTTCTCAGACGGGGCCTACTTCCAGGAGTTGTTTGCGTTTGGCGAACGTCTTACTTCCATGAAGGAGCTGCGTGAGTCGAAGAGGGCGCGTGGCGTGCGCGATGCGGTGTACATCAACCGTACGTATTTCGGCTTGTATAATATTCTACACGACCTGCGTGCCACGGTCGATATGCGCACGGCCGCTACAGTAACCAGATCGTAATAAAGAAAAGGATCAGCCGGTAGGCCTCCAGGGCCAGGAAGAGCCCAATGATACCGGCCAATGCTTTGAGGACGAGTCGTTTGCCCTTTTGGTTATAGAACGTACGCCCGGCGTAGGTGATGAAATACAGGTTGGTGGAAACGAATATGATCGTTAGCGTCAGGTCATTCAGGTAGCTGGCGGGGCCGGCGTGACTTAGTTGAAAGATCTTGCTGATGACCCAGAACACCAGGGTCAGGCCGATGGCATTCACGGCCAGGTTGAAGCTTGTAAGCTCGATCGACAAGGCCAGGTGGTCGGAGAGGTAGCGGTTCCGGCGCCGGAAGATCAGGCTCAGGGGCAGGGCTGCCAGAACGACAAAGATCACCACCAGCAGTTTGGCCAGACCGATCGTCTTGTTGTTGTAGATCAGCTCGAAGCCCTTCATCGTCATTCCCTCCAGCTGTATTTTCCGGAATACGATCTCCCGGGCCAACTTGCTATGCGGCAGCACATTCAGCTGGGTATAGAGCGATGCGTTGAACATCTGCAGCACTGGGAAGAAGAAATATACCAGGTTCAGGATAAAGAACATCTGCATCGGTCGCATGTACATCACGCGACGCCCGTCGACGTATTGGCGGGAAAGGAATCCGGGATTGGAAATAGTAGGCCAGAGGGAGTGGAGAAACTTGTTGTCGTTAAAGGTCGTTGCGATCAACACCTTGCTCATGGCCGAGCCGATCTGACGGTCCCTGGGAAGGATGACCTTCTCACCACACAGGTTGCAATACAACCCGTGGAATGAGTTGCCGCAACTTTTACAGATGTGTTCGGCCATCATGCTGCCATCCGCCATGGTAGAGAAATAAGATCAAAAGTACGGGGTGTGGCTCAATTTCCCGGTTCCGTGAAGGGATAAACATGACGATGGTAAGATTCGTACCAGCAAGCCGGTCTTCAACCCCGTCCTAATAGAAGTGAAGATGTTACTATTGGATACCAACTTGCTGTCTTTCAATAGTCTGTAGAATTTTACGTGCGCGCGAGACAAAAGCGGGCGAGGCGTAGGGAAGCTCATCTTCGAGTATGATCTGCAGCTCTTTTTTCAAGTCAGGCTCATTTTCAATCAGGCGATGCAATACGGTCATGGAGAACGCCCGCACGGCTACCGGGGTGCCGCGGTCTGTGATATAGCCAAAGCAGCGATCGACGAGTGTCCCACGGAACCGTCGGGGGATCTCACAGTATTGTAATAGCCGCATGGTATTACGCTGGATGGCGACGGGCACGTCGTCGGCTTCGAGCATGGCCAGTATGGTGCGCAAGTGCGGTGCGACGAGGTTCGGGTGTTTTTCGACGCATAGACTTATAACGTGGACAGCCCGTTGGGTAATTCGGTAGGGGCCACCCTGATATACTTCTACTAACGCTTTGAATCGTATAGCGCTATTTCCCACATAATCAGCGATTTTACGAAGGTTATCTTTTGTCGGGCTTTTACTGAGTGTGAGGCGTAAATCCATTGAAAGATATATTTGATCAATTACCGCAGCCAGATGCGGATAAACTTTTGAGCACGAGTTGTTTTTGGAACTCCATCTAAATTTGATCCGAACCTAAATCAATGCGAATATGGAGGTATTTTTAACAATCGCGTCTACGGCCCTTGTTCAAATTGGTATCTGTGTATTTTGCTTCATTAAGAAGGAAGGTTTGAAAGCCTGATGCTCTGCTTCTCTCGCCCAAGCCAGTTGTGACGTAGTTCGCCTGGCGTGATCTTGATTTTGTCTTCATCTCAAAATGCTCTATATTCAACCATGATGATGTACTCATGGCACCGCTAACGTATGGTCAAAAAGAAATTGTTTTCTGGCGACTACGAAATACATGCTTCCATTAAGATGCTGTATCCCTACATCCAGACGGCGGGTGGTCTCGCCGAATGGTTTGCCGACGACGTACGCATTAACAATAACGACAAGACCTTTCTGTTCTGCTGGGACCACGAAGTGCGCAAAGCCCGGCAGGTAGCTTTCCGGATCAACCATTTTGCACGTTTTGAGTTCCTTCCCGAAGACGGCGAAGATCAAAACGACCCATCGTACTTCGAGCTGCGGCTCGAGTTCAACGAGCTAACCCAGTCGGTATTCTTAAAGGTGCTGGACTATTCAGATTTTGACGACGTCGAAGAATTGCAGGACCTTTGGAACGGCCTGATGGAAAAACTACACAAAACCGTCGGGGGATAGTGCTTTTATCATGGCATTGGCTTTATTTTTGAGCTTGTTCATCCGATGAAGAAAATTGATAAGCTCGTTTTAGGGGCCTTCCTGGGCCCGTTTGTGCTGACCTTCCTGGTAGTGGTCTTCATTTTGCTGACGCAGCACATGCTGAAGTATTTTGACGACATCATCGGCAAGGGGCTGGGCGCGGACGTGATCGGGCAACTGCTGTTCTATTTTGCCATCTTCATGACGCCTGTGGCATTGCCGCTGGCGGTCCTGCTTTCGTCACTGATCGCATTCGGAAATTTGGGGGAGCACTTCGAACTCACCGCCATCAAGGCAGCGGGCGTGTCGCTTATCCGGGCCATGGCGCCGATCTGTGTATTTGTGGTCCTGCTGACGGGTGTCGCATTTTATGTGAACAACAACCTGGTACCCAAAGCCGCGCTGGAAGCGTACAGCTTATTATACGATATCAAGCAAAAGAAGCCCGCGCTCGATCTGCGCGAAGGCGCTTTTTATAATGGCATCAACGACATCAGTATCAAGGTAAATAAGAAGTTTCCGGACGGCGTTACGCTGCGCGACGTGGTGCTGTATGACCACCGGAAGAATGACGGGAACAAGGAAGTGACCGTTGCCGATTCGGGCCGCATGTATACCATTCTGAACGAACGCTACCTCAAGTTCGAGCTGTACAACGGCTTCCAGTATACGGAAGGGGCCAGTAACGAACGTGAGATGACGGGACAAAAGAAACGGAATCCCGAGTCGCTCAGCCGCAGCCAGTTTTCGAAGGCTCAGGTGGTGTTCGACCTTTCGTCGTTCAACCTCGAACGGACCGATAAGAAGTTCTTTCAGGGTAACCGTATCATGCGGAACCTGAACGAGTTGGACCAGGATATCGACTCTACCCAACGCGAGATCCTGACACAACGGTTGAATTACTATCAGTACCGGCCGAGCTACTTCACCTATTTGTTCCGGAGAGACTCGCTGATCATGCCACGCGAGGTCTATAATCACAAACAGCACCGCGACTCCGTGGCGCGCTTGCCCTATATACCTAAGACCAACCCCGTAGCCGAAACAAAACCAGCGACGTCACCGGCCACGAAACCCGCGGCAAAGGCAGACGACATAAAGACGGCCACGTTGAACGCAGACAAAAAGACGGCTCAGGCTTCGCCTTCTGCCACGGCAAAGACGACCAAGCCGGCCGTGAAGCGTAAACCGCGCGAACTGGATGTTAAACGCCCGGACCGGAGCCCCAGCCTGAATGCCCGGAAGGCTAAAATCAAGAAATCATCAGTGAAGAAGAAGACTTCCACAGCCAAGCCACTGCCGCCGCCGGTGGTAGTGAAGAAAAAGGTATTGACAGATTCTGCCCGTCGTGCCAAGCTTGACAGCGTCTTTACCATGCCCGCAGCGCACAATGTATTGCAGGGCGCTGCTAACCAGGCGCGGCAAGTGAAGAGCCAGATTGAGAACGTAAATTCGAGTGTCGACAATTCCAGCGTCGAGCTGCGCACCTTCCAGATCCAGTGGCATAAGATATTCTCCAGCTCGATGGCCTGCCTGGCGATGTTCCTGATCGGGGCGCCACTGGGGTCTATTATTAAGAGAGGTGGGCTGGGGGTGCCATTCCTGGTATCGATCCTCTTCTTTATTATCTATTACATTACGACCATGCAAGGTGAGAAACTGGCCAAGCAGGCGAAGATAAGCGTTGTGACAGGGGTATGGATGGCAGACTTCCTGCTATTGATCGTGGGCTTGTTCTTCCTGCGGCAGGCGCGGATCGATGCCCGGTTATTTGAGGCTGATTTTTACCGAGTTGTGCTTGATAAGATCAAGCGTTGGTTCCAAAAAGGCAAGGATACAGCCCCGGCGGTTTCGTGACGTCAGTGAAAGTTTTTGCTATTTTTTGGAAAATTCGGCCATTTTGGCTTACCTTTGCCCCCTGAAATAAAGAGATAAAACATTTTTTGAGATGTATTTAACTACAGCTATCAAACAAGATCTTTTCGCGAAACACGGCTTCGCTAAAAAGAAACAAGATACCGGTTCCCCGGAGTCTCAAATCGCCCTGTTCACGCATCGGATCAACCACCTGACCGAACACCTGAAAGAAAACAAGAAGGACTTCGCTACACAACAAGGTCTGATGAAACTGGTAGGTAAGCGCAAGAAGCTTCTGAACTACCTGCAGAATACTGACATTGAGCGTTACCGTTCAATCATCGCTGAGCTCTCGCTGAGAAAGTAAGCAAATAACATTCCCCAGAGGGAACCCTGATAAAGGTTCCCTTTTTGCATTTTAAAAAATCTTGGATAACCCGGCCCGAACTATTCATTCGGGCCGGATTATCTTCAATCGTACCCTATTATGAAACCCACTGCGATAACAAAAACATGTAAGCTGCCCGATGGCCGCGAAATTTCGATCGAGACTGGTAAGCTTGCCCGTCAGGCCGATGGCTCTGTTGTGTTGAAAATGGAAAACACGATGATCCTGGCCACGGTAGTATCTTCACCCGAAGCAAAGGAAGGCGCCGATTTTCTGCCCTTGTCGGTAGACTATCAGGAGAAATTCGCTGCCACTGGCAAAGTGCCGGGCGGCTTTCTGAAACGCGAAAGCAAACTGTCTGACTACGAAGTTCTGATCAGCCGTCTGGTAGACCGCGCGATCCGTCCGCTGTTCCCCGACGACTATCACGCCGATACACAGATCATGCTGTACCTCATCTCGGGTGATGAGAATGCACTGCCGGATTCATTGGCAGCGTTCGCCGCTTCTGCAGCCCTGTCGGTGTCGGATATACCTTTCCAGGGCCCGATCTCGGAAGTACGCGTGGCACGTGTCGACGGCAAATTTGTCATCAACCCGACCATGGAACAAAAGGGCCGCGCCGACATCGACCTGATGGTGGGTGCCTCTATCGAGAACATCCTCATGGTGGAAGGAGAGATGAAAGAAGTGAGCGAAGCAGACATGCTCGAGGCACTGAAGGCAGCACACGAAGCTATCAAAGAACAATGCAAGCTTCAGATCGAATTGACTCAGGCGGTCGGCAAGACCGAGAAGCGCGTGTACAATCACGAAGACAAAGACGAAGCCCTGCAGCAGGAGATCCATGCCAAATACTATGATACCCTGTACGCTACCGCGCGTCAACTGATCACCAACAAGAAGCAGCGTTCACAGGCGCTCGAGCAGCCGCTGGAGGACTACCTCGCGTCGTTGCCGGAAGATACGACGGTGGACACCGTACTGGTAAAACGCTATTACAAGCAGGTGTTGAAAAAAGCCGCCCGTGATCTGGCGCTTAAAGAAGGCCTGCGCTTGGATGGTCGTAAAACCAAGGAAATCAGAAATATATGGTCTGAGGTTGACTATCTGCCGAGAACACACGGCTCTGCTATTTTCACCCGGGGTGAGACGCAGTCGTTAACGACTGTAACGCTGGGTACGAAGTTGGACGAGCAGATGATCGACGGTGCGATGATCGAAGGTTCCAGCAAGTTTATTTTACACTATAACTTCCCTGGTTTCTCTACCGGCGAGGTGAAGCCCAACCGGGGCCCTGGCCGTCGCGAAGTAGGCCACGGCAACCTGGCCTTCCGTGCCCTGAAGCAAGTATTGCCTCCGGACGAAAAGAACCCGTACACCATCCGTATCGTATCGGATATCCTCGAGTCTAACGGCTCGTCGTCGATGGCTACCGTATGTGCGGGCGCCCTGGCGTTGATGGATGCAGGTGTACCTGTAAAAGGCCCTGTATCGGGCATTGCCATGGGGATGATCTCCGATGCTGCTACCGGTAAATATGCGATCCTGTCTGACATCCTGGGCGACGAAGATCACCTGGGTGACATGGACTTTAAAGTGACCGGTACCGAGCAGGGCATCACCGCCTGCCAGATGGACCTGAAAGTGGATGGCCTGACCTATGAAGTGTTGAGCGAGGCGTTGCTGCAAGCGCGCGAAGGTCGCCTGCACATCCTGAATGAAATGAAGAAGACCCTGGCGGAGCCTCGTCCGGATCTGAAGCCTCATACACCACGTGCCGAAACGGTGATCATCGAGAAAGAGATGATCGGTGCTGTAATCGGTCCCGGCGGAAAAGTGGTACAAGACATCCAAAACACAACCGGTGCTACCGTTGTGATCGAGGAAGTCAACAACAAAGGTATCGTCAACGTATTTGCTACCAACAAGGACGTGATGGACGCCGCTCTGCGTCGCATCAAGGCCATCGTAGCCGTGCCGGAAGTTGGAGAGGTTTACACCGGCAAGGTGAAGTCGATCATGCCGTTTGGCGCGTTTGTTGAGTTCATGGCTGGCAAGGACGGCTTGCTCCACATTTCGGAGATCAAGTGGGAACGTCTCGAGACCATGGAAGGTGTGCTCGAAGTAGGCGAAGAAATTCAAGTGAAGCTGATCGAGGTAGACAAAAAGACTGGCAAATTCCGTCTTTCCCGAAAAGTTCTGATCCCTAGACCGCCGAAAAAGGAAACAACACCGGCCGAATAATCGTTAACCCGTCATTGACAGGAACTAAGTTAAAACAGTATATTGTTAAGCAATCGTATTGACGTAAACAGAGCACAAAAAGGGACATGAGACAGCTTAAGATCAGCAAACAAATCACCAACCGCGAGAGCCAGTCCCTGGACAAATATCTCCAGGAGATTGGTAAGGTTGACTTGCTTACTCCCGACGAAGAAGTGGAGCTGGCAAAGCGGATTAAGGAAGGCGATCAGATAGCGTTGGAGAAGTTGACAAAAGCGAATCTCCGTTTTGTGGTGTCAGTAGCGAAACAATATCAGAACCAGGGCTTGTCGCTGGGTGACCTGATCAATGAAGGCAACCTGGGCGTGATCAAAGCAGCACAACGCTTTGATGAGACCCGTGGTTTTAAGT
>NZ_JAHESC010000075.1 GCF_018598185.1 Dawidia soli
GTAGATCGACAGGAACCGGATGCGCTCCATCAACGGCACGCTTTCGCGTTGCGCTTCGGCCAGCACGCGTTCGTTGAAGGAAAGCCAGCTGAGGTCACGATCGAAGAAGCGGTCGGGGAGCTGATTTTTTTTTGTCTTTTTACCAGGCATACGATATAGGAACAGTATAGGTCAGGCCGGCGATGCGCCACCAGCCACCAGGTTGCGCACGACGCGGGCGGGGTTGCCGGCGGCCAGCGAGTCGCTCGGGATGTCGCGGGTGACGACCGCCCCGGCACCGATCACACACCGGTCGCCGATGGTTACGCCGGGGCAGATGATGGCGCCGCCGCCGATCCAGCAGTCGTTGCCGATGGTGATGGGCTTGGCGAACTCCTGGGTGCGCCGCAGCATGGCGTCGAGGGGATGCGTGGCGGTATAGAGCTGTGCGCCCGGACCGAACATGACATTCGAACCGATGGTGACACGCATCACATCCAGGACCGTACATTGCACGTTGAAGTAAACGTTCTCGCCGCAGTAGATATTGTAACCGTAGTCACATTGAAAGGGCGGTTCTATATAGAGGGTGGGATGGGCGTTGGGGATCAGCTCGCGCAGGACGGCCAGTGCGCCGGGGCCCACCACATATTCGGTGATGTTGAGCCGATGCAGGAGCTGTTTGGCGTGCCGGCGGTCGGCCACGAGCTCGGGATCGAGGGCATAGTACAGCTCGCCCGCCACCATTTTCTCTTTTTCAGTCTTCATACAAGGGTTTTTTGGTGTCTGACGGGTGTAAGGTAAAAAAAATCCCTTCAGGAACCACCCTGAAGGGAAACACTAACCCAAAGGAATAAACTTACTACTATGACAAAGCTACTCCGTGCAGGCCGGGTAGCGATGGAGTAGATGTTATTTTATCGTTATGGAAAATGCCGGTCTTGCCACCAAAAGGGCTCAGCCGGATCTCAATCGAAATGTTAATAATCCAGTAATATAAATTCCAAGTTTTACAGGTATACTTGGCTACCCTAAACAGTCCGTTATGTCAGTTGATCGTGAAGTGGTAAAATCTGTTAAAGAAGGTTCGGTTCGCGCTTTTGAGCTTGTATATACCGCATACGTGGACCGTGTGTACCGGTTTCTATACACGCTGTTGCGGTCGGGCGACGACGCCCGGGAAGCTGCGCAAGACGTTTTTGTGAAATTGTGGGACAGCCGCGAGCAGTTACAGGAAGACCGTGAGCTCTCGTATTATATGTTTGCGATCAGCCGCAACCACGCCCTCAACATTTTACGCAAACGCAAAAGCCAGGCCGGTGTGGCCGAGGAGTATCAACGCGACCAGCCCCGGGTGGTGTTGTCGGTCGAGGAAGGACCGGAAGATACGTACACGGCCCTGCTGGAGGAGGCCATCGGAACGCTGCCGCCCCGGCGCAAACGGATCTTCGAGTTGTGCAAAATACAAGGCCTGTCGTATAAGCAGGTAGCCAACGTACTGCAGATCTCCGATGGTACCGTGGAGGTACAGGTGGCCAAAGCGATGAAACAGATCCGCTCATACATGGTGAAGCAGGACGTGAGCCGCGTATGTGAATAGCGGATCATTATTCCGTAACATATCCTTAATCTTAGCGCTTATAGGAAACCGTACCGCGGTGTGTATTACAGTAAAACGAATACATGCACCTTACCGAAGACCTGTTGCGACGTTATTTCGAGAACCGCTGTACTCCGGAGGAGGAGCGTTTCGTGCAGGAAGCGCTGCAGCAGGATGATGCTGCGATCCCCGGGCTTTTGGAAGACAATTGGGCGGAGTCGGGGGAAGGCGCGCTGTTGTCCGAAGCGGATCGAAAAGCGATGTTCCGCCAGATCCAGGGGCGGATCACCTTTGACGAAGCGCCGCAAAAAACGGTTTCCCGCCCGTGGTTTGGCGGAGCGGTGTTCCGCATTGCGGCGTCTGTCACCATTCTGATCGGGGCAGTCGCAGGTGGTTATTTCTTTTTCCGCGGTACCCGTCCGACACAATATTATAGTATCACTTCGCAGGCCGACCGCCAGCAGATCACGATGCCCGACAGCACCGTCATCTGGCTGGCCAGCTACAGCCGCCTGACCTATTCCGCCAACTATAACAAGGCCGATCGACGCGTGCGGCTGGTGGGAGAGGCCTACTTTGAAGTACGCCGTGACGCCCAGCGGCCGTTCATCGTGGCCACGTCTACGCTTTCCACACGTGTATTGGGTACCCACTTTAATGTAAAAGCCGAACAAGCCGAAGACCATATTGCCGTGACGCTGCTGGAAGGGAAAGTATCCGTAGCGCGCGAAGACAGCTTGCAGGGAACCTCGGAGGAGCTGGCGCTGCTCGATCCGGATCAGCAACTGATCTACAACCGGCGGACGGGCAACGTTACCCGCCTGCAGGTGGCGGCATACGACTATGCCGCCTGGAAAGATGGGGTGCTGAATCTCAAGAATATGACGCTCCAGGAGGCTTTAAAGCGCCTGGAAAAATGGTACGGGGTTTCGATCGTCGTAGCCGACCCGTCGGTATACCGGTGTATGATCCATGCCAGCTTTAAGAATGAATCGTTGCCGAACGTGCTCAAGACGATCGGTATGACGGTGGGATTTACCTACTCGATGGAGTCGCACCGGGTGAAGATCGAAGGGAGCGGTTGCTCGGTGACAAACCGATGATATCCCCGTCAGCAGACACGTAACACATGACTATATTCCCGACAACCTCTATGCATCGGACTTTCACCTGACATAAAAAAACAACCGGGAGGGATGGATATCCCCGCCGGTTGCCAAAAGCTTCCCGAAAGGCTTGGCGGCAGAACGGGAAGCGGCTTTAATCTTTGTAAAACGCAGTATTAAAACCTATTTCAAGTATATGGAAAAAATCCTTTGGAAAGGATTCTGGAATGTCTTTTTCATTTTTATGCGGTACACCTCGATTGTTGGTTTTCTCATTTGTGTCTGCAGCACTTTTCTTTTAGCGGAAACGGGATCCGCACAGGGCATTCACGGCACGCATATGAGCCTGCATGTAACGAACATGCCGTTATCGGAGGTGCTGGAGGATATCGAACGGCGCACGGGCTTCCGGTTTGTGTACAACCGGGCCGAGCTCGATACCCGCACGCGGGTCACCCTGTCGGCGGACAATACGTCGGTGGCAGACATTCTCCGCAAGCTGCTTGCCTCCAGGCATATGCGTGCCAAACAAGTTCGCAACAGCATTGTGCTTTTAGCGGAACCGTTGCCCGTGTTGCGGCAGGCGAGCGGCAGCATCCAGGGCGTCGTGACCGATGCCGATGGCGGGCTGACACTGCCCGGCGCCAGCGTCATGATCGAGGGCACCAGCCAGGGAGCCTCGACCGATAAGGACGGCAAGTTTCAGCTCACGAAACTGTTGCCGGGTAACTACTCCGTGGTGGTATCGTTCATCGGCTACCAGAGTAAAAAAATAGAGAACATCGCCGTTACGGCTAACAATGCATCGACCATTTCGGTGGCCCTGTCGCAGGGCGCCTCCAGTCTGCAGGAGGTGGTGGTGGAAGCCGGCGTGGATGTGCGGTTTACGCCGATCCAGCATAGCACGGAAGAGTCGCTGCTGTCGGACATGCGCTCGAGCAACAACATCGTTACCGGTATCAGCAACGTGCAGATCGTACGCAGCCTGGACCGCGACGCGGCGGATGTGATGAAGCGTGTGCCGGGCGTGACGGTGCTGAATAATTTTGTACTGGTGCGCGGTCTCGATCCACGGTATAATATCACCTACCTGAACGGGATGTTGACGCCCAGCACGGAAAGCGACAGCCGTGCATTCGCGTTCAATCTCATTCCCAGCGGGCTGATCGATGATATTAAAATATACAAATTGCCGTCGCCCGAGCTTCCGGGTGGATTTGGCGGAGGTGTCATAAAAGTAGGCACACCGCGCAACCAGGTCGCGCGTCGTTTTGAGGTAAATCTTTCCGCGCAGTACCGAACGGGTGAGTCGTCGTTTGCCGATCATTATACCGGCAGCAGCAACAGCTCGAAGGATGTATGGGGCCTGGGTGCCAAGGATCGTGAGATGCCGTCGCAGTTTTACGATAAGAATTATCAGCTGCCGCGGGCCGATTTTTACCCGGCAGAGCGCATGGCGGCGATTCGCACCATGCCGCCGGCCAATAGCCTGACAAAAGATCATCATGGTCTGGACCGCCGGTTTTCCCTCAATTACTATGACTCTTACAGAGTGGGCGGCATTCGGTTGAATAACCTGCTTTCGCTGGGGTATACGTATCAACGCGATTTCGATCAGAATCATGTGCGGGAACAGTGGACGGTACGTGATTCCATTCCGTTTGAAGGGCAGAACTATCCGAATATCGTCAATCAATCGATCGATTCTATTTATACCGAAGACGTGCGGCTTTCGTTGCTGGAGTCGCTGGGGATTATTATAGACGAGAATAACCGCATTGACGTGAACCTGTTCGCCAACCGGAGCGCAGCGGACAACACATTTTTCTCTGCCGCCAGCAATATCGATTCGGATGGCGAGCCTTATATCGCCGGCAGGCCCGCACCTTCCCGAACGTTGTCGTTCGAATATCGCGTCCGCGATCTGATCACGACGCAGGTAAGTGGCGAGCATACATTGAAACGTCACCATCTCGGGTGGCGCTTGGGCGAAGTGCGCATGCACGAGTATATTCCCGATTTTCAGATGTATGAATTCCGGCGCGTAACACCGACCAACTACGAAGTGATCTTTAATACGGCGCAATCCTCTGACGCGGCCCGTCAATACTATGACACAGACGACGTGAACAAATTGGCCGGAGCCGACTATAGCTATTCGTTTACGGACTTCCTCACGCTGAAGGCCGGTACGCTACTGCAATGGAATGAGCGGACCTTCGAGAATACAGTGTTTACCACCATTATTCCCCAGCAGAACGGTATTGATCCGGAGATAGGACGACAATTCACAAATGTATACCAGCCCTGGTATAACCTGAAGAATATCCTGGCGGACGAGAACTTCCGGGAAGATAGACGTGGTTTTGACATGGTCAGCTCTTTCAGTGCGTTGTCGTATGGATATTCGCAGGATATAACATCGTTCTATGTTGCGCCGTTAATCAAGCTCTTTAAAAATAAGCTGGAAGTTTTTGGTGGCGTACGGTATGAGCGTGAGTTTACCGAGCTCTTTGATTCGAAAGGGGCTCCGGTTCGGTCGGAGGTGCGGTCCATCACAGTGACGAACCCGGAGACCGGCGAGCAAACGCAGACACAAGTGACGGTTGATTTGCCGGGTCCGAATTACGAGTACTATTTGCCCAGCCTGAACGTGACCTGGAATGTTAACGGGAGTCAAAAGATCCGTGCAGGATATGGTCGGACATTAGATCGCCCGGCGTTCCGCGAGCGGTCAAGATCCACCTTCTTTAATACTCGTGATGGCCGTAACTACCAGGGTAATTTAGACCTGGTGAACGCGGAACTGGACAACTATGATTTGCGATGGGAGTGGTACCCGACCGAAACGGAGTTTGTTTCACTGGGTGGGTTCTATAAAGATATCAGCAACCCGATTGAAATTGTAGAATATGGCTTTCCGTCATGGCCGCGCTTATACCGCAAGTGGTATAACAAAAAACGGGCGCAACTGGTAGGCGCCGAGCTGGAAGTACGAAAAAACCTGGCGTTTACCGGGCTTCCTTTCGCTGACCGTTTTTCGATCATTGCTAACGCATCGTATGTACACACCGTGTTGGACGACGAATTGGTTTTACAAGAGGGCGATAACCCGGCGGTCAAGCCCATTCGTGCCGAGCGTCCATTGACGGGGTCTTCTCCTTATATCTATAACGTCAGTTTGTATTACGAAGCGCCGGGAAGCAAAGCGGTGGTGACGGTTGCCTATAATGAGATCGGCTCGCGCCTGATTGCCACGGCGCCGACCTTTATCGGCAACCTGCACGAAAAAGCGCAGCGCCAGTTGGATATTGTCATCATTCACCCGATCGGTAAATACCTGAAGGTGAAGGGCGGTGTGCAGAATTTGCTGAACCAGGACGTTGTACGCTGGCGAGATAGTAACTACGATGGTAAATACGATCCAGGCAAGTTTAAAACATTTGAAGGTACGACTGAGCCGAAGAGCGACTACGAGTCGGAGCGTTGGAACCAGGGAGCCTACTATTCCCTGGGTGTAACCTGCACGTTTTGAGATTTTGAGAAAAGACAAATAAAAAGGCCTCTTCGAAAGAAGAGGCCCTTTAAAGAGCAGCATAACTACAAAGCATACCTGAATTATCAACTATGATGTAGAATCCTAAACGATCACATTTCCGGGAGGCAGAAGCTGCTGTGCCGGAAGAGGACGCTGACTCAGCCTTACAGTCGAGTCAAAGGGGTTGACCTGCTCCTTCAGCGACATGTTATCAGCATGGCGCCGGGTTATGATTAATAACTACTACACAAAGTTAACAAAATTTTAAGGATTTATGAATCAGATTTTTAAATCTGCAGCAATTGTTGCCGTACTGGCCGCTGCCCTCACTTCTTGTGATGATCAAGGTGTATCTCCCCGTCAGGACGCTGCTGGTAAAGCCGCTGCGATCATCGACCTGGGTCTGCCGGGCGGTACTGACGCTGTTGACGCTTTCGGTAACGTTACCGTAAGCCGCAACCTGACGCTGAAAAGTGGCGATACTTATATCCTGCATAACTATTTCCGTATTCAAGATGGTTTCACCATCACGATCGAGCCGGGTGTTACTATTCAGGGTGTTAAAAAAGGTACCAGCGCAAACGACGTGGCTCCTGGTACACTGGTGATCGAGCGTGGTGCAAAGATTAACGCGATCGGCGACAAGACCGGTGCTGTTGACTCTGCTATCGTGTTCACGTCGAATTCAACACCAAAAGTTTCTGGTGATTGGGGTGGTGTTGTGATCCTGGGTAAGGCTCCTGTTTCTGTCACAGGCGGTGTAACGACTATCGAAGGTCTGCCGACTCCTAACAACACGGGTTTCTACGGTGGTACCGTAGCGAACGATAACTCCGGTGTTCTCAAATTCGTACGCATCGAGTATGCTGGTGACGTTATCGGTACTGATAACGAGCTGAACGGCCTGACACTGGGTGGTGTAGGTAGCGGTACTACGATCGATCACGTACAAGTATCATACGGCTTTGATGACGGTTTCGAATTCTTCGGTGGTACTGTAAACGCCAAGCACCTCATCTCTTATTACAACACGGACGACGACTTCGACACAGACCTGGGCTACAGCGGTAAAGTACAATTCGGTATTGTGGTGCGCAACCCTAACATCGCTGTAACCGGCGGTGGATCGAACGGCTTCGAGTCAAACGGTGACAATGCTATCGGTGTTACGCCTTACACAAACGCTGTATTTGCGAACTTCACGATCCTGGGCCCGATCCAGCCTACTTCTACGAGCATCGACTCACGTTTCCGTTCAGGTGTGCTGATCCGTGCAGCATCTGAGCTGAACCTGTTCAACTCGATCGTTACGGGTTACAAAACCAATCAACTGGAGCTGGCTACGCCTACTGCTTTCGACGCCGACGCTAACAATGCTACCGACAACCTGGTGAGCATTGAAGGTGTTACCATCGTAGCGCCTACTTTCGCCGGCCTGGCGGGTGTTGGTACAAACGTGTCGAACTTCACCACGGTAAGTTCTTATGACAACAGATCACTGAATGCATCGGTTGGCGGTACGGGTACAATCGGAACACTGCCAGCACAAACAGGTCTGAGCGCTGCCGCATGGTCAACGACCAGCCGCAGCTTCGTCGCTTCTACCGAGCAGCCTGCCGTAACAGGTAACAACCTGCTGAGCGGTCTGACTTCGGTTAACTTCCGCGGTGCCTTTGGTGACGTTAACGATTCGAACAACGCCAGCTGGTTCATCTCGGCTCCTTGGGTAGCTTTTAACTAATTGTTTAGTGGAAGGGTCAGTTTCGGGACTGACTCTTCCCTCACATTATTACTCGTTAACCTAAACTCTTCTTAACGGCGACCGCTGAACTGGTCGCCGTTAACAAAAAAAAGCCCCTGTAAAACAGACGACCCCTATAAACACAATAATCAATAGACAAGTACAACGAATGAAAAACAGAAAATTACACTCTTTTGCGGCGTATGCGTGCGGATTGCTGCTAACCCTGGTGATGACATCTACCTTTGTCTCGTGTAGCGATGATGAGGGCGATGATGGTGGTGGCGCGTCGCTGTCAATTACATCACTGACCCCGGCGAAAGCACGGGTAGGTGAAACCGTGACAATCACAGGTACTGGCTTTAGCGCGACACCAAGTCAGAACGCCGTTATGTTTAAGAGCACGCAGGCGACCGATGTCGCCGCCCCTGTGCAGGAAGCAACGGCAACGACCCTGAAAGTAACGGTGCCGGCAAACGCTGTATCCGGATCGGTTTCCGTAACAGTAGCAGGCAAATCGGCTACATCGCCCCAACCGTTTACGCTGGATGAAACGCTGGGCGCTCCGGTGTTAGCAAGCCTGAACCCGACCAGCGGTTTTGCAAATGCCGAGATCACTATTACCGGCTCAAGCTTTGGTGCCAGCAAGGATGCCATTGATGTGTTGTTCGGAACCGTTGAGGCAACATACGTACTGACCGTCACGGCAACAACGGTCACTGTAAAAGTGCCCGTTACGTTGGAGGCCGGCGAGGTTGATATAAAGGTAGTGCGCGATGGAGTTTCTTCTGGTAATACCCTGCGGTTTACGGTTAATGCAACACCCGTTTCTGTAAAGACGGTATATTGGGTTGACGCTAACACGGTGTATCGCGGTGAGATTGGTGACAACGGTATCGAGATTACCGAGATATATGACCAGGAGGGAAGAAGCCTTCAGGGCGTGGCCATCGATTCAGAGGGTGGCTACATTTACTGGGGACGTGCCGGTGGCGTTTCACGTGCGCCTCTGGACGGCGCCGGGCCGGTGGAAGACATCTATTCGGACGCTTCAAAGCTCGCCGGCATCGGCGACATTACCGTTGATCATGCAGGCGGGGCTATCTATTTTACCAGCATCGATGCCAGCAATGCACATTCGTACATCAATAAAGGTAGTTTGGACGGTGCCACCGCTTTTGCTGCTTTGGTTGAACAGGATTTTGCCTTGGTAGGATTTAATATTAAACTGGCCGTGAACGATGGCAATCTCTACTGGGCTTCCCCCCTTGTTCAGGAAGTTAGCATGGCGTCGTTGAGCGGCACATTTACACCCACTGTATTATTCACAGCCGCGGACGGACTGAAGGGACCTATAGGCGTTGCTGTAGATAAGGCATCGGGTAAGATTTTCGTAACCGACAATGGTGAACTGACGGGGATGGGCGAGGCCACCATTATGTCGGGAAATCTTGACGGTAGCGGTACGCTTACATCGCTGGTTCCTGCCGGCAGCAATGTGCGTTTTCCTTATGATGCCGAGATCGATACTGAGAACGGATACATCTTTTGGCTAAACTCCACTACCGACGGTGGACCTGCTTCAGACATTATGCGGGTTAAACTGGACGGTACCAACGTCGAAAAATTGTTCGATGGTTTTGACAGTGGTATCAGCTTCGACATAGACGTCCGCTGATGTGACGTTCCGTTGTAGATAATTTCGTTGGCTGTACATTTCGAATGGGCTCCTGAACATTCCTCGTCCTGGAAAGGACGAGGGATTGTTCGAGCGCTGTAAAACACGATCAACCACTTCTGTGAGGTTTGTACATACGAAGATTTTCGGGTTAATGGCATCGGCCTTTGCGTCACTGGTCTCCTGTGACACGGCAGAGGATCCCGTACCCTGGGTCGAGCGGACTTATTTGTTCTGGACGAGTGTCAGTGATCATGCTATTCTGCGGGCTTCCGTGGATGCTGCTACGGGAGACGCTACCCATATCGATACTTTATACACGGTAAACGACGGTGTTCTTTCTCCGGCTTCTATTGTCGTAGACCAGGCTGCCTCGGTGTTATATTGGGTAGACTATGGTACGGGGGACATAGTGCGTGCGTCGGCTCTGGATAACGGTTCGATGGAGATACTCTATACGGTGCCGTCGGAAATACCAGGTCCGGTAGGGCTTGCCCTGGATGAAACACAGCAGCGCCTGTATTGGACCCAGCCCTGGAACGACCTGATCCTCGGCGCGCCGGCTTCGGGCGAAGGAGAAGTTGATACGATACTGTCTGCTGCCAGTGGTGTCGATGGAGGGTGGGGTATTGCTTTGAGTGCTGCATCCGGATCGTTATACTGGGTTGAATACCTCGATGTCGAGTTGAACCGGACGTGGTTGGATGGTGCTACCGTGGTGCAAACACTGTATGCCGGGGGAAGCGGTTTTCTGAGGCCTTTTAGCCTTGCCATACAAGGCGATGCTCTTTATATAATGGATAACCCGCTGCCGGGTGCGGCCTTGCCGGACCGGATCTTGCGCGGGGATGCGGGTGGTGCCACACCGTTGACCACGCTGTATGATGTGGGTGTCGAGAATGCCTATGCCCTGGCCGTCGATACACGGCAGGATATGCTTTATTGGGTGAACCAGCTTGAAGAGGGAAGCATCTGGCGAGGGCCGGTACAAGGTGGTATGCCGCCCGTTAAAGTGATCGATCGGGTCCGTCTTGGCCAGGGTCTGGCAGTTGCTACTTTACGTGTAAAATCCAATAGCCGGTAATGTTAAAATCTGTGTTGTATGTCACCTGTAAGTCCTTCACACCTGACCCAGCTTTTAGCGCGAATGCGCACGTTCCTGGATGAGCTCCGGACGTCTGAAGAAGCAATGCCGGAGGGCGTGGACCCTGTCTGGTACGAGACGCAGATTGTCCGGCTGATGTCATTGCGGCAACGGAAAGATGAGTTGTTTGAGGAGCTTGCCGGCGTGGTGGAAGAGCTTAATGCCGAGTATAAAACCGCCTCGCGGCGGTTGGCCCACGACAACCGTCGTGTCCGTCATAGCCGTGCGACCGAGGATGTACGCGAACTTTAATGTATATTCATCTCGCGGTAACGATGCGCTCGCATAAAAATGTTATTATGGGCAGATGAAGAGGCTGGCATTAATCATACTGAGTCTGTTAGCGGTGGATATGCTACAGGCGCAACCGGCGAATACCCGCTGGCTTGTCAGGCTGAAGCCGGGATGGGAGCGTGCCGGGGCGCGTTTGCCGATGTCGGCGTTACAGCCTTTATATCCCATGGGGGTGTCCGTGCAAGGACGCGGTGTAGCGCCGGCAGAGCATTTTGTACTGACACTTCCCGCGGACGCCGATGTATCTTCGGTGTTGGCGGACTGGAAGGCGAATGACCTGGTGGCGTATATCGAGCGCGATGCGGTGGGGTATGCTGGGAACAGCGTGGGTGCGGCGGCTTTTCCGAACGATCCTTATTTTGACCGGCAATGGTCGTTGAACAACGACGGTTCTTTTCGTGCATGGGCGAAGGCCGATGCGGATGTCGATATGCCGGAAGCGTGGGAGGTGTCGCAGGGCAGCGAGGGTGTTACGGTGGCGATACTCGATAGCGGGATCCATCCGGGCCATGCCGAGCTCGCCGGGCGGTTGTGGGTGAATGCAGGCGAGGTGGCGGACAACGGTGTGGATGATGACGGCAACGGGTATATCGACGACATCAACGGGTGGAACATGGTGAACGAGAGCCCGAACATTCGCGACGAGATCGGCCATGGCACACACGTGGCGGGGATCATCGGGGCCACCGGCGACAACGGCCTGGGATATGCCGGTGCTGACTGGCATTGCAAGCTCATGGTGCTGAAGGTACTGGATAACAATCACTCCGGGCTGTATAGCTGGTGGGCGAAGGCGATACATTATGCCGTAGATAACGGTGCCGAGATCATTAACATGTCGCTGGGCGGCACGACGGAGCTGCAGACGCTGGCGGATGCCGTGCAATATGCCTACGATCGCGACGTGCTGATCGTGGCCAGTATGCAGAACTTTAATACGGACGAGATCTACTATCCCGCGGGGCATACGCTGACATTGGCAGTGGGCTCTTCTGATCCGGATGACAAGCGGAGTACGGCGCTGGCGGGGTTACAGGAGTATGGCAGCAATTATGGCGACCATATCGACGTGGTCGCGCCGGGTAATTATATCTATGGTCTTTCGCACCTCTCTGACACGGACTATAACATGCAGATGAGTGGTACGTCGCAGGCGGCGCCGTTGGTGACGGGCATCGCGGCGCTGGTGTGGGGGCATGAGCCGAACCTGTCGCTCGACGCGTTGGTGCAGCGGTTGACGGCATCGGCGGAAGATGGCGTGGGGGATCCGCGGGAGGATACTCCCGGATGGGACCGGTATTATGGTTACGGGCGAGTGAATGCGTACCGTGCGTTGACGCAAACGGTCAATGAGGGACCGGTGGCCGGTGGGTTGACGTTATACCCGAACCCGTCGGCGGGAACTTTGACGGCGTTTTATGATCAGGGTACGGCGATGCCGTATACGGTTACGGTGGTGAATACGGCGGGGCAGGTCGTGTGGAGGGTGCAGGGAGAGGGGCGGATGATCCGGGAGGAGGGGCTTGATGCGCACCTGCCGGGGGGTATATATATAGTGGAAGTTAAAAATACGCGGGTGAGGTTGCGGGGGAGAGTTGTAGTGGTGCTGGACTAGCCGCATACCAGAATTAAAAAAAACAGCCCGGCTTGTAGGCCGGGCTGTTTGTGTTTATGCCCTGAGGTGGATTATTTCTTCAGGAGTTTGAGTTGCTTTTGCGCGTTTTTGTAGATCAGGGTGCCTACGTGGAGGCCGGGCTTCAGGGAAGAGGCGTCCACGGTGATTTCGTGGTGGCCGGCTTCGAGGTAGCCGTTGAATACTTCGATCACCTGGCCGTCGGTTGTACCGGCTACGCGCAGTACGACAGGGCCGGCTTCGGGCAGGTCAACCGATACGGTCGTGGTGCTGGTGAAGGGGTTCGGGTATACGGTGCCTGTGGCTTCGGCGGTGCGTGCTGCGGCGGCGGTGCCATATACTTCGAGCTCGAAGATGGAGTAGCCCCACTCCGTGGCACGGGTTACGCCTTGTACGCGGAGGTAGCGTGCGCTGCCGCTCAGGCCGGTCAGGTCGTTCACCAAGGTGGTGTTGCCGTTGACCACACGGAGGTCGTTGAATACGGAACCGTCTACGGAGCCTTGTACTTTGTAGTCGCGGCCGTAGGCTGCTTCCCAGGTGATCTTCACGCGGTTTACGTTGTAGGTAGCGCCGAGGTCTACGGTCAGTGTCTCGGTGTTGCTATAGCCGCTGGACCAGCGTGTTGTGGCGTTGCCGTCTACGGCAAACGAAGCGGGGAATTGTGCTTCTTCTGTAGACGATGCCGTGACGGGTCTGTTCAGGGCCAGGTTGCTGGTCGTGCCCGAACCGCCGGTGATGCTGAACCAGTTGATGTTGAAGCCGCCGAGCGGGAAGGCCAGGGCGATCTCCTGTACGCCGGCATTCAGTTGTACGGTGTGCGAGATCGTCTGCCAGTTTTGCCAGCCGCCGGTAACGGGCACGTTGATGGTGCCGTAGGCTGTGCCGCCGCCATAAGACTCCAGTTTGATCTGGCCGCCGGTGCTTTCGCTGGCCACGCGGTATTGTACGGTATAGGTACCTGTAGACGGTACGTTAACTTTGTAGCCTACCCAGTCACCGGTTTCGATGTAGCCTACGTTCTGGCCACCGCCGGCGTCGGTCGTCGCCTCGGTCTGGATGCCGCTCATGTAGCAGAAGTTCTCAGCTTGCAGGGTGCCCGGCAGGCTCACCGTCGAGCAAGTCGGTTGCGGCTGGTCGCCGCCTTTGCAGACGCCGCCGAGCGTGTTGTAGACGGCGTTGATATCGCCCCAGGTCGAGATCTCCCAGATCATGATACCACCGGCATTGGACTTCGCCAGGTTGGCTTTCTGGATGTGCAGGTTGGTGTTGTTGTCCGAGCTATAGAAGGGAATCCCCAGCATGCGTTTTTCTTTGGCTACGCCGCGGCCTGCCCAGTAGTTGAGGGCGTCTACGGCTTGTGAATACGGCGCGGTAGAAGGACATGCGCAGTCGTACGCCATGATGTTCACCAGGTCGAGGATGGCCAGGTTGCCGTAGTTGTTTCCGTAGTAGGAGCCTGCGGGTACGGCCGCCGTGAGCAGCTTGCCCATGCCGTGGATGCGTGTGGCGAGCGGATTCATCAGCGCGTTCCAGCGTGCTTGTGACGTGGGATATTCCCAGTCGATGTCGATGCCGTCCAGGTTGTATTGCGTGATGAGGTTCGCGCAGCTGTTGACAAACTGGTTGATGGCGGTTTGGTTCGTGGCAATGGCTTCGAACGGTGTGTTGTCCGGAGAAGAGCCTAACCAGCCACCGATGGCGAGCAGGATCTTGGTGTTGGTGTTATGGCCGCGTGATACGAGGTCGGACAGCTTGCCGGAGTTTTCGATGGCGGGAATCGTACCGTTGCTGTTCGGAATGCCGAACGAGTAGTTGATGTGTGAATACTTGCTGTAGTCGATGTCGGACGCTGCGCCGGACCAGCTCGGGAAGTACCCCACCATGTTGTAGCAGGATTGCGCCTGCGCGAAGAGCGGTGCGAGCAGAACAAGCAGACAAAAGATCATCGATCGTTTGCCGGGTAGTGGTGTTTTCATAGATAGCTTGATAAGTTTATATAGTTTGATTTTTCTGTGGAGGCAACTATAGTTTGATGGGTGCACGTAGTTTTATTTTGTCATAGGCTTTGGCTTTTGTTGCTTAATTTTTTTACGGCCAGTTACAGACTGGCAACCGTTCAGGCACAAGTCTCAGACTTGCGCCAGTTACTAATATGGAGCGTGTGAGACGGTAACCGTATGTCAAATCGACCAACGGCTATATAACCGGAAGACACCGGTGTTTCGGACGTAGACCGCGAAGTCTCTTCCCGGTACGTGTGTGGCTGTTATCAAACCGTTAATTCCATTCTGGAAACCGTAGCGTTGTGATGAATATGCTTTACCTTTAGACCGTATAGTTTGCTGACTATGGAAACACGTCGTGAGTTTATCAGGAAGGCCACCCTGTTGTCGGGTGCGGCGGGAATGTTCACTGCGCTGCCGCCGGCGATCCAGCGCGCGCTGGCGATCGATCCGGCTGCGGGTACCACGTGGCGTGATGCCGAGCACGTGGTGATCCTGATGCAGGAGAACCGTTCGTTCGATCATTGTTATGGTTCGCTGCGCGGTGTACGGGGCTTTCGCGATCCACGCGCCATCACGTTGCCCAACCAGAACCCGGTATGGCTGCAAAGCAATGCCGCGGGGCAAACCTATTTTCCGTTCCGTCTCGACATCAAGGACACACAGGCTACGTGGATGGGCTCTTTGCCGCATTCGTGGTCCAACCAGGTGGATGCGCGCAACGAAGGACATTTCGATCAGTGGCTGCAAGCGAAGCCTTCGGGCCGGGAGGGGTACCAGGACATGCCGCTGACGCTGGGGTACTATACGCGACAGGATATTCCGTTCTACTACGCGCTGGCGGATGCCTTTACCGTATGCGATCAAAACTTCTCGTCGTCGCTTACGGGCACGACACCCAACCGCCTGTACCTGTGGACGGGTACGATCCGCGAGAAGGCTGACGCGGATTCGCCGGCCATGGTGCGCAACGAAGACCTCGACTACGACGACGCGCGCCTGGCGCATTGGACGACCTTCCCCGAGCGCCTGGAGGAACATAACATCTCCTGGAAAGTATACCAGAACGAGCTGAGTGTAGGGGTGGGGTTTGAAGGAGAAGAAGATGCGTGGCTGGCGAACTTTACCGACAATCCGCTGGAGTGGTTTGAGCAATACCATGTAAAATTCTCGGAGGCGCATCGTCGCTATTTGCCCAGGCGCATCGAGGCATTGCGGCAGGAGATCGCACGCCTGGGTACTGCGGCAAGCGCCGCGCGCACGGAGAAGGAGCAGGCGTTGCAGCAAGCCCTGGAAGATCAGCAGCGCTTTACGGCAGAAGCCTATGCCGCGCTGACCGAGCGTGCGCGCAACCTGCACGAGAAGGCGTTTACGACGAACCGCATCGATCCGGACTATCACACGTTGGCTACGCTGCCGTACCAGGAAGGCGATGCTGCACGCCAGGTGCAGGTGCCGAAAGGCGATACCCTGGCGCAGTTTCGCGCGGATGTAGCCGCCGGTACGTTGCCCACGGTGTCGTGGGTGGTGGCGCCGGAGAACTTTTCGGATCACCCCGGCGCGCCCTGGTATGGTGCGTGGTATGTGTCGGAAGTGATGGACATCCTGACGAACAAACCGGAAGTGTGGAAGAAGACGATCTTTATTCTCTGCTACGACGAGAACGATGGATATTTCGATCACGTGCCGCCGTTCGTACCACCGCATCCGGACAAGCCCGATTCGGGGAAGGTGTCGGCGGGGATCGATACCGCGGTGGAGTATGTAACGTTGGCGCAGGACCGGCTGCGCAAGCCGAATAACGAAGCGCGTGAGAGCCCGATCGGCCTGGGGTACCGCGTGCCGCTGGTGATAGCCTCTCCGTGGAGCCGCGGCGGGGCGGTATGCTCGCAGGTATTCGACCATACGTCGGTGTTGCAGTTCCTGGAGAAGTTCCTCTCGCATAAAACGGGCCAGGCGGTGGTCGAGCCGAACATCAGCGCCTGGCGGCGTACGGTATGCGGCGACCTGACATCGGTGTTTAAACCATACCAGGGCGAAAAGATCCCGCTGCCGTCGTTCCTGGAACACGACCAGGTGATCGCCTCCATACACCGTGCGCGCTTCAAGCAGGTGCCCTCGGGGTATCGCGCCCTGACGGCCGACGAAGTGGCGGCCCTGCGCCGCGCGCCGCGTACGGCGGCGGCGTTATTCCCCCAGGAGCCGGGTACCCGCCCGGCGCGGGCAATACCGTACGAGCTATACGCCGACGGCATGCTAAGCGACGATCGGAAGACCTTCCGTATGACGCTGGAGGCACGTCGTAACCTCTTCGGCCAGGCCGCAGCCGGCGCGCCGTTCCATGTATACGCCCAGGGCCTGGTGAACAGACGCGCGCCCCGGGCGTATGCCGTCAAGGCGGGCGACGGCCTGCAGGATACCTGGGACATCGCGGCCTTTGCCGGTGGACATTATGCTTTACAGGTATATGGCCCCAATGGGTTTTACCGCGCCTTTGCGGGTGACGCGCAAGACCCGGCCCTGACGATTGCCTGTGCCTACACGCGTGATAAGAAAGGGCGTGCGGACGGCCATATCGTGATAACGTTCAGAAATACCGGGCCACGTGCGCTGGTCGTGCACGTGGTGGACAATGCTTACCAGGCCGCCCCGCAGGTAAAGACAGTGGCCGCCGGCCGCGAGGCTTCCTGCCGCCTGGCGTTGGATAAAAGCGCGGGCTGGTACGATGCGTCGGTGACGGTAGAAGGGTATAAAACCTTCCGGAAGCAGTATGCCGGGCACGTAGAGACGGGGCAGGAGAGCCTGACCGACCCGCAGATGGCCTGAGATCAGGCTGCGCGCCGGCGCAGCCTGGGTGCCTCCGTCAGGGTTGGTACGGGCCTGTATTTCCCCAGCAGCCGGGTGAAGTGGTCTTTGTCGAATGGTTTTTTGAGGATCTCCACAAAGCCGGAGTCGAGCAGGAGACTGGCGCGACGGTCGTCTACGTGGCAGGTGATGGCGAAGGCCTGGAACGCCGGTCCCTTCATGTCGCGCAGGTCCAGCAGCAGGTCGATGCCGTCGAGGTCGTCTTTCAGCATAACGTTGAGAATGGCGATATCGAAGGGGCGGGTAGAGGCAAAGGCCAGGGCTTCACGGGCGGAAGCGAGGGTGGTGACGTGATACTCCGGTTGGAGCATTTTCTTTACAATGAACCGATCTGTGGTCAGATCGTCGACAACTAAAATATGCATGCGCTTCTTTTAATCGTGCGTAAAGGTACTATGCCGGTATCACCCTTGTATTACGCCAGGTTGATGTTATTGTCAAGGAAAACGGGCTTAAAGGCGCCTTTATGGCCCTTTGTGGCGGGTTTTGGAAGTATAATAATTTCATAACCGTGTTCGCGCCAACAGACTAACGGTTGTGGAGTACTTTGCGTTTTTACTGTGGGGTACTCATGAAACTTATCGAATTCTTTCTGAGCCTGAGGATCCGGATCAAGCTATTGCTTGCGTTCGGGTCGATCATGCTGCTCTCGGCGATCATGGTGATCATGATCTGGCAGACCTTCACCAACATCGGTGAGTATAAAAAGATCAGCGAAGAGGTCGACGCGGTCAACATTCACATCCTGGAAATGGACATGGCCGCCCAGTATTTCATGCTGGAGGCTTTCAAGCAAGAGGACTTTCAAAAGGATGGCACCAATGTATATACCGATGCCTATCGTCAGCACGACGACACCGTGCGCACGCTGCTGGCGGGGATCGGCGGCGAGCAAGGTTTTTTTCTGCAAGATACGCTGACGGCGTCGATCAAAGACCGCGTGAGCCGGATCGCCCAGCGGTTCAAGAGCTTACAGGAACTTTTGCGGAAACGGGGCTTTAAAGACTATGGGTTGGAGGGCGACCTGCGCCGCGCGATCCACGCGGTGGAGGACTCGTCCTTTCCCTACGACAAGGCCGACATGCTGATGCTGCGGCGGCACGAGAAGGATTTTTTCCTGCGCAAGGACATGAAGTACCGCCAGGAGTTCAACAACAAGGTGAACGAGTTCTCGGCGCGGATCGCCACCGAGCACGAAGGCCCGGAGAAGGATGACATTCTGCAAAAGATCGCAGCCTATCAAAAACAATTTAACGAAGTGGTGGCCATCGACTCGGTTATCGGTCTGAAAGATACGGGGGGGCTGAAGGGCCTGATCCGCAACGACCTGATCGCGCTGAAAGCCTCGATCGGGATGCTTCGCACGAAGGTGAAGGAGTTCAGCGACGCGTATGCCCGGAAGCGTATCATCTTTGTCGGCGTGCTTTTCCTGGCGCAGCTGGGACTGGGTGTTGTGCTGGCGTTCGTTTACGCCGACATTCTCTCCCGCGCGATCAAGGAAATACGGCAGGCGATGAAGTCGCTCGCGGACGGTATCTTTCCGGGCAAGCTGCCGATCAAGACCACCGAAGAGATCGGCGATACGAAACAGGCTTTTAACCAACTGCTGGACCGGATGCAGGCGGCTACGACGTTCTCGGAAGCGTTGGGCAACGGCGAGCTGTCGTCGCGGTACGATAAGAATTTCCGCGAGGACGTGCTGGCACGCTCGCTGATCAAGATGCAGGAGAAGCTGAAGGATGCCCAGGAGCGCCAGGCGATGATCCACTGGGCGAACGAGGGGACTGCCCTGTTCAGCGAATTGCTGAAGAACCAGGCGGAGGATACGGCGGCGCTGGCGGACAACGTGCTGAAGCACCTGGTAAAATACGTGGGGATGAACCAGGGGGCGCTGTACAGTGTAGCGGACCAGGGCGGCGAGCGCTACCTCGACCGGCTGGCCACCTTTGCGTACGAACGGAAGCGGTTTGTGCGTCAGCGGTTAGACCCCGATCAGGGGTTGATCGGCCAATGCATGGCCGAAGGCAACACGATCGTGATGACGGACATTCCCGCGGGGTATGTACAGATCACGTCCGGGCTGGGCGAGGCAACGCCGCGGTATATCCTGGTGCTGCCGCTTAAAACGCGTGACGATGTCGTAGGGGCGATCGAGCTGGCCGGGTTCCACAGCCTGAAGCCGCACCAGGTGCAATTCCTGGAAAAGATCGCTGAATATGTAGCGTCGGCCCTGGGCTCGCGCCGGGTGTATGACGAAACGCAAAAGCTGCTGGCCGACGCGCGCGAAAACAACCGGCGGCTCATGGCACAGGAAGAAGAGATACGGCAGCATGCGGAAGAAATGCAGGCCATGCAGGAGCAGATGACGCGGCAGCAGCGCATGCTGGAGGAAGAGATCCGCGTGTTAAAGATGAATGATACACTGCAATCCGTTCATTAAACAACAGATCGTAAAGTTTCATGACGGTATAATTTAGTTTACAGTTGGTAAACTAATGGCGTATACATCGTAAATTAAGGGTATCATGTATAGGTCTCCGTACGTCTGTTGGCTATCTAATATTAAGTTTTTGTTAAGTCGTTTAACATTTCAGTAACATGGTCTACTTTTGTTTAAACAACTTAAGTAAATCCCCTATATGACCAAGAAGATTTCAAAGAAGGAGATTCAGGATGTGCTGCACGAAGCGATCAGTACTGCGCTGAACAAGCTGGAGATCTCCGCACCTTCGAAGAAGACGAAGAAGCTGCTGGACCGCATTTCTAAAAAGGTGTCCGATCGCGTAAAGCGCGAGATCAAGCGCAAGAACAACGCTGCTACGAAAGCTGCTGCCACTACCGCTAAGAAAAAGGTAAAGGCGCCGAAGGCTGCACATGCATAATCTGCCCGGATTGATCCGTCGTTGCCGACGAGGCATGGGCGGATCAATCCCGTTTTTCTGAACGCATCGCTGTGGAAAAGGAAGATAAAGTATATATAAACGCCGGTTTAATTCCTCGCTGGAGCCGGTTAAGATCATGCTGGTGGATCTGCGCCGTACCCGGGCGCCCGAAGCATGGATGGCACTTGTACAACGCACCCGTGACAGTGTCATGCGTAATCCCGATCAATACATCGAGGGTAGTAATGATCTGCCTCCGGGGGACGCGTACCAGCGTATTATTTCATTGATCTTTGATGAGTTTTTGCACGACTGTGCTATACGGTGATGGGAGAAGCAGTGATGGCAACTGGTGGCTGTTGCTTGTGCGGCTCGAAAACAATTTGCAGGGCGACCGAGGGTCGGGAGACCCTCTCCATTGCGTGCACGAAATAGTGCTGGGCACGAGTCGCCCTCCCTTCGGTCGGAAGACTCGCGCCAGATGCGCACTTATATGCAGGGGCTTCGCCCCTACACCCTCGTCATAGTACCTTTCCCCGTCCTGTGACCCCAAACTTTTCTGATACTTCGTGGGCCTTTTTTTGTGATCAGTATTTGCGGCCGAAGGGGCGTACGTGTTTGACGTATTTGTTGTCGACGAGCCAGGTGCTGATGGTGTTGTGGGGGGCTTTGACGACGATCTTGCAGAATTCGGTTTCGGGTTGGGCGAAGGTATAGTTGCCGGCGGCGACCGGGACTTCTGCTACGCGGGTATAGGTGTCTTCCCCTTTGCCGTCGCGTACGTTGTTGGTCGTGCTGATGAGGATCTCTGCTTTGCCGGCAGCGTCAAAGATGCCCCAGGTCAGCTCGATGTTCTTGCCCTTGCGTGTGGCGTGGAGGTCGTGTACCGATACGTTGCCGGTGAAAGGTACGCCGTCGAGCTCTTGTTCGGTGGTGGCGGGTAGGGAGATGGTAAGGAAGCGCAGGATGGAGGGCATGATGTCGACGGTGGCGGTGTGGGTTTTAAACCCGGCGTTGAGGTCTGCCAGGTTGGTGTAGATCCTGTCTATTATAAACATCTG
>NZ_JAHESC010000076.1 GCF_018598185.1 Dawidia soli
ATCAGCGGGTCATTGCTGGCATTGAGCGACGAGCCGCCGCGGATGCGGATCTGGCTGCCCGAGCCGGGCGCGCCTCCGTTGGAGGTGATCTGCACACCGGCGACCTTGCCCATGATAAGCTGGTCGGCCGTGATGTTCTGGCCCCTGTTAAACTCTTTATCTGTCACGGCCACCATGGCACCCGTCACATCCTTTTTGGTCTGTGTACCGTAGCCAACCACGACCACTTCGCCCAGGGTGAGGATATCGGGGATCATCCGCATATCGACGGTGGTCTGGCCGTTGATGGCGATTTCTTCTGAAAGGTACCCGATAAACGAGAAGACGAGCACGCCTCCCGTTGCCTGGTCGGCGGGCACGGTTAATGAATAGCCCCCCTCCGCGTCCGTTGCGGTGCCGACGGCGGTGCCTTTGATAAGGACGTTTACGCCGGGCAGCTCCGCACCGTTCTCATCCGTCACCTTTCCCTTCACGATCTGCTGCGCCAGCAGGCTGCAGCACCCCGTGATCAGGAATGAAAAAATGAAGAGTAATTTTTTGCTCATACGAACTGGTTATGTTTATTCAACCGTTTGCAAGTTATTATGCAACCCGTTGCATTGATGGCTACAAATCTTACAGGAAGCAACAAAATCCGACCATTTTAGAGAATAATCCTACCTTTCGAAGTACTTTTCGGCAAGGTTCGCCGGCAGACCGAAAACGGTTTCCGGAAATCGATTTCTGACGTCCTGAAAGCGTCGCTATTTTTACCTGTGCAAGCTGGTGCCGTATGGCGAGACAAGTGCTGCGATCCTTCCTAAACCTACCCCGGCGGCTGACGTGCCGTGGCGTCGCAGTCCTGATCGCCTGCTGCCTGTGGGCGGGCACGCTTTCCGCCTTGGCACAAGAGTCGCCCTTGTTCTCGACCCTGTCCATGCACGACGGCCTGCCGTCCAACATCATCAGCGCCGTGGCCCAGGACGCGCGCAACTTCATGTGGGTGGGCACCGCCAACGGCCTGTGCCGCTATGACGGCCACCGCTTCCTGACCTTTAAACAAACGGAGTCCGAACATTCCCTCACCGCAAACGAGATCAGCTCGCTGGTGGCCCTGGGCGACCACCTGTGGATCGGCACCTGGAAGGGCCTCTGCCGCATACACACCGGCACGTTTGAGGTGACCCGTATTCCGCTCGGCGAAGACCGCATCGTGCGTACGCTCGCGCCGGGCCGCCACGGTGTGCTCTGGGTCGGCACCGCCACCGGACTCGTCCGTTACGATACGCATGCCGGCACCCACGCCGTTCTGACGGCAGAAACGAACCACCTGAGTCATAACACCGTCCGCGCCATCTACGAAGACTCCGCGGGCACGGTGTGGGTGGGCACGTACGACGGCTTTAATAAACTGCCCGCCGGGCAAAGTTCGTTCACGTCCTTCGATCTGAAAAAGTCCTATAAGCCGGCGCTGAAGAACAATCTGATCTGCGGCGATATTCGTCCATATTCCGCTACGTCGGACTCGCTGCTTTGGGTCGGCACGGAAACCGGCCTCTGCCTGTTCAATACGCGCACGGGCTCGTACCGGCACTATACCGAACAAAACACGCGCTTTAGCAACGAGGTCATTAAATGTATCTACCCCGACCAACGCGGTAACCTATGGCTGGGCACCGACTTCGGGTTGAATGTCTTCCACCCTCAAACGGGCGAGGCCCATGCCTATTTTCACAATCCACGCCTGCCCTACTCCATCGCCAACAACGTGATCTGGCAGATCTTTGAAGACAATGCGGGCATTACCTGGTTTGTCACCTCCAACGGGCTGAGCCGGATGAACGGGTTCCAACCGTTCTACCGCTACCAGGAAGTATCCTATCCGTTGGCGGACCAGACCGTGGGCAACCAGGTAAAGGCTGTGTTGGTGACGCGCAACAATGTATTGTGGCTCGCCACGCTGCACGGGGTGATCCGCATCGATCCTGTGTCCAACACCCGACGCGTGTTCGAAGCCGGTTCGCCCGAGAACGACCGCATTCAGCTCAATAACACCTACGCGCTGGAGGAAGACGACTACGGCCGGATCTGGATCGGGACAGCGGGCGGCATCAACGTGTGGGATGAGGCGCAGCAGAAGATGTATGCTATTCCCGCAAACGCCACGAACGGACTTACGTCGAACTACATAGCCCGGTTTACAAAGGGTACTGATGGTTCCTTCTGGGTAAGCGCCTGGGAAGGTGGTTTGTTTAAGGTTGTCGGCGATTTCCGTGCGCTGGAAGCGCTGCGGTTTGAGCGGGCGGGTGAATTTGGTTCGCCGAAGACGGTGAGCGGCGCGAATGCCATCTGGACAACACCCTATACCGGGCTGCTGCGCATCGATCTGCAAACGCACAAGAGCACGCCGGTGCCGGCCTTTAACCGGGTGGCCGGGCGGCAGGATATCAACTGTTTTTACTTCTCGCGCAACGGTAGGCTGTGGGCCGGTGCGACAAATGCGTTGATCGAATACAATTCACAGACCGATACGGCTATACGCCATCCGCTGGTGACGGGTAAGGACATTCTGCCGGCAAGCATGACCGAAGACGCGGCCGGGAACATTTGGTGTGCCGCGGGCAACTTGCTGCTGAAGCTGTCGGCAAAGACCGCGCGTGTCGAATTGCTGCCGTTGGATGATGAGATCCCCCTGAAGAGTTTCTTCGATGGCTGCGTCACGCGCACGCCTGCCGGCGAGATCATCTTCGGCGGAGACAATGGTTATGTTACGGTGTCGCCCGAGGTGAAACCTAACAGCTTCGCGCCCAGGGTGTATATTACTTCGCTGGAGGTGAACAACCACACGCTCCTGCCCGGTCAGCCCCTCGACGATAAGGTCCTGTTGGACAAAGACATTGCCGTAACCGAATCGCTGGAACTGGAGTATGCACACCGGTCAATCGCGTTCGAGTTTTCGGCGTTGCATTATTGGAAGCCCGCGGCGAGTGTCTATGCGTACAAGCTCGAAGGCTTCGATAATGACTGGAACTATGTGTCGGGGGACAAGAATTTTGCGGTATACTCCAACCTGACGCCCGGAACGTATACCTTCCGGGTGAAAGGCACCAACAACTACGGACTGTGGAGCCCGCATGTTGCCACGGTGCGGATACGGGTGCATCCTCCCCTCTTGCTCAGCCCGCTGTTCCTGGTACTCTACGCGGTGCTGATCGCTGCGTTGATCGTGGTGGCGCTGCGTACGTACACCACGCGGTTAAACCTGCGAAACGAGCTGCGCATTACCCGGATGGAAAAAGAGCATGCGGAAGAGATCGTCCAAACGAAACAGCAATTCTTTACAAATATATCGCACGAGCTGCGCACGCCGATAAGCCTGATCCTGCCACCGATGCAGCAGTTGCTGAAGCGTGGTGACCTGCCGGCCGAAGGGCAGCTCCTGATCGGACTGGCGGAGAAGAATGCCCAGCGCCTGCTGCGTTTGGTGAACCAGATCCTGGACTTCCGCAAGCTGGAAGACGAGGCACTGAGCTTGCGGATGACGACGTTCGACCTGGCGTCGTTCTGTCGCGAGCTGTGTGCCCTGTTCTCCGACAAAGCCGGGCGGCACGACATACGTTTTGGTTTTGTGGCGTCGGCCGAGACGTGTCACATCTGGGCGGACCCGGAGAAGGTGGAAACGATCCTTTTCAACTTGCTCTCCAATGCGTTTAAGTTCACACCGCGTGGGGGTAGCATTACCGTCACCCTGACAGTAGCCGGAACGTTGCCGGGCTACCGCGACGGGGTGGTACAACTCGCCGTCGCGGATTCGGGTATCGGCATCGCTCCCGAAGAGCTGCCGCGCATCTTTGACCGGTTCTATCAAACGGATGCCGCGCAGAAGATGGAGATCGGCTCGGGGATCGGGCTGACGCTTGTCGCCGAATATGCCCGGCTGCACCAGGGCGACATTCAGGTAACAAGCACGCAAGGTCAGGGCGCCACCTTTACGCTGACGTTGCCGCTGGGGAGCGGTCACCTGCCGGTTGACTCACCCGTACAGCAGGAGATCGATCTGGTGGCGGTAAAAGCGAACCATACCGAAGAGAACACCTATCACCTGGGACTCGCGTCGGACAAGCCGATGATCCTGATCATTGAAGACAACCCCGATATCATCACGTTTATACAGGCCAGCCTGCGGGACAAGTATAATTTCATTACAGCTTCCGACGGCGAGGAAGGCCTGGATAAAACGACCAGCTTCCTGCCGGAGCTTATTATCAGCGATATCATGATGCCGGTCATGGATGGATTGGCCATGTGCCGGCAGATCAAAAGCAACCCCAGGACCAGCCACATTGCCATCATTATGCTCACGGCGCGCACGCTTACGTCGCAGCAGGTAGAAGGGCTGCGCACCGGGGCGGACACCTATCTTACCAAGCCCTTTGATATCGAGCTGTTGGAGGCGCACATCGACCATCTCTTGCAACGCAAGCAGGAACTGGCCGACTACTTCCGGCACGAATTGATCCTGCAGCCCGAGGAAGGCTCGGGCGAAAATGTGGACGATAAGTTTATCAGGAAGGTGATGAGTATCATCGAAGCGAACATTGCCAACCCGGAATTCAGTGTGGAGATGCTGAGCGATGAAGTCGGGATGAGCTCCACGCATTTATACCGGAAGTTGAAATCCATGACAAAGCTGCCGCCGAACGATATCATCCGGAAGTACCGGATCAAGAAGGCATCGCTGCTGCTGGCGAATAAGGAGGGTAATATTTCGGAGATTATGTATGCGGTGGGCTTTTCGAATTTGTCGTATTTCTCGAAGTGCTTTAAGGCGGAGTTCGGCACCACCCCGAAGGAGTATCAGCAGAAAATTGCCGTTCGACGAGCAGACGGAGCCGGCTAACGAATGGTCCGCTTCGCTCCGCACGTATCTGGCGCAAGTCTGAGCGAAGCGGTGACTTGTGCCTAAAACTGTAGGTAGTTTATAACTGCCGTGTAATTCACTGGCGCTTGAGATTGCTACGCCAGTTACAAACTGGCGACCGTCGTCGGCACAAGTCACCGCTTCGCTCAGACTTGCGCCAGCAAACACTACCGGCCTGCCATCCACTCTTACGAGTAGCTAACAGGCCGGCAGCCACACTATATACTTTTTACGTTAGACTACGTTGCCCACGTCTTACCGTTACCGGCTTCCGACACGGGGATACAGCCTTTGTATGAGCCCGGTACTGCTACGTATTGCAGCACTTCCGACGCGCCGACCTTCGACGTGAAGAAACCAAGGAGTGTCAGCTCTTTGGTCTTCATCAGGAAGTCGCGGTACGCGGGAGCGTTTTCGGTGGTATCGGCTACGACGGCGCTGTGGATCTTATTGACAAACGTGGTTTGCTTTTCGGCATCCAGTTCGATGAAGGGGTCGCCGTGTTCTTTTTTGGCTTCTTCATCAAAGGCTTTCAGGCTGGTCAGGTATTTGTCCTGGTCTTCTTTGGAGTATACTTCCTTCAGCATCTGGTCGATGAATCCGGGGACGCCGATCTCCTTGGCGCCGGGGGTATCGGTCTTGGGGATGATGATCTCGGCTACCTGTGTTACCAGGATGCCCTGGTCGTTGCTCAGGAACGAGGGTTTCCAATCGATTGACGGCTTGGGGGCGCAGCCTTTCAACAGGCCTGCCATCGCCGGTGCGGATATAACGCCGCCCATGATCCAGGCGGTACGTCGTAATGCTTCTCTGCGATCCATATCGTGATGCTTACAGGTTTTGTTTCTTCATTTCTTGTGTTGCAAAGTCTACTGCGCGGGCCGTCAGCGCCATGTAGGTCAGCGACGGGTTCTGGCAGGCAGACGAGGTCATGGCCGAGCCATCGGTTACGAACACGTTCTTACAGGCGTGTACCTGGTTGTATTTGTTCAGCACCGAGGTCTTCGGGTCTTTGCCCATGCGGGCGGTACCCATCTCGTGAATGCCCAGGCCGACACCGATCTTGTTGTCGAACGTGTGGACGTTCTTATAGCCGGCCGCTTCGAGCATTTCGGCAGCGTCGGCCGCCATGTCCTTGCGCATCTTGTATTCGTTGTCGTGCAGGTCGGCATCGAACGTGAGTGTCGGCAGTCCGTATTTGTCTTTCTTGTCCTTGTTGATGTATACCTTGTTGTCGTGGTACGGCAGGATCTCGCCAAAGCCACCCATGCCGATGGTCCATCCACCCGGTTTGGCGGCCGCTTCTTTCAGCGATGCGCCCAGGCTCAGCTCCGACACGAGGCTCGACCATCCCTGACGGCTGGCGCCACCCTGGTAGCCGAAGCCGCGCAGGTAGTCGCGTTTGTCGCTGCCGATGTTGCGGTAGCGCGGGATGTAGAAGCCGTTGGCCCTGCGGCCGAAGTAATATTTGTCTTCATAGCCTTCTACGGATGCGCCGGCCCCTACGCTGAGGTGGTGGTCCATGATGTTATGGCCCAGCTCGCCGCTGTCGTTTCCAAAACCGTTGGGGAAACGGTTGGAGATCGAGTTCTGCATGATGAAGGTCGAACCGAAGGTGGATGCGCACAGGAAGATCACGCGTGCGTAATACTCCACTTGCTCACCGCTCTCGGCGTCGAGTACTTTCACGCCGGTAGCCTTGTTCTTCTGCTCGTCGTAGATCAGCTCGTATACAATGGAATTCGGACGCAGGGTCATGTTGCCGGTTTTCTCGGCAGCGGGCAACGTAGAGGATACGCTGCTGAAATAACCGCCGTACGGACAGCCGCGGCTACACAGATTCCGGTACTGGCAGGTGCCCCGTTGCGGGCTGTGCGGCACGGGTGCAGTAGCATGGGCTACGCGACCGATGGTCAGCGCGCGGTCGAACTTGGTCTTTACTGTATCCTTCAGGTCCAGCTCCACGCAGTTCAACTCCATGGCGGGCAGGAACTGACCGTCCGGCAACTGCGCCAGGCCATCGACACTCCCGCTGACACCGATGAATTTCTCCACGTAATCATACCAGGGTGCGACGTCGTTATAACGGATCGGCCAGTCTACGGCGATGCCGTCTTTGGCGTTGGCCTCGAAGTCCATCGGGCTCCAGCGGTAGCTTTGGCGACCCCACATGATGGAGCGCCCGCCTACGTGGTAGCCACGCATCCAGTCAAAACGGCGAACTTCGGTGTAGGGGTTTTCAAGATCGTTTACAAACCAATGCTTGGTGGCTTGCTGAATGGTATATCCGGTACGGGCTTGTACGCCCTGTTGCTTTAGATCTTCCTGGGTGGGCTTGCCCGCGTTGGGAAAATCCCACGGGTCTTTGGTTGCGGTCGGGTAATCAGGGTGCTTTACCATCCGGCCACGCTCCAGCACGAGCGTCTTTAATCCTTTTTCGGTGAGCTCCTTGGCTGCCCAGCCACCGCTGATACCTGTCCCCACGACTATTGCATCATAGGTGTTCTTCTTCTCCGCGTCTGTGTTTAGGTTCATGTTCGAAATAAAGTTTGCTTAAAGTTATATCATTCGATTGAACTAAGCTGAATTTTATTTCAACGGTAGAATATTATTACGCGTGTTTAGAATGGTTTTAAATAATGCAAAGGTTCGTGGATTCGTTTACATCAGCTCGGCCAATTCCAGCCAGCGCAGTGTCTTTTCGTCTACTGCCTGCGTGATAGCCTGGATGCGCGCCGACCACTCCTGCAGCTGTTTGTGATCGGTGGTGCCGGAGTTCATCTTCTGGGCGATCTCGTTCTTTTCCTGCTCGAGCTTATCGATCTCGCCTTGCAGTTTTTCGTACTCCTGCTTCTCTTTAAAGGAGGCTTTCTTTTTCTCCTGGATCTCGGGCGTTTTGACGGGCGCAGGTGCCGCGGCCTTCTTCGGCTCGGGCGATGCACGGAGGGCTTCCTGCTCTTCTACCCAGTCACGGTAATCGGAGTAGTTGCCGTTGAAGAGCCTGATCACACCGTTGCCTTCAAATACAAAGAGCTGGTTTACAAGGTGGTCCATGAAATAACGGTCGTGTGACACCAGCAAGAGGCAGCCGGAGAACTTGTCGAGGAAGTCTTCCAGCACGTTGAGCGTATCGATGTCGAAGTCGTTGGTCGGCTCGTCGAGGATGAGGAAATTGGGATTGGTCACCAACAGTTTGAGCAGCTGCAGTCGCTTCCGCTCGCCGCCGCTGAGCTTGTTGATATAGTTGTATTGCTTCTCCGGCGGGAACAAGAACGAGTCCAGGAACTTCGAAGCTGACACCTGCGAACCGTCTGAAAGTGTGATGAATTCGGCTATTGACTTCACCTCTTCGATCAACCGGTTTTCAGGATTCAGTGAAATGGACTCCTGGGTAAAATAACCGTATTTGGTGGTTACACCCGGATTGATCTCGCCGCTGTCGGGCTTCAGTTTGCCGGTAAGCATGTCGAGGAATGTCGACTTGCCGATGCCGTTCTTACCGACAATGCCGATGCGGTCGTTCTTTTTGAAGACATACGAGAAGTCGGTCACGATAGGCAGTGATCCGAAATTCTTATTAATATGTTCCACCTCCAGGATCTTGCCGCCCTGGCGGGATTCTTTGATGTCCAGCTCCAGCTTGTCTTTGCGCAGGTCCTGAGAGGCTTTCTCCTGCAGGTCGTAAAACGCTTCAATGCGGTATTTAGCTTTGGTACCCCGCGCCTTCGGTTGGCGGCGCATCCAGTCGAGCTCTTTTTTGAGCAGGTTGCGTGCTTTGGATACTTCCGCCTTGACGATCTCTTCCCGTTGCTCCTTTTTTTCCAGGAAGTAGGCGTAGTTGCCTTTATACCGGTACAGCTGTCCGCGGTCGATCTCGATGATCTCGGTGGCAACGCTGTCGAGGAAGTAGCGGTCGTGGGTCACCATGATGAGGGTGATGTTGGCACCCGACAGGTAATTCTCCAACCACTCAATGGCCGACAGGTCCAGGTGGTTGGTCGGCTCGTCCATGATGATGAGGTCGGGTTCCTGCAACAGCAACTGTGCCAGGAAGATACGTTTCTTCTGACCACCCGAGAGCTCGCTGAATTTCTTATCGAAGTCGGGCACGCCGAGCTTCTCGATCACTTCGTGCACCTTGGCTTCATAGTCCCACGCTTTCAGCTCTTCCATGCGCTCCAGCACTGCCTGCATCTTTTCCGGCGAGGTGTCGGGGTGGTGAATACAGTCTTCGTACTCCTTCACCACTTTGGCGATCTCATTCTCATCGCTGAACAGTACGTCCTTGACGGTCAGGCCGTCAGCCACAACCGGTTGCTGGGTAAGATACCCCAACCGTTTGCCCTGCCGGATGCTGACTTTGCCGGCATCGGGTGCCAGCTCGCCTGTAAGGATCTTTAACAAGGTTGATTTTCCGACACCGTTATTGCCAACCAGGGCAAATTTCTCGCCCTGCGAAATGCCAAGTGTGATATCTTTAAAGAGCCAGCGGTCGGAGAACGTTTTGCCTACGTTTTCAGCGGATAAGTAATTCAAGATCTGAAAAATTAAGGTTCAAAAGTACGGAAATCCCGGCAGTGGATTTGGTCAGGCGAGTAATTAATGTTTTCGGCGACCGTCCGTCATGTGTAATATTTCGCCGGCGATTCAAAAAATTACACTCGGCCGAACCGCTATCCTTGCACCATAACAGAGCCCCAATTACTGTGCTGCGCATGCGCAATCCATATCTACCTGTTGCCTGGCTGATGGCCTCGACTGCATCACTTTGGTCGTGCACCTTCGACGATGACTCACGTTTCAACAGCCAGTTTATCGTGGATGGAAAGTCGTATGCGCTCGTATCCAGCGTCACCACGCCACACGAGGAGACGCCGGGGAGCCCTGTACAAGTGTGGTCGGTGACCATCGACTCGCCCGGCAAGGCGCGGAAGATCCACAGCGTATCGTTCGACCTGTACACCAATGCGGCTGACATGCTTCCGGAAGGAACATATACGTTTGACGCCCAACACTTGAAAGGAGTGGAAACGTTTCATCGTGCGGACGTGACGGTGGATTATGACCGGGAGCGGCAGGAAGGCGGCCAAGTCTATAAAGAGCTCGAGGGCGGCACCGTCACCGTCAAGCTACTGGACGAAGCCCGCCGCGACTACACCCTATCGTTTGATCTGCTGATCAACCAACGAAAGGTGCGGGGATATTACCGCGGCGGGATCGAGGTCGTTCGCTGATCCACTCCTCCAGAAGTTTAAACAATTATATTAATTGTGCTATGCAGTAAAGAGCTCCGGCTTCCCGATCGCTATCGGGACCGGCGCTTTTTCGTTTTTTATACAGACACACAGCACAACCCCGGTCTCACCCGGTCAAATACCCATTCATACGAAAGATCATCCAGCTATCCCCAAAAGCCGCGACCTTGTCATCATCAACCCAACCAACAATGACAATTTTTCGCACACTTCTCGTTGCGCTGGCGCTCGTGGCCAGTGCCAGTCTTCATGCCCAAAAAGCTCCTTCCCGGTTTTCCGTGATCGCGTATTACTCTGGTGGTCCGGAGAAGGTCGATAGCATCCCGGCGAAAAAGCTCACCCACATCATCTACAGCTTTTGCCATCTGAAAGGCAACCGGCTCACTGTCGATAATGGCCGCGACTCGGCTACGATCCGCGCGCTGGTCGGCTTAAAGAAAAAGCACCCGCCGCTCAAGATCATTCTGTCGCTCGGCGGCTGGGAAGGCTGCCCCACGTGCTCGGATGTATTTTCCACCGATGCCGGCCGTACCGAGTTTGCGCAGTCCGTCCATCAGCTGAGCCAGTACTTCCAGGCAGACGGCCTCGACCTCGACTGGGAGTACCCTACGATCGAAGGCCCTCCTGGTCATGCGTATGCCGCCTCCGATAAAGAACACTTTACCGAGCTGCTGCGTGTCCTGCGCAAGGTCAACAGCCCGGCGTACGAGCTGAGCTTCGCCGCCGGTGGTTTTCAAAAGTACCTGGACGAGTCGGTCGACTGGAAAGCCGTCATGGCCATTGCCGACCGCGTAAACCTCATGACCTACGACCTCGTGAACGGATACTCTACCCGCACGGGCCATCACACGCCGCTGTACTCGAACCCCGGCGATCAGCAGGAGTCGACAGACAACGCCGTACAATACCTGGTCAAGCTCGGCATACCACGTAACAAGCTTGTGATCGGTGCAGCGTTCTACGGACGCATGTGGGAGAATGTGCCGGATGTCAACAACGGTCTGTTCCAATCGGGCAAGTTCAAGGCCTTTATCGATTATCGCCGGTTTTCGCGTGAGCTGACGCCGGCCAGGGGCTTCAAGACCTATTGGGATGCGACGGCAAAGGCGCCTTATCTCTACAATGCTGCCGAGAAATTGTTTGTTACGTTTGACGACAAGCAGTCGATGAAGCTCAAGACCGAATACGCCATCGATCAGAAGCTGGATGGTATCATGTTTTGGGAAATGACGTGTGATGCGCCGAAAGACGGCCTGCTGGAGGTTATCGATGGCGTGAAGCGCGCGCATTTTCCTGAGAAAGGAAAGAAATAGCACCGCGTTGTGCCGTTGTGGAACGGTTTTTTAGGGTTTTAGGTCACACTAAAACCCTTTTTTATTATGTTGAACTTACGCGACGCAAAAGCTTTCAGCGGGTTTTCGGTTAAAGACATCCCGCAAGCCAAAAAGTTCTACCAGCATGTTCTGGGACTGAATGTATCGGAAGAGAACGGCATCCTGTTCCTGCACCTGGCCGATCGGAGCGGCGTGCTGCTATATCCCAAAGACAACCACCAGCCGGCAACATACACCGTCCTGAATTTTCCCGTGGCCGATGTTGAAAAGGCAGTGGACGAGCTCTCTAAAAATGGTGTGCAGTTCGAGCACTACGACGATCCGGCGTATCGAACCGACGCCAAAGGCATTTCCCGCGACAACGGTGGCCCTACGATTGCCTGGTTCAAGGATCCTTCCGGCAATATCCTTTCGGTGTTGGAAGAAATGTAGGCCCGCATCCTTATTCTACTACAACCCGCTTTACCCGTTGTTCCTTTCCGGCTTCCAGCAGCACGAGGTATACGCCTGCCGGTAACGCGTTGCCCTGGTATTGATATTCGCCGTTGCCCAGCAGCTCGGCATCGAACAGCCGGCGATCGCCGGTAACGCTGAGCATGCGCACCCGCGCCACTACGTCGGCCCGGCGCAATACGACGGATACGGTGAACCGGCCGTTGTTCGGGTTGGGGTATACATCAAAGTCCGTGATCAGCGAGCTTCCCTCCCGCCCTGCCTGGCTGTCACTACCTGACTGGATCGTGATCGTCTTAGATAAGGTAGCGATGCATTCTCCCAGGAAGGTATTCAATACGATCGTATATTCGCCCGGATCGGCGAAGACGATACTGCCATAGGCATCTTCCTGCGCGATCAATGCAACGCCTTCGGGTACGGTCCATTGCACACCTTCGGGCACAGGCCAGCTGATGTCGACGACCACGACCGTATCCTTTGCAAACGCCTCGGTGGCCATCAGAAAATCGGCCTGCAGCAGGTCTGTCGAGGTTTGCAGCGTAAAGCTGTCGGCCCCCTCACATCCGCGGGCGCTGATCACCGCCAGGGTATATTCTCCCGGTGTATCCAGGATAACTTCACGTGCGACGCTGGTAAATCCGACCGAGGAAGTCCAGGAATACTGCGCATTGTCTTCCTGCGCCCGTACCGTCAGTTTCTGCCCGACACAGATCGTCCGATTTCCGCCAGCATCTACTACGAACGGCATGGGGTCGGGTACTACGATCGATGCCTGGTGCGTACACATTCGTACGTCTGTCACCGTAATGCCGTAGGTGCCCGCAGGCAGTGCATGGAGTTCCTGCGTGGTCTCTCCGGTGTCCCAGGTATATTGGTAAGGCCCTGCGTTACCGCCGGCGGCCTGTACCCAGATCCTGCCGTCGGCATCGCCCCGGCAGGAAGGTTCTTCGATAATATTCTCCAGCGTCAGGGGATCGGGTGTCCATACATCAAAGATCTCTTTCGCCCAGCATCCCTTGGCGTCGCGCACTTCCACCCAATGCTTACCGGCCGCTACCGCCGTTACCTCCGTGCCGGTGGCACCTGCGATGTCCCAGGTAATGGTATACGGGGCCTGCCCCTCGCTTACGCTTACCCGGATCACGCCGTCGGCGCTGGCGTAGCACGTCACGTCGACAAGAGCCTCCTGTGCAATGTGAGGTCCGTCGGAGTCGTTCATATTGATGGGTAAGATCGTTTCACAGGCATTTCCATCATGCACCATCACCTCGTAGTCGCCACTGCGCAATGCACTGTTTATTGCTCCGTCGGCAATCTGCACGCCATCGTCGTTGTACCAGGCATAGCTATAATTGCCGGCACCACCCGCAGCGGCCACTTCCACGCGGCCGTTTGCCTGGCCGCAGGTGGTTTCTATTTTGCTGACTATTTCCAGCACCAGTTTTTTCGGCTCGGTCAGCGTGGCCGTCGCAGTGCTTTCACAGCCGTTGCCGTCGCGAACGGTGAAGGTATACGGCAGGGCCTTGAGACCCGCAAAGACAGGGTCTTCCTGCCAATCGATCCCGTTTCGCGCGTACGTGTATTGCCCCGCACCGCCGGTGGCCATGAGTGTTACCTGTCCATTGCTGCCCTCTGTACACGAAACGTTCATTATCCGGTCCTGGTCGACCTGTACGCCTACGGCTGCCGGCTCCCGGACGATCAGGTTTCCCGAAGATGTCTGGCAGCCACGCGCGTCGGTAATCGCCACCGCATATACTCCTGGCGCAAGCCCCTTGACACCTTCGCTCACCGCCCCGGTGCTCCAGCTATAGTGATACGGCTTGGTGCCCCCCGTAACGGTGGCGTCGATGGTGCCGTCGCTGCTGCCATGGCACCGCACGCCGTAGCCGGTATAATCCGATACGGTGGCACCGGATACCAGGACGGCAGGCTCCCCTAATGGATACGTAAATAATCCTTCACATCCTTTGCTGTCGCGCACCGTCACGGCATAGTCGTCGGCCACCAGGTTGGCGATTGCCGCTCCGGTCACTCCGGTCGACCAGGTGGTGGTATACGGTCCGGTGCCGCCGCCCGGCACAACCTGCAGCGCTCCGTCAGCACGGCCGTTGCAGCTAATGACCTGCGACTCCGAGATCACACCGGTGATCTTCGGCCGCACATCCAGGAAATAACTTTGGGTTACCGTACATTTGCTCGAATCGCGTATGTAGATTGTATAGTTCGCGGAGGCAAGCCCTTCGAATAGCACAGGCGTGCTTTCCACTTTGTAGTTTGTGCCGTTGATCGAATATTGGCGTGCGCCTGTACCACCCTTGGCGGGTGTGATCTGAATGGCGCCGTCGATCTTCTCCGCGCAGCTCTGCAGCACGCCGGTGATGTTGCCTGGCACGATCGACGCAGGCTGGCCGATGGTGACGGCGCCGCGCTGCGTACAACCAGCCTCATCGCGTATCGTCACGGTATAGGTTTGCGCGGCCAGGTTCGTAAAGGCCGGTGACGAATAGAAGCTCGTGCCGTTGATCGAGTATTCGTAGGATTCTGTTCCGCCGTCCGCGCCGTTGACCGTCAGCGTGCCGGTAGGGATGCCGGCGCATTGCAGGTCTGTCTTGCTGATGTCTGTGAAGCTTACCGGGGCGGGCGATGAAACCGTCACCGGAGAACTATAGGTTGCCTCACAACCGTTGTCGTCGCGTACCCGTACGGTATAGGTATCGGCAAATAGTCCGCCGATCACGGAGTCGGCCTGGTAGGTTACGGCGTGTGCAACGCTTGTCAGCGCGTAATCAAGGGTGCCGGTGCCGCCTTCGGCTTCCACGGTGATAATACCGTCGTTTTTGACCCCGCCGAAGTTGGCGGTATGACAGCTTACACCGAAATCAAAGTGATCGGACGACAGGTAGGCGCTGTTGATCTTGACCTCGTCGGGTTTATTGACGGTCGCCGCCGTGTCGCCCGCGCAGCCATGGGCGTCGCGAACGGCAACCGAATATTTTATGTTACCCGGCACGGCGGTCAGGTCTTCGGTCGACCCGGTGTCCGTATTTTGGTTATTGGTCCAGGTATACGTATACGGCGCCGCGCCGTTCGTATGCGTGAGGTTGACCTGACCGTCGCCGGTATTGTGGCAGCGTTCGGCCACGGCGTTGATGCTGAATCCCAGGGTGTAGGATTCATCTGTCAGGGCGAAGGTTCCTTCCGTCACGCATGCCGCCGGTACCCCGCTCTCCGACACGAACGATAGCTGATACGCGAATGTCTGTGGCAGTGTACCCAGGTTCGGATTGAAGCGGATGGGGATGCTATGCGTGCCGGCGCCCGTCAGCGGTCTGCTGCCGCTGCCGTTGTTGGTGACGGTTTCGTTGTTGTAGACAAAAAGATATTTCGAAGCGCCGTTGCCGCCGGTGATATTGATCCGTACGCGTGCATCGTCCGCGCAGACCTGCGGATCGACACCTGCCAAGCTCAGCGCCGGTGGCGCAGGGTTGACAAATAAAGGTCCGGAGTTGACCCAGCCGGATTCCAGGTTTTCACACGCCGTGAACTGCGTCTTTACCCGGAATTCGATGGTGCTGGCCTCGGCAACGCCCGGAGTAGTATAGGTGAAGCTGGAGCCGGTATGCGGAAGGGACGTGTAGGCCTGTCCGTTGATCCGCATTTCCCAGACGTGCCTGAACGTATACCCGGAAGTACCGGTGGCCGCGGTGATCGTAACACCCTGGCCCGCGCACAGGTTATTGGTGACGCCCGAAAACGCGGGCGCAGCCGGTGCCGGCGGATGGTTTCCCGGTGGAATGATAAAGGTAATGGGTATACTGGTCGCACAGACGACGGCGCCTACACCGGTATCGCTGAATGCACGCGACTCCGCATAGATCGATCGCGTGGCTAGCTCGCCGGTCCAGATCACGGCCACGGCGGTAGTATTGTGCACGGCATAACCGCCACCATATACGGTGTTGTCATAGCCGCCTACGAATTGTCCGCCCATCACCACCCAACTCACGTCGGAGCGTGGACAATTCGTACTGCTCCAATCCGGTGGGTCCGCGATGTAATAGTAGTAAACCCCATCAGGACATACTGAGCTTTCACCATCGATCCGGAACTCTTCCTGGCCGGACACGGGGTTCCATGCCAGGAAAAATAGCCCCGCCAGGAGTGCGATAATATGATGTTTCTTTATAGCAACGTGTGTCATCATGGCAAGTATCTGACATATTTATTTCACCACTATGCGCTTCCATTTTTTTTCGCTGCCCGCTTTCACCACCACAAAATAGATTCCCGCCGGCAATACCTTGTCCTGGTAATAATACTCATCGGTGCCACGCACTTCGACATCCAGCAGGCGTCGTTCGCCGGAGACGGATATCATCTGCATGTAGCCGACTGTATTTTCATCGCGCAATGTTACGGCAATGGTAAACCGGCCGTCGCTCGGGTTGGGGTATACTTCAAATTGTTCGATCAGACTGGAGGGCTGACGTCCCGCTTCATCCGGGGCCTCCCCTTCGAGAATGACGATGTGTTTTGTCAGGTCGGCAATACATTCTCCCAGGAATGTATTCAGAATAATATCATATTCGCCCGGCTGTGAAAATACCATCTCGCCATAAACGTCTTCCGCCCGTACCATGGCCGCAGCCTCGGGTAACGTCCAGCGCAATCCTTCGGGAACAGGCCAGCTGATATCGACCACCACCACGGTGTCACCCACGGCGGCTTCGGAAGCCATGAGGAAATCGGCTTTCAGCAGGTCTGTGGAAGTCTGCAGTATAAAGGTGTCGGATGCCTCACAGCCCCGCGGGCTGACGACTTTCAACGAATACGTCCCGGGCACCGTCAGCACGACCTCCCGCTCCTCACTGGTGAATCCGACCGACGACGTCCAGGTGTACGTACCGTCTTCCTGTGCACGGATGACGGCCTTCTGCCCCACGCAGATCGTCCGGTCCCCGCCGGCATCGACAACAAATTGCGCGGGGTCTATGACTTCAATTTCTTTAACGCCTTTGCAGTCCCGCACATCGGTAACCGTTACGGTATAGGTACCCGCCCCCAGATTTTCCAGCACCGTGCCCGACACGCCGTGATCCCAATTATACTGGTACCCGCCGGGGTTACCGCCGGACGCCGATATCACAATGCTGCCGTCGGCTGTACCACGGCACGAAGGCTCGGTCAATGTCTCTGCGATTTCGATCTTCGTCGGGGTCGACACGTCGAAATCCTCTTTCGACCAGCAACCACGGGCATCGTATACTTCTACCCAATGTTTGCCACCGGTAACGTCCTCGACGATCAGCCCCGTTTCACCGGGTATATCCCACACGAGGCGATACGGCGCTTGTCCGTGGTTTACGCTGATCCGGATCACACCGTCGTTGCTTTCGAAGCAGGTCAATCCGACCGTGTCTTCGAGGGTTACGCGCGGACCATCCGAATCCCGCATGACCACTTCCAGCGGAGTCTCGCACGCATTGCGGTCCCGCACAACAACTTGGTAGGTACCACTGCGGAGGGAATCCGCGGCCGCGCCATACTCCACGATGGAGCCGGATCGATCATGCCAGGTATAGAAATACCCCCCTGCCCCGCCGGACGCGAGCACTTCGGCCTTGCCATTTGCTTCTCCGCAGGTAGTTTCAACTTTGGAGATCGGGCCGAGCAAAAGTTTATCGGGTTCGGTCAGCGTCGTGTCGGTCAGCGTCGTACATCCGTTACTGTCGCGAACGCGAACGATATAGGGGCCTGCCGTCAGGCCCGTAAAGCGGTCTTCTTCCAGCCAGGTGGTTCCGTCGAGCGAATAGCGATAGCCCGCTGCCCCACCGGTTGCCGACAGCAGTACCTCACCGTCACTGCCGTCCTTGCATGAGATATTTTTTGCTTCCCCGACGGCCAGGCCGATCACCGCAGGCTCTGTAACGCGTAGATCGTCGGCATCGGTCTTGCAACCGTGACCGTCGACAACCGTTACGCTGTAGACGCCAGGCGCCAGCCCCTTCACGTCTTTGGTGGTGGCCTGGTTGCTCCAGGTATACGCAAAGGGCGGTGTGCCGCCGGACATGGTAATATCGATGGCGCCATCGACGGATCCGTTACAACGCACGCCGTAACCGGCATAGTCCGCCACGGCCGCCCTGGCAGTCAGTACACCGGGTTGCCGAAGTATATGGGTAAATGTCTTTTCACAGCGTTTCGAATCGCGGATCGTTACGGTAAAGGTGTCAGCCGCCAGGTTCACAATGGCAGGATCAGTACCGCCTGTCGACCACGTATAGGTATAGGGTGCCGTGCCGCCATCGGCGGTCACCCGCAGGGCGCCGTCGCGTTCGCCGTGGCAACTGATCACTTCTGTCTCCGAGATCGGGCCGGTAATGACCGGGCGGATGTCCAGTGGGTAATTCCGGGTGACCACGCACGCATTGTCGTCGCGTATGTACACGGTATAGCCACCCGACGCGAGCCCTTCGAATAACACCGTATCGGCCTCGGGCACATACCTGCTGCCATCAATTGAGTACATACGTTTGCCCGTACCGCCCTTGCCCGGGCCCAGGCCGATGACACCGTCCCGGATTTCGGTACAGCTTTGCGGTGTGCTGCCGGCAAGACCGACAACCATCAACGCAGGCTGCCGCAGGGTTGCCGTGTCCTGTTGTGTACACCCGCTTCCATCGCGGACCGTGATGGTATAACTTCCCGAAAGTAAATTCTGAAACGAGGCAGACGGCTGGTAGGTTCCGCCGTTCAGTGAATACATATAGTCACCGGTCCCCCCGGCAACACCCGTCAACGCAACCTCGCCCCGCGCGACGTTCGCACAGGTCAGGTCGGTCTTGGCGATCCGTGTATGCGTCAACGGATCGGGCGATGTCACCGCTACCGGTTGGGCATATTCATACTCGCAGCGGTTGGCGTCGCGCACGACCACCGTGTACGTGTCGGGGTACAGGGCGGTGATCGTAGCCGACGGCTGATTGAGGGCGTTGCGGACAAGCCCCGTCAGGTCAAACCGCCGGTCGCCGGTGCCACCTTCGGCTTCCACCGTGATCCGTCCATCGTTCCTGACGCCCCCCAGGTTGTCGGCATGACAGCTCACGCCAAAGCCGGCGGCATTCGGTACCATATAGGCGCTGTTGATCCGCAACTCGGCGGGTTTTACCACCGTCTCCGAGTCCGTGCCGGTACAGCCGTGCGCATCACGGGCGACGACCGTATAGGTCACACCCCCTGGTACGTTGGTCAGGTCTTTGGTCGCCCACGTCGTAGTGCTCGCCGGTCGTGTCCAGGTATAGGTATACGGCTCCGCGCCGTTGGTATGGGTTAAGGTTATTCCACCGTCGCCGGTATTGTGGCACCGCTCGTTCCGGGGCGCCAGGTCCAGGCCGAGGGAATATGAACCGTCGGTGATGACAAAGGTGCCGGTGGCTTCGCATGCCGACGATGCGACCGGGTTTCCTTCCGCGTCCACTGCCTTGAACGCAAGACCGTACTGAAAGGAATGCGGCAACGTGCCGGCCCGCGGTACGTAGGTCAGCGGCACGGTGTGTATACCGGGCCCGCGAAGGACGACATTAGGCCCTTCGTTGTTGGCGACCGTCTGGTTGTCGTAGCTGAAGAGGTATTCCGTGTTGGCATCGCCACCCGTGATATTCAATTGCACAGAAGGATTGTCCGTACAGATCGCCGGGTCGGCGTCCAGGAAGGTGACCGTCGGCGGTGCCGGATTGATATACATCGGCCCTGAATTGACCCAGGGTGATTCCACTATTTGGCATGCCGTGAAGCGCGTCTTGACACGGAAGCGTACCGTACGCGCCGTGCCCAACGCCGGGATAGTATAACTGAAGCTGCTCGCATTGGGCGCACCGGTATAAGCGGAGTAGCTGGCACCGTCGTTGGTGCTGATCTCCCAGAGGAAGTCCATGGAATACGGCGATGCACCGGTGGCAGCGCTGATCGTTACCGCCGAGTTCTCGCAGGCATTGTTGGAGACATCCAGGTTGCCGCTGATCACGGGCGCCGCCGGACGCGGCAGCTGCGCGCTCGGCGGTATGATCCAGGATACGCCCATCGCCGGATATGCTCCGGTGTTTTCATTGCACCCCTCGCCCACCATGTCGAAGTGCTGGTTGGCACTGATCGACATCGAAGCCTGGGTGCCGTTCCAGATCACTGTGACGGAACGTCTGTTGGCAGTCTCACCGACGAACTCCCCGCCGGAGATATTCCAACTGATGCGAATGGGCTTGTCGCAACCGAAGTCGGCCGTGTACGACGCCGTCTCTCCGGGGCATACGCGATTCGGGCCGTACATAACGGCCGGACGATCCTGCGCAAATCCTTCCTGCCCGATCCATCCGGACAGTGACAACAACATGATCCCTAACAGTTTTTTTCCAACTTTCATTATCGGTAATGCATTAACGTTCTATTCAATCACCACGCGTTTCACCTTTGTTTCCTTACCCGCGTCCAGCACCACCAGGTATATTCCCGCCGGCAGCACACTGCCCTGGTAGTAGTATTCCCCGTTGCCCCGCACTTCCGCTTCAAAGAACCGGCGGCTGCCGGTGACGGCCAGCATGCGCACATGCGCCACAGCCGCTGCCTCGCGTAACGCCACGGCTACGGTAAACCGCCCGTGGTTCGGATTGGGATATACCTCGAACCCCGCAATCACGGACTCCGGCGTGCGGCCTGCCTCGTTGCCACCGGCACCGTCCAGTACGGTGATGCGCCTTGTCAGGTCGGCGATGCATTCGCCCAGGTAGGTATTGAGTACGATGTCGTATTCACCGGGAGCGGCAAATACGATCTCGCCGTGGGCGTCACCGGAATTTATCAGCGAAGCGCCGGCCGGCAACGTCCATGTTATTCCTTCGGGCACCGGCCAGCTGATGTCTACGACGACAACGGTGTCGCCGGCGTTGGCTTCCGACGCCAGCAGGAAATCGGCCTGCAGCAGGTCGTTGGAGGTGCGGACCTCAAAGCTATCGGAAGCTTCACATCCACGTGCGCTGACGACCGCCAGGGTGTAGGTGGCCGGTTCGCGCAGCGTCACCTCGCGCTCGGTGCTGGTAAAGCCGGTCGAAGACGTCCACCGGTACGTGGCCCGATCTTCTTCCGCACGGACCGTTGCCTGGGTCGTATACAGAACT
>NZ_JAHESC010000077.1 GCF_018598185.1 Dawidia soli
GGCCTGGCCCAGCCGACTCAAAAGACGTTCCACCGGAAGTGGCAACGCGGGAAGCCGCGCTTGCCGTACAGGACGATGAAACCAGCGAACAGCCCGTTGTGCTCGTCATTGCGGATAACGCGGCGATGCGCTCGCTGATGGAGAAGACCTTAAAAACACAGTTCCGGACGATCGTTGCCAACAACGAAAACTCGGGATGGGAGAAGGCGCAAGCGCAAGTGCCCGATCTTGTCATTACCGATATAGAGACATCGCAGAACTTTTGTGAGAAGCTGCGCGATGCTACGATCACCAGCCATATTCCGGTGGTGATGCTGACGGCGAATGCGGAACAGGAGAACAAGGCACAAGGGCTTCAAGCCGATGCCGACGAATACATTAGTAAACCTTTCGCGCCCGAAGAGCTTCGCCAGCGGGTACAGAACATTATTGCGCAACGCGAGAACCTGCACCATGACTTCAATCGCCAGCTCGCACAACCGCGGGATATATTCTCATCCGATCCGGAAATAGATTTTATGGATTCTTTGCTGGAGATCCTGGAAGAACGTTACGCCGAGGCTACATTCGACGCAGACGCGTTGACAACGGCCAGAGGGTTAAGCCGTATCCAATTACACCGCAAACTAAAAGCGCTTACCGGCAAGTCTACCCAGGAGTTCCTGCGGGATTTTAAGCGTACACGTTCACAGCAGGTGCTGCCAGCGGATCGTACGCGTATCATGGGGAATAGGTAAAAATTTTAAGGATTTTATGAATCGCATACTTGAGACCCGTAATAGCGATGCTATCATGTTATGATTGATCTATCTTATGCCGAGGATCAGATCCGGTATGTCACAAATTTCCGGGATCTCGTTTGCACGCCGTTTCAAGGGGAAGTTAATGCCATCTGCTGGACGCGCAAACTGACGGGCGATTTTTCTGAGATTGTCAACAAGGTGGAGCTCAGCGGAAATATAACGGCAGTTGAACAAGAGGAGCTTCGCGCGCTTCCATTAAGTGAGCAGGGAGAATATGCCCGCGAAATCCTTTTAAATGACCTGAAAGCGTTGGAGGCTCATGGCGCATCGCCAACCCTGAATGTGATCAACCACTACGACCGGGATGATACCCACTCATTTTTCCCGACCGACGTTTATTCTTTTCACGTAGATCGATCACCTTTACCAGTCGATACCTTTTTATGTACATATTACGGTCAGCCTAGTGAAATATTGCCAAACTCACAGGGCATCCAGAAAGTGCTTATCCCGGAAATACGTAAAAAGCTCAAAAAGCTATACCGTGGGCCAGCGGATGGTTTTGAGTCGTTCCTGCGTGAACATTTCTTTGATCTGCACTATCAAGCTACACCTACCGCGCGCCCGATAAGCCTGGGTCTTGGTCATCTATGGAAGCTGGCCATCGATCATCCCGAAAGCCGGGTACCTCCCTGTCTTCATCGCGCGCCGAAGGAATTTGGACAGAAAAGATTACTGATAATTTGCTGAATTGGCGGAAAGTGTAAAAAACGAAAGCAACAACATAAAACAATGCAAGATCTATTATTCGGCTTTATATCAAAATACATTTCTCTGACAGAAGATGAGAAGAAGGCAATACTTTCGTTAGATATATTCCGCTCTGTTAAGAAGGGAACTACGCTACTCAAAGAAGGACAAAAATCGAAAGACAGCTTCTTTGTTCTAAAAGGCTGTATTCGGACATATTATGTTTTAGATAGTGAAGAAAAAACCACTGCTTTCTACACAGAAATGGAAGCTTTGACACCCCCTTGTGTAATAAGCAAAACTCCGTCAGAATATTATATAAGTTGTATAGAAGACAGTATTCTTACGGTTTCAAATTCTGATATGGAATTAGAAATAAACAGCAAATTCCCAAAGTTTGAAACGATGTGCAGAATGTTATCCGAAGAACTCTTAGCTAAACAACAAATAGACTTTGACGAGTTCAAGACCTCTTCTCCTGAACAACGATACCTGAACTTACTACAAAAAAGACCGGACCTTATTCAACGTGTTCCACAGCACCAATTAGCGAGCTATTTAGGCATCAAACCTCAATCATTAAGCAGATTAAGAGCAAGAATTCTTGAGAAAAAGAGCTAAAACGTGTTTCTTAACTTAAGTGAACGAGTTGTTGTATCTCGCCAATCTACTTTTGCAGTATCGTTTAACATAAAAAGAAATGCAAAGGAAGATTTTATTCATTGGTTTTGTCTTACTAATGGCAAGCACAATACAACTCAAAGCTCAGGATGCCAAACAAGACAGTACTTATAAAAAGTATTTTATTGGAAGTACATTCCTGATGTTAGGAAATTTAATTCCCAATGACCCGAATCCACCTGAGTTTATACAATTAAATGTTGGATATAGGATAACACCTAAAAATATTGTTTTCTTAGAATTAAAAAGATCCAGGTTTGCTTTTCCGCTAGGCATCCCTTGGGGGAAATCATTTGATGCACCGGGAGAAAACTATCCCGGGTATGTACGCCAAAATGTAATTGGATTAGCATACAATCGTTTTTGGTGGAAAAGACTATACACAGCCGTTCATGCTATGAATGCTTTTCAAAAATATTATGATGAGAGTAATAAAAAGATTGCAAATGGATACACATTATTTATAACCTACCGTTTGGGCTACCAGGTTAAACCATTTAAAAACCGTTTCTTTATAGAACCATCTATTGGCTTGACTCATTGGCCGATAAAAACCAATACACCACAATCTTTTGAATTAAAGGAAAGTAAATGGCCTGAATACTTTGGTTATGAACCCGGGCTTCATTTTGGGTATAACTTTTAGCATCCTTATCGAGAAAACTAACCAGATACGTTCGGAATGGCCGCCATCCCAGGATCTCCTTCATGCATGCGTAATTTCATCATCAGGGGTCATAATAGACGTCATACGTTTCGTTTATTTATCTTCAGTCCCATGCCAGGCGTATTTAGTCGCAATGTACAGCTGCCGAAATGCGCTTACAAATAGATGGTCAAAATACAACTCCTACTGAGCCCAGCTTACCCCAAAAGAGAGTAACATCAGCCAAAGGGGTTGGAAATGTGAAGACAACCCGGTATATTGATCATCCTGAAATCGTCAATTATCGACGCAGAAAAAGTTGGACCAAAAAGATATACCGAACAGTTTAGCGTTTAAATCCCAATTCTGTTAACCACCATTCTATGAACACCCGTACGGAGAAACCACAGGAGAATACCAGTCAGTCCGTTTCCCATGACATTGCACAGCACGCGCGCGGCGGTGACCCTTCACTTCAGTTCCCGGATCTTCACCCCGGAGCCATCGCACAACGAAGATGGCAGGCCATGGCGAATAGCAGTACGCATGCAAAGCAACTGAAAGCTCTCCGGGATCTGGCTAACCAAAGGTCGTTTTCCGTCACCCCTCCCGTTCAAATGGAGGGGGAAGGAGTCTCCCCTACGCAAGGCCCTGACCCCGGCCCAACAGAGAACATCGAGGAAAAAGATATTCCCAATCTGCCTCCCGAAAAACGGAAAGAGATGGCCGGTAACGAGTTACTGGCATCCATCAATAAATTAGACGGCGCCACGGAAGAAGCGTTGGAAGCAGAACTGGCCCGGCTCAAAGAAAAATATGGTCTTAGTAAAACTTCCGTAGACATCAGCGACCCAAAGAACATCAAGATCGAACTATACGCTTCTCCCGCCCTGATCATCGGTGGTATTCTACTGGGCGTCGTCTTGATCGTGGGCATCGGCGTAGCCGGGTATTTCATTTGTAAGCGGGTCAAATACAATCGGCTCATCGCCCGGCTGACAGGCGCTGGGTATACACAGGGTCAGGCGGAAGCATTACTCCCGCTGCATAACAACGTAGACGAACTGATCGCGTGGGCGCCCATTATCCTGCGTCAGATCGGCGACGGCGTCGCTATCAATGCGCAGTTGATTAGCAATGTGAGGCGGCAGGTAGGCACTGCGGACAAAATCGAGGAACTACAGCAAATAAGTGGTGGTACGAATCTGACATGGGGGCAACAAAATGGTCCGCTGACGGGAACCGCCATGGGAAGATGGATTCTGGACAATACCAACCTGGAGCCAAATCCAGTAGGCGGGAACATGAATTGCTGGGAAGTGGTCATGTTCAGCGCATACAAGATGGGATATCTCACCTGGCAGGATATGCACGATGCGTATGCCCGGGATATTGCCCTGCAGGGGGGTGATGTCAACGGCGAGGGGATCAACAATTATTTTCGCGCCCGCATTCGCGGAGGAAATGTACAGCGAACATTCGACCGGAACGATGTGCACTCACCCAAGCCGCTGAAAGGAGACATCGTGTTGTTCAAAGACGCCGAAGAGCATACGGCCCTGGCGACGGGCACGGAGGTAGCAAACTCTCCCGAAGTATTCAGCCTGTGGGACAGGCCGAACTATGATTATTTACAACGGCTAACAGTCGATGCCCTGCTGGCCGCGGGAGCAGACGAGCCGGTGGATTTCTTCAGCCCCAATTGGGGATAATTATCAAAGATCATGACATATCCACGCTCGAATCACTTTTCAGTTCTGACACATATCCCCTGGGGCCCGGAAGGCATTCTTCCCCAATTTGTCGCGGCTTCTTCGAAGGCGAGAGTTAGCGAAACTGAGGCACGTAAGGTCCGCGCCCGGCCTCGCATCCGGCTCGACGAAGCGGATCATATATTCATTTGCAACGCCCGGGCTGAACAGAGTAATGAGGAGATCCTCCTGTATAGCGCCAACAATTCGCAACCTGTAAAAAAAATTGCAAGTCCACGCCAGACAGACGATGAAGCTGACTTACAGATCATCGATTTCGGCGCAGGCTACGGACGGATCGTGCTGCTGGAAATATTAGTGAGGCAGAACGTCCGGTATAACCGGGTGACAGCACTGGATCTGGAAGGGGCAGTACGCTGGAGCGCGGTCGGAATGCACACGCCAACCACGAACACGACTAGCAGGTCTTTGGATGGTGCTTTTCAAAAGCTGATCGTATGGGAGGACAAAATACTTGTCGTCCCGACAAAGAGCACAGGACAATTCGTGTGCATTGATCCAAAAACCGGTGCGTTGCGGGAGCCGCTGATCACGCCGCCCCTGGAGCACCTTCAGGTCTTCGGCAATCACAAGAACGGTCTGGTGAAGACCGTATTCCTTTCTCATGCAAAACGCTACGGCCTGGCTATATATCCGGATGAGGGAAGCCCTGAACACCTGATGGAAGGAAGTTCAGCGCTCTACAGCGCGCTTCAATCAGCCTACGGCATCGACTATCATCTGAACATCTATACAAATCATCACGACACTCAGCACAGGATCTCGCCGGAAGGCGCAATCACGTATACCGACCATCTTGTGGATCTTGCATATGACGAGCAAGTCAACAGCCTTTTCGCTTTTCGTCGTGAAGCCGACGGCATCGCCGTTACGCAGGTCACAGCGGATAGTCAGACACACTTTAAACCAGGCGATACAGCGTTGCCTGGCGCGCTTTCGCATTATACGGACTGGCAGGTAACGCGCAACGGATCGGTCATCCTGCCGCTGACGACGGAAAAAGGGTTGACTGTTATGCAGTGGAGTTTGCCGGGTGGCAACCCTTGATAGCGTTGGAAATAAATCGCACCCGTCGCGGCACATGAACCAGAGTTCGACTCGTCGGCTCGCTCGTAGAATCCACCAAATGTATCTTCATCAATGACCGCCTCGTCTTTCAGGACACTAAGATGGCGACACATTCAAACATGGAGCTTCGAGCGGCGACATAGAAATTTCTTTCGATCTGGTTTGATGAAACGGCCTGATCCTTCCGTCAGGTTTAAGACGACACTGAATGCCGCGCGCCTAAGCTGATCGCTGGTTGCGAGAGCGAAGAAAAAAACAGAGCGAGGAATGTGTTTTGCCTTCGCTCTCACACTGTTCCTCGCTCTGTTTTTTGTAGTCTCAAGTTTACGGCTATCGAACGAGATTCTCAAAGAATTTAAAAAATTCGAGGATTTTAAGGTTCGTTAATTTCCTTTAGTATTGAAAATACATTTATCTCGCATCTCTACCAAAATTAACCTTAAAGGTCCATTCACGTCCATTTTAGCCTATTCTGGTCTCTTTTAAACGCAAACGTGCGAACCGACTTCTTGGCCGCCGGGTACATTGCACCTGATCACTGTTTCCGTTCAAACTGGACTATCTACTTGATTTAAAACAACTTGTATACGAAGCAGTGATACTTATCAGGTAGAAGAAAAACACATCCACATCTTGATGCAATTCGTGTATCTTGGTTGTAAATCTTTCCCATGCCTGACGAAATCAAACCTGCCCCCTACTCCAGCACCTCTACGCCGGAAGCCCGCAGCAAAAAGATTCTCGAGTATCACTTAGACGACTACTTTGTTAAAGGGGAAACCAAAATCGATGACAAAGTCCCCAACGTTGATGGCGTACTCGAACTAGTGGATGAAGGCCGCTATCCGATCGGCAAATTCCAGGTTCAGGTAAAAACCATTCAGCTCGGTCCCACCGGTATTGCCAAACATCAATGCGAAAAAAGCTTTCTTGCTTACTGCCGTACGGCAAACCTCCCGGTATTTCTGATTGTTGTGGATCATGCTACTCAGTCTGTTTTTTGGCTGCATGTTAATCGAAAAGTCGCCGATACTTTCTTACAAAAACTGAAGGGCGAAACAATCAGCGTTCCTTTTCCGCCTGAGAATGTGATTGCCCTAAACAATCCGACTTACCTTACGCAATGGCGGACGATCATTGAGTCGCATGGGAGAGCGGTTCACCAAGCGGATGAGTACGCGGATCGGCTTGCCACTCTTGAACTACTCGAATCCAAACTCCATACACCGGCAAACCTTCCACAAGCCATCTTAAAAAGTGTGTACCGTTTCGTAGACGAACTCAATTTTGTGTGGGACCGATTGTTTCCGGCGGTGAAAGCCGCGCACTATCTTGACTTTTGGAAAATTGGTATCGGCGTTGTGACGCTGAACCATGAATACGCTCGCTTCATTCTCTACCCAGTCCGCTTGAACACGGTACAAACACTCGTCAAAACACTCAGTGCTGAAGAGTTTGCTGTGTACGATGATGAATTTAGCAAATGGTCATTCTCAAACTGGTTGATGACGGCCACGACATCACCTGACAATCTACTCACCCGCTACAAGTCTTACGCACTACATTTGGTTGAGGACGATGTAATCAAAACAATTGATCAAACCGATTTCAAAGTTGACGACGAGTTCCTGGCACATGAATACCTGATCGACTTCATCGACACCCACTCCGAATACCTAGCGATTACCAGGCATTCGGCCGCCTACGACCTGGCGTCCTTAGAGTACCGGCTGCGGTATGTGTTCCCGATGCTGGAGGGGCACGCACAGGGTTGGGCAGAGAATGTGCGGGAATCGACGCGTGATGTTGGTCAGTATATCAACATGTCGGAAGCAAATTGGCAAAAAGCCATTGAGGCTGCCGAACAACAGGTTAGAGACGAAATCGTCGCACCAGTTGAAGTGGTCATGACAGCTTCGGACTTCGATATGGACTTGATTTATTATTTTATAGACTTGCTGCGTGCTACTGGAAAACCGATGGCCGTACGTCAATACAAGATCTGGACACCGAGACTCAAGAACCGAGACCCGCGAGATTGGACGCTGGAAGAAAAGCAGACGCTCCTCGCAAACTATCAACTTCACCGGGAAAATTTTAGTCGAATCTACGCGAAGTATCTACAGGAACACTTCCCGCTGCTCATGCATGATCTTGCCTTATCACCTAACGAAGCAGGACCATTTCTGGCTACATTCTCCTTCAGTAAAAACGAATGGAGTTATGTCGCATGCCACTATTATCTTCGCGGCGAATCGCCGGGACAAGCAATGTCATTTTATCACATGGCTGGTGTTCAAGAATTGAACGATGTACCCCATCCCATTAAAGTCAATACGACGCTCTCCCTAATGGGTGAGCAGTATGCCGTCCGGGGTTACAAAGTTCATCATCTCAAATACATACTGGCCCCTGCACCGACCTATGAACTTATTCGCAGGACAGTATTAGGAAAGCTCAAAGACTATTTCAAAAAGCACGCAACGTGGTAATTCATCTCTACAACCTGCAAAACGACTGTTTCCATAATTGTTGGATTTAATTATGACTCAACCCATCCACCCTAAGGCACTTGTGCAGGAGTATGATGCCTGCGAAGCAAAGGGATACCGTTCATCCGAGTACGTACCGAAATCGCACTAAAATATTCAGCTGAAAAATACGCTACTATGTCTTGACGGTGCGCCGTCATTTACCTACATTCGAATAGCGAGTTAACACCGTGAATAATACAGATCAAAGTTTTCATTGGAGAGCCCGAGGTATCACTTCCGGCCTTTTTTCATTTACCTGCCAACCGATCCTACTCATTGAACATGTCAAGTGAATCGCTCATCGACTTTTCGAACGTCCCGAATTACACGTGGGAAGACGCCGCCTACCTGGACTACGACTTTCACGAAAATCTTGGCGTATTAAAAAATGTAGTCAATCACCATCACGAATTGATCACACAAAAACAGGAGCGTCTTCGGTACCATGTTGCCAATGACGAATACCTCACCCATTCGACCGACCCGGAATATGTCAAAGCCCAGTACATTGCACACTATTACGATGACCTTGCAACGTCAAACACACAGCTTGAATTCATTGTGAACAGTGCCAGCATGATGGCGGCGCTATCGGTACTGGAAGCCAAACTTAAAACTGTCTGCGTGTATATCAAGACGGAACTTCAAACGCGTGTTGATCCATCCGATATGCCTGTGCCAGGGGACCTGGAAAAGCTTCGTCATTACCTGGTGACGGAACTGGGCAGCACAACTTCCAAGTCCGATCAGTATGTTGATCGCGTGCGCGTGTACAAACAAATCCGAAATGTATTGGCGCACAACCTCTTTGACCAAACACTCAGTGTAACTTTAAAGCAACGGCTTTCCACGGTTCCACATGTCACCATTGCATCCGTACTCGGGAGGGAACAACTCGATTTTAGATGGCGTGATTTCCTGCTGGAACTACTTAACACACTGGGCAAATATTTCACGGCCTTGCTTCAAGAAGCAGACGCAGCGATAGCCCTGCGCCGCAGCGCGGCCACGCCGTGATCGTCTTACTCAGGTGATTCGTTTTATCAATAATGTTGTTGCATGTATTTCACGATCATACCATCACCCTCGGAAAGCACATTGGGATTCAGTTTCATCAACTTCTCTTCAAACCGCGGTTCCAGTTCCTGTATAATCGTCTTCTTTAAAAACACGCGATCGATTCCGGAGATCGTTTTCTCTTTTGGATCAACAAAAATCGCCAGCTTTAAAAAATCAATGAATGACGTCTCGTCATTGTTGGAGAGCAAATTGCTAAGCTGCTCCGTATACTTCGTTGGATTTAAGCGCGCGAGACTCGGAAAGAAGATTCGGCTATACAGCGGATGATGTGTGTTATGAAAGAAAAACTGGGAGTAGGTGCTTTCGAGTTGTTGCAAAAATTTCACTTCCAATCTCTTCTTGTTTTCCATCAACAACTCCTTGACCGGACCAAGCTGCGGGTCAATGTTCTTTTCATCATCTTGATAAATATTCTCCAGCAATACATAATGGAAAACGAATCGTGCGGGACTTAACTCAGACGTTGAGATCATGATCTCGTCGAATAGCATTTTATACGCTGCGTTCTGGTCAGGTATTGTCGTCAGGAGTGCCTTTACCGCATCCCACACCGTACGCCAATGCTGCGGGAACTCGTCCCGAAAATCAGACCAAACGCGTATCAGCGACGTTAGGGCATCGGAAACATCTACCACCTTCATGTCTTTACCTTTGGACACGATGCGTCCTAAAAGAAAGTCGATCTTTCCATCCCGCACCAATGTTTTGACCATTCCGGAACGCGCGGGCGGATGCAACGTAAAGTCTTGAAACTGTTTTTCGTGAACGTCCTGCTTGGATACGCTAAACGTGAAATACCGATCGAAAAACTCCGGATCATGGATGGGAAATTTTCGACCGGCCGACAACCCTATGTTACGACCGTTGGTGAACAAGTAAGCATACAACTCTCGCGTTCCGTCCGGCAATTCATATAACGCGTCCGCATGGTAACGACGCTCGGCAAACTGAAGCGATTCTTTGTAGTGGTCACGAATCATTTCGTAGGACGCAAAATCGAATAACCGGATCGCTTCGATTAAAATAAAATCATGTAGGTCGATGTGTTCGCGGATGGCGGGCAGGCGGAAGGCGAGGCTATTAAAGTAGCGTTTCAAATCGCGCATGTTCCGAAAGTAGTACCGTAGTCCATGCATGAGCCACGCAATGTTCAGGCTGCCCGTCTCAAAATCTGAATCCGGTCCGAGTGTTTCACCCAACATGGAGATGAACAACTCTTCCAGCGTTTCGTCGGGTATTGCCGGAAGACTGTAGTCGACCTGGATAATCTTCTCAAGGTAGTCATCGCCATCAAATTCGAGAATATTCTTGATCGCCTGCGATACAATTTTTTTATCGAACGAAATCACGAATACGGTATTGGCAAAATTCGCATTAAGCTTGATCAACTGAAAAACTTCGAGCATCTCCGACGGTGTGAGCCTGTCGATGTCATCGAGGATCACGACCACATGCGTGTCTTCGGCCAACAAAACTTTGTTCGTTTCGATTTTCAGATTATCCACGGAGGTCTCGGAAAACATTTGCGAGAATCCTGCGAGCACTTTACCTGCCAAGCCCATTTCCTGAACCCAGCGATATTTCTGTACATTTTTATCAATGTAGTTTCGAATCTCTTGCGCGCTGCTCTGAACCTTTAAGGCAAACTCGTTGAGAAAGGCTAAGTGCAATTGTTCTTTACCAGAAAAGATCCACGGGTTAAATTCCAATACATAAAACTTCTTCTTCGGTTGCACCGGTGGCTGTGCGTCCTTTTTCCTTCCCCAGCGCGTCTTTTTTTTCGGCACCGGTTCAACCCGCTCCACGAACAATGCATCTTTTCGGATGCGATCTTTGATAAAGTGCAGCAGGTTTGATTTGCCACTACCCCACGGACCGTGTATGCCGAGCACAATGCTTTCATTGCTGTGTGCGATGTGGTGCAAAATATTGTCGGCGATTTCAGTGGCGAACTTCAAGCGTTGGAGTGCATCGTTGTCAGCATGCGAGACGCTATCGGTGTGCAATGGCTTACGAATGGTGGACATGGTTGGAAAAAACGTTAACACGTACGAACTGTATAGATACAATTATTTCGCCGCATTTGAACTGGGTTCTTTCCCCGTGAAAAAATAATACGAAATAATTCGTAGTATCCGTCGCCGTGGATGTAAAAAAGAGGTTTATCAAGCGACTACCAAAGATCTCGCTGAGTAACAGCTCAATGCCATCGATCAGAAATGGGGTAAGAGGTATGCCGCGGTAATTGTCTCCTGAAGGAACAAGGCTTCCATGATACCTCAGGAAGGTAACAAAAACGAAGGGGGCATTTCCTTCGGATATGGCTCTGCTTAAGTCGATTTACTTGACTTATGGGAATATCCGAAAGAAATGGACTCAGCCCCTTAAGAACTGGGCCTTACAGTGTCGCAGTTATCGATTTGGTTAGAAGGCCGGCTGAAGCTAACTTTATAGTTGATATTGAAATATGGAAAACCCAGTACACTATCAGCGCATGTTTCCCATGTTTCAACATCATCAACAATAATTAACCGACACAGTGTATCCGCCAAATTTAGTATTCGAACTATGTGTCCCTAAGAAGTTTGTAACGTACTTCTCGTTTAAACATACAGAATACATTTATAAGGTCATTGTTCCTCACCTTGACTGAGCTCATCTCTTGTGCTAAGTGAGGTGCCCAGTTGGCGTTCATTTTGACTCATTCCGGTCTTTCTTACCCTTCTGTCATCCAAATTCCGACAACATGTTGAACGTTTCTGCTGAATGTTGGCGATCTTCGACTCTGCTCGCTTCAGGAACGCCAATCACACTTAATAAAACAGCCCAGTCAACTTACCGGCGCTTTGAATATTTATTTACTTTATCCAGCATCACAACTTGATCTTTTTAAAAAGTGCTTATGAACAGATCAGAACAAGAAAATATTCACCCGAAAATGTCCATTGAATGGCTTCGCACGTTTGAGGGTTTCGAAAATTTCACCGACAAAGAAGCAGAAGCTGCATTGGAAACAATACGCGCGTTCTCAAAGGTCATTATCGGAGTTCGCGATGAAACAATAATTAGGACTGGTGATCAATATGAAAAACCGTGATGCTTATCTCAACGAGCTAAAAGTCTGCGAACCTTAACACAATCAGAACTGCTCCAGCCAGCGGGATTTAGCCGCGCCGTTTAATGCGATCTATCAACGCTGCATAATCTGCTCCGTCCTCAGACATCGCGTCCTGGAAATATGCAATAATTATAGCGTTCAGCTTTTCAAACTCCTTCATCTGTTCGATTTTCTGTCGTACTAGCTTTTCTTCATAATCCCTGGCCTTTTCAGCGACATTAGCATCATTGGAAGCGCTGATTTGATCGACAATGAATTCAACCATAGGCAGTTGGTACGGGTCATCGACATTGACGGCAGTTTCCAACCAGGCTTTCGTTTCTTCGTTGGACGATAACTTGACGGCCCCGTGCAGTAGTGTTTCTATCCAAATCCGCGCAACCTTGTCAATTTTCAAAACGGTCTCCAGAACCTCTTTGATCTTGTCATAAGCCGGGTTTTTAGATTCCGCTTCAAGGATTTGAGCATCCGTTGAACGATAAAAAAAAGGATCGTGATGGTCAGGATCGAGCCTTTCGATAATCCTTAATACCGGCTCAAACTCCCTAAGTGGTCTTACGCTGGCAGGTAAATCTCCACGCCGAGCCCACAACTTTAGGATCGTTTCAAAACATTCCTTCTCGGCAGCGTCACGAGCATCACCCGGGGGCAGCGACTCAGCCGTCTTCATCTTCTCAGCAATGTAGTATGCCATCCACTTCGAAAAGGTATCTACACCGTCGGCAAGATCCAATTCCTTGACAAACAGTTTACCAAGTTCCCTAATTTGTTTCCGTTGTTCTGAATTCTCCATCTTGAGATAGTATAAATATTCTATTTTGTCCGCGGCTATACTCGTTTTGACCTTCGTTGTACTTGAATCTAACATCACGTTGTATACTAACTTCGAATATAATATCGCAATCGACGGTTGCGCACAGCTGCCGCAAGAAATCTAGGTTCGCCCGCAGCACCATCCCTTCCTGGTCAGGATGCTCGTCTCTATCGGATTTCTCACTGCTCCAAGTATCACAGCGCAACACAACCTGGTTACTCTCGTTGTGCCGGGTCGAATACCCATCCGGCTCTTCAACAAGATTTAATCTATCTCTGTAGGATTTCCCGAGCGAGAACGGTGGAAAAGCGAGCTCCTCAGCGTACGGATCATTCTCGTATGGTCCCTTCGATGCCGACCAATCATCGATCCATCCCTTTAAAAAGAATGACTCTGAATCGATTTCCATATTGTCTTCATCATAATCAGGCAGTTTAAAGTCGCTCGGATCGGAACAATTAGCGAGCGCCATCATTAACGCATTAGATGTTTCCTTCGAAACCAACGCCGACGAGATCCTGAAGCTCTCGATTTTTTCACGCTTCCTCTCGCTCCAGCCACCCTTCACCACAACGTCGAGAGAATCACCACTTCCGCTATCTTTCAATATTGCTAAGAAATCACCCTCTTTAATGGACGATTTCCAAACCATCCTATCCATATTTTCATTCAACACCCACTCCGGCCGATTTAGAGGGACTGGGCCTCGGTGATCTGCAAGCCACTTGCCATCCGGCAAACTCAGCAAATGATCCGCTAACCAATCCTGCCATGGATTCTCACATCCGTCATTCCTGAGAAGAATCGGCATTTGCCTTATTAGCTTAGCTGCGACAACCATCAGCGCATGGTACGAAAAATAAAAACTAAGGTCATCGGTCTGCGGGTAACCGGATTTGTCGTGTCCGGTTTCTCGTTCGTTACTCGCACGATTCCAAAGGTCGCGTCTTGGGTCGTCGTTATAATTGCCGCTATGACCAGCTCTCCAGTCCTTACGTATTACTTCCGTCGCCAATTCTTCGATCTGGTTCATCGGAACACCGAATACTCTGCCGAGGGGGGCAAACCAATACTGATCAAAGTCCCACGCAAAATTATACTCAAGCGTACCATCTATGTTGCCGGATTGGTGCCAGAAACTGTCCGTCTGAAAGCTATACGCCACTTCGTGATCAGATAGGCTACCAACCCCCAGATTCCGAACCGCCTCGAGAACATTCGGCGCATATGTACCAGGGGCGAATTTCTCAATGTTTTCGATCGTCTTCCCAGCATAGTATTGAACAAGAACGTGGGTGTACTTCAGCGCGTACAGCACAAAAAGTTGGCTATGTTTCATAAGCATAGCCGGTAGAGTAAGCGAAATACGCGAAAAAGCCACGAGCGCGTACAGTCTGGCATGCAAACTATAAAAAGAATATGACCGGGCGCCAAATGCGCCCGCGCCGTCGCTCTCAAACCATCCAACCAAAGCGTCGAATACCGCCTCGCATTTGAATTCCGCCAACATCCGTACGCAGTGAACCGCATTCCATCGCTCGGTGGCCCTTGGAGATCCTAACGCCGACCAAAGAAATCCTCCAACAGCGTTATTGACATCGTCTGGAACATCCAGCCAATATTGCCAGGGACCGTCACCTAGTGAGTCATTGATGTGAATTTCAAAACGACTCACTGAGAAATCCAGCAGTTCGGCGGCCTGTTGGGCGGATACCAACGTCGATGCCATGGTCGAAAATCCGAAGAACATATCCGCACTTGCCAGATCAAAACCGTCTGCCAGTCCCGAAACCACGCCCTCCTTAAGCTTGTCTATCTCTTGTGCGTCAACCAGAATCGATTCGGAAAACGAACGAAACCCATACCGAATCGCCAGGTCAGGCGCAAAACGACGCCCCGCTTTGATCAGTAATCCAGGCCAGAGTCTCCGGAACCCCGCTCTCGTCCGCCATGCCTGTGGAATGGTTTCCACAAATTGTTGAAAGTCATATCGACCGATCCATTCATTTTCCAACAAGACGTCAAGAAAATCAGGAATTCTTGCTTCCGGCAGCCTGAAAAGGCATTGCGACAAAAGCACGTGGGTAGTTTGTGTCCAATTCGGGGCTTTCGGACGATTCCTGAATCGAGCAAAGATCCTCTGGAAACCTGCAATCGACGCAATGTCATCCTGCAGGAAAACATCGTCCCACTTTAGCTCCACCGTTGTGTCACTCATTTGCTCATCTTTACGATCCTGTTCGGTGGTGGGCTGTGGCCTTTTTACTGCTGAAATAATTGCATCTAGCCCATCGTTATTAAGGTTGTGATCAACAGCAATTTTATGTATTTTCAACCAACACTCGGCAGTCGCACCCTCAAGCTGCAAGAGACGTACGGCGTCGCTAAGAATTGCTTCCTTCACTTCGCTGGAAGCTGTTGCGTCCAGACACAGTGACAAGAAGCCCGGCTCATAGTGTGTCTCCAGGAATCGGATCATGGCCCACCCCATAGCGGCTGAAATTTTACCAGTGCCCAAAAGTGTGCTCAATAGCGACTTCAACTGTAATTCAAAACGAGCGACATGGCGATCACGCATACGACTTAATGCAGCGAAAGCAATTCCAGGAGACATCTGCGCACAGACTGCCATCGCTCCAGCCCGATCCCAATGTTTTTCGCGCGATAGGGTTCCGACCGCTTCCGCGCATCGTATAAACCGATAGGCAAGTTCATTTGACGTGCCTCCATTCGCAGCAGCACGTTCACCCAGCGAAACCACGGCCTCCCATCGATCTACGATTTCGTCGCCGAACTTAGACGCAATGGTGATGGCTTCATCAAAATAGGCAGCCGCGTCATTAGGAGATGAAATCAGCACCGCACGGCAAAGCGATATATAGCGACCGGAGATCATCTCTACTTCATCCTCCTGCATATCCTCCACACTCTTATGGGTAGACGTCTCCAATCGGTCTTTGAGCTCTGCAAGGTGAGCGGCGCGGTAAGCTGCTCTCAGCAGGTTTAGCCTGCCGTATACGTTAAAATCCTGGTCCGTCGCAAGCAACCTGTCATAGAACAATCCAATCGATGCCGGCTCAGCTTTGCCATTCAGGATCAAGATCGTGGATAGCACACTAGATATTTCCCTCGGAATCATATCCCGGCTTGAATACCTGTGCTGCCGCACTTTTCTCGATTCTTCGATAACTTTATCAATTTCATTCACCACGTTCAGGTCGGGATCGAAGATCAATTTTGCAAGCAACTGAAAATAGGGAAACAAAGCGGAGACGACCTCTTTAAATTCTTTGATCTGAGACCCGATATGGTGATCCGGCTTATCTCGTTTCAAATTTGACGGAAGCATTGAATCAAAATCGAGAACCGCTTGTCGAGAAAACAACGAACGTATGGCCATCGCCCTGAGGTACTCGGTCCGTTGCTCTCCAAAATGCCGACTTCCAACGGAATGAGACGCTTGTATGGGGATGTAGTGATTTAGCACACGAAGAATCTCGTTCTCTTCCAACTTATAGAAACAGCAGGATTCCACTAGGGAGGCAATTGCGGAATTCAGGCTACTATTTATCCTATCCGGGTTGGTTTTATCTATCCTGGTTCTTTTACTACAAAGCAAGATCAGGCATGACGCTACCACCGATCTTTCCGGGCGCCTGCCGATTTTCTGGAGCTCGTCGTTTAACGCAAGTACAAAATATACCTGTGTTTTAGCCCGCTCAGCCAGTTGATCGACTTCGGCGAACCGCCCCAGATCGACCAATCTTCTAATCAAGAGACTTATTACCCGATATATTGCCTCCGTCTGTTTGAAACCAGAAATGAAACGGACACAAGCGACCACACCTTGAATATTCAAAGCTGCATAGGCCATTTCCAGGATGTCCCTATCATTGAGCAGATCATCATGGTGATTTCGATCAGGTCGGGCGTCAACTTCCTCAAAGTACAGCCTGAGCCAGTTCTGAGCCGCTCGCAAATATCCTCGGGCCTCACCATGATAATCTGGGATACTTGATAGCAGAGAAGCCGAGTATATATTCTCCGATCCTATCCAGCCGCTTGCCAGCATCCGCTTAAAGGCAAACTCTTGTACTTTTTCGTTACTCTGAAGCGTCGTGATGAGATCAATATTACCTTTCAATAGCGACAACTGACGCTGATTCCCCGCAACCTCCTCCCCTGCCCTCATGGCAAGCTGAATCGCATCTTTGTATTGCCTAGACCTCAGTGCAGCCTTAAACGCGAACTGAAGGCGGTACACGCGAATTGTCCTGGCATCGATGGGGTTATTCTCCGGCAGATACCTGTCAGAAAGCGCTATCTCTATAAGCTTTGGGTATTGGCCGGCCTGCAAATACAACTGCGGAAGAACCTCCGCTACATATGACGACGTGGTCGCCAGGGGCTCCAACCTCACGATATACTTCTCGTAGTCGCTCGTCTGCGCCAAATAAGTCTTCCGAAACCAGGTCTCCGTGGGTTCGTCCCGGAACTGAACCGAACTGTCCGAAATCCAAAGTGCGCGACCAATGTCCGCTACAAAACTTCTCACGTGTGCGGCCTGCACGCCAGCCGCTTCCGCAAGTACAGTAATAGGTATATAAGGTGAAAGACTTGCCAGACCCAAACAAATTGATTCAATCGGATCGTAAAAGTCACTGGGGTAAAGGTCTTTAATTTTTGAAACAGCTGCTTTCAATTGCATTTCTATCTGTGCTTCAACTGTGGTACCAGCCGGCCCGAGTGACGACAGCAAGTCACTAACGGTGGCATAACTGGCATGCAATGCATTGGCTTGCACACGCGGGTTTCCACCCGTCAATCTATGAAACTCCGTGCCATCATAGTCAGATGCCTGCGCAAACCATTTCCTGAGATGTTCAGTGGTCTCTATACCCGAAAACGGATGTAGCTCGGACGTCACCACAGAACTGGGTGGCTGGAGAAGGTTTATGCGTTCCGGTCTGCACAACATCACAAGCTTACAGCCTTCTGGCATTTGCTCTCTCAGCAGCTCCCGGGCGAAACATCGTGTCCCAAGTTCTGCAGCAGCCATTTCTGCATTGTCGGCAGCGTCGACAATGATGATCAGTTGCGCGTCACTTGTCAGCTTCCGTAACGAAGTACAGGCTACACGCAGCCTATCCAGGAACATCCGTATAATTTTCTCATCCAGCGTACTGTCTTGAATCAGTATCGGGTCACAGAGGCCCTTTGCGGCCAACTCATTTCCTATTTGAACCAGGGCATCCCGATGCCGGTGCCGGGGTCCACTCGGATTTCTATATTTACCTGAGCCGAAGCAATCATAGATAATACCCAACGATCCCTTGGGGAGAAACTCGATGAACTGCTGGCAAAAGACCGTCTTGCCCACCCCTCCAGGTGCATGGATAATTCTGGTATATGGGGATGCTAGAATATCAGTAATCACTCCAGCATGCTGCGCCCGTACAATAACGTTCTCCAGCTTTCCTAACTCCGGCGGCGCTGGATAAAGATCTCGTTCCGACGTAATCCCAAATCGCTTCAGTACGTCCTCACGCGTAATCTTGTTATTGGTATGCGGGAGCACTTTCTCAACAACCAATTCAATTAGGTTAGTGATCTGAGCGTTGTCAATAGACCCTGCAACAAGTTGTGCTATCTCTGCGCGCAGCTCTTGTTTCTGTACGTTATAGTCACCCTCACTATCTTCAAATCTTAAACTTTGACAGAATAACTTCAATTCGTCCGGGGCCAAATTTACATAGCTCGTCAACACCCGGATAAAGTCCGGTTCGGCTGACATACCCGCCGCAATGTCTGATATATTCGTCTTAAAATTATCTGATATCTTTCTGTTGGTAAGGATGGTGAACGAAACAGACGCAGGACCGGGCGACTGCTGCCTGTGCTGAACAAAGCGTCTGGAGAACCCCTCGAAAGTATCTTTGAAATTGCTTAGCGTGAAATGCTGGTCCTGTCGAACCGTGGTATGTTTTAGCTGATAGTAGTCGATGCGTTTATTGACCGCGTCGAGATAGTACTCCGCAACATCGATTACATACTCACCCTCCATTTGAGATTCCGCGGATCCCTCGACGGCTATTTCAGTTAATTTGGAATTCGGATAGATGAGGTGCAAGCAACGCCGTGCCGCCCAGCGATAATGAAAAACGTCGCCTGCCCGAGAATAGGCCACCAGATCATTCGACATATAGTTAATCCCAAAGATTTAGCATGACTATAACCTTTACTTCAATAACAGACTAACATAAGCCTTTCCATAAACGTTGCGAGTTAGCACCGCTGACAAACTTACTTCAGCCGTAGTCCTCATTAACAACTTCAAATATAACATTTTCAGCCATGCAAACGTTTGTTTTGGATCATTAGCTGGTAATTTTTGGCTCTCCGATGCATTGTACTCATCACAGGCAACAAGTATAACAGCTCGTTGCCGCACATAAGCATAATACCACTTCTTTAAAGTAGCAGGAGATTTTATAAGTGGCAGTATCAATGAAAAGCATAAAAGGTATTATCAATGAAGAGAGTGTCATCGATCAAAGTTTATACTTATCGGAACAGAAGCGCTAATTGATAGTCTCCATTTATCGAATCGGCAAGATTCGGAAAGACCAAAGGACTCGTATCAATAGCAGGACGGACTTTGGGACTGGGACAATATCCGTGAGGCCATAGGTATCAGTCAGCCAGTGTTGTATGGCCACTACGTTGTTGACTCCGCTTTTAGACGAAATGTCGTCGATTGTGGAAACTGGTTACGATTATTATCGAACAAAAAAGCCTGAAATTGCTATAATTTCAGGCTTTTTGATGCTTGTAGACCCTACGAGCCAAATATCGAACCCAAATTCTTGGAAGAATGTCGAAAATTGCATGATTTGAAGGTTTTGATCGATAATCAACGTCCTAAAAGTGCCGACAAATAGTTACGAAGCTATTCGTAGATCTATTATTACTTGACAGTGCCCAGCAAAGTGTGTAAGCGTCTAACGAACTGCGTAAAGGGACTATATTTTGCATCTCTCTCCGAAGAT
>NZ_JAHESC010000078.1 GCF_018598185.1 Dawidia soli
CGCCATATTCGAAAGGCTAGCGCACCGAGTCGCCGCGCGGGATCAGCGTTCCCCGCAGCCGGGTCGTGGTGGCCGTAATGTCGTAGGGCTCCAGGCTGGTGATGCCCGGCTCGTCGATCACCCCCACGGCGTCCCAGGCGTTGTCTACGGCCCGGTAGATCGCGGAATTTTTGCCGTACAGATCGGCCGCAGCCAGCAGGGAGCCGAACCGGCTGTCGAGGTAGTCGGACGCAGGGCCCAGGTATTCGGTCAGGTTGCGGTAGGCGATGTTTACAGCGGCGTCCATGCCGATGGCGGTTACGGCGTATGCGGAGTCGTGATCGTTCACGCCGCTGCCGCCATTGCAGAGCAGGTAAAACCAGAAATTCTGTACGCCCGAGTTGTAGTGCACACCACCGTTGTCGCCGGTGCCGGTATACCACAGGTCGCCCTGGTACGTGTCGGGTTGGTTTTTGACGTTGGGGTTGCTGAAGTCGCGCAGGCCGCCGGCGATCAGGTGCTTCCCCATTTGCCAGGTGGCGGTATCGCCGAAGCGGTGGAACTCCACGGCTTTGGCCAGGATGTCGGAAAACGATTCGTTGAGGGCGCCGGGCTCGTTGTAGTATAGCAGGCCCGCTTCGTACTGGGTTACACCGTGGGTCAGCTCGTGGCTCACCACGTCCAGCTCCACCAGGGTCTTGTAGCGGCTGCCGTCGCCAAAGGCCAGCAGCCGGCCGTTCCAGAAGGCGTTGTCCAACCCCACGTCTACGTGCACGTAGGAGGTGATCTTACCACCGCGGTTGTCGAAGCTGTTGCGGCCATGCTTTTGATAGTAATACTCGAACGCCTGCTCCGCAGCCCACTGTACCGATACCGCCGCCTTCAGCCGGGTCGAGCCCGCATAATTCGTGCTCGCAGACGTCACATCCGAAGCGGTGGCGGGGAAGCCATTGAGCAGGGGCGTGACGGACTGATTGCGGTAATCGTAGGTACCCAGGAGGCCGCCGTGCTCGGTCTGTCCCACCAGCCGTGTGCCGCTCCCGGTCTGCTCGACGCGGATCGTTTGGTTGCCGTAATAATTCGTCAGCCCGGTCCCCGGGAGATAGGGCAGCGGGGGCGGGTCTTCGTGGCCACAGCTGTTGACCAGGCTCACCTGGTTGATCAACCCGCCGGTGCGGGCGTCGATGGATACGCGCCACCGCTCCACCAGCGAGATCTCGACGTCGAATTGATACGCGATGGCGAAACTCTCCGGGGCGAAGGTGAACCCTTTGGAGACGATCAGCGTTCGACCGGGCCGCACCGCGGTGTCGGCGGCGTGCAGGTACTGCCCGGCGAGCCGGCCGGCCTGCTCTTTGCTGAGCGGGGTCTGCATCTCGAGGGCGATATTCCGTACAGCCTTGCCGTTGGCGGAGACGACGTACCCCTCTTTTTCGTGCACGCGGTAGTCCATGCCCTCCAGGGCGATGCCTTTGTAATACTGCTGCAGGAGGTGATGGCGCATGCCGAGCTTGTCGGTGCTGGGTTCCGCTTCCGCAAACGTGAAGTCGGCCGGAACGCCCAGGTACCGGTGGATGTCCGCCAGGAACTGCGCGGCCGTCACCGTGCCTTTCTTAAATTCGATCGCGCGGGGTGGTTCCAGCGGGTTGCCATAATAGTGGTTGTCGCCCCCTGTACCCGGCGTGCCGGGGGCCGTGGTCACGGCGCGTGCGTGTTGTTGCGCCTGGCCGTGTCCTGCCAGGAAGATGCCGATGACTGCGGCCAGTAGGATTCGTCTGCGCATGGATTTATTTCAGGATGTGCAACCAGTTTTTACAAGACGCCATATCACCGATCCGGACGTGGATGAAATACACGCCGCCGACCACGTTGTGTCCATCCCAGTCGTTCTTGTAGTCGGATGACTCAAATACTTTTCGGCCCCAGCGGTCGTATACCGAGAGCCGCACCGGCAGGCCGATGCCGGCGGGGTCGATCATGTCGGTGCCAAAGCCGACCACGAACCGGTCGTTGTAGCCGGGCGAGCCTTCCGGGGTGAACACGTTGGGGATCCGCAGGGAATAGAACGGGAACTGCACCGTCTCTTCGGCATAGCAGATCTTTTTCCGGGCGCTCAGGGTGATGGTATACACACCGTCGTTCTCGTATACGTGGTTGACCTTCGTGTCGACCGATTGAAAGCCGTCGCCAAAGTCGAAGAGGAAGGTCGCGTCATCGTCCGGGGGCGTCAGGTTCTCCACGGCCAGGGAAGGACGTCCGTCGCAGTTGGCCAGGAGCTGGTGTTCCCAGGCCAGTGTCACGCGGTCTTCTACCAGTACGTCCACGGTATCTTTGCCCACGCACCCGTGGGGGTCGGTCGCCGTCAGGTAATAGCGCGTGCTCCGCGCGGGCCGTACCTCGGGCGAAGCGACAGGCGCGGTGAATGTGCCGTCCGCGGCGGTCCAGGTGTAGGCCGTGCCGCCCGTGGCCGTGAGCCGGAAGGTTGTGCCTTCGCAGATCGCGCCGCCGGGGCCGGCCTCGATCTGCTCGCGGTAGTAGCGCACGGTCCTGATGACCGAATCGGCTTTGTTACAGCTGTTCTCGTTGATCGCTTTCAGCTGGATGTTATAGGTGCCGGGCTGGTCGAATCCATGCACGAACGGAGTCATGCCGGTGGTGGCGAAGGGGGCCGTGCCGTCGGCGAACGTCCATACAAACTGCTTGCCGTTCTCGCTCAGGTTCTGGAGCTGGACCACATCCGGGGCGCAGATCTCGTTATAGCCGGGATGATCCAGGTTCACGTCATAGGTTTCGAAACGGGCATATACATACGGCATGATGCTGACGTTCACCGTGTCGCTTTTTGTACAGCCGTCGTCGTCCACGACCGTGACGTAATACGTCATCGCGCCGGCCGGGGTCACGCGGGGGGAAGGCGACGCGGAGCTGAACGTGCCGTCCGCGCTGGTCCAGGCATAGGTCTTGCCGCCGCTGGCCGTGAGCTGAAAACTTTGCCCCGTACACACTTTGCCATCGTCGCCCACGTGGATGTTGGGCTTGAAGTAATGAATGACCTTCGTGATCGAGTCCGACTGCGCGCACGTGCTCAGGTCGTTGATCTTGAGCTTGACATGATAATCGCCTTCTTCGTGGAACTGGTGGACGACGTTGCGGGGTTCCGTTTTTTGCCGGGTCACGACCGTGCCGTCGTCAAAGTCCCAGATGAATGTTTTACCACCCGTGCTGAGGTTCTGGAACACGATCGCCTCGGGGTAGCACACGTTGTTATACCCGGGCGTGGTCAGCGCCAGGTTGTTGGTGTCGAAGTTTGCCCGCAGCGTAGACAGGTCGAACTTGAAGGCCGCGTTGTTGCAGTTGGTGCTGCGGTTCACCCGCGACTTGGCGTTCGCCGTCGTGGGAAAGTCGGAGGTCGACCGGGAGCCGGCGCTGTTGCCGGCCGTACAGCCCGAGCAGACCGCGTGGTAGACAATGCCGTGTTTGTCGAAGCGCGAGGTGCCGCCGTCGACGTGTGTCTTGGACGACGTACCGCCCAGGTACGTGGAGTATACCAGCTCGGTGGCATCGCCGGTCAGCACGAGAAAATAGAAATCCGAGCCCAGGGTGGTCGGCTGCTGCGCATCGGGTGTAACGGTCATGCCCACGGTAGAGCTTTGCCAATAGCCCGAGCTGGAATTGACATAACCGCCCCAGCCGGCCATGTAGATGTTGTCGCACGCGTTCACCAGGAAGGCCGTCGGCGAGATGTTCGGGATGATGAGCCCGCTGGACGACGCCGACCCGAATACCGTCGAGAACTTGCGGGTGCTCAGGTCGGCCGAAAGCCGCTGCAAGAACTGACCGCTGTTGGGGTTGTTAAACACGTTGGCCGTTACCGGCATGTGGCCGGCCGTCTGGCCGTAGCAAAAGACATCGCCCTCTTCGTTGAGGTCGATGAAATATACCTGGTCGAAAGATGGAGTGCCCGTATAGGTGGCCTGCAGCAGCGCGCTGCCGTCGGCCGACAACCGGGCCATCCAGCCGTCGACGATGCCGCCGAAGACCGGTTGATAAGAGCCCGGTGTTGCCGGGAAGTCGGCGCTGCTCGTGCCGCCGCCGAGCACGATGTTCCTGGCCTTGTCGAATTTGATGGAATAGGCTGCATCCAGGCCCGCGCCGCCGATGTAGGTGGACCAGACAATCGCCGACAGGTCGGGCGCCAGCTTGGTCACCACGCCGTCGCTCAGGCCGCCGTTGTAGGTTTGGTCGAAACCGCCTGTCACCGGGAAGTCGCCGGAGGCCGTCACCGACGTGATATAGACATTACCCGTTTCGTCGGTCAGGATATCGCCGCGCATTTCGTCGCCGTAGTTCACCACCAGCGCGCCGCCGAGGGCTTTGGGGATGTTCAGCCCGTCGTTGCCCGTGCCGCCGAGGTAGGTCGACCCGATCAGCTGCTTGCCGTCGGCCGAGAACCGCGTGATGACGATGTCCCACTTGTCGTTGGTGTTGAGCACCGTGTTGTGCACCGTCGTGCCCTGGTTGAACGACTTGTCGTAGCCACTTGCGCTGGTGGGAAAGTCAGCCGAGCTGGAGAGGCCCAGCACCAGCAGGTCGCCCGACGCTTCGTCCACGACGAGGCTTTCGGGCGAGTCGTTGCCCGTGCCGCCCAGGTGGGTGGCATACAGGAACTTCGTGCCGGCCGAGTCATACTTGATGATGGCCATGTCGAACCCCCCTTTGTTGGTGGTCTGGTAGGCCCCCGTGGTGGCCGGGAAGAACCCGCCCTCCGACAGGCGCGTGATGCCGGCCGAGTACAGCGTGCCGCGCTCGCCGGGGGTAGCCGTGCTGCCCCAGTTGTCGGCCGTCGAGCCGGAGTACGTGGAGAAGATCAGCAGCGGGTCGATCACCAGCGTGCGCGATGCGTCGTAACCGTCCGGAAACCGGAACGACACCACCTCGTTGTTCAGCGTGTAGGCACTCGGCACGGTTTGGTTCTCCGCGCCGCGGGCCTGGTAACAGTACGGTTTCTCTTCGGTGAGTGATCCAACGGCCGTTTTGATCGCCAGGGCATCGTGGTCCTGTTCCACGCCAAAGGTACCGTCGTACCGCAGCCGGATCTGCGACGGATCGGCGCCCGGCCGGACGATAAAATCGTATTTGAGGTTTGTACCCAGCGACGACACGCGAAGATCGATGCCCGGGTAGACATCCGGGTACAGCACGGTAGCATAGGCCATGGCGTTGCGCACCCACCGTTGCGGATCGGCGCCCAGGAAGTAGTTGTCGTAGCCGTCGAGCGGGGTTTCGGCCACCGGCTTCGCGTGCGGATCGGCGCCCACGAGGTTGATCTGAAAATAATGGCCGTCGACGGGCGCGTCGGGGCCATGCCCGCTGGATTCTTCGACCTTTCCATGGCTTTGCAGGTGGCGGTGCTCCAACTCTTCCATGTCGAGGAGGAGAATGGAAAAACCTGTCGCCGAGACACCGAGGCGTCCGCCCGGTACCCGGGCCTGAAAATCGTGTTTTTTATCCCACTGGCCTTTGTTTTCGATAAACCGAAGATCTTGGTTGCCTTGGGAGAAAGCATTGATAGAAATCAATGACAAGAGTGCCGCGATCCGCATAACGGAGCAGCGGGTTGCATAACGTTGCATAGGGTAGAATAAAGCCGGGCGTAAAGATACTACATTTTGGGGAATGCCCCGGCCCGAAGTTTTCACGCGGAAAGGTGCTGTACCGCCGTTTTGTACAACGGCACAGCGTCAGAAAACCAATGCAGTCAGCGAATAACGGAGTAGCCACCAGCATCTGGCGCGAGGTACGGTCATAAAAACCAAGCGCTGTCTTGTACGCTCTGACTTTTTTTGCGGCCAGCAAAAAAGCAAAGGGGTAGTAGGGGCGTAGCCCCTACACACACTAGAACCTGGCGCGAGTCTCAGCCCCGTCCCGGGGCGGAGACTTGTGCCCAGCATGTTCGTGCACTCAATGGAGGAGGTCTCCCGACCTCCGGCCGCCTCGCTAATTGTTTTCGAGCCCCACAGACAGCAGCCATCACTGCTATTTACACTAATACACCAACTATAGCGGAACGTGTGCTTGGACTGTAACCAGTCCCCAAAACCAGCGTCGCCCCAAACACGTGCAACGACAATCAACGAATAACCGAGTACCCACCGTCCACAACGATCTCACTGCCGTGCAGATACGACGCATCATCACTCGCTAAAAACAAAACGGCGTTGGCAATCTCCGCAGGCATTGCAAAACGCCTGAAGGGCAATAGCGGCGTGATATACTCTTTCACACCCGCGATCTGTTCCACGGTCATGCCCGTTTTGGTAAACCCGTCGGTTTCGGTATAGCCGGGGCTGACGGCGTTCACGCGGATGCGGCGGGCGGTCAGCTCGGCGGCCAGGGTCTTTGAGAACGACTGGACGGCGGCTTTGGCGGCGGAGTAGATGCTGGCGTTCTGGCTGCCGTATGCTGTTACGACGGAGGTGTTTAGAATGACTGAGCCGCCTTCGCGGACCAGCGGTAACAGTTGCTGCACGGTAAAGAAAGTACCCTTTACCAATACGGTAAAGAGCTCGTCGAACAGTGCCTCACTGACGATGTCCACCGGCGCGAACTTGCCGTAGCCGGCGTTGGCGAAGACGATGTCGAGGGTAGGGGTGATGGCTTTTATACGTTCGGCGAGCTGATGGATGTCGGACATCGCGCTGTTGTCGCAAACAATGCCGTGAGCGTTCGGGCCCAGCAATGCCACGGCCTGATTAAGCGTCTCTTCGTAGCGGCCGGTAATGATCACGCGTGCGCCTTCGTGGATAAATTCTTGTGCAGTAGCCAGCCCGATGCCGCTGGTACCGCCCGAAATAAAGGCTGTTTTGTTGGTTAACTTTCCCATGTGGATGAAATATTTTTTGTAAAACTCGGGCGGATGGGAAAGGCTTACCACCCGATTCTTGCGGATCGTCCGCAATAAATTTTTTCATCGGCGCTTGTGGAGCCTGGCCGGCGGGCATGACAAACAAGTTGCAGGGATAGTCGCACCATTACTGCGCAATGAGTTTTTTTAACTTGTCGGGATGATTGGTAATGATCCCGTCCACCTGCATGTCGAGCAAGCTCTGCATGGTGCCGGGATAATCCACGGTCCAGACGAGGATCTTTTTCCCGGTCTTTTTATATTCTGCCAGCATGTGGTCGGACAAGAGCAATCCTCCGTAGTAGTTGATGCCGAGATAATCCACGTTGGGAACATCCCGGTATAGCACATCCCAGAATCCCGGCGTCAGCAAGCCGGTTTGTATTCCGGGGGCATCCTGCTCGATCGTCGCGATAAACTCTTTGTCGAAGGAGAGAACCACGACATGGTCCATCATGCCCTTCGCGCGCAATAACGTCAGCAGCCTGCGGCCGATGCCGGCATATTCCGACGGGTCTTTTACTTCGATCAGCAATTTCGTTTGGGAGCCTTTCATACGGTCCAGCACGTCGGCAAGGTCGGGTACGTGTAGTATGCCCATGCTGGTATCGCGGATGGTCATGGCTTCGATCTCCGGCCAGGTGTGACTGGCAATCGATCCTTTGCCGGTAGTCGTTCGGTCGACCGTTGCATCGTGCATGACGACGAGGTGGTGGTCAAGCGTCTGGCGTATATCGATTTCAATTATGTTCACGCCGAGCTCGAGCGCCGTTTCGATGGCCGCCAGCGTATTTTCAGGCGCCAGGGCGGCGCCGGCGCGGTGCGCGATGACTTGCGTCGGCAGCGGGGAGGCTATGCCGATCCTGAGCTGGAAGGTTCCCGTGTTGTTATGCCATTCCCGGTCGTTTACTACCAGGCTCAGCGTGTCGCCGTCGGTGACAGACAGCCGCAGTGTCCGGTCGTCGTTAAAGAGCGAATAGATCGTTTCGGCGGGAAAACTATACCACTTCGTGTAGCCATGCTGTTTTTTGACTAGCAAGGCGCAATGGCAGAAGGGGCTCGTGCGGGGCGTGTCCAGGTCGTATACGTTGTCGATGGAAAATCCCAGGAAGGCGGCCTCTGTGCCGGCGGCGGAAACATAGCCCGTAAACTCGCCGGCCTTTACCTGTCCGCGGGCAGTGATCTGTAATGTGCTTTTGCCCTCCGGCAGGTCGGTCACAACAAACGTACTGTCATTCAGTGGATCTAAATACGTCGTGGTTGATCCCTCCATGCGATAGCCATAGGGTGATCGCCAGAAACTGTCCTGCAGATAACGTTCGCAAAGCGGCAAGCCGATCAGCAACAAATGAAATATCACCATGATGACCACCGGCCACAGGTTGATGCCCCGACGGCGAGGCAATGCCTCAGCCCCGGACGCCGACTCGAAGTAGGTCGCCAGGGTAGGGTGTATAAAGCTGTGGGCCGCGCCGATGCGGCTGGTGAGACGCAACCGCGAGGTGTGTTCCAGGAAGTATATAAAGTCCCAGGGACCGCGGCCCCGTGCTGCGATCACAATTTTTAAGGCGTAGTATTGGATCAGGTCGAAACCGCCGAACCAGAGCATGGCCAGCAGGGCTGCGCCAAATCCCGCCCGCACACCTTTGCTGATACTGGTCAGCTCGCCTTTGGTGATGTATGCGAAAAATATAGAGAACAGCGGGATTACAATGAGCCCTGCGAATACGCCGGCCTGCCAGCCATTGTTCAGCGTGCTGCGGAGGATGTGTCGCGGACCGGCCATGCCCGTGACCGGCGATGAAGCGGATGTGCTCGTGGCCGGCGCGGTGTCCGGGGTGTGGGAGGGGGGTGGCGCAGGAGTCAGCCATCCCAGAATGCCAAACAGCGGGAAACCAAATACAATGCCCGCGGGTATGGCCAGCAGAGTGATATCCATGCCGTGGTGCTCGCTGCGCGCCCAGTCTCCCAGGCTTGAATTCGGAGAAAACGTCAGCACGAGGTAGCACGCCAGGAGCAATGTCAGCGTCAGCATGATACTGCCCACGGCGCCGTACTTGAGCAGCTGGTATATATTTTTTGGTGCGAGGGCCATAAGCCGGATCTCATTTTTCCCCGTTTGCCGCAGGTCGCGCAGGGCGAAGATGCTGCCAACGAAGAAAGCCATAAAAATACCGATGTTCGCTTCCGTCAGGGCAAAGCGCCCGGCCAGGATCATGTCGGTGTCCAGGCGGGGGGTAACAAAACCCAGGTATAGCCACAGGGTAGCGGCCACGGGTATGAAGGAGAGTATAGGGCACAGGATATAATAAAGCCAGCCGCGCACCGGCAACCCGGCGTTTGCCGGCGGAAATTTCCCTTTTAACAGGTTGGGCAGCAGTAAACTGTAGCCTGCCATCACGCCGGACCCGAGGTACCCCGCCGGACCCGACAGAAAAAATCCCAGTGACAGCGACAGGGCCAGGGTACACGCCGTACGCGATAGTATAAAATAGAACAGCCTGTCATTTTTTGTCGGCAGGAAGTCGGGTTGAAGATTCTCCAGCGAAAAATTTGTCTTTAACAGCGGGCACAGCCGTCTAAGCCAGCGCTTCGTATTTTCCTCGGAGTAGGGGGCGCGTAAAAGTTGAATGATGTTTTCGGGCGTCCGGGTGCGGATGGCGTGCCAGACCGCATCTTTTAACGCTGTTGTGGTTCTTGGGGCGGTAGGTTTCTGCGGGTAGGCTTCCTGTAGCATTACCTCTTCATACTTTTTCCAGAGTTTGGCAAATATCGGGGCGCGTCCGCTGGCGTGTTGAAGGTCCTTCACATCGTCGGGCTCCAGGGTTTTGATAACTTGTGCCAGAATGCTCAGTCCCATGGGGAAGGAAGCAAACTGTTGCAGGCTTTCGCTTTCCCGGGTCAGGGCCAATACGCTGGGCAGTATATCTTCGTTTACGGCGTGCTGGATCTGGCCGGGAGAAAGCGGCATGAGCTCCAACGTACAGAAATATTGATCGAAAGGTGCCTGGGCGTCGTCCAGGGTGGGGCGCAGCTCCCAGAACTCGTCCCGGCGGCACGTCACAAAGATCCTGTTTCCGTCCAGTTTCCCGTATTCGTAGATCCCGCGCAGCACCGACGGCCGGAATTCGCCCGGTACCTGGTCGAGGCCGTCGAGTACGGGCGTGATATGGTCCTGCGTTCTGGCCAGCAGGTTGGCTATATGCGTCGTTTGGCCGTACATGGTCTGAAGCTCCCGTGCCATCCAGGTCCGCAAGGAGAGATCCTGATCCCACGATGCGAGCGACAGGTATACCATCGGCTTGTCGTTCATTTCATCGTGAAACCGTCCGTCGTTTTCCAGGATATACAACATGTAGTCTTTGAGTACCGATGTTTTGCCGGCCCCGGCACGCCCCAGGATGATGCACCCTTGCTTTTTGTCACACGTCTGTGCCAGCACGGCCGGGAACGTTCCGCTGTAGTTGCCCGGCATGTTGGCGGCATGTTGTACGGCGGGATACAACCAATTCATGTTGTCGATCCAGTGCAGCGCGCCTTTCCGGATGAAATCCTGATTGGCTCGGCAAAGGTCGATGGATTGTTGACGCAGGGAGCCGCTGGCCGGGACCGGCATGCCGTTTCGGCTGGTAGGCGTGTCTTCTTCGCGGTGGTATGGCTCTCCGCGCAGGAGTGCCACAAACCAATGCACGATATTTTTAACCCACCCCGCGAGCTTGTCTTTTGCCGCAGCCACCACGAGCATCACGCCGGCCACGACCAACCCTTTAAATCCTAACCAAAGGAAACAGATCGCAATGAACACCAGCCGGATAGCCGACCAGAAAAACTTTTTAAATGACATAGGCGGTAAGATTAGACAAAGCAAAAGCCCATCTACTTGCATGTTTCGACATGCAGAATAGATGGGCTTCTGTTACAAAACGAATGTAGCAGGATGTGGATTACTTTGCAAGCAATGTTGTATAATGAATCTATACACTTGTGGCCACGCTGGTTCAGTTCTGTATCGCAGAGCGAAAAAACAAAATAGGCCATCTCAGATTTTTGAGACGGCCTATTTTATTCTTTGTCGAGTGCTGTAGCTGGCTACTTAATACCCGTCGTTTTGCAGCCCCAGGTTGGAGTTCTTGCTGAATTCGCTTTCAGGAATAGGATACAATGCGTCATTGGTAGAGATCCCCGGTTTCAAACCACTCAATGCATCAACTACATGGCCTGTCCGTTTCAAATCAAACCAACGATGTCCCCATTCTGTAAATAACTCGGCTCTTCTCTCACGCGCGATGGCCTCCAAGATACCATTTGCATCAACGGCGTCACTATCCTGCAGGCCCGCTCTCTTTCGAATGCGATTGAGATCCTCGCTCGCGCTATTTTCTCCCACTAATTCATCTTGCTTGGCCCGCGCCTCCGCGCGAATCAAGTACAGTTCCGCCAATCGCAGTACCATAGAATATTCTGTCAACGGCGCGCTCGAATCCCACTGCTTATACTTTGCCGGAAAGTAGAGAGTGTCAGGATCAAGTACCAAATTGGTAACCCAATATGTGAGCCTGAGGTCGTTGGGACTGAACATATCCACGCTGGATTCCCTCAATATGTTATAATTCAGTGCATTGTTGGGCCAGAAGATCTCACCTTCTTCCGTTGCACCCGTTCCATCGACAGTAGAAGGCATCAACTGCCAGATTGCTTCTCTACTATTCTTTAAAAATACCGCGTCCAGGTCATCGACCAGCTCATAAAAATCTGTTTTATCAATAACCTCCGTGGCCATAGCTTCTGCATTCGCCCAATCATTTCTGAAAAGGTAGACTCTTGCCAGGAGCGCGGTGGCAGCCGATCTATTGGGACGAATACGTTCCGCCGACCTGGCGACGTAATCATCAGATAATAACTCGCGCGCTGCTATGAGGTCGCTCATAATTTGATCATACACCCTATCCGAGTCAGTTCTGGATGCCCTGGCATTTGATGAATAATCGGATGTCAATACCAGGGGCACGTCGCCAAATAGGTTGACGAGATAGAAATTACAAAACGCCCGGATAAACAACACTTCTCCCAATAGTTGGGATTTTACGTCATTATCGATTTTAACAGAAGCCTCTAATCGTTCCTTGTATAGATTTGAGCTGTAAATGACTTTATACATAGATGACCACAATGAGAGAATGTGGAGATTGTCGGGTCGGATCGTATTGGACTCCAATTCCAGGCTATACTTATCATATCGTGCGTAGTTTGTCAATTCGTCGCCAGACAATCCAGCCAGCGATGACATGCTGGTAGCGTCTCCACTTGCAAAAGTGCGGCCGTCAAGAAGGTAACTGTATATACCTAAAATTGCGGATGTTGCAGTGACATTGGACTCAAAGACATCGTCAATGCCAATTTTAGAGGGAGGAGGATCTAATGTTAAAAAATCTGTACATGATTCCAAGGTCATTAAAACTGAAATTATAAATGTGATATACATCAACTTGCAAGATGATGTATTGGTATGTTTGAAATATATATTCATATTGAGTTCAATTAAAATTTGACGCTCGCGCCTCCTGTAATCATCATTAACTGAGGTTGACTATTTCCTGTCTCCGGATCCAATCCGATGAAATTGGTTATTGTCAATAAGTTCTGTCCTTGAAGGAATACTCTGCAGTTTGAAATCTTTAGAGGTTCAATTAGTGAGCTTGGGAGATTGTAGCTAATAGAAATATTTTTGAGTTTAATGAATGAGCCATCAATTATGTTGTAGTTGCTACTTAAAGCCAATCTGTAATAATAAACTGCCATGAAATCTCCACTGTACTTCGAGACATCGGTTTGATCACCTTCTTTCTTCCATCTATTTAATACTTCAATTGGTTGATTACTAAGAGTCGCTCCTGGATGATCCCACGACCAGCCTACTGTATTTTTTCTAGAAAATTGAACTAAAAAAGATACGTCAAAAGAACCTATTTGCAAGGAATTTGTTACACCACCATAATATCTTGTCGCGAGCGACTCACTAAGAATCTGGTCTTCATTGTTAAATAGCCCGTCTTCGTTTCGGTCTTCTACCCGATGATGACCCGTTTGCGGATCGACTCCTTTCCATATATACAAATACTGAATCGATAAGGGGCTTCCAACTTTGTAGATATCCTTGTAAGGAGAACTCTCAATTCCTGGAAACGAAACCAATTCGTTTCGTGAAACCGTAAGATTTATTGACGTAGTCCATCTAAATTTGTCGAAATTAAGGTTTCTACTCTGAATATTAAATTCCCATCCTCGATTCTCCACCGTGGCATCGAAATTAGAAAGAATGGACGCAAAGCCCGTGGTTGCAGGTAATTGGTAGTCAATCAATTGATTGGAAGATCTATTTTTAAACCAGGCTCCCTGAATGGAAATCCTGTCATCAAAAAGGCCCAGTTCCAGTGATGCTTCAAATTTTCTGGTGGATTCCCAATTAAAGTTACGGTTAAATAGTCCCACCGGTGAAAGTGTGACATTTCTCTGATACGTCGAAGACGAAATACCGAGCAAATTATAGTATTGGTAGTCTCCGATCTGGTCATTACCTGTGACACCGTAGCTGCTTCTTATTTTACCGAAGCTAACCACCGGGGCATTCTCCATAATTAGTTTTTCCTTTGAAAAAACCCACGCTCCGCCCACGGCACCGAAGTTACCAAATTGGTTACCCGGGCCAAATCTCGATGACCCATCGCGTCGCCCCGTAAAGTTGATGAAATACTTACCGTCATAATTATACCCCACTCTACCGAAAATGGCTGCATACCTGTATTCTGAATGATCATCTGCTGAATAGTAATGTCCAGTAGCCCCCCGGAGGGAATTTAGTAAAAGATCTGAATTGTACCCGGAGGCGGTAATATCTTGTCGACGTGAAAGACTTCCCTGAAATGTGGATCCGATTAGGGCTTCAAGAAACCCTTTGCCCATTTTCTTTGACCATGACAGCTGGGGTTCAATAAGCCAGGAATTTCTCCTGGACGTGCCGAATAGGGCCGTTCCACGCGATTGAGAAGTGATATAAACGGGTGCAAGAGCAGCTATTGGATTTATGATCGACTCGGTGCCGTCATTGCTTGTATATCCAAGGGCTGCCCGTGCGTGTAAGCCGTTCAGGATCTCGTAACCGATCTGTGTGTTTGCGATCAAGGTTCTGTTTTGATTTTTGTTGATCTTAAGCATCTCCGCCATCGGATTGTTAAAAGCAGACAGCTTATAGGGTCCGTAGTCAAGGATGTCCCAATTCAAACTACCGTCTGGCAAGTAAAGGTCGGGCGCATTGGGCGGTAAGGTCAATGCTTGTTGGATAAATGTATTCGGGTCAACAAAGCGGTTGTCGCTAACGCCATAATTGGCGGAAAAACCTACCGATAATCTATTATCTTCGGATCTATGATTAAAGCTGGCGAATGCGGTGGCATTCCGAAACCCCAATTTATCGGACATGATCATGGTTTCTTTATGGTAATTCCCTCCGAGTCTAAATGTCGTGGTTGCATTTCCGCCGTCCAGGCTTACCTGAAAATCAGTTATATCGGAGGAACCTCCTAGTAATTCCTTCTGCCAATCGGTATACTTCGTAGTATCCCATCGTGTCAAATCATAGTCATACAGCGGCGAGGGATCGAGTCCCGCATCTTTAAATGCTTCTCTGCGCATTTGGATATATTCTTTTGTGTCAAGTAGATCCATCGTGTGAGAGATCTTCCCGATTCCTCTGTATGCTTGAGCACTTACATGTGATCCGGATTGTTTGGCTTTTTTTGTAGTTACCAGCACTACACCATTTGCGCCACGAGATCCATAGATCGCAGTGGCATCAGCGTCCTTTAGTATTTCAATACTTTCGATATTTTCCGGATTGATATTCGTCAAGGGGTCAATTCCCTCTCCGTATGAGAGTGATTGAGATGATATTGGAGCAGAATCTACAATAACCCCGTCAACCACATAAAGGGGATATCCTCCATTCCGTCGCAAACTATTTTCACCACGAATGCGGATCTTCGGAGCACCACCGGGCGCGCCGTTAACAGGAGTTATCTCCAGTCCGGCTACCCGTCCTTGCAAAGACATTAAAGGACTGGTAACAGGAATATCATTTATTTCTTTGCCGGAAATTCTGACGATATTACCAGTGGTGGTTTTATCTGTTGTTTGATAATAACCCGCGTTGATTACAACTTCCTGAAGAGACTGTTGGTCTTCCTCCATCACCTGGTCAATCACAATTCTATCACCAACTTGGATCTCTATCCGTTTATATCCGATAAAAGAAAATATTAGCCAATCATTGCTTTTGGCATCGATAACATAGTTGCCACCAGCATCCGTAACCGTGCCTCTGTTGGTATTTTTCACCATCACATATACACCCGCCACGGGATTTCCTGCTTTGTCAATAACTTTTCCACTGACATTCATTCCATCGTGCTGCTTCTTATTGTACTCTCTTTCTTCGGGGACGTAGATAATTATATTGCCCTTTGACTCCCGATAGTTGAGATTCGAATTTTGTGTTATTAAATCTAAAACCTCCTTCACGCTCCTGTTTTTTGTATCAATACTGACGTCGCTGTATCGATCCACTAGCTCCGGTGGGTAGGTAAAAAGAAAATGGGTTTGTTGTTCAATTTGCAAAAAAATCAATTTCAGTGGCGCGCGGCGAGCGCTGATCGCTACGTAGGTATTTTCGATCGTTTGGCTATAGCCGGCATCCGCCTGCAGGACGTGGATGCCTGCCGTCATCATAAGCCCGAGGCAAAGTGTCGAAACGCGCATAAAGAATTTCAATCGGGAGCTTCGGTAAAACGCGCATACATGGCTTTTACCGGCCTCCCTGGTTCGAGTAGAGGTTCTCATAGATTAGTCGTTGGATAGATTTAGTAGGTAGGTTTGGTTATGATTCACCGGCGCAAACTGCAACTGCGCCAGGACATGTTCAGGTCGGAGGTACTATCCGTAAATTTCTTTGATCTTGGCGCATATTGTTTACAATTTTAAATAACTTCATTATTTCTGCCGGTGTCTCCGGGACCGACACGCGGGCTTTTGGATGTCGACCAGGTGTGGCTATAGGCAAAAAAATCCATGCATCGAAGTATCGTGCCGTTGGAATTCGTTTTGCTAAATCGTTTGTTAGAGGTTCGTTCATCAGCTTACTATTTTTTAAGGGGGTGTATAATAGTGAAGCTCGTCGTGCATAGGGAGAAATACAGCGCTACTGGCAAAGCCGATTAGCTTGGTACATGGCTATTTTATTGGGGATTTTTGTTCTTTTTCAGAAGTTTATACTTCCCCTCTATATGTAAAGAGGCTGTAACCAACCGATGGTATAATAGATGGGTGTAAAAAAAAACGCTATTTACTCTGCGCTAGCTGGTTACGTATCGTCACGGGGACCCAGGAATTCCAGCTTCGTAATACATTGGCAATTTACGCCTGAATCTTAACGCGCTCTGTCTTGGGGATGCTCATAAATTTTGTTATGCCCGTCACTTTTTTGGTCCAGTTCTTCGTATAATCGCTGCTCATAACCCCTGGTACAAATGTATGTCCGAGCTCGAAATCGTTTCCTCCAAGTCGTAGTATGTTGTCTCCTATTTTGTAACATCCTCCCATCAACGGGGCAACCAGTGGCCACGCTGCACCAATACGCTGCATTGACATCGGGTTCCATTATACAAGACAAAAATTTTTACCTGCTCACCCTTTTTCAAGAGCAGTCTGCAGTTCGCACCCTGCTGACCAACGATCACTCCCTGCAAGCCTTGAAAGCCGTTCAACGAAGTGCGCAGGAGAAAGCTATTAAGCTTTGTGAAAAAGACCGCGCATGTGTTGTAAATGCCTTTATTTTTTCTGCTGAGGAGATCAGGAATGTCAGCGACCGGTTCCGAACGATGACTCACGAGAAACCTGTCGCCGCGCTTATCGAGGATCATTTACGCGCATCGGGATCTTTTCTTCCATTGGCGGCTAAGAACCCCGCCGACCTCCTGGCGGCCGCCTGGGAGCAGTGCGCACAAGGCATTAACAATATCCTGGAGGTGTACGGAAATGGAAAAAGGGGCATGTACCCGCGGATCGATTCGGTGACGTATTCGGTCAACAGCGCCTACTACCAGGACGCCGTCTACTTATGGGCCAAAGAGATCGACCGGTCGCAAGACAAAAACAGCTTGTTCTTCGAAGCCTCGCTGGAGTTTGCCCTGGCCCTGCTAGACATCAATAACCGGGATGAGGCTGCCCGCTACGAGCCATTAAAAGACGGTGAAAATCGGGCCTCCATAGCCCGCGTCGAAAACACCTCCTGGCAAGACTACCCATACGCATCAATCGTCATCCTGGGGGCAGTGTCTGAGCTCTACAACAGCAAGCTGCCTCCGCTCGGTAAGCTCAATGTTCGCCTGGGCGCTGACAATTTCCGGAAAGGTCTGGCACCCTTTATCATTGTCTCCGGAGGCCACGTACACCCGTTCCGCACCCCGGTCTGCGAGGCGATCGAAATGAAGCGCGAACTGATGGAGAAATACGGAATTCCCGAGGATAGGATAATCGTAGAGCCCCATGCGCGTCACACAACCACCAACATCCGCAACGCCACGCGGCTGATGATCCAATACGGCATCCCGATAGATAAAAAAAGCCTGATCGCGACTAACGACGTCCACAGCGCCTACACGGAATCCAAGGTCTTTGCAGACCGGTGCCTGCGAGAGCTGGGATATCTTCCGGGCATTATTCAAAGCCGCATCTCGCCCTCTACTATCGAATTTCTGCCGCAGCTCAATTCGCTGGGACGTGATCCTCGAGACCCACTGGATCCCTAGGTCATCGTACCCTCACCCGATTGCGCGGCCGATTTCTCGCCCTCCTCCCAGGGAATCAGATCGCTTATGATCAATGAAAATGCCGCCAGGATAAACATGTTGAACACCACGTATCGAAATGCCACCGGGGCCGCAATGACGCTAAACGCCATACTCGCCAGAAAAAATACGGTGGTCAGCGCCAACGCGCGCGATGTCTCCCGCTGGCCTTCTCGCTTGTATGTTGCCGTCCAGACGTACCAGATCATCCCGGCTATAAAGGTCAGGTTCGCCAGCATAAAAAGGAGCGGAAAAAACGCTAGGATTCGCCCCTGCGCCTTAAACGACACCACCCGGGCAGCATCGCTTTTATATTGAAACCACCGCTGCACCCGTGGCGGGAAGGTCTTTCGTGCTAAATTGTAGGCCGCCATCTTCTCCAACGGCGGCAGGAAATAGTTCCATGTATTTGGCAGCAAATAGTATCGGGCATAGGCTACAGGGTGCTCCTGGATAAGGTGGGTGCCGTAGGTGGACATCACCGGCGCTACTCGGCCCCAAGCTTTCACATCCTCCTCGTCTTCCTGTTTTTGCTTCAGATATTGCGTCAGGTATTGTTTCAGCGGCCCTTGGGGATAACGCATATAAAAACCGCCGTACAGCGGCGTGACGTTTTTGTACTCCTCCGGCATGGCGCGGAAATATGCGGCCGTGATCTGATGCAACCTCGTACATTCTGCCGGAATCTTTCTACTGTCAACAGAAATGTACGGGTACATATACAGCGCGTTATTGCCCCAGTGCCAACCAGAAAGAACCGAAAACTGGTATGTTCCGGTCATTTTATACGCCTCCCGCCGGGTATAACCGACAAACAATACGATCAACGTGGCGGGTAACAATAAGCCGATCATTTTGTGTCTCAAGGGCAATGCCGAAAAAACAAAGGCAATCAGTGAAATAAATGGATAATACAGGGCATTGTACCGTAGCGTAAAGAGGACAAACAACAGAATGGCATGCGACCAGATATACCACTTTCTCGGCCGATGAAGAATCCACAATAATTGTGTAAACCAGAGCAAGCTGAGCGCCGTAAACAGCGGGTCGGCGGAAATATAGTTACACAGGTAAAACACTGCGGGATTGAAGAAGAAGAAGAAAAACAAAATACGAATGGTTGTTTTTGACGGATTATAGAAGTGAAGAATTGTAAAAAAGAACATCCCTAAACAAACTATCATGACAATATACTGAATGGCCACGACCACAAAATCGGATGCCGTGACAGCATGTACTGCTGCCAGAAATTTGGAGTACCCCACGGGCCAGATGTTAAAGTTCTCTTTCCGGCCCGCCGTTTTGATAAAACTATAGGAATCCGAAAAGTAGTCGGCGAAGGGGTATAAAATTTTAAAGATCACAAACTGCACGACACAGGCGATCAAGGCCGTTCGCAGGTATTTTTGGGGTAGCGTCTAACTAACTGTGTAAAGGTACGATTGACCTCTGGTGGTCGTGGGTAGGAAGCCTACAGAACCAGGTCA
>NZ_JAHESC010000079.1 GCF_018598185.1 Dawidia soli
TCTTTGATCTGCCGCACGATCTGCCCCAGGTTGCTGGTCGTAACCAGGCTGCCACCGACAAAAAAGTAGTCGACGCAGTTTTCGCTGGCCAGGTTGATCAGTTGTGTAAGCCGCGCCGGGTCTTCTACCTTGTCCGGATCGACCAGTACCGCGATGGATTTCTTCCCACGCTGCCGGCGCTCGCGCAGGGACGTGAGAACACTCATGCTTTTGTCTCCTTCTTGTCTTCAGCAGAAGATTGTAAATACTCGGTGAGCTTTTCCTTCGCAAGACCCAGCAGGAAGACCGTAGCCTGGCTGGCCAGGGCCGTGCCGATCTGCGTTACGATGTTAGGCACCGCGGGCTCGTAGCTTACCTCTTCGGCCTCGTGTCCATCGGATTGGATCACGCGTACCGGCTTGGCGTGCACTACCTTGCGACGTTTGCTCTTACCCTTGCCGCCGCCGGCCAGCTGCCGCACCAGCCAGTAGGATACAGCCAGCGCGCCCCCTACGACGAGGGCATTGATCACGGCCTTGCTTGTGCGCTCGGAGATCAGTTTTACTTCCTCCTCCAACTGTGCACGATGTTTGGCTGATTTCTTGAGCAGCTCGCTCTTCATGTCATTCGATTCCAGCAGTTCCATACGCTACTTTTTCTTTTGCTTCAAATTTTCTGACAATCGTTTTTCCAGGGTATCACGAATGGCGTCCCGGCAGATGACCAGTACCACGGCCAGTATAAGATAAAATCCGGCCACGATGGCAAAGCCGCCAAAGACTCCGGTAGACTCCCCGATCTTATAGGCTATCGCCATGCTGATCAGCAGAATAAAAAGCGTGACAATAAAACCGATGATAATAAACAGGGCGATCCTGGCAATGGCTTTTGCCAAATCCTCCTTCACCTCCAGCTTCATCAGCTCGATACGTGTCTCGACAAAGCCGGTGAGGTTACTAACGAGGTTCTCCAGTTTCAACATCTTCAAAATCGATTCCTTCAGCACACGATATCCAGTTTACCGCAATATAGAGAGAAGATTGGAATTACGGACCGCTATTGGGGTTCAAACTTCAGCAGCTTTTCGCGCACGACGGCGCTATCGGGTGTGACTAATTCCTCGTGTTGCAGTAGAATTTTATATGCCGCACTATAAAAATAACGGTGGTCCGGGTGCGCTTCGCGGTCTTCCACATAGTGCTGTTTGTACACATAAACCGAGTCGAACGAGGTCTCTGCCACTGTCATGCGCGGTAATACCTGGTCGATGCACACCCGGTACCGGCCTTTGTCGTCCTCGCCATCCCAGCAGAACCCGGGGCGGTTGAACAAGAACATCTGGTCGCCGACAAACAGGGTAGAATTTTTGACATACACCGGGTGGATCAGCGATGGCTCCTGATCGGTGAACGTTTCGGCATTGCCTTCGTACCGCACCCACTCGCCGCTCTGCGTGCGTTTGTTCATTTGCGTCACTACACGATAATATACTCTTGGCTCGCCGGCGGCAGTAGCCGCATACGTCAGGTGCAGACTTTCGGTAGCATCGCGGTTAAAATAGATCAGCGAGAAAGGTATAAAGAAGAAGGTAAGTAACAGGTATACGAAGCCTACCAGGCGATATTTCAGCGTAAGCTTACCCAGGCCGCTGGCAAGCTCCATCGGCAACCGACGCAACACCGGGATCGGAAAGAACAACAATACACCGGTAAAGTTAAAAAGGAAGTGCGCAATGGCGATGCTGATCGAGCTGGAGGTATTGGCATTGAGCGCTGCGGCGATAAACGCCGTGATCGTTGTGCCTACGTTGGCCCCCATAATGAAGGGCGCCGCCTGCCGCAACGTCGCGATCTTCTTGGCGACGATGGGCACTACCACGGATGTAGTGATCGTACTGGAACGAATGGCTGCGGTGGTCAACAACCCCCAGCCAAACGACTTGAGCTGGTTCTTAAAGAAAAAGCGGCTGAATACCTCCGGCGACTTTGCCTTGAGCAGGTCAGAGATCAGTTTGCGAAAGATCAGCAGGGAGCAAAACAACATGATGACGGCCAGCAATGCGAGCACAAACGAGCTCGGGATCAGCTCCAGCAACGGCCGCACCACAGGTCCGAAAATACTTCCCGCCGGTTTGATGGCCTCCTCCACAGGGTGGCCTGTCGGTGTAAAGAACCGCTGCCCGAGCCAATGCGAGATGCCCGACAAAAAGCCGTAATAATACTCCAGCGGAAAAAGCACCACGGTTGTCAGGATGTTAAAAAAATCGTGATACGTACCGGCGGCTACCGCACGCTTGAATTCCTTGCGGCGGCTGATAAAGCCCAACGCCACGATCGTACTGGTAATGGTTGTACCGATGTTGGCGCCCATAATGATGGGAATGGCATTCTGCAGGGTAATAGCACCCGAAGCGACCAGGGCTACCACCAGCGATGTGGTGGTCGAGCTGCTCTGCAGCATGGCCGTTACCAGCAGCCCGATGAAGAGAGCGGTAAACGGGTTGGCTGTCGCCAACAGGATCGTTTCGGTAATGTTGCGGCTGAGGTGCTGCAACGATGATACCATCAGGTCGAGGGCAAAGAGGAAAAGTACCAGGGCGCCGATAATGGACAGTACGATCCAGACGTTGTCACGAATCTTTTTTCCAGGATCAGTCGGTAACGCAGTTTCCAAAGAGTTGTTTACAATAGGTGTAAAAATACATCGCGGCACAGGTATCTATACTGTTCCGGCCGAATAATTAATATAGTTTTAACATAAACCGAATACCCGCCCCTAGCCCTGCTTACCGGCAGGCAGGTCGGCCAGTTCGTTCACGGCCATCCAGGCCATCAGGCCGGGACCGATGGCCAGGGCGTCTTCATCGATGTTAAAGGTCGGTGTGTGTACATACGACGTCAGCCCCTTGGCTTCGTTACGTGTACCCAGCCGGTAGAATGACGCCGGTATCACCTGTGAATAGTATGCAAAGTCTTCCGCTCCCAGGGTGATGTCGATATCGTGCACATTTTCCTTGCCCACATAGGCTTCGGCGGCGGCCCGCAACCGGCGGGTAAGTTCCGGGTTGTTTTCCAGGTATGGATAGCCGTGCGAGATCTCTACCTCACAGCGTCCGCCCATGCCTTCGGCCAGGCTCTCGGCCATCTTCTGGATCTTCTGCAAGCCCGAGGCACGCCAGGTTTCATTCATGGCCCGGAAAGTACCGGCGATCCGTACTTCATCGGGAATAATATTCGTTGCCCCCTTGCCGACAATGTCGCCAAAGGTGAGTACGGTAGGTTGCTTGGGGCTGGCGTTGCGGCTGATGATCTGCTGCAGGGCGACAATGATATGCGAGGCGATCACGATCGGGTCAACGGCCAACTCCGGCGCGGCGCCGTGGCCGCCCTTGCCGATCACCCGCAGGTAGATCTCATCGGCGCTCGCCATATACATGCCCTCGCGGAAACCGATCTTACCGGCCGGCAACAGGGGAAATACGTGCTGGCCGATGATACCCGACGGTCGTGGGTTTTCCAGCGCACCGTCGCGGATCATGTAAGAGGCACCCCCGGGATTTTTTTCTTCACCCGGCTGGAACAAAAAGCGTACGGTGCCTTCGAACTGATCTTTTACTTCATTCAGGATGCGGGCGGTGCCGAGCAGCGAAGAAGTGTGAACATCGTGCCCACAGGCATGCATGACCCCTGCGTTGGTAGATTTATAGGGCACGTCGTTTGCTTCCAGGATGGGGAGCGCATCCATGTCGGCGCGCAGGGCGATGGTCTTGCGTGTTGGGTTCTTGCCCGCTACCTCGGCCACCAGGCCGGTGCCGGCCATGGGTGTAATACTGGTGATGCCAAACGAACGTAGTTGTTCCTCCACATACTTTACCGTGTTTACCTCCTGATACGAAAGCTCGGGGTTGGCGTGTATGTGACGGCGGAAGGCGACGGTCTGAGCGCTGTAAGCTTGCGACAGCGATTTTATTTTTTCAAGGAGACTCATGGTTTCTAATCGTGCTTTCAAAAGTAACGCTACCCGGTCAGATTGAAAAAGAATATCCTTTATTCTGCATGCCGCTCAAATTGATCCTTTTTTCGCTTTTAGAGACGCTGGGGTTAGGGTTTCCCTGCATTTATTTGTCTGGTGTCATACGGGGTAGCCAACGCGGGCAAACCCTTGATCAAACATTCTTTGTGAATACAAACTTATCCTCGCATATTCGGACCTTTCATTCAAAAAAAATTCTAACCTTAATGTACCTACGCAGAAACATTCTCGCGGCTTTCACGATGCTGTCGTGCTCAGTGGCCTTCGCCCAGCAGCGCGACGGTCTGGAAACGCTGAAGCTCGACGACATGTCGGCATTCAAAACCCAGGCGGGTAACTGGCAGATCGTTGGTGATGTGGTCATCGACCGCACCGTTGACGTCCACCACGAAGAGGCCGCCCCGGCCGCCGAAACGGGCAAAAAGAAAAAAGGCAAGAAAGAACAAGCCGCCGCAGCCCCACAAGCAGTGCGCTTTACGGCCGGCAAAGGCATCTTGTTGAACCTGAACGACAACACCAAAAAAGATAACCTCCTCACCAACTTCGAGCACGGCGACATCGAGCTGTCACTGGAAGTCATGCTGCCCAAGGGCTCCAACTCGGGCCTCTACCTGCAGGGCCGCTACGAGGTACAGCTGTTCGACAGCTGGGGTGCCAAGAGCGCCAAGTACTCCGACATCGGCGGCATCTACCGCAACTGGGAGAACGAGCCCGGCAAAATATACCTCGGCAAGGCGCCACTCAGCAACCCTTCCAAGGCTCCCGGCCTGTGGCAGACGCTGAAGATCTCCTTCCGCGCACCGAAGTTCGATACCAATGGTAAGAAAATTGCTAACGCTCGTTTTGTTTCCGTTGAGCTGAACGGCGTTAAAATACACGACAACGTAGAAGTGCCGCTGCCCACCGGCGGTCCCGTTGAAAACAACGAGACTGCGAAGGGTCCCATCATGATCCAGGGCGACCACGGGGCCGTGGCGTTCCGCAATATCCGCTACAAGCTGATGAAAGAAGGTACGGCCTCTGTCAGCGATGTCGCGTTCAAAGCGTACAAAGGCAACTTCAAAGCGGTGTCCGAATTTGCAACGGCCAAGCCCGTAAAGGCCGGCACCTCGCCGTCGCTGACCTGCGATGTGCTGGACGATGAGAACGGCTACGGCATTGTCTACACCGGTAAGGTTACGGTACCGGCTGACGGCAAATACACCTTCCGCCTGGGCTATACCGGTGGCGTTGTATTCACCGTAAACGACGAAACGCTGGTGGACGTGCAACGCCCCGACGCGGGTGGCTGGGACGAAGGTACGATCGACCTGAAAGCCGGCTCCTATTCGTTTGTGATTGCCAACTTCAAGGACGCATCGTGGATGCCCCCGCGCCTGGGCCTGACGGTACAAACCGACGGTACGTATCCCGTCACCCTGAATGCCTATAACTCCTTCCCGCCTGACGACGAGCCTACGGCTCCGATCCTGATCGGCGTAGGCTCACGACCTAAGCTGCTGCGTGCCTTCATCAACTTCGGCGGCCGTCGCAGCAAGCGCCTCACGCATACCATTGGCGTGGGCGAACCCGGCGGCATCAACTATGTATACGATCTCGGCGCCGGCAACCTGGCGGCTGTATGGCGCGGCGACTTCGTAGACGCCACGCCGATGTGGCATGACCGCGGCGACGGTTCGTTCCGTCCGTTGGGTGCTGTGCAATATCTGTTCATCGGTCAGCCGCTGGCCTTCCTGCCCGGCGCCAACGACGCCTTCCCCGAGACAGCCAACGAGTATCGCTCAAAGGGTTATACCCTGGACGCGGCTGGCCGCCCGGTGTTTAAGTACCTGTACAAAGGCCTGGAAGTAAGCGACAAAGTATACCCCGAAGACAACGAGCGCATTCTCACACACGAAGTGACGATCAAAGACCGGGGCACACAACCGGGCTTATACTACAAGCTGGCCGAAGGCAGCAGCATTCTGTCGTTGCCCGACGGCAGCTATGCCATCGACGACAAGCAGTACTATGTAAAACCTGCAGGCCAGGCCACCATCCGCGAGGTAGGCGGTAAGAAAGAGCTGGTAGTCGCCGTAACAGGTAACACGGTAAAATATTCTGTCATTTGGTAAATCGCACGATCATCATGAACAAGCTGATAAAGAAATTATTCCTTCTGGGCCTGGCAGCGTGTACCTTCCTGCCGACCGAGGCGCAAATGAAAGCCCCTACGGAAGACGATTATTATAAGATCATCACCATTCCCACTCCCGAAGGAGTACTGCTGGAAGTAGGTGGTGTTGCCACCTTGCCCGACGGACGCGTAGCCCTGTGTACACGCCGCGGCGATGTATGGGTGATTGAAAATGCTGTCATGGCCAACGGCCGTGTGCCCAGCTATACACTCTTTGCTACCGGTCTGCACGAGCCGCTGGGCCTTGCGTATAAGGATAACGCCCTCTATGCTGCGCAACGCGGCGAGCTTACCAAGCTGGTCGATACCGACGGCGACGGCAAAGCCGACGTCTACGAAACCGTCTATGCGTGGCCCCTCTCCGGCCACTACCACGAATACTCCTTCGGCCCGAAGATCGCACCCGACGGCAGCTTCTTCGTGACAGGCAACGTAGCCTTTGGTGATGAAGAGTGGTGGCGCGGCGAAAGCCGCCAGCCATGGCGCGGATGGACCATGCACATTAAGGCCGACGGTACGATGGAGCCCTGGGCAACCGGCATGCGCTCACCCTGTGGGTTGGGCATGATCGACGGCGAGCTTTTCTACGATGACAACCAGGGCGACTGGCAGGGATCCGGCGCCATCTTTCACGTAACGAAAGGAAGCTTCACAGGCCACCCGGCCGGCCTCCGCTGGACAGGCCAGGCCAACTCACCGGTAAAACTCACCGCCGACCAGTTCTTTGCCAAACTGGACGAGCGCCGCATTCGTCAGAACGGCCAGGCCGTCAAGCCTGAAAACATTGCGGATGAAAAGAATCCCAACCTGCTCTTCGAGGTCAAAAAACAATTTCCCGAGGTCCGTCTGCCGGCCGTATGGCTGCCGCACGGTGTGCTCGGTATCTCCAACTCCGAGATCCTGCGCGACGAAACGGCCGGAGGCTTCGGTCCTTTTGCCGGTCAGATCTTCGTAGGCGACCAGGGCCAAAGCAAGATCATGCGTGTCGTGATGGAGAAAGTAAAGGGTGAGTTTCAAGGTGTAGCCTTCGACTTCCGCTCGGGCTTTCAGTCCGGCGTACTGCGTATGAATTGGGGCCACGACGGCTCGCTCTATGTAGGGGAGACCAACCGCGGCTGGGGTTCTGCCGGTACGACTACGTCGGGCTTCCAACGCCTGCTGTGGACGGGGGCCGTGCCCATGGAAATGAAAACGGTACGCGCTATGCCCGACGGTTTTGAGATCGAGTTCACCAAGCCGGTGGACAAAGCGAAGGCTGAAGACCTGTCGTCATACGAAGGTCGCAGCTTTATTTATAAGTATCACTCGGTGTACGGCAGCCCGACGATCAATGACGAGAAGCTGGTCATCAAAGGCGTAAAGGTGTCTGACGACGCCATGACGGTACGGCTGGTGATCGACAACCTGCGTCAGTACTACCTGCACGAGCTCAACCTGCCGGGCATCCGCTCGCAAGACGGACTGCCCGTGCTGCACGCGACAGCGTTCTATACGTTGAACAACATTCCCGACGGTACACGCCTGGCTCCGGGCCAATACAGCACGAAGAAGTCTGCCGCGGCAGCACCTGCCAAGACGACTCCGGCCAAAACAACGGCTGCGACAGCCGGCGCTGCATCGTCCAAAAAGGCTCCGACCTATGCTGAGATCGAGCCGCTGCTGGTAAAGAACACCTGTACGGCGTGCCATGCAGTCAACAAGCGCCAGGTAGGCCCGGCCTTTGCAGATGTGGCCAAGCGCAAATACAGCAACGAGCGCATCGTACAACTGATCTACAACCCCGAACCGAAGAACTGGCCCGAGCACGAAACACCCATGGCACCCATGCCCCAGGTACCCAAGGCCGAAGCCCTCAAGATCGCTGCCTGGATCAACTCCCTGCGCAAAGAAACTGCGCCGAATCCATAGGCATCTGACCTCTATAGCATCCCATTATTATCCCGAAGGACCTCCCTTCGGGATTTTTTTTGTCTTTTCGAACCGGTGAGGTGGTCCCTAAGTGAATGATAATTAGAACCTTGTTACCGTGGAATGTGAGGGCGTGAAAAAAATACTAACTTTTTTAACTGATTGTCGGCCCGCCCTTTGGAGAATCCGATTCCTCGACTACCTTTGCAGTCCCAAAATATGGGAGCTTAGCTCAGCTGGTTCAGAGCATCTGCCTTACAAGCAGAGGGTCGGGGGTTCGAACCCCTCAGCTCCCACAGAAAAAGCCACTCAGTCGAGTGGCTTTTTTATTTTTCAGCGATCAACTACTTCGAAAGATCCAACACGCCTCCTAAGTAGCAATTGGATGATGTCCAGTTGCCCTCCAAAGTAGCGGTCGTGCCTGTTAGCCTCATTGTCATATTCGCGCAGTACGGCATCCCATTCGGATTTTCGAATACATAAGGAGCCGATACATCCAGGGTTAATGTATTGTTCTCGTCGACTGCACCACTAAAACGCCTCTTTTGTATGGCCTCACCCCGTACGATCGTGTACTGACCGCGTACATGATCGCCGCATTGATTAAAACTTATCGTGATGTCCCAAGGGCCGCCGGAATCCGGATTAGTGATGATGCCCGACATTTCACCATCGTATAGCCTCTTGCCCCGGAAATATACGAGTGCGTCGTTTGCTTCTTCCGGTATGGCAGCATTGGGATCTTCGAGGAAGAAGAATTTCTGCTGCGTCAACAATATCAGGAGCTGTTCCGGTGTGGCGTCGGGATACCGGGCTTTCAGCGCCAGTCCAAACTTGTTGTTGTGAAGGTCCATCTTAGAGGCGTTCGGTTCCGTGGCTGCCGATTCATGCGCGGTAGAAAAAGCTTCCGCAAACGCTTCGTCCGCACTGAACGCCATCAGAATATTCCAGTATGCATGACGGACGGCATCCGCCTTTCCATCGCGGAAGCTGACGTCAGAATCGCATGGATATTCCGTTTCCGCTGCCTCCAAAGAGGGTGCTACGGTGGAAATGACGTTATAGGCGTCAATAGGATTTGTCATGACCACTTTCCATTCTTCCAGCGTCAGCCTGGTGGTCAAATTAAAGTATGAGCCGGTTTCCTGCCCTTGTGCTAATCGTCCGTTGGCATGATCATCGACCCAGTCAAACATGGCTCTCGCCAGTTTTGCCTCATCCTCCAATAAAGAGGGATCGTCGGCAGTAACGCTTTCATAAGCGGTCAATACTTCCTGGTAGGTCGGTACGGGCGCGGCCGCAAATTCGTCACCCGGTATCGGGCCTACAGGATCAGCAGGTGTGTCTTTGATGTTCTCGTCGTCATTGCTGCAGGCACAGACCAGTAGGAAGAGACATAAGTGTATAAAACGATAGTAGGGTGTAACCATAAATTATAGGGGGTTGTTTTATAGGAAAGATATCAAAAGTCGCCGCCTCGAAAAAGGGAACTGATACCAATATATTTGATATCAATCGTTGTCCGTGTTTATATAACCCTGTGAAGACATTGTCATAACCCCTTGCGGATGTATTGATAAACAATTGGAAAAGCCCTAGCTTGGTCCCCGTTATGTACGACCTGTTAACACATACCCCTTTGTTTGCCTTCGCTCTTCAGGAAGAGGCTACTCACGAATTTACCGAGTTCGAGCCCTTGTTTGTCGGCGTTGGCAAGTTGAATGCCGCTTTCAGTCTCATGCGTCAGATCACCGTACGGCGGCCGAGTATCATTGTCAACCTGGGGTCGGCCGGCAGCCAGCTGCATGCGCGGGGTACGGTGGTGTGTTGCACACAGTTTATTCAACGCGACATGGATGTGACGGCGCTGGGATTTGAAAAGTATATCACTCCGTTTGCCGACCAGCCCGCAGTGTTGCGTTATGGATTGACAGTACCTGATCTGCCGGAAGGTGTTTGTGGTAGCGGCGACAGTTTCGAAGTAAATCACATTGCTACAGCCTATGATGTTATTGACATGGAGGCATATGCCCTGGCGTGGGTAGCAATGAAAGAGCAGATCCCCTTCTTGTGCCTCAAATATATATCTGACGGTGCAGATGGCGAGGCCGCCGCAGATTGGCAGACATCGGTGCGTAACGCCTCGCGTGCTTTAAAGACCGTTATTCACAAATTGCGCCAACCGCAACACTCATAACGCAGTGGCTATACATTGAATTAGGTCACTTTCTTCTTGTCTATCCCGTCAATTGTTCTTTACTTTATCGCTTTACTGCGGGTATTTTTCTCTACAAAATACATCGCTTCATGACGTTGCGGCGCCTTGTAAAACCGCTTTGTCGAGTCAAATACACGTATTTGACCCTGAGTAGGTACGATCTTTTAAAAACTACCTACGTCTAATCCGGCCACTTGTGCCGGTAAAAAAATGCAGGATCAGTCCATCATGAGCATGGTTCAAAACTTTCCTGCGAGTATTAACCGCCTGCTTCGCCAGCATTTTTCGGCTGTATCGACACCTGTGTTCGAAGCGGTAAAATTATTTAACCTATGAAGAGACTCATCGTTGTATCCAATCGCCTGCCGTACCAGGTGCAGGAGAGTGAGGGTAAAGTTACCCTCAGACAAAGTGATGGCGGCCTGGTGACGGCCCTGAAAAGCTTTTTTGAAGAAGAAGCCCGCAAGGGCGGTACTATTGAGAAACGTTGGGTAGGCGCCGCTGATTTTCCGGAGAAGCGCTGGAAAAAATTCAAGGCACAAGAGAATGCGGAACAAACCTTTGAGATCGATCCGATCTTTATCGAGAAAAAGACCTACAGCAAGTTTTATAACGGCTTTTGCAATGCGACCCTCTGGCCGCTGTTCCATTACTTTCCTTCATACGTTGAATATGATGAAGAAACCTTTCAAGCCTACGAAGCGGTAAACCATGCATTCGCGGATATGCTGCTCAGTTTTTTGAAACCCGGTGATACGTTGTGGATCCACGACTACCAGTTGCTGTTGTTACCGGGCATGATCCGGCAAAAGCTGCCAGACATCTCGATTGGATTTTTTCTGCATATACCTTTCCCTTCGTATGAAATATTCAGAATGCTGCACCGCACCTGGAAAGAGAAGATCATTCGCGGCATGTTGGGCGCGGACTTGCTGGGTTTTCACACACATGAATATGTACAGCATTTTTTAAAGACGGTGCGCATGGTAGCGGGCTACGACCATCAGTTCCGCTCTATCATAGTCGATAATCGCATTATCAAGGCCGACCTGTTCCCGTTGGGAATTGACTATGCAAAGTTCCATGACGCGGCCAACGTGCCAGCCGTGATCGAGCAACGCGAAACCATTCGTAAGAACTTCCAGGATAAAAAGATCATATTTTCGGTTGACCGGCTGGATTATACCAAAGGTGTTACACACCGGCTGCTGGGGTTTGAAAAATTCCTGGAGGCCTATCCGGACTGGAAAGAGCGTGTGGTCTTTGTATTGGTGGTGGTGCCTTCGCGACAGATCATATCGAAATACAACGAACGTTTAAAGCTGATTGAAGAGCAGGTGGGCAGCATCAACGGCAAACATTCGACATTGTCGTGGCAGCCCATTATCTATCGGTATAGCAACCTGGCCTTTGATGAGCTGTGTGCGCTGTATGAAGCGGCGGATGCCGCGTTGATCACACCACTGCGCGATGGCATGAACCTGGTGGCAAAGGAGTATGCGGCGAGTCGCGCGCAGGAGGATGGCGTGTTGATCTTAAGTGAGCTGGCGGGTGCAGCGAACGAAATGGGTGAAGCCATCCTTGTAAACCCTGTGGATACGGCCGACATGGCAAACGCCATCTCCACTGCCTTGACAATGCCCGTGCAGGAGCAGCGCCACAACATGAAGCTGCTGCAAAAACGATTAAAAGATTATACAGTCATTCATTGGGTGAACGATTTCCTGAAACAGCTGGAAGAAGTACGTTCGCAACAAAGCGAACAAGAGACAAAAGCGGTCACCGCCAATGTGGTGAAGCACATTGCCGACGACTTTCACCATGCAGGGACCCGTCACTTGCTTTTGGACTATGACGGTACGCTCGTACCCTTCGCCCGCCACCCCTGGCAGGCGCGGCCGGACGAGAACCTATTGAAGTTATTGGGCGAACTCTCTGCCAATACCCAAACCGACATTACCATCATCAGCGGGCGCGATAGCTCCACACTGGAGGAATGGTTCAGCAACCTGTCCCTGAACCTGGTGGCCGAGCACGGCGCCTCTATACGCCTCAAGAACGGCGCATGGACGCACGGCGAGGCTATTGACCAAACCTGGAAGCCACTGATACGCCCCACGCTGGAGCTTTTTGCCCAGCGAAGCCCCGGCGCCTTTATTGAAGAAAAGAATCATACGCTTGCGTGGCATTATCGCAATGTGGATGCCGAGCTGGGTTTTGTACGCTCGCGGGAGCTGCTCGATAATCTTTTCCACCTGGTGCGTAATGGACAGTTACAGATCATCGACGGCAACAAGGTGATCGAGGTGCGTGTGGCCGGCGTTGACAAGGGAAATGCAGCACGACGCCTGCTGGATGAGCATGCCTATGATTTTGTGCTGGCAATTGGTGATGACAAGACGGATGAAGATATGTTCCGGGCGCTGACAGAGAAAGCAGTTACGATCAAAGTAGGAGCTGGCCATACGTTGGCGCACTACAATATACCGTCCCAGCAGGGCGTTATTCAACTGCTGAACAAACTTGCTGACTAATTAATGGAAGGAATTCACCGCTACAACCTGGGTATTATTGGAAACTGTTCATACCTGGGTTACATCGACACCCATGCCAACGTAAAATGGCTGTGCTGGCCTCGCTTTGATTCGTCGTTTGTTTTTGGCTCGTTGCTCGATTCAAAAAAGGGCGGTAACTTTTATATTCAACCGGTAGGTGAGTATACCAGTAAGCAGTATTATATCAACAACACCAACGTGCTGTGCACGGAGTTTCAAAGCGCCCAGGGGCGCTTTAAGGTGATCGACTGCGCGCCCCGCTTTCAGCAGTACGAGCGAAACTTCAAGCCGTTGATGCTGGTGCGGAAAGTTGAGCTGCTGGAGGGCAACCCGGTCATCAAAGTGGTGTGTAAGCCCGTGGGCATGTATGGTGCCCTGCAGCCGGAGATGGTAGCGGGCAGCAATCACCTGCGTTACATGAACTATGACAGCCAGATGCGGCTCACGACGGACTTCTCGCTCTCGTATATCCTCGAGGAGCAGTCGTTTGTACTGGACCAGAATCGCTATCTCGCCTTGACGTACGGCGAACCACTCGAAGCACCGCTCAAGGCTACCGCCGAAGACTTTATCAATAAAACTGTACGCTACTGGCAAGGCTGGATTAAAAGCACCTATGTACCCGACATTTACCAGACAGAGGTCATCCGGTCAGCGTTGGTGCTGAAGCTTCATCAGTATGAAGACACAGGCGGCATCATTGCATCCGGCACGACGAGTTTGCCCGAGCACCACGGGAGTTCCCGCACGTGGGACTACCGGTATTGCTGGTTCCGGGATTCGTATTATACATTAAAGGCATTCAACGAGCTGGGCCACTTTGATGAGCTGGAGCGATACTTCGAGTACATTCAAAATATCCTGATGCGCGATGCCGATCGCATTCAGCCGTTATACTCCATTACCGGTAACAAGGAACTGGAAGAATTGCATCTCGACCTGGAAGGGTACCTCAACAACCAGCCCGTACGGATCGGAAATAAGGCCTACCTGCAGATACAGAACGATGTATACGGTCAGGTACTGGTCGGGTTGTTGCCCCTGTTTATTGACAAGCGGCTTACCTTTGCAAAAAAGCGCGGTTACAAACCTTTGGTCGATCGTCTGTTACTGTGGATCGAGAAGACATTTGATGAGCCCGACGCTGGGCTGTGGGAATTCAGGAATGTGACGCAGGTACATACTTATACGCTGTTATTCCATTGGGCCGGCTGCAAAGCGGCGGCGAAGATCGGCAAGGTGATGGTTGATAGCGACCTGGTGAAACGGGCTTCGGCATTGGCCGCACGGGCAGAGAAATGTTTGGAACTGTGTTACGATCCTGCACGCGGTGTTTATACGCAGGCGATGAATGCTGAGCATCTCGACGCCAGCACGCTAAAGATGATCACCATGAACTACCTGGATCCGCATTCCGAGAAGGCCCGTCTCCATTTGCAGGCCCTCGAGAAGTTGCTGCGCACGGACCAGGGTTTGTTTTACCGCTATGTGCACCAGGATGACTTTGGCAAGCCGGAGGCTACGTTCCTGGTGTGTGCTTTCTGGTATGTGGATGCGCTGGCGTGTGTGGGGCGCGTGGACGATGCCATTAAAACCATGGACACGATCTTACAATTTGCCAACCCACTGGGCATCTTTAGTGAAGACGTGGGGCTGGATGGCTCCCAGTGGGGTAACTATCCGCAGACGTATAGTCACGTGGGGTTGATCAACGCGGTATTCCGCATCTCCAAAAAGCTCGATCTGCCGGGGTACAAATAACGCGCTTGCTGTTTATTGTTTTTTTGTATCTTGAGGGTGTACCTACTTTATACCTTCTTCTATGCCGGTGTTAGACCCCATCTTCAAAAAGCTAAACTACAAGGATCAGGCTACCCTCTACGTTCTGGACGCTCCCGATAGTTTTGTGCCCAATATGAAAAGCATGGAAGCGTTTGCCACGGTTAAAAGCTCGCTGGCCGGAGCCGGGCATGTAAGTTTTGTACTGGCATTTGTGAAGACGCAACGGCAGATCGACGACATGGCGACAAAGGTGCCACAGCTATTGGACAGTGATGCCGTATTATGGTTTGCTTACCCCAAGGGTACATCGAAGAGATATACCTGTGATTTTAATCGCGACACGGGTTGGAATGCTTTTGGCGCCCTGGGGTTCGAGCCCGTGCGGATGGTGGCCATTGATGAAGACTGGAGCGCCCTGCGCCTGCGGCGGGTGGAGCACATCAAAACCATGACGCGCAGCTTTGCCATGAGCGAAGCGGGCAAGAAGAAGGTCGGGACCGCGAAGAAAGTAGCAAAAGCGGAAGCTCCCAAGAAGGCAGCAAAAAAAGCCGCGAAGCAGACTGCCAAGGGCAAGGCTGCCGCGAAAGGGAAGCCGGCGAAATAATCCGACTAGCGCCCAAGTTCGCGCGAAGAGCGTATCATTTCAGAATAGCTTTGTTTTTTTGCGCACGCCGTCATGGTCATGACAATACGTTTGGTTTTCGTAGCGCTTGTTTTGGCGCTTTCGATCCACTTACTGAAGTAGGCCTGGTGCGACGGAGCAAGCGATTTAAAATACTTCATGGCGTCCGGATCGTCTTTGAGGCATTTCAGCAGGTCAGCCGACAGCTGCAGGGCCCGGGCGTCGAGCTCCATCACCACTTTCACGGTATCGCCTAACCTTTTACCGATGCCTTTACGAATGGTTGCGTTTAGTGGCAGGATGAAATTACCTTCTCCCATGGGAAGGAGCGCCAGTTTCTCGAAGGCGTAAGAATCCAGTGTTCCTTTTACCCTAAAAGATACTTTCGTGCCGGCCTTTAGCTTGTTGGCCTGGCTGGCGGGTATTTCGATATAGGTCCAGCCGCTCTTTTCCCCATTCTTTTCGAACTTCAGCACCTTGGCATTAAACTTTACCATAATAGGCAAGGTACAAAATTTCGGCACGTACACCCGGAACATTGTGCCGACAACTATTGTTCTTACTTTGAATTGTGCTGTAACCGAACGAACAGATATGTCACTCGAGCAAGATATCAAGCAGGAGAAGTTTCAAAATGAATTCCATAAGGCCAGCATCAACATCCTTTACACCGGCAGCTGGCTGTACAATGTCCATGCGGCGTATCTGAAGAAATTCGATATCACGCCGGAGCAATTCAATGTACTGCGCATTCTGCGGGGAGCACATCCGCAGAGCCTCATGCTGGCCGATATTTCTGCCCGGATGATCGACAAGAACAGCAACTGCACGCGCCTGGTGGAAAAGTTGCGCCAGAAGGGGCTTGTCAGCCGGGAGATTCGCGAGGACAACCGCCGCCAGGTAGACATTCGCGTGACGGACAAGGGCCTGGCGATGTTGAAAAAGATGGATCTGAATGACCGTGGCGCATCGTTCCTGTCAGTCTTTGAAAATCTCACAAAAAAAGAAACCCGCGAGTTGAACCGTATTTTGGACAAGCTGCGGGGTTAAAAATTTTTATAACAATTGTTGTTATTACAACAGTTGTGTGAACTTCGTTTGAATGGGTTGTGTTAGATGATTGAACATCGATCGGAAGGACGATCAAATCAACAAACTACCTTTATGAATACCGTACTGCACAAATCAAACACCCGCGGCAATGCCAATCACGGCTGGTTGGACAGTCACCACACTTTTAGCTTTGCGCACTATTACGACCCTACGCGCATGCATTTTGGGGCGTTGCGTGTCCTGAACGATGATGCGGTGGCTCCGGGCAAAGGCTTTGGTACGCACCCGCATGATAATATGGAGATCATTTCCATCCCGTTGCACGGTGACCTGGAGCACAAAGACAGCATGGGCAACACGGCGGTGATCCGTCAAAACGATGTACAGATCATGAGCGCCGGCACGGGTATCTATCACTCTGAATACAACAAGAATTCGGACAAGCCGGTGAAATTCCTCCAGATCTGGGTGTTCCCGAAAGAAAAGAACATTCAGCCACGCTATGAGCAAAAGACCTATCTGCCCGAAGATCGCGTAAATAAATTGCAAGTGGTGGTTGCGCCGACAGATTCGCCGGAGAGCATACGCATTAACCAGGATGCATGGTTCTCGCTCGGCAACCTGAAAAAAGGTTTCCAGACAGAATATGCCTTTCACAAAAAGGGTACAGGGGTGTATGCCTTTGTGCTCGAAGGAAGCGTAACGATACAAGGACAGCGCCTGGAGCGCCGCGATGGGTTCGGCATCTGGAATACGGAGAACTTGTCGATCGTGGCGGACGAAGATGCCGAAATCCTGTTGATGGAAGTACCGATGAATTAAAAAGTGTAAATTACCTCCCGTAATGGTGATCCTTGAAGCTATGCAGAAGTCATCCACGATAGAATATCCGGTTACGGCACTGATACAAAACAGGAAAAGCATACGGGCGTTTTCAGCGGCCCCGATTGAAGGCGAGAAGATCTTCTCGCTCTTCGAGGCCACGCGCTGGGCACCGTCCAGCGCCAACGAGCAGCCTTGGGTATATATCTACGCCACGCGCGACCAGGAAACACTTTGGAACAAACTGTTTGAATGTCTCGACGAGGGGAATAAAATATGGACCAAGGATGCTCCGTTGCTCATTGCCAGCCTGGCCCGCAAACATTTTACGCGCTATAGCAGCGCCAATGCGCACGCCATGTACGACCTGGGTGGTGCCAATTCCTTCCTGTCGTTACAGGCGGTGGAGCTGGGCCTGCAGGTACGTCAAATGGCGGGCTTTGATATGGCGAAGGCCGTCACTAACCTGCAGGTGCCTGACTCTTTTGAAGTCGGCGTATTTCTGGCCGTGGGGTATCCCGGCGACCCGACCTCTCTTCCCGAAAAGCTCAAGCTGCGCGAGCTAGCCCCCCGCGAGCGTTTTCTGCAGCAGGAATTTGTCATGAACAGAACTTTCTAATGATCCCTGAAAAAACTGCGGTGGCTACGATCGGTACCGATTCGTATTATACCGCCCTGGAATCGACGGTGCATACCTTGCACGCCGACGAACCTGTCGAAAATGGCGGCACGGACCGTGGCCCTACTCCCCATGATTTTCTGCGTATGTCGCTTGCATCGTGCACGGCCATTACGTTGCGTATGTATGCCAATCGCAAAAGCTTTGCTGTGCAGCAGATACAAGTGAAGGTGCGGAGCGAGCAGGTCGACAACAAGACTATTTTTTACCGCGACGTCGTTATTACCGGCAACCTGGATGAAGCCCAGCGCAAGCGGATGCTTCAGATTGCCAATGCTTGTCCGGTACACAAGACGCTGACCAATCCCATTGAAATACAGACAGACCTGTCGGCTACTGCTCCTCGCGAATAAGGGCTTCGCGTTTTACCTGGTAAGACGTTAGCAGCAGGGAGATTGCGCCCGCCAGGATCATAATAGCGGTTTGCCAGCCGTGGAAGATGAATGTGAAGGCTGTGGCGTCGGCACTATTGACGTGGTATAAAAACACCAGCCCCTGTGGTACGAGCAAGTGATACGAGCCGGTGCCCCCGGGAAGCGGTACAGCCATGGCGATAGAGCCGATGGCAAACAAACTCAGCACAGCGCCGAAGCCCAGCTCGCTGGTAGAGGGGAATGCTTTCAGCACGGTATAGCTCATGAGGAAGTACAGCATCCAGATGGCCAGGGAATAGATGATAAACTGCACTTTGTTCTCCAACCGGAATACCGAAAGCAGCCCTTCCCTGAATCCGTACCATGTCTTGCGGATAAAGTTCATGACGCGCTCATTGCGCTTTATAAACCAGATCGCAAATACCACGACGATGAGCACGGGCACTACGAGGTATAGCAGGGTTTGTAACTTGTTGGTGCTGGCGGACAGATTAATGGGCAACGTCTCTACAAA
>NZ_JAHESC010000007.1 GCF_018598185.1 Dawidia soli
CTTCTGGAACCTGAACATCTCCCGCACGGGGGGGACGCCTACCACGGTGCGGCTGAACGGTATCGGGAGCGTGGGCAACACCGTTACCGCCGCGCAGCCGCTGGTAGTACTCAACGACTTTACGATCAACGGCACGAACTCGCCGGTATTCCTGGCCAATAACCTGCCTGTGACCGTAGGCGGTAGCTTTACCATCGGTAGCGGCGCCACGTATACTCCCGGGACCAATACCACGACCTTTAACGGTTCGGGCGTGCAGGCGTTTTCCAACAGCGGCACCATTACCTCGGGACTTTATAATATGACGGTGGCTAAACCGACGGGCACGTTGACCCTGGGCGGTAGTGTGGCCAGCTTTACCGTGAGTCAGACACTCTCGCTGACCGGCGGGATATTGAACGACGGCGGTAAAACGATCCTTGCTTATGGCACCGTAAACAACTCGGCAACCCATACGGGTACGGGCAGCATTACGCTGAGCGGTGCCGCGACACAAACGATCTCCGGCAACGGGAGCGGCGTGTTTGGCAACGTTGTGCTCAACAACCCGTCGTCACCCGGCGCATCGGCCGCCGCCGACCTTACCATTGCAGGCATTTTGACGCTCGCTGGCACGAGCAATAGTATCTTTGATATAGCGCACTACTTGTTATCGCTTACGTCTACGTCTGCCACGGCGATCACCACCACGGGTAACGGCTTCAGCCCCGTAAAGATGATCCGTACCCTGGGACTTCAGTCCGACCGTGGTGTGAAGAAGACGTATTCCAACCTATCGGCCTTTACCTTTGCTTTCGGCTCGGGGTCGGACTATACACCGGCCACCATTCAGCTGACGGCGGTGCCGACGACGTACGGTACGATCACCGCCCGGCCGGTCACCTCGCGGCACCAGTTCGTGGTGGCGTCGAACACCAACAATCTGACGTATTACTGGAAAGTCGTCGGAGAAGGCTTTACCGGCGCCGTGTCGGCGTCGCACACATATTATTATGTCGACTCAGACGTAACACCCGCCGGTGATGACGCGAACTATGTTCCCGCGCGCTATAACAACACTTCCTGGACGGTGATCAACAACCTCACCCAGGTAGACCAGACAAACAACATGATCTATTTCACCAACGTGGGGTATATCACGGGCGACTACACCGCCGGTGTACCGGCTTCGTTCGGCACGGTAAAGATCTTTTACAGCAAGCGCAACGGTAATTGGAATAACACCGGCGCCGGCACGACGCCGTGGTCGAACGTAAGCCACACCGGCCCCGATGCCACGACCGCGCCGGGCGCGGGCGACCAGGTATTTGTTGGCGACGGTGCGACCAACAACCACGTTGTGACGATCACGAATAATAACCAGGCCGCCGGCGGCCTGGAGATCAACGCCGGGAGCACGTTGGATGTCGGTACGTCTACCGGGCACAACTTTGGCCGCCTGGAAAACGTCCAGATCTCGGGCAGTGGCTTGCTGCGTATCTCTTCGGCCACCGCCACCGCGGAATTTCCCGCCGGGGACTTCGGAAACTTTATACGTTCGGCGGGAGGCACGGTGGAGTATTATACCACCGGCGCGACGAGCTTTACCATTCCGAAAACATCGCTGGCGCCGACCAACCTGCCGTTGATCTCGTATCGAAATCTGATCCTGACGCCCGGCGCGGGACTGTTCATTATCATGCCCGATCAGGATATGCGCATGTATAACAACATGACCGTGCAAGGCACAGGGGCTACCGGGGTGGTGCGTTTGAATTCCGCCGCCGCCCGTCAGCTTACGGTGAACGGCAACATTATGGTGACCACGGGCAACCTGCAGTTTGTCAACGGCACGGCGCAGACGGTCTTTACGGATAACAACGTGATCATCGGTACGGGCGCTATTTTCGATGTTGCAGCCTCGGGCACGGTGGTGACGAATACGCTGACCATTACGCGAGGTCTGCAGAACAACGGCGTGTTCGACATGGCCCAGGGCGGCCGTATCTGTAATACGACTTTTACAGGGCCTGCCAACGCTATGATTACCGGTACCGGCGGAACGACGGACTTTAACGTGTTGACGGTGTCCAAAGGCTCGTCGCCGGCCACGTTGCTGGAGGTAAATGCTTCGGCTTTTTCACTCTCGGGTACGCCGTTGCCGCTGGTGCTGGAGTATGGTACGTTCCGGTTGACGAGTGTGCAGACGGTCACCATTGCGAACGGTGCGGATTTTTCTATTCCCGCGGCTACGCGCCTTTCGGCAAACGGCGGTACGATGCAGCTTACGGGCAACGACGGACATGATATGCTGGTGGCCGGTACGCTGGAGGTACTGGCGGGAGCGGTGAACGTCGGTACGACCAACAACGACAACTCTGTTGAGTATGCGGCCACGGGGCAACCGACGATCACGGTAGCCGGTGGCGCGCTGAATGTAAAGTCACAGATCCGGCGTTCGTTTGCCAGCTCGCAGGGTACACTGCAGTACAACCAGAGCGGCGGTGCCGTGGGCCTCGGCATAAACAGCGCCGCTACGACAACACGCGGTATTTTCGAGATCCTGAATCAGGGCAGTAATTTTACCATGACGGGAGGCTCGCTGGCCATCGAGCGTGCTTCGGCCGGTACGACCATTGCGGAGCTTTACCTGCAGCCTTCAGGATATACCGTGACGGGTGGCACGATCGAGATCGGTAAGGATGCCTCCGGCCACACGATCGATATCAACTCGACCATACCCGTGTACAATGTAACGGTCACCGGTACCACCAACATCGCGCGCCTGGACTTTAACGGTCTTACCATACGGGGCTCATTGTCCGTTGAAGCGACGAATATTTTCAATGCCAACTCATTTGATGTAAGTGTGGCAGGCAATTTTACAAACGCCAATATCGGTACTTCCAACGGCGTAACCACGGGAGGATACCAGGCGGGAGCAGCGACGCAGACGACTACGTTGAACGGTTCGGCAGCCAATCAGTTAGTAGCCGGTGTGACGGGTAACCTGACAAACTTCGGAAACCTTGTTATACGCAATACCTTACCGGGAGGTGTCGTTAACTTGCAGCCCAATACAAACCTGCGTGTGTATGGCACGCTATCACTCATGCAAGGGACACTGGCCGGCAACACCAATACTATTGCTGCGGTATCTAATATATATAATGCGGCGGTGCACACCAGTTCGGGTGCAGGCCGTGTAATGCTGGACGGCAGTGGCGCGCAGCAGGTCATTTCTGGAAATGGAAGTGGTAAATTCGGCAACGTCGACGTCAGTAACACGTTTGGTGCTGTTTTTACCGCCGACCAGGAGGTCACCGGTACGCTGACCTTTTCCAGCGGTATCCTCAATATTGCCTCATACAGACTTTACCTCTCCAACCCCAGCCTCACGTCCATTGTGGGAGTGACAGCTTCCCGGTATATCGCTACGTCGGGCCGCTTGTCGGATGCTGGGGTAACGAAAGCTTTTGCCGGATCGCTCGCGGCTGCCACTTTTACGTTCCCGATCGGTACGGGAACAACGAAGTATACGCCTGCACAGTATGTCGTTACGACCGGCACTACAGGAGGGAATATGACGGTGAAGCCCGTGAACAGCAAGCACCCCAGCGCTACGGGGTCAGGCGCATCTTATTTGTCCTACTATTGGAGCGTGAACCATGCAATCGTCGATCTGACCGCGCTAACGCACCGTTACACGTATCTGGCAGTGGATGAGAACGGCACTCCGGCTGACTATCGCGATGCACGCTTTATAGACGGCGCGTGGACCATCGGTGTAACGGCGGGCAACCCCGACGTCGCGATGCGGGTCATCACCTTTACAAACACCGATGCCGCCGGGGATTATACCGCCGGCGAGCCAACGGCGTTTGTCAACCCGACTACGTATACCAGCGTGGCGACAGGCAATTGGGAGGCTGACGCCGTGTGGGATATCGACCCCCCGGGCACAAACCTGGGCCCGCCGCCGGGGTCGTTCGTGATCGTCGACAACCTGCACACGGTGACGGTTACCGGTAACGGTAAGCTCCTCGCCACGTTGGAAGTACGCGGGCGTCTGCACCTGGGTACCACCACAGGCCACGACCTGGGTACCGTCACGGCCGGCGGCAGCGGTGCGCGCACGCTGCAGCTTCAATCGTCAACCTTCCCCACGGGCAACTTCTCCTCTTTCGTAGCCGCCGGTGGCGGTACCGTGGATTACAACGGCGCGATGACCCTGCCGGCCACCCAGACGACATATAACCATCTGGCGTTTACCGGCACGGGCACCAAAGTGCTGCCCAACGTCGATCTGGTCTTGAACGGCAACATGACTATATCGGCCGGTACGGTAAACAACGCGGCCAATCGAGCCATTACATTGGTCAGCACCACCGGCGATCTGACCAACAACGGTGTATTCAACGCGGGCGACGGCGCCCTGGTGGTAGGTCGCAACGTGCTGAACAGCGGCGGCAGTGCCAGCTTTACGGCCGGCAACGGTACAGCGGGGCTGCGCATCGGCGGGAACCTGACCAATAGCAGCAACGCAACGTTTATCGCCGGTACCGATAGTATCGGCGTGCGGGGCAATTTTATAAACGCAGCCGCCGTTGCCGGTGCCGGCGGCGCCGTGCGGGTGAGCGGCGGCCTGACCAACAGCGGTACGTGGACTGGTGGGGCGGGCGTTGTGATCGTCAGTGGCGCGCTGGCCAATACAGGGTCCTTCACCGCAGGTACGGGGGCGATTACGGTGCGTGGAGCCTTTAGCAACGACGGCAGCGGAACGCTCTACCGGCTGAACAACGCGACCCTGACAATATCCGGTAACTTTAGCAATACCAGCAGCGCCACGGTGAACGCCGGCTCGGGTACGGTGTCGGTAGCAGGCCACTGGAACAATACCGCCACGTTTACCTACGGCACCAGCACGGTGGTCTTTGCCGGTACCGGCGCGCAATCCCTCGGCGGCGCATCGGACTTCTATAACGTCACGCGTGCCAATGGCGGAACGCTGACCATGAACAATACCTTTACCGTCAACAACTTGCTGACATTGACCAGCGGTATGATCGCTACCGGCGCGAACCAGGTAAACCTGGCGAACACGACTACGCAGCCGGTAGTAGGGTATAGCGTATCATCGTATATAGACGGGCGGCTGTCGATAGCCTTTCCGTCGACGGCGGGCGGAAGCCGTACGTTTCCGGTAGGGAGAGGCACGGTATACCGGCCGGTAACGATCCAGCAAACTGTCGCGGCCCCGGGTGCGGGCAGCGTGCGCGTAGAGATGATCAATACACCGCCGGCGGGGACATTCCCCGCGACGATCGAGCGGCTGTCGGAAGTGCGTTATTTCTCAATCGACCGCTCCGGTGGCGGCCTCGGCTCACCCACGGTGGAGATAGGCTTTAACACCAACGGGGCGCCGGACGAGTCGATCGCCACGCCGGGCAACGTGCGCATCGTGCGTGCGACCAGCGCCGGCGGGCCCTGGACGGACGAAGGTGGCTCGGGTGTATACTCGCCCGTGTCTCCGCGCGGGTATGCTACCTCCGGCGTTACGAGTATCGGGACGAGCACGTACTTTGCGTTGGGGTATCAGAATGCTGTACTGCCGATCACGCTCCTGTCGTTTAAAGCCGTGCTGAACAACACACAGGTAGACCTGACGTGGACCACCGTTACCGAGCGCAATAATGCTTTCTTTACCATCGAGCGAGCCGGTACAGACCTGAAATTTGACTCCATCGGCTTTATGCCGGGGGCCGGCGATAGCCAGGAAGCATTGCGGTATGCCGCGGTGGATTATACACCCCTGCGGGGGCTCTCGTACTACAGGCTCAAACAAACCGATTATGACGGTACGAGCACGTACTCGGCGCTCTCAAAGGTGGAGAACAACGCCAGCGGTGCGCATATCTTCCAGGTATATCCTAACCCAGGCGAGGCGACAGCGCCGGTGTGGGTGCGCTTTACCAGCGGCGACGACGTGGTGCGCCATGCATACCTGACGATCGCGGACGTGACAGGGCGTAGCGTATATGCAGCGGCGGTGGATTTTCAAGACGACGTCGATCTGCACGCATTAGGTGACACGTTGCGGCCGGGTGTTTACCTGGTGACGATCGTGACCGAGCGTTTCAAGGGCACCCGGAAAGTCGTGGTGCGGTAGCGGTATAACGAATTGATTTTTATCAGGAAGAGGGTGTCATAAAAGGTACCCTCTTTTTTTTGCTATAGCATGTCGGCATATTTCATGCTGCCCGATTGGATAATCTATACCTTCTTATACTATACAAGAATGCCGGGAGTATGTGATATTTGATACATGAACACGATGAACACGCATCTTTATTTCTTCGCGCCGGGTTTAGGTTCGGTAAAATCGATGCCGATGTCGAGCAGTTCGCGGGGGTGTATTTTGAGCGCTTCGGCGATCTTAAAAAGGGTCATGAGCTGGGGGTCGCGGGAGCGTTCGTATTTGGAGAAGTTGCTGTTATCGAGATCGGAATTTTGGGCGATGTTGAGTAGCGATAACGCTTTGGCTTCCCGCAGTTTTTTAAGGTGTTCTCTGAAGAGACTTCGTATGCGTTCTTCTTCCTTTTCGGTCATGGTATATGGTTAAAACGATCGCTAAAAGTCCTCGTTTTTTTAAAATTTATCGAGGTCTATTTAGACCTTGATTAATCTAAATTACTATATTTGGTTCGTGAAAACAGGATGTAAATAAGTATACGGCAGCACAAATAAATTGGATTTGCGAATACTACGATAGCAGTATCTACGGAGCATTCGCACTTATGCGTCTCGTCTGGGAAACTAGTAACTTCAATTTGCGCGAGACAATAAGTGAAAATGCTCACGTCAATGAATATTGGCGTGGGCTCACTTATTGCGCAAAGGGTATTACTAGACCTACCAGGCAATAGGATGAGCCCCGCGCCATGTTGTTGGCTTGGCATCGATCCCTTCTTTCAGACGCACTTTATGCGCTATATAAGATACAGGTGGCGCGCCCGGGTATCTTATGCGAAATACTATACTATAATTATTGATGCTGGCATTTGTCAGCGACCGGCAGTGCTTGCGGGAGCACTATCCTGTGCCCGGTGTGGAAAGTTACGTTTTCTGCGCCATGCCGGTGCACGGGATTTCGCCGGGATGAAGTGCGAAGTAATAACAGGAGAGAGGGGCTTTGCCGTTGTTGGAAAGCCCCCGTCGTGGCCGGCACGTGGGCGGCGTGCCGGTCCATGGCAAATATACCCGTATATGGAAGGAACCGGCTATGGCCCTTTTTTGCGCCGTCACGGCGGACTATAGATCGATTGCAGAGAAATAATGGTTTTAATAGTTGGAAGTAGTAGTAAAATTGCGGTGTTTAGGGATTCGATACCTGATTTTTCAGGTATATAGTTAGCGTAAGGTTCGATAGGCAAGTGTGATATATAGGTGACCGTGGTGTATTAGCAGGTGAGATAGGGTCATTTACTGAGGTAAGTTTTTGGATATATCGAAACTTTTTGCAATATTCATAAAGATCCCCAAAACCTTTCGAGGAACCCTCTGAGCAGCAGTTGACTCGGCTGTAAAAGTCGTGTTTTGGCCTAAGAAAGCGTATTTGTAACAATTCTATAGGAAAAAAAATTAAATAATAGTTACGAATCCTGTATTAATATTTAGTAAAAAGGGATTATTTTTAAGTGTGCTTTAAGCGGACCCAGAAGTAAGGTTTTTTACGAAATTGCAGAAAACAGAGTATCTTGAAGTATAACGTTAATAACATTTGTAAAGCGATCTGAACCTATGCATAGCAATGTCAATGAAGCGATGCTTCGCCGCATGGCGAAGGGAGATGAAGAGGCCTTCCGGCAGATCTATGACCTCTATTGGGATGTGATCTATCATTTCATCCGAAAGAAGGTTGGCTCGAAGCAGTTTGCCGAAGATGTGGCCCAGGAGATTTTTACGTCTCTGTGGGCACGCCGCACGGAATTTACGGATGTACAGAATCTCAAGCATTACCTGGCCATGTGGTCGCGCAACCACGCGCTGCGATTGCTCAAGCGCATTGCGTCTGAAACACAGGCCCAGCGGGAATATACCATTACACTCGACCGCGGCGCGCCCGATGTAAACCCGGACGAGATCCTCTACGAAGAAAAGCGATACAAAGACACGTTGCATGGAGCCGTAAATGCACTTACACCACGCCAGCAGGAAGTATTCCGGCTGGCGAAGGTGGAAGGTCTTTCCCACAAGGAAATAGCCGAGCGCCTCAACATCACGCCCTTTTCGGTAAAGAAACATGTTTATGATGCCATGTTGTTGATCCGCGAGCGCTTCCGGGGCCATATAGCCTATCTGGCGTTGCTGTTGATCTATTGGCAGTAGACGCTCCCGTTGCCCGCACCGGGTAGCGCATGCTCTTTCCTGACATTCTCTGGAAGCAAAATACTTCTGCAACAATCTGTGTGGTAAAAAAAAGACCACCCAGTTGCAGCTAGGTGGTCGAGTTGCTTTTAATAATCTATCCAACCACTAAAAGCTTCCCTAAGGTACGTATTTTACGCTTATGCAGTAGATTTCACCCAAATTGAATTTTGGGGAAATCCGAGTTGCGCAACATGTCGCTAGTGGATCTTTTTGCCTGTTCCCTTGGGATCATTCGTGGTCCTTTTCTCCTTGCCCGCTTTGTGCGACGTGCGGGTTAACGTGTATTTGAAGTTTTTGGTGGCCTCACTGCCTTTTCCAGTCATCACCAGCGTGTTGCCGGTAACAGTAATGCCCCATTCTACCGGGGGAGTATCGGCGGTGAGCTTGCTTTCCAGGTAGAGGATGTTCTGTTGCTCGTTCAGACGATACAGGCCCGAGTCGAGCCGTTGCGTTTTATTCCGGATGATATACTTCGCTTCGCGGGTAAATTCGATCGACTCGATGGCCGTTGAATCTACGGTTTGTGAGATCTCCTTTTTTCCGTCATTCACCTGGGTCACCTTCCAAACCCCCGGCACCTTCTCGATGAGCTTCTTGACGGGAGGCTTATTGGCTTCTTGTGCAAACAGGCTGCCGGTAAACATGGAAAGTACCAGCAACAGGGAAAAGCGGATGGTTCTGTACGTTTTCATAGATGGTTGTTTTAAAGAAAATATGTCTGCCCGGAGTATGCCAGGGCCGGATCACAGTGTTTATACCTAAGGCGATTCAAAAAACTATGCCGTTTTGTCTCTGTAGACAATTGGCGCACGTCCCGATGCGGCCCGCGACTGCCGCGTGGCGGATTCCTCAGAATGGGGAAAGTGCTGCGCCCCCTAAAACGCTTCCGCGAAGCTGATGTAAAAGCCACGGATGCCGTGCGGCGCAAAACCCATATCGAACCGCATGTTGGTATTATTGCGGGTATCGACCCGTACGCGAAGGCCGGCGCCATACGAGGGATGAAAGCCGGACAGCGCCAGGTCATCATACCCTTTGCCTACACGACCCGTGCCCACCCACGCCACCACGCCAAAGATCTTCCATACTGGCATGCGGTATTCTACCTGCGCATCGACCAGCGCACGGTCGCGCAAAGCGCCTTTGTAATATCCGCGCATGCGTTCTTCTCCACCCAGCAGCGAGAGGTTGTAAAACGGCGGGTTGCCACCGGCATAGGCCGTGGTAGCCTGCACCGCGATAACGTGTTTGTACCAGGGGTTGATGTACTTGCGTGCGTCGAGCTCAAACCGGTAAAATGTATAGGTACTGCCCAGTGACCGCGAATAATATACCAGCGTCGTGAGCAGGTATGCTCCACGGTGTGCGTTGTACCGGTTGTCGCGGCTGTCGAGCGCGCCGGCGATGCCCAGTCCCACGTCGGTGCCGCCCCGCGTACCGGTGGCGAGACCTTCGCGAAAATAGCCTGCGCTGTCGGCGCGGACCGTATAGTGCGCTATATCGACACTCAGTCCCGCATAGAGATTGTTATGAACACGCCGCAACGGTGTGCTGGTAAGACGAACGCGGTCGATCGTTACCTGTTCTTTTGTGTTGTCCAGCACATCGTTGCCAATGCCCTGGAGGTATTCGGGTTGACGTCTGTAGTTGAAAGCGCTGAGGATCATATACCGGTTCTCCCGGAGCAAGAGCTCGTTGGTGATGAAGACGTTGATGCGGCCCTTGCTGGAGATCGTTACCAGCTCTGATAACCGCGAGGGCTTGGAGCGGTCGTCGGCAGACGGTTGAAAGAGATTGAACTTCGCCAGCCCGAAGATATTGCCGGCGTCGGATGAATAGGAGTAAAAAGGGACCGGCAGTATACGGAAGAGCTTCTCGGCCTTCTCGTTTACGTCGTCGAATTTTTCAGTCACTTCCTGGATCAGGGGCTGATCGTTTGAAGCCTTCTTATCGGTTTTTGAGGAGGAAGTCTTGTCCTTTTGTGAATCCTTGTTCTGTGCAACAGCGCGCCAGGGCACGGTCGCCATCAAAAAAACGATAAGAAAGATGCCTTTGGCGGCCATGATCGATTGAATAAAACAGTTACCACAGATGCTTTTTTACAGAAAACAATTATGCCAGCCGACTATATTGCGGGGAATTTTAAACGGCTTCACTGCCTTATCGAACTTTCAGACATGACCAAACACGGAATTCTCGGCGTTCTTTGCCTGCTGTTCCTGCTCTCCGGATGGGACGCGCGGGCGCAGACAAGCGTTGCTGGCAGAGTGCTCGGAAAACAAGAAGAACCCATCGAAGGCGCCTATGTGCGCATATTGAATACGAACCTGACCACGGTCACCAATGCCCAGGGCGAATTCACCCTGTCGCTGGCACCGGGCTCGTACATCGCGTTTGTTACGGCGGTAGGCTATGCCGCGCGCGAGGAGAAGTTCACCGTCTACCCCGCCAACCAGGAAGCGCTGGTCATCGACCTTCAGGAAACGACCGTAACGCTGGAAGATGTCGTGGTGACAGCGCAGAAACAGGAAGACGATCTGCAGCGCGTACCCTTTAGCATCACGGCGCTGCCGGCCAAAAGACTGGAAGAGTTCCGCGTCTGGAACACGCGCGACCTCACGGCGATCGTCCCCAATCTGTATTCCTCCAACCCCGGCGATAACCGAAACGTGACCTCCCTGCGGGGCATCACGACGACCTCCTACGATCCGGCGGTGGCCACCTACATCGACGGTGTGAACCAATTCAGCCTGGACACCTACCTGGCGCCACTCTTCGATGTAGAGCGCATTGAAGTACTGCGCGGCCCGCAGGGCACGCTGTACGGTCGCAACGCCATGGGTGGTGTGATCAACATCGTGACGCGCCAGCCGTCCAACGACTTTCGCGGGTATGCGGAAGCCAGCGCGGGCAACTACGGCCAGCAGCGCTATTCGCTGGCGGTGCGCACGCCGCTGGTGAAAGACAGGCTCTTTCTGGGGGTGGCCGGCATGTACGACCGCATGGATGGGTTTTATACCAACGCATTTGACGGCAGCGACTTCGACAAAAGACATAGCCTGACAGGCAACTATTATCTGACGTACCTGGCCAGTCCCGCCTGGTCGTTTACGCTCAACGTCAAACACCATGCACACCGCAACAACGGCGCGTTCATGCTGGCCGGCTCGCGCGACGAGGCATTCGAGCATCCCTTTGAAGTACATCAGAACACCCGCACGGAGCTGGTGGACAACATCTTCAACAGCGCGCTGAACATCCGGCACCATGGCCAGGCTGTTAACTTCCAGTCCGTGTCGACCTACCAGTCTAACCATCGTTATTACAGAACGCCGATCGATGCCGACTTTTCACCGGCTGATCTTTACGCGATCGTCAACAACTATGGACACGACTGGAACCGCGTGCAGGTATATACGCAGGAATTTAAGTTCTCATCGCCCACGGTGTCGTCGTCGCCGTTGAAATGGACCGCCGGTACATATTTATATTATCAGGACAACCCGACCCGGCAGGGTACGAGGCTGGGCCAGGACATCGGACTGATGGACCTTCCGGCCGAATACATCCATACGACGACGATCAACACGTCTACCGGAAAAAACAAGGGCGTGGCGGTGTATGGACAGGCTACGTATAGCATCACGCCTTCGATCGACGTGACTGCCGGCATTCGTTACGACTATGAACATCGTGAGCTGACACTGCGTGGAGAATTTCAGCCTATGCCAGACGACCCCGCCACGCTTGTGGTAACACAAAACGATACGACCGGGACCACGTCGTACAGCGCCGTCTCACCGAAGGCCGGCATCACGTATCACATCAACGATCGCAGCAGTCTGTATGGCGTCTACAGCCGAGGCTTCCGTACCGGCGGGCTTACATCAGACCCCGCGTTGTACGAATACGCACCGGAGTATAGCAACAACCTGGAGATCGGTTCGAAGAATGTCTTCTGGAAGAACAGGCTGCGCGTAAATATGGCGGCGTTTTATACCAAGGTAAACGACATTCAGGTGCCGACGCTGGTCCTGCCGGAGGGAATCACCGTGACACGCAACGCCGGCGAGCTGACCAGCTTCGGGTTTGAGGTGGAAGCGTCCGTTGCGCCGGTCCGCGGCTTGCTCATCGAGGTTGCCTCGGGTGTTACGAATGCCACTTATGACCGGCTGACCGTGCCGACCGCGAACAATGGCGGAGACCCCGCGGCCACCCGGGACTACCGCAAGAACAAACAGATCTATACCCCTGGCAGCACGGGCATGATCGCCATACAATACAGCTATCCGCTTACGCGCTGGCAGGACCTGAGCCTGGTGGTGCGTGGCGAAGCGCTCTCGGTCGGCGAGCAGTACTTCGACCTGGCCAACAACATCCGGCAGGCCGACTATATACTGTACAACACCCGCGCCGGCGTTACGGCCCGCACCTTCGAGGTAATGTTCTGGGGCCGTAACCTGAGCGACGAGACCTATATCAGCTACGCCTACGACTTCGGCGCCACCCGCCTGGGCGACCCCCGCAACTGGGGCGTAACGTTACGCAAGAGCTTCTAGGGCTACTGTGCTTACTTCGTCATCGCCTCTCTGGCGGTGACGGGGTCCCACAGAATGATCTTCTTATCAAATACACTTTTGTTGCTGGCCAGCGCCGGCCCGGCGGCCCGCATGCCGAACAGGGCATCTTCTTTCACCGGCTTGCCGTCGCGCACCCCGGCGTAGAAGGCCAGGTGATGGTCTATGTTGGCGCTGTAGTGCTCCGGCGCCTTGAACTCCAGGTCGGAGTCTTGTATGACCGGTGTCGGGGCCGGGTGGTGGGCTTTATACCATTGCTCGAATTCCTTCTGCTGTGCGTTGGTAAACGTCTCGAACGAGTCCCACCCGCCGTAGGTGGGTATGTTGGAGATCTTGTGCCGCACCACTTTCACGCTGCCCCAGCCCAGGTGCATGACGCCGTCCGTGCCGATGAACCGCAGGCCTTCGCCGTCTTCGCTGCCGTCGACAAAGTTGACGCGCATCTGCAGGTTGAAGGCAGGGTGCTGGGCCGTCTCCGGATAATCGTATACCCCCAGGATCAGGTCGGGAGCATCGCGCCCGTCTTTCCAGTAGCGCAAGCCGCCGGAGGCGTAAATGCGATTCGGGCCGGCAGAGCTGGTCACCGTGTGCAGGGCCGAGAATAAGTGTACGAACAGGTCGCCGGCGACGCCGGTGCCATAGTCGCGGTAGTTGCGCCAGCGGAAGAAACGTATGGGGTCGAACGGCACCTTAGGGGCGTCGCCCAGGAAATTGTCCCAGTCCACGGTGGTCGTGCTGGCGTCGGTTGGAATGGAGTATTGCCAGGCGCCGTTGGCGGAGTGACGGTCCATCCAGGCCTCGACCATCACCAGGTCGCCGATGGCCTTCGCTTCAAAGAGCTCCTGTGCCTTGCGCGTAACGATCGAGCTGACACGCTGACTGCCCACTTGCAACACCTTGCCGGTCTTTTTCTGGGTAGCGATCACTTCGGCACCTTCTTCCAGCTTGTGCACCATGGGCTTTTCGCAGTATACGTGTTTGCCTTTGTTCATGGCCTCGATGGCGATGCGGTCGTGCCAGTGGTCGGACGTAGCGATAATGACCGCGTCGATGTCCTTGCGGTCGAGGATCTCCTTGTAGTTGCGGGTGGTGAACAGCTCTTTGCCATAGACCTCGCGGGCGCGGTCCAGCCGGCCGTTATAGAGGTCGCAGGCAGCCACCAGCTGCACGCCCGGCAGGGCGGTGCTGGTCTCCGCATTGCTAAAGCCCATGATGCCCATGCCGATCACCGCAATGTTGACGCGGCTGTTGGCCGTATAGGCCTGCGGCGTGGGTGGTTGCAGTAATTGCTGCGCATGTAGGGTATTGCTCCAGACTGCAGGCGCTATACCCGTCAGGACGGCGGTGCCCAGCATTTTTTGTAAAAAGTCTCTTCTTGAACGTGAGGTTGATCGATTCATATAACATTCGGATTTGGTAGGGTAGAGGAAGTTACGATATTTGTCCATACCCTTGCACACAACAGTGTTTTTTAGGGCCAATCAGAAGTACGAGCGGACTAATTTTTTTGTGAACATGAACTTCAACCTCTTCAAGAACAAAAGCCTGGCCATCGATTTAGGCAATAATAATACATTGGTAAGCGATAAGGACAATCTGCTGGTTTCGCAGCCGTCCTATATAGTTTTCGATGCGCAGAACAATGCGGTCAAAGCTGTAGGAGACAAAGCGTACAGTATGTTCGAGAAGAATCACGAAGAGCTGCGCCCGATCAAACCGCTCAAGGGGGGCGTCATTGCCGACTACGACTCGGCCAGCCGCATGATCCACGAGCTGATTAAGCAGGCCAGCCGCGGCACCTCGTTCCTGAGTGGCTACGAGAACATCATCTCGGGCATACCGTATTCGACCACCGAAGTAGAACGCCGCGCCCTGCGCGACGCCCTGGGCCAGTTCAATGCCCGCCATACCTATTTATTATACGAGCCGCTGGCAGCCGCCCTCGGCCTGGGACTCGACATTCGCGAGCCCGAAGGCAAGATGGTGATCGACATCGGCGGAGGTATTACCGAGATCGTGATCATCTCGCTGTCGGGCATCGCCGCCTTCCAGTCGGTGAAGATCGCCGGCGACACGTTTGACGAAGCCATCCAGGACCACTTCCGCCGCACCTACAACATGGCCATTGGTCTGAAAACGGCGGAGCAGGTGAAGATCAAAGTAGGGGCCGCTCAAAACGACCTGAAGGACGTGCCTGCACCGATGATGGTGCGCGGCAAAGACCTGATGGAGGGCATTCCGGTGGTACGCCGCGTAGACCATGCCGAAGTCGTCCACATCCTGGAGAAATCGGTTGCCGCCATCGAACATGCCATCATCCAGACCCTGGAGACCTGCCCGCCCGAGCTGGCGGCGGATATTTACGTGAACGGCATCCACCTCACCGGTGGCAACGCCTACCTGCGCGGACTGAAAGAGCGTTTTGAGTCACGCATTAAACTGCCCGTTCACATTGACCCGCAAGCGTTGCTTTCCGTGAATAAAGGCATTGCGAAGGCTTTGCAAGATCCTAAGAAGTATCAGAGCGTACTCGTCGCTTAAGGAAACTCACCGCCCAGGATACGTCGGGGCAAAGCCACCCCAAAGCCACTGTTAAAGCATAGTTAAAGCATAGTTGAAGCACTGATAAAGCACTATAGGAACGTTGCTTTATCAGTGCTTTAACTATGCTTTAACAGAACTTCATCTATGCCATTACCGTGCCTTTGACTCCCTGAAGGGGTAATAAGTACGGCTTTGGTACGGGTAATGTAGGGCTTTGATACGGGTATGATAGGGCTTTGATACGGGTATGATAGGGTTTTGATACGGGTAATCTCCCCGGAAGCCTCAATTTTTCCTGTTTCATGGCATTGGTCTGCTGTGTATTTTTGGCTTGTCATACTACCCAAGAACGCACATGCCCGACATAACGATACCGCAGCGACCTGCCCGTCGCTTTTTACCCGAAAACTTTACGATCAGTACCTGGGACGCGCTGAAGCCGTATTTTGATACGTTGCTGGCCAAGCCTCTGGATTCGGCGGAGGCCCTCCGCCAGTGGTTCAAAGACCGCAGCGAGCTGGAGGCAATCGTGTCGGAAGATCTGGCCTGGCGGTACATCCGCATGACGTGTTATACGGAGAATGAGGCCTATCGCAGTGCGTATCAGGAGTTTATTGAGCAGATCCAGCCGCGCATGGCGCCCGTGTCGGATCAGCTGAACAAAAAGGCCGCTGCTTCGCCGTTCCTGGATACGCTGGCAAAAGAAGAGGGGTATGACATCCTCATCCGCACGTTAAAAAAGGAGATCGAGCTCTTCCGCGACGAGAACGTGCCGCTGTATACGGAGATTGCCACCGAGACACAAAAATATGCCCAGATCTCCGGTGCCATGACCATTCAGTGGGAGGGGGCCGAGATCACCTTGCCCCAGGCATCGGTACTGCTGATGTCGACCGACCGCAAGAAACGCGAGGAGGTCTATCGCAAGATCAGCGAACGCCGTTTGCAAGATAAGGAGGTGCTGGACGACCTGTTCACCCGCCTGGTGAAGCTGCGCCATGAAGTGTCGCTCAACGCGGGCTTTTCCAACTACCGCGACTATATGTTCAAATCCCTGGGGCGTTTTGATTATACTCCCAAGGATTGTTTTGATTTTCATGAAGCCATACAGGGCGAAGTCGTGCCCTTGCTGAACGAGTTTGCGCTGGAGCGTAAGCGTGCGTTGGGCGTGGATACGCTTCGGCCGTGGGATAAAGCCGTTGATCCGGAAGGGCGCGAGGCGTTAAAGCCGTTTGACAATGGTACCGAGCTGACGGAAAAGACCATTGAAGCCTTTCGCCGCCTGGACCCGTTCCTGGGCCAGTGCCTGGAGATCATGCGGTCGATGGGGCACCTCGACCTGGAGTCGCGCAAAGGTAAAGCACCGGGTGGCTACAACTATCCGCTGGCAGAGATCGGCGTGCCATTCATCTTTATGAATGCAACGTCGACGCTGCGCGACATGGTGACGATCATGCACGAAGGGGGGCACGCCATACACAACTTCCTGACGCGCGACCTGGAGCTGAACGATTTTAAATCGACTCCTTCAGAGGTGGCCGAGCTGGCGTCGATGTCCATGGAGCTGATCTCGATGGATCATTGGGATATCTTCTTTACCGATGCCGACACGCTCCGGCGCGCCAAGCGCGAGCACCTGGAAGACATCATTGAAACACTGCCCTGGGTGGCGACGATCGACCGGTTCCAACACTGGTTGTACGAGCACGCCAAGCATACCCACGAAGAGCGCAAGCGCTGCTGGAATAAGATCGTAGACGAATTTTCAGATACTGCAACCGATTGGCGAGGCCTGGAAACGATCAAGGATTACCTGTGGCAGAAGCAGCTGCACCTGTACGAAGTGCCGTTCTATTACATCGAGTACGGTATGGCTCAGTTGGGGGCAATTGCCGTGTGGAGAAACTTCCGCCAGAATCCGGCCAAAGGCCTCGAAGGCTACCAGCGTGCATTGAAGCTGGGCTATATGCGCCCGATCCCGGAGATCTATGCCGCCGCCGGCATCAAGTTCGACTTCAGCCGCGCGTACATCCGCGAGCTGATGGACTTTGTAAAAGCCGAGCTGGCAAAGATCTGAGCTAGCCGCGGCACTTGTCGAGCAGGTCGCTCAGCAGTTGCGCCTCATCGTCAGACAACGCAATGACGTGGTCAAAGGCTTGCTGGTCTTTGTCTACGTCTGCCAGCAGGCCCAGGCCTTTATCGGTAATGAGCACGTCGGCCGCGCGTTTATCGGAGGGGCATATCTTGCGTTCCACCAGCTCTTTTGCTTCGAGGCGGTCGAGCAGCCGCGACACATCCGAATTCTTATCCATCATGCGCATCTTAATGGCCGACGCCGAGATGCTCCTGGGATGTTGTCCGCGCAGAATGCGCAGGATGTTAAACTGTTGAATGGTGATGCCGAAGGGTTTCAGGAATTGTTGCTGAAGGTTACCGATCCAGTTGGACGTGAAGATCAGATTGATGACCGCCTTCTGATGGTAGTTCCGAAACTTGGGCTGGATGATCTCTTCTTCGATTTTCATAGTCAAGTGGGATAGTGTACTTAAAAAAAGGAAGAGCTGCAGGACGCCGGCTTTTCCTTCTACCGGCAATTTCATACGCGTACCGGCGTCCTGCAAGTTTTTTATAAACAGCTTACGCCGCTTTGTTCAATTCAAGCTTGCCGATGATCTCGACTTCGTCGCCAACGACCAGGCCACCCGCTTCAGTGGTTTTGCTCCACTTCAGGTTGTAATCCTGGCGGTTGATCTTGCCGTTCACTTTAAAGCCGGCCTTCTCGCCGCCAAAGGCTTTTGCCGTGCCACCGTATACCACATCCAGGGTTACGGGCTTGGTCACGTCGCGGATGGTCAGGTTGCCTTTCAGCACATACTTGGCGCCTTGCTTCACCAGGTTGCCTTTGAATTTGATCTCGGGATATTTCTCTGCATTGAAGAAATCGTCCGACATCAGGTGGCCGTCACGTTTTTCGTCGTCGGTGTTGATCGAGGAGACCTTTGCCGTGAACTCTACATCAGCGCCGTTGAAGTCGGCGGCCTTGCTCACGACCTTACCTTCAAATTCCTTGAAGTTACCTTCGACTTCCGATACGACTAAGTGGGCTACGCTAAAACCTACTTTTGAGTGAGGTTTGTCAATGTTCCAGGTGGTTTGCGCGAATGCAGTGCCGGCGAAGGCTACAGCGACCAATAAGGTGCTTACTTTTTTCATATGGTATTATGTTTTTATGGTGTTGTCCCTATAACGCAAATAGGTATTTAGATGTTTAAACATCTAAATATTATTTTATAACACCTTGAAAATCAACCTATAATTTTCTCCATTACCTTATTTTTCAGGTGTCAGGTCTTGCTGACTAAGCATTAAGATAGAACTCTTTTGTGAGTTTACGGTAATAATCGGACCAATCCGTTCCCTGATCGTAGAGCAAAATCTCGCCGGTCTCGGGTTCGGCGCCGGATGTTGCCCGCGAGAACTCCAGCAGCCATCGTTCGATGGGCTTCTCGCGGCGTGTGCGGAAGCTCCACTGCCGGCTGCACCGCAGTCCGCGGGCTGCGGCCAGGGTGATGAACTGCAGTCCTTCGGTATAGGGCAGAATGGTGTGAAAGGTTCCGTCCTCCGTGAGCAGGTCCCCGACGGCGTCTAACAGCTGCGGGTAGGAGAGTGTGACGGTGTGACGCGATTGTGTGCGCCGCGCGTCGGGCGACTCCTGGCTTTGCATGAAGTACGGCGGGTTGGATACGATCGCATCGTATTTCATACCGGGCCGGAAGTCCTGGATGGCCGAAGTATAGACGTTCACCTTGGCGGGCCACGGCGAGGAGTCTACATTTTCGCGGGCCAGCTCGGCCTCGGTGGCTTCGAGCTCGATCGCATCGATGACGACGTCGGGCGCCGAGCGTTGTGCCAGCATGAGTGCGATCACGCCCGAGCCGGTGCCGATGTCGAGTATATAGCGCGCGGCATCGATCGCGGCCCACGCACCGAGCAATACGCCGTCGGTCCCGACCTTCATCGCGGCTACGTCGTGCCGTACAGAGAAGTGTTTGAAGTGAAAGTGTACTCCGCTTTTCGCCATAGCGTGAATATTCCTAATTTACAACGAAACATCCAATGGAAGAAAAGAAAATTGCCCGGGAAAAAATCCGGTGGGGCATTCTCGGCTGTGGCAAGATCGCCCATAAGTTTGCCAACGACCTGAAGCTTGTAGACGACGCCGTGCTCGTGGCCGTGGCGGCCCGCGACGAAGCACGCGCCCATACCTTTGCGCAGACCTATGGTGCCACCGACATCCATAGCACCTACGAAGCGCTGGCGTCCAGCCCGGCAGTGGACGCGATCTATATTGCCACCCCGCACGGGTTTCATTATGAACATACGATGCTCTGCCTGCAACACCGCAAGGCCGTGCTCTGCGAGAAGGCCTTTGCCTTGAACCGCGCGCAAGCCCAACGCATGATCGACTATGCACGGGCACAAGGTGTCTTTTTGATGGAAGCGTTCTGGACCCGGTTCCTGCCGCAGTATACCCGGGTGCTGGAGATCGTCGACAGCGGCGTGTTGGGGGAGATACAATGGATCCAGGCTGCCTTTGGTTTTCGGCCGCAGCCGCCGGTGGCCTCACGGTTATACGATCCCGCCCTGGGTGGAGGCTCGCTGCTCGACATCGGTATCTACCCGGTGTTTCTCGCGCAGGCGATCCTGGGAAAGCCGGTGGCCATTCAGGCTATGGCGCGGTTGCATGACACGGGGGTGGACGAGCAGTGTGTGATGTCGCTGAAGTTTGCCAACGGCGCTTTGGCCTCGCTGTCCAGTACGTTCGTGGCCGAAACGCCGGTGGAGGCTGTCATTGCCGGCACGGAAGGACGGCTGTTGTTAAAGAACCGCTTTCACAATGCCGTCAGTACGGTGGAATTGGCGATGGGCAAAGAAGATCCGAAGCCCGTGGAAGTACACCGCGAGACAGGTTATGGTTACCAGTTTGAGGCACGCCACGTCAACCAGTGCCTGCGGCAGGGACTGACCGAGAGCCCCGTCATGACGCATGCGGATAGCCTTGCGTTGCTGGAGACACTGGACGCCATCCGGCGCGTGGCCGGCATCCGGTACGCCGTGGACGCCGGCTGAGCTACGGCACGGCTTTCATTACGGCGCTTGCCAGCGCGGGCAGACTGAAGTTCCGGTTGTGGGTCACCCCCAGCCGCACGATCACCAGCTTTTTAGACGGAATGATCAGCACGGTGTTTTCTTCGAAGCCGTCGAACAGGATCGCTTCATTGGGCAGCCCCGGATATTTTACGTTTGTCGAATCGTTCGCCGCGCCGCGGTTCAGCCAGATCTGCGCACCGTACTCCTGTCTGGGAGCGGTACCGTTGGGCGTGATGGAATATTTGACCCAACCCGCCGGCAGAATGCGTCGGCTTTCCCATACACCATCGTTGAGGTATAACATCCCCAGGCGGGCCCAGTCGCGTGCGCTGGCATATGAATACGATGATGCCACGAAGGTGCCCGAGGCGTCGGGCTCGATGATCGCCGTGTGCATCCCGATCGGGTAGAACAGCTTTTCGTAGGGAAAGGCGTAATACCCATCTCCGGTCTTCTCGCGGATGATGCGCGAGAGGATGTTGGTGGTGCCGCTGGAGTATTGAAAGACGGTACCGGGTTCATGCTTCAGCGGTCGGCTTGCCGCGTAGGCGGCTTTGTCATCGCTCTTGATGAACATGCTGTGGAAGTCGGCCGTGGGGTTAAAATAGGTCTCCGACCAGGCGAGGCCGCTGCTGGCTTGCAGCAGGTTGTTGACGGTAATGTTTTTCCGGTCGTCGTGCTGCCACTCGGCCACCGGCGCGGGGTCTTCGGTACCGATCTGTCCTTCTTTCACGAGAATGCCCACCAACGCATTGGTTATGCTTTTTGTCATGGACCACCCCATGCACCGGCTGTTGAGGTCATAGCCGTCGGCATATTTTTCGGCGATGAGCTCGTTGTTGTACACCACCACCACGGCGTGGGTAAAGACCGGTTCGGCGGGATCGGCATCGGCAAAGGCATCGTCTACGGCTTGCTTGACGGCAGCGTAGTCTATATGGGCCGGCAGCGTGTCGCGGCGTATACGGTTACCGGTGGGCCAGTCAACGGTGTCGGGGTCGAAGGGTGGGGGCGCGGGCAGCCTGACGGGCTGACGGCGCACGTCAGCTTCCGGACGTTCCGCCAGCAACGTGCAGCCCAGGCCTTTGCGGAAGATCGCCCTGGCCGTACGGCCGAGCAATGAAGCCGACACGGTGGAGTCGGTATGGTTGATGTCCAGGGGAATGGAGGCCAACCCCGGAAACACCTGGAGCTCCTGCTGCACCACGCTCTCGGGGGTACGGCCGGTGACGAATACACACGAGCACATGGTTTTGGCGGCCATGCCGGTCATTACCGGCGGGAATGTAATGGCCAGGTAGCCGACGACGCCCAGGAGGATGACGAGCAAGGACAAGAGGACAATGCGTATAATTCGATTCATAACAGCGGTTAGTAGCGGAGCAAGATACAACTTTTGGCGGGTGTGGTTTCTTTCTTTAATCTTGCGCCGGAAGCTTTGAATGTTATGAGATCGCGCAAGCACGTGCACGGTAAGAAATGGGAGGCCGTACGGGATTTCCTGAATGAGAAGGTAGACCAGTACAACCACCCGGGGTTTATCGACAACGACCCGGTGTCGATCCCGCATAGCTTTCGACGCAAGCAGGACATCGAGATCGCCGGCCTCTTCGCCGCGGTGCTGGCGTGGGGCCAGCGCGTGACGATCATCAACAAATGCCGTCAGCTGATGAGCATGATGGACGACGATCCGCACCAGTTTATCCTGCACCATCGCGAGAAGGATCTTCGACCGCTCATGGATTTTAAACACCGCACATTCAACGGCACGGATACACTTTATTTTGTGGAGGCCCTGCGCTGGTATTATCAACAGCACAGCTCGCTGGAGGATGCTTTTTATGTGCCGGGCGCCGAGACGGTGGAGCAGGGGTTGAACCAGTTTCAGGAGATCTTCTTCAGCCTGGAAGATGCGCCGCGCCGCACGCGCAAACACATACCGGCCCCGGTGCGCAAGTCTACCTGCAAACGTTTGGTGATGTACCTTCGGTGGATGGTTCGTCAGGATAACAAGGGGGTGGACTTCGGTGTGTGGAAGCGGCTCACCCCGGCACAACTGGTGTGTCCGTGCGACCTGCACGTAGACCGCACGGCGCGTCGGTTGAAGTTGATCAGCCGGAAGCAAACCGACTGGGAGACAGCGCTGGAGCTGACCACGCATCTGCGGGCCTTCGACGCTGCAGACCCCGTCAAATATGACTTTGCGCTGTTTGGACTGGGTATCGAAGAGGGATGGTCCAAGCAGTTTAAAGTGTAATATTCGCCGGCAAAAAGCCGCTTGTTTGAACACCGTTGAGGGATATTGAGGCTCCGTTATATCAATTCATAATGATTCTAAATTGCACTTTTTTAGGTCCTCCTATTCATTCCGTTTATACCTTCGCACGCGTTAATAAAAGCTGCGAAAAATCATCATTTGAGGTAAGATTTTCGATGGCATTTATTGCGCAACGATTCAAATAAATTTGAAAAAATGAGTTCCGATAGTAGATTTGTGCCGCTTGTTTTGAAAACGGACACTGAACCTAACATGATTAAAAAATTTACTGCCTCCGCTTGCAAGTTCACCTTAGTCGTCGTTTTCGCATTACTCACCTTCTCCACAAACGCTCAAAGTATTTCTACTGAACCTGCCGCGATCAGCGCAGGGGAGTCGTTGTTTAATGCGAACTGTAAGGCTTGCCACCGCGTACATCAAAAATTGGTTGGTCCAGCATTGGCCGGTGTGCACGATCGTGCACCTTCCATCGACTGGATCAAAGCGTTTGTAAAGAACTCTTCGAAGGTTATCGCCAGCGGAGACGAGTACGCAAACAAGCTGTACAACGAATACAACAAAACGCAGATGACTGCTTTCTCGTCTTTCAAGGACGAGGACATCATGAACATCCTGGCGTATGTAAAAGCGGAGACCGACAAACCGGCGACTCCGACGCCGACACCCGGTGTTGAACCTGCAGGTGGTGCTACTGCGGCGACGGGCGCATCGCTTCCTTCGGAATACCTCAACGTCATCCTGATCGGTATGATCGTCATCCTGATACTACTGCTCGTGGTGTTGGGCTTCCTGGTTTCCGCGCTGAAGCGTTTCCTCGACGACAAGCAACTTTCAGAAGAAGATAAAGAAGTCGTTTCCTCGACGATCACGGTCGGATCGATCACCCGTAGCAGCGGTTTCATCTTTGTCGTGGTGTTCCTGGTGGCTGGCTTAGGCTTCAAGGCGGTGATCAACAACCTGTTTTCGATCGGTGTGCAGATCGGCTACGCACCCAAGCAACCGATCGCCTTCTCGCACAAGATCCACGCCGGTCAATTAGAGATCGACTGTAAATATTGCCACGTAGGCGTGACCAAAGGCAAGAGTGCCACGATCCCTACGGTGAACATCTGTATGAACTGCCACAATCAGGTGAAGTCCGGCGCCACTACCGGCGAAGGCGAGATCGCCAAGATTGTCAAGGCATGGGAAACGAAGAAGCCGATCGAGTGGATCCGGATCCACAACCTGCCCGATCTGGCGTACTTCAATCACTCACAACACGTAAGCGTAGGCGGTGTGGAATGTCAGACCTGCCACGGACCGATTGAAACCATGGATGTTGTTCGTCAGCATTCCTTACTGACCATGGGCTGGTGTATCGATTGCCACCGGAAGACAGACGTCAATTCCAAAGGCAATGCGTATTACGACAACCTGGTCGAGCTCCACAGTCAATCGAAGAAGACGCCTATGAAAGTGGAAGACATTGGTGGCCTGGAGTGCTCGAAGTGTCACTATTAATAATATAAGGAACAATTACGATCAACGATTCGCGATAAACGATCTATGGAAGAGTCTAAGAAGATATATTGGAAAGGCATTGAGCAGTTAGCGAACCATCCTGAGTTTGTAAAGCACGCTCATAACGAATTTGCTCCGGGCCCTGAGCCGGAGGAAGATCCGGGCCACTCGCGCCGGGATTTCCTGAAGATGATGGGTTTCGGTATGTCTGCTGTAGCGTTGGCCGCGTGTGAGGCTCCGATCCGCAAGGCGATCCCGTATATCAATAAACCCGTAGATCTGGACCCCAGCGTTCCGAACTACTACGCATCTACCTATATTAACGGTGGTGACTACGCCAGCATCGTGGTGAAAACCCGCGAGGGCCGCCCGATCAAGATCGATGGCAACGCGCTGTCATCTGTGACCCAAGGGGGTACAAGCGCACAGGTAGAGGCCTCCGTACTCTCTTTATATGATAACGCCCGCCTGCGCGGCCCCAAGATCGGTAAAGACAAGATCAGCTGGGAAGACCTTGATAAACAAGTTATTGCAAAGCTGAAAAGCATTGCCGCACAAGGTGGTCAGATCCGCATTGTGAGCAATACCATCATCAGCCCCAGCACCAAGGCTGCCATCGAGAAGTTCAAGGCAACATACCCTACTACGCAAGTAGTACAGTATGACCAGACTTCGGCCTTCGGTATTGTGAAAGCGAACGAAGAGTCTTTCGGTGCCGCGATCATTCCTTCTTACGATTTTAGCAAAGCAAAAGTGATCGTAGGGGTAGCCGCTGACTTCATTGGCAGCTGGGTATCGCCGATCGAATTCACCAAACAATATGCCCTGACGCGCGAGGTGACGGAAACCAAGCGTGAAATGTCACGTCACTACCAGTTCGAGTCGATCATGTCGATCACCGGTGCGAACGCCGACTACCGCGTGCAGATCAAGCCTTCGGAAGAAGGTGCTGTCGTGACGCAACTGTACAACCTGCTCGCCGCAAAGGCCGGCCGCCCGACGGTAACGGGGGGTGTAGACAAACCGAACCTGGGCAAAGCCGCCGAAGAGCTGTGGGCAAACCGCGGCGCGGCGCTGGTGGTAGCCGGTTCTAACGACAAGGCTATCCAGGTGATCGTAAACGCGATCAACGACATCCTGGGCAGCTACGGCACGACGATCAACACCGCGCTGCCGGTGAACTATCGTCAAGGTGACGACCTGGCCATGGCCAACTTTGTAAATGAACTGGAAGGCGGCAAGATCGATGTCGTCATCTTCTATAATTGTAACCCGGTATACGATCATCCGAGCGGCGAGAAGATCGCAGCGGCCCTGAAAGCGCTGGCGCTTTCGGTCGCGACAGCCTACAAGGAAGACGAAACCGGCACGTTGACCAACTACCTGGCACCCGACCACCACTTCCTGGAAGCATGGAACGATGCCGAGCCCAAACCCGGTCATTACAGCCTGGGCCAGCCGGCCATCACGCCGATCTTCAAGTCGCGTGCTGCACAGGAAAGCTTCCTGATCTGGAGCGGCGAGACGAATGTTGATTATTTCGAAGTAGTAAAAAATAACTGGAAGAACTGGTTCTATACCGGCCAGACGCTGGATTTCCAGAGCTTCTGGGATAAATGCCTGTACGACGGCGTGTTTGAGAAACCCACTACGCTGATGGCCACGACGCCGACCTTTGGCGGCAACGTATCGGCAGCAGCATCGGCTATCGCCAGCAACTACAAGACCAGCCAGTGGGAGCTTGTGCTCTACGAAAGCGGCAACATCGGCAACGGCTCACAAGCCAACAACCCGCTGCTGCAAGAGCTTCCCGACCCGATCACCAAGGCTACCTGGGATCACTACGTAACCGTATCGCCGAAAGACGCGAGCGGCATTGACTTCTCTGAAAGCATTACCAAATACTATACCATCACGGCAAACGGCAAGACCGTGAAGCTGCCGTTGCTGGTACAACCCGGCCAGACGCCCGGCACCATCGGTATTCCGGTGGGATACGGTCGTACCAAGGCGGGCAAAGTAGCCGACAACATCGGTGAGAACGTATACCCGATGGTAACCATGGTGAACGGCTCGTTGAGCTACAACGCCGTGGACGTGAAGTTCGAAGCTACCACCGAAACCTATCAGATCGCACAGACCCAGACGCACAACACGTACATGGGCCGTGAGACGGTCGTACAGGAAACCATCCTGGAGTCGTTCAAGGACAAGCACTGGGAGCGTGAGTTCCAACCGTCGGTTGCTACCTGGATGAAAGACGACCACAAAGCCAAGCCCGATGAGCTGAACATGTGGAAAGGTCACGAATACAAAGACCACCACTGGGCGATGTCCATCGACCTGAACACCTGTACAGGTTGCGCTGCTTGCGTGGTAGCCTGTAACGTAGAAAATAACGTATCGCTGGTAGGTCGCGAAGAGGTGATCAACCGTCGTGAAATGCACTGGCTGCGGATCGACCGCTACTACAGCAGCGATGCTCCTGCCGATGATTGGGCGGGTGTGGAAGTGGCCGCGGAAAACCCGGAAGTGGTATTCCAGCCGATGCTTTGCCAGCATTGTAACAACGCGCCTTGCGAAACGGTATGTCCGGTGGCTGCGACGACGCACAGCACCGAAGGTCTGAACCAAATGACCTACAACCGTTGTATCGGTACCCGCTATTGCGCAAACAACTGTCCCTATAAAGTACGTCGCTTCAACTGGTTCAAATATCACGACAACAAACAGTTCGAGGTATCGAACCCGGCGATGAACACCGACCTCGGCAAGATGGTCCTCAACCCCGACGTGACGGTACGTTCACGCGGTGTGATGGAGAAGTGCTCGTTCTGCGTGCAGCGCATCCAGGGGGGTAAACTGAACGCCAAGAGAGAGAAACGCAAGCTGAAAGACGGCGATGTCGACACCGCGTGTGCCGCAGCCTGCTCGACCGGCGCGATCGTCTTCGGTGACTTGAACAACCCGGAAAGCCGGATCTCGAAACTTCTCAAGATCCGTCCGCAAGATCCCAAGCACCCTTACAAGATGGACAAGGTTGCCGACAACCCGCGCGCGTACCGTGTGATCGAAGAGATCGGCGTGAAGCCGAACATCTGGTACCTGACGAAAGTACGGAATAAAGACAGCGCGAAAGCGTAATCGTTCGGGTAACGACAACATAAGAGAGAGTAAAAGAAAACGGAAAAATTTTTAGATAAATGCAAGTTTTTTCATCAGTTCGCGACCCCCTGGTAACCGGCGGGAAAACCGTAGGAGATGTATCGCACGATATCTCCCGGCACGTAGAAAACAAGCCGCCACGCTCGTGGTGGCTGGCGCTCGCGATTTCCCTCGTGGTACTGGCCTATGGACTTTACTGTGTATGCACCGTACTCTGGAACGGTATCGGCGTGTGGGGTCTGAATAAGACGGTAGGTTGGGCCTGGGACATCACCAACTTCGTGTGGTGGGTAGGTATCGGTCACGCCGGTACGCTGATCTCCGCGATCCTCCTGCTGTTCCGTCAGAAGTGGAGAATGTCCATCAACCGTGCCGCGGAAGCGATGACGATCTTTGCCGTAATTTGCGCCGCTACCTTCCCGTTGATCCACATGGGCCGTCTCTGGCTGGGATTCTACTGGGCACTGCCGCTGCCGAACGCATTCGGTTCCCTGTGGGCGAACTTCAACTCGCCGCTGTTGTGGGACGTGTTCGCGATCTCGACCTACTTCACGGTATCACTCGTATTCTGGTATATCGGTCTGATCCCTGACTTTGCCACCATCCGCGACCGTGCTGTCGCACAAGGCAGCATGCTCCGCGCGCAGATCTACAATGCGATGAGCTTCGGCTGGCAGGGTGGAGCCAAGACCTGGATGCGCTACGAAGCTGTAGCCCTGATCCTGGCGGGTCTCTCTACGCCGCTCGTACTTTCCGTTCACACGATCGTATCGATGGACTTTGCGACGTCGGTTATTCCCGGCTGGCACACCACGATCTTCCCGCCGTACTTCGTTGCGGGTGCGATCTTCTCGGGCTTCGCGATGGTATTGACACTGCTGCTCATCACCCGCGTGGTATTCAAACTTGAAGACTACATCACCATCTACCACATCGAGCTGATGAACATCATCATCATCGTAACGGGTTCCGTGGTGGGTATCGCGTATATCACCGAGCTGTTCATCTCCTGGTACTCAGGCGTTGAATACGAAGGATATGCTTTCTACAACCGTGTACAAGGCCCTTACGCCTGGTCATACTGGTCGATGATGACGTGTAACGTGATCTCTCCGCAGCTGTTCTGGATCAAGAAGATCCGTACCAGCATTGTGGCGACATTCGTACTGTCGATCGTCGTAAACATCGGTATGTGGTTCGAGCGTTTCGTGATCATCGTGACCTCGCTGCACCGCGACTACGTGCCGTCGAGCTGGACATACTTCCACCCGACCAAGTACGACATCGGTGAGTACCTGTTCACCTTCGGTCTGTTCTTCACCGCGTTCCTGCTGTTCGCCAAGTTCTTCCCGGTCATCAACATGGCCGAAGTGAAGAGCATCGTGAAAACTGACTCTGAAAAAGTATCGCATTAAGCCTTAAATGATCTAGTAGAAAATGAATGCAGATAAGAACTTTTTAGTAGGCGTATTCAACGACGAGGTGGTCCTGCTGGACGGCATTAAGAAGGTACGCACGAGCGGGCTGAAGATACACGAAGTATTTTCGCCGTTCCCGGTACACGGCATTGACGATGCCCTCGGCCTGAAGCGTTCGCGCCTGCCGCGCGCGGCGTTCCTGTTCGGCCTGACCGGTACGACCCTGGCCCTTACCATGCAGATCTGGATGCTGGGTTATGACTGGCCGATGATCATCGGTGGTAAGAACTACGCGTCCCTGCCGCCTTTTATCCCGGTTACGTTCGAATTGACGGTACTGCTGTCGGCCCTCGGCATGGTGGCGACCTTCCTGATCGTAAGCGATATGAAGCCGTACAAATGGCCCCGGCAGTTCGACATCCGCAGCACGGACGACAAACACGTGATGGCGATCGACCTGGCGCTGAACAGCGGCAAGAGCAAAGACGAGATCGCCCGCATCCTGCGCGAGGCCGGCGCTTCTGAAGTGAACGAAAAGAATTTTGAATAATCATAGTATACTAACCATGCGTTTTGTAAAAAACTTGTTTGTGGGAATGTCGGCCGCCATGCTTCTGGCTTCATGCGGAGCAGGTGGTGATAACCAGGGTACGGAATATGCCCCCAACATGTATCACTCAGTAGCCTATGAGCCCTATAGCCAGATCGTTGATGAAGACGCCGGACGTTGGGTAACGTCGATCGAATATCCCGACGGTCACGCCGAGTTCTTCAACTCCAATAAATTGAACGGTAAGCATCGCATGAACATGCGCGAGCTGCCGCCGAACACCGTGCCCCGCAACAAGCACGGCTGGTTACCGTACCGCCTGGGCAAGGACAGCCTGGCGTTTGCCGCCGCTACGCTGAAGAACCCGCTGGACTCTACCGCGGCGATCGTAGGCGAAGGCAAAGTGCTGTACGAAACGTACTGCGACCACTGCCACGGCCCGAAAGGCGAAGGCAACGGTAAGGTAGCCGACAAATATGCGGGCGTTCCGAACTACAAGTCTGATGCGTTGAAGAGCATCAGCGAAGGCCACATCTTCCACGTGATCACCATGGGTAAAGGCCTGATGTGGTCGCACGCTTCGCAAATAAGCGTTGAAGACCGCTGGAAGATCGCCAAGTATGTGAAGACGCTGCAGAAATAGAAGTAAGAGAAAAAACGATAACCGACCACGGATAACGATAAAACAATGGCTCATCATCACGTAGAAGTTGCTGACGAACAGTATGTATTCAGACCGGAGACCAAGCGGAAGCTTTTCTACCTGCTCTTTGCAGGTATTCTGCTCTTCGCTATCGGCCTCGGGTATGCAATATCGCAAGAAGGTAAAGGTGGGCACCACGAAGAGGGGCACCACGGGGCTTTACACACCGAGAAAATGGTCGCCAGCAATGAGCACGGTGCGGCCGCTTCTGAAGGCGCACAACACGACGAACATGCGGCGGCATCCGAAGGCCATGGGCACGATGTCCATGGCGGCGGCGAGCACCACGAAGCACCTACCTGGCGGAAGCGGTTGTACACCACACTGTGGCAGAACAACGTCTTCTTTATCGGTCTCGGTCTCATCGGTTTGTTTTTCGTAGCCATCCAGTACGCTGCCATGGCCGGCTGGTCGGCCGGTGTGAAGCGCATTGCCATGGCCATGGGCACGTGGATCCCGATCGCGGGTATCCTGACCCTCGTGCTCTGGTTCCTGACGCACCACGACATCTTCCACTGGACGCACAGCTACCTGTACGACCCCAACGGCGGGCAGTTCGATAAGATCATCAACAAAAAGGCGCCGTTCTTTTTCTGGCCCCTGGCCGGCGGTACTTTCCCGCTCTTCTTTATCCTTCGCATGGTCCTTTTCTTTGGCCTGTGGTATTATTTCTTTACCCGGATCAGAAAGAACATGATGGCGGAAGATCTCGATCCGTCTACCGAGTATTGGTACAAGAACCGCGTCGTTTCTACCGTGTTCCTGATCGTCTTCGGCGTGAGCTCTTCGATTGCCGCATGGGACTGGGTGATGAGCATCGACACGCACTGGTTCTCGACGATGTTCGGTTGGTATGTATTTGCCAGCTGGTGGGTAACGGCCCTGGCCGCGATCACCTGGATTGCCGCCAGCCTGAAGTCGGCAGGATACCTGAAAGTGGTGAACTCGAACCACCTGCACGACCTCGGTAAATTCGTATTTGCTTTCTCGATCTTCTGGACCTATATCTGGTTCGGTCAGTTCCTGCTGATCTACTACGCCAACATCCCGGAAGAAACAGTATACTTCATCGAGCGTATGCGGACCAGTCCTTATAGCTGGATCTTCTACCTCAACATCATCGTAAACTTTGTTCTTCCGTTCCTGCTTCTGATGACGCGTGATTCAAAACGTCAGCTGTCTACCCTGAAGCTGGTTTGCCCGATCGTTATCGTAGGACACTGGTTTGATTTCTTCAACATGGTGACTCCGGGCGTGATGCAACACGACGGCGGCGTCGGTTTCCTGGAAATCGGCACGTTCCTGATCTTCACAGCAGTGTTCCTGCTTGTGGTTCTCAGCAGCCTTACGAAGCTGCCGCTGGTTGGTAAGAACCATCCGATGTTACAAGAAAGTCTTGGTCACCACATTTAATTTATAGAAAGCGCTATGATGAGTTTGATTATTGTTCTGGGTGTTGTTCTGGTTCTCGGAATTCTATTCCTGATCTTCCGGATAAGCACTTTAGTAGGCATCGCGAGAGGTAAGAAGGAGGAGTATGTAAGTCCCAGCAACGGGGTACATGCCGTGCTCTTTATCGTCTTCCTGGTGTTGAGTCTGGCACTTTTCTTCTGGTATTCGTTTACCCGTTTTGATCTGTATACGTTGCCGATCGCTTCCGAGCACGGCAAGAAGACCGATGGTCTGTTCTGGATCACGATGGCGATCACCGTGATCGCGTTCGTGATCATCTCGATCATCATGTTCGTGTTCATTTACCAATATCGTTACAACCCGGCCCGCCGCGCGAAGTTCTTCCCGGACAACCACTACCTGGAGCTTACCTGGACGATCATACCCGCCATTGTGCTGGCCCTGTTGATCTTCACGGGTCTGCGCACCTGGAACGAGATCACTGCGCCGGCGTCAAAAGATGCCGAGGTGATCGAACTGATCGCGCAGCAGTTTGCCTGGACCGCCCGTTACCCGGGTGTGAAAGACCAATCGCTGGGCAAGGTGAACTACAAGCTCATCGACGCTGTAAACGAATTTGGTCTGGACCTGAGCGACAAGAACTCGTTCGACGATTTCAAGTCTCTGGAACTGCACTTGCCGGTAGGGCAGGAGATCCTGCTGAAGATCCGTGCGAAAGATGTTATTCACAGCGTGTTCCTGCCGCACTTCCGCGTGAAGATGGACGCCGTGCCGGGTATGCCCACGCAATTTAAGTTCGTGGCAACCAAGACTACGGAGCAAATGCGCGACGAGCTCGGCAACCCGAATTTCAATTACGAGCTTGCCTGTACGGAGATCTGCGGCCGCGGACACTTCTCGATGAAGATGTCGGTAGTCGTAGAAGAGCAGGAAGACTATGAGCGTTGGAAGGCTTCACAAGAGGCCTGGCTGAAACAAAACCCCGACTACCTCAACAAGGTACCGGCGGAATTGAAGGAGGCAGCTATGATCAAAGCCGGTATGCAAGCTGATCCCGGTGCCGGTGTAGCGGTAGTGAAAGAATAAGAAGCAGTATTCCCATCAAGATTTAACAACGACATGGCAACAACCGATATCCACATTCACCAAGACGTACACCACCACGGCGATGGTCACGATCATGATCACGACCACGAGCACCACGGTGGAAACTTCTGGACCACGTATATTTTCAGCGAAGACCATAAGATCATTGGTAAGCAGTTCCTCATCACGGGTATCTTCTGGGCTTTGCTGGGCGGCTCGCTTTCGGTGATCTTCCGTCTGCAGCTCGGCTTCCCCGACATGAACCTGGAGTGGCTGAAGCCCATCCTGGGGGGCTGGATCACGCCCGAAGGTAAGCTCGACCCCGAGTTCTACCTGGCGCTGGTGACGATGCACGGTACCATCATGGTGTTCTTCGTACTGACCGCCGGTTTGAGCGGTACGTTCTCGAACTTCCTCATTCCGCTGCAGATCGGCGCCCGCGATATGGCCTCGGGCTTTATGAACATGCTGTCCTACTGGTTCTTCTTTGCTTCCAGCGTGCTGATGTTCATCTCCCTGTTCCTCGAGACCGGCCCTGCGGCCGGTGGCTGGACGGTATACCCGCCCCTGAGCGCGCTGCCGCAAGCCATTAAAGGCTCGGGCCTGGGGATGACCTTGTGGCTGGTCGCCATGGCATTGTTTATCGTGAGCTCGCTGTTGGGAAGCATCAACTACATTTCGACTGTGATCAACATGCGTACCCGGGGTATGTCGTTTACCCGGTTGCCGCTGACGATCTGGGCCTTCTTCTTTACGGCCATTATCGGTATCCTGTCGTTCCCCGTACTGTTTGCTGCGGCGTTGCTGCTGATCTTCGATCGTAGCTTCGGCACCAGCTTCTACCTGTCGGACATCTATATCGGTGGTGAAGCCCTCGCGCACGACGGTGGTAGCCCGGTGCTGTTCCAGCACTTGTTCTGGTTCCTCGGTCACCCCGAAGTATATATCGTATTGTTGCCGGCGCTGGGTATCTCTTCGGAGATCATTGCCACCAACTCGCGCAAGCCTATCTTCGGCTACAAGGCCATGATCGGTTCCATGCTCTTCATCGCCATCCTGTCGTTCATCGTATGGGCACACCACATGTTCGTGACGGGTATGAACCCGTTCCTGGGCTCGATCTTCATGCTGTTGACGCTGATCATCGCGGTACCGTCTGCGGTGAAGATCTTCAACTATGTAACAACACTGTGGAAGGGTAATATCGTATTTACACCCGGCATGCTCTTCTCGATCGGCCTGGTATCGTTCTTCCTGACAGGCGGTATCACCGGTATCTTCCTGGGTAACTCGGCCATCGACATCCAGCTGCACGATACATATTTCGTGGTCGCTCACTTCCACCTGGTAATGGGTAGCGCATCGTTCTTCGGTATGCTGGCCGGTATCTACCACTGGTTCCCGAAGATGTTCGGTCGCATGATGAACGAGCGCCTGGGCCAGATCCATTTCTGGATCACCTTCATCGGTGTATACATGGTGTTCTTCCCGATGCACTACATTGGTATCGCGGGCTTCCCGAGAAGATATTATTCCTGGACGAACTTCGAGACCTTCAGTGGTTTCGCAGATCTGAACATGCTGGTGTCTCTCGCGGCTATTCTGACACTGGCGGCGCAGTTCATCTTCCTGTTCAACTTCTTCTACAGCATCTGGCGCGGCCGTTTGGCGCCGGCCAACCCGTGGAACGCCAACACGCTGGAGTGGACCACCCCGCGCAACCCGGGTCACGGCAACTGGCCTGGCGAAATCCCGGCGGTATACCGCTGGCCTTATGACTACAGCAAGCCGGGCGCGAAAGATGACTTCATCCCGCAGACCATACCGTTCTCGGAAACGCCGGAATCCAACCTTCCGCACGAAACTGAGCTGATCAAGCTGGAAAGCACTTCGGGTGATGATATTATCATCCAGGGAGGCAAGCTGGAAGGCAACCATTAATAGATATTCATAGCAGGGTTCCAGGCTTCGCAGGGAAAGATGGCAACATCTTACCGGAGCCTGGAACCCTCAGTTTTTAAAACGATTCATGAGGTCCTTTCGAAGGCTGACGATTTCTACGCTGATCGCCGTCTATGTGCTGATCCTGGTTGGCGGTGTCGTGCGCAGCACCGGTTCGGGCATGGGCTGTCCGGACTGGCCGAAATGTTTTGGCCAGTGGGTACCACCGACGTCGGTAGAGGCGCTGCCCGAGAACTATAAGGACATCTATGCGGCCCATCGCGACAAGAAAAACCAGCGTTTTGCCCGGTATCTGCGCCTGGTCGGCATGCACGAGACGGCCGACAAGATCCTCAACGATCCGGCCGTATTGCGGGAGGGTGACTTTAATCCCACCAAGACACTGATCGAATACCTCAACCGCCTGACGGGCGTGGTGATCGGGTTTCTGATCTTCGCCGTGTTCATCTCATCCATTCGCTTTCGGCGCACCGAGCCCCGGATCACGACTGTATCGCTGCTGTCGTTTTTGCTCGTATGTTTTCAGGGGTGGATCGGCTCTTTTGTGGTCTCGACAAATCTTACGCCGTGGACCATTACCGTACACATGTTCCTGGCGCTGCTGCTGGTGGCGCTGTTGTTCTACCTGGTACACCGCAGCAGCTATGCTACGATGATCGAGTCGTCTACGGGCTTTTGGTGGCTGCTGGCGTGCATGGCCGTGCTGTTGGTACAAGTACTGCTGGGTACGCAAGTGCGCGAGGCCATCGACGAAGTAGCGGCGTATGCCGTACGCGAGCAGTGGATCGCGAACCTGGGCGATGCCTTTATTCTACACCGTTCGTTCTCGTGGATCGTACTGCTGTTGCATGTCGGATTAATCCTGAAATTGCGCAAAACAGAAGGGGCAAAAGCTTTCCTGCTTACCCTAATCGTGCTAATTTTGGGCACCATTTTAACGGGTGTCAGCATGGCCTGGTTTGCTGTGCCGCCGTATCTTCAGCCGGTGCATTTGCTGCTGGCGTCGCTTACGTTCGGACTCCAGTTCATGTTGCTGCTGAAGCTCAATAGAAAAGAAAAACCTGTAGCTGCGCTATCATGATTGCCGGACAAACGCATTTACTTTCAGGAGCGACGCTCGCGGGGGCCAAAGCCCGGGCGTATTGGGAGCTGTTGAAATTCAGACTTTCCTTCCTGGTCTCTTTTTCCTGCGCCTTTGGATATGTACTCGCGTCACCGCGAATCGACTGGTTTACGCTGGCCATGGTATTCGCCGGCGGCTTCCTGCTGTCGGGTGCTTCCGTCACGGTGAACCAGATCCTCGAGAAAGACCTCGATAAGCTCATGACACGTACGCAGGTGCGCCCGCTTCCCACGGAGCGGCTCTCCATCCAGGAGGCTATTGTTTTTTCGATCCTCTGCTTTGTCGCGGGTGTTTCCTTGCTGATCACCTTTACCAACCCGCTGACCACGGCGCTGTCGATCGTGTCGATGCTGCTGTATAGCTTTGTGTACACACCGTTGAAACGCGTAGGTCCGATCGCCGTATTTGTCGGCGCGATACCCGGCGCGCTGCCGCCGCTGCTGGGCTGGACCGCCGCCACCGGCAGCATCTCGCACGAGGCATTGATCATTTTCGGTATACAATTCATTTGGCAGTTTCCGCACTTCTGGGCCATTGCCTGGGTAGCGGACGAGGACTATAAGAAAGCCGGCTTTAAACTGTTGCCCTCCGGCGGGCAGAAAGACCTGAACACCGCCATCCAGATCATGATCTATACCATGTTCCTGATCCCGATGGGCCTGCTGCCGGCAACGTTCGGCATAACGGGTACCCTGTCGGCCATCGTGGCGACGGTATGCGGCGTGTTGTTCTTTGCGCAGACCTTTTCGCTGATGCGCTCGGGTGACCGCAAGGCAGCGTTGAAGATCATGTTCGGTTCTTTTTTGTATCTGCCGATGGTACAGATCGCATACTTGTTAGATAAACTTTGAGAGAGGGGAGGAATATACAATGGCAGTAGACATCAAGATCGTAGAAGAGGCCAAGCGGCCGTTGTCCATGAACCCGAGGAAGTTCGGGTTGTGGCTTTTCATGGCAACGGTGGTCATGCTTTTTGGAGCCTGGACCAGCGCGTATATCGTGAAACGTGGTGACATGGGCTGGTCGGAGATCATTTTGCCCGACCTGTTCTGGGTAAATACGGGTGTCATCCTGATCAGCAGCGGAACGATGGTGTGGGCGGTGCGTGCCGCGCGGCGCGACGTGGCCGAGCAACTGAAGATCGCCGTGGGAATAACCACCGTCCTGGGCATTGCATTTTTGATAGGTCAGCTGCTGGCATTCGACCAGATGGTTGCCCTGCATGAGCATTTTACCGGTGGACCGGTTTCTCATTCCTTTGTGTACGTATTAAGTGGCGCGCACGGGCTGCACGTGATCAGCGGGGTGATCGTCCTGGTGATTGCGCTGGTGGCCGCCCTGCGGGGACGCATACACCGGGGCAATATGGACACGCTCGAAATGTGTGCCACCTACTGGCACTTTTTGGGTGTTCTTTGGCTATATTTGTTCGTCTTTCTGTTGCTGAATAAGTAGCAAGGCGAGCGGGAAACGCAGTATTTAACCAACAGAAGATAAACTTTAAACCTGAAAATTTAACTTAGAATATGGCAAGTACCTCAGTAGCAACGGCTCCGGGACGGAGCGCCTGGGATGGCGGAGTATCACCCATGGGTGCCAGCTATGGCAAACTCATGATGTGGTTCTTTTTGCTGTCGGATGCTTTTACGTTTTCTGCACTTCTCATCACGTACGGCATGGTTCGCTCAGCGCACCCTGCGTATGAAGGCGCCGTTCATGCATTTAAGTTTTCAGCGAATTACTGGCCCGTTCCCGAGAAAGTATTCGAAGCGGTACCGTTCCTGCACGGAATGAGCCTGCCCCTGGTATTTGTGGGCATCATGACCTTCATCCTTATCATGAGCTCGGTAACCATGGTACTGGCGGTAGAAGCCGGTCACCGCATGGACCGCAAAGCTGTTGAGAAATGGATGTTGTGGACGATCGTAGGCGGACTTGCCTTCTTAGGCTGCCAGGCATGGGAGTGGTCACACTTTATCCACGGTGCAGAAACGGGCGATGCGGTAGCAGAAGGCACAACGTTCTTTGGCGCCAACCTCGTGAACAATCAGTACGGTCCCCGCGACTTTGCCGCATTCTTCTTCTTCATCACAGGTTTCCACGGTACGCACGTGTTCAGCGGTGTTTGCCTGAACTTTCTTATTTATTACAACACGGTGACTGGCGTCTACGATAGACGTGGTCACTACGAAATGGTGGAGAAAGTAGGCCTCTACTGGCACTTTGTAGACCTGGTGTGGGTATTCGTGTTCACCTTCTTCTACCTGGTATAATTCCGATCGATCAACGTCCTATATAACTGAACAGACATGGCACATTCTGAAGAAACTACACACGTTACCGTACTCCCTCCGGACACGGCGAAGATCAAAAAACTGTGGATGACGGCGCTCATCCTGTTGATCATCACGATCCTGGAATTTACCGTAGCCTTCACCATTCCGCACGAATACAAAGATCTGCGCGTATGGATCTTCATCGCAATGACGATCGTGAAAGCCGCGTATATCGTGGGCGAGTTCATGCACCTTCGCTACGAAGCAAAAGTGCTGATGTGGTCGATCCTCATTCCGCTGGTATTTATCGTATGGATGCTGGTAGCCTTTATTTACGAAGGTACTCAGATCTCTATCGCACGGTTCTTCCACTAATATGAAAGAATAGTATACAATGGAAGGCTTAGGTTCAACACTTAAGCCTTCTGTTTTTTCACGAGAGGAGAGAGGATCGTCATGAAAGGTAAAGGAATAGTTTTCTTGTTGGTGGCGTTGGTTTTGCCGAGTGTCATCTTTGTTTTTTTGAAATTCTTCGGCAAGAATGAATTTGCGGTCGAGCCGTTGTTCCAGGTGGCGCCGGCAGCCGGCGTGCCGATAGCATGCGGTCACGTGACGTTTCCCTACCACGTGCCGGACAGTGTGTTGCGGAATACGCTGCAACATAAAAAGATCGACACCGTCCTGCTGGTCGTGCTGGGTGAACTGGATAAGGAAAGTGGCACGCAGCTGGCGCGGATCGAAGAGACGTTTGGCGACAGTCGTTTTATGGAACGATTGACCTTTCCGAAAAAGGAGTTGGAGGAAATGTATCGTACATGTGTTTTCCTGCTGCCGGAATCCCATAACGTGGTCATGCTGGATGAGACCGGCACGATCCGTGGACAGTATAATGCGAGCGATCGTGAAGACGTCGACAGGCTTCTAACGGAACTCACAATAGTCTTTAAGAAATATTAATAGCTTTTATGGAACACGCGATTGAGATGGAGCAGAAGAAAGAGCCTTATAAAAAGTTGATCATTGCGTTGTCGGTTGTAATACCGGTAGCGGTGGCAGCGTTGTTCGGTGTAGAGAAGATACCGGGATACGACTTTTCATTCCTACCGCCCATTTATGCGACGATCAACGGTATCACCGCCGTGCTGCTGATTGCTGCCGTGGTGGCGATCAAGAACGGAAAGCGTATTCTACACGAGCGTCTGATCAAGGTTTGCATGCTCTGTTCGGCATCGTTTCTGGTGATGTATATCCTGTATCACATAACCAGCGACCCTACGCCTTACGGCGGCACCGGGCCCCTCCGGTATGTGTACTTCGTCATTCTGATTACACACATTCTGCTGTCGGTAATCGTCATTCCGTTCGTGTTGTTTTCGTATGCGCGTGCCCTGGCGGGCAACTTCGCCCGTCACCGTAAGCTGGCCAAGATAACATTTCCGATCTGGCTGTATGTCGCCGTAACCGGCGTGATCGTTTATTTAATGATCAGTCCCTATTATTCTCAACCTTAAAATAGGCCGTATGAAAAAGCATATCATCCTTTTCCTCCTCATCCTGGCGGGAAGCCTGCACGAAGTTGCGGCGCAGTGTGCCATGTGCCGCTCTACGCTGGAAAACAACTTCTCTAACGGACAGGCAGGCATTGCTGCCGGCATCAACACCGGCATATTGTACCTGCTGTGCATGCCGTATCTGGCCGTTGGCATCTTAGGATATCTGTGGTATAAATCAAGCCGTAATGCCCGAAAAGAGCTCACTGACAGCATTGCTGCAGGGTAATTGTCCCCGTTGCCGCCAAGGGAAGATCTTTACCTGGTCCATCCTCGAAAAGCCGGGGAAGTTTAACACCATGAACGAGTTCTGCCCGCACTGCGGTGTGCGGCTGGAGCCCGAGCCCGGGTTCTATCAGGGGGCCATGTATGTGGGCTATGGTTTCACGGTGGCACTCCTGGTCGCTTTCAGCGTTATCTTTTATCTGTTCTTCCCTGAAAAGTCCGAGTGGTTTCACATCGGTGTTTTTGTCGGCATCATGGTGCTGTTCATACCCCTGAACTACCGCTACTCACGCATTTTGTATCTTTATCTTTTCGGGGGCATCGGCTACGACCGAACCAAAAAATAGTCCGATCAGGGGCGTTGATTGGCACGTCGTTGGCTGCCACCTATCTACTTCTCTAAAAATCGTTAATTTTAGGAGTAACCCTAGTCTGCCCTAACCGTGAGATCCGGCATCGTAAAACTGATAATCGCCTTCGTTGTTTTTCTCGTCGCCGGATTGGTGTCGGTTTATACCTCCAACCAGTCCGATACGCGCTCGACGACTGAACGGCTGTCGGCCCGGCTGGAACGGGTGATCGGGAATACCGGCCTGGAGCTGGCCGAAGTGGATGCGCGGTGGCAGCGAGATTCGGTACTGGCCGCCCCGAAAGGTTCGTATCGTTCCTTTTTTCTCTACAGCAACGGCCAGGTTGTGGCCTGGACCGACAACTCGTTTGTGCCGACGTATGCGTCGATATCGGATGCATTTCTGGTCAAGCTGCTCAAAGCCGGCAACAGCGACTACCTGGCGCAAAAACGCAACCGCCCTGACGGCAGCGTGCTGGTCGGCATCGTGCCGTTATACCGTCGCTATGCGATCACCAATAATTATCTCAACGCGTCGTGGAATACCCGCTTGTTTCCCAATGGCAATGTTACGATCCTGGAGCCGTCAGCGCCCGCGGGCATCCCGGTATGCGTGCAGGGGCAATGTCCGTTCAAGGTCAACTTTCCCGACGGGCTTCCGGTATACCAACGCACCCGGATCGCCGCGGTCATCCTGCTGTCGCTGGCGTGGTTGACGCTGTACCTCTTGTTATACCGGCTGGCGGTATATATACCGTATGGAGAAGTGGCGGTGGCGGTGTTATACCTGGTGGTGCTGGTTATACGGCAAACGATGATCCGGTTTAACTTTCCGGCTAACATCATGGCCTCCGACGCCTTTAATCCACAGGTCTTCGCTTCCGACGCACTCAATGCTTCCCTGGGCGACCTCGTGCTGAACGTGCTATCGCTGTTGTTCATCTGTGTATTTGTTTTTCGTCAGTATGTGCGGTTCAAGGGCGTGCAATGGCGCTTTCGGTATAAGGCATTTGCCTGGTTCTGGAACATCGTGTGTGCGCTTTGTGTATTGTTCGCCATGTTGTTCCCTTTTGTCGTCATCCAGACCTTATACAATAACTCATCGCTGTCGCTCGACGTCGCGCAACTGGTACAACCCGATAGCATGAAGATCCTGGCATTTCTGGCGGTGCTGTTGTCGGGCATCTGTGCATTCTTTTTCAGCCATGCCTTTATCCGGCTGTTGGCCGCGGAGCGCAACCGGCTGCGGCTGATCGTGTCGTTCGTGATCGCCATTGCGATCTTTGCCGGTATCAATACGTTAACGGGGCAGGAGTTCCGCTCCACGATCATCACCACCGTGATCTACCTGGCCGTTGTGTACAGCCTGCGGCTATATGCCAGCCTGCAGCGATTGGGGTTTGCGACATTCGCCTATTTGTTCATCGCCGTGTTTGTGCTCGCCGCCAACGGCGCCTATACGCTGCAATACTTTGCGGGAAAAGAAAAGATCGAGCACCAGTTCCGGTTTGCCGCTGATTTCCTCATCGAGCGCGACTACTTTGGTGAGTACCTGCTGGCCGAGACAGCTAACGACATCGCCCAGGACGTGTTTATACAAACGCGGTTAGGCAGTCCGTTCCTGAGCCGTGACGCCATACGCCAGAAGATCCGCCAGGTGTTCATGCCGGTTTACTTTAATAAGTATGATGTCGACATCTATCTGTTCAGCGCAGCGGGGGAGTCGTTGGGCAACTATGCCCTGGTAACATTCTCCGAATTGCTGGCCCAGTACAACCAGGATGCCTACCGGACGGATTATGCGGGTGTCTATTACGTGAGTGATCCGACCAGTGATGCCGCGCAGCAGTACCTGGTTCGCGTGCCCGTCCACCGCAGCGGCACCATCGTGGGGTATGTGGTATTGGAGCTGTCGCTGAAAAAGGTGATTCCCGAGAGCGTGTATCCCGAGCTGCTGGTGGACAAACGCATTCAGCAGTTTTACGACAACCAGGAGCTGAGCTATGCCGTATTGGCCGGCAACCACATTTTATATACTTCCGGCAACTTCAACTACGATCAACGATTTGACATTACGTGGCTTGGCCGCCCCGAGATACACCAAACGGGTCTCGAGATCGATGGCTATGACCATATCGCCCAGGAGGACTCGAATGGCCGCGTGGCGGTGGTCACCTCTCAGCACGAACCCTGGATGGCACGCTTTGCCGACTTCTCGTTCCTCATGACGCTGGGGCTGATGATTATTCTCGTCTTTATCGTCGTGCAGGGGGTTGCCAACTATATACATGGCGACAAGCTGTATTTCTCGGCGCGGATCCAGCTGTTGCTGAATGCCTCGTTCTTCCTGCCCCTGATCATTGTCAGCGTCGTAACCCTGCAGCTGATCAGCCGCTCGTCGCAAAATCAACTTAACGAAGAATACCTGAGCAAAGCCCGGAGCGTGGGGCAGCAGTTGGCGGGATTCCTGAGCGATGCGTCCGAAGGAAACGACGAAAGCGGAGTTGGGTTCGAAAACCAGGTGGCCAACGTGGCCACGCTGGCCAATCTCGATGTGAACGTTTATACTCCCAACGGGCGGCTGTTGACCACCAGCCAGCCGTTGATCGTAGAGAACGGTATTGTCTCGCACTATATGAATCCCCGGGCCTGGCAGAAAGTAAAGGCGGGCGAGCGGCTGTTTATCGAGAAAGAGCAGATCGGGTCGTTGGAGTATTCGGTGTCCTATGCCGCGCTGAAGTCGCCCGTTACCGGAGAGTTGACGGGCATCCTGGGCATTCCGTTCTTCCGCTCGGCCGCGTCGTTGGAAAAGGTACAGATCAATATCCTGGCGACGATCCTCAATATCTTTACCATCATCTTTATTGCGCTGGTGGTGCTGGCCTACTTTGTGTCGAAGTGGTTGACGTTTCCGCTGGAGTTTATCACCCAGTCGCTGCGCAAGACGTCGCTGACCAAAACCAACCAGCCCCTGGTATGGCGATCGGATGACGAGATCGGCATGATGGTGAAAGAGTATAACCAGATGCTTTACAACCTCAGTGAAAGCAAGGCAGAGCTGGAGCAGACGCAACGCGAGCGCACCTGGCGGGAGATCGCCCAGCAGGTAGCCCACGAGATCAAAAACCCGCTCACGCCCATGAAGCTGACGCTGCAACAGCTGGAGCGCTCGGTGCAAGGGGGAACGGCCTCGCCCGAAAAGACCGGGAAAGCCGTGTCGAGCCTGCTCATTCAGGTAGATACGTTAAATGAGATCGCGTCGTCGTTCAGTGCCTTTGCCAAAATGCCCGAGCCGGTCAATGCCCGCTTCGAGCTGATGAGCCTCGTGCGGCGCATCGTTGACCTGCACAGCCACTCCGGGATCATTCATTTCCGTGAACCATTCAAAGAGATCTTCGTCGTAGGCGATGAGGCCCTGCTGGGCCGGACGTTCTCCAATATCATACTGAATGCGTTCCAGGCGGCGCGCTTCTCCGAGCCGGTGAGTGTGCACGTCACCCTGCAGAAGACCGAAGCCGGTATACTCATTGCCTTTCAGGACAACGGCAAGGGCATCGAGCCCCAGGTGGCGGACCGCATCTTTTTTCCGCACTTTACCACCAAACAGTCGGGGTCGGGGCTGGGACTGGCCATTGCCAAACAGGCGATCGAGCAGATGAAAGGCCGGATCTGGTTTGAGACCGAAATCGGAAGGGGGACGACTTTTTTCATCGAGCTGCCCATATCACCCGCCTGACCGGAAACCGCCGCGGCGCTGTAACTTTTCCAAAAAACATTGGTATCTTCTATGCAACCCGGCGTCGCCCGGGGTTGTCCTTGTATCACATTGTCAAAAAACGCTACCGGTATGATTAAGAACTATCTGCTGATCACCTTCCGAAACATTTTTCGTAACAAGCTGTTCTCGGGCGTAAACATCCTGGGCCTTGCCTTTGGTATCTGCAGCACGCTGCTCATATTACTCTGGGTTTTTGACGAGCTACAGGTCGACAAGTTTCATGCGCAGTCGGACCGGCTTTACCGCGTCATGGAAAATCAGAAGGCGTCCGACGGCAGGATCTATACCTGGGCCGCTACGCCCGGGCCGATGGCTCCCTTCATTAAAGATAAATATCCCGAGATTGAGCTTGCCACGCGCATGACGTGGGGAGAGAACCTGCTTTTTCAATATGGCGACAAGTCGTACTTCAACGAGGGCATTTATGTAGACCAGGATTTCCTGCAAATGTTCACGTTCCCGCTACTGGCGGGCGATGCCAATACCGCGTTGAAAGACAAGAGCTCGGTTGTGATCAGCCGTGCGATGGCCGAAAGTTATTTCGGCTCCGCCCAGTCGGCATTGGGTAAGATCTTCCAGGTAGACGCCAAAAAGACCTATACGGTAACGGGCGTGTTGCAGGACATTCCCAAAAGTGCTTCGATGCAGTTTGAATACCTGTTGCCCTTCCAGGTCTTTTTCGATGTCAATAAAGAATGGCTCGACGAGTGGGGCAACAACAACGTGCGCACGTACGTACTGTTGACCCAAGGAGCCGATGCGACTAATTTCTCCGGTAAGCTTCGGGACGAAATAGCAACCCACGAGGCGAAAACCAACGTGTCGCTGTTTATACAATCTTACGGCGACGCCTACTTGTACGGAGACTTTGACAACGGCATACAGTCGGGCGGGCGGATCGAAACGGTACGCATCTTCCTGATTGTAGCGGCTTTTGTGCTGGTCATCGCCTGTATCAATTTTATGAATCTGTCCACCGCCCAGGCTACCAAGCGGGCCAAGGAAGTGGGGCTACGAAAAGTGATCGGTGCGATACCGCGCCAGTTGTTCCGGCAGTTTATGGCCGAGTCGTTCTTTACCGTGCTGCTGTCTGCGGCGATCGCCGTCCTGCTGACATTCCTGCTGCTGCCCGGGTTCAACACCCTTACGGGTAAAGATGTGCAGCTCCGGGCGGTAGACCCTACCGTGTGGTTGATCTTTGCCGGCATCATTGTCTTTACCGGGTTCGCCGCCGGCAGCTATCCGGCCCTGGTCATCGCCGGCTTTAAACCGGCCCAGGTGCTGAAGGGCCAGCTCAAGAGCGGCAACCGCGCCGCGGCCTTTCGCAAGTCGCTGGTAGTGGTGCAGTTTTCGCTTTCCATTATATTGATCATTAGCACCATCGTGGTATTCCGGCAAATGAGCTTCATGGAAGATCGCAACATCGGTTTTGACCGTCAGAACCTGTACTCGGTCTGGATGGAGGGCGATCTCTCCCGGAAGTATGAAACCTTCCGCAACGAACTGCTGGCTCTTCCGGGGATCGAAAGCGTTACAGCGTCCAGCCAGTCGCCGATCAACGTTGGTAACTCCACGTATGGCGTGCAGTGGGAGGGTAAGAATCCCGACGATAAAATACTGTTCTCGAACATGAACGTCGACTACGATTTTATCCAATCCTTGAAAATGGAAATGGCAGAAGGCCGCGCATTCGACCGAAGCCAGGTGGCCGACAGCGATAACTATGTGATGAACGAAGCGGCTGCCGCCAAGATCGGACTCCAGGATCTCGTCGGTCGCGAGATTACGATGTGGGACCAAAAAGGCAAAGTCATCGGCATCGTCAAAAACTTCAACTTCGGGTCGCTGCACGCCGCCGTTGAGCCCCTCATTATGCGCATCGATACCTCGTGGATGAACTGCATGCTTATCCGGGCGGAGGCCGGCAAAACGGCCGAAGCCTTGCAGTCTACCGAAAAGCTTTGGAAAGAATACCTGCCGCAATACCCGCTGCGTTACAAGTTCCTGAATCACGATTGGGAAGAATACTATAAGTCTGAAGCCCAGCGCGGCAAGGTGTTTAATGTCCTGTCGATCGTCTCCATCTTCATCAGCTGCCTGGGTTTGTTCGGTCTGTCGGCCTTCTCGGCCGAGCGGCGCACCAAGGAGCTTGGCATCCGCAAGGCCATGGGGGCATCGACCACGGGACTGGTCCGGCTGATGGGGCAGGAGTTCAGCACACTGGTCGTGGTAGCCGCCGTCATTGGCTGCCCGGTGGGCTGGTTCCTGATGAACAAGTGGCTGGAAAGTTACGCCTACCATATTGAAGTAGGGTACCTGGTGCCGGTTATTGCTGCGGCGGCCTGTTTCGCCGTCTCCGTCATGACGGTCGCCTACCACTCCCTGCGGGCTGCCACCAAAGACCCGGTACAGACGCTCCGGCATGAATAGGCCCGTATAGTATAATAACGTTGCCGGCCAGCACATGACAGTTTGCAGCGCAGCGATTGTTTATCTTTATTCGTATAGAAATAAAGGTCACTTTCTCTGCGTGTTATAGAATCCTGACCGATCATTTTATTTAACACTGAATCCGCTAACTTTAGGTGTTGATAAAACGACGCGCACAGACGTGCCGACCAGACAAACTATGAAGGTGGCATTATTTGTGCCCTGTTACGTAGACCAGTTCTATCCCCAGGTAGCGATCGCAACGCTGGAAGTATTGGAAAAACAGGGCGTTACGGTAGTATATCCCGCGCGGCAAACCTGCTGTGGGCAACCCATGGCCAACTCGGGCTTCGAGCACCTGGCCACGGGGTGTAATGAGAACTTCGTGGAGAACTTTGCTGATTGCGACTACATCGTCTCGCCATCAGGAAGTTGCGTGCTTCACATTAAAGACCATTTGCATGTGGAAAGCGCCGAAGAGAAGGCTGCATCGATCCGCCGGCGCACCTACGAACTGGTCGAATTCCTCACCGACATCGTACAGGTAAAGACCTTGACCAGCCGGTTTCCGCACCGCGTGGGTTTGCACCAGAGCTGTCACGGACAGCGCGGGTTAAAGCTGTCGCAGATGTCAGAGCTGGTAGCGCCACCGTTCTCCAAGACGGGTCAGCTGCTCGGCCTGGTAGAAGGGCTTGAGCTGGTGCAGCTTAACCGCGCGGATGAATGCTGCGGCTTTGGCGGCACCTTCTGCGTGGCCGAAGAAGCCGTATCGGTAAAGATGGGCAAGGATCGGGTTGCGGACCATGAGGCACAGGGAGCGGCCTTTATTACGGGCAACGACATGTCCTGCCTCATGCACCTGGAAGGAATTCTGCGCCGCCAGAACAGTCCTATGAAAGTTGTACACGTCGCCGAAATCCTCAACGCATGGTAAGCCCATCACAGCCTCACCCGGATCACGCCACCCTGGCCGAGAAGTTTAACCGCGACGAAGCCCGCGTGGACTGGCATGACAAAACGCTGTGGTTCATCCGCGAGAAACGCGACCGCGCCGCCCACACCTTGCCGGAGTGGGAGGACCTGCGGGAGACGGCATCGCAGATCAAACATCGCGTACTCGACAACCTGCACGACTACCTGCTACAGTTCGAGGCACAGGCACAACGCAACGGTGTCACCGTACATTGGGCGGCGACCGCCGAAGAGCATAATCAGATCGTACATCGCATCATACAACAGGCGGGCGTTACAAACATCGTCAAGAGTAAATCGATGTTGACGGAAGAATGCCATTTGAATGACTACTTACAAGAGAAGGGCATAACAGTCGTCGATACAGACCTTGGCGAGCGCATCGTGCAACTGGCAGGCGAACCGCCCAGCCACATCGTGTTGCCCTGTATACACTGGAAGAAAGAAGAGATCGGCGAGTTGTTTCACCGCCACCTCGGCACACCGGCCGGCAATGCCGACCCGCAGTTTCTTACGGGTGCCGCACGCGCGCACCTGCGGGAACGGTTTATGACCAGCCGCGTGGCCATCACGGGTGTAAACTTTGCGGTAGCCGAAACGGGCGAGGTGGTCGTATGCACGAACGAAGGAAACGCCGACCTGGGAGTACAATTGGCCGATGTGCACATCGCGTGCATGGGCATTGAAAAGATCATCCCCGAACGCAAAGACCTGGGCATCTTCCTGCGACTGCTCGCGCGAAGCGCCACCGGGCAACCGGTCACGACATATTCCAGCCACTTCCGCACCCCACGCGCCGGGCAGACGATGCACATCGTGTTGGTCGACAACGGCCGCAGTGCACGCCTGCAGGAAGAGAGCTTCCGCCATGCGCTCAAGTGCATCCGGTGTGGTGCCTGCATGAACACCTGCCCGGTATACCGGCGCAGCGGCGGCCATAGTTACCACTACGCCATTGCCGGCCCCATCGGGGCCATTCTGGCTCCCGCGCTTGACATGAAACGACACGCCGACCTGCCCTTTGCCTCGACGTTGTGCGGATCGTGCACTAATGTATGCCCGGTAAAGATCAACATACACGAGCAGCTCTACGACTGGCGGCAAGTGCTTGCCCGCCAGGGGTATGTAGGCGGCGTGAAGAAGATAGGGTTGACAGGCATGGCGGCCGTGTTAGCGCGTCCGCGCCTCTACCGATGGAGTGGCACCGTGGGGCGGTGGTTTATGAAATCCCTGCCGGCCCTCCTGAACAATAAACTCAACCCGTGGTACAAGCAACGGGAGATGCCGGCCGTGCCCAAACAATCGTTCCAGGAATGGTACCGCCAAAACCGACAGCAACATGGACAGCAGAGATAAAATACTGCAAGCAGTAAAGGCCGGCAGGAAGTCGACGCCGCCGCAGACACCCCCCGTCTGGACGCCGCGAACCCCAGCCATAGAAGAGCTCACCACGCGTTTTGAAACAACGTTGACCGGCATCGGCGGCAACGTCGTGCGTGTATTCTCCTGGCACGAGATCATTGAATATATTCACGGTACCTTTACTGCGTCGCAGCGCATCCTCTCCGCTGTTCCGGCACTTGACCTGCCGGCCGCGGCAATGCCGGCAGGCCCGCACAGCTTTGAAGATGTAGACCTGATCGTATTGGAGCCGCACTTTGGCGTAGCCGAAAATGGTGCAGCATGGCTGACCGACAGCCGCATGCCCGATCGGGTACTGCCGTTTATTGCGCAACACATTGCGTTGGTGCTGCGGGTGGAAGACCTGGTGCCCACCATGCAAGAGGCGTATGCCCGCATAGGCTCGGAACAATATGAATTAGGGACATTCATTGCCGGCCCGTCCAAGACGGCCGACATTGAGCAGTCGCTGGTACTGGGCGCGCACGGCCCCAAGAGCATGACCGTTTTCCTGTTGCAGCTGTCATAGATCCTCTACTCCGATCGTCTGTGCGCGGGAGCTTCGGAAGTCCGCTGCCGGGACGGTACAGGATGCATCCCGTTGCCGGGAGTTGTTAGCTTAAAGAACGTTTACTGTTATCCCGATACCCATGAAGCGCATCGCTTTTAAAATGAAACTCAAACCCGGCTACCGCGCGGAGTATACCCGCCGGCATGCCGCCCTGTGGCCCGAGGTAAAGGCCTTGTTGCAGGAGGCGGGCGTACACGATTATTCAATATTCTTCGACGAGGATACCGACACGCTGTTTGCCGTGCAGAAAGTAGATGGCGCCGCCGGCTCGCAAGCCCTGGGAAACCAGGACGTTATTCGCCGCTGGTGGGCGTACATGGCCGACATCATGGAGACCAATCCCGATCAATCACCCATCAGCAAATCGCTCCCCGAAGTCTTTTACTTACCCTGATAGCGTTGGTTATGATAACGAATAAGCCTGTTGTTGCCGTTGTTATAGAAAGCGTTCTGGTGGGGGTGCTCACCGTGCTGTTGCTGACCGGGTGTAACAAGCAGGTCTATCATCCAACATGGCCGGCCGTCGACCGGCAAACTAAGCCCTGGACCCGTTGGTGGTGGCACGGCAGTGCCGTAACCCGCGCGGGCATCACGGCGGAACTCGAGGCCTACCAACGCGCCGGCATCGGCGGGTTGGAGATAACACCGATCTATGGCGTGTATGGCGAAGAGTCAACCTTTATCGACTTTCTCTCGCCGCAATGGATGGAGATGTTGTTGTTCACGCTGCAAGAGGCCGGGCGTCTCGGGCTGGGCATCGATATGGCTACCGGTACGGGTTGGCCTTTCGGCGGCCCCTGGATCGGCGATGACGACGCGTGCAAGAACATGTACCACCAGGTATATACCGTCGCGGGCGGGCAGCGGCTGACAGAAAAGATCAGGTTCATACAACCGTCGTACCTCCGTGCCATCGGCAATTCATTTCACGGATCGGCAACGCCGGCGTCAGGCACGATACATACCGTGGGCTTTACCGATCCGCCGCCCGACATCCGCACCCTGCAACAGCCCATCGCTGCCAACAAGAACCTGCAGGCGTTGGCCATCGACCAGGTTCAGTTCGAGCGACCACTGGCTTTGCAAACGCTGATGGCCTATGGCCCCGGCAATGCGGTCGTAAACCTGACGGACCAGGTAGAAGCCGACGGCACCCTGGCGTGGATCGCGCCACCCGGCACCTGGACGCTATACGCCATCTTCCCCGGCTGGCATGGCAAGATGGTGGAGCGGGCCGGTCCCGGGGGCGAGGGCAATGTTATCGATCACTTCTCGGCGGAAGCCTTGCAGCGGTATCTGCAAAAGTTCGACAGCGCCTTTGCCGGCAAGGACCTGAAAACGCTGCGCGCTTTCTTCAACGATTCGTACGAGGTAGACGACGCCCGCGGTGCGGCAGACTGGACACCCGCCTTGTTTGCGGAGTTTGAAAAACGACGCGGCTATGATCTGCGCAACCATCTGCCCGCGTTGTTTGGAAACGATACTCCCGAAAAGAATGCCCGTGTGCTTTGCGACTACCGCGAGACGATCTCGGATCTGCTCTTACAGCATTTCACCATGCCCTGGAGGCAGTGGGCACATGGTTACAAAAAGATCATCCGCAATCAGGCACACGGATCACCCGCCAATATCCTCGACCTGTATGCGGCGATCGACATTCCCGAGATCGAAGGTATCGAACCACTGCGGATCAGGATGGCGTCGTCGGCCGGCAACGTGTCGGGAAAGGAACTGGTGTCGTCTGAGTCGGCCACGTGGCTTGACGAACATTTCGAATCCAACCTGCATGACATCAAGGTGGCCATCGACCGGTTCTTCGTCAACGGTGTCAATCACGTCTTTTATCACGGTACCTGTTATTCGCCGCCCGACGAGCCATGGCCCGGGCGCCTGTTCTATGCCGCCGTGCACATGAATCCACGCAACCCACAGTGGGACGACGCGCGTGCGCTGAACAATTATATCGCCCGTTGCCAATCCTGGCTGCAACGCACCCGGCCTGATCAGGATGTATTATTATATCTGCCGATATACGACCGGTTCTCGACCCCGGGAAAAGAAATGGTCGAGCATTTCGACGGCATCGGTAAGCAATTTGACAGTACAGCCTTCGCGACCGCCGCCACAACCCTGTACGACCGGGGGTATGCATTCGACTACATATCCGATCGTCAGCTGCACGACTGCGCGGTGGGTAAGCAGGGCATCCGCACGTCCGGCGACAGTTACTATCAGGTGATTGTCCTTCCGCACAGTCGTTATATTCCCTGGAAGACCTTCGAGAAGATCACGATGCTGGTCGGCGAAGGAGCCGTGGTATTGGCCCCTGGCGGCCTGCCGGAGGCACTCGCCGGAAACAACGTAACGCCCGGGCAGGAGAAAGACTTTCGCACCTGGAAACAAATACCAATGCTGACCCGCGACCACAACGTACAGGAACGGAAGTGGGGTAGCGGCGTGGTACTGGAGGGCAACGATCTTGAAGCGTTATTGGAAGTTGCTGCGGTCCGGCGCGAGCGGTTGGCAGATACCGGCCTGCGCTATATTCGAAAGCGACATCTTGAAAATGACGCTATCTATTTTATCAGCGGTCCCCCTGAGCGCGGCTACGCCGGCTGGCTGGCGTTGTCGGCCGGTGCCGGGAATGTTATTGTGTACGATCCCATGCGCGGTACGATCGGCCGTGGCGTAAGCCGTGTATCCCGTACGGGCGATCAGGAAGTATACCTGGAGCTGCAGCCCGGACAGAGCGTCATTGTTCAGCTTCATGACGGACCGATCGAAGCGGATATACTTCCATTCTACAGGCCCACGAACAGCACAGTCCCTTTACAGGGACCGTGGACAGTAACGTTTATAAAAGGAGGTCCGGAATTACCGGCACCGATGACGTTGAATATCCTGGGCTCCTGGCCGGATCTTGGTATACCCGCGCTGCAGGCATTTTCAGGTACGGCAAAATATGCTACATCCTTTCCGCGTCCGGCAAAAGCCGCGGTGGCGTGGTCTCTTGATCTGGGAGATGTAAAGGAGAGCACGGTTGTTACCTTAAACGGCCGTGTACTCGACACGTTACTGGGGCCTCCATACCGCGTAACCATCGACGCGGCGTGGTTGAAAGAACAGAATGAACTGACCATTACCGTATCGAACCTCATGGCCAACCGTATTGCCGACCTCGACAAGCGCGGCGTATTCTGGAAGAAGTTCTACAACGTCAACCTGGCGGCACGTAAGGTCGAGAATCGCACGGACGGGATATTCAGCGCGGCCGGCTGGGCGCCGCGTCCCTCGGGACTGCTCGGTTCTGTAACCCTGGTAGCATTGGAGCGCGTTGATCCCACGCCCTGAATCAGGCGGCATAGTGCAGGACAGTTCGCGATTGAGGGGACTATATTTTTGAAACGGATATGGATCCCGTGTGCATGCGCGGGATGATTAAATTTCGACGCAGGGTTAATTGATAAAAGCCGGTTTCATACGCCGGCTTTTTTTGGTCGGTACATAAAGAAGAAGCCACTCATAGAGTGGCCCCGTCATTCTAACCAATCAGTGGCAAAACTTAAACTGCCTCGGGTACGGCCTTTTTCGAATTCTTCCCCAACACCCGCAATGTCTTCAAGACTGAATCCGGTGTTACCGAGATGCTATCAATTCCTTCTTTCACCAAAAACTCTGCAAAATCGGGGAAGTCCGACGGCCCCTGTCCACAAATGCCAACTTTCACACCATGCTTCTTCGCCGTCTTGATCAGCATCGAGATCATCCGCTTTACCGCATCATTGCGCTCGTCGTACAGCTCAGCCACCAACGCCGAGTCGCGATCCAGCCCAAGCGTAAGCTGGGTCAAATCATTCGATCCGATGGAGAACCCATCGATATGCTGCGAAAACTCATCCGCCATCAAAATGTTCGAAGGGATCTCCGCCATCAGATATACTTCCAGTCCGTCCTCGCCACGTTTCAATCCGTAGCTTTCCATCACGGAATAAACCTTTAACAACTCGCTCACCGTGCGGCAGAATGGAATCATGACGACCACATTCGTCAATCCCATCTGCTCGCGCACGCGCTTGATCGCCTTGCACTCCAATCCAAATGCGCGTTGATATTCTTCCGAGTAATAACGCGAAGCTCCCCGCCATCCGATCATCGGGTTTTCTTCTTTCGGCTCAAAGTATTTACCCCCCAGCAGGTTCTCATACTCATTGCTCTTGAAGTCCGAGAACCGCACGATCACGCGGTTCGGATAAAACGCCGAAGCAATCTTGGCGATGCCATACGAAAGCTTGTGCACAAAGAAAGCCTCTTCGCTTTCGTATCCGCGCGTCAGCTCTTTGATCCGCTCCGTCAGCCCGGCGTCGTTCAGCTCGCGGTGCTGCAAGAGCGCCAGCGGGTGTACCTGTATGTAATTGTTGATGATAAACTCCTCCCGGGCCAGGCCTACACCCGCATTGGGTATACCCGAAAACTTGAAGGCAAGCTCGGGCGAGGCCACATTCAGCATGATCGGCGTCGAAACATTGGGAAGGTCTTTCAGGCTGGTCTCCGCTTTCTCAAACGGTAGCTCGCCCTGGTATACAAATCCCACGTCGCCTTCGCAACACGAAACCGTTACGGCCATGCCGTCGCGCAGGATAGAGGTTGCGTCAAGACAGCCCACGATCGCGGGCACACCCAGCTCCCGTGCTACGATCGCTGCATGGCATGTACGGCTGCCCCTGTTGGTAACAATAGCAGCGGCCTTTTTCATGATAGGCTCCCAATCCGGGTCGGTCATATCCGTCACGAGGATATCGCCGGCCTGAAATTCGATTCCATCCCGTGATCCGTCACGGCCATCGAGCGAATACATGATCACCACTTTGCCCGACGCGATTTTGTCGCCTACGGCAATACCGCGTACGATGCGATCCTGCGGTGCGGGTTTGGTAATGGTATACTCCACGAACTTGTCGCGCTCCCGTTGCGAATGGATCGTTTCCGGACGAGCCTGTACAATAAAAAGCCGGTTGGAAAGACCGTCTACCGCCCACTCAATATCCATGGGGCACCACGAACCACGCTTCTCCGAATAGTATTTCTCAATGATGCTTACCCACTCGGCGAGGCGCAATACCTGGCGGTCGTTCAGGCAGAAACGGTCGCGTGCCTCGCGCTGCACGTTCAATACTTTGGTAAGCTGGCCGGGGTCGTCGCCGTATACCATCTTCTGGTCCTTGCGGCCGAGCTTTTTTTCAATGATCGGCTCGAAGTCCTTTTCCAACGCCGGCTTAAAGACTATATATTCATCAGGCGATACAGCGCCTTGCACCAGCAGCTCTCCCAAACCATACGAGCCGTTGATGACCACAACGTCGCGGAAGCCCGACTCGGTGTCGAGTGAGAACGCAACACCCGATGATGCCAGGTCGGCGCGTACCATCTTTTGTATACAGACAGACAATCCTACGTCAAAATGGTTGAAGTTGAAGTCGACGCGATAGGAGATGGCCCGGTCGGTGAATAACGAAGCAAAGCAGTTACGAATAGACTCCAACAGTCCTTCCGGGCCGCGCACGTTCAGGTATGTTTCCTGCTGGCCGGCAAACGAGGTATCCGGCAGATCTTCGGCCGTGGCACTGGAGCGTACAGCCACATCGGTAGCATCCTGGTCGTACTGACGCGACAACGCTGCATAACGCGTTTTGATCTCGTCTTCCATCGCCTGCGGGAAGCGTCCGTTGCGGATCAATTGCCTCAGCTGTGTACCCCCCTTACGCAGCGAGATGAGGTTGCTCATGTCAATAGAAGAAATGATCTCGTGGATCTTCGCCTCCAGATTGTTATGCTGAAGATACGCCCGGTAGGCTGTCACCGTAATGGCAAAACCATCCGGAACAGCAATACCCCTTGGTGTCAGGTTGCGGATCATTTCGCCCAGGGAAGCGTTCTTGCCTCCCACAAGGTCCAGGTGTTCCATACCAACCTCGTTGAGGCCGATGGTGAATTGATATGACGTCTGCATGCTTTGGGTTATTAATTGAGCAGCAAAAAAATGTCAATTTCTAACCTTATGCAAACGTTTGTTGTAGACTATTTTCGGGGTTTTTTCTCAGATTAGGAAGTGTGTTGCTGACCTTTTACAGTCACCTTATCTTCTATGTGATCCGCCATCGTAGCCGGTATAAAATTCGGCAAATCGAGTACAAACCGGGTGCCTATACCGAGTTCCGATTCGATCGTCAGGGTGCCATGAAGTTTGTCCACGGCCTCTTTTACGATGTACAGACCCAATCCCGAGCCTTCGTGCTCTTCTGTCGCGCGGAAAAACATCTCTGTTACCTTCGCAATATAGTCGGGATTGATACCGATGCCATTATCCTTGATCTCGACGTGCGCCGACGTTTTCGAAACGGTCGCATAGATTTCGATGAACGAGTCCGTTTTTTGCAGGTCGCTATATTTAATCGCGTTTGAGATCAGGTTATTAAAAATCACCGACAAACGATACTGATCCGAGTAAAATGGCAGCGGCTCCTGAATGGTGACGGTCTGGGTAATATTCTCCGAACCGGCCATAAACCGCATGCGTTCCAGGTTATCGTTGATAATGCGGTTGAGATCCACACGCTCGATGCGAATATCTTTGCGGGCGTTGCGGGAATAATCCAGAATGTCTTTCAGCGTCTCGTCGAGCTTCAGAATACTTTCTTCGATCATGGCATGGTACGTAGCCAGCGTACCATTGTTGTTGTGCTGATCTTCGAGCTTCACCAGGTTGAGAATGCCCAACACAGACATAAGCGGCGCCCGCAGGTTGTGTGAGACGGAATAGACAAATGTATCAAGCTCTTTGTTGATCTTGCTAAGCTCTTCGATCGTGCGCAGCAACTGATTATTCTTAAACTTGAGCTCGGCGTCGGCGTTAAGCTTGGCCCGATGCAGGGCATGCTGCTTTAAGGCTTTGTTAATGGCCGCGGGTAAACGCGTCAGACTCGTCTTGAGGATGTAGTCGTCAACCCCTTCCTTGATCGTGTCGTTGGCAAAGTTTTCCGACACAGCCCCAGACACCAGAATAAACGGGATATCTACTTTGTTGGCATAACATAGTTGCAGAGCTTCCGAGGAATCGAATTGCGGTAAATGGTGGTCCGAAAGGATGACGTCCGCATTGTACTCCTTGAGTGCGGAGACAAAGGATTCCTTCGTGCTGACGTGTCTTAATTGAAAATTCACGCCACCTTTTTGCAATTCCCAGGCAATTAGCTCAACGTCTTCTACGTCGTCATCCAACACTAGGATTTTTAATTCCGGTTTTACTTTCAAAATACAATGAGGTTTGAGGTCGCAACGACAACACATCGCTAAAACCTTGTACCCCCCTGAATTATTTGGTTTTGGAACTATCAGTCCGATGAATGACGACGAAATGGGGAAAAGACAACACACATTTTTTGTCGGGCGTATTGTTGGGAGGAATCTTCTACAAGCCTGCTAAAAAGGACCGCAAAAAATAATGCCAGCAACTGTTCATCTTACTTTGCATCCGCAACACTTGCATGGAGCAAAAATTTAGGACCTCAAATTCTATTAAAAGCCCTTTATGATCTTGCGACGAAACCTGAAATGGAGCCTGATCCTGTTTTATACATGGAAAGGTGTCTTGTATTACCTGGTGCTGGCTGTTTTAGTGTATTGGATACACCACCAAGGTGTGCACCTGGCCATACCGTTTTATACGATCACGGCCTTCGGCACCGCGCTGGCGATCTTCCTGGGGTTTAAAAACAACAGCGCCTACGACCGCTGGTGGGAAGCGCGACGCTTATGGGGCTCGTTGGTTAACTACAGCCGGGCGTGGACCCGTCAGGTCATCACGTTCCTGAATGACCCTGATGCCACCAGTCCTGACGAGATCGTTGCCTTCAAAGAAAAGCTGCTGCACCGGCATATCGCCTACGTCAATGCGTTGCGTGTATTCCTTCGTCGCAAGTATAAATACAATGAGACAGGGCAGGAGGAGTTGTTTCAGGCGGAAAATGAATATCAAGACGCCGAGTCGTTTCTACAGCCGTCAGAGTATGCCATCTTCAGCAAGAAGAACAACCCGCCCAACTTCCTGCTCGAGCTGCAGGCCGAAGACATCCGATATGCCTTTTCGCAAGGCTGGCTGTCGGATTATCGCCTCGTAAAACTGGAAGAAACACTGGTGGAATTTAATAACGTACAGGGCGCATGTGAGCGTATCAAGAATACGCCGCTACCCCGCCACTACAGCTTTTTCTCGCGTGTGTTCGTGGTCTTGCATGCGACCATGTTGCCCTTTGCGTTCGTGGATGAGATGGGCCTGATCATGATCCCGATATCTGTGTTGATCTCGTTCATCTTTCATTCTCTCGACCTGGTGGGAGAGCGCACGGAGGATCCCTTTGAAAACCGCCTGGAAGACGTGCCGTTGACGAGCCTCTGCCGCACCATCGAGACAAATGTCAAAGAACAGTGGGGTGATGAAAACCTGCCGTCGGTTGCAAAAAATATTGGTGGAATTATATTCTAAATACACGGTTGGTATGAAAGAAGTATTTGAATGGCCCCGCCTATTATGGAACAACCTGCCGGAGGTATTTTTGCTGGAAGTGCTTTTCCGCTCCGTGGTGATGTTCGTGGTGCTGCTCATGGCCCTTCGACTTGTCGGCAAGCGTGGGGTACGGCAGTTGTCCATCTTTGAAGTCGTGATCATCATATCGTTAGGATCAGCGGCAGGCGATCCGATGTTTTACGAGGACGTCGGCATGTTGCATGCCATCATGGTCTTCGTGGCGATCATCGGCATCTATCGCCTCGTCACGTGGTTGATGGCTAAAAGCATATGGTTTGAAAACCTCATCGAGGGCAAAGCTATTTACCTCGTCCGCGAAGGTAAGTTTGCCTTTAATGACTTTAAGAAGGAGTCACTTTCACAGGATGAATTTTTTGCCGAGCTGCGTGTGCGCCAGGTAGAGCACTTGGGCCAGGTGCGATATGCCATTCTTGAGACGAATGGCGATTTTAGTATATTTTTTTACCCGGATGAGGAGGTACGACCAGGCTTACCGCTGTTGCCAGATGAGTTTTGTAGAAAAAGTCCCCAGGTGCAACATCCTGCCGTATATGCCTGTGCATTTTGCGGTCACACAGAGATGTTGGCGCCCGGTCGGCATCGGTGCCCGGTGTGTGCACGGGAAGAGTGGGTGAGAGCCCTAAACACACGACGCATTGCGTAACATTAGCGTATAGTGGTCCGTAATTTTAATAGGGTAATGCCTGGTAAAATCACTACTTTCGGACCTTTAAAATTTGACATGGAAAAAAATATAGTAGCCGTCGTCGCGTTTATCATGTTGGTGCCGTTCTTTGGCCAGGCGCAAGACTTTCGCGCTGTGCGCTGGAATCGCGACCTGATGGTGAACCTGGGTGTTGGTACATCCACCTACTTTGGAGAAATAACGGGCTCCAACGACTTTGGGAAGATTAACCCGAGTGCTATTGTAGGGGCTGAATATTTTTTTACCAAGCGCATTAGTGCCCGGGCCCAGTTCGCCTGGTTCCGTACTTCGGGCGACGATGCCGACGCACCGGGCACAGATGAAGACAGTCGCCGCGTACGCAACCTCTCCTTTGCCTCTAGCAACTTCGAGTTTTCCGCCATTGGCATCGTAAACCTGGTACCCCACGGTTTTCGGTTTGAAGACCGTCCGGGGGTGAATGTACACGCCTTTGCCGGTGTAGGGGTCATGCGTTTTAATCCCACAACAGAATATCAAGGCACGCGATACGCGCTTCAGCCTCTTGAGACCGAGGGAGTAAACTATAGTCGTGTAACGCCGGTCATACCGGTCGGCCTGGGGGCTCGTATCAAGCTCAGTCCCTTTTACAATGTATTGATCGAAGGAGGGTATCGTTTTACCTTTACCGACTACATGGACGACGTCAGCGCACGCCGGTATCCCGATCCGGCAACGCTCAAGAGCGACCTGTCCCGCGCATTGTCCGACCGTCGCGGAGAAATAGCAGCCCCCACTACTACCGGAACCCGCGGAAACCCGAAGACAAACGATGGCTATTTCCTCCTGAACGTATCGCTCCAGTATTACATTCCTTTTGAAGTGAACAAAAACCCCCAGAAGAAGCTGTATAATCGTGATAAGTACCTCCGGAAAAAATGCAAGCTGAAGAACTAGGTGCTACGTTGTTTCGATCGATCGTTCTTCTAATTGTTCAATTTTCATCCGGTGGCGGCGTAGCAAAATGTCGCGGCGCAAGAAGGGAAAAAAGACGAGTGCAAGCATCAGGGTGGCGATGCCTTCCAATAATAATGTATTGGGAGCACCCGCATAATGCGACACAGCACCAATCAGCAGGCTTCCGATCGGCTGCATGCCAAAGAATGCCATGGCGTAATAACTTAGCACCCGGCCGCGCATAACGGGTGTCACGGCGGTTTGGATCAATGTATTGCTGAGTGTAGTCTGTGACATCATACCAAACCCGGTGATGGCAATGAAGGCCAGTGCAGCAGGAAGATTCGTCAGATGGGAAAAGCAAATTAACCCCATGCCAAACACGAGGGTGGTAAAGAACAACACCTTTTTTAAGTTGGTGCCAGGCTTAAGCGACGCCAGGAAAATAGCACCGCTCACCGCACCCAATCCTACAAAGCTGTTCAGGTATCCGAAGGTAGATGCCCGGCCCTGAAAGATCTCCCGCGCATAGACGGGCAGCAACGTGATGTAGGGAAGCGACAACAGGCTGACGCAGGCCAGCATGAGCATGACGGTACTGATGCTGGGTGTCTTGCGCAAGTATTGAAAACCTTCGCGTAAGTCGGTCATGACGTCGTTGGTGCGCGGCTTGGGCACATAGGCCGGCAGCCGCATACAAAATAGTGACGTCAGCACGGCAATAAAGCTCGCGGCATTGATCGAGAAACAAATGTTGGCTCCGAACTCCTCTAAGACGATGCCCGCCATCGCCGGTCCGATCAGGCGCGCCGTGTTGACCATGGAGGAGTTGAGCGCAATAGCATTGGGCAGGTGTTCCTTGTTGTCCACCATGTCATATACCATGGCTTGCCTTGCCGGTACATCAAAAGCATTGATAACACCCAGCATAACACTAAGGGTGAGGATGTTCCAGACGGAATCCAATCCCAGCAACACCAACGCCGTAAGCAAAATAGCCTGGATCAAAGACGCCACCTGCGTCAGCAGCATGACGCGGTAGCGATTATACCGGTCGGAGACAACGCCCCCGATAATGGAAAACAGGAAAGAAGGAAACTGCGCGGCAAAGACTGCAACCCCCAGCATAAAGGATGACTGTGTCTTTTCATATACCAGCCAGTACACCGCGGTGCGTTGCATCCAGGTGCCGATCAGCGACACGGATTGGCCGGCGAAATAAAGACGGTAGTTATAACTCTGAAAGGCTTTAAAAGGTCGCGGCATGGAAGAAGATCCGGCGCTCCGGGGAACACCGGTACGCCGCAGGCAAGATTAAAGAATTATTCGTTGTTCTGTAGTGCCGCGGCTTCACTTCTTTTGCCCAACAGGCGTGAAAGGGTCGATTCGGCCTCTGAACCCTGTTTGGCAACCTCGCCACCGGGTACGTTGTCTGGCAGGAATCGTTCAGCCATACTCAGCAAGCTGCCCATCCAACCCGGGGCCACGCCTTTTACCAGGGTGGCCAGCTTCGTGCTGATGGAAACCAGTGCCTCGGGCCGGCCGTACTCCAGGGCTTCCACAATGCTGGCAGCGGCTGTCTCCGCTTTGACGGACAGCAACGCAGAGGATGCAGAAACCTTAAACCATCGGTACTCCGCTTCGTGGTCACCTTTCACCGTGATGTGCTGGGTGCTGCCGGTACGCATGAGTCCGGGCACGACGGTGGTAACCCGGATGTTGTGTTTCTTCAATTCGGTATGCATGCCTTCCGACAAGCCGACGAGGGCAAATTTGCTGGCGGTGTAGGGCAGAAGATGGGGGACGGCGACTTTGCCTCCGATCGAAGTAATGTTGACGATACGTCCGCCCCCTTGCGCACGGAAGTACGGAATACTGGAGAGTGTAGTATACAATGCGGCCCAGAAGTTGGTCTTCATGGCTTTCTCATAGTCGTCGAGGTTGAGCGCTTCCTGCGGCGCTACCTGAATGGTGCCGGCATTGTTGATCAGCACGTCGAGCCGGCCGTAGTGGTCGACTACCTGCCGGATCATACTGTCGACCTGCGCAGTGTCGGTAATGTCTACCGGGAGCGTCAGCACGGGTGCGCCGAGCATCTCCAGCTCCTGCCGTGCCACATCCAGCGCCGCCGGCGTACGGGCGCAGATCGCCAGCCGGGCACCCTTGGCCGCCAGCATACGCGCCAGCACCAGCCCCAATCCGCGTGAGCCGCCGGTGATCAGTACAACCTTGCCGGCGAGCGCAAACTTTTGCTGCTCTTGTCGCCATTTGCTGTACGCCATCAGCGCTACGGCGCCGGCGGCACCTGCCAGCAACAGGCGATTGCGGGTGGAAATATTCATAACCGATGTAAGCGAAGGGATCGAAGGTAGTGTGAACATAGCCATGGGCGATCTTTTCCGGCATGGCAGCAAAAAGCGCGCGCAGCAAATCCAGCCGCAGCACGAGCATTTGGTGTATTATTGTCCACACTTCTGCGGAAGCAGCGCGTCGTACACTTACATCGGATGGAAGTCCGATGTGCCTGGACCGGGGTGGAGATCAAGGAAGCCGCTCCAGGGCCCGCTGTATGTGCGTTTCGGTCGCCGCGCCGGTGTACCCCACGACCACTTCGCGCACAATGCCGGCGGTGTCAGTCAGTAAAAAGGTAGGCACCTGCATGCCCGGATATGTTTTCTTTAATGTGCGATCGGCCACTACGATAGGGTAATCGATCGCCTGCGTTTCCTGATGTTTCTTTAAAGCGTCCGTATTGGTAACATAGGGTTCGATGCTTACTACTGCCATAGTCGGTGTTGTGGATAGTTGTGCCAGAAAGGGAAGCACTTGGGTACAGGGCTTCCAGCCGACGGAGTTAAAAACAATCACGCCCTTTTGACCCTGTAGTGTTGTAAAAGACAGCGTATCGCCATCTACCCGTGCCAGCTTCCAGTTATAAATCGATTGCCCGACCAGGTTGTTCATGCCCGCTTGCTGGTTTAGTTTCTGCAGGCTATCGGTAAGCACGAGATTTGATGCCACGCCGCCCGTACGTGTTTGCAGGGCATCAATCGCGAGCGTGTCGGTAAAATTGATGCGTTGATAGAGTACGGTTTCCTGTGAAGTATGGTGCGGCATGTCCCGCAGCAGTTTGATGGGAAGGAATGTATACTTATCCAGGTATACAACGTATCGCGAGACAAAACCCACGGTGTCTTTCTCCCACATCACGCCGGTGGCATTCAGCTCGAGGTAAAGATCTGGAAACACCACTTCGAGTCTGAGCGAGTCGTCATCCTCTGTCGTCTGCAGGATGGCATTTCGTTTCAGGGCCTGTTCCATTACCGTTCGTATGCGCATGTATAAGGGGCCTATGACCCGGCCGGCTTCGTATGGGTGCAGTTGCGCATCGACGACCTGTAACGCATTGCCTTGCTCCTCGTCGACGCGCACCAGGTGTCTTCCGTCATACGACATATCTACCCGAAAGGTGTCTTCCAGGACAGCATATTGAAAGCTCGCGCCGTACAGGGTGTCGGCACGATTGGCAGATACCAGTTCTTGTACCGTCCAGGGCTCCAGAAATACATTGCGCATGTTGGGTATACCGGTTTTGACTTCGGTAATGACCATCGCATTCCGGGCACGGTTGATCTCGGCGATGCCCCGTGCCGCTACCGCCCGGGCCGACAATGGTATCGACAATGTACCGGAGGGATGAGATGCCTTATGTTTTTCCTGGCCGGACACCTTTCCGTGGATAATTAACAGGAGAACCGTTAGCGAGAGAGTAGCCCATACGATAGGTCGGACAGGGGAGACGTTGGTAAGATCAGTGGCGAGCATGGCGCGTTATAAAGGCGTGTTGCAAGGTATAGGTTTTCGTGTACCCGAATGTTTACTTAGGTACTACTTTCAACGGCATTTTTCAGGTGCATAGTATACGAGTGGGCTTTATTTATAGCACCGTCATGGCAAAGACCCAAGTTGCCCAAAAAAGGTAGTGTTTCTTCTTATACCAACGCGTTTTTTACCGCTCTTTTACATAAACGGAAGGTAATATAAAAGTTTGTTATTGTGCGGTAATTCGAAATAAAATTCATGTATCTCATTTCTTACCAAAGTAAATTCTGTTTTATGATGGAAGACCCTCAACTCCCCACGTCGCTGAAACCGTTCCGGAACCTGACTGGCGCGGCTGAGAACGACCCTCCCCTGGACCCGAAGGAACGGCAGTTGCAATACCTGGACAATGCGGAGCTTTTTGAGATCCTGAATGCCGAGTATATGGCCTATAAAGCATTTCATCAAAGCGTTGTTAACCGGGTGCAGACATTCCGGCATCCCTAACGATATGAAGACGACGATTCACGACCTGGTACATCGGTTTCTGAACAACACGGCAACCGTCGGAGAGCGTGAACATGTCATGCGCTTGCTGGTAGAAGGCCGGCTGGGCAAACTTCTGGGCGAGCAAGTATACCAGCATCAACTGTTTTACCTGAACAATCCGCGTTTGCTGGCTGTTCCCCACGACGAGCGCCAACGGTCGGCCCATGTCAAACGCCGCACACTGGAAACGATCGTAGGAGTTACTGCAAACCCGGCATACCCCTGGCAGTCCTCGCCGTGGGTGGCCGCGGCGGCAATGTTGGTGGTTCTCGTTCTGGCGGTGATATGGGTGGCACAACAGTCGCATGCCGAGGTGCAGCAGATGGCTAAACGCCCGGCCGTCGAGCGCGAAGCCGTCTACCAGGGCCGTCAGTTCTTTCACCTGACCGACAACACCGCCGTGACGCTGAACCATGGCAGCGAGCTGCGCTATAGCAGCGCACCGGGTGCATTCATGCGCGAAGTGACATTGAAAGGCGAAGCATACTTTGACGTCGCGCACGACCCGACCCGCCCGTTTATCATACATGCCAACGGCGTAACGGTAAAGGTACTGGGCACTGCTTTCAACGTCAGGGCTTACACCGGCCAACCCGAGGTAAGGGTGACGGTGGTCCGTGGCCTGGTGGACGTCCGTAAGCCGGGGAATTTCCAGACGCTGTTACATCCCGACCAGGAGCTGGCAGTCGATGTGGCTTCGGGGCACTTTGCCCGGCAGTCGGTCGATGCGGCCGAAGCGATCGGTTGGAACCGCGGCTTTATTATACTCGACAGCGTTGACCTGCAGACGGCCGCGGCCATCCTGGAAAAACGTTTCGGGCGAAAGATTACCGTAGAGGGTAGCGACATCGGCACCTGCCACATTGCGGCAGTGTTTGTAGAAGACGACGTAACGCTTACGCGCGTACTGGACGCCATCACCCAGTCTTTACCGGACACTCACTATACGATATCGCCCGGTGGCGACGTGGTGTTACACACAACGGCCTGTCGTTAATGCGGCCTGCCGATGGCGCATAGAGACTACTTTATACTGCACACTGACTGCGTTCTTTCACCGCCGGCGCGTCTCATCGCGCCGGACGGTCGATTTTCCGGCCCCGGAAAAGTAAGGTGCACGCTGAGAGCCCACAGCCTGCCCGATATGCCGGATCGTTACTGATTGCAGTCGGCAACGATCCGCGTGAACGCAGTATAATCTATCCGACCCGCCACCTTGACGAGTCCCCCGCGGAGCCTGTGAAAGCGGGGGACTCGTTTCTTACATTTCTATTTATACAATCGTATAAGTATGTATAACAACCGGGGCGGGCACTTTATTGTAAGCCTGTCTCACGATCTTTGTAGAAAAAATAATTCTGCGACAGGCCCTCCCTGGAGTTTCATTTTTTATACCTTTAAGCCATACACTTTTTTCTCCCGGTTTTATATATGGTAAGAATCTGTTTCCTGGCGGCGGCCCTGTGTTTGTTGCTGGGGTGTTCCGACAACGGACGTACTCCAGATCATGGCGCGCCGCGGGGCTTTTATTATTGGAAGACGGAGGCGGGGGGCTTTGACTGGGATGACTCCACTTACCAGGCGTTGGATGTTGACCGGCTGTACGTGCGACTTTTTGATGTCGGCTGGAGCGAGGCGGACGGCGCACCGGTGCCGGTCGCGCCGTTAGACTATTGGGATCAGCCGTTGACGGATACCTTGGATGTAGTCCCCGTAGTGTTTATAACCAACGAGACCTTTGCGCACCTGGATACGGCCGGAGCGATCGTGTTGGCGCAGCAGGTGCACCGCAGAATGATGGCTCAGCTAAAAGCAGCATCCGATCGGCAGTTTGATAACCTGATATGGGAAACCATGGAGGACGGTTATTTTAATTCCACTCCGTATAGGCAGAAGTCAAAACGTTTTGACGAATTGCATGTGCGCGATTCGCTACATGACGCTCGCCTGCAACGGCTGTCGGAGGTGCAGTTCGACTGTGACTGGACGGCCGGCACCCGGGCACACTATTTTGCTTTTTTGCGCGAATCGAAAAGGCTTTTTGCCGGTCAGCGAGTATCGTCCACCATACGATTATATCAATATAAATATCCCGTCAAGGCCGGCGTTCCCCCCGTGGACCGAGGCATGCTGATGTGCTACAATGCCGGCAATATAAAAGACCCTGAGACCGTCAATTCGATTTTTGATCGCCGGGAGATCATGCGCTACCTGGAAGATCAGCATGCCTACCCGTTGGCGCTGGACTACGCGTTGCCGGTGTTTGAATGGGCTGTATTATATCGCGACGGCAAGTTCCAGGCGATCCTCTCAACAGCGTTGCTGCAGGACGAATACGGGTATAAACGGTATTTGACGACCGTCAGCGATCTGCACGCTACCGTCTCAGAGGATTTTACCTATGGCTACACCAGTCAAAGCATCTTCGTGCGACGGGGCGATGAGATACGGTTTGAACACCCTGCTATGAACGATGTGGCCGCCGTCGCGGCCTGGCTCCATGACCATAAACACACGGCCGACGCGGCCCTAACGTTCTATCATCTGAATGACCATGATCTTAAGAAATATTCTTCGGCGCTGGAAGATATGTATCGCGCTTTTTAGCCTGCTGTCGTTTTTTACAACGGGTACCGGCTTACAGGCCTGCTATTGGCGGCCTGAGAATGAGGAGCTGCGCTATATGCTCTTCAATCCCGACCTGTTGCAGAACCGGGCGTGGTGGAGTTTTTTTTATTCCGCGCATCTTCATGCCTTCGACGGACGATATTCTTCCAGCCGTGATGAGGACCAGCTTATTGCCGAATGGATTACGGCCGCCGGTGCCTCGCCTGGAGACACCACGGCCGCAAGGGCATGCGTTTTCGGTGAGCCTTCAGACTCCGCGCTGGCCGTAAACAACTTTTATCAGAAGTTACAGCAAAAGCCTGCGGTGTTTGCGTGTTTCAAGACTTTGAAACAATATGAAGGCCTGGCGGGATTTGAGTCCACCTGGAGCGATACAGGCCGGAAGTCGTCGTCGGGAGCCTATGATTCGGCACTGGAGCAGGTGTCGGCGCTGGTGGCACGCGAGCAGAATACGTTCCTGCAAAAGAAGTATGCCTTTTTGCTGACGAAGATCGCGTTTTATGCACCCGACCGCGCCCTGTTCAATGCAACCTACAACCGGTATTTTAAGAATGTTGCCACGCCCGGGGTACTGGATTGGTGGGCGATGCACTATAAAGCCATGATGCTGGAGGGTATTCATAACGACTCTGCGAATTATTTGCACGCCCGTGTGTTTTCACATGCCACGGCGAAAATGATGGTGTCGCGTCAATTCTATTCCAGCCGCGACATGGACAGTGTGTTGGCGTTGGCAGAAGATAACAGGAGCCGGGCTGACGTATATGTGCTTCGGGAGACTATCAATCCCGGTCGCGGACTGGAAGGTATTCGCCAGGTGTATACGCTCGCGGCTGATCATCCGCACCTGCCGTTGTTGATCGGCCGCGAGGTAAACAAGTTTGAGGACTGGCTGGGCACAACGCGTTACGTTAACGCACAGGTTTCGCCGCGCGATTATTGGGGCAACCGACCCGTGACGGAGAACTGGCAACGCGACCGCCTGTACCTCGATGAGTTTGTTAAAGCGCTCAAGACCATGGATGGTCTGGCCAGGCGCTACCCGGCATACCTTAATGTGGTACTGGCCAATCTCAGCCTGATGCAGGGCAACGGCAAGGCGGCCGCTGCATACCTGGATCGGGTTCCCACGGGTGATCCGGCCATGGCCTATCAGGTAACAGCACTGCGCGCCGTGCAGATCACGCTGCAGGAAGATGTGCGCGACCGCGCAGTACAAGAGAAGCTGGGCGTATTATACAAAACGCTATTGGCGGATCGCAACGGCCAGTTCGAGTCGCAGAAAATTCTTTACTCCCTGAGCACGTATCTGCGCCATGTTTTCGCAAAGCGCGGAGTAGTAGGATTGGCCGGTTTGTTTGACAGCTATGCCCGCGAAAGATTTTGCTATTCCTGTATCACCTACGGCACGTTCGAATACACGTTCATCCGGTACCTGGACCGTTATGCATCGACGGCCGATCTGGAAGCATTGTTGGAAGTATATCGCCGTAAGGATAAAAATACGCTGGAAGAGGTATTGTTCAAGCCATATGATCATCCACACTATTTTGAGGACCTGCTGGTGACCAAGTATCTACGCCAGGGCGATGTCGCAAATGCGCTGGCGACGGTACGCAAGATCCCGGATGCATTTTGGTCAACCTTCAGCAATGCCCAGTACTATCTTGACCGTGATCCGTTTACCGTAAACGCCGAGCTGCTGGCAGGACAGACAATGGTTACGTATACCAAGCGGGAGATCGTTGAAAAACTGTATGCCCTGGACACCGCTGCGAGGCAAGATCCTGCTCAACGTGCGCATAACTATTTTATGCTCGGCAACGCCTGGTTCACGTTCACAACGCACGCGTGGTTTATGCTGAGCTACGGCGACGGCTCGGCCACGCCGGACGAAGCGGTGTATGCCATAGGCTATACGAATGCCCGCAGGTATTTCAAAAAGGCGTTGGACGCCGAGCGTGATCCCGAAAAACGGGTGAGAGCCCTTTATATGTTGGCTCTCTTAAGTGAAAGTAAAAAGGAAAAGCTTGTATACGCCCGTCAGTACGAGGAGTATGAAACCACAGCGTTCTACGGCCGCCGTAATTGCCTGACCTTATACGACCTGGCAGAGAAGAATTGACACGGTGTGGGGGGATCGCGTTTTCGGAATATCCGGGCGAGCCCTATACATGTCTTTCAGAGACAGAAGCCGCCCGCATCCTGGGGCGACTGGCGGAGCGTGTGGAAAGTGCGGCTGCCGGGAGAGCGGGTGGCGTCAGAGACTCTACAGTCCATGAGGCATATGCAGAGATCGTACAGCAAATGTGCAGATGCCGGGTCAACGCCTGTTGACTGATGTGGGCCGTGAAGCCTGGGAACATACAGATCGTGAGAATTTTATTTAGTGATCGTGCGCGAGCGAAACATATACCTGCAGGACGTTATACGTCAGATTGCGCAGCGGATGAAGCAGGGGTAAAAAATCGGAAATTCCGGCTCAGCTGCCTGGGGGATACATTTCCCAGGCCCAGTGGTCGGTATTTTTTGTCATTTTATCCCCCTTTCGAAGGCCTGATCTCCGACGCCGGAATCCAGGTCTGGTGCGCACCTTTGTATCATCCGGCGGGGCATGTACAGGTGCCTGACAGTGCCCCGCCGGACGGAATATTCTAAAATGATACAACCCCTTAAACAATTACAACATGAGCATGGTAGCAACCAATCAGAAAATTGTCCCTTTCCTGTGGTTCAATGGCAAGGCGGAAGAAGCGATGAAATTGTATACATCGCTGTTTGCCAATTCAACGATCGAGGCCATCAAAAAATGGGACGAAGGCAGTGGCTTTCGGGGCGTGATGGTAGGAACGATCGTCATTGACGGCCTGCGTGTCAACATGTTCGATGCCGGCCCGGACTTTACGTTCAGCGAGGCGGTTTCGTTCTTTGTGACCTGCAAGGACCAGGAGGAAGTAGACAAATACTGGAACGCCCTGACCCGCGACGGCGGCGAGGAAAGTCAGTGCGGATGGTTAAAGGACAAATTCGGATTCTCCTGGCAGATCGTGCCAGCTTTCATGATCGATAAGATCAACAACGGTGAACCGAAACGTCTCGGCCAGTTGATGCAGGCTATGATGAAGATGCGGAAGCTGATCGTGGCCGACCTGGAGGCCGCCTACAACAAATAGAAAAAGAATACGGCAGATTCACTTTCCAACGTATCTTTACACTACCGGGTCTACTATACCACGCGTGACGGCAATATCACGCGTGGCTTTTTTCGGGCAGTCCCAAAAGCATACGGTATGAAAAGTGATTTGCAATTCAAGCTGCGGCAGCTCCTGGTCATCATCGGGTTGTGGATGTTCTTTGGCTTTATGCTGACGGTCTACGATCACCTGGTGCTGTTGTCGTATATCTCCCAGGGGCCGTCGCCGGCGTACTCGTTCTGGATAGCGGCCATGCGCAACGTCGGTGGCGGACTGATCGGCGGCATATTGGGGGGCAGCTTTATGACCTTCTATATTAACGTAAAGTACCAGGACAAGCCGTATGGTTATACCATTGTGGCGGTGAGCGTGTCGTTTGTATTGATCATTGCTTTGATCGCCGTGATCATGGGCATGACCATTGTACCGATGCGTACGGGCCGGCCCTGGTATGATCCCGCCTCGCGGCAGGCGTTGATCGCGTTCCTGCGCGACCCCGCGCCGGTCAAGGCATTGCTGGTGTGGTCGTTTATCGTGGCGGTTACGCAGATGTTAGTGCAAGTGAGCCAGAAGTTCGGGCGAGGCGCTTTCTGGAGCCTGGTGTCGGGTAAATACCAGATTCCCCGCGAAGAGACCCGTACGTTTATGTTCCTCGACCTGAATGCTTCTACCGCGATGGCGGAGAAGATGGGCGATAAACAATACCATTTGTTACTCCGCGAATTCTTTGCCGACATTACGCAACCCATTTTGAACAATAACGGCTCCATTTATCAATACGTGGGCGACGAAGTCGTGATCGCCTGGGGCAACCAGGCGTCGGCCAATAACAATTGTGTGCAATGCTTCTTCGATATCCGGCAGGCGATTGCCGATAAACGCGAAAGTTACCAGGCACGGTTCGGCGTAGTGCCTTCGTTTAAGGCGGGTATACATTGTGGCAACGTGGTAGCGGGTGAAGTTGGGATCATCAAACGTGATATAACCTATTCGGGTGACGTGTTGAACACCACATCGCGCATTCAGGGTATGTGCAAGGAGTTTAACACGGACCTGATCGTATCGCATGACGTGGCCCGAAACCTGGATCTCTTTGATAAATACCGGCTGATGCCGCTGGGACATATTAAGCTGCGCGGCAAGGAGCACGAGCTTTTGTTGAACACGATCATGCTGGTTGCCTGAAAATGTAGTACATTGATGCCCCGTTTTCTTAACCAGCGGGAATGTGCGCCATGGCCGTATCTGCAGACCTCGGGAAAGATCCGATTCCTTCACTTTTCTTTCGCTACTATGTGCCTACGTTGACCAGCATTATGTCGGTTACGGTGCAGATGATCGTAAACGGGCTATTGTTGGGCCATTACGTGGGCAAAGAGGGGGTTGCCGCGGTGGGTATCTATGGCCCTGTGCTGACGGTCTTTATCGCCTTTGTCCTGGCCTTGACGATCGGCGGTGGCATTCTGATTGCCCACAGCATCGGTGCCGGTGACGGTGCGCGGGCGCGCGGGGTATTATGCTTTGGCACCACGCTGGCGCTGACGGCCGGCTTGGTCGTGGCGGTCAGTGCGCCGTTTGTCGCGGCACCGCTGGCGCGGTTCCTGGTGGGGGCCGAGCACGTGTCACTCGTGCAGAATACGCGGGATGTCATGCTTTGGGGCTTTGTCGGCATGCCCGTGCTGTTTGTGCGCATTGTCTGGGGACACTTTGTCGTGAACGATGGCAGTCCGCGCGTGGCACGCAATGCGTCGCTGATAGCGGTGGCGTTGAACATCGCCCTCGATTTTATAGTTATTGTCTGGCTGGGATGGGGCACTGCCGGAGCGTCGATTGCCACGGCATTGGGTAATGCCTTTGCGATGGGGTACTTGTTCTGGTATATCCGTCAGGGGCGTGGCCAACTGCACTTTGGTAACTTTCGGTTTACACTGTACTTTCCCGCGTGGAGGTTGCTGTTCCAGGCCGGTGTGCCGTCGCTTTTGTCGGAGCTGTCGTTTTCGCTGGGCCTGCTGATCATCAGCCGTAGTTTGGTGTCTTATGGTGAGTCGGCGGTAGCGGCATTCGGGTTGATCAACCACCTGAGCTTTATCTTTCTTCGGTTACTAACGGCAGCCATGCTTGCTGCCTTGCCGATCATGTCATTCAACGTAGGAGCGCAGAAGCCGGCGCGCGTGTTGGCCATGCTACGGTTTGCCATGATGTTTTCGGTAGTGATCGGCGTGGCGGTTTGTGGTATCGGGTGGCTGGTGCCCGGGCTCCTGATACGCATCTTTTCGACTGAGACCACCGCGGCATTTGAGTCGCTGGCCGCGGGTGGGTTGTCGTTGTATTTCTTACTGTTTTTGGTGGCCGGCCCGAATTATATATTGGGTGCGTATTTTCAAAGCACGGGCAAGACGGCGATGTCGATTATCGTTAACCTGTTGAAAGGTGTTGTACTTGTCGCAGTGTTTGTATGGGTGTTGCCGATGCAGCACCCGGGACTGACAGGTATATGGTTGTCGCGCGTCGGAGCGGAGGCGGCAACGTTGATGCTGGTAGGGGGAATTACCTTCTTATACCGGCGGCGCTACTATTCTCAAATCGTTACGACGTGATCGCGCTGTTCGGCTACACTTCGTCCAGCCACAATTCTGCGGTGGCCCGGTCGCGGAAGTTCTTTTTTGGAAATTGCGTCGTTTTCGCCACCGAGTCGAGCTGCATTTCGGTCACGTCGTTCTGCATGATTTCGGCAACTTTCCGGACTCCTCCTTTAAGCAATAGTGTTTGCGCTTCTTCGTGTAGCTTGCGAAGTTCCTGCGGATGGGTTTTCATTTCCGAGGCATCGGTCAGCAAGGTGAAATTCTTTTTGAGCCCCGCCAGAGCTTTTTTCCAGTCGGCAACGTAGGTGGGTACCGCTTCGGGATTGCGCCAGAAGCCGATGATCTTCAGGTAAGCACGGTTCTTGTCCGGTGCGATTTCGATGATATAGTGTTTGTTGTTGCTGATGGTCGTCAGGCTCATACAGAGAGGGTTGGGGGTGCTGGAAAGTAGCGCGACAATATTACGGGTTTACCCGTATTTTTTTATGCCCGGACCAACAAAAACGGGCAGGGGAAAAACACCCTACCCGTTCTGAAAAGTTATGTTATCGGTGATTTACCGGTGATATAGATAGCTCAGGCCGATGTTATAATACAGGCCGCTGAGGTCTACGTTGCTATAGGGAACGATGCTGGCCGGGGCGGTGGCGTTTTTGGTATCGTCGTCCACGGTTACGTCGTACTTCCACTTTTTGTATCGCATATGATCATACGACACCGAGCCGGACAGTACGAAACGCTTTATCGTCCATTGCACGCCCGCCTGGGCCGACAGGAAGATGGATGATGCATTTACCTTGTCGGACTTGCCTTCACTGATATCGCCGATGATGCTGCTCGGCACTTCCTGCTTGAGGCCGCCGTAGCCCAGCGACGGTCCCAGGGTGACATGGAGCTTTTCATGGATCAGTGGCAGCTCATAGAGCACTTCGAGGCGGCCGGTCCAGTTGTTGAGGTGATCCATGCGGTAAATGTCAAACAGCAGGGCGGTGCTCAGGTCTTTTACAAGGTTCTTCACGCCAAACCCAACAGTATAGATGGAGATGCTTTCAATGTCCTGGAAGCTGCCCAGCGGGGTCGTATCGACGTTATAGTCGCCGTGGTCATTGCGAACGGTGACCATACCGGCCGGCCTGGTGGCTTTGATCCGGGTGCCCAGGCCAGACTTATAACCGACTTTAACAAAACGCTTCCGTGCATCGCGGTCTTCATTGGTCTCGGTTATATTCAGCCCGGGTTCCAACTGGCCGATCCCGCGGTATACTTTACCCTCGGCATAGTCCTGGTATACGTTCGTGATGTGGATCCGGCCGAGAACTTCTTCTTTTTGGTTGATGTGGTCGCCGATCTTTTCCTCGACCAGACGGACGCATTTGTAGGCATCGCCTTTCTGGATGTTCAGGTCTCTGCCGGCGTCGATCACAACGTGGTTACCGTCTATTTTTTCGATCCGGGCCATATTCACGGTAGCGTCGCCACCTTTCGGCTCGCGTGCGAGCTTGCCCGCCATGTTTTTGGCATCGCCTTGCAGCACCCGGGCGGTAGCGCCGTGTTCAGCAGCGAAGGTGATCTTGATCTGGCCGATCACACTATTGCCATCGGCGGACAAGACCTCGTAAAATTCCTGTTCGTGCAGGCCGTCGGCAGTGCCCTTGGTAACGGATACCTGGTTGGACGATACCTGTTTGTCAATACGGACTATCACGGGAAAGTACTTGTTTACCTGACTGGCCAGGTTTTGTGCCGTCAACTTGAGAGACTGGCGAATGGCCTCGTCGCGGTTGCCGGCCGTAGCATTGTGTTCGGCCTGAAAAGACTTTTCGAACTGGCCGGTTTCCAGGTTCAGGATCTTGAGCGTAGCGTAGGCGGTGGCAACGTAATAATGTTCGGTTGTGGTGTTGTTGCCCGACGTGCGGGTTTTCTCTTCGTGGTGTACGCGGGTCAGGTTGCCGGCGAGCAGGTATTTAGCGCCCGACATCTTGCCCAGGTCGATGGCCGACTTCGGATCGACGAAGTCTTTTATGGCCAGCTCGTTTTCGATCGCCTTCCACATTTCGCCGCTGCGCGTTACGACGGCGACCTTGTTGGCGTTTACCAACAGGTTGAGCGTGGCCTCGTGGAGGGTCCGTGCACGCTCCCGGGCGGACGGGTAGTCCTCCGATTGCATATCCTGGAAAATGATGTTGGGTCTTTCGGACTGGCTAAAGGCACAAAACGGGAAGCCGAGAAGTGATAACAGGAGGAAATGCCGAAGGCGGTTCATGTAGTGGTTACGTTAGATAGAAAATACACATGCAAGGCTAAAGGTACGCCCCGGGAGGGATTTCGAATCTGGTAGAATCCGTAGGTTTCTTACACGTGCAATACGGTGGAGGAGGAAGCAGGGTATATCAGGACGCGTGTAAACTATACGATGGTTGAAATGAAGAATTGTACCTTTCGGAGGTGAACTGAAATAAGTGAAAGAGCCCCGCTGAAAAGCGGGGCTTTTCTTTCGATAAGCCTTTTAATACTTATACTTCTTGCGGTGGTTTTTGGCCTCACGCGCGATCTTGCCGAACTGTTTGTTCAGACGTTTTTTATCGGATACATCGATCTCGAAGCGACGCATCTCTTTTTTCAATTTTAGATAGCTATCATACACCGCTTCGGAGAGCGAACCGTTGTGCAAGGCGGCCAATACAGCGCAGCCTTGCTCGTCGAGGTGTTGACAGTCCGTAAACCGACAGGACGCCGCGAGCGAACTGATGACGGGAAACAGGTCTTCCGAGGTTGCTTCGCCGCCGGTAACTCCAAACTCACGCATGCCCGGCGTGTCGATCAACAGGCTCCCGTTGGGTAACCGGAAAAGGTCACGCGTGGTGGTTGTGTGCCGGCCTTTTTGGTTGGACCCGCTGGTGGTGGCGGTTGCCTGTTGTTCCTGGTGTAACAGGGCGTTTAGTAACGAGCTTTTGCCGACGCCGCTCGACCCGATCAATACATAGGTATGGCCTGGCAACAGCAGCTCGTCCTGCAGTGCACGCATACCCACACCGGTATGTGTGCTGCAAAACAACACGGGAACACCACGCCCAAGGGCTTGCACGGCGTCGAGATAGGGTAGCGTGTCGTCTACCAGGTCGGTTTTGTTCAGCACGATGTTGGCCGGTATGTTACAGGCCGCCAGCTGCACCAGGTATCGTTCCAGGCGCATGACGTTGAAGTCACGGTCCAGGCCTTGTACAATAAATGCTGCGTCTATATTCGCGGCCAGCAGTTGGCGTTCGGTCGCAGCACCGGGGTTACGACGGGACAGCTCGTTGTAGCGCGGCAGTACGCTGATGATGTAGCCGGCCCTATCATACACCGTCAGCGTTACCCAGTCGCCTGTTTTCGGATGATCGGTAGATGGTAAGTAGAGCAAGCGGCCCGAAAGGTCGCATTCCAGCTCACCTTCTTCGGTTACGGTATAGTACTTAAATCCCTTTATGCTAACGATGCGGCCTATGGTAAGATCCCGCGGTATTTCGATGGAAGTGCATGAATGGCGATAGCGTAGCCAGCCATACTGGTCTAATGATGTCATGGGTAATAAAGAATTTTTAGATCACCTTGCCGAAGGGAAGATGACCTTGCCAGAGAATAAATTCAAAAGGGTGTAGAAACAAGACGGTAGGAACGTGTAATACGTTTACCTGCCGTCAGGCTACCCTCATTCCGGCATGCGAAGGGCGATATGTAGTAGCGATAAATGCCATACAACGTAAAGATAGCAAAAGTTCGATAACATGACAACCGGTCGGTGGCTGCCGTGCACTTTGTAATGTCCCGTATTCACTGGAAGAACGAGGCGATGATAAGGTAAATGCCGGCGATAAGACCAGCGATAATGTCGAAACTGGCGAGCGCGATAATGAGCCGCAGGCGGCGCAGATTCAGCACGACAAGGACGATGTACGTAACCACGACGAGGATGCCGAGGATTAGCGGCGCAGATTCAGCACGACAAGGACGATGTACGTAACCACGACGAGGATGCCGAGGATTAGCTGCCAGTAGTCCATAAATCACTAGTTAAAATACGGATGCCGTTATCACCACGTCAGCGGAAGCAAATGCTTCCTGATATTTCTCTTTATACACGGATGCTTCCGCATTTTGTTGCGCCTGGAGGCTTTGAAATAGTCCCAGGAGGGACCATCCATTGCCGGGGTGCATCACCAGGTCTTCACGGTATGTTTTTTCAGCTTCTTCCGGCCTTTGCAGGGCGAGCAACCGGGCGCCCAAAAATTGCCGTGCCGGAATGAGCCAATCTTGCGGCTCGCGGTATACCATATTGTCCTCCTCTGCTATGGCGGCATTAAATGCTTTAATGGCAGCCTCATACTCTTTGTTCGCGAAAAGAATTTCGCCTTCTAATATAGATTTCGCAATGCGGCACGACTGCAACGGACTGTTAAAGGGCATTAGCCGTTTGGCGAGGTTTTCGTCCTGCGTCGCGGTTTCGATGGCCTGTAAGCATTGTACCGCCGACTGTCGGTTGTTCTTTCGTAGCGAGGCGAGTCCCCTGGCGAAGTTATCGAGCACTACGGCGTACTTCCATTGCGGGTCTATGGTAGGGGATTTTAAGATCTCATCCCACTGCCCTAATCGCACATCGGCTATTGTCGGTATCATATACACAAACTGTGCGTACAGGTCTTTTGAAAGGTCGCTGCTGGATGCCAGCTGCCTGTTGCGCGCACGCTGATATATTTGCTGGCCCCCGCGCTGCATTCCCGCCGTCATGGCACAGTAGGACTGCACGGCGAAGAAGTGCGGAGAGCGGTCGCGTCCAAGCCCCAATCCGGGTACCGCGGCATCGATGTTGTTGTTGACGGCGTTTGCTTCTTCGTTTATGATGACACCTTTTTGGAAGAGGCCGTTTCGCTGATACATGTGAGAGGCCATGTGTACCATGTGGCCAATACCTGGAATCTGATCTTTAAGCTCTTCCGCGGCCGCGAGGGCTTTGTCCGGCTGTCGCGATGCTTCTGTCAGGTGAATATAATAATGAAGGATGGCGGGGTGCTGGGAATGTTCGAGAACACGTTCACAGGCTGTTACCAGCTCGGGTGTCCATGGCCTGGGCTTTCCTTGCGCATCCCAGAAGTCCCACTTGTGTTCCAGCATGACCGCATCTACGTATAAGGCGGTGATATTATCGTCCCCGGGAAATTTCTTCCCGAGGTCTGCCAGTGCGAGGGCGTACGCCCGATCCAGCGACTGCCGGTCGGTATTCGAGAGGTCGTTGGAATAGCGCTTCTGCAACGCCGCCATCAGCGATCTTTCCTTTTCCGAGGCGCCGGTCATTCGCTTTGTCATCGCGGCGACGATCCCGGGTACTTCGCTTTTCATTTTGTACACATAGGTGTTGTAAAATGGCCCCATGGCCAATGCCTGGCCCCAGTAGGTCATGGCACAATCGGGGTCCAGACGATTGGCTTCCTTGAAGGAGGCAAGGGCCTCCGTGAAATGGTAGCCATAATAAAAGCTAAGACCCTGGTCAAAATAGAATTGCACACTGTCTTTTGTTGTTGAGATCGTGCAGTGCACATCACCCCAGCCTTTTAGCGCGGTAATGAATTTGCCGTCGCTTCCCGGCCGGGTTTCCCCCGCGGGCGACGCACACAGGGTGATCTCCTGGGCGGAAGAGGCATCGGGCTCCCGGCCTTTGAATTCCCCGACGAGGGGGGCCAGAACCACGATGGGTATTACTATACAGGCAATGGTTTTCATGGAGTAGTGTTCACAACGGAAGTTACGTCTTTTCGAGAGATTGTGTTCAGCTGGGTAAGCCATTACTTTCCTGTACGGTAACCAGCATATTGGAAGTGTCAATGAGATAACGTAATATTACGTTATAACGATATGGGATTAACCAAGTCAGAGCTTTTTAAAAAACGGCAGAACCGGATCGCCGTGCTGGCCAAGGCATTTGATCATCCGGCACGGGTGGCGATTCTGGAATACATACTGGCCCACGAAACCTGCATCTGCAATGACCTGGTGGATGTGCTGCCGCTGTCACAATCGACGATCACACAGCACCTGAAGGAGCTGAAACAAATTGGGATCATCAAGGGCGAGGTGGAAGGCCCCAAGGTAAATTACTGCATCGATGAACATGTGTGGGAGGAAGCGAAAGACATGTTCATCACTATGTTTTCGAAGTTTGTGAAGAAGAACTGCTGCTAATTTTTTTGACTAATTATAACGTAATATTACAATATAGCAATATGAAACTTACCGATGCTCTATCGGCAACTGTGCAACAGCTTACGCAGGAATTTGATCAGATACCTGCCGAACGGAGGCCGGTTATTGGTGAACTGACGCAGTTCGTCCGGGAAAAGCTCGATGCGACCAGGCCCGTGTATTTGAATTTTATATGCACGCACAATTCCCGCAGAAGCCATCTTTCACAGATATGGGCGCAGGTTGCCGCGTATTATTATGGCATACCGGATGTGCATTGCTATTCAGGAGGGACAGAGGCCACGGCATTTAATCCCCGGGCGGTTAAGGCCATGCGGGAAGCCGGCTTTTCCATCGAAGTCGGCAAGGATGGCGATAACCCGGTGTATCATGTAAAGTTTGCAGACGATGCCCCGGCGATAACGGCTTTTTCAAAGAAGTATGATGATCCATTCAATCATAACCAGGACTTTGCGGCCGTCATGACCTGCTCGGATGCGGATGACAATTGCCCGGTGGTACTGGGGGCTACAAAGCGTATAGCGCTGCGGTACGATGATCCGAAAGAGTTTGACGGCACGGAGCGCGAGGCGGCGAAGTACGCAGAACGGGTACGACAGATCGGACGGGAGATTTTGTTTGCTTTCTCACAAGTGAAGAACTCATGAGTTCGGGTAAACGACTGGATTCCTGGACAGGTTCCTGACGCTGTGGATATTCCTGGCGATGCTCGCGGGCGTGATATTGGGTAACGTGCTGCCGGTCGAGAACGTAATGAACCACTTCCAGGTGGGAACGACCAACGTGCTGATAGCGGTGGGGTTGATTGTGATGATGTATCCTCCACTGGCGAAGGTGCGGTATGAGCACTTGGGAAAGGTATTCAGGAATGTAAAAGTGATCGGGCTGTCGCTGGTTTTGAACTGGGTGGTGGGACCGCTGCTGATGTTCTTGCTGGCGGTGTTGTTCCTGCATGACAAGCCGGAGTACAGTGCTTTTGGAACGCCGGAGCGAAATGGTGGGAGTTTAGTTGCGTCTTTTCAGGACCGGTTCCGTCAAGAGGGTATGAACCTGGATTAAATCGTATTCTATGGACTCAGCTGTCGGTATTAATTTGAGCTTCTTTCAGGAGGAACTGAAAGGTTTTGTTTATAGGCGCGTCAAGGATCGGGCGCTGACGGAAGATATTGTGCACGATGTTTTTATAAAGGTGCAGACCAGGATCGGGCAGTTGCATGAACAACAAAAGCTGACGAGCTGGATCTACCAGATCACACAAAATACGATCGTCGATCATTTCAGGAAGGAGTCGCGAAGCCTCCATGCAGACGATCTGGACTGGGAGAACGATGTACCGAACTTCAATGAATGCGTGACGCGATGCTTACAGGATATGATGGGTACCCTTCCGGACAAATACCGGGAGGCTATTCAGTTGGCCGACGTAGACAACCTGCCGCAGCTCGCGCTGGCGAAACGGTTGGGGATATCGTACTCGGGCGCAAAGTCAAGGGTGCAACGGGCACGGCAGATGTTGAAAGAGAAAATGGACGAGACGCTGATCGTGAAGACGGACTCGTATGGAAATGTGATCGTTTGCGAGGACCGTGGAAGTTGTTGTAGATAGTTGCGTCTTTTGATGCGATGTGCCGTCTCGGAAACAAAATGTATACGAGATGAAAAAGCACAATTTACTTCTTCTATTTCTGTTGACCTGCATATATGCCAGCGCACAGAAGAATGCAGGCCGGCCGCTCGAGCCGTTAAGTGATCATTACAAGGAACTTCAAGCTTTGCCGGCGACACCTAACCCGGCACGGGCCTGGATGGATACAGTCCGGTATCCGGCGACGGAGTATAGTGGTTCTATTGTTTACCTGCTGGTAAAACCGCATTATCTCACAGATGCCCAGGTGAAGGCGTTGAGCGAAAGCGTAAAATTTCCGGCAAATAGTTCGGACCAGGTGCGCAAGGAACTCGACTATATGCTGGACCTGCAAAGCAAGCGAACAGATGAACAGGTAAAGCGCGTGACCTTTCTTGGCGATATTGGTTACTGGCCCTCGGTTAACCAGGTGCCTACGCACGTGCAGTATCAGCAAAACCTGAAGGACCTGTTCTTTGAGGGCCGGGAATTGATGGGAGAAGCCATCAACGCCGGGAATTTCCCAAAGGTATCAAAGCTTTTGCAGGGTGTCATGCAAGACATGCGGATTATGGAGTTTACGATCAAGTATAAGCTGTTACGGGCCCGGCCGTATCACCTCGAACCGAAACTACAGCCGCTGATGAAGATCAATTCACCTTCGTTTGCGAGCGGGCATACGCTATGGGCATTCCTGCAGGCGTTCACCTGGAGCGAGGTGATACCAGAGAAACGAAAGGACTTTGTAGCATTGGCGGAAGAGATACGCCGGTCACGGGAGATCATGGGCATTCACTATCCAAGTGATAACGAAGCTTCGCGGCAGTTGTCACATCGGATGTTACAGTACTACCTGAACAATCCCGCCTTTCAGAGGGATCTGCGCGAGGCCGTGGCGGAATGGAACGTGGTGTCGCCAACGCTGGTTCGTAGGTAGGTATTGAACGACGAAGTGAGGATCCCGGTGATCCTCACTTTTTTTGTTGTACTATTTAGTGCAGCATGCACTGCCGTCCGCGGGCTGTACGCAGCATGCGCCGTTGTTTTCATCGCTGGATTTGCTGGGCTCACAGCAAGCGGTCGCATCTGCTTTGGTAGGAGTACAACAGCGTGGGGCCAATGCTTCTGTAGCAGGCGGCGTTACGTTGCTTTTTGAGATCACCGGGATGTTTTCAAGTGTTGTTTTCATATGGTTGGCGTTTTAGATCCGTTCATTACAGCATGACGCAACAGCCTGCTGACGTGGCGGTGTTCCACAGCATGCCGCCGCATGGACATTGCTTACGTTACATACACCCGTCTCGGGTAAGTCGAGCTCAACGTTTTGGGCTGCCTCCATATCGCCATCAATGTAGGCGGCAATGGAGCGTACTTGCTCGTAGCCTGTGGCCATGAGGAATGTCGGGGCGCGGCCGTAGCTTTTGGAGCCGGCAATGTAAAAGCCGCTGTCGGGGTGGCGGAGCTCTTTTTCGCCGTGGGGCCGTACAGTGCCGCAGCTATGGATGTTGGGGTCTATAAGATCGGCGATGGCGGCAACGCTTTCGAGGGACGGATCGATGCTGAGGCGAACTTCGCGCAAGAAGGTGAAGTCGGGCCGGGAGCCGGTGTTGCTGATGATCTCGTCGATGCCGGGCAATGCGAGCGTATCGTCGTGTTGCAGGCCTATGATAGAAAGCCGACTACCCATGTTGACAATCTGCTGGATATGAAAGGGGGTATACAGGCTGACGCGGTTCCCGTCAACCAGACGCGCTATCCGGATGCCGAGAGCACCGCGCGCTTCGAGGGCATCGTTCTCCCTTCCGCCATATACGTCATGGACATTGTTTTTGCGCAGCACCCAATGGATTTCTGTATCGTGGTACAGCTCTTTGAGCCTGTCAAGCTCGAGCACGGCGTTGATGGATGAGTGGCCGCTGCCGACGACAAGCACACTTTTATTTTTGTAACGGTCAATGTGGTCGTTCAAAATATCGGGTATGCCGTAAAAGATTTTGTCGGCATTCTCTTGCTCGCCGATAGCAAACGTTCCTCCCGAACCGACGGGGTTGGGTGAGCTCCAGGTACCGGATGTGTCGATGACGGCCTTTGCTTCATAGTGATGGACCTGGCCGTTGTGAATCACCTGGACGGTATACGGCAGGCGCTCGCGACCGGCGGTTTTCATTTTGTCGAGGCCGCGGCGGCCGATAGTCGTGACTTTGCTTTGAAGGCGGATATGCGGTTTGAGGGCGGCGAGTCCGGCGAGTGGCTTAAAGTATTGGTGGTAGAGCTCCCAGCCGGTGGGGATTGCATCCGAGTCCGGACTTTGCCACGGGGTTTGCTCAAGCAATTGGCGGGCCGCTTTGTCGATAGCATAACGCCACGGAGAGAATACACGAATGTGGTTCCAGGTCAGGATATTGGCGGCGACAGTGCGGCCGGCTTCGAAAAGCAAAAAGGGCTGTTTCCTGATCGTAAGGTGGGCAGCCGCGGCGAGGCCAACGGGACCGGCGCCAATGATTGCCACGGGAAATGAATTTGTTCTGTCCATAGTAATAATGCTGTTTGCTTCTAAGACGGTGACTTTTAAAAAAGATGCAAGCGCGTGAATCTTAATTTAATTATTGGGATGACCCCGGACACTATGGATTGTGTTTATGAGACACTTCTTCTCTGTGAATAAAAATGTAAAGTCACGATACTTTTTTCGTTATTCAATTGCGTAATTCACATAGGATAAAGAAGGATTGTCACTTACAAAGAGATCACCGAGTATCCCGTAGAATACACACTTATTAGCGATCCTCTTAACAGACCCCCGATATGTCGCGAAACACAAATAAGTTTATTAACACCATCGACGAGTGTTTAACCAATGGTGTCAGGAACGGAATATTTCAGGTCGCTACGGAAGACGAAAGCTTGAACGGAAGGCAGGTGACGATCAATGGCAGGCAGGTAGTCAACTTTGGATCGTGTAGCTATTTGGGCCTGGAAATGGATGATCGGCTTAAACAGGGGGCTATTGATGCTACCATGCGGTACGGCACGCAATATTCCTCCTCGCGTGCTTATTCCTTCTGCCACCTGTATGAAGAATTGGAGTCGCTGTTTTATAAGATCTTCAATAACAACCCGGCCATATTGGCCGCCACAACCACCCTGGCTCACGTAGCAGCAGTTCCTGTTCTTGTGCAAAGCGACGATCTTGTTATTTTGGATCACCAGGTGCATGGCAGCGTACAACTCGCGGCGCAGCTCGCGAAAGCTCAGGGAACACGGGTAGAGATGATCAGGCACAACCGCATGGATATGCTGGAAACGCTGATCAAAGAAAATCCGAACAAATACAATCGCATCTGGTACATGGCTGATGGGCTGTATTCCATGTACGGAGATTTTGCGCCAATGCAAGACATTGTTTTCCTGATGGAAAAGTATCACAATTTCCATTTATACATCGACGATGCGCACGGTATGAGTTGGAAAGGAAAAAATGGCAACGGCTACGTACTCAGCCAAATCCCCATGCACCCCAAAATGGTATTGACGACTTCGCTGGCCAAAGGATTTGGGACCGGGGGCGGTGTTACCGTCATGTCGGATAAGGAGATGATGCGAAAAATTCTGACGTGCGGAAGTTCCTACACTTTCTCCGGTCCCGTGCAGCCTCCGATGCTTGGAGCTTCTGTTGCGAGTGCTAAAATCCATTTAACGGAAGAGATTGATATATTGCAGAATAGGCTGAAGAGTAAAATTGAATTAACCAAAGCGATAATAGATCAATATGCTCTCCCATTGGTTTACCCGTCTGACTCGCCCATTTTTTATCTTGCCCTCGGACTGCCCCGCACCGGCTATAATATGGTAAAGCGGTTGCTACACGATGGCTTCTTCACCAATATCGGCATTTTTCCTGGCGTGCCGGTCAATTGCACCGGACTGCGGTTGCCGATCACCAACGGGCACACGGAGCAGGATATAAGAAATTTGCTCGAAAGGTTCCATTATCACTTTCCGATGGTGCTGGAAGAAGAAGACATTAGCCTCGATAAAATAAGTGCCAGCTTTAAAGCACCCTTTACCGAAACGAAAAAACATTTCGCTTCCACGGCATTGACCGGCGAACAGGATACATTTCATGTTCAGCATGAGACAACGATCCACAACGTAGACCGGGGAATATGGGACAAGCTGTTGGGGCAAAGTACGTATGACTGGGAAGGATGTCGTTTTATGGAAGAAACGTTTCGCGACAATGAAGAGGACGAAAATAACTGGCAGCTGCATTATTTGATGATCAGAGACTCGTCTGACAAAGTGATACTGGCGACCTTCTTTACGGAATTGATCTGCAAAGATGACATGATCGCGCCGTCTGCGGTTTCAGAGCAGATTGAGGAGATACGAAAAAGATCCAAATACTACCTCACCTCGAAGGTGATCATGATGGGTTCTCTGATCACAGAGGGAGAGCATTTGTTTCTGGATCGGAGCCATCCGTTGTGGAGGAAGGCGTTACTGGAAATGATCGTTGTCATGAATGAGGTGAAACAGAGATCAGGCGCCAGTATGCTTCAATTACGGGATTTGTATAGCGAAGACGACGAAATAGCCGATTTTTTAATTCGGGAAGGTTTTATTAAAGTAGAAATGCCTGAAACCCATAGGGTGTCCGATGTAAACACATGGCATACCGAAGAGGAATTCATGAAACGATTGTCAGGTCCCGAGCGCTGGCACTTCCGACGGAAAATCCAGGATAACAAGCATTTTTTTGACGTTTCGATATTGACCGGCGATCAAAAATTGCAAAAAGGAAAGGTCGAGGAATGGTACGGATTGTATTCAAACGTAAAAGGGAAGAGCCTTGCTATTAATACGTACCCATTGCCCCACAAATTTTTTGAGAATATAGCCCTGCATCCTTCCTGGGAAATTATTCAGTTGAGATTAAAACGTGAATATGCTGAGAAGGAGCCGGTCGTGGCGCTGGGGTTCTGCTACCGGTCTGCGCAGAATAATTATGCCATTGTCCTGGTGGGACTGGACTACGATTATGTGGTTAGCCACGGTTGCTACCGGCAGACGTTGTACCAGTCGGTTTTGCGTGCAAACGAGTTGCAGTGCAACGTTCACCATATGGGAATGGACGCCACCATTGAGAAACAGCGATTTGGAGTAGATGTTATTTCTAAAAGTGTTTATATTCAGGCTGACGACAATTTTAACCTGGAATTAATAGCGACGGTCTATTCTAGAAATACGCATGGAACGACTTAACTTGAAAGAGTATAAAACAACGTCATTCTGGATGAGTGGGGTGGATGATGCGATCATCTTTTGGAATTATGCGCCGGGCCTGGAAATGGACATCGCCATTGCCCGGGAGTTGGTTCAGCATCGCCTGGAGTACACCCATGGCAAACCGATGTATGCAATGATCGACGTAACCAATTTAAAGGCAACCACGAAAGAAGCGCGTGATTTTATGAATAGCAGGGAGGGCGGCCTGAAAGGGCTTTTAGGAGGTGCTTTTTTGTCTAATAACGTAGTTTCTACACTTTTGGTGAACCTTTATCTTAAAGTGAGCAGACCTGCCATCCCGGCCCGATTCTTTACCGATCGGGAGGAAGCATTGAGTTGGTTGTTAAAAATTAAGAAGGAAAACGCCCCACGTAAAGTAAGTACACCATAGTGCATGCTTTAACACCAATATAATGTCACAGATGGAGGGAAATGATATGCAGACACGAACCACTGTTGTAGACACAGAACTTCTGCTGAAAGTGTCGGAATTAAGCGAGGCCATACTCCGTGGGGACTTTTCAAAACGCATTGTTAGTGATTTTGATGATAGTCCCCTGGCAAAAATTGCTGTTTACCTCAATCAGTTGTCGGATCAGGTACAGTTGAACAGCGAAAGGAAAACGCATGAGCAAACCGTCAATAGTTTTATCGATGTGATCAGCTCGTTTGCCAACCTTGATTTTACAAAAAAGCTTCCGATCTCGGAAAATGGCACTGTTATGGACGCCATAGCGACGGGCATAAATATTCTCGGCGAAGAACTGCAACAGACCACTGCCTCTAAACTGGAATTGGAAACTGAGCGGAACAAGCTCAAAGAGGCTCAATCCATGGCCAAGGTAGGCAGCTGGGAGTTGGATGCTTCGTCGTTGACCTTGACGGCGTCTCATGAAGCATACCGGATTTTGGGGTTGGACAAAAATGAAAATCCCAACCTTTTTGAAGAGATCAGGAAAAAAGTACATCAGGAAAACTTACCCAGGCTTGTCTATCTGATCAGGTCGGCTATCGCAAAAAAAGAAGATTTTATCGTGGAGGTCAAGATCACCCTGGATAACGGTGTGGTAAAAGATGTGCTTTGTATTGGCGAGGTGCTTGCCGACGAAGACAGCTCGTTCGTAAATTTGAAGGGCACGATCCAGGATATAACGGAGCGCAAGCAGATCGAGCAATCCTTAAAAGAAGCCAAGGAGTTTGCCGAGGAAGCAAACAATGCTAAAAGCAAGTTTCTGGCAAACATGAGTCATGAAATGCGTACACCGCTGAATGGCATACTGGGACTCACGGAGATCATATTGGGCGAACAAGTTTCAGACGAGCATCGGAATTATCTTGAAATTATTCGTAATTCCGGCAAGAACCTCGCGCAGCTGATTAACGACATCCTCGATCTGAGCAAGATTGAAAACAAGAGGCTTCAGTTGGAAGATATCCCCTTTGATTTCCACAAGACAATTTTGGCCACCGTTAATTCGTATAAGTTTCTGGCTGATCAAAAAGGGCTTACGTTGTCCTGTCATATCGATCCGTTGATTCCATTGGAAGTAATGGGAGACCCGACGCGTGTCTCGCAAGTACTTACGAATCTGATCAGTAATGCCATCAAGTTTACAGAGGAGGGTAGTATCGCGGTCCGCTTTACGCTCCATGGTCGCAGGTCGGAGGAATTAACGATTCACGGTGCGGTGACTGACACCGGACCGGGAATACCAAAAGAAAAAATGGACGTGATTTTTCAAAGCTTTACGCAGGCGGATGATAGCATCACCCGGAAATACGGAGGCACCGGGCTGGGTCTGAGTATCGTAAAAAATTTGTTGACGCAGATGAATGGGAGTATTACCGTAGAGAGCCCGGCGGACCCGATAATAAATACCGGTACAACATTTCATTTTTCATTGATCTTAAAATCGTCGGGCCGGGCGCCAGCCGAAACGCCAAAGTCGAGCCTGCCAGTGAAATTAGTATTTGAAAACCCGGCAGCTATTCTTGTGGTGGATGATAATCCAATGAATTTATTAGTGGCAAAGAAGATGCTGAAAAAGTTTGGTGCCCAGGTTACCATCACCCAGAGTGGATACGATGCGATCGACTTGATCAAGAGAACGCAGTTTGATATGGTGCTCATGGATATTAGAATGCCGGGACTCAATGGTTATGAGACAGCATCCGAAATGCGTAAACTGGATTTTAAAATGCCCATAGTTGCGCTGTCGGCCAATGGATATGAAGAAGATTTGCGGAATAGTATAGAGTCGGGTATGAATGATCATATCACAAAACCTTATACGGAGGCACACTTGTTTGAAGTGGTAAATAAGTATATCACTATGGGAGCCATTTATTCAGGGAAACGGTGATCTTTTTTTCATCAGCATACAGTTTGCCCCCACCGGCATAGGCTATCTAAAATTGGAACCGGATCGTTGCCCTTGTTCTCAATCTGGTTAAATTCATCCCTTAAAAAATGAAGTTCATCAGACAATCGGGGGATTGGTAATAAATCTTCTGGGGAAATTCTATTTTTGGAGGATGGTTCGGATTAAAAGAACAGATGTAAAGAAGCTATTCATTTTTCTCTCGTCCACACTGATCTATGCATTGTGCCAAATGCTATTCAGCATTATTCTGATGAAGGAGGACTTGTGGAGTAATTTCCATATCCAGTTGTCAGCCCATTATACGGTAATATTCACGATGTGCATAGCTGATTACGGATTGTTAATATTGTTAAATAAATATTTACCCTACTCGAAAAATATATTACTCCGAATATTGGCGGGACTCGCGGGGTTAACGATAGTATGCTTAGTGTTAATATGGTTATTTAATTACCTGATATACGACATATTTCAAATTTCTAAAGATGGGATGCCTTCTTTCCTGATAAAGTTTGCATTTGGTATGGCGGCAAATATTCCCATCTTATTGGTATTCGAGCTGATCTATTATTTTCAATCGGAACAAAAGGCCATAGCCAATTCTGAAAAAGCAAAACGTGAGGCGCTGTTATTTCAACACGAAACGTTGCGGGCGCAGATAAATCCGCATTTTTTGTTTAATTCATTGAACGTGCTGTCTTCATTGATATATATAAATCCTGACAATGCCAATAAATTCACAAAAGCGCTTTCCAAGACTTATCGGTATGTACTTTCCCTTAATCGTCGGCCGCTGGTTTCCGTTGCGGAAGAATTGAATGCGCTGGATCCGTATATTTTCTTGATGAAAATGAGATTTGAAAATTCCTTTGTTTTCACGGTAAACAAAGTGTCTGGCCATGAAGAAAATAGCATTATTCCATTGACGTTGCAATTATTGATAGAAAACGTATTTAAGCATAACGTAGCAACAGAGGAAATGCCGTTAGATATAAAAATTGCGATCAACAGTGGATACATTACAGTGGAGAATAACATACAGCGGTCGAACGATGTGGAAAAAGGCGGGATCGGGCTTAAATACCTGGCAAAGCAATATGGATTATATGACAAAGAGGTCGTTTTTGAGCATACTGAGCACATGTTTGTTGTAAAAATTCCATACATCCAGCCATGAATTATCTGATAGTAGAGGATGAACGGTTTGCATACGAGGAACTGAAGCGTATGATGACAAAGTTGCGCCCTGATTATTTGTTGGAAACACGGACCAAAGCAGTCATCGATACTATTAGATTTCTGAAAGAATCTCACGTTGATCTGATCCTTATGGATATTCGCCTGGCAGATGGCAACTGTTTCGAGATATTCAATCACGTAAAGGTATCCACTCCGGTTATATTTACCACCGCCTATGACGAGCATGCGATCAAAGCTTTTAAACTAAACAGCATCGATTACCTGTTAAAACCTTTTGACGAAAAAGAGTTAGACGCGGCATTGCGCAAATTTGAAGATATCTTTCACAATGACTCGTATAAAACCAGTCCTGGAAATTTTGAACAACTACTCTCTCTCAAAACCAAGAATCGTTTCCTGATATCGAAGGGAGAGAACTATCATTATATCGAAACAACGGACGTTGCCTTTTTTTACAGCGAGGAGGGAGTCGTGTTTCTGCATACATTCCAGAATAAACGGTATGTCATTAATTATACGTTAGACCAATTAGAACAACAACTTGATATTCGCTTATTTTTTCGTGTATCGCGTAATTGTGTGGGCAATCTCAAAGCCATCGACAATGTTGCCAGATATTTCAATAGCCGGTTGAAGCTTTCCTTTTCGCCCGAATGCCCACACGAAGTCCTGGTAAGCCGGGTACGTGTTCCAGACTTCCTGAAATGGATGGACGGAATTGTGGAGTAGCGACCGGTGTTGGCGATCCTGCGGGCAGATCTGTGAATTCAGTTTGTTCTACTCATACTAAACTTCATTCCGCTAATCCTGAAGTCAACGATTTTATAGCTTTCAACTTCATGGCATTCCTTCATTCTTTGATAAAAATTACGAATACGTGCGAATGCAAATTTTGAATCACATGAAGTTAATATCATTATTCTCAGTCACCTTGGTAACGTTACTAACCCTGGAGGGGAGAGCGCAGGAAGTGTCTTTCAGGACAGAGTACATCGGGAATTCTGGCTACTACTATCTGCCACCGGGCGACAAACCGAAAGAAAGGATTGGTGATGCCAATGGTTCTGCTATGGTCTACCAGGCATCGGTCAATGTACCATTATCCATGGAGTTAAATAAGAACAATCGGCCGACCGCTTGGGGTGTTGCTTTTGGCGGAGCATACGTTTCGTTGAAAAATGAAGATTTCAAGGACGAAATGATATCCGAAATCATGAATTTGCAGTTGGGGATCTATCATCTGCGCCCATTGAATGATAAATGGTCTATGAGAGCAAGCGTTGGAATAGGTGTATTTACTCCGTCCACCGATTTTTCGAAGATCCGGTTCAAACATGTGCTTGGAAGTGGGGGAGTTGTTTTCATCCGTCACTTGAAACCGAACCTGGATATTGGTGGAGGCGCAGCCATCAATAGCGCGTTAGGTTATCCCATGATGTTTCCCGCCGTGTATGTTAAATGGAAACTTGATAAGAAATTCGATGTGAATATTGAGCTGGTAGAAGGTCTCGAAATAGCGGCCGGTTATGATTTTAATGACAGGCTCAAACTGTCCTATGCTCTTGAAATGAACGGCCAGGTTGCGTTGTTGGAAAGGGACGGCAAAGATGTGATATTCTCTCACCAATATATCGTTACGGGTTTTCGTCCCGAGGTAAAGTTGGCTAAGACGGGACTCTCACTGACCGGTATGGCGGGGTTAAACATATACCGCCCAGCTTCTTACACCGAGAGGACATTGAAAGGGGTTTTTGCGTCTGATAGTGATTATTATTTTTCTGTTTCCCCGTATGTGTCGGTTGGTTTAAAGAAGAAATTTAACAGGGTGAATTGAAATAATGCCATCCGTGGTTATATTACATCAATGACGGGTACTGCATTCCGTTCGTGCGTTCAGTTCCTATCCGGTTCGCTTCGGAAATGGGGTGTGGCCATTAATTGACGGCGAACCGGCAATCCGGCGCATTCGTGAGTAATTGAAGCGGCCCACCAGCGCGTCTGGGTAACGGTGACTTTTATGTGGGCGACTTTTGAGATGCCGGATGGTCGGGGACCCGCTGACGTGAAAATAATATCGGTGGTCCTCCCGTCGTGGCACAATTCTGGTTATAGCTGGGTATCGTTCTTATCCTTCGCCTATGAACCTGACCTTCCACTGGATCAATATCCTGATTCTTATCGGGGCCGTCAATGCCCTGGTGTTCTGTATCGTGTTGCTCTTCCAGCGGCGGCATCCCGGGGCAAAATACCTCGCGGCATTTGTTTTCGTCTTTGCTTATAATGGTTTCGAAACCTTTAACTGGAGTTCCGGGCTCGAAAACTATTATCGGTTCTTTAATATTTTCAGTTTTATCGTGATCTATGCCGTGGGCCCAAGTCTCTACCTGCACGTCTGCGCGCTGCTGGATCCCGAAAGGAAAGTCTCGGCGGGTGCAATAGCACGGCATTATAGCCTGGTTATTTTTCAGTTCGTTACACGCATTGTTGTTCTGGGGTATCATGTGCTGATCGTTAATAACGTCTTTGCACCCCCGGTATCGCCCGGGCAGCTTATGACTATTATATGGACATACAGCGAACCGCTGAGCGTGGCGGTGTTCCTGGCTTATCTCGCGGCAACGCTGGTGCGGTTCCGGAACTATAAGGCGGCGTTTCAGCGGAAGGCGGGCGAGAAGCAGAAGCCTTTGTTGCGTTGGGTCACTACGTTACTGGCATGCTCATGCATGCTGGGCGTGGGATGGACATTAACCGTAATTTTCTTGTACGTAATCCCGGTGGCGCCGGGCGATATCTATTACCCCATTGAACTCGGACTGGTGTTGTTCACGTATTGGATTGTACTGGATGGTTACCACTCCGTGAAAGTACTGTCGGCTAAGCGGGGTGCGGTACGGCAGCCGGCAGCCGGCGATACCCATGAGCGCCATTTTGCAACGCTGCGTGAGGCCATGGAAATAGAGAAAATGTACCTCGATCCCGAGTTGAGTCTGTCCAAAATGTCGGCCAGCACGGGCATTCCGGCAAAGACCATCTCGGCCGTATTGAACCAACACCAAAACATGAGCTTTGCCGACTTCGTGAACACCTATCGTGTGAAAGAGGTAAGCAATCGCATGATGGACCCGGCCAACCGGCAGTTCACGTTGTCGTCGCTGGCGCTTGATTCGGGCTTCAATTCACAGGCTACCTTTCAACGGGTCTTTAAAAATGTTACCGGCATGTCACCCCGGGTTTATATGCTGGAGCAAGGCCAAAACCCAGGAGACCCCACGATACCCGGATAAAGACCTCTCAAATCCGGTTTTGAGAAGATTTAATACATGTTTTGCCGTTGCTTCGGATCAAAAAAGCTATGATGTTCCGAATGAACCTGATCGTGTCGGTGTTTGCCCTTCTGGGATATTGCGCGACGGCACAAGATCGATTTTTAACCCTTACCGGTACGGTAACCGATGCGCACACCGGCCAGGGGATCCCGTTTGCCAGCATATACCTCCGCACCGGAACTTCCGGTACGGCCACCAATACCGTGGGTGAATTTGTATTCAAATACCGCGACGCCAACGTTACGGATACACTTCTGGTATCCAGTATCGGGTACCGCCCATACCGGCAGCCGCTTCAGGCCATCGGCAAGGATATTGCCATTGCGTTGGAACCCGCTGCCGTGACGCTGGCAGGTGTTACGGTAACAGCCCGTACCGGGCTGGAGATTTTGAAGGAAGCCGTCGAAAAGATCCCGCAGAATTACGACACGACTGCCGTACAGTATACCGCCTTTTATCGCGAGAACGTCTGGCTCGACGACTTCGAGCTCACGCAGGCAGAAGCCGTGCTGGACATCTACCGGCCCTTTAAAGCCGGCAAGGATCTTAACGAACAGATCCGCCTGGTGAAAGGCCGTAAAAAGAAAATGGACTATGGCCGTGAAGCGCAATTGTATTACTGGATGAACGGCACCTCGAATGGTGCGCGGGGCAGCCTTTCGGAAGATCTGGTGAAATACTGCCGGGCCAAGTACAGTCCGCTCAACCCGGAGAACTACCGCTATTATAACTATACGCATACGGAAACCATCCGCGAAGGCGACCGTGACCTGCTGGTGCTGGATGTAACCCCGCGCCGGAAAGCCCGGAAAGGCTACCTGCGGATGCGGCTCTTTCTGGATGACGCAACGCTGGCCATTGTGAAATATAACTTCGCACTGACGGAGGCGGGTATCCGTAGGGTGAGCCGTAAGGACAAAGGTCTTCTGTTTGCCATCATGTCGGCCGTGGTACACGTCAGTACGGAATATCATACGTTTCAATATACCGTATCCTACAGCAATCAAAATAACAAATGGTACCTGAACCGCGTTACGCGGCATTGGGAGATCCTGGTCGACAGCAAGAAGCGGAACTGGACAGACCGCCTGTGGCGCGCCGATATGGACCTGGTGATGACCGACCTGCGTACCGACAATGTGCAGCCGTTTACCGAAGGAGACATTGCCGGGAGCCAGGCGCCGATGCATACCATGATCGCTTCGGAATACGACGCGGCCTTTTGGGAAAACTATAACGTATTGAAAACGGAAGACACAGCCGTGCAATCCGCCGCGCCATGGCCTGCCACCGACACCATAGCGGTAGCCAGCGCTCGCGCGGCATCCAACCGGCAGAACAGCTTTAGCCGTGCAGACACGCTCCGGGGTAAGCTGACACCGTTGCGTACCAATTATGATGTGACATTTTACCACCTCGATGTGGCTATCGACCTGGACAAACGGTCGGTGCAAGGCCGCAGCCTGATTCGCTTTTCGGCCCGGCAACCCATCGCCCGCATGCAGGTAGATCTGTATGCCAACATGGCCATCGACAGCATTGTGTTCCGCCATCAGGCCTTGCGTTACAGCCGCGAGTTCAATGCCATATTCATCGATTACCCCGAAACTATCCCGGTGGGGACAGAAGCGGAGGTGACCATTTATTACAACGGTGTTCCCAAAACGCCCGACAGGAGCATTCCGATGGATGGCGGCGTCTTGTGGGATAAAGACTCGCTGGGCAATATGTGGGCACAGGTGGTTTGCCAGGGTTCGGGGGCCAGCCTGTGGTGGCCCAACAAAGACCACCAGTCTGACGAGCCCGACAGCATGAAGATCTGGATTACCGTGCCGGCACCGTATACCGAAATCTCCAACGGCAGACTGCAGCGCACCACACCGCTGCCCGGCAATCGCATGCGGTACGAGTGGTATGTGAGCTATCCCATCAATAACTACAACGTGACCTTTAACATCGGCCAATACGCGCATTTCGAAGACCGCTATATATCCGATGATACACTCACGCTCGATTATTATGTAATGTCCTATAATCTGGAGCGAGGCCGGCAGATCTTCAAGCAAGTGCATCTTATGCTCAAAACCTTTGAAAAAAACTTCGGTAAGTACCCTTTCAAGCGCGATGGCTTTACGCTGGTGGAGAGTCTGTATCCGATGGAACATCAGAGCGGTGTTTGTATCGGCAAAATCACGCCGCAAAGCTCCACCGGCACCAACCGGTTGCTCTGGCATGAGTCCGCACACGAATGGTGGGGCAATGCCCTTACCGCGAAAGATATTGCCGACATGTGGATCCACGAAGGTTTTGCGACCTATGCCGAGATATTGGTGATAGAAGACCGGTTTGGAACAGAGCACGTGCAGGAGGCGCTTGACGACCAGATGAACGCCGTGATGGGCAACGAGCCGGTGATCGGTGTATACGATGTAAACCATATCCACTACGACATCGGCGACATGTACAGCAAAGGCAGCCTGCTGCTGCACACCTTCCGCAGCGTGCTTCACAACGATACACTGTGGGTAAACCTGCTTCGCGCCATCCAACAGAAGTTTCGCTATCAGACCCTCACCACCGACGACCTTGTAGCCTTTATCAACGACCGCACCCGTACCGATTATACCTACCTGTTCGATCAGTACCTGCGCTACACCAACCTACCCAAACTCGCGGTGGTACTGAAGCAGAAGGAAGAATATCTTGAAGTAACCTATGCCTGGCAAGCCGATGTCAAGAACTTCCGGATGCCCGTCCGGGTTACCACCGCCCCCGAAAAGATGGGCTTCATATATCCCACCACGCGCCCCAAAACGATGGTACTGAAGAACATGTCGGTGGAAGAATTTGATGTGGACACCGACAATTTTTACATCGATGTGCACGTAGAGTGATAGATCGGGGTCGGGTCTTAGAAGTAAGACATATTTAATGACAGAAATGAGATCGATCCTGATGGTTTTCCACAAAAAAAGCCTATGTTTGCATCCCTTTGGGAAATTAACACCGGTGTTGCCGAAGTTTCGGGGTGTAGCGTAGCCCGGTATCGCGCTTGGTTTGGGACCAAGAGGTCGTCAGTTCGAATCTGGCCACCCCGACTCAGCCCGCCATGGTTCTGTTTCAGAGCGATGGTGGGCTTTTTTTATAGGTTGGATTGTGCGTTAGAGAGTGTGTGCCAGCGGGCTACGTCGGGCAGCTCGGCTACTTTTTCCTTGTTGGCTCTATACCATACACTTTTAGGGCGTTTTTTGGTGAACGACTGAATGAAATATCCCGCATCCAGCGACCGTGCGGTGGCGTCGAATGGCCCAAGGTAGCAACGTTGTTGCAATAGTCCTATTTCATTGGATTTCAGATATTTTCCCTTCAAATGGCCTGACCTGATACAAAAATAATTAGTTTTATTAACTAATTTATTTAGTTTCATTAACTTTGACAAAAGATCAGGAATATGGGAGCAGCAATTAAAATAGCATCCGGATTCGATGGGACCGCGCTTGAGGCGGCCCTGGAAGAGATGATCCTCGTGGCGGCCAGCTTGAAGGAGCACCGCAGGATCGCCGTAGACGTCGTTTTGAACGACGTGCGGGGATACGTTGCCCGGCAGCTTTCGATGGACGTTTCCGCCCAACAGCTGGAACAGATACAAGTTCAATTGGTAGCGTTCAAGGAATCGAATTTGCCACCCCGGTTTTGCAGGACGGTTTTCGCCGAGGCCCGCAAACGCGGCCCGGGATATATACATTTCCTGAACTTTACGCAGGATATTCACAAAATCGTACTCGGTGTGCTTCGCTCGGGGCAACTGGAGCTCGGTATCGGCGGCTTTGCGCCGTCGGAGGACTGGCATCCGGGGATTCTGTCTGTGGTACGATAATACGCGGAGTAACGCCTGTAATGCCAATAGCGTAGAGTTTATGTTACAACCGCGCGGCACCGTGTACGCCATTGATAAAAACATCGCACTGCTTATCGGACACCGCGTCGATCCTGGTCAGCCGAACGGTTTCCCGGGTGGATACCCGCATTGTGGTGGAAAACGAGGTCGACGATTATGTGAATCCCAACGATGCCCTCCGGGCAGTAGTGAATGATGCGGGTAACGATGGCGTTGGTGATCCGGAAGGCGACTTCACCTAAGGTGCAGTCGGGGAGGGGCAACGCGATATTCAAAACATACTCCGGCTACAAGGGGACGAAAACACTGGAAGTACCCGTAGAGAGGCAGAGGTTGAAGCCCGGCGTATACCTGGTAAAAATTCCCTCGGCAAAGAACCACGCATAAGAAATGGACGAAGTTCTAAGGACTATCGGCCGGGTTCACCGCTTTATTTTTTACAAACAAGAACGACATGAAAGCTCCCGTAAAACACAGCGCGGAAGATAATAGCATGATCTTCTTGTACGCATCGATGAAGCTTTCGTGATAATACTTATTTATTTTTTCTTTATCCGCAGGGTTAACGTCATTCGGCACTGTGGCGTTTCCCAGGTTTACCGCCTCGGACATCACTGCGTGCCGGCCTGCATTGGATAAATCGACGTTCTCCACGCGTGTCTGCAGCGCCGTAGAGAAAAGCAGCACGGCCAGCGCTCCGAAAATGGCGTTTGCCAGGACGTTCGAAATACGGGTGAGTGCATTGTTAATCCCCGACGCTGTCCCCGAATATTGCTGACCGACAGAGCCCATGACCGTCGACGTAAGCGGAGCGACCGTGATCGACATCCCCAAACCGAAGACAAGTATTCCCGGAAAATAAGTTCCCCAATAGTCGTTGATGCCCCGGGTCTGGCCGATAAAGGCGAGCCACAGCAGGCCCAGGCCCGCCGTTGCGGGGCCGATGATCAGGAAGAGCCTGGGGCCGTAGCGGTCGGCCAGTTTGCCGGAGATCTTTGCCAGGGCGATCATCAGCAGCGTAAAAGGCAGGAACGTAAACCCCGATTGCAGCTGCGTGTAGCCCTGTACCTGCACCAGGTTTAACGAAAGGAAAAGCATGCCGGCGCCAAGGCCCGCGTAAAGAAAGAAGGTGAGGAGGTTGGCGCCGCTAAAGGTGCTATTGCGAAACAGGTTCAGCGGCATCATAGGATATTGGCTGGTCTTCTCGATGACGAGAAATGCGATCAGCAACAGCGTGCCCGTAATCAACGGCAGGTATACATGCCAGTGGTGCATCCCTTTCTCCGGCAGGCTCAGACAGCCGAAGGTAAGGGCAGCGAGCCCCAACGCAATAACAATAGCGCCAGCGATGTCGATCGTGGGGTTGCTGTTCTCGTCTTTGGTTTCGTCGACCTTTGCCCACAAGATGAGGAATGCGGCGATGCCGATCGGAATGTTGATAAAAAAGATGTACCGCCACAACCCTGCGTCGGCCAGTGCACCGCCCAGGATGGGGCCGCCGACCGTTACCACGGTGGTGACAGACGACCAGGTGCCGATGGCCTTGCCGCGTTCGGTTTCATCGATAGAGGACGAGATCAGGGCCAGGCTGCCGGGTATCATAAAGGCGCCGCCGATACCCTGGATCACACGGTATGCGATCAGCAGAAAAACGGTGCTCGCCGTGCCACACAGCGCCGAGCCCACCACAAAGATGAAGATCCCCACCATGAAGATTTTCTTGCGTCCCAGCTTGTCACTCAATGAACCGCCGATGAGAATAAGCGAGGCGAGCATCAGCAGGTACGCATTCAGTATCCAGAAAAGCTCGGCACTGGTAGCGTGCAGGCCCGCTTGCAGCGCCGGTAATACCACGTTTAACGCCGTGCCGTCTATAAAAGCCATAGACGATGCCATGATGGCCGCAGACATCACCCAGATACCTTTTGTGCTGTTCAGTTTTACGGTTGCCATCGTATCGTCGTTTTCCGTGGTTGGCGCATAACGTTAAAGATAGCAAAGTCTTGGTTTGCCACGGCGGTAAAACCACGCTGTTCGGTCTCAGGCCCCGGCGTGACAGATAAAGATTGTCATGCAAAAGGAGGAACGTTTATTTTGGTACTAAAGTATGAGGCGATCGTGTGCGCGTTCCCTCATATTTAGGAAGAACAATAAACGATGACATGCCATGACACTCAAGGAAACACTGTCAGCACTTAAATCGCTGGCGAACGAAAAGATGTACACGCACAACCTGAAACACGGGGCGGGCAAGGATCAATACGGGGTAAAGCTTGGCGACATCCGCACCGTAGGCAACAAGATCAAAAAGGACCATGCGCTGGCGCTCGAGCTGTGGAATACAGGGAACATAGATGCCCGCCTGCTGGCCGCACTGATCATACAGCCTAAGAAATTGTCCGTACAGGAACTGGATGAGCTTGTGAAGTCCATCACGTTCGTGCAGGAAGCGGATTGGGTCAATGCGTATATCGTGAAAGATCATCCCGACCGGGAATCGGTTCGCGAGAAGTGGATGGATGCCGGCAATCCCTGGGCAGCGCGGGCAGGTTGGAGCCTCACCAGCGGCAGGATTGCACGGGAGCCCGACGGACTCGATCTGGACAAGCTCCTCGATCGCATCGAAGCGGAAATGCCGGCCGCTCCCCCCGAAGTACAGTGGACCATGAACACCGCACTGGCGCAAATCGGTATCCACCATCCCAAACTTCGCAAGCGAGCGCTAGATATCGGCGAAGCATTGGGCATTTACCGCGACTATCCTGTTTCAAAAGGATGTACATCGCCGTTCGCGCCTATTTGGATCAAGGAAATGGTCAATAGAAAAAAATGATCTGCTGCGAACGGTGACATTGTTCGCAGCAGACTGAATGTATGCTATTTGCCTTTCTTTGGAAAGGTAGGATTGTTCAGCACCTCTTGAACCTGGGCAGTGTGCCGCCGGCTGTGTGCCGCCATTAACAAGATCGTCTGATAAGTATCAAGTTTTCCGAATGGAAAGTCATTGTAATGGTTTCTCAGGTCGTCGGAGGTTGTTTTGATATACTTAATGTGGTTGTCGCGTTGCGTTTTGAATTCGGCGAGGGTGGCCTCGAAAGATCCGAACTTGCCGGAGGGTTTCATGGTTTCCTGCGCTTGGCGTTTCTGGCTGCGGTCCGCCACCATCTGTACCAGCTCTTCGTCTTTTGTCTTTATTTCGCTGCGTTTGGAAGGATCAGCCGGCTCTTTCAACCCGGATTGAGCAAATTCGAATAGTTGCGACTCCGCCAGGGTAATGTGCTCCACGCATTCAGCGATAGACCAGCTGGTGGCGTCTGCTTTGAAGTTCAATTGCTCGGCCGTGAGTCCCTTCACTTTCTTCAGCAGGTCCTCTTTTGTACCCTGCAGCAGGTCGAGGGCGTACTTCCGTTCTGCTTCGGTAAGGGTGGCGGCCGGACGGTCAAAACTCATGGCGATCGCGGCCACGGCAACAAGAACGAATTTGAATATTTTCATAATAGGGGTGGTTTTGTTTCACAAAGTTAATGTCCCAAAAACTGTGCGCAAGGGTGCGAATTAGACATTTGCGCGGGGTGATTAAGACAATAACTAGAGATGATCAATAGGCTTGTGCCCGGCGGCATTGTTCTTTTCGTCAAGCGGAATGTAAGCGTTGTAGGCTACCTCCAGGATGTTTCCCTCAACGTCTTTGAAATAGAAGAAGAGCCCTCCAAACGGCGCGGCCGTGGGCTCCTGCAAGACTTCGACATCCCGGGCTTTTAATCGGTCGTGGATCGCGCGCACCTCCTGTTCCGAGCGCACATTATAGCCGATCGTTACCGCCCGAAAGCCGCTGCCCTCCGGTGGTATGCCGATAAACTTCGCCAGGTCCGGACGTTTACAAAGGCTGAAGAGAAAACCGTTCAGTTGATAGAAGACAATGTCTTGGTTTGCGGCTACCGGTTTCCAGTCCAGTATCTGCTCGTAGAATTTTTGCATAGCCGGCAAGTTATCGACGGCAATGGTCAGGACGCTTATTCGTTGTTCCATGATGTATTGTTGGTGGTTGGTTAAGGGAAGCTAAAACTTTGGGCCAATGCTCAGAGGCCCCCTGGTTTTATGCAAATACTTCGCTTGTTTTCTAACGTCAGCATACTAAATTTCTTTTCAAAGAAAAGTCTGAAATTCCGGCATGAGAAGAGCCCAACAGACCGATCGCGCGTTGGTCGTCGATAAATCGTTTCACGATAACAAGAGCGTAAATCATGTTGTGAAACAAGACCGGCATAAAAGCCGGCGGATGAAGCGATTGGGAGCAATATTGTAATTGGCGCTCAGACTCGCCAGATGCCGGGGGGATCAGGCGCAGTGGTAGCAATCTTCAACTACATTCTGACCAGCGTTGTCACATAGATAAAGCAGTGCCCTATAGGCTGCTTCAACTGTGCCGCAACTCTGCCGTAATAGTGCCGCATCTCTGCGACAACCCTGGCTTTGTCCTGCACTATCCTGGCGTAAGCTCGCGCTGACGTCTTAGACTGGCGTGCTTGAATCAATGCCTGGCAACGAGCAAACGCATGATCGAGAATCCCAAACGCACGCGTCAACTCCTCCCTTGATATAGTCAGCGACGCAGAATGCTTAACAGCCGGCGATATAAAGAACTGGGACTACCTCGCCCGCTCACCTTTGCTGGAGCGATTCAAGGGCAGGTCGCCGCCCGGGCAGAGGCACCGTGGCTGTTCGAAGCCATGGCCAGTTATGCAGCAGAGCAATTTTCTGAGCCGGCAAATCTGCATACATCGTCGACAAACAGTACCCCACCGAGTTCATCGAAGCCACGTGGGGCACGACGCACTGATTCAATTGCTGCGCACCAACGGTGATGTGCCTGCAACGCTGCACGTCGACGAACAGGAGTTCGAAACAAGGCTTTACCCGTACATCCAAAAGCGCTACTACCCGGATTAATTTCACGCTCGTACGCACACGCGCGCTGTTTTTTGGTCGTTCTGTCCGATTATTCTTTATGTTTGAAGAATGAACGATCACACACAGGCTGCGGGCTTACTGAACACCAAGCAGCATTACGAGATATTAGATGGGTTGAGGGGAGTGGCGGCGATCGCGGTAGTGGTGTTCCACTTCATGGAGATTGCCGTTCCCGATTACAACGACAACTTTATTGCACACGCCTACCTGGCCGTCGACTTCTTTTATTGTTTGTCGGGCTTTGTCATAGCCTATGCTTACGACAACAAGCTGGCCGACATCGGCTTCGGCAGGTTTTTTAAACAACGGCTGATCCGGTTGCAGCCCTTGGTGATCGTCGGATCGATCTGGGGCCTCGTGGCATTTATCTTCGATCCCTTCAGCGATCTGTGGGTGAAGTATGCCGACAAGCTGCCCGTTGCTTTCGCGGCTTCATGCCTGATGATCCCCTACGCCTTCGTGCCCGAACGGTACTTTAATATATTCCACCTCAATCCACCGTCCTGGTCTTTATTTTGGGAGTATGTCGCGAGCATAGTATACGCCGCCGTGTTGATCCGGGTGGGCAGGAAAGTGCTGTGGGTATTGGCCGCGATCGGCGCCGGTGCACTGTTCTATGAAGCTCATGAGGCCACCAACCTCGGCGTAGGGTGGAGCGGTGATAACTTTTGGGGAGGAGGCATCCGGGCATGCTTCCCGTTTCTGGCCGGTATATTGGTATACCGCTCCCGGTATATCATTCGCAACAAGCTTGGCTTTTTGATTCCTACCGGTTTGCTGCTGTTAACTTTTCTGGTGCCCTTCTCGGCTCCGTATAACTGGGTCATTGAACCTTCCATCGTGATCGTGTATTTTCCGTTGCTGGTGGCAGTGGGTGCGGGCGCAGTGCCGGGGCCGCGTGCGAAACGCCTGTGCGAGCTCTCGGGAAATATATCGTATCCACTGTATATGATCCACTATCCCTTTATCTGGATCTTTATGAGCTATGTCGAAACACACAAACCTACCTTGCACGAAATGAGCATCATTACCGTCGTCGGTACATTGTTGCTGATCGGCCTGTCATACCTGGTGTTGGTGTTTGTGGACATGCCCATACGCATGTTCCTAAAGAACAGGCTGAGGGGCTCGTCGTCGACCGTATCCGGTTGATCCACACCCGCGGTCACTCGTGCGTCGTGCTTGCAGACAGGCTGGAAATCGTGGTTTTATGTTATTCAATCGTTTTAAATGCGATTTTGTAACAGAAAATTTCTAATATTATCCACTCAAAGAGGAATAATCCTGACGCAACCGCCATGCGTGTATTCAAAGTATATTCTGATGATAAACTGGTAGAGCTCATGCGGCAGCAGGATATGGCTGCGTTTGATGAGATCTATTATCGTTATTGGAAGAAGCTGTATGCCATGGCCTATAATCGCGTACACGCAAAGATCGTGGCCGAAGAGCTGGTGCAGGAGATCTTCATAAGCCTGTGGGTGAACCGCGCCACCATGCAGGTACAAAATCTATCCGGGTACCTGTTCACCGCAACAAAGTATAAAGTCATATCCTACTACGAGCGCCAGCTGACGCGAAAAACATACCTCGAAAAACAAACCGCGATCGTCCAGGACCGCGACGACACCACTGAGCAGACAGTACTGGTCAACGACTTGCACGAAGCGCTCGATCGCGAAGTAAATAAGCTCCCCGCACGCTGTCGCGAAGTATTTCGCCTGAGCCGCGTCGAGAACCTCCCCATCAAGCAGGTAGCCCTCCAAATGGGCGTATCCGAAAAAACTGTCGAGAACCAGCTCCTCAAAGCATTGAAAGTATTGCGTACATCCCTTCGCCACTACACCATGTCGGTTGTTATGCTCCTTTTCTTATAGTCTTATAGGTCAAATTCCGGCCCTTAACCTCGCACCCCTCGCAAAAAATCACGACACACGCATCTGGCGCCACCGCCAAAACCACGACACACGGAATCATCAACCCAACACTTCTAACCACGCCCAAACATTTTCAAAAAAAAATGCCCCAGGCGTAGGGGAAAACGTTTGCTGACCGGACTTACCTGCTAAATCGATATAGTGAAATGAATAGCAAGGATGTTACCCCGGAACTTTTGCAGCGTTACCTGCAGCATGACTGCACGCCCGAAGAGGAAGCGCGTGTCAATGCCTGGTATGCCGCCCTAAACGACCGGGAGATTCACGTGCTGCCGCTCACACCGGCCCAGCAGGATCTGGTAGAGCGCAGCATGTTGCGGCGCATCCGGCAAACGCTCGGTGAACACGCACCCATGCCGTATGTGCAACCCCAGCGTGCAAGACCATCCAGGCTGTTTTATCAGATTGCCGCGTCGGTCGCGATCCTCGCGCTGGCCGCGGGCGCGTATTGGTTCACCACACGCATGCCGTTCCATTCCGGCCAGGTAAGCAGGGTCACCGAAACACGGCACGTGGTGAACACTTCCAGGACCATCCTGCGTCAATCCCTGCCCGACGGATCAGTGGTATGGCTTCAACCCGGCAGCGAGATGGATTATCCCGCCGCATTTGCCGCGACCGAGCGCACGCTGCAGCTAAAAGGAGAAGCATTCTTTTCCATTGCACGCGATCCCTCCAAACCGTTTCTCATCACCTCCGGAAATGTCCTGACGCGGGTGCTTGGCACGAGCTTTAATATAAAGGCGTATGAGCATGCCCCCTCCATCGAAGTATCGGTAATGACCGGAAAGGTATCCGTAAACATTCAGGACTCTATAGATAATACAACACACGCCGATGCATCGTCTGTATCGCTTGTCGCGCAACAACGTGCCCGCTATGTTAAAGCCCAGCACCGGCTGGAAAAGCAGGAAGGGCAGGACCTGCCCGAGCTCGACATCTGGAAATCGACGTCGTTCGTCTTCGAGAACGAGCCGTTGCGTAACGTTCTTCCCCTCTTGAATGAAAAATTCAGTGTCCACATCGAGACTGAAAATAAAGCGCTGATGAACTGCCTCTTACGGGCGGATCTAAGCAACCTGAACCTGCCCGACATTCTCGAAATGTTGAGCCTGTCGGTTGATGCCACCTACGAACTCGAGGGCAATACCATTCGCTTACGCGGACAGGGATGCTCGCCATTACCCAACCCTAAATAACGACTACATGCAAACAAAAAGACGAACTTGACCACGAACGACTACAGCCAAGAAAGAACAGAACAAGGCGATGCCATGCGTCGCGCTTGCATTAAGCAACCCCAAAACAAGGATTCAAAATGAAACAGTTTCTACAAACAAATGCCTGCCTGGGCAAAGTGATCCACATCACGCGCAGGCAGCTCGCTGTCATGTTGATGCTGACAGGAATTTCTTTTGCCGCCGTCAGTAAAGAGCAAAACCCTTTAGAGCGGGACGTTACCCTTAACTTCGAAAACATTAAGCTCGTAAAGGCGCTTGACGAAATTGAAAAGACCGTCGATGTTAAATTCATCTACAGCAAGAATTTCGTTTCCCTCAAGGAAGAAGTAACGATCAATGCACAGAACGAAAAGCTCTCCAGCGTATTGAACCGTTTGCTTACACCTTTTCACATTCAGTATGGTGTCGTAAAAGACCGTATCGTGTTGAACAAACGCAAAGACACGGCCTCGACACCGCTGACAAACCTCGGTACGCTCAACGCGAACCTGTTTCAGCAACCCGACGATCTGTCGGCGCTGCAGGCGACCATCACCGGCACTGTATTCGACAGCGACGGACAGGCGCTGCCAGGCGTAAACGTGTTGGTGAAAGGCACTTCCAATGGAACTACGACCGACGCCAACGGTAAATTCTCACTGGCGGCAGATCCTGCCACGGCCGTCCTCGTGTTTTCGTTCATTGGCTATACCACCCAGGAAGTCCCCGCCGGTGGCCGCAGCGTAATAGACGTCACGCTGGACGCGGATACCCGGACACTGAATGAAGTTGTCGTAGTAGGGTACGGTACCCAACGCAAATCAGACGTGACTGGCTCGGTAGGCGTGGTGAAAGGAAGCGACCTGCTGACGGCGCCCGTGAACAACGCCCTCCAGGGCCTCAAAGGTAAAGTGGCAGGCGTAAACGTATTCCTCAACTCAGGATCGCCTACCGCCAGCCCTCGCGTGGTCATCCGCGGTGTCGGCACCATCAATGCAGCCTCCGGGCCGCTGTTCGTCGTGGACGGCGTGGTCATGGAAGATATCAAATACCTGAACCCCAACGATATCGAAAGTATGGAAGTGTTGAAAGACGCTTCGTCTACCGCTATCTATGGATCTCGCGGTGCCAACGGTGTGATCCTGGTTACGACCAAGCGTGGCGCCGCCACGGAAGGGATGGTCATCGGCTATGATGGCTTCGTCAGCGCCGGCCACATGCGCAAGGAAATGGACCTGCTCAACGCCAAGGAATGGCTGGACGTAGTACGGACCGGTATTGAGAACTCACCGAAGTACAATCCCAGCGCGTCACCTGCTTTCACGGCAAACGATCCTCGTTTGTTCGATGCCAACGGCAACCCGCTTTACGACACAGACTGGCAGAAGGAGGCTACTCGTACCGCCATATCGTACAACCACCAGTTGTCGATCCAGCAGAAAAGCGAAAAATCTTCTGTCGGCGCGTTCCTGAACTACTCGCGCATGGAAGGCATCATGCTCAACAGCTGGATGAACCGCGTCAGCGGCAAGATCGCCTACGACGCCAATCCCACCAAGTGGCTTACCGTGGGTGTAAACCTGCTGGCGAACGTCATAAAAGAGAATGAAGTAGAAGAGACCGGTGGCCACCAGATGCCGCGCCGTACGATGATCGAAATGCCCCCGATCTTCCCCGTGAAGTTCCCCGATGGTACCTGGGCAGCCAGCAACATGGTGACCGACGCCTACAGCCTCGAGGCAATGGCCAACCCGGTGCACGTGTTGGAGACACAAGACCGCCTGCGCAAAAGAACACAGCTGTTTGGTAACGTATACATGACGTTCCACCTGCTGCCAGGCCTCGACCTGCGCACGCAATTTGGCTTCGACCAGAACGAACGCGACTTCCAGGAATACTCGCCCACCGACCTGGTGAACATCTCGTCGCCTAATGGCCGCGCACGCGTGGAATCACAACGCATAAACTACTGGCAAGAAGAGACTTACCTGTCCTACAACAAGGAGCTGGGTACCGACCACCGCATCAATGCCGTGCTGGGCTTGAGCTGGCAGGAACGCGTGTATGACCGGAATTTTGTCGAAGTAGAAGGATTCGCCGATAACTTCTTCCGGTATAATCGCCTGCAAGCCGGTAGCATCCCGAAAGCTCCCGAGTCGGAATATGAAAAATGGGCCATGAACTCCTACTTCCTCCGCGGTGGCTATACCTACCGGGATAAGTATATGCTGACCGTGACCGGACGTGTCGATGGTTCTTCCCGATTCGGTAAGAACAACAAATACGCCTTTTTCCCTTCGGCCGGTTTGGGCTGGATGGTCTCCAGCGAACCCTTCATGCAGGATATCGCAAGCCTGACCGAGTTTAAACTCCGCTCCAGCTTTGGATATACCGGCAACACCGAAATCGGTTATTACCGGTCATTGTCTACCGTCGAGTCGGGTAACACGCTCATCAACGGAACACGCGGCACCGAAGCTCATTTAAGAGGAATCGCAAACCCTGACCTGAAGTGGGAAAAGACACGGCAATTCGACGTCGGCTTCAACATGGGCTGGTTCAACAACCGCCTGCAGCTTGAGTTTGACTACTACCACAGGCTGACCACCGACCTGCTGCTGGATAGACCGGTGCCGTATTCGTCTGGTTTCAAGACCGTAACTGCCAACATCGGTTCCGTCTCGAACCGCGGTATTGAAGGTATGATCACCTCGGTGAACGCTGAGACCAACGACTTCCGCTGGACAACCTCGCTCAACTTCAACCGCAACAAGAACAAGATTGAGAAGCTCGGTGAAAACGACGAAGACATTTTCCCCGGTCCGAACTGGGTATCGGGCAGCCAGACCATCCTGCGCGTGGGCGAGTCGTTAAGCTCCTTCTGGGGTTACGAACGCCTGGGTACATGGAGCACCGACGAGGCAGAAGAAGCGGCAGAGCGTGGCTATAAGCCCGGCGAAGCCAAACGCTCTGTCGAAAAGAAGATCATCGGAAAAGGTTTGCCTGACTGGACGGGAAGCTTTATCAACACCTTCCGGTATAAGAACTGGGATCTGACCGTCGATCTGCAATTTGTATACGGCGTAGACATCCTTCAGCAATTCTTCCACTCCACCGAAGACCGTTCAGGCATCGCCAACGGCTTACGGACGATCCTGACCGACAGCTGGACCCCTGAGCGCCAGAACACCATGGTGCAGGAGATCCGTCACCAGGGCCGTGGTGGTCAGAACAGCGAGGTCGATAGCCATTGGGTAGCCGACGGCTCATACCTGCGCGGCAACTTGTTCTCCCTGGGATATACCGTCAACAGCGAAATGCTGGAGCGCCTCAAGCTGCGCAACCTGCGCGTCTATGCTAACGTACAAAACGCCTTTGTGATCGACTCGAAAGAATTTAAAGGGTACGATCCGGAAGCTACTTCGTGGACAGGCAACGACGCACAGTGGGGCCAAAACATTTTCTTCTTCCAGTATCCGAAGCCTACAACGTATACGCTCGGTGTAAACCTGCAGTTCTGATCACTTTAACTTGAACAGATTATGAAAAAGATACATTTAATCATACTCCTGGCTGGGCTCAGCGCCTTTTCTTGTTCAGACTTTCTGGAGGAGGAGCCCAAAGATGAGATGTCGAGCGATCAGTTCTTTTCTGACCGCGACCATGCCTTCAACGCTGTGAACACGCTCTATCGAAACGGAGCTCCGCAGATGTTTGATGGCTCTGCATACGCAGGTACACCGGCCATTTTCTTTCAGGATATGTCTGGTTTCTTTGACAATCAATACAAAGGACAGGAAGTGCATGCCAGCCACGCACAGCAGTTGACCCTCAACGGCACGAACATTTCCGGATACCTGGACGACCGCTGGGCCGAGCTGTATAACGGTGTGGCACGGGCTAACTTCGCGATCAAGAATATCGCGACGACCCCGGGACTTACCGAAGCGGAGATCGGTCAGCTGGAAGGCGAAGCCAGATTTTTCCGGGCATACGCCTACTATTTCCTGGTGAGATTGTTTGGAGAAGTACCGCTTATTACCGAGCCCGTGGTATCGCTGGCCGACGAGGTGTACGTGGGAAGATCTCCCATTGCAGCGATCTATGACCAGATCGAGGCTGACCTGCTGTGGGCCGTGAACGAGAGCAATATGGCCGCCGTCACCATGGCCACCAACAGCGGCCGCGTGACAAAAGGCGCAGCAGCGACACTGCTGGCCGAAGTATACCTGACCATGAGCGGTTACCCGCTGCAGGAAGATCACTATGCCGACGCTGCCGCCATGGCACGACGCGTCATCAACGGTGAGTTCGGCAGCTATAGCCTGACCCAGCATCAAATGGCCGGTGGCAACGTAGACCTGCCCAACAGCGCGTACAACCAGATCCGTCGCGCAGACAAAACCGCCAACGAGTATATCTTCTACCGCGAGTACGATGCGGCGATCACCGCAAGCGACTACCCGCGCTGGACAGTTCCGGCCTTTGAAGGCTTCGAAGACAAGGTTGTAAAATACTCGGTAGTAAACGGTGCTTACCAGCCCGAAGACGAGTTTCTTAACATGTATGACCCGACAGAGGATTTACGCATCCAGGAGAAGCAGTATTTTCATACTACCATGAACGGCGCCGACGGCAATCCGGTAACGTTCCGCGAAACACCGTATATCTGGTTTGATGAGAACGCCCTGTTCACGACCGGTAACTCGGGCAAAGACGTGGCCATCTTCACGTACTCCGACGTGCTGCTCATTGCCGCCGAGGCCATCGCACAGTCCGAAGGCGTAACAGGAGAAGCTGTGGATTATCTGACAGAGGTACGCGCGAGAGCATACTGGATGCAGGATCCCGCCGACGTCGCAGCCGACCTGGCAGGTCTGGCAACGCCGGAGTTTGTAGAGGAGGTATGGACCGAACGGAACCGCGAGCTGGTATTCGAGTTCAAGACCTGGTTCGATATCCTCCGCACGCAGCGCTATCCGCAGACAAGCGAAGCAAATCCCGGCGAAGTGACCTATGTCGACGTCGTGGGTGCTACCAATCCGTGGGGCAAGACCTATACATCTACGTATTTGTTACTGCCGTTGTCCAACAACGAAAGACAACGCAATCCGGCCCTGGGAGATAACAACCCCGGTTATAATTAAACTGCACGATCAATGTATACCGCAGCGAATACCTGCGGTATACATGAATAAACAAAAAAGGAGCACGACAAATGCTCCTTTTTTGTTATAGAAACCGGCTAGGGTTGACCACCGCCTCCCGATGAACCATAGATCTGCCCGTTGGCATAGCTCGCACTCGGGTCTGCAAGCTGCACGTAGATCGACGCCAGTTCCGCGGGTTGTCCGGGGCGGCCGAGCGGCGTTTCTCCTCCGAACTTTTCCAGCTTTTCCTGCGTGGCCCCGCCGCTCACCTGAAGCGGCGTCCAGATCGGGCCGGGAGCCACACCATTCACCCGGATACCCTTTGGTCCAAGCTGTTTGGCCAGCGATCGTACATAGTTCGTCGTAGCAGCCTTCGTTTGCGCATAGTCATAAAGCTCGGGAGAGGGGTCCATTGCCTGTACCGACGTTGTTCCGATGATCGCCGCGCCAGGCTTCAGGTGGGGCAGGGCCGCTTTAATGATCCAGAACGGAGCATATATATTCGTTTTCATGGTAGTATCGAAATCCTCCGAGCTGATGTCCAGAATGGAGGCCTTTGTTTGCTGACGCGCTGCATTGTTCACCAGGATGTCCAGGCCGCCAAGCCCTTTTACAGCTTCCGCTACCAGGCGTTTGCAAAAACTCTCATCGCGAAGGTCACCGGGTATGGCCACGGCTTTTCTGCCCTCGGCTTTGATCAGCTCGATCACTTCCCTCGCATCGGGCTCTTCTGTAGGATAGTAGTTGATGGCAACATCGGCACCCTCTCGCGCATACGCGATCGCCGCTGCCCTGCCCATGCCCGAGTCGCCTCCGGTAATAAGTGCCTTCATTCCCTTTAGCCGGCCGGAGCCTTTATAACTTTTTTCGCCGTGATCCGGCCGCGGATCCATCTTCGATGCCAGGCCCGGCCAGGGTTGCGATTGGTGCTTGAATGGAGGTCTGGGGTATTTTGTCAGCGGGTCGTCAACATCTGCCGGCGCAGCGTCTCCTGCTGATGGCGTGGCCGACGCGACCGCGGGTACGGCAAGTGTTGCCAGGCCCACTCCCAGATTGCCAATGGCTTTTCTACGACCGATCCTGTAGGTCTCTTCGTTCTTCATGTTGATACATTAGGGGTTATCAGATACTGTTTCGTTCTCCAGCAATTCATTGAAGTGCATGGGGAGTTTATACAAGCGCTTGCCTGTGGCATGAAACACCGCGTTTGAGATCGCCGCCGGCATGGCCACCAGACCGATCTCACCAACACCTTTGATGCCGAGCTCGTTGATCAGCTCGTCTTTTTCATCGGCAAAGATCACGTCCAGCGCATGTATATCTGCGTGCACCGGAATGTGATATTCGGCCAGGTTGGGGTTTATATATTTTCCCAGGTTTTCATCGAGCATGCTTTCTTCGCGCAGGGCCTTGCTGATGCTCCACACCATCGATCCGAGAATTTGGCTGCGTGCCGTCTTGGGGTTGACGATCGTGCCGGCAGCCACTGCAGTTACCGCCCGGGTAACGTTGATGGTCTTGAGGTCTTTGTCTATTTCAACTTCTACAAATGCCGCGCTGTGCGCGGCCTTGCTGTACTTTCTGAGTTTTACTAAATGCGGCTTGCCCATGTTGGTGGTTTTGATGGGGCGGCCGTTGTTGGCCGCCACAACATCTCCCAGGGAAACATACTTCGATGGATCGTGCCGGGAAGCGATCTTTCCGTCGCCGAACACCAGATCGTCGCCGGCAATGCCTTTTAACGGACTACCGGGTATGCGTTTTGCCTTTTCAAGTATTTTCTTCCGGAGGGCCTTTGCAGCCATAACAATACCCACACCGGTAGAGGCAGTGGCAGCTGAGCCCCCCTGAAACATCGAGAAGGGGTGTTTGCTATCGCCATACTGAAACGTCACATCAGCAAGGGATACCCCCAGCGCATCCGCGGCAATTTGTGTCATCACCGTCATCGTCCCCGTACCGATGTCTGTCACGGCGTTGTTTAGGATCAGCTTGCCTTCGGCTGTCAGGATAGCTTCGACACGCGCCGGAAATTGATACGCATCCCAGATGCCGGTGGCCATGCCATAGCCGATCAGCTTATTCCCACGGGTCATGCTGCCCGGTATCGGATTGCGCTTTTCCCATCCGAATTGTTCGGCCGCCTTCAGGTAACATTGTTTCAATTCCTTACTGGTAAAGGGCTTTCCCTTCGATGGATCGAGATCAGAGTAGTTTTTCAGTCGAAGCTCCAGCGGGTCTGTGTTCAATGCGTACGCCAGCTCGTCCAGCGTACATTCAATGGCATGCATTCCTGTACTACCGCCCGGCGCACGCATATCGATGGGGGTATGAACATCGAGTGGCACGAGCTTATACTCAAAAAGCGTGTTCGGAGCGGGATAAAGCCGATGACTCCAGTCCGACACAATTTCGGTATAGTCTTCGTACTGCGATGTCTCACCAATGGCGGCGTGGTTCAGGGCCGTGATTCGTCCGTTCTCATCGGCGCTGAATTTTAGTCGTTGAATGGTTTGAGGCCGATGGCAGAACGGAAACATTTGCTGACGGTCAAGGGTCAAACGAACACTTCGTTTCAATTGTAATGCCGCCAGCACGCATAAAAACAATTGGTACTGCGGGCGTAGTCCCGAACCAAAACCGCCGCCGACGAACGGTGCCAGCACACGTACATTTTTGTAGTGAAGGCCAAATACATTGGCTACGAATAACTGATTGTTTATCGTGCCTTGTGTTTTGTCGTAGATGGTCAACTTGCCCTCGCCCTCGTAAAGGGTCGTAGTGGCAAACAGTTCGAGCGGGTTGTGATGTTCGGCGCCGTGCTTTATTTCTACCGAGACCTTTACCGGCGAATTATTATAGGCCTCTTCAAAATTTCCGGTGGGCTTAGGGGGTGGTGGCTTGAGAACCGACGCCATGCCGATCTTGGGCGCGCGTGCTTTTTCCAGGTTGTCGTCCAGGCACGCTGCAAAGGCCTCCGCCTGATACAGTACCTTGACGAGCGTTGCCGCATACCGCGCCGTTTCAAAATCCCGGGCTACGACCAGCGCAATAGGTTGTCCGTTGAAGAGTACCTCGGCGTCGTGCAATGGTTTAAACACCGAACCGGGTGGCGCGTCCATATCCGCATATTGCATATCGAACCATGCAAGTTTGGGCCGGTTCTCGTGGGTAAATACTTCCACGACGCCGTCCAGCGTCATTGCCGCGCGCGTTTCGATGTTGATGATCTTCCCTCTGGTGATGGTGCTATTTACGACGTAACCATACAGCAGGCCGTCCACAGGGTAGTCACCCGCGTATTGGGCGGCGCCGGTTACCTTCAGTTTGCCTTCCAGGCGGTTGATCGGTTGTCCTACAGAAGCGGTTGCAGTCATATATACTTTTCGTTTTGGGCTAAGCAGAAGGTTGCGCTCCCGGCCGTTGCGAGTCTGGATTCAACGCCATCATTCCGTTTCGGATAATGGCCCGTTTCGCCAGGGTGATTTTAAAAGCATTATATTTATAGCCTTTCGCCCCGCGTAATAGAATGTCGGCTGCGCCGGCAAAGGCCTGTTCATTCGCTGGTTTGCCATGTAAGAATGCTTCTGCTTCTGTCACACGCCATGGCTTGTGCGCCACACCGCCCAACGCGATCCGAGCTTCTTTGATCGTGCCGTTGTCGAGCGTTAGTCCTGTTGCGACAGACACCAAGGCAAATGCATAGGAGTTCCGGTCGCGAACTTTTAGATACGAGTAATGCTGTGAAAATCCCTCGGCCGGCAGTTCCAGTGAGGTGATCACTTCACCGCGTTGTAAGGTATTGTCCTGTTCGGGAGTTTTGCCCGGCAGGCGATGGAAATCCTGAAACGCTATACTTCGAGGTCCGGAGGGACCTGAAACGTGCACGGTCGCATCCAATGCTGCCAGGGCCACACACATGTCCGACGGAAACACAGCAATACATTCCGCGCTTGCGCCGAGGATGGCGTGCATACGGTTACGTCCCTTGATGGCCGCGCAGCCGCTCCCGGGCACACGTTTATTGCACGGTGCACAGGGATCATAGAAATAATAGCAGCGGGTGCGTTGTAAGAGGTTGCCGCCGTTCGTGGCCATGTTGCGGATCTGTGCGGACGCCCCCGCCAGGATCGCTCGCGACAGCAGCGGATACCGTTGCTCAATCAGCGGGTGATACGCCGTCTCAGCATTCGTCATAAATGCGCCGATCAGCACCCCGCCGTAGTCCGTCGCGTCCAGTCCCCGGTGAGTGGGGATCGAGTTTAGATCGACAAGCCGTGCTGGGTGCGTCAGGTTATATTTCCAAAGGTCGATGATGTTCGTGCCGCCGGCGACAAATTGTGCGCGGGCGTCGGCATATACCGCGGCCGTAGCGTCTGCCACCGTGGCGGCGCGTTGATACGTGAAGTTATTCACCGTGGCCTCCGTTCTTTACCTCCATGATCGCATCGATAATGCCGACGTTGGCACCGCACCGGCAAAGGTTGCCGCTCATCAGCTCTTTAACTTCTTCGCGCGTGCGCGCGCCCTTCCTGCAACATCCCGATGGCACTGCAGATCTGCCCGGGAGTACAGTATCCGCATTGAAAGGCATCGTGATCGATGAACGCCTGCTGCAGGGGATGCAACACATCACCGTCGGCAATACCTTCGATCGTTGTGATCGATGCGCCGTCTTTCATCACCGCCAGCGTCAGACAGCTGAGGATGCGCTTACCGTCACACAGCAATGTACAGGCACCGCATTGGCCATGGTCACAACCCTTTTTTGTACCGGTCAGCTTGAGATTTTCCCGTATAGCGTCCAGCAGCGATACCCATGGATGAATGTCGATCTCGTGGCGCCGCTGGTTGATGTTCAATGTAATGATTGGCATAGTGTGCCGGGCCGAAAAAATCCTGCCGGGGAACGGCAGAGCGGCTGGAGAACCAAATGGCGATATAATTGGACAGACGGGTGCAAAGCGCCGTAACAGGCCTGCCGCAGCGTAGGATCATTTCCTCCGTACGAGGAACCGCTTCGGTGGCGTATTTTTTTACCTACCGCACAATGAAGGTTCAGTTAAAACCATACAGCATCATGAAAACAACAACAAGAGATAACGATGAGACTTCGGCAAACCATCCGGGAGTATCCGCCGAAGGACAGAAGAAGCCGGCGCAGGACCGTGCATCCAAAGAATTTGAAAAGGGCACCAGCAAGGCACAGCCGAATAAAAAGCCCGCCGGAAAACGCCTCGGAGACGAGTCTGAGATCGATGACGAGACAACTATATAGCAGTAAAAAAGCTTGCAGACCGGAATCTGCAAGCTTTGATAGGATGACGGCCGACGCGTTCGCTCAGAAGCTGTACGCTATGCTGCACCGCACGTTCCGCGGCGCTTCCGCCTGGTAGCTGTAAACAGGCGACGGCGTTTCGCCATCCGCTTGTGTTACCCAATTTTCGTACGAGCCACTGTACAGGTACGCATCGAGCACGTTGAATACATTGACCGTAAACTTCAGGCGATCTTTCTCCCACGACAGGCCGGCGTCCAGTTTGTAGTAGTCCTCCAGATTCTTGCTGGGATCGGGCGCTGCGGTATAGTAGGTGGCGCGGTCGCCGAGGAATGTATAACCCACCGATGCGCCGAATCCCCTCAACGCACCGCCTTGTAGTTTGTAGGTCAGCCAGGTATTAAATGTTTGTTTGGCAAAGCCGGGCACCACGTCACCCTTCTCGGTAAAACCGGGCGTGCCCTTCGTTACCTTAGAGTTCATGTACGAATAATTAAAGATCGCATTCAATCCCCTCACAACAGTACCACGCAGGTCGAATTCAATACCCTGGGCGCGCTTCTGCCCAATGCCGATCATATCGTTTCGATCGGACGTCAGCGTGTTGGCCGTGAGCTCGTCGTTCTTCAGGATGCTGAATGCCGACAAGGTTGTAGACCAGCCGCCACCCCAGTTCTTCTTGAAGCCAATCTCCCGGTTGTCACCCGTGATGGGCTTCACCTCGTCGCCCGGAACGCCCAGCGGGTTTTGCGGCAGGAATGCCTGATCGTACAGCGCATAGCCGGAGAGTGTCGGCGTGAGGGTCACGCTCAGGCCTAGGCGCGGCGTAACATGTTCGGATGTCTGCGGGGCACCGCCGTAGGTCACAATCGAAATGTCGGTATAACGAAGTGCCAGCGTAAGCCTGATCTTGTTGTCAAGGAAGCCCAGCTCGTCTTGCAGGTAGGCGCTGGTATAGCGTGTGTCGTATAGTCCGCCCGTGATCTGCGCGCGCTCCTCCAGGGGCGTTTCGCGATCGAATTTCGGATAGCCTGCTCGCGGTACACCCAAGTCGGGATTGACAGGATCGAACGGATGCGTCAGCGAGTCGAGGTTGTGGCCCTGGCTCCAGTCGGCCATATAGGCTTTGCGGCCGATGTCGATGCCACCCAATACACGGTGCCGGATCTTGCCGGTGGTAACGTCGCCGTTCACAAAGATCTGCCCGAGCGACATCTTGCTGTTGGCGTCCCAGATGCCTACGGTACGGATATAGGTGCCATCGTCGTTAAAGATCGTCGGCCACATAGACGAGCCTTCCATGTTGTAAATAAACCGCGCTGCCTGGGCGGTGAGCTTCCAGCTGTCGGCCAGCTGGTGCTGCAGGTTCAGGTATACCGCGTGGTCGTTGATGACCGTCCCGGGCAGACCCGCCGGCAGGCTCGTAGCGTCGCGGTCGAATTCGGCATACCTGTTCTTGGCAAAGAGATAGAACGAGCCTACATCGCTCATATTGGCGCGCTGGTAATCGTACTCGAGCGTAAGCTTGGTCTTCTCGTCTACCTGGTAGGAGATCACCGGGGCCACGACATACCGGTCGTTGTATTCGTTGGGTCGAAAAGAGTTTTTGTTTTGCGCGGCCAGGTTGAGACGGTATAGCAGCTTTCCGCTCGACTCCAGCTTGCCGTCCAGGTCCAGCGTCGTGCGGAACAGGCCCCAGCTGCCCATCGTTACCGCGGCCTCGCCCTTGGTCTGGCCGGTAGGCTTTTTGGTCACGACGTTAAAGAGACCGGCCGGGTCGCCGCTGGCCAGCATAAAGCCCGCCGGACCTTTTACAAACTCCACATGATCGACAAAGGCCATATCTTCCGTCAGCGGGCCCCAGTACGAGTTTACAATATTGAACCCGTTGCGGAAAGCCTGCAGCTGCGAGCCGCGGGCGCTCAGGTTGGCATACATGTCGCCCCAGTGCTCGGAACGTACCACGCCGCTCACGTTGCGGATTAAACCGTCGCTCATGCTGATGATCTGTTGATCTTTTAACACCTCGCCGGTCACGACCTGGATATTCTGCGGAGTCTCCAGCAACGAAGAGCTTAAGCGCAGCGACGAAGACGTACGGTCGGCCTTATACGAGTCGCGCGTGCCCGAGATCACGACTTCCTGCAATTCCGAGGAGTTTTCTTTCAACGAGAAATTTACTTCGTTGTTCTGCCCCGCGGTGATCTCGATGACCTGCTGCTGGGTTTCCAGGCCGATAAAAGAAACGACCAGGGTATATGATCCCGGGGCAAGGTTGCCGATCTTGAAACGGCCGCGGCTATCCGCCACCGTGCCCTTTGACGTACCCTCGAGCAGCACGTTCACGAACTCCGCTGGCGAGCCATCAGAAGTTTTAACCGTACCACTTACCGAGCCGGTGGTCTGTGCAAACAGCACCGTACCACTCAGCAATATCAGAAGACTAAGCGCTAAACTTTTCATGGTAATGATGTGTACTTGTGTAGGTTGGTTTCTGCGCGCAAGTATGCAACACCCACATAGGAATTACAACTCCTATTTAGAATAATTCTATACAATACCCGGCCCAGGTCTACACACTACCCGGCGCGGGTCTACACACTACCCTGTAGAGGTTAGAGCTATACTTCGCAAAAGCGAGGGGAAACCAGGGAGATATGTTATTCCATCTTTAACCCCTCTACCGCACGTAAGTGTAATACACGTCTGATCTGCGTGGCGATGACCGCCAGCACCAGACAGGTTAGGATGACCAGGGCTATAATAGTGCCGGAGTAGTCCAGGGGCATGGGGTAAGCAAAAAGCATATCCAGGTAAGCCCGTGAGAAGAAATAGCTCAGCGGGGCGCCCAGCAGTAGCGACACCGTCATCAACACGGCATATTGACGCAACATCCCCATCGCTATATTCTCCACGCCGGCGCCCAGCATCTTGCGGATACTGAATTCCTTGATCCGTCCCGATACATTCAGCGTCACCAGGCCGTACAATCCCAGGCAAGCCAGCAAGACAGCGATGGAAGCTATGACCTTGTTGAAAGTCTCCGAACGATTCACACTGTTAAAGTAAGTTCCCCAGGCATCGGACTGATAGCCTCCCTGGAACGGGATCTCCGGGTAGAGCCGGGCCCATTGCCGTTGCAACGCCTCGTATGTTCGCGCTTCCGCGCCGCTTTCAACACGCAACGACAAATAGCGATAGTCTTCCCGCGTAGCCAGCGTAAAGACCATGGGCTGGATCTTCCGGAAGAAATCCCAATGATGAAAGTCCTGTACCACGCCGATGATCTCATAAGGAGAACCGTTCACGTCGAACCGATGTCCGAGCGGTTGTTTCAAATTCAGCTCATGCACCAGCCGCTCGTTTACCACCAGCGCGCGACGGTCGTTTTCGGAATCTTCCCGAAAGCCACGCCCGGCGATCAATCGCAATCCCATCGTTTCAAAGTAGTGGGCATCGACCGCCAACCGGCCCGCCTCGTGGGAGTGGTTCGAAGATTGGCGCAGCAGTACCGGAGAGACCGTTTTTCCGAGGTGGTCGGTCGATCCCGACGACACGACGATACCCGGCTGCTGTTTCATCGCGGCGTGCAAACGGTCGAACGCCGCGGCGTCGGGAACACTGGCGTATACTACATGCTTCTGATCGTACCCCCAGCTTCGGTAATTCTGAAAGGCATTGTTCTGCGTAAACACAACGCCGGCGGTAATGGTGATACATGCCAGGATGAGCTGCACGCAAAGGAACACCCGCGTGAACGGATTGTGCTTGCCAAACTGTAACGAGCCACGGAAGATCTTGACCGCATCGAAGTTTGAGATATAGAGTGCCGGATAAAGCCCGGAAACCAGGGCCGTAAACAACAGCAGGGCTGCCAGGAATACCCAAAGATCACCGTGTACCAACGGCAGCTCGAGCGGCCAACCCGTAAACTGTACGAACCAGGGCAGGAATGCAAAATAACAAAGGACAATACCGATGCCCGCCGCAAAGGATGTGACCACGACATTTTCTGAAAGGAACTGCAGGATCACCTTGCGTCGGTTGGCACCGATCACTTTTCGGACACCGATCTCTTTCAAACGTTTCGACGCCGACACAATGGCGATATTGATATAGTTGAAACACGCCAGGGCAATCATAAAGATGGCAATGATGGGCATACCCATACGCCCCTCGGCATTGAAGTCATGCACGATAGCATCCCGCAGGTGGGAAGCCCTTTCATGCAACGAGGTGAGTGGTTCAAACGCAAAGGCAGCCAGGGGCCGGTCGGGCAGGGCTTCGTTTTGTAATGTTTGGTAGGGTTTCAGTTGCTGTTCGATCGTCCGCAGCCCGGCAGGATTCTCCACCTGTATAAAGGTAGCCGGCAGGAACGCACGCCAGTCGTCCATGTCATAGGCGCCGTCGGCGACGTTGATGTTGTCGAAGTGAACCAGGAAGTCAAAGTCGAGGTCGTGCGCCTTGGGGAATGCCGCTGCCACACCCGCTACCGTAAAAGCCTTCTTGGTCGAGTCGTTGAAGATCACCAGTACGTCCCGGCCCACGGGATTGTCTTCACCAAAATACTTCACTGCCATGTCTTCGCTCAGCACCATGTTGTTCAGATCAGCCAGCGCTTCGGGCGAACCCCACTTAAGCGGGAACGTAAACATATCGAAGAAAGAAGGATCGACGTACCGGATGTGCTCATGATATACATCATCTTCGTGTTTGACCACCACGCGGCCCTCTTCGATGCGGCAGACATTTTTAACCTGAACGAAATCCTCCCGGAGCCTTTCTCCCAGGGGCCGCGGCGCAAGACCATACTGTTGCGTTTCGCCGTCGTGCTCGGCTAAAATAGTCACCAGGTATACCGATTTTTTATGGACATGGAACTGGTCGATGCTCCGGTCGTATAGCATGAAAGCATATACGATCAGGCAAATACCGATGGCAACGGATAACCCGAACACATTGATGAACGCCGTCAGCGGATTTCGCAGCAGGCCCCGCAGGGAGGTTTTGAAATAATTTCTGTACATAGGGAAGGAGGGTAGGGTGAATGAATGTCCAAGCTTCTTTAACAGCACAGGCCGCAGAAGCTTAAGCGCTTCGACGGTATAGATCCTTTTTGCCTTACGCACGGTCCATCGTGCAACATTGTCATAAAAGAGCTCCTCCATGTCGCCTTCAATTTCTTCGAGATATTCCTTTTTGATAAAAAAGCGAAGGATGGCAAGGGGCCACCGGGGAGGACGCAGGGAATGGCGAGCGCTCATATCGTTTTCAGGCCGCCGGCCAGTTTAGGTATAGACTTCCAGAGATCGGCGCGAATGGCCTTTAATTCGGCCAGGGTGCGATGCGCCAGGCTGGTGATCTCGTAAATTCTCTTTCGTTTGCCCCCGCGTTGCGGGGTGGCCTCTCCGAACTCGGAGTTGAGAAAGCCCTTTTCTTCCAGGCGCTTTAATGCCGATTGTATAGAGCCCATGCTCAGGTCTTCATTCAGCCGTTCCTCCAGCTCTTGCTTGATCTTCAAGCCGTACGCGTCCCCCTGCAGCGCGGCTACCGTTAACAATACGAGCTCTTCAAATTCACCGAGTTTGGTCTTCTTCATGGCAATGATCGATGTGACAAAGTAAATATAGGATATTAATCGTAATTGCAGTTAATATGGTTGCATATTATCTGTATTTGCAGTAAATATTAATTTGCCGGCTGCGCAGTAGCAATCTGCGTAACCCCATTGATGTAATGGGATATCTTTACTAAATTTATAGGGAATAGCTCAGGACGCCAGCTTTCAAGACTTTGTTGACAAGGCCTTTGCCGGATGGGCTGAGGTGGGAGCGTTGATAGTCGTTAAAACATCTGCGTCGATATTTATTGGGGAATCATTTGGAATGCATGACATCAAAAGAGTTTGAGATCGGATGCAGTGGGATATTTTACATTCAATTAATAAGGAGATCGTTCCGATACGCAGCAAGGAGGAAATGCTGCTTTTTATTAGCAGCACGCTAAAAAAATATATCGTGTTTGAGAGTGGATTCATCCTGCGACATAACCAACAGACCGGGCATTATTGGTCCTACATCTTTCAAAAAACTGAAGAGCAACACATCGCCGGGTTCCTGGCGGGCAGCTTCGCCGCGGTAGGAAACAGAGATGCCCGGCAACTGCTTGCCGAGGACGATTCCGTGATCACAGGCACAGGGGGTAAAGATTTTATCGCCCTTAAGCTCCTGGAAGGGGATGTACTGATCGGATGGCTGGTCCTGCTTTTCGCCGAAAACCGCCCGGTGCTGCCGGAAACCTCCCGCCTGCTGCAAGAGATATCCTGCTCTGTGTCGATGACGACGGCAAACATCATTGCCCGGGAGGAGATAGGCCGGCGTGAGCAGGAAACTTCCTTGCTGCTGTCGCTCAGCAACGACCTGGCTGCCGTCAAAAACCGACAGGAATTGGTCAAGGTTGTCAATGGACAAATAAAGCAGTTGTTCCCGGTTGAAGAACTTGGCTTTTTTACAATAGAAGAAGGGGGAGAGGCCTACCGATTCTTTGTTATCGCGATTTGTGAAAAAATAACCGATCACCCTGACCTGAAGAAAACATTGGCTGAAAAATTTGATGTACATGATCCTTTGTTCAACGAGATCATGCAGTCGAAAGGACCGGTGGTGTATGATGTAGCAGCGTTAGCGGCACGGTCCGGCATGCCGTATTATGTTACCTTCTGGCGGGATACAGGTATCGGCCAGATGGTCATATCGGCGCTTCGCGCGGGTGGGACCGATATCGGGGCGGTATTGTTTATTGTCAAAAAGGGCGCCGCGTTTGATCTGGCCGGCACGTTGCTGCAGGGTGTTTGCTCCCAACTGGCGCTGGCCGTTTCCAATATCGTGGCCAACGAAACTGTTCGCGAACGGGAATTGGAGAAAGCCAAACTATTGGAATTCAGCAATGCCGTCGCGTCCGTGCGCGACAAAGAGGTCCTGGGCAAGATCCTCCGCGTACATTTAAAAGAACTATTTGATATAGACGACTATGTCATTCACGCACTGAGCAAAGACAAAAAAACACACCGGCCGGTGCTGTTCGATCCGGCGGCCGACTTTGCCGCGCATCCCGATTTCGCCAAGCTGATCGATACCGACACCGGCGTGCAGGATGGCATCTTCAATACCATCCTGGAAGCTGACGATATCGTCATCTTTGACGTGACCAAGTGGTTTACCTCTCCCGCGCCCCCGACCTACTCCCGCGCCGCGGAGTCGGTAGGGTTGCGGACCATGGCCGGCGTAGCGATCAGGCTCGGACGTGAGAATATCGCCGTCATGAATTTCCGATGGAACGACAACCTCGCATTCTCCATTCCGCGGCCCTTATTTAAGGGCATTTGCTCGCAAATAGCAATCACGTTATCGAACTTAATGGCGAACGAAGAAGTAAACCGCCAGTTGACCGAAATCGGCCGATACCGTGAGCAGTTGGAAGAAGAGAAAATCTATTTGAAAGAAGAACTCTCTACCACGCAAAACTGGTCGGAGATCATCGGCGGCTCCGGCGCAATACAGCAGGTCTTCCGTCTGGTCTCGCAGGTGGGGCCCACCGACAGCACCGTGTTATTGCTCGGAGAGACCGGCACCGGAAAGGAGTTGATTGCCCGGGCGATCCACGCGGCATCGCCGCGCAAAAATAAGCTCATGGTCAAGATCAACTGCGCGGCCTTGCCGGCCGGACTGATCGAAAGCGAATTGTTCGGCCACGAACGCGGCAGCTTTACTGGCGCCGTCGAGCGCAGGATCGGCAAGTTTGAGCTGGCCGACAAGGGCACGTTATTTCTGGACGAGATCGGCGAAATGCCCGTGGAGTTACAGGTAAAGTTGTTACGCGCACTCCAGGAAAAGGAGATCGAGCGACTCGGCGGCAAAGCCACGATCAAGGTCAACGTACGGGTTATTGCCGCCACGAACCGCAACCTGGAGAAAATGATGGCGGAAGGAAAATTCCGCGCCGATCTCTATTATCGCCTGAACATATTCCCGATTCACCTGCCACCGCTCCGGGAGCGGAAGGAAGATATCGCCGCGCTGGCACTGCACTTTGTCAAACGTTTCTCCAGGAAGTCGGGAAAGCCGATCACCAGCCTGAGCGGAAAAGTGCTGGCGGAGATGAAAAAGTATAGCTGGCCCGGCAATATACGCGAATTGGAACATGTGGTGGAGCGCAGCGTGCTCTTAACGCTAGGGCAGACCATCAAGGATATCCATCTTTCATCGCCCGCCAATGTCGCAGACCCGCCGGTGGAAGCGGACTTTAAGATCCAGTCGATCTTTGATAATGAGAAGGAGTATATATTGAAAGTGCTGCAACGCGTCAACGGCAGAATTGCCGGCGAGGGGGGAGCGGCTGATCTGTTGGGTATCCCCCCGAGCACGCTGAGTTCGAGGATGAAAAAGCTGGGGATCAGGCGACAGTTTCAAGGATAGCCAGTAAACTTATCTAACCTACCAATCTTACCATGTCAATCAGGAAACATTTTTTCTGTCATTTCAGCCGTGCTTCCTTCATAGCGCTGTTGCTCGCATTAACCCAGCCTTCCGGTGCTCAGATTCAGTCGGCAAGCCTGGCACAGCAGCGATTGTTGTTGAAGCTGGCTTTTGCACACACGAATGTGGTCCGTGTCAACCAGATTGATATGGACAGCGCGCTGCGATTCGCCTGCAGGGGTACGCGCCTGAACGCCATGGTGTTGATCACGGAAAACTTTGACGACCTCGTTAAAACGGAAAACGGCTATCGGTTTTTAGCAGGCAAAGAAAGCATCGGCGATATGGAACGCTTGGCATCGGCTTGCAAAGGAAAAGAGCGCGCGAGGATGCATGCCCTGGTAGGATATTATTATGCATACCAGCCAGGAACGACAAAAAACGATCTCGACAAGGCGCTGACGTATCTTACACGTGCGGAAAAAGAGGCTGCGGCCTGGAATGACGATAAAACCGTTTGTCACGTGTTATATGGAAAGATGAAATGTTACCTGGACTACGGAGAGGTCGATCTCGCCAGAAAAGCTTACGATGAGGCTATTCGCGTGGCACAAAAGATCCATGACCGCCTGGAAGAAGCGCTGGCGCGGTACTATTGGGGAACATATAGTCCTTTTTCGCCATCGACGCTTAACGACAGAATTCGCACACTCGCGCAGGCCGATAGCCTGTTTACGATCATCGATAGAACAGATCAACGTATCAACGTATTCATGAATATGAGTTATCTCTGCTTCGCCGCCGGAAGGGTGGAAGACTCCAAACGGTACGCTAGAGAGTCGTTGGCACGGCAGCAGATAATCGGCTTCCCGTTTACACATTACACGAATGACATGTTGGCATTTTTAGAAGGGGCACAAGAAAACGATGCGGTGAGTTTGGAATTATCGTTAAAAACGATTGAGGGTGTCGAGCGAACAGGAGATAGCACCGGCTACGGTTATTTCTGCTATCGCGTCGCTTCATTTTATGCGAAACATGCAGGTACTATAGCACATTGGCCTTTTAAAGAAGAGGCGATCAAGGCGATTGATTGGTATCAGAAGGCAATACGTATGTTTGAAAATACCGGTGACCCGACGGCATACGCATGTGTAGACGGTATTTCGAACATGCTCAGGCACATGAATAAAAACGAAGAGCGGATTACGCTGTCACAATCGATATTAGCGAAAATCCCGACTCGCGATCCTTTGCGTTTACGCGACATTCATTTAAACCTGGCAGCCGCACATATGGACTTGGGTAGAGCTTCAGAAGCAGAAGCATACCTTCATAAAGCCGAAGCGTTTCAGCATGAGAGTTCTGCTCGTTCCGGCGATATACGTCTTGGAGATTTCTATCATAGCGCCGGGCTTATCTACGCCAAACTTGGCCAATTCAGGCGCGGGCGTTTTTATCTGGAAAAATATCTGAACGAACCTGTGATGAAAGGTCTGAATGGTGTCGCGGAGGCGGAACTTGCACTGGCAAGATTAGATTCTTTGAACGGCGACTTCCGCAATGCATATCGGCATCTTTCCGCGTATAGAATGGCATTTAAAGACGTGACAACCGCTGTGCAGGCGGAATTGGTTCGCGAGCTGCAGATTCGCTATGAGACCGAACGGAAGGATAATAACATCCGGATATTGGAACAGCAGTCGGCATTGCACGAAGGCAAGGCCCGGGAAGAGCAATTTGCGAAACAGGTGGTGATTGCTTTTGCTACGCTTCTGGTTCTTTTTTTGATGGTCTTATATAATCGTTTTCGCATTAAACAACGCACGAATAAACAGTTAACCGAGCAACAGGACGTCATCACCCGAAAGAATGAGGCCCTGGCCCAACTGGTGGACGAGAAAGAATGGCTGTTGAAAGAGGTTCACCACCGTGTCAAGAACAATCTCCAGATTGTCATGAGCCTGCTCAATACACAGGCCAACTACCTCGACAACGAAGCGGCCATGCAGGCCATTCAGGAAAGCCAGGAACGCATGTATGCCATCTCCCTGATCCATCAAAAACTATATCGCTCGCAAAAGAGCTCCCTGATCAACATCCGCGAATATGTCGACGAATTGGTGGAACATATCGCCGGCGGATTAAGTCACAACAAGCGGGTTACATTTTCCATAAACATCGGTGAGCTTTCATTAGATGCGTCTCAGGCTGTACTATGTTAGCTTGCGCGATGTTAGTGCTTCACAACTTTAATCTTCTGGTTTCCACCGACGATGATCGTATACACACCCGCCGGTCGCTGTGTCATATCTACCTCCTGGCCATGGCCCGACAGGATGACGTGACCAAAGGTGTCGATGACCATCCACGCCGCCGTGGCCGAAAGGGTGTAACGACCCGTAGAAGGGTTAGGGTACGCCCGCACCGTAGACTCGTTACCCGCCGCGGCAAGCGATGTTACACGTACAGCGCTGGCACCCGTGCTGTTTACGCGGAGGCGGTCTACGTTCGGGCCACTGGAACCGCGGGCCGCCAGGCGGATGGTGTTGTTACCTGCCTGCAGCATCGCCGCCACGTTAACCGACGACCAGGTAGACCATGCACCCGTGGCCGGGAAATTAGAGGCACCTGGGGAAGCATTGTTTACCACTACGTCCAGCGGACGGTTGCCCCCGAGGAGAGCATAATCAAATGACAAGGTTACAGCCGTTGCTGCCGGCACGGTTACATTCCACTCGATGTAGTCGCCGCTTGCATTTACATAGTCCACAAAGCCGGTGCCTGTATAGCCGGCCTGATTGGCGGTCACGACAGCACCACTGACGGTTGCGTCTTCGGCCTGCAGCGTCAGGCTGACGCCGGGAACTTCCGGTTCCGGATCATGGCTGCTGGTTACCGGTGTGAAGTCGATATAGTCGAAGTTGATATCCGCCGACTCGAACACCACGCGGAGCTCCGAGATGTTCTCGTGCAGGTGAATGTCGCTTACGCTCACGGTCTGCCAGTTCTGGAAGCCGCCGGTGTTCGGCACCGCGATCGGGCCGGTAATGTTGACGCCGTCTTGCTCCAGGTGCAGCACCTTGTTGTCATACGGCGTAGCCACGCGGAAGGCGATGGTATATTCGGCATGCACGGTCGTGTTTACCGTGTATTCCAACCATTCGCCTGATTCAACCCAACCGATGTTGTAGTTGCTGCCCGAGGCACCTTGTATATCGACATTGTCATTGCGGAAAGCACCACCCGCGTTACCGGTGCTCAGGTCGTGATAGGCAATGCCTTCACCGTCCTGGTCGTAGGCCTCGGCCTCGACGCGGCCTGGGATGATCGCCGGCGATCCGCCGAACGGCGTCTGCACGCTCGTGCAACTGGTGGCCTGTATCGTGGCTGTCTTGGTATTGCTGCCGGCGGCATTGCTCACCGTCAGCTGGATCGTGCGCGAGCCGGCACCCGATGCCGTCGCATACGTAACCGTATGCGGACCGGCACCCGTGGCGGTGGCCGGCGTAGCGCCTGCGCCAAAGTTCCAGGTATAACCCGTGATCTGTCCGAGCGAAACGGACGTATACGTGACAGAACCGCCAAGGCAAACCGTTTGCGTGCTCGCTTCAAAGTCGGCTATCGGCGGCGTGTTGGCATCGCCGTCATACGTAAAGTCGAGATAGTTGAAGTTGATGTCGTTGGCCTCGAAGTGCACACGGAGGATGTGCGCACCCGCGCTCAGGGATATGTTGGAGACGGCAGCCGTCTGCCAGTTCTGGAAGCCGCCCGTGTTCGGAATGTTCACCGTGCCCGTAACATTGATGCCGTCCACTTCCAGGTGCAGCTTGCGCGTGTCGTAAGGCGACGCCACGCGGAAGCCGATGGTATAATTGCCGGCCTGGTTTACATTCGTTGTATACTCCAGCCATTCGCCATCCACTACCCAGCCGATGTTATTGCCGCCTTCCGACGAGCCTTCGGTGCCCACGCCGTCGCCGGCGCGGAAGCCGCCGTCGCCGCCCTGGTTGATATCAAAATAGGCGCCGGTGCCTTCATCGTAATGCTCTGCCTCGATACGGCCGGGAATCTGGCCGACCACGCCCAGATAAGGACGTTGGCTTACATCGGTGGCCGTATAGTGCGCGGTGTAGGTAACGTCATGGTCGGGCGCACGGAACAGCTGGTTGGCCGCACCGCCGTCAGCCCAGTGGTCGAAGTCGTAGCGCGTGTTGCCGATGAACTGCGGCGTCGGCGCATTTAACACCTGCAGGTCGGCATTCACCACTACCCGCTGAACACGCGGCGCCGTACCCGGCTTTTGGTTAAGCTCGATCGAGAGGCCCGCCGGCACGGTCGTGGCCGTCACCGTAATCAGGTTCGGATGTACATCCACATACGCTGTGTCGGTCAAACCGTCGCTGTCCGTAACCGTTACCAGGAAGCGGTACCATACGTTCGGCGTCTTCTCGCCTTGGTTGCCGGCAATAAAGTTGCCCGACCTCACACCCTGCGGGCTGGCGCCGGGGTGGGAGTGGCCTGCACCCGGCACATCTTCGTGAAACAGGTCGATGCTCCACGAGAAAGCGCTGGCTGGCAGCACGCCGTCTTCCACGTCTGTGGCCGTCGCCGCGAAGAAAATATTGTCGTCGGCATCCCACGTCAACGACTGGATCGGTGCCGTAATCTGCACCACCGGGTGGTTGTTGAAGGCACGTACCGTTAGCACGGCGTTGTTACTCGTGACCGTCCCAAGGCTGTTGGTGATGATGCAACGGTAGTTACCCGCCTGTTGCATCGTAACGGTCGGGATAGTATAGGTGCGGCCGTTGACACCCGGTATGTTGGCCTGATTGTACTGCCACTGGTACGTAAACGGTTCCTGTCCCGAAACGTCAACACCGAACGTCACCGGACTGCCTTCCACGATCGTCTGCGACACCGGGTGATTGATCACCTGCGGCGCCTGGCCTTCGCCATACTTCAGCCGGATCAGGTTGCCATTCGTGCCATACTCACAATAATAAATATACCCGTCGTTCCCCAGCATCATCCCCAGCGCCGAGCGGTGGGGCGAGGTATAGAAGATCGTCGACGCAGGGTTGCTTTGCGTCGGATCGAATACGCGCATCTCGTTTCGAACGTAATCTTTGATGATGAACTTGTTCGTCAGCTCACCCGGGTACCGCGATACCGTGGGGTTGTACAGCAAACCGTTGGTCAACGCATTGCCGATCGAACCCGTCGCATACGTAAAGATAGGGTTCACAAACAGGTTCGTCTCCGTCTGCATGCCGTCGCCGCCCTGCGGATGACCCCAGCCGTAGTTATACAGCGGGGCCGGGTTCGTAATGTCGTTGATCTCTTCCCACGACGTACCCACATCCAGTACAAACAGTTTGTTTGCCCGGGCGTTGGGTACCAGGCGGAAGGGGTTCCGGAAACCATAGGCCCAAATGCTCTGGCGCTGCACCGTGCCGCTGCCGAAGAACGGGTTGCCCGGAGCCGGTTGACCTGTCTCCGTCACGCGCAGAATTTTGCCGCGGTAGTTGCTCAGGTCCTGCGAGTTTGCATTGTTCTGGCTGTCGCCCGTCGTGATAAACAGAAAGCCGTTAAAGAACTGCAGGTCGCCACCGTTGTGAAAGCCACCCTGGATCGGGTCCAGCGTCAGGATTTGCTGACGCCCCACTTCCTGGTTGCTGGCATTGATCTGCACACGCTCGATGATGTGGTTGAACTTGTCGGCCCGTGTATAGAATATATAGATATAACCGTTGCTCGCAAAGTTCGGGTGCAGCGTGAGGCCGAGCAGCCCTTGCTCGCTATCGGTCGTGGTCGTAACCGTAAACACGTTCGATACGGCGCCGTTCTGATATACTTTTACCACACCGGCGCGCTCGGCAATAAAGATACGGCCGTCGGGTGCCTGCGCCAGCGAAAGCCCCTCGCGGATCACCGTGGTGGGCGTCAGGTCTTCTACGACGTACTGGGCATGCACCCGTGGAATGGCCAGCAGCAGCCAACAGGCCGCCGCAAGCCAAAGAAAGCGTTGTCGGAAGCATGCAGCCACGGCGCGTCTGACATGTTGATAGAAAATCTTCATAGGGGTTGTCAATTAATTTTATAGTTTGGAAAAATTACAAACGCTCATTACAATCCGGCGAAATCTTGCCCAACCGCACACGCCACGCCGGAGCCATTCGCCCGTAAATTGACAACACACGCCGCCGCACGGCACGGCTAAATCGACTAACGCGTAGGTTGACCGCCCAAAGGAGCAAACCGTATGTCGACCGGTTGGTCTATTAGGGAAAAGAAACAAATACATACAAACGATGACTCATACAACAAAGCTGTTCACAGGCACGGCAGCGCAAACGGTTGGCATAGACGGGCGGTATTTCCCGTGCGGCGCGTAGCGCCGACTTCCAGGTTAAGCGGACCCGTCAGCCGGCCTGGCGGTTTGTAGCGACTGATATAACGCCCCGCGCTTAAAATCCGAGAAGTTCTCGCCGCAACTCTTCTTAAAATACTTGCTGAAATGTGCCGGGTCTACAAAGCCCAGCAAATAGCTGATCTCTTTCATGCTATACCCCTCGAAGAGCACTTTGCGCTTCGCTTCCAATATTATACGTTGTTGAATGTGCTGGGTGACGGTATAGCCCGAGAGCTCTTTGACAATCTGGTTCAGGTAATTGGGCGTTACGTGCAACGTCTCGGCATAATATCGCGGCGTCTTGTTCGCCGCAAAATCTTCCTCCAGCCGGGCATAGAACTTGTTTACGATGTCGGCTTTTCTCGAACGAACCGAATGCCCGGAGCTGTTCGTGCCGTCGGCCTTGCCTCCGGACCGGCGAATAAGGTTGATCAAAAAAAACTTGAGCAGTGCGCTGATCGCTTCGAGCCGCAGACGTGCATTGCTTTGAAGCTCTTGCATTATTTCCAGCGCTATAGACTGGAGAAAGGCCCCCGCGTCGTCCAGGCGGATAATAGCAGCAGAGGGGCGGTGATGAAGCAACGTCGAATCGATCAGGTTGGAATAGCTCGCCCCATAGAGCTCGACAAATTCCCGGGAGAAACAGATCACAAACCCCGTTGCACCGTTGTTGATTTTAACGTCAAAGCCTCGCGACGGTTTACCATAACAGATCGAGCTGTCCTCCAGTATCAGTCGGTCAAGCCCTGTTGTCAACACCACAGTGCCCTGCACGATCCATAGGATAACGTAGTCTGCGTTCGGCCACGCCGTTGCATCCCGAAAAGTTTCGAGAGAGTATGCTTCAAATTGCACCCTGCCGGGTGTCTTGCACACCGGTGGCAGTACGCCGCGATGCACGATGGGCTTTTTTGAAAGAATAGACGATAGTTCCATGAGCGTAATATTTGCCGGCCCGTCGCCAATACGACAATGCGCCGTGGTATTACTCAAAAATCGCAGGTACGTCGATCTTCCAGTTGTCCGAGATGTTCAGTTAATTTGATGAAAAGCATCTTTCACCGTCCCGGCCGGCCAATACGGTATATTAATATCATGGAATAGGTTGCGCGATGAAGATGGTAATCCGATATTATTAATAGCGAGTGGTAGTCAAACCGGTGTTATAGATTGACTTCCCTTCGGGGCAAGAGCGTATATGTAAACGAATTCCCCCATTCCGCAATAGCCAGCTTACAAAGCTTGATAAAGTCATTGTATTCCGCTGAGCGCGCAAACACCTGGCACCCCGCCGACCACTTGTTGACAAAAGTAGATTCACCGCTGGCCGTTGCACGGTGGATGTTGATGCCGAAGATGCCGGTTTGCTCTTTACCGGAAGCATAGTTCAGAACCTTGTCGCGGTTGAAGTCACGGATAACGGTTACGGGCTTGGCCTGCACCAGCGCTTCGTATTGCCCCTTGTGTTTTCCGAGCCGGTGGGAGCTTCTGTATTGGCCTTCCTTCAGGATCGCCGTACCCTGGTTGTTCATGGGGTCTGCGAGGTACGTCAACCCCGGATCGGTGGTAATTTTATACCGTTTCAACGTCCAGCGATTCTCCCACTTCCAGAATACCATCAGCTCGTCGTCGAAGGCATTCGGCGTCGTATTTTCAGACCGCAGCCCGACCAGGTTCAGGTCGTAGTTCTTTTTGGCGCTGCGGAAGACCGTATAGCCCATACGGTCCATCGTATCGATCACCGCCTTCACCTCGCGCGGCACAACCTCGGGGGTATCCGAGATCGTCAGCGGCCGGGGCACCTCGGCGCGGCCGGTGATGGTTTTATTCGCGTTCTTTACTTCGCCCACGTTGAACAGGCCCAGTCGCAATGCCGCCTCCTGGACGGTCTCCCCGGGGGCCACGAAAAAAGAATCGGCAGCGGTTTTCCACTCCACGGCGTTGGACCAATAAGAAGTAATATTGGATAGTTTCATGACATAACATTTTGTTGGGATGTAACCTCCAGATTGCCGTCGGCGCCACGGCGTACGTCCACCACCACGGCAATGCGCTCGGGGTCGTCGGCCTCGCACAGCTCATACCACTGCGGCCCGATGCCATCGATCACCTGCTTGCCGCGCAGCACATTCCACGACAGCCGTACCCGCTGCCAGAACGACGACCCCGGCAGGGGTTTGATATAAAAGGTCAGGCTGACATGGTCTAAATAGAGGTAGCGTTGCTCGGCCATGCCGACGGCGGCACCCCCCGCACGTCCTCCCGGGGCGTGCTGCAGAAAGTGCCGCCAGGCGGCCAGTTGCATGTCGTGCATACTCATGTCTGCCCGAACCACTTCCTGAAGAAAGGTGGCAGCAAATCCTTGAGAGACCGGTGATGCAGACCGGCTACGTGTAGTGAATTCCATAGTTTATCGAACCATTTCAGGTCGCGCACAGCAAGCCATAGCGGCCATCTCGATCTTTGTTCTGCGGCTATGACTGTATCTACTTTGGGAGCTCGATGTTTTCAACGAGCGCATCCAGCACCTTCTGCAACCCCGCCGGCAGCGCTGATTCGCTGACATTTACTTTTACTTCCAGGCTCCCGCCGCGGTTGCTGGTGGTTTCGCGCGTGCGGCTGTGCTCGACAGAGCCGACCAGCGACGCATTCAGAAAGCCCTTGAGGATACCGGTCGTACCGATGTCCAGCTTAGCCGACTGCGCATTCGTATTGGTCTCTTTGCTGATCTGCGAGATGTTGTAATTAAAGCTCACGCTCATCGAATCGAAATTCAGGCTGGGCACTTTCACCAGGGTGATCAGTGGCACCGAGATCTCCCGCGTGGTTTCAACACTTTGGCCGCTGGCGTTGACCTCGTTGACTTTCATCTTGAACGTCAGGTTCTCCATACCGCCGGGCCCGCTTCCATCCGCCGGTTTATTCAGCAGCTTGGTAATAAAAGCCAGCGTGGTTTCAGCCGCCTGCCGGTGCGCATTGATGGTGGTGAGCAGGGGAGTGGCAATGATAAAGTCCAGGGGAATTTTCTGAAACTCCGCAGGGCTAACGTTGATTTCTTCGGCCATAATAGTTAGGGGTTGATAGTTGATTTAAGTATTTGATTTATTCGCAGTGTCGGCGGATATATTGGTGATGGCGGTCAGCATCTGGTGTAACCCATACGGCATGTCGCCCGCCTTGATATTCATTTCCACTTCGATCGACCGGGAATGGTTCTCTTTTGTGCCCGACGTGATCGTACCCCGTACACTCTTCGGTTGAATGAGATACCAGGGACGGCTCTCCTGCTTCTCCGATTGCACCGTACCCATTTGATCGTATTTTTCCGATGTGTCGGAAACTTCCATCGAGAATTTGAACTTCGCCGTATCGATGCCCAACGGTTGGACGGGCAGCAACGCCAGGTTGGGCACATAGATGGTCCGCATATTGCCACCGCCGTCCAGGTAGCTGAAGCATTGCTGGTAAAGATCGCCGAAACGACGATAGAAGTCCTCCACGTCGGCGCGCTCCTGTGGGTCGAGCGTCTGGTTCGGGTCCCGGGCTTTCTCCAGCTGGGCGGCAATTTTTGTCCTGGCCTCGTCGTATTGCTCGATGTCTTTGCGCGCCCGCAGCAGCTCCTCCCGGTACGCAGGATCTATATTCTTACTGGCGATCTTGGCGTCCAGCTCGGATCTCTCTTCTTTCGTGTATTGGTGCCGGAATCCGATCTGAAGTATGAAATTCAGGAACGCGCGGGCCGATTGTACCTGCGCTTCGAAAATGGAGTTCAGCGGCGCCAGCAAGGCCGCGGAAAGACTCAATTTTTGATCCTCCGGGGGCGGGCCCGTATGAGGAGAAGGAATAGGGGGATTCTGATCAGGAGGAGCGCTCCCGGCATCACGTTCATCTGCCATACTATATATAAAGTGTCTGGGTTACAGAAAAATATAAAAAGCCCACCGGTATCGCCTCGTGCGAGACAATACGGAGGGCTCATGAGCGAACCTACCCAAAAGATCGAAAAGAACCAAACACCGAGAAAAGGGTATTTTTCCGGGTGTGCATTTATGTAGTTAACTACGTAGTTTTGTACATAAATACTTGCAGCATGACCGCGTCGCTTTCCATCGACCCCCTCGGCAATGACCGGAGCCGGGAGGTGATTGATATTATATTGCCCATTCAGCAACTTGAATTTAACGTGCCCGTAACCCTGGAGGCACAGCCCGACCTGTTACAACTCGAAGAGGTCTACCACGGCTCGGGCGGTGGCTTCTGGGGCGCGCAGTATAACGGGCAGCTCGTGGGCACCATTGGGCTCATCGCCTTTGCCGGACCGGCCGGCGCCATCCGTAAGATGTTCGTACGAAAAGAATTTCGCGGCAGGGAACTGGGCATAGCCCAGCAGTTGCTCGACACGCTGGTCACCTGTAGCCGCCAACGAGGCCTGCAGGCGTTATACCTCGGCACTGTATCCCAGCTGCACGCAGCCATACGATTCTATGAGCGCAACGGCTTCCGCCGGATTGAAAAACAAGACCTGCCGCCAGCGTTTCCCGTCATGGCCGTCGACACTGTATTTTATTACCTGGACCTGTCCCCACGATCATGAGCATTCCCCTGATAGACGAGGCCGGCATCCTGGCCATCTCCACCCGCCTGCAACGCCTCAGCGAGCAACTGCGGAAAGATTGCGCGCTGTTGTATAAAGCGCAGGGCATCGACTTCGAGCCGAAGTGGTTCCCCGTGATCTATGCGCTGCACCAAAAGCCCGTACTGAGTGTCGTCGAAATCGCCACCGAGATAGGCTATACCCACCCCTCGACCATCAGCCTATTAAAGGAACTGGAAAAGCATAAGCTGATCCGCTCCCGGCGCGACAAACAGGACGAGCGTAAGCGTCTGCTGCAGCTCACCGACAAAGGCCAGGCGCTCGTCACACAGATGCAGCCCGCATGGCAAGTGCTGACGCGGGTACTGACGGCGCTGACCGACACACCGAATAATCTTCTGACCGCGCTCGACGAAGTAGAACGCGCGTTAGTACAAAAGAGCCTCATCGACAGGCTGCTGTCGGCCGTTGAAACAAAGCCCACGCGGGTGAGCCCGACCGCTTAATAATTGGCCGGAGCCGCTTAATAACTACATATCTTTTTCTGTGGTTTCGTGCAGACCTTGCAGTTGTTTTATACCCAAGCTAACTAACAACGCACAAAATTGGTCTTATGGTTACTACTCTGAAAAAGGCGCAGCGGACGCGCCAGTTTATCATTGAAAAGGCCGCCCCCCTCTTCAACCAGAAAGGCTTTGCCGGCACCTCCATTACGGACATAATGGAAGTTACCAAGCTGGCGAAAGGCGGCGTCTACGGAAACTTTGAAAGCAAAGCAGAGATCTGCCGCGAGTCATTCAACTATCTGGCGATGGACCTCTCTGACAGGCTCGACAAAGTTGTAGCGCGCGAGCGTACCGGCAAGCAAAAGCTTTTTGCCTTACTGGACTTTTACGAGGAATACCTCCTGCAGGACGATGCCGGCGGTTGCCCCATCCTGAACTTCGGGGTAGAGGCCGACGCCGCGCACCCTGTTATCAAAGAGCAGGTGAACAATGTCATCTGGCTCTTTCAGGGACGGATCTCACGCATCGTGCAACAGGGCATTGAAGCCGGCGAGTTCCTGGACAGTTTTCCGGCAGAAGAGTTTGCCATCAAGATGTTTACCATGCTCGAAGGCGCATTGCTGATCGGCCGTATCCAGGAAAGCTACGAGCAGATGCGGCTCATCACCGGCCTGCTGAAGGCCGAGATCCGCCAGTACCTTGTCATGCAGCCCTCTGCGCTTTAACAAAGAAAAATACTGTGAGCTTGTTGCCGGCCGATCATTCGCGCCGGCAGCCGGTCCGGTAAACGTTGGGCCCATTCTCCGTGCGGATGACACTTTTACGGTTACATGCTGGTATATAGACAGCTTTCCGACCTCCCTACATCTGCGGAACCCGCCGGTTGTCCCCGAATGCCTGCTTTTTACCGGTAATTTTATACCCGGTAACGGCCCCTATGGGGGTTCACAGATTGCCATCGGGTATAATTATACCTTCCTGTATCTTTACCGCAAACACAACCAACATGAAAGGAAAACTCCTCCTCCTGACCGCTTTGCTTTTTGTGGTGTATACAGAGTCTTCGGCGCGTGCCCGGATACCGTATTGCTCCGAATGTCAGTACATCATTCCGGTAGCCGACCTGCCGGACAGCGCCCAGTTCTATTCAGAAGAATACAAGGCCTATGCCGATGTAGCCTATGTCTACAAGCAGTTCTGGATCGTATGGCTGCCGATCTGGAATTTCGACGAGCACTACTGCCTGTCGATCAAAGATAAGGATGTATACTTCGACGTGAGCGACGAAGAGTTGAAGTCGTATGCATCGGCCTATAACCTCGACCTGCCGTCGAACCCCATTTCGCTGTGGGACAAGATCGGTGGCAAAGCTATCATCCTCGTGTTCGTCGCCGGTGCGATCTGGGCATACTGGGGCAAGGATAGCGCCGAAGAAAAAGAAGAAGGCACCACGCAAGAGGTACCCGTAGAAGAGAAAAAATAGCCGTCCGCCCGCGAACGGTTTGTCCTGTAACCGAACAGCCCCCCTGGGAAAAAAGCCTGAACTGGCGCCCGGAGGGGCTTTTTTTTGTGGCCGTTGAATTGTAATAGTGCCCTACGGACAACATTGCCAACCCCGGTATACCTATGCTTAAGAACTATTTTGTCATCGCCTGGAGAAGCCTGCTCCGGAACAAGGTCTACACCGCCATCAACATCACCGGGCTGGCCGTAGGCCTCTGCTGCTGCCTGTTGATCACCCTCTACATTCGCGAAGAGCTTTCATACGACCGGTATCACGAGCATGCACCGGAGATATACCGGGTGCTGCAGTCGTTCCGGCAGCCGAACAAAGAGGCAAAGCTGCCGCCACCGGCCCCCGAAGAGTACCAGGTGTGGGGTTGTGCGCCCGTCGGCCCGGCCCTGCAGGAGTATTATCCCGAGGTCCAGCACGTAACACAGTTTACCAGCCCGAATACGTTTTTGCTGGAACATGGCGACAAGCGTTTCCAGGAAAGTAATATCACGTTCGCCGATTCTGCTACGTTCGATATCTTCAGCTGGAAGCTTCTGTCGGGAAATCCCGCTACGGCACTCAAAGAGCTGAACGGCATTGTACTGACCAAAAGCCTGGCCCATAAATATTTCGGCGAAGAAGAGGCCCTCGGCCAGGTGTTACGCGTCGATAATAGTTTCCAGCTCACCGTTACCGGCGTCATGGAAGATATACCGGCCAATTCGCATTTCTCGTTCGATGGTTTCATTTCGATGAACACCTTTCGCAAGTTCCGTCCCGAGATCTTCGGATGGTGGGGCTACGTGGATTTTTACACCTACTTCCGACTACCCGGCGGCACTGACATAAACAAGCTGGAGGCCCGGATACCCGACTTCGTAACGCGCAACGTAGAAAACGGTGCCAACGGTTGGTATGCCATGACCTTCGAGCCCTTGTCGGACGCCTATTTATATTCCAGGGCTGGCCGCCAGCCCGGCGTCACCGGAAGCCTGGCCAATGTATATATCTTTGGCTCGGTAGCCGTGTTTATATTGCTGATCGCCTGCATCAATTTTATGAACCTGTCCACCGCGCGCTCGCTGGAGCGGGCCAAAGAAGTCGGCGTACGCAAGACCGTAGGCGCCCTGCGGAGCAGCCTGGTATCGCAGTTCCTCACCGAGTCGGTCATCCTTTCCTTTATCTCGGCCGTATGTGCGCTGGCGCTGGCGTTGCTCGTATTGCCGTTTGTACAGGAACTGTCCGGTAAAACGCTGGGTGGGAGCGAGGCACTGAAGCATGTGCTGCCTTGGGTGCTGTTCGCCGCGGGCGTCATCGGCCTGCTGGCCGGTTGCTATCCGGCGCTCGTGCTTAGCGGCTTCCGGCCCGCGTCCGTCTTGAAAGGTAAATTTAAAGCCTCCACCAGCGGCGTATTGCTCCGCAAGGGGTTGGTGGTCGTACAGTTTAGCCTATCCATCGCGTTGATGGCCGGCACGGCGGTCGTACTGTCGCAGCTCGATCACATGCAGTCGCACGACCTGGGCTTTAAGCAAGACCAGATGCTGGTGATCGACTATGGTGGCGATTCGGAAGTGAACAAAAAAATCGAAGCCATCAAAGGCGCCCTCAGCCGGCACCCTGCCGTAAAAGCCGCGACGGCCTCGCGCGCCGTGCCCGGTAACTTTTTTCCCAATGCCCACACCGTGGTGGAAGACCCCACAGGCGAAATGATCGCGGGGGGACCGTCCCTGTACGAGATCGACTTTGATTTCGTACCGACCTACGGTATCGAAATGGCCGCCGGCCGTACGTACTCGCGGGACTTCCTGGTAGACTCTACACAGACGATGCTCCTGAACGAAGCCGCCGCCAAGCTCTATGGCTACTCCAACCCGGCAGACATCATCGGCAAGAAGTTCTCACAGTGGGGACGTGAAGGCGTAGTCGTCGGCGTCGTAAAAGACTTTCACTATCAGTCACTGCACCGCAAAGTAGAACCGTTGGCGCTGCGCCTGGCGCCCATCGAATCGCTGAACAATATAACGCTGAAAGTAGAAGACGGTAATTTTGAAAAGACAATAGCCGAGCTCCAGGCCATCTGGAATACCGTCGTGCCGCAGCGCCCCTTCCTCTATACATTCCTCGATCAATCCTTCAGCCGCCAATACAGGGCCGACATACAGTTCACCAGCATCTTCTCCATTTTTGCGGGGCTCACCATCTTCATCGCCTGCCTGGGCCTGTTTGGCCTGGCCACATACGCCACCGAGCAACGCGTAAAAGAGATCGGCATCCGCAAGGTGCTGGGCGCATCCGTAGCCGGCATCGCCGGCATGCTGTCGTCGGACTTCCTCAGGCTGGTGGTCGTGGCCATGCTGATCGCCGTCCCCGCGTCGTGGTGGGCCATGAGCCGCTGGCTGGAAACATTCCCATACCGTGTATCCCTGTCGTGGTGGATGTTTGCCCTGGCCGGCGTGCTGGCGATCATCATCGCCCTGGTAACGGTCAGCGTTAAAGCTATCCGCGCCGCAAGGGTAAGCCCCGTAAGCTCCCTGCGGTCGGAGTGATCAGGTAACGATCGTGCGGAACGTCAGGTTGACCCGCGGCCGTGTAACGAGCTTCGTCGGCGGCAGGCGGTGAAGCCAGTAGGTTTGCGTAGTATCTTTCATCACCAGCAGGCTGCCATGCTGTAGCACCACCGAAACGGTCTGGGCACTTTTCTTATGCTTGAATAAAAATTTACGTTCGGCGCCAAAGCTCAGCGAGCCAATGGCGCCGTTTCGTTTTAAGTCCCGTTCGGCATCGCTGTGCCAGGCCATGCCTTCCTCGCCCGTATGGTATAGATTGAGCAAACACGAATTATAGGTCTCACCCGTGCGCTCCTCGGTAACGCGCTTGAGCGCCAGCAGCGCCGGCGTCCAGGGCAGCGCGTGTCGCGTGGTGTTGGAGTAGGTATACGAAAACGCCTGGTCGCCGTACCAGGCTACCTTGCGCTTGGTAAAGATGTGTTTGCCCATGATCACCGCTTCGTCCTGACGCCAGGCGATCGAGTCCAGCAGCGTCTGCAAATAATGATCCGCTTCGGTTTGTGTAAAGACCGGTCCATAGTAATGCACCGTACCTTCGTACGGCAGCAGGTTCGGAGGGCCGGAGGCCGCTTCATGGAATAAGTCCATCTTTCCAGCGTTTATAGTCTACAGGCATACAGTTAGCTGACCGCGTCGTGAAAGATCACCCCCAGGGTATATCGCTCGCCGCGGTGCACCTCGCTTACGCCGTGGCGCATGCTGGCACGGTAATATCCCTTGCTGCCTTTCACGGGGCGAAAATTGGTCGTGAAGATAAGCATATCGCCCTTATCCGGTGTCAGCACGATCGCTTTTGATTGCGCCCGCGGCGTTTGCTGCGTCAGCACAAACTCGCCGCCCGTGTAGTCGCTGCCGGCCGCGCTGAGAAAGAAGACCAGCTGCAGCGGAAAGTATACTTCGCCGTACAGGTCCTGGTGCAGCGTGTTAAACCCCCCCGCGCCGTATTTCAGGATCAGGGGCGTAGCCTTATGCTGGTCGTGCGCGCGGCATTGCTCCAGGAGCGCGTCCAGCGAAGCCGGAAAGCGGTCTGGCAGGTGGAGAACCTCCATCCACGCATTGGCTACCGGCACCAGGTGCGGATATACTTCTTCCCGCACCGTTTGCAACGCCGCCGGCAGGGGATAGTGAAAATATTTGTATTCCCCCAACCCGAACCGGTGGCGCTCCATCACCACCGTCTTGCGGTAGCCGTGCGGCGCGGCGTAGCCTTGTTTAAGGGACTCGCACAACGCGTCGGAGAGAAGGTGGGGCAGCGACGCATACCCTTTTTCATGAAGCTGACGGGCGACGGCCGGCCAGTCGGTATTCATAAGCGCCGTGCGCAACGTAGTTATTTCAGCGGTGACCATAAGAGCCAGGTTGTTTAGTGACAGCGCAAAGATGCGGTCGCCGAAAGCCCCCGGAAACCCGGAACTTGCTATTATCGCGGCGGTACCCTCGTTTTGGCAACGCCGTACCGCAATTTGGCAACGCGGCGTATTGCGTGGATGTGTATCTTTGCAACATCACATCGCTTTTCCCGTCATGAACAAGAATTCGATCCGGATCCGTTCCATCCGCGACATGCACCGCATGCTGGGCATTGCCGAGCCGCAACACCCGCTGGTGAGCGTGATAAACTTCCGCGACATCCGCGACGCTACCGCCGACTTCACACAAGGCTGCTCGCTCGACTTTTACATGATCGCCATCAAGAAAGACTTCAAAGGAAAGATCCGCTACGGACAAAGCTACTACGACTTCGACGAAGGCGTGATGTCGTTCATCGCCCCGGGCCAGGTGTGTTACGAAGAGCGGAACGATCGCCCCGCCGCCGGCAGCTCCCTGCTGTTTCACGCAGACCTCATCCGCGGCTACGCCCTCGACAAAGGCATCAAACAATTCGAGTTCTTCTCCTATGCCATCAACGAGGCCCTATACCTCTCCAAAAAAGAAGAGCGCACGGTCGAAGGCATTTTCCGGAACATCCGCCGGGAGTACGAAGCCCCGCTCGATCGCTTCAGCCAGAACGTCATGGTCTCCCAGATCGAAGTATTATTGCATCACTGCGACCGTTTCTATAACCGGCAATTCATGAGCCGCAAACCTGCCGGCAACGAATTGCTCGTAAAGCTCGACACGCTCCTGGACACACACTTCAACAACCACACAACGATAGGCCTACCCACCGTAAAAGAGCTCGCCGATGCCTTGCACGTATCGCCCAGTTACCTCAGCGACATGCTGCGCGCCTATACCGGCCAAAACACCCAACAGCACATCCACCACAAGCTGATCGAAAAAGCCAAACAGATCCTAAGCTCCAGCAACCTCACCATCGCCGAAATAGCCTACCAACTAGGCTTCGAGCACCCCCAATCCTTCAGCAAGATCTTCAAACGCAAAACCAACGTCTCCCCCCTGGAATTCCGCCAATCGTTTAACTAGACGCCTGGTTAAGTGGGGGGCATATCCCGCTATTGAATGTATTGGTGAATCCCACCGGGATCAACACCGCGGCCACGATTCCGATGCCCGCAATGGCGTACGAAGTACCGGTCGCGCGTGTCTTGATGTAATGTATAGACGCGACGTGTAGCGAGATCGATGCCACCGAGAGGAAGGAACGTAGCGGGGTAATAGTTCATGCCCACGCCCGCGTAATAGAAGTTGGTGTCGAGGTGCTCGATAAACCGGCCCGTCATGACGCCGCCCATGTGCACGACAAGGAAGAAGGCGAGGTACAATCCGGAGTAAGCCTGGATCTTCTCCGCGGCGATCTTCGCCTCGCGGCGTACCAGCAGGCGAACGCCGGTGATGAGCTGAAGCGCAACAGCCAGTAGCAACACCGTTTCGACGACGGGATGGCATTATACCGTGCGGAGCCGCTTCATCCAGGCGATGTGAAGGTCTGGTCAGCCGAGGGACAAAAGGTGGTTCAATAGGTGAAAACCGATAAAAAGAGCCAGGGTGATGCCGGCGAAGTAATGTATACTTTTTCAGAACATGCGGTTGTCAGGCATAGTCATGTCGTATTTATAGGCAAGGACTGCCAAAAGGGAATATTTGTGACATGATCAAAAAAAATGTTTGGTCGCGGGTCAATCGTGGTTTTCCCGTAGTAAATGGTGTGCCAGGTAATGCGTTATCGACGCTGGGGCAAAATATACCCATATTAAAAAAGTGTGCCACATACATTCCTGGCCAACAATGAGATAGATTAGTCGTAAAACTTACGCGGCCGTCGGTTTGCAGTGTGCGCAGTGCATCAAATGATTACCTTTACTAGGTATGTGGACTGGATATGAGAGCCATTTTCAGCCAAACCTACCTTCGATGACACCCAAACCCGAGCATCCCGTCTGCCTTGGCCGCCGTGGAAAGAATATCTTTCTTGTCATATTCCTGTTCACTTCGCTATGCGCTTCCGCACAAGTGTGCGATTGTCCATTGCCAGGTACGTGTGCCCCTTGCCAGGGAGGCTTGAGTAAACTTACCCTTCGGTTCAATAGCTTTTTGCCATTCCTGGTCACAGCCTTCGACCAGGGCGGTATTATTTATATCGGGATTGTCAATGGCGGCGACACGTTCACCATTACCAGCTCCCGGCCCAATGAAAAGTTTCTGGGGCCGAATATCTCGCTTCGCGTCGCCGATTTGTTCAACACCGGCATCGGCACCGGCTGCGGCAGCGATGTAGAAGTAGGCGACCGCTTTGGTAGCTTCACGGTTGTAGCCGGCGAAAGTAAAGATGGAGGTGCGCTGTGTTGCGACGCCTCCGATCGCGATGACGATGCTCCGGATATAGACGATTGCCCGTCTAATCGTGTCGTCACCTTGTCATCGACGAGCGGTGACTGTACGGCGGTCGTTCGCTGGACAGAGCCCACTGCCGAGGATGACTGTACCGTGGCGAGCTTTACCAGTAACTTTCATCCGGGCGACGCCTTCCCCGTGGGGAACACCATCGTTGCCTATACCGCCGTCGATAAAGCCGGCAACAGGTCGACGTGTGACTTTCGCATTACGGTGCTGGACGACGTCCGTCCGGTGTTCAGCAACCTGCCGCCGTCGGTCGACGTCGCCGCCACGGCGTCCTGCGAAGTCGTTGTACACTGGACGCCGCCGACCGTGACAGACTGCTCGGCCGTCACGGTAAGCAGTAACTTTTCTCCGGGAGCTTCTTTTCCGGTGGGAGACCACGAAGTAACCTATATCGCGCGGGATGCACGGGGCAACACCGCCACGTATTCTTTCGACGTACGCGTAAAAGACGAGACCACCCCGGTGTTCACCGGTTGTCCGGCCGACATCACCATCCAGGAAAATGCCGCCTGCGAAACGATCGTCACCTGGATACCGCCCACGGTAAGCGATCTCTGTGGAAATCCGATGGTAATGTCCAATCATAAGCCGGGCGAAAAATTCCCGATCGGGTCGACACGCGTGGAGTATACCGCGACCGATTGGAGAGGCAACAGGGCCACCTGCAGCTTTGCCGTAAACGTCATCACCGAGACCACTCCGGTGGTGACCGGATGCCCGCCGGAGCCGATCCGCGTGCAGGCAGACGAGCGGGGCGAAGCCGTCGCCACCTGGACCGAACCGCAGGCGACCATTGCCTGTGGCGAGGTGCCGGTGAAACGATCGCACGCCCCCGGCAGTATTTTCAACATCGGCACAACCGCCGTACAATATACCTTTGGGGAGGGCGATCACACAGCAACGTGTAGCTTTAACGTTATCGTAGCGCCTCCCGACATTTCGATCGATATCGGCAAAGCCCTCACACCCAACGGTGACGGCATTCACGATCACTGGGAGCTTGCTTCCCTGGAAAAATATCAGGACAATGCCGTGCTGGTCATCGACCGCTGGGGCAACAAAGTGTACGAGGCAAGTGGTTACGACAACGAGCGTGTCTTCTGGGACGGCCACAACCAGCAAGGCGTAAAAGTGCCCACGGGTACGTACTTCTATACAGTTGAAGTGCGGGTGCAGGGTATTGTCTGGAAGCGGAAAGGATCATTGGAAGTAATACAACCCTGAGCATGCGGAGAAGACAATATTCCTTGATTGTCCGGCTGCTGGTAGTGACCCTCGCAATGGCCCTCGCCGGAAACGCCGCCGCGCAGCAAAGTCCCCAGTTCACGCAGTTCATGCTGAACAACATGGTGTTGAATCCCGCTTATGCCGGTGCGGAAGAAGCGTTGAGCCTCACGGTGCTGACGCGCAGCCAGTGGAGCGGGGTGGATGGCGCACCCTCCACACAGAGCTTTTCGGCGCATACCTTGCTGCAACCGCAGCGGGTGGGGTTGGGGCTCGCGGTGATCCGCGACCAGATCGGCGTACACAAAAACACTAACATCCGCACGAACTATGCCTACCACCTGCCGGTACACAACCGCGGGATCTTGTCCCTGGGCCTGCAGGCCGGCGTCACCAGCCTGAAATCCGACTATGCCTCGCTGCTGGGCAGCAGCAGCGACCCGCAGCTCATGACGAACATAAACAAAACCTTCCTCGGCTTTGGCGCCGGTATATACTATCGTACCACGCGCTGGTGTGCCGGCCTGTCGGTGCCCGAGCTGATGTCGAAAACACTGAACGTGCGGGATACGCTGACGGTGCGGTTGCGCCGGACCAATGTACTGGCGTATGCGCGGTATAGTTTTATGCTGAACGAGTTCTTCGACGTCGAACCGGCCGTCATACTGAAGTATTACGCCGGCGTGCCGGTTTCGGCCGATGTCAACGTGAACGTTGTATACCGCAAAGCCCTCTCGGCCGGCCTCTCGTATCGGAAGGGCGAATCGGTCGACCTGCTGCTGCGGTTTCAGCTTACGCCGCAATTGCAGCTGGGTTATGCGTACGACCACCCGATTCGTTTTGCCGGCCGGTTGAGCAGTGCTTCGCACGAGCTGATGGTGGGCTACCGTTTCAGCGATATTCAAATGGATGTGGAATCACCCCGATAACATGGTATGACAAAAACGTGGATCGTACTGGCGATAGGATGTCTGGGCTACCTGCAGGGGGCCGGGCAGGCGACGGTCTTTTCGTTGTTCGAAGACCCGCTGCGCGAAGCCGACCGGCATTTTGCCGCCGGCCGCTATGCGCGGGCCGCCACCCTGTATACCGCCGGGCTGTCGCGAAAGCCTGACGACGTGGTCATGCGCCGTAAACTGGCGCAGGCCCGCTACCGCGCCAAGGACTATGCCGGTGCCGTGACGGCGTACGACCAATGCTTGTCCGCGGGCAGTACATTGACCTGGGACGATCAGTATTATTATGCGGAAGCGAACGCCACGCTGGGGCGCCGCGCCATGGCGCTGGACTACTACAAGCGATGCCTGGCGCAGCAGCCCGACAACGAGCTGATCGCCAAAAAGGTCTGGCGCCTGGCCAACCTGCAATACCTGTACGAAGACTCCGCGCATTATGCCGTGCGCCCCCTGAATATCAATACAACATCGGGTGAGCTTTGCGCGGTGCCTTACCAGGATGGTTTTGTGTTCACCTCGAACCGCAAAGGGGCCGGCGTCGTCGAACGCTTTAACCGGAAGTCCAACACGCCGTTCTATAAACTGTACCAGGCCCGGTGGAAGGAAGACACCGCCACCCATATCCTGACCGTTGGTAAGCCGGTAGCCTTTGCGTCCTCTCTCCGGGCAGGCTACAATACGGGACCCATGGCTTTCTACCACCAGGGCAAACAGATGGTCTTTGTCACCTCGTCGGAAAAGGCCGGCGCGGAAGGACGACGCACGTTAGGACTATACTTTGCCGCGTGGGAAGGAAAGAAGTGGAAGGTCGTCGCGCCGTTCGCATTTAATAGCGACCGGTATTCCATCCACGATGTCTCGATCAACGAGGAGGGCACTGTCCTGTATTTTTCGTCCGACATGGCGGGCGGCGTGGGCGGCAAGGACGTATATACCTGCCGGTGGGTCGATGGAAAGTGGACCCCGCCGCGCAACCTGGGCGAGACCGTCAATACGCCGTTGAACGAAGCCTTTCCCTACCTGCATGGCCACATGCTATACTTTTCCTCCGATGGCCACCCCGGCCTGGGGCAGCTCGACATCTTCCGCGCACAGGTGCAGGACGACGGCTACGGCGAGCCGGAAAACCTGGGCTATCCCGTCAACAGTCCCTACGACGACTTCGGCCTGGCCCTCGACACCCTGGGAACCCACGGCTACCTCAGCTCCAACCGACGGCACGGCGGTTATGACGACGACGTGTACGAGGTGGACATGGACCTGCAGACATACCCGTTTACGGTCGCGTGTGAGTTGAAATACAAGGAGCATACCTGGGGCGACCGCTCGCGTAACATGACCTGGCCCAACGCGCGCGTCGCGCTGATGGACAGCGGCACAGGCAAGTCCGTCTTTGCTACCCAAACGGATGCCTCGGGTAAGTTTTCGATTGTGATCCCGTATTTCAGCAAATATTATGTACAGGTGACAGACGACGACGGGGGGACGCACAAAGCGAGCTTTGAGCTGAGTAAATACCAGGGCGAAGCGAGTGTGCACGAGATCGTGATTGTAAAAGACATTTTTAAAAAGAACAACGACAGGAAGTAATATGAAATATTCCGTATTTTTTATGGGCGCCCTGCTGGTCATGCTGACCGCCGGCCATGTCGTACAGGCGCAGGATAAGCAAATGATCCAGATCAAGACGTTTGACGAAAAGCTGAAGCCGCTGAAAAATATAGAGCTGTCGCTGAACGACGGTGCCTATATCTCCTCGGGTTCCAAAGGCTCGGCGTTCGTGGAAGTAGGTGCCGACGATCTGCCGGTAAAGTCCGTGCGGATCCGGGATGAGAAGCTGGAGGCGGCATCGTGGAATTTTTCCAGGGGTGTGATCGAGATCATCGTCCGGCAGCGGAGCTATACCCTGGTGCGCATGGCGCTGCGCCTTCCCAACGGCCGGCCCATACCACAGGCGTCGGTGGTGTTCAAAGGCACCAAGCCTGTTACCGTCACCACAAACCAGGCCGGCGAGTTCGAGCTGCCGCTGCCTTTGCAGGAAAAGCTTACCTCGGCGGACCAGTTCCAGGTGCAGGATATGAAGGTGCTGCGCATCAACCTGTCTGAAAACGTGTTGGTGGCCGAACGCAGCAAAGCTCCGGCGAAGACAACCACCCTGCGCGATCAGCTCAGCGACTTCGATCTGTCGCGGTTGGACTCCATCCAGTCGCTGACGGTGTTTTATGCGGTGTTCAAGAACATTTCCATGAGTAACCTCAGTCCGGAAGCGCGGGCGCGCATCGACGCCAAGTTCCGCGAGCTGGTGGGCCGCATGCAGGACTCCGTCTCCCGCCGGTCGGACTACATGGCAAACATTTCCGACTCGTCCTTTGTGGCCGAAGATATTCATAACCTGTTGAGCCACGCCAGCCGCGAAAGCGAAGCCCTGGACGTCAACCGCACGGCGTTCGAAGAGAAGATCGGCATGATCACCGGCAAGCTTCAGAAGGGCGTCTCCAACCTCGACGAGGAGACGCGCAAGACCCTGCTGGCCGACCTCGACCGCCTGGAGCTTATGCTGATCGAGAACGAGAGCAAGTTCTATAAGAACCAGAACGACTACCGCGAGATCATCAATACCCTGAAAGATACCTACTTTGATGTGCAGCACCTCGAAGAGCGCCTTTCCATCACGCAACAAAAGCGGGCCGAAGAACAAGCGCTCTTTCAGCAGCGGCTACTGATCACCATCGGCATCCTGATCGTCTTCGGTGTGCTGATCGTCCTGCTGGTCTCCTTCAGTGGTCGGCTGCGCCGCCAGCGCGAAGCCTTGCGCATGGCCAACGAAGAGATCACCACCATCAACGAAAACCTGGAAGCCATTGTCGTAAAACGAACGCTGTCGCTGGAAGAATCGAACCGCGAGCTCGATACATTCTTATACCGCGCCTCACACGACCTGCGCTCGCCCCTCAGTTCCATCCTCGGACTGTGCCACATCGGCGAGAAGATGCCGGTCGGCGAGCTGGTAGAAAGGATTCAAGCCGTCGTCCTGAAAATGGACCGCATGCTCAAGAAGCTGATCGAAACGAGCGAGATCAGCCAGGAAGCCCGGAAGGTTGCCAGGTTCTGCGTGCGCGAAGCGATCGGCGAAGTGCAAACCCGCCTGGCAACGCAGATCACCGCCAGCGGCGTAGAGTTTCACGTCGACTGCCAGGACAACATCCAGCTGCGCTCCAGCGCCCCCCTGGTAAAGACGATCCTGGCACACCTGGTGGAGAACGCGCTATACTTCAGCCGCCTGCGCAGTACCGACCATGCACGCGTGGAAGTAAAAGCCGAAGCCGAGGGAAATACAGTGCTGCTGACGGTATACGACAACGGTGTGGGTATCGACAACGGGGTACGCACGGATGTGTTCAACATGTTCTTTATCGGGCATGAGTCTTCGAAGGGCAGTGGCCTGGGCCTGTATGTAGCACGCAAGGCAGCACAGGCGTTGGAGGGCAGGATCGACGTAGCTTCGGAGCCGGGGCATTACGCGAGGTTTACCGTAGTGCTGCCGGTGGGAGCGTAGGGTGTAATGGTGTGCTGGTGCAAGCCGGCTGCTGACGCAAGTCAGAGCATTCAAAAAGCTACCGCCTGATCCCGACCTTTGAACCACCCTTGACACCGCGCCCCGCCGTCGGCCATTCCGTAATCAGCCTCACCAGCATCGCCACCTGCTTATCACGATTTAGCGGTACGGTATTCCCCACCAATGCATACCCTTCCGCATAGGGGATCAACAAACTGACGATCTCATTTGCCTGCGGGAAGATCTCCTCGATCAGCCCGATCATCCACTGCGCATAGTCGCGGTAATATTCTTCCAGCGTGGCCTTCAACGCGGCGTCGCGGCTCGACAGTGCCCAGATCTCCCGGAAGATCACGTTGAACTCCTGGTTATCGCATACCACCAGCACTTCGATGACCCGTTTTAAAAAGGCCTTTGACGATTCCGGGTCTTTAGGGAGTACCAGCGCCCGGTCGGCCTGGATCAGTTCCTTGCAGGTAGTAAAGAACTGCGCGACAGTGGCCTGGATCAGCTCGGGCTTGCCCGGAAAGTAATATTGTACATTGCTCAGCGTGATGCCACAGGCGGCAGCCACCTTGCGCAGGGTCAGCCCTTCGCTGCCCTCTTCCCGCAAAAGGTGGATGGTCTGATCGATGATCTGCCGGGTGCGCTCGTCTCGCTTTGTCATCAGAATTTTGTAAAAGTACTTGTATAAATAGGTCGAGTGACCTACTTTTGTTTGGTCACCTGACCTAAACAAAGGTAATGCTTTCGGGACTGTTCCAAAAGAGGAACAGTGATTAATCGTCACATCCGACCTTGACGCGTGGGAGGGATGTGTCCGGGTAAAATATCGTCTAACAACTTACTGCTTGAAAATCATGCAAATCGTAGATAAAGTTTACGGCTACGGCCGCCTTGTGGGCAAAACCATCCTGGTGTTATTGTCTGCGTACTTCATCGTGCATTCGGCGAAGTTCTTTAGCCTGGCGCCGGAGGTGCTGGGTAAATACCTGCCGTACACCTGGGCCATTCTGGGTCACATTGCCGGCGGCGCCTTGGCGCTTGTTACCGGGCCGTTTTTGTTCTGGAAATCCTTTCGGCAGCAGTACCGGCGCGCGCACCGCATCATCGGGCGGGCCTATGCGGTATCGGTGTTGACCGGCGCCTTTGGCGCCTTGATACTGGTCACCACCACGGCGCCGGTACTGGGCCTTTCGTATGTCGTATCGTTGCACGCCCTGGGTGCCGCCTGGACTGTCACGACGGTGCTGGCGTGGCGCATGGCCGTGACCAAACAATTTAAGCTCCATGAAGAATGGGCGACGCGCAGCTATATCGTTACGATGGCATTTGTTATACAGAGTGTGGTGTATGTGCTGCCGGTTACGCAGCAATACCTCGGCGCGACGGGCGAGGTATTGGCGACGATCATCTGGGTGTCGTGGACGGGGCCGATGTTCTTGTATGATGTTATTCTCAGTTTTCAGAAACGACTGCGGCCGGCGGTGATGTAGTCATAGTATCGCCTTAATTCTGTATCTTTCGCGTTCACGCTACCAGCATGAACGCCAAAGCGATCTTACAGGAACATGTCGCCAGGATCACACCGTTGTCAAACGAGCAGTTCGACTATTTCTTTTCGCACTTTACGCCACAGTCGTACAAAAAGGGAGAAACGATCATCGCCCCCGGCAAGGCCGTCGGGCATGAATACTTTGTGCTGCACGGGTGCCTGAAATCGTTCTACCGGACCGACCAGGGCAAGATGTTTATCCTGCAGTTTGCCATGCCTACCTGGTGGGCGTCGGATTACGAGGCGTTGTATAACGGCACACGGGCGACCACTACGGTTGATTGTGTTACGGCCGCCGAAGTATTACGCCTGTCCGGTGCCGACCGCGAGAAGCTTTGCCGGGAGGTACATGCCGTCGAGTCGTTTTTTCGCTGGCGCACCAACCGGGGCTATGTCGCGGCGCAGAAGCGCCTCCTTTCTTTTATGCACCACGATGCGCGCCAGCGGTACGAGGAGCTTTTGCAGTTATATCCCCAGCTGTACAACGTTGTGCCCAAGCAGCTCATTGCCGCCTACCTGGGCGTGTCGCGCGAGACGTTGAGCCGTCTATACCAACCGTAGTTTTGTGATGTAGGTCACAATATCAGCCTGGATCCCTTCGAATGTGATGTAGGTCACACGATCGCGTCAACACCCGCCGCCATGTTTGTGTTGTTATTGCAAACACAAACATTACAGTCATGCCATACATTAGGATTGAACTCACGCGCGAGGGAGTAACCCGCGAACAAAAGCAACAGCTCATCAAAGGGGTGACAGACCTCGTGACCGACGTACTGAACAAAGATCCCCACCTGACACACGTCGTCATTCAGGAAGTAGCGCTCGACGACTGGGGATATGCCGGCGAGCAGGTATCGGTCTTACGCGAAAAAGGAATTACAGCAAACAAAAAATGAGAACTATGAAAAAGCAAACGATTATTGTTACCGGTGCCTCGTCGGGTATCGGCAAAGCCGTAGCACAGTATTTTCTGCAGAAGGGAGATAACGTGGTGATCAATTCGGCCACGGCCGGCAAACTGAAACAAACCTATGACGAGCTGGGTGCCGGCGCCAACCTGGCCTTTGTCCCTGGCGACATCCGCGACAAGGCCGTGGGCGCGCTGCTGGTAAAGACCGCCGTCGACCGCTTCGGTTCTGCGGATGTATTGATCAACAACGCCGGGATCTTCGAGCCCAGGCCATTCCTGGAAGTGGACGAAGCTTACCTCGACAAATTCTTGAATACTAATCTGAAGGGTACGTACTTTACCACACAGGCAGTGATCCCGCAAATGCTGAAGCAAAAGGACGGCGTGGTGATCAACATCGGCACGCCCATCGTGGGCCATGCACTGGGCGGTGTACCGGTAACGGCGCCGATGGCCAGCAAAGGCGCCGTCCACGCGCTGACCTTGCAACTGGCCGCGGAGTTCGGTGCGCAGAACATCCGCACGAACACGGTCGCCCCGGGCGTCATCCGCACGCCGCTGCACGGCGACAACGCCGACCAGATGGCCGGCCTGCACCTGCTGAAGCGTGTGGGTGAAGCGAACGACGTGGCCGAGATGGTATATACCGTGGCCAAAAGCCGGTTTGTAAACGGTGCGATCATCAACGTGGACGGCGGCTTTGCAGCCGGGCACCACGTGGGATAAGAAGATTTAAAAATAATGCAATGTGGTATAACACGAAGGCAACCGAAATACTCGGCATTCAATACCCGATCTTGCAGGGACCATTCGGCGGGGGCTTGTCCACCGCCGAGCTGGTCACGGCAGTATCGCGGGCCGGCGGATTGGGAGGTTACGGCGCGTATACGCTGAGCCCGCAGGAGATTGTCGACATCGACCAGAAGATCCGGCAGGCGACCGATAAACCCTATAACCTGAACCTGTGGGTATCGGATACCGACGCCGTACAGGGTACGGTAACGGACGATGTATACGAGCGCGTCAAGGCGCAATTCAAACCGTACTTCGACCAGGCGGGCATAACCGTGCCCGAAAAGCCCCAGCCGTTCCAGTCGCGTTTTGAGAACCAGCTGCAGGTGATGCTCGACATCAAACCCCGGGTGTTCAGCTTTATGTTCGGTATACCGTCGGCCGATGTGCTGGAGCAATGTCGCCGCCGGGGTATCAAGCTGGTGGGCGCCGCCACCACGTTGGACGAGGCCCTGGCCCTGGATAACGCCGGGGTGGATCTCATCATCGCATCGGGCTTCGAGTCGGGCGGCCACCGCCCGTCGTTCCTGGCGCCTTCCGAACAGTCAACCGTGGGCACGTTCGTGCTGGTGCAGCTGCTGCGGGAGAAAGTAAAAGCACCCATCATCGCAGCCGGCGGTATTGCCACCGGTCGTGGTGTAGCCGGCGCGTTGACGCTGGGCGCCGATGCCGTGCAAGTGGGTACGGCCTTCCTGGCGTGTGATGAGTCCGGGGCACTGCCGGTACACCGGGCGGCGCTCTTTTCGGACGCCGCAAAGTATACCACGTTGTCGCGCGCCTTTACCGGTCGGCTCGGCCGTGGCCTTACCACGCAGATCGCAAAGGACCTGACAGGCCTGGAGAAAAACATCCTGCCATTCCCCTTGCAGACGTCCTTTATGTCGTCGCTCCGCCAGGCCGCGTTGGCCCAAAGGAAACACGACATGGTATTGTTCTGGGGCGGTCAGATCGCCCCGCTGCTGAAACACACCAAAGCCGCGGCGCTGATGCAGTCGCTGATCGAGGAAACTTCGGCGCTCTTACCACGATAACACGGCGACCAGCGGCGTGGCAAAGTACGCTACCCAGGCGATGAAGAACACTTGCAGCGGGAGTCTGAACCACAGGTAGGAGGGACCCGGGCCGGTGGCCGTTCCTTTTTCGAGGTCTATGTGGTGCCAGGCCGCATAGATGTTGGCGGGTACGATCAGCACGAAGAACAGCAGCAGCCCATACCCCGCATACCAGCGCGACGCCGGAAACAGGAGCGCGATGGCAAAGGCGACCTCGGCCACGCCGGTGATATATACCAGCGCGGTGCGAAAGGGTATAAAAGGCGGGATCATCATGGCCATGCCTTTGGGAAAGAGAAAGTGGCCCAGGGCGGTAAAGCATAACATGGCGCACATAGCCAGGTTGCCACAGAACAGCAGATTCCAGTCACCTGTAATAAGCCAGAAGAGAAGACTTGAAAGGCCGAAGACGGCCAGGAGAATTACCAGCGGTTTCATGAAGGGTTTGTCGTCCAGGTCTGTAATCTGTTACAAAATAGGCTAATTTCTAAGATCGTGCCATGGAAGTGACAATCTGAACAAAGTAAGATTGACGTTTTTAACAAAGCCTCACCGGGCCGGTGCACACTAGTTTTGTTCCAACAAAATTCAGAAACGACTATGGAACAGAACAATTATCAAGGCGTGCTGCAACAGCCCCTGAACACCGGTTTTAACGCTACCACTACCGCCCGCGAAGTACTGGGCGACCAGGACCTGACCGGAAAGGTTGTGATCATCACCGGCGGGTATGCCGGCATCGGGTTGGAAACTACCCGGGTGCTTGCCGCAGCGGGGGCGACCGTCATTGCGCCTGCGCGCGACCCGGGAAAGGCCGGTAAAAACCTGGCAGGCCTTCGCAACGTGACCGTGGAAACGATGGACCTGATGAATCCGAAGTCCATCGATGCCTTTGCCGCGGGCTTCGTACGGTCGGGCAGACCTCTGCACCTGCTCATCAACAATGCCGGCATCATGTGGGTACCCCTGCGCTACGACAGCCGCGGTCACGAATCGCAGTTGTCGACCAACCACCTGGGCCACTTCCAGCTGACGGCCCGCCTCTGGCCCGCGCTGAAGAAGGCAAACGGCGCGCGGGTCGTTACGGTATCATCGTATGGACACCAGTTTGCTCCGTTCAATTTCGAAGATCCGGATTTCAGACACCGCGACTATGAAACCTTGCAAGGCTACGGCCAATCGAAGACCGCCAACAACCTGTTCACGGTCGAGCTCGACCGCCGTGCCCGGACGCACAACGTGCGGGCCTACGTACTGCACCCAGGCGCGGTGAACGGCACAGACCTGGGGCGTGAGGCGCCGATCGCGCTCTTCCAGCAAATGGGCACTTTTGATGAAGCCGGCAACCTGAAGCCCGAAGTCGCCGCGAGGCTCAAGACGCTGGCCCAGGGCGCTGCCACGACGGTGTGGTGTGCCACCAGCCCGCTGCTGAACGACCTCGGCGGCGTGTACTGCGAAGACGCCGATGTGGCCGAGCTGGACAAGGGCAATCTGCCCGACTTTGAAGACCCGTCGACGCACCGCGGTGTGCAGCCGTACTCCCTCGACGAAGCCAATGCCAAACGGTTATGGTCGCTCAGCGAAGAAATGACGGGCATAACCTTCGCGGTGGATTGACCCCGCATCATTACCTTTGTTTATGCCGTCGCGCAGGCAACCCGCGCGCGGCTACATGCGTCCTGTCAGACAACAAAAGACTCATGGACTTTCAAACGAATTATATCACCCCCGACATCAAGCTGGCCTGCTATTCGGACAAGCCGTTCAAGGCAGAAGCGCTGTTTGACGACCACATGCTAATATGGATCATCGCGGGCGGAGCGAAGATCATCCAGGCAGACGAGATGTATGCGTTCCAGGCCGGGGACATCTTCCTCATCCCGCGAAACCAGCTGTCGTCGGTCATCATCTATCCCAAAGACGGGCAGCCGCACAAATCCGTGGCCATGCACCTGCCGGAGCGGCGGCTGCGCAAGTTCTACGAGGGCATAACGCCCGCCGCGCCCACCGTGGTGTCGCACAAGATCCGCTACTTCGAGCAGCATCCACTCTTAAAGAGCTGTTTTGCGTCCCTGATACCCTACTTTGAAGTGGAGGAAAAATTCCCCGAGAACATTGCCTCCCTGAAGATCCAGGAGGCCATCAGCATCCTGCGCGTCATTGATCCGGGGATCGACGGCATCCTCGCCAACTTCGACGAGCCCGGCAAGATCGACCTGCCCGGCTTCATGGAAAAGAACTATATGTTCAACATGCCGATGCAGAAGTTCAGCTACCTCACCGGCCGCAGCCTCTCGACCTTCAACCGCGACTTCAAAAAACACTACCACGTTACGCCACAACGGTGGCTCACCCAAAAACGACTGGAGCTGGCGCACTATCAGATCCGGGAGAAACGCCGGAAGCCCGTGGAGGTATACCTGGAAGTGGGGTTTGAGGATCTGTCACATTTCTCGCTGGCTTTCAAGAAGCAGTTCGGATATCCCCCCACCAACCTGGTGAATCATTCCGCCCGATCGTAGTGACTGACGCATTTTGGCTCCGCGAAGCGGGCCAACGGCAGTTTCTGGGATAACGCCTCGTAAAAACCGTCGGTTTGGACGGTAATTCCGATTTATACTATCATTCAGAGGCCTTATCCTACATCGGATCAGGTAAGTTTTTTATTTGAAAGGCTTCATTTTATACCTTTCTAATACCGGATTTATCCGGTAAAAGACCGTCAGGTATACTTCCTGAACCCTTCATGAGTGGCTCCGGATACGATTACTGGCGAATGCGAGATCAGCAGACATACGTAAGGAATGAGTTGAGTGATGCATTTCGAGGGATGGGAAATGTCACATCTTTAGGGGTGTATGTGTGGGGCTAATCTATGATAAAACTCTCTACCGTTGCTACCATAGTAATGTGCATGTCGGCTACATCGCTTGTGGCACAGAACCTGGAATCCATTGGCAAGGAAAAGCCCCTCAGTATTACCGGGGGCGCTTCATTGAGCCAGGTATTTTATGCCGCGAACGGTATTGATTCCCGGCGCGACCCCTACACGTACTTCGCTTCCGGCAACGTAAATTTTTCACTGTACGGCTGGAGCGTACCCTTCAGCTTTAGTTTTTCCAACCAGAATACCTCCTTTCAGCAGCCATTCAATCAGTATAGCCTGCATCCCACGTATAAGTGGTTTACCGGTCACCTGGGGTATATTTCCATGTCGTATTCACCCTACACGGTGAATGGCCATATCTTTTTGGGCGCCGCCGTAGATGCCGCCCCCGAAGGGAACTGGAAGTTCAGCGCGTTATACGGACGATTTTTAAAAGCCGTGGAGCCCGATACGGTAAATGAAAATGCCGCCATTCCGGCATTTAAACGCATGGGCTATGGGTTTAAGGCCAGCTATGGCCGGGAAGGTGGTTTTGTCGACCTGATCCTGTTCCATGCAAAAGACGACATCCACTCCATCGGCTTTGTGCCAGACAGTCTCGGCATTTTGCCGGAAGAGAACCTGGTCGTCGGTGTCAGTGCCGGGAAAACGATATTCGATCATTTTGTACTGAAGGCCGACATCTCGTCCAGTGCACTGTCGCGGGACACGCGTGCCGACGAAAACGGAAACTCACATGTGCTGGCGAAGACCGGGTTCCTGTATACCCCCCGGTTGTCGTCGTCTTATTATAAAGCGTTCAAAACGGCCCTGGACTATCAGCAGGATGGATATGCGATCGGCGTAGCCTATGAGCGCGTGGATCCGGAATACCGCACATTGGGAGCCTACTACTTTAACAACGACCTGGAAAGCATCACCGTCAATGGAAGCGGTTCTATCATGGAGGGGAAAATGACGGTGGCGGTAAGCGCCGGTACCCAGCATGATAATCTTGACAAAACCAAGGTTAGCACGATGCGCAGGATGGTGGGCTCCGTGAATGTGAATTATCTGCCGACGGAAAGACTGAACCTGTCGGCTTCGTACTCCAGCTTTCAGACATATACCAATATCCGTTCCCAATTCCTGGACATCAATCAGCTCACGCCCTACGATAACCTCGATACGCTGAACTACACACAGATCACGCAGAGCGCCAACGCCATGGCCCTGTATTCGTTCGGCCGCTCGAAGGAGCGCAAGCAAAGCGTGAACCTGAACCTGAGCGTGCAGAGCGCCGCGGATAAGCAGGCCGATGTCACGCAGAATTCGGGAAGCAAGTTCTACAACCTCAACACATCGTACGCGCTGAACATCGTACCCAAAAACCTGACCGTATCGGTGGCGCTCAATGCCAATATAAATGACAGTCCGGGGATCAGTTCCAGGACCGTAGGCCCCACGGCGTCTGTCAGCAAGTCGTTTTTGGAAAAAAGGTTGCGCGCAACGGTCTCGTCATCGTACAACACAAGCTACGTGAATTCGCAACGCGTCAGCACGATCCTGAACGGACGCGTCAATGGAAGCTATACCCTGCAGAAGAAACACAACCTCAACGTGAGCCTGGTTGCCGTGAACCGCGACAGCCAGACAGAAACATCCGCGCGCTCCTTTTCGGAGTTTACCGGCACGCTTGGATACAGTTATGCCTTTGGAATGAAATGAGAAAAACCTTGAAGCTGCTAAAAAGAATATTGCTGATCAGTGCGCTGGCGCTCGCCGCCAGCACGGCCCGGCTGTACGCACAGACCTATCCGGTTCAGGTCAGCACCCAGATCAAACCGCCGTATAGCCCGTACCTGAGTGACTATTCTGCCGTGGGCGCGGAGCGGTTCATGGTTAACTTCGTGCTCAGGGACCCCACCTTGCCGGAATACCGGTGCAAGCTCCGGCTCACGATCGAAGGCGTCGGGATCACGATTCGTACCAAGCAAAGCTTCGTGCCGCAGCCCCTGGTGCTGCCGGGCGGAGGCATACCCCTCCAACTATATGGCGAAGAGCTGGAAGAGTATTTCAATCCCAATAACCTGGACTTTGCAGGCTTTTCCAAAGCTCAGTACACCAAAGGTGCCAAGCTGCCGGATGGCGTGTACCGGTTCACGGTCGAAGTGCTGGACTACAACCGCGGCACCCTGGTCAGCAACAAAGGCACCACGGTGGCCTTTATCATCCTCAACGATCCGCCGTTGCTGAACATGCCCCGCACGGATACCAAGGTCCGGATCGTGGATCCCACCAACATTCCGTTCACGTGGACACCGCGGCACACCGGCTCGCCCAATGCAGCCTTCACAACCGAATACATCTTCCGGTTGGTGGAGATCTGGCCCGCCACGCGCAATCCCTATGACGCTTTCTTAAGTCAGCAACCGCTCTACGAGATCACGACCAATTCCACGCAGATCGTCTACGGTCCCGCAGAGCCCGCGCTGATCCCCGGCAGAAAGTATGCCTGGCAGGTGCAGGCGAAAGATGTGGAGGGAAGAGACCTGTTCAAGAACCTGGGCAAGAGCGAAGTGTTTGTGTTTCAATTCGGCGACGCGCTGGGCGCCCCCGAAGGCTTATACCTGCAAACGGCAAATCCTACATCGCTTGTCGTGCGGTGGGAACAGAACGTAGCCGGCACAGACGCTGTAAAATATCGCGTCCGGTACCGTCCGCACAAGGACCGTGCGCACGATAACTGGTATGAAGAGGAAAGCCAGGAGCAATGGCGCGCGTTGACGCAGCTGCAACCCGATACGGAGTACGAAGTACAGGTGCGCGCCGAGCAAAACGTACAGGTAAGCGAATACGGTCCGGTAAAGGTTTTCAAAACGGCCCTGCCGGGCGCCAACGAGTTTGTTTGCAAGAGCGACGTCACACCGCCGCCGGCCCCGACCACGAACGCACCGGCTGTCAGGCTGGGCATCAACGATACGATCCATGCCGGTGGATACGATGTACTGGTACGCGAGCTTTCCGAGAACAACAACGGCGTCTATACCGGTTCGGGCATGGCGATCGTGCCGTGGTTTATGAGCGCCAAAGTGCGCGTGACCTTTAAGAAGATCAGCGTAAACGAACAACACTGGCTGACGTCGGGGGAGATCAAAAGTGTGTGGAATCCGGACAGTAAGTTCCTGGTGACCCCGGACAAAAAGCCCGACCCCTCGACACGGCCTTCGAATGGTGAAGTGCCGGTGACGGTAGCGGAAACCGAAACGCTGATCGAGATCAAGGGGACCTCCATTGTAGCGGTGACCAAAAATGAGGATGGCGACATCGAGATCGCTACATCCGACGGAGAAACGAAGACGCTCGAAAAAGGCAAGAGCTATTCCATCGCCGATGAAACCGGCAATGGTTATATCGTAAGCAAAGACGGCGAGATCACCAAAGTCACGGCGCAGGAAGCAAGAGACGCCGCGGGTCGCGGTGATCGTAATTATACACTGACGCTCGCGTTCCGAAAAGGCGTAGGCAAACTGGGCTTTGATGAGAAACAGCACGATGCACTGGCGTCGTTTTATCAGCAACTGGAATCGGGCGCGTATATACCTTGGAAGGCCGTTACCAGTGCCCAGGCAGATCCGGTGCAGGCGGTGCTGGAAGGGACCGATGTCGAGCCGGATAAAATACGTTTTGAAGTAAACGGCGTGCCGGTTACTCCTACCCGCGACGGCAATGATTTTACCCTGAGCCTGCGCGGTAAAACCGGTGGCATGGTGGAAGAGCTTTTGGCGCTCTATGCCCCGACCGATACTTCAAAAGACGATGTGCTCGGCAAGCTCAACCTGGTCAGCTACGATAAGATCAGCCGCAAACTGGTCGTGGTGCCGGTGAACGATAACGGTGTTCCCGGTGGACTTTCGGCGGCCGCGATCACGCAACAGCTCAACGACATCTATGGTCAGGCCGTGGCGGCGTGGGAGGTCAAGGTCGATCCGTCGCTTTCCGTTCCGCTCGACGCCACGTTCGACGAAGGTGAGAGCGGCATACTGACCAACTATACCGGAGACATGAAGAAGGTCATCAACGCCTATGGGCCCTTCGTTGACAAAACGTATTATCTGTTTTTGGTTTCCAAACCGCGTACCGACCCGGATGCCATCGGGTATATGCCCCGCTCCAGGCAGGCCGGGTTCCTCTTTGTCGATAACCTCGATGCCGGCAATGTCGTCGAGGCCATCGGCCACGAGTTAGGGCACGGCGCCTTCAATCTCAAACACACGTTCAGCGAATTCGGAGGCCTGGCCAAAGGCACGACCGATAACCTGATGGATTATAACCACGGCACCGCACTCTATAAATACCAATGGGACTACATTCACGAGCCGCAGCGCGTCTTTGGGTTGTTTGAAGGTGATGAGGAAAGTGAGTCAGCCGTGATTACCCTGGCCGATGCCAGCCTGGCGGGTATTGCGTGGGGGATCGATGAAAATCCCGACGACGGTTTCGAAGGAGGCGCATCGTTTATTCTTGCCAACGGCAGCGTACTGGTGTTTAAGAAAGGTATTGCCGTGGAGAAGCTCGCCAACGGTCATTTTAAAATCGGTTCGGAAGAGTACGTCACGCTGTTTTACGTCGACGCAAAAGGGGGCGTGTCGGACAAATTCATGGGCTTGTACGAAACGACAAAGCTTGCCACTATCCCGAAGAAAGACGACGGCGGATGGAAAAAGTCAGACCTGGACAACGGTAAAGGCTGGTACAGCCAGGAGAGCTACAAGCTTTTTCCGTTCATCCGCGATCATACCGTGGCCTATTCCAAAGACTTGCTCGCACGCAAGGATCTCAATATCGACAAGGCCATACAGATAAGCCTGCTGCTGGAGCAGTTCACGGACGAAATGTACGAGGCGTACCAGCAATCGCCGGATGCGAAGGAAGGGCCGTGCCGGTATATTATGGTCAGTGAACCTGGTATCGATTACAGCGGCTGCTGGGATGAGCTGATTAAGAGTCTGGAGGATTACTTACAGCGGCATCGCAATGCGATCGAAGCGCTTATTGCAGAGATTGACAAGCCGACGATAGACCGGTCGGTGATCAAAGACCGGTTTGTGGACCTGGACCAAAGCAATTACGGTATTCTGACAGTGCCCGAGCGTACCAAGTTGCTGAGTTACCTGGTGACGGGCGCCATGGTGGGCGACTATTATTTCTTTGGCGGCGAAGAAAGCTTTGCCATCAAGACACTGAAAAACACACCGCCGGAGCAGGTACCAGACCTGCTGGCAGCGCTGGAAGCGAAGCCCGTGTCGCTGAATTGTGGCGAGAAGGCGGCTAATGCAAGTTCTTCGCTGTTGTATAATCTAAATAGTAAGGTTCACGATGGTATTCTGGGGCTTGCCGCCGGGAACTATACCGAGATGATGGCAGTGATCAAAAATCTGTTGTTGAAGAGCCCGGATTTTGAAGACCGGTTGCTGCGGTTGTTCGAGGACGATATCAGCAAACGCACGGTAAGCCTGCACGCCCACGTGCCGAAACCGCGTTTGGAGGGAGATTACAGCTATATCGGTACCACCCTTGAGCTTCAATTTGCGAACTGGGCGGCCGACAGCAAGGGCAACGAGGATTCACAGATCCGCTACAAGGTAGAAGAGGAAGTCTGGCGTGATGCGGAGAGCGTAGTCGTGAGCATGCCGACCGGTGAGGGCGTTGTCGAGCATACGCTGGCGCCGTTTGAGTTGGTAGCGTTGACGAATTACTCGGATTTGTCTATTGTCGATGCAGCCACCGAGGCTCCGGCGGGACAGGTGGTATTCGTGCCCGTCATCTTTTTGAAGTATATCGATATAAAAGGCGACAATGATGCGATTCAGGATGTTGCCTTCAACATTCTGGATGCTGCCACGATGGTTACCGGCGCGGGAGCGATTGTGAAGCTTACGCGGGCCACGGCCGCGGTCAATAAATGGATCAAGTACGGTAAGATCGCGCTTCGTGCGCTGGAGGTTGCCAATGCTGCGGGTAACCTCACATTGCGCACCATGCAAAGTGAGCTTCCGGAGCCTGAGTTCAAAGAGGCTGTGGAATGGTCGGACAAAGCAATGCTGGCGATCGGTGCGGCAGAGTTGATCCGAGGTGGTATTAAGGGCATGCCCAAGGCGTTGTCGAAGGCGAAGGCATTGACCTATACCATGAACCGGGCCACGGTGTATGGCTTTGTGAAGGCGATCATCAAAGTAGAGGGAAAACTGTCGGCGAAGGCGGCTTCGAAGAAGGCGGCGCAACAGATGCTTGAGCTGAAGAACAAGATTGTCAATGACTGGAAGCTGAAGCATGGCGAGGATTTGGAAGATGTGATCCGGAAGGAGATGGCCGCGGCATTCAAAGTCGAGGAATTGTTTGCCGCCTTTAAGGCCAGGCTTACCGCGCGGGTAGGCGGTGCGAAAGACTTTACCTTGAAGCATACCGATAAACAGATTAAAGAGATGATGCAAAAGGGACTCGAGCTTGACTTACCGGAAGATGTAATCGAGGATTTTATTTTTATCAGCTGTAGAAATGATAAGCCGATCGCTGCGGCTGAATTAGTGAAACAAATGGATAATTGGGTAAACGTGGTCAGTAATCCTAACGTGCGCGGATACCCTTATAAGTTTTTGTCCAAGGACCAATTCCAAGCATTCTCAAATGAGCTCAAAGCAGGCCTGGATAAAATCGGAATTCCGTCGGACAACGTGCGTATTCAAGGGTCGTCTCTCCGTACACCCGATGCCAAGGACGTAGACATGGCAGTGCTCATTTCTGACGCCGATTTCGATCAGTTTCTCGTGAAGCGATTCTCGAAACGCATTGCGACCAAAGCGGGGACTGCATTGGATCTCACAGGCAAGTCTGCGGAGGAGCTGCGCCTGCTTGCCAACGATATTCTGGCGAACCCCAAAAACTACACTAATCAGGCGGAGAGTTTTTCAAAAGCTATGCGTGAACGCAAAATAGGCGCATATTCGAACGACAAAATCATTCCGGGGCATAAAGATCTTTATCACCAAATACAAGGGAATTATTCGAACCTGGAAATCGACAACCTTACCGTTCAGACGGCAGGTGGTACTTTTGATTTGAAACCATTTATAACATTATAACAAAGTGATATGATCATGTTTTATGGCGGATTCAGGGGGGCAACGTTGCATCAGTTAAAGGCTGTTCTGGATACGCTTCTTCCTGCGGGTAAATCGTCTTTCATCGAAACAGAGACAGTTCTTGTTTCAAATGGCGACATTTTGGAATACTCGATTGACCATGACGATGCAGCCGGTCGCCTGGCCTTCAGCGCTGAGTTTCATGGCGATGAACAGGAGCTACAGGCTTTTTTGCCGAAACTGGTTTCAGCGCTACGGGTGCAGGCAATTGATTACAGTCTGGAATATGAAGTAGAAAAGGACGGGGAGTTTACCACCTACAATATTGATTAGTATGCAACAAGTGAGTACAAAAGCTCTGATACAATTTGTGCTGACAGCCCTTGTGTTTTTTCTGGCGTCCACGGTAAGCTTTGCCCAGGATCAGACGACGGATTTGCTGAGATCTTATTTTTCGGCCGTTCGTTCGGGCGACTCCCCGGCGATACCCGCTGTCGTATTGCACCCAGATCGGGCGAAAGCTGTGCTCGGCGCGTTGCCTGCCTACCAGGCAGATACGGTTGCGGCGGTGCGTGCGGCGGTATATACGTTGCTGCAACGCGTTGGCGCAGGTGCGAAACAACCTGCCGTCCGCCAGGCATCAGTCGCGCAACTAGTGCAGGGTGGGCGTGATGGCGATAGTGGCAATGCAGGTCTGGCCTTAGACTATCTTACTACGTTCCACCAGGGAGATTTTACACGGGAGGCGAGAGACACCGTGTTTCGGATATTTGCCGCCGAACCTCCGCATTTTGACCTGGTTTTGAAGCTGGCAGGTTTCCTGGAAATGACAGAGCTGAAAAAAGTGATTCAGTTGCGTGCGCAGCCCGGCAATTCTCCGGCCATCCGTTGGGCTGCCCTCTTGGCGCTTGCGCGGATGAACGATGCAGGGGCTATAAAAGATGTTATGCAACGGGTGCGCAAGCTGCCGGTGAACGACGACGTGATCTATAAGATCTTTCCCGACCTGGTGTATACCCGGCACCCGGACGCTATTGGCTACATGGTGGAGGCGTTGAACAGCGACGAGACCAATTGCCTGTCTGCCGATGCCGAGCGGGAGCAACCCATTCTGTGTGGGTATCGCATTATGGAGCAACTGGCGCCGGTCATTGCGGGCTACCCGCTGGAACTGGACAAAAGCGGCGACATCAAAACAAAGGACTACGTAACGGCCCTGAAGACCGTGCGCGAATGGTTTGTGAAGCATCCCGATTATAAGATCCTGCGGGACCGGTATTGAACCCTGGAATGAACAGTGATTTGAATTTTTACGATATGCGAAAATATTTACGGACTGGTATAGTAGCCGTTCTCTTGTTGACAGCGCAGTTTTTCTGCGCCGGCGCAGCCTACACCGACTCGACAAAGGTTGTGCCTCCGGCGGAGCTGCCGCCTGCCGTCCGGGCGGAGCTTTCCCGCACGTTCAACGAGTTGAACTATGTTCAGTCACTCAACATCGCATCCGATCCCATCATATTGCCCAACGTGGTCCTGGCCGACACCGTGCTGCAGCAACGGGCCTATGCACAATCACTGCTGGAAAAAGTCCAGGCCACACAGCGCTTTGTCGAATCGCTGGATGCGCTCTCTGAAATAGAACTGCCCGTCGGCGTGGTGAAGTCGGGGGGAGCTGTAGACTACAGCATCCTGATCGACCGCATGACCTTTACCACACAAGGCGCCATCATGGACGTCTATGTTTCGCTGGCCCTGCCCCAGTCGGGCGACCGGATCGCATTCCACGGCAAAGTGCCCCTGTCGAAAGAAGGAGGGATTGCGGGCAATGCAAAAGTGTTCCTGGTGGGCGATCATATCCTCAAGTTCGGCAGCTCGGCACAGCTGACGATCAAAGGCTCTAAGAATACCTACGTGGAGTTCGATTGCGGCGGCTTCAAAGGCGTCAGCATCGAAGCGCTCGTGCAGTTCTCGCGCGACCTGATCGTGCCGGAGAATGACAAGGGGATTGCCAGCACCAACAAAGATGAGCGTGTAAAAATAGCGTTCACCACCTACGCGCAAAGCCTCAACGACCTGATGGTGGGCGTGAACGTTCCGGCGTTCCAGCTGGCAAACCTCAAAGGTTTTGGTTTCAAGGTCACCCAGGCGTTCATGGATTGGAGCGACCTGGCGAACCCTCCGGGCATAACGTTTCCAAAGGACTATTCCTCACCGTTCGTCCAGGCAGGACAGCCGTTGCTGTGGCAGGGATTTTACATGCAGCGCCTGGAGGTAAGGCTGCCACCGTCTTTTGCCAAACAGAAGGGTGACAGCTCGCGCATCGTAGTCGGGGTCGAGCACATGATCCTCGACGACCAGGGCTTCTCCGGCGAAGTGTTTGCCGATAATGTATTGCAGCTCGGTAACATGAGCGGATGGGGTTACTCGTTGGATCACGTGGAGCTCGTCTTTGTGACCAACCAGATCAAAGGATTTGAGCTGGCCGGTAAGATTTCGGTTCCGAACCTGAAAAAGAAAAAGGATAAGACCGCCACGGAGTTCGGCTACCGGGCCGCACGCGGCGCCGACGGAAACTATCTCTTTTCCGTCACGATCAAGGAAGAGCTCAGCCTGCCGCTGCTCGTAGCCGACCTGACCTTACGCCCGGGTACGTCGATCACCATAAAGGAGAAGGAGAATAAATTTTACCCCACCGCCATACTGAACGGCGAGTTGAGCATCAGTGCCCTGAGCAAAGGTCCGAAGGCCAGCTTCAACGGCATCAGCTTCGAAGGGCTTCGCATCAGCTCGGAAGCGCCGCGCTTTGATATCCAATCGATCAGCTTTGGTAAAGAAGGCGAATCGCAATCGGTATCCAAGTTCCCGTTGACCATCAACAACATTTCGGTACAGAAAGATGGTACCAACCGCCTGGGTATTGGGTTTGACGTAACGATCAACATCGCCGGCAAATCGGAAGATGAGGGCTTTGGAGGAACCGCCGGTCTCATCGTGTGGGGCAAGCGTGACGTGACGGAAACGACGTCGGCCAGCGGCCAGGTGGAAAGCGCGGAAGGCGACTGGAAGTTCGATAAAATAGAGCTCACCGCCATCGGCGTGAACTTCAAAAAAGCCGGAGTGATCGAGATCGCGGGCATGATCCGCTTCTTCGATGAGGACCCGGTATATGGTGATGGCTTCAAAGGCTCGGTGTCGGGTAAGATCCAGGTGATCTCGCTGAAGGTCGAAGCGCTCTTTGGCAGAACGCCGGAGTTCCGCTACTGGTATGCCGACGCGCTGGTCGAGTTCGAGAGTGGTCTGCCGCTCGCACCCGGATTTTCCGCCTACGGATTTGGGGGTGGCTACTATTCTAAAATGAAGCAAAGCGCCGAGTCCAACGGAAGCCCCATCGGAAAGAATGCATCCGGGGTCACGTATGTGCCGGACGAAAATACCATCGGGATCAAAGCCATCGTGAAATTCGGGGCAACGCCCAGCAAGGCGCCCTACAACGGCGATGTCATGCTCGAAGTCATGCTGAACCGGCATGGAGGCATCAACTCGGTGACCTTCACCGGCAATATCGTGGTGATGTCGCCGCCGTTACCGGGAGGCGTCGAAAAGATCAAGGAACAGGCGTCCGCGGTCGTGGGTGACTCCAAGGCGGCGCAGAAGATCCTGGCGATGCTGCAAGGGCAGGTGTCGGCCAATGTGAAAATATTGTTCGATAACGTCAACGATGTGTTCCATGCGAACATGGAAATGTACATCAACGTGGCGGGTGGCATTATAAAAGGTGTCGGTGCGAGCAACCGCGCCGGCTGGGCCGTGATGCACTTCGAGAAAGACGAATGGTATGTGCTGGTCGGCACGCCGAACGACCCCATCGGCCTGGAGCTGCTGTGGCTGCTGAAAGTGAAGAGCTACTTCATGCTGGGTAAAAACCTTCCGGGCAGTCCGCCGCCGCCGCGGCAGGTATCCGAGATCCTGGGCATCAGCGCCGCGGACCTGGACTATATGCGCGACCTCAACGCCGCGGAATCGGCCTTTGGCTTTGCGTTCGGGATCAACCTGAGCATGGACACGGGCGAGCTTCGCTTCCTCATGTTCTACGCGCGGTTCGCCTTTGGCATCGGCTCGGACATCATGGTGAAGAAATACGGCGATCAGTATCATTGCGCCGGCTCCGACGAGACCATCGGTATCAACGGATGGTTTGCCAACGGACAAGCCTATGCATATGTGGCCGGTAAGATCGGGATCAAGGTGAAGCTGCGGTTCTATAGAGGTAATTTTGATATCATCAAGATCGGGGTCGCCGCGGTCCTGCAGGCCAAAGGCCCGAATCCTTTCTGGATGAAGGGTATTGTCGGTGGATATTACCGCATCCTGGGCGGTCTTGTGAAAGGCAACTGTAAATTCGAGGTGACCATCGGAAAAGAGTGTAAGATCGTAGGCGAGAGCAACCCGCTCGAGAACATCGATCTGATCTCCGAGCTCAGCCCGCTCAAGGGCGAAAAAGACGTCGATGTATTCAACGCGCCGCAGGCGGCATTCAATATCCCGGTAGGAGAAGTGTTCGAGATCACCGACATCGAAGACCGCCGCCGGTCGTTCCGTGGCAAGCTGGCCGACTTTAAAGTATCAGACGGAACCGTGGAAGTACCCGGAACGCTGCGTTGGAACGACGACAACGACGTGGTGGCGTTCGATTCACACGACGTATTGCCGCCGCAGAAAGAGATAAAGGTGTACGTGAAGCTCACCTTCGAGGAGCTCGTCAATGGTTCCTGGACCCCGTTGATCTTTGAAGGAAAACAGGTCGAAGAAGTGAAAGAGACAGACTTTACAACGGGCACGGCACCTGATCATATCCCGGCGTCGAACGTGGCGATCTCGTACCCGGTGATGGGGCAGTTCAACTTCTATCCGAAGGAATACAACCAGGGCTTTATCCGGCTGCGAAAAGGTCAGCCGTACCTGTTCACACCGGGTGAGGAATGGATCCAGACGCTGCACCTGACCAACGTCGAAACACAGGGCTATGCCGAGACAACGCTGCGATACGACGCGGGAGAGAAGAGTGTTTATTTTGAGATCCCGGGCGGCCTGCCCAACGACAAGGTGCACAAGCTGGAGATCCTGAACCTGCCCCGGAATTCGGAAGTAGTGGATGCCAACGTGCAGAAGATCGATACCGAGCTCAAAGATGCGGGCGAGTCGACCCTGACCACGAAGAACATCGAAGGCGACCTGACCCTGCGCGATGCCAAGACGGTATTCAACGCTTCTTTCCGCACGAGCAAGTACAATACGTTCCGCGAGAAGATCGCCAGCATCAAGCTGAACACCACCCTGAACATCCCATCGCAGACGGGCGACGTGAGCGAGCTGCGATCGTACATGCAGGGACCTGAGTCGCTGGACCGGTACGAACTCGAAGGGGTGGATGAATATAGCCCGATGGTGACCACGGAAGCGCTGCTGGCGGACAACACCTGGTACAATCAGCGTGTATATCCGCTGGTATACGACGGGTATCCGCTCCAGGGGTATATCCGGACCCGACGCGATACAGCGGCGTTGGGATTCCCGCCCGTCCGGGCTGCTTTCCTCGACCAGCTCTCAGAGAAAGCGCAGCTTTCCGCCGAAGGAACCCCGGCCGCGGCGTCGGCCCTCGTGGGCAACGTCCGCTATGACCTGATGCGTGTCATGATGGAAGATTACAGGAGCATCCAGCAACAGGTGGCCAACTATGTGGTCGACAAACCGGAGCGGATCACCGAACGATTGGAGAAGATCCTGATCGGACCATTCCCCTTCTACCGGTATGGCAAATACAAAATACGATTGAACTACAGGATACCAGGAACAAATAAAACGACAAGCAGTTATGAGTGGGAGTTATTCAATGCCGTCCCGGATTAAGGGTTTTTTTATCGGCATGCTGATCCTGTCGGCCATGCATGCCGCAGCGCAGGACTCGGTGCGGGTGGCGGATCGCAGCGATGCCATCGGCGTGATCGCGCGCCCGTCAGCAGATTCGATCACGTTGCGCTGGGCGCCGCTGAACTTCCGTGACTGGACGACGGCGAATAAATATGGCTATTACGTCGAACGGTTCACCCTCGTGCGAAACGGAAAGCTCGTGCGGCCGGTAGAGCGAAAGGCACTGACGTCCGCGCCTCTCAAGCCGCTGCCGGAAGCTGCCTGGGAAAAGTTCGTGAACGATAAATACGGGCTGGTGGCCGCGCAGGCGCTGTACGGCGAGACCTTCGAGCTGAACATCGAGCAGAGCGACATCACGCAGATTGTAAACAAAGCAAAGGAAAACGACCAGCGTTTTTCCATCGCCTTATTTTGCGCCGACATGTCGCCGGCCGTAGCCAAAGCACAAGGATTGTATTGGAGCGACAAACAAATTGAAAAGAATGTAAAGTACCTGTATCGCATCAGCGTCATTACCCCGACCGACACACTGCGGGGAAGTGTCTTCATCGAGCCGTCCCAGAAATATCAGTTGCCGGCCCTGACGGATGTAACGGGAGAAACCGCCGGAAACGTGGTGACCCTTCGCTGGAACGAGCTTGAATACGCCAGCCTCTATACAACGTATAGTATCGAGCGTTCGGAGGATGGCAAAACATTCACCGACATTACCGACATCGCCGGCGTGGCGCTGAGCAAGAAGGGCGCGGAGAGCAAATACCAGTATGCGGTCGATACCTTGGCGTCACTCGGAAAAGAATATAGTTACCGGATCAGAGGTCGTACCCCGTTCGGGGAATCCGGCCCCATCTCCAATATCGTGAAAGTAAAGGGAAGCAAAGTCGTGACGTCCAGTGTTTTTATCACGTCGGCGCTCAGCTCCGATAACAAGACCGTCGATCTGCAATGGGAATTTCCCGAAGCCGACAACGATGCGCTGGCAGGGTTTGAGGTAACGCGCTCCGCGAAGTCCTCGGGACCGTATAAGACCATTCACAAAGACATTCTTCCCCCGGCGTCGCGCGTGTTCAAAGATACCAGCCCGCAGCAGTCCAACTATTACAAGGTGAAGGCAAAGACACTGGATGGTACAGAGATCCTTTCGATGCCCTTCCTGGCGATGCTGGTGGACAGCGTGCCGCCGGTTCAGCCCGTCGGTTTAAAAGGCAAAGTAGACGATGCCGGCAATGTCAGCATCAGCTGGAAGCCGAATCCCGACCTCGACATCCTGGGCTACCGGGTGTACCGGGCCTATTATCAGAGCGAAGAATTTTCGTTAAAGACCGGCGAGCCCGTGAGAGATACGGTCTTCACCGATAAAGTGGAATTGAAAAGTCTGAATGAAAAGATCCACTACCGGGTCATGGCCATCGACCGGAACCAGAACCATTCCATGCTGTCGGAAATATTAAGTCTTGCACTGCCGGACAAGGTTCCCCCCATGCCCCCCGTTTGGCTGCCCGTGCAGTCCACCAAAGAAGGTGTCGTCCTTCGCTGGGCGCCGAGCGGAAGCCAGGACGTTGTGAAATATGAGGTATACCGCAAAGGTGATCAGGGGCAATGGATCCGCCTGGCGGCGAAGGCAGCGGGTACGGATACTTTGTATACGTATACCGATCAGAATTTACAGAACAGCACCGTACAGTATTATACCGTCGTTGCGGTCGACGAAGCAGGACTGGAATCTCCTCCCGGACAGGTCATGACGGGCTTCAGGCTCACAGGCCCTAAGCCGCCGGTCACGGTCCGTACACCGACCATCGATCGGACCAACAAAAAGATCACGTTGAACTGGTCGTATGAAGAACAGCATGTGACAGCCTACCGGGTGTATAAAAGAACAAGCGAAGAGGCGCCGATACTATACCGCACCGTGAAAGGAAAGAGTTTCACAGACAGCGGAATGGTGGCGGGCAAGAAATATAGCTATCAGGTAATGGCCGTATTCGAAAACGGTGCGTTGTCCGATATGGGCAAAGTGATCGTACTGGAATTCTGAGAGGGTTTTTGAGATAAGATGATACCGAAAATGATCCGGAATAGCTGTCTTCTTTTATTTTTTATACTCGGCGTCATGGGCACAACCCGGGCGCAGAACTATGAATGGATGTTGGAGATTCACGTTCGGTATTCGCACTCCGGATGCATGTCCGAGCAGATCGATATTATTCAAGCCGTGTTTAACGGACAGAATTGGGGGCTCAATGGCGATGTCGTACCGGGAACGTTAGGTAAAGAATATAAAGTGTATGCCCGGGGAACGAATTGGGCGGGCATAGCCAACAAGAACATCAGCGTTGCCGTAAAGGGAACATGCTCGGATGTTTTCCTTCCGGCACGTGATCTCTCGATGTTCGGGTCGTCGTGCTCCAGCACATCGTATTCCGGGCCGGGAAACAATCCGCCTGGAAATGCCACGGTTACGATCCGGTTTTTTCCCCGGTTCGAACCGTTGAAGACCGAAACGTGCAGCCAGTCGATCTACACCGCATCGTCCTGCTCGTCCACGGGAAGCTATGTCTGGGAACTGTCCACCAACGGCGCCACCTATAGCCCCATTGCCAGAACCGGTCCGACCGTAACGTTCAACGCGGCAGAACTGGTCAGCCTGGGCTATACAAATCCGTATGTTCTTTTCTATATCCGTCTGAAGGACCCCGGCCTGCCAGACAGGAACCTGACCAACACCTATACCTTTCGGGTATACGCGCCGCCGCCGACCGTTTCTCTCAGCGGTCAGACCGATGTGGTGTGCAAGGGTCAGCAAAACGGGACGGCAACGCTGCAAATCTCCAGTTCGGTAGTAGACCGGTTTTACATTAACTGTACGAACCTGGATAACGGCGCGGCGTGGGTCGTTCCCGACGTCCGGGTGGGGAACACGACCATCACCGGTCTGGATGCCGGTCGCTGGAAATTTGAAGTGGTGAACAATAATACCGCCGACACCGATTCGTATGGCCACTGCCCGGTTTCGATCGATCATAACGTTGCCGAGCCCACAGCCGTGGCTGTTTCGTTCAACGTTCCGCTCCACAACACGTATGCGATCAAATGCAACGGTGGTACCCAGGGGGAGGCCACGGCTGTCGGCGCAGGGGGAGTAGGGGGGTATAAAGATTTTAGCTGGAGCACAACGGCCACGGGCGCCACGATCACCGGTCTTACGGCCGGTACCTATACGGTAAGCCTGAAGGATGCCAACGGCTGCCCCGCTTCGGGAAGTGTCGAGCTCAAACAACCGGCCCCCGTGCAGGTATCCTTGTCGCCGTCGAAAACATATATGAGTGGCCACGCCGTGAGCTGCTGGAATAAAAACGACGGCGGTGTTAACAGTACCGTATCGGGCGGCATCACGGGACAGTCGTATACGTACGGCTGGTCTACCGGCGCTACGGGCCCTTCCATCTCCGACAGAGGTACCGGCACGTATACCCTCACTGTTACCGACGCGAACGGCTGCCCGGATTCGGAAAGCATTACGCTCCTGGCACCACCGGCGATCGATTTTACGATCGACCAGACCGGTACACTTTCCTGCCCCGGCGACGCCACGGTCTCCTTTGCGGGAAAATCCGTTGCCAATACGATCGGCACCGTTTCCTATGCATGGTCATCCGGAGAGACAACATTATCGGTCGCCGGCAAGGGAGCCGGTACATACACCTTTACCGTTTCCGATCAGCAAGGGTGCAGTACGGCCAGATCGGTGACACTCGACAATCCACGCGCACACACGGTCGCCCTGGCGCCGCTGTCAAACTATAACGGCAGCCGGATCAAGTGCAACGGCGGAAGCGACGGCGCGCTGGAGGCCGTCGTAAAAGACCCGGATGGTGTGGTCGTATCAGCACAGAACTACCTGTGGACGCAGAACGGAACCAGGATCGGAGAAAGCCCGACCCTGACATCGATGAACGATCTGAGCGAAGGGTTGTACAAAGTTGTGATTACCTACGGTGCCGCGTGCGAAACAGAGGGCACGTATCCGCTCAACGATCCCGATCCGGTTGTTGTCAATGCGGGGCCAACCACCGACTATAACGGTCAGCCCATCAAATGCTTCAACGGCACCGATGCCAATATCCGGGCCACAGCGGGGGGAGGCACGCCGGGGGTATACAGCTATAGCTGGAACACCGGCGCCACGGGAGCATTGCTGACGGGCGTTGGCGCCGGTACCTATGTGGTCACCGTCAAAGATGTGAACCAATGCCCCGGTTACGCTACCGTACCCCTGGAAGATCCCACGCCGGTGGAAGCATCCATCCTGAGTGTTTCGGACTATTCGGGGTATGGTGTGTCGTGTAATGGATCCAATGATGGTCGCATCACGACAGAAGCTTCCGGCGGCTCTGGTGGCTATACCTATAGCTGGTCCAATGGAGCAACCACGCCGGTGATCACCGGGCTGGCAGGCGGATCGTATACCCTTACCGTTTCCGATAACAACGGTTGTGAAGACGTTGTTACGCAACCGATCTCGAGCCCCACCGTCGTAACCTTGTCCGTAGTGCGCGAAAAGAATATTTCGTGTTTTGAAGGGAGTGACGGCGAGATCGAGCTGCTGGCCGGCGGCGGTGTCGGGAACTATCAGTATTCCCGGAACAACGGCGCTTCGTGGCAGCCAGAGCATGTATTCGGCACGCTCACGGAAGGAACCTATACAATAACCTTACGCGACGGCAACGGCTGTACGAAGACAGCGCCGTCTACGTTGAGCGAGCCGAAACAGATCATGATTGATTTTGCGGATAAGCAGCCTGCGTTCTGTAACGATCCGGCGGGCACGGCCCGGGCGGTCGTCACGGGCGGGGTGAGCGGATATACCTATCGTTGGGAAGACGGCGACGGGACGGTGCTCGACACCGATGACGTCCTTTCGGGCGTGAAAGGCGGGATCTATACGGTGATCGTTCGCGACAACAATGCGTGTGAAGAAAGGAACGACGTTTCGATCACCAGCACGGATGGCGCCCAGGCTACGTATGTGGCGACGGCGGCCAGGTGTTTTGATTCTTCCGACGGCAGCGCAGAGATCACCATCACAAAGGGCGATGGTCCGTTTGTGATCCGGTGGCCCGACGGGCAAAGTACGCTGCAGGGTGTCAATCTGAAAAAAGCGCAGTACAACGTCGTGATCACCGATCGCAATAACTGCACCGTGGTCCAGACCGTAGACGTACCCGCACCGGACGCAATAGCCCTGGCAGTACAAAGTTCAATGATCCCGACGTGTAACGGGTTGTGCGACGGACAGATGACACTGGTAGCCAGCGGCGGCGTAGGTGGGTATGTATACGAATGGAATGGAAAGACCGGCGCGGCACAAACACAGCTCTGTGCCGTTGTCTATCCCGTAACAGTAACAGACGCCAACAACTGTGTGCTGCACCGGGATGTAGAGCTTTTACAACCGGAACCGTTGGATATACGCGCAGCAAAAGCAACCCTGGCGACGTGCAGGGACGGCTGCGATGGTTCACTCGAAGCGCTGGCAACGGGTGGTAACGGCGGGTATCAATATACCTGGGCCGCCGGTGGGAACACGAACATCAAAACAGGCCTTTGCCCGGGAACGTATTTGATCTCCGTACAAGATCTCAAGGGCTGCCAGGCAGAAGCGTCTCTTGTGCTGAACAATACACCGGCCCTGCCACTCGATCTGGGTGGCGGTGTAACATTATGCGTCGGCCAGTCACACACCCTCGACGCGGGCGCACCGTGGACGAACGTCCAATGGGGAAGCAACACCGGTTTTGAAAGCACCGGGCAGCGCGTTACGATCACCGATGTCGGAAGCTACTGGGTAGAAGTACTGAATGATAAAGGTTGTGTCGGTCGGGATACCTTCCTGCTGGAGACCTCGTACGATCTTCTGCAAGCTTCCTTCATGATTCCAGGAGAAGCCGTCGCCGGCGATACGGTAGTGATGATCGACATCTCCTGGCCGCTGCCCGAGACGGTGGCGTGGCAGTACCCGGCAGCCATGCGGGAGGTGCTGAACCTGGGCGATGTACTGTTCGGCCAGTTCGATGCGGCCGGTACCTATGAGGTGGCCATGACGGCGCGCCTCGGCGAGTGTGTGGACCAGATCAGCAAAACGATCGTCATCCTGGGCGAAGGCGCGGAGAGCGAAGGAGGAAAACTGGGGTATGAAAAGTTTGTAAAGGAGTTTACAGTATACCCCAATCCGACAGACGGCGCGTTCGACGTAGGCATCGAGCTGCTGGAAGAAAGTCCCGTAACCTTGAGCATCTGGAACTCCCCGACGGGCATCCTGATCAAACAAGTTCAGCGTAACGATCAGAAGCTGTACCACGTGTCTTTTGACCTGAGACCGCTGAACGCAGGTACGTATATCCTGAGACTGGATCATGCAAAAGGAAAAGAGTATATCCGATTTATTGTCTATTGAGTTTGTGCCATGAATGCGATAAACGTTTGTGTGATGGTGGGCTTGTCGGGACTTTACATGTTAAAGTAATGTAATAGCGTATGAAAACAAGACTTGCAGTAGCCTTTACGCTGAGCCTGTTCGCATCGGAACTACGTGCTCAAGGCTGGGCCATTGAATTGTTTTTTAATTACGGAGGTGTGTGTACTCCGTCCAATACGAACTCGATGAATATGTATTTGGTGTACAGTGTCAATGGAGGTTCTTTTGAGAACTTAACCGTTAATAATACCTACAGTACGTATGCGTGGGTCGGGGTGATAAAGAGTACATCGGTCTGGCAGGCGACGAATACGATCCGGGTAATGGGTTCAGCCACGTGCCCGGCGGGTACGTTTAACGTAGACAGAACGTTTACATACAGCTATGATGCCATCGAGTGTAATGGAGATCATCCGGGAACATCGGATGGAATATCGATGGGGGCATTTACGTTTTATCCGCGCATGAACGTGACGGTTACCCAGGGTTGTGACCAGGTAACGCTCCAGACGCCCTGTAACTACAAGATGGGCGGCTCCAGTACAAATAACACGACCGGCTGGGAAGTATCGACAAGCGCCGCCGGACCCTGGACGCCCATGACAGGAAAGTCACTGACCAACATAAAAGTCACGCCGTCCGATCTCATCGGATACGGTTTTTCGAACCCCTACAGCACCACGTTTTGGGTACGGGCGTGGGATAATTCGCTGTCGGGAAGGACGGGAGAACCGAAGTCCTTTACCTTTCGGGCTCCCCCTCCGCAGGTCACGCTTGTAGACGATACAGACGTTATTTGCCATGGTCAGGCCAACGGCAACGTGACATTGAATCTTTCTAATACCGTTTCGGCTGAAAACCAGTTCCGGATCAATTGTAACAATACAGATGATCCCGCCTCGAACTTTGCACTGTATTCGGTCCCGGCGGGAAACGTGCTGATCTCCGGTCTGAAAGGCGGTAACTGGAGCTTTATGGTAATAAACCAGGTGGCTGGCTATGGCGAGTGTAACACGACGTTGGACCATTTCGTCCGTCAACCTCCTGTAGTGACAATTGATTTTGATACACCCCTGCACAATGGCTTTACGGTCAGTTGTAATGGCGGCAACAACGGCGTGGCCACCGCCATCGGCGTGGGGGGAGTAGGAGGATATAAAGATTTCAGCTGGAACACAGGAGCAACAAGCGCCACGATCACGGGGCTTACAGCGAGCGTTTATACTGTAACCTTAAAGGATGCCAATGATTGTCCGGCTTCCGGCAGTGTGGAATTAAAACAACCGGCTCCGGTGAACGTGTCGTTGTCGCCGTCGAAAACGTATCCGAGTGGCCATGCGGTGAGCTGCTGGGATAAAAATGATGGTGGTATCAACAGCGCTGTATCGGGTGGCATAACGGGTCAGCCATATACCTATGCCTGGTCTACCGGTGCCACGGGGTCTTCCATTTCCGGCAGTGGTACCGGCACGTATACGGTTACCGTTACGGACGCCAATGGCTGCCCCGATTCGGAGAGCATTACGCTCGGAGCGCCGCCGGCGATCGATTTTATGATCGACCAGACCGGTACGCTTTCCTGCCCCGGCGACGCCACGGTCTCCTTTACGGGAAGATCCGTCGCCAATACGACCGGCACGGTGTCCTATGCATGGTCCTCGGGAGAGACGACGTTATCGGTCACCGACAAAGGAGCCGGCATGTATGCCCTGACAATTTCCGATCAGCAGGGATGTAGCACGACTAAATCGGTCACGCTCAATAATCCTCCTGCGCACACGGTCGCGATTGCGGCGGTGTCAAACTACAACGGCAGCCGCATCAGGTGTAACGGCGGAAGCGACGGCGAGCTTCAAGCCATCGTAAAAGATGCGGGCGGTGCGGTCGTGTCGGCGCAAAACTACCTGTGGACGCGGAATGGTACCACCATCGGAGAAAGCGCCGCCCTGACATCCGTCAGTGACCTGAGCGAAGGTGTGTATAAAGTAGTGGTTACGTATGGAACTTCATGTGAAGCCGAGCACACCTATATGCTGTCCGATCCCGATCCGATCACGGCCACGGCCGTGGCAACGACTGACTACAATGGCCAGCCCATTAAATGCTTCAACGGTACCGATGCCAACATCCGGGCCACGGCAGGTGGCGGCACGCCGGGTGTGTACAGCTATCGCTGGAATACCGGCGCGACCGGTGCATTGCTCACCGGTGTGGGTGCCGGTACGTATGTGGTAACGGTCAAAGATGTGAACCTCTGCGAGGGTAACGCTACGGTGACCCTGGACAATCCGGCACCGGTAGAAGCTTCTATTCTCAGCGTCTCCGATTATTCGGGGTATGGAGTCTCCTGTAACGGCGCCAATGACGGTCGTATCACGGCGGAAGCCTCCGGAGGTTCCGGTGGTTATACCTATAGCTGGTCCAACGGCGCAACGACGCCCGCGGTCACAGCACTTGGTGCCGGATCGTACACGCTCACGGTTTCCGATAACAACGGGTGCAGCGACGCGGCTACGCAACCGATCGCAAGTCCCCCCGCCATAACCCTGTCGGTGGTGCGTGAAAAAGATATTTCCTGCTTCAACGGGAGTGATGGTGAGATCGAGCTACTGGCGGGCGGCGGTGTCGGGAACTATCAGTACTCCCGGAACAACGGCGCCTCGTGGCAACCGGAGCATGTATTCGGTACGCTTACGCAGGGACCGTATACAATAACCTTGCGCGATGGGAACGGTTGTACGAAGACCGTGCCGTCTACGCTGAACCAACCGTCGCAGATCACCATAGCCTTCGCAGATCAACAGCCGGCCTTCTGTAACGATCCGGCGGGTACCGCCCGGGCGGTGGTGACAGGCGGCGTAGGCGGCTACACCTATCGGTGGGAGGATTCCGATGCAACGGTGATCGACACCGACGATGTCCTTTCCGGGGTAAAAGGTGGTACCTATACCGTGATCGTTCGTGACAACAACGCTTGCGAAGAGCGGAGCGATGTTCCGATCACCAGCACGGATGGCGCCCAGTCTACCTACGTGGCGACAGCGGCCAGATGTTTTGATTCTTCCGACGGCAGCGCAGAGATCACCATCACGAAGGGCGATGGTCCGTTTGTGGTCCGGTGGCCCGACGGACAAAGTACGCTTCAGGGTATCAATCTGAAAAAAGCGCAGTACAACGTCGTGATCACCGATCGCAATAACTGCACCGTGGTTCAGACCGTGGCCGTACCGGCCCCGGATGCCATATCCCTGGCCGTACAAAGCTCCATGATCCCGACGTGTAACGGGTTGTGCGATGGACAGATGACCCTGGCAGCCGGCGGGGGCGTAGGCGGATATGTATATGAATGGAACGGAAAGACGGGAGCAGCACAAACGCAATTATGTGCCGCGGTCTATCCGGTAACGGTAACAGATGCCAACAACTGTGTGCTGCACCGGGATGTGGAGCTTTTACAACCGGAACCTTTGGGTATACAGGTAGCGCAGGCAAGCCTGGCAACGTGTAAAGACGGCTGCGATGGTGCTCTCGAAGCGCTGGCTACGGGAGGTAACGGCGGCTATCAATATACCTGGGCCGCCGGCGGGGACACAAATATAAAAACAGGCCTTTGCCCGGGTACGTATGTGATCGCCGTGCAGGATCTGAAAGGCTGCCGGGCAGAAGCCTCGCTGGTCCTGAACAACACACCGGCCGTGCCGCTCGATCTGGGTGGCGGCGTAACGTTATGCGTGGGCCAGTCGCACACGCTGGATGCCGGCGCATCCTGGACGAGCATCCAATGGGGAAGCAGCACCGGTTTTGAAAGCACCGCGCAGCGTGTTACGATCGCCGATGTGGGAAGCTATTGGGTGGAGGTGCTTAACGATAAAGGTTGTGTCGGTCAGGATACCTTCCTGCTGCAGACCTCGTACGATCTTCTGCAGGCTTCCTTCATGATTCCAGGAGAAGCCGTTGCCGGCGATACGGTAGTGATGATCGACATCTCCTGGCCGTTGCCCGAGACGGTGGCGTGGCAGTACCCCGCCGCCATGCGGGAGGTGCTGAACCTGGGTGACGTGCTGTTTGGCCAGTTCGATGCGGCCGGCACCTACGAGGTAGCCATGACGGCCCGCCTCGGCGAGTGTGTGGACCAGATCAGCAAAACCATTGTCATCCTGGGCGAAGAGGCCGGGAGCGAAGGTGGAAAACTGGGACACGAGAAGTTTGTAAAGCAGTTTACGATATACCCCAATCCGACGGATGGAGCCTTCGACGTAGGCATCGAGCTGCTGGAAGAAAGTCCCGTGACCTTGAGCATCTGGAACTCGCCGACGGGAATCCTGATCAAACAAGTGCAGCGCAATGATCAGAGGCTGTACCACGTGTCTTTCGACCTGAGACCGCTGAACGCCGGTACGTATATCATCCGGTTGGACCATGCAAAAGGAAAAGAGTATATCCGGTTTGTTGTTTATTGATTTAGTATAAAAGTTGTTCATTTGATTTGTTATGAAATATATAAACGTTAGAACGTTACTGATCGTGTTGTTGCTGTGTACCGGGCGGGAAGTCGTTGCACAGCAATATTATATCAACCTGAGGGCTACCTTTAGAATGTGCGGCCATCCGCCGTGCAGTGGCACAGGCACATTTAACGGCCAGGGGTTTAGGGTCAATTCGGGCCTGTCGTATACCGGCGAATTGACGATTCCCGCGGCGGAGCCACCAACAGCCTATAGCTGTACATTCAGTGGCGGCTGCGGTCCGCCGCCCTGTACCACCGGCGGCGGCTCTTCAGGAGCAATGCCCAGCCCGTATAATGGAACCGTCACCATGAACAATGGCATCGGATCGTTCACCTATTGCTGGGAGCCGGTATTGGCAAAAACACAAGCAGCGCTTTCCGGGATACCCTGTGGCGAGGGCAACAGTGTAAATATATCGGTGGGCACCTGGGGGTATAGTTATCAATGGCAGGTCAGTGTTAATGAAACAAATGACTGGAAGGATCTGTGGACTACATCGGACGCCTCGGGCGCGCCGCTGCAATCGGGTTCGACCGTCGTGTCTCAGGACGCCCTGCGAGGCCTTTTTGGTTCCAATATTTATGGAAAGAATTTCTTTTTCAGGGCGGTCGTGACAGGGTGTAAGACCCGCACGGCGGAGCTGTCGGACGCAATATCGTTCGTCGCGCCCAAGCCGGTGATATCGGTAACCTCCCCAACCGACGTTGTTTGCAACGGTCAATCGGACGGAACCGTCGTAATGCGAATAGCCAGCACGGTAGTAGACCGGTTTTTTATTAACTGTACGAACCAGGATAACGGAGTTATTAAAATCGTTGAGGAAGCTCCGGTCGGAAACACGACCATTACCGGTCTGAGTGCCGGTCGTTGGAAATTCGAAGTGGGGAACAATAACACCATAGACCGGGATTTGTATGGGCAATGTTCTGATACAATCGAGCACCGCGTCTACGAACCACCGAAAGTCACCGTGAAGTTCGAACCCACGCTTCATAACGGTTATGAGATCCCCTGCAAGGGCGACAGCAAAGGAGAGGTCCGGGCTGTTGGCGAGGGTGGAGTAGGAGGCTATAAAGATTTTCTGTGGAATACAACGACTACAGGTGCCATGATCACCGGTCTCGCCGCCGGTACTTATTCCGTTAGCCTGAAGGATGCCAATGGCTGCGCCGCGTCGGGCAGTGTCGAACTAAAAGAACCGGCGGCCGTGCAGGTATCCTTGTCGCCGCCAAAAACGTATTTGAGTGGTCATGCCGTCAGCTGCTGGAATAAGAATGATGGCGGGGTTAACAGTGTGGTGTCGGGTGGCATCCCGAACCGGCCGTATACCTATGCCTGGTCTACCGGTGTTACAAGCGCTTCCATTTCGAATGTAGGTACCGGTACGTATACGGTCAAGGTTACCGACGAGAATGGTTGCTCGGGTTCGAAGAGCATTACGCTCGAGGCGCCACCCGCGATCAGCTTTGAGATCGACCAGACCGGCACGCTCGCATGTCCCGGGCATGCAAACGTTTCCTTTAAAGGTATAAACGTCGCCAATACGATCGGTACGGTTTCCTATGCATGGTCATCGGGAGAGACAACATTGTCGGTTATCGACAAAGGAGCCGGTACGTATGCCCTTACCGTCTCCGATCAGCAGGGCTGTAGCACCACCAGATCGGTAACACTCAATGGTCCACCCGCACACACGGTCACCCTGGTGCCGCTGTCGGACTACAACGGCAGCCCGATCAAATGTAACGGTGGAAGCGACGGCGAGCTTGAAGCGATCGTAAAAGACCCGGCCGGTGCCATAGTATCGGCAAAGAACTATCTGTGGATGCAAAACGGGGTCAAGATCGGTGACGGTGCCGGCCTGACATCGATGAACGATTTGCGTGAAGGGGTGTATAAAGTTGTTATTACGTATGGCACTACATGTGAAGCAGAATACACGTATACGCTGTCCGACCCGGATCCGGTCACGGCCCGTGCAGCGGCCACGACGAACTATAACGACCAGCCCATCCGATGCTTCAATGGCCGTGATGCCAATATCCGGGCCACCGCCGGCGGCGGCACACCGGGAGCGTACAGTTATCGCTGGAATACCGGTGCGACGGACGCATTGCTGACCGGCGTGGGCGCCGGTACCTATGTGGTCACTGTCAAAGACGTAAACCAATGCGAGGGCAGTGCCACGGTGACATTGGATAATCCCATGCCGGTGGAAGCTTCGATCCTCAGTGTTTCGGACTATTCGGGGTATGGTGTGTCGTGTAACGGAACCAATGATGGTCGCATCACGACAGAAGCTTCCGGTGGTTCCGGTGGCTATACCTATAGCTGGTCCAATGGAGCAACCACGCCGGTGATCACCGGGCTGGCAGGCGGATCGTATACCCTTACCGTTTCCGATAACAACGGTTGTGAAGACGTTGTTACGCAACCGATCTCGAGCCCCACCGTCGTAACCTTGTCCGTAGTGCGCGAAAAGAATATTTCGTGTTTTGAAGGGAGTGACGGCGAGATCGAGCTGCTGGCCGGCGGCGGTGTCGGGAACTATCAGTATTCCCGGAACAACGGCGCTTCGTGGCAGCCAGAGCATGTATTCGGCACGCTCACGGAAGGAACCTATACAATAACCTTACGCGACGGCAACGGCTGTACGAAGACAGCGCCGTCTACGTTGAGCGAGCCGAAACAGATCATGATTGATTTTGCGGATAAGCAGCCTGCGTTCTGTAACGATCCGGCGGGCACGGCCCGGGCGGTCGTCACGGGCGGGGTGAGCGGATATACCTATCGTTGGGAAGACGGCGACGGGACGGTGCTCGACACCGATGACGTCCTTTCGGGCGTGAAAGGCGGGATCTATACGGTGATCGTTCGCGACAACAATGCGTGTGAAGAAAGGAACGACGTTTCGATCACCAGCACGGATGGCGCCCAGGCTACGTATGTGGCGACGGCGGCCAGGTGTTTTGATTCTTCCGACGGCAGCGCAGAGATCACCATCACAAAGGGCGATGGTCCGTTTGTGATCCGGTGGCCCGACGGGCAAAGTACGCTGCAGGGTGTCAATCTGAAAAAAGCGCAGTACAACGTCGTGATCACCGATCGCAATAACTGCACCGTGGTCCAGACCGTAGACGTACCCGCACCGGACGCAATAGCCCTGGCAGTACAAAGTTCAATGATCCCGACGTGTAACGGGTTGTGCGACGGACAGATGACACTGGTAGCCAGCGGCGGCGTAGGTGGGTATGTATACGAATGGAATGGAAAGACCGGCGCGGCACAAACACAGCTCTGTGCCGTTGTCTATCCCGTAACAGTAACAGACGCCAACAACTGTGTGCTGCACCGGGATGTAGAGCTTTTACAACCGGAACCGTTGGATATACGCGCAGCAAAAGCAACCCTGGCGACGTGCAGGGACGGCTGCGATGGTTCACTCGAAGCGCTGGCAACGGGTGGTAACGGCGGGTATCAATATACCTGGGCCGCCGGTGGGAACACGAACATCAAAACAGGCCTTTGCCCGGGAACGTATTTGATCTCCGTACAAGATCTCAAGGGCTGCCAGGCAGAAGCGTCTCTTGTGCTGAACAATACACCGGCCCTGCCACTCGATCTGGGTGGCGGTGTAACATTATGCGTCGGCCAGTCACACACCCTCGACGCGGGCGCACCGTGGACGAACGTCCAATGGGGAAGCAACACCGGTTTTGAAAGCACCGGGCAGCGCGTTACGATCACCGATGTCGGAAGCTACTGGGTAGAAGTACTGAATGATAAAGGTTGTGTCGGTCGGGATACCTTCCTGCTGGAGACCTCGTACGATCTTCTGCAAGCTTCCTTCATGATTCCAGGAGAAGCCGTCGCCGGCGATACGGTAGTGATGATCGACATCTCCTGGCCGCTGCCCGAGACGGTGGCGTGGCAGTACCCGGCAGCCATGCGGGAGGTGCTGAACCTGGGCGATGTACTGTTCGGCCAGTTCGATGCGGCCGGTACCTATGAGGTGGCCATGACGGCGCGCCTCGGCGAGTGTGTGGACCAGATCAGCAAAACGATCGTCATCCTGGGCGAAGGCGCGGAGAGCGAAGGAGGAAAACTGGGGTATGAAAAGTTTGTAAAGGAGTTTACAGTATACCCCAATCCGACAGACGGCGCGTTCGACGTAGGCATCGAGCTGCTGGAAGAAAGTCCCGTAACCTTGAGCATCTGGAACTCCCCGACGGGCATCCTGATCAAACAAGTTCAGCGTAACGATCAGAAGCTGTACCACGTGTCTTTTGACCTGAGACCGCTGAACGCCGGTACGTATATCCTGAGGCTGGATCATGCAAAAGGAAAAGAGTATATCCGGTTTGTGGTTTATTGAGATCACCCGGTAAAACACGTCACGATACAAAAGCCGCATCTCTTCCGATGCGGCTTTTTCATTTTCATAGCGGTTAGCGGCCGTAGCGCATGAGGAAAGATGTAATTTAGTACGATGCAGATGCAACGTAACGGCACCCATCTGCATCTAACCTGTCGGGAGCCGGCCGGTGGCGGACAGGATTTGCTGTTTTCGAACACGGAGGCGGACGGCGCAGCGGACGTTGGCGGAAGGGAAGAGCCGTTTTGGCGCTGGGTTGCCGTTGCGCCGGGGCGCTGTAATTCTGGCATAGTGCATGTAACCCCGGGACCTATAGTTATGAAACCTGTTAATATGAGAAATAGTCGTTATTTGTTCTTCCTGCTGCTGATCGCGCTCGGAAGTCTCTCCTTTGCCACGCAAGCGCAGGATACCGTCCTGAACCTGTCCTTTCAAAGCCGGCTTGATTCCATCAGGTCGAAGATCCTGAACCAAAAGCGTTTGATCCAGGTGTTTACCCCCGCCGGGTATAAACCGGGCAGCGCCGCCACCTACGACGTGCTGTATGTGTTGGATGGCGGCAATTGGAACACCGGCTTGATCACGCGGGTACAGAGCTTTATACAAGGCGAAGGCTATGTGCCGCACACGATCATTGTTAGTGTATTGGGCATCGACCGGAACAAGGACCTCACCCCGACGCACCTGGAGGACTGGAAAACATCCGGTGGCGGCGAGCACTTCCTGCGCTTCCTGAAGGAAGAGCTCATCCCGTACGTAAACAAGACCTACCCCTCCAACGGTGACAATACACTCTGGGGCCACTCCCTGGGGGGAATGTTCGTCACCTATGCGATGTTAAAAGAACCCGCCGCCTTCAAGTCCTATATCGCGGTAGACCCCAGCATCTGGTGGGATAAGTGTTACGTCGCGAAGATGGCGGCAAGCCGGTTGAGCTCGTTGGAAGGGTTGAATACAACGTTTTATGTCGGCGGTCGCAACGCGACCGGCATGCATGAAATGAAAGTCGATACATTGGAGACGGTGTTGAAGAGCCATGCCCCCGCAGACGTACGCTGGAAGGTGGTTTCGTACCCCGACGAGTCGCACAGCTCCGTGCGACTGAAAACTACCTACGACGGACTGCGGTTTACCTATGAGGGGCTGGTCAGTAACATCGAGTTCCACCCCATGAACGGGGCGGTGCTGAAAGACAAGCCGGTCCACGTCTGGTATTTTGACGATACGACCAACGTACGGTATACCGTCGACGGCACGATGCCCACCCGGCACTCGGCCAGGGTACAACCCGAACTCACCCTGACGGGTGGCGGGAACGTTACCTACACACGCTTTACACAACGGACCCGGTACAATAAAACCACCACCGGTAATTTTACCGTGACCGCACCGCTTCGCCCCATGGCGAAATCAAAGAAACTGACGCCGGGTGGCTTTCAGTACAGCTATTATGAAGGAGACTGGGACACCTGGCCGGACCTGCGCGGGGTAAAGCCAGACAAGACCGGCATTACCGATCACAATTTTGACCTCGATCAGCTGCCGCGAAAAAAGGACTATGCACTGGTGGTAGAGGGATTTCTGGAAGCCACCGAGGATGGCCACTATATATTCCTGCTGGAAGGTGACAAGGGCACGAAGTTTTACCTGGGCGACCGGTTGTTGATGCAGTGGGATGGAGGGTATACGCGCAGAGTGGATAGTTACATCGTGCCGCTGCAGAAAGGATTTTATCCGGTCCGGATCGAATACCTGCATAAAAAAGAAGACTTTAAGCTCCGCGTGGGACATCTTACGCCCAGCCGGATCGAGACCAAAGACCCGCAGCCCATTCCCGACGCCGTGCAGTACCGGCAGAAACTGTAAAGGGCCAGGGCACAGACCTGGCCCTCGGGACAAGTAGTCGGTAGTGGCAATATTCCCGTGGTTGCCGGTAACCTCAGGCGGGATCGTGCTGTCAAAGGCGCAGGTTAAACTCCTCGCCGTATGTTCAGAAGCTATATTACCATCGGGTTGAGAAACATCTTGAAGTACAAGACTTTCTCGTTTATCAATGTGTTCGGTCTCGCCATCGCCATGGCGGTGTGCATGCTGATCATGCTCATGCTGGCGGACCACCGGCGGTATGATCGGTTTCACGAAAAGAAGGAACGCATCTATCGTATTCTGTCGAATCGTCCCGGCGACAAAGCGCCGTCGGCCACTACACCGTCACCGCTGGCCGGCGCGTTGAAGTCCGATTACTCCGTGGTAGAAGAAGTTACGCAGCTTCGGCGGGGCGTTGGAGGTGATATTATCTACGATGGCACCGCGGTGCAGGCGCGTGGCTATTTCGCAGATGCCGCCTTTTTTAGGGTATTCAGTTACGACGTGTCGGGTGGAAATGCGGCGCGGATGCTGACGGCACCAAATACGATCCTCATATCCGAGGCGCTGGCGCGGCAACTGTTCAACGGCGCGGAGCCCGTGGGAAAAGTTGTCGACTTTAACGACCGCGGCCTTTCCATGCTGGAGAGCGGTGAGCCCGGGGTGGCCATGCCGTGGGGAAGCTACACCGTTACCGGGATTATAAAAGATACGAAGGATCGCTCGCATTTGAAATTTGACGTATTGCTCTCCGCGGCGTCACTGCCGGTGTTGCAGGCAGCCGGCAAGATCGGTGACAACACGCACGACTGGTTCAATGACTTTTCTGTCTATACGTATGTCCTGACGGAGCCTGGCAAAGGTGACGCAGCGCTTACCGCGGCACTCGCGGATCTCGTAAAGCGCCGCTACGCCGGGCGGGAAGATCTGAAAGGGTTTGCCCTGCGGCAGCAAGCGCTGACGGCCATCACACCGGGGATATGGGTGAGCAATGCACCCGGGTATACACTTCCGCGGGTGGTGTATTATTTCCTGTCCATGCTGGCCCTGGTGATCATGGCGTCGGCCTGTCTGAACTACACAAACCTCTCTACCGCCCGCGCGCTGACACGCATGAAGGAGATCGGCATCCGCAAGGTGACCGGGGCGTACCGCAGGAATCTCATCGCTCAGTTCCTCAGTGAGTCGATGCTGACATCGTTGTTGGCCCTGGGAATGGCCCTGATCCTGTTAGTGATCATTAAACCGGCCTTTATGGGATTATGGGTCAACCGGTACCTGGATTTCAGCTTGCAGGCAAACGGCGGTATATATGGATTGTTCGTCGTCTTTTCCCTGGTCATCGGGTTGATAGCAGGCTTTTACCCGGCATTGCATTTGTCCGGATACCAGCCGGCAAAAGCGTTAAAAAACCTGGATACGCTCCGGCCGGGCAGGCTGGGCGTGCGCAAGGTGTTGAGCGTTTCTCAATTTGTCGTGTCGCTTTTTTTTATGACAACGGTCGTGCTCATCTACAACCAGTTCCGGCACTACCTCGATTTTGAGTATGGATTCAATGCGAAGAACGTGGTCAATGTATCCTCTGTCTCTTATACCCCTCTCCGAGCCCACGCGACGTCTTCTGAGCTCGTTTGCCGGGGTGGGGG
>NZ_JAHESC010000080.1 GCF_018598185.1 Dawidia soli
CACAGGCCCCTACACCCCTCAGCCCCTGGCGCGAGTCTCAGCCCCGTCCCGGGGCGGAGACTTGTGCCCAGCATGTTCGTGCACATAATGGAGGGGGTCTCCGACCCCCGGCCGCCCCACAAATTGTTTTCGAGCCCCACAGGCAGCAGCCATCACCTGCCATCACTGGTACTCCAGAGCATTATTTCCCAGATGATCAGTTCTCCGTACCTTGCGGAAAACCTATTGTATGAAACACCCAGGATTATCCATTTTACTGCTAAGCCTCACCATCCTATTCTCTCCCGCCGTACAAGCCCAGGAGAATTGGGGCTCGTACGTACAGGCGGTGCCCGTAAAGGCCTATGCCGGCAAGAAATTTCGCGTGCAAGTATCGGCATTGATCCAAGGCGTGGAAGACGACGCCAGCGGAGCCCTCTGGGCACGTGTACACCGTACCAACGACCAATACGGCTTCTTTAAGATCGACAACGATAACCCCATGCGCGCCAGCGAGTGGAAATCATATTTCCTCGAAGGCACCTTCGACCCCGACGCCGACACCCTGCTGGCCGGCCTGATCGTTCAATACAACGGCACCTTTTACTTCGACGACTTCCAGGTGTCCGTCGAATCGGGCCGTAACAAGTGGCGCACCATCTATCAGAACAACTTCGAAGACAAGGACCCGCTGTTAAAGCCCGGCATCGGCGACGGCAACCAGGGTGTAAACGCACTCTATAACCAGGCCGTCACGCCCACACAGGGGCGCAAAGGCAGGCAGGCAATTGTCATCACGGCCAAAGACGTACCCAACTATGGTTCAAATCCCAAGGCCGGTAAATATGCCGACATCAACGGCATCAAATTATACTACGAAGTATATGGCAGCGGCGCTCCGCTCGTGGTGCTCCACGGCAACGGCGGTTCCATCTCCAACGTTACCCCGCATTACCCGGAGCTGATCAAAAAATACAAAGTCATCGCCGTTGATAGCCGCGCGCACGGAAAATCCACCGATACCGACGCCCCCCTCACCTACGAGCAAATGGCCGCCGACGTCAACGCGCTGCTCGATCAACTGCAGATCGACTCTACCTTTATCTGGGGACAAAGCGACGGTGCCATCCTCGGCCTCATCCTGGCCATGGACCATCCGCGCAAGGTCAAGCGCGTCCTCGCCTACGGCTCCAACGTACAACCCGACAGCTCCGCTATATTCTACTGGGGCATCCAGGCGATCGAAAAAGCCTACCGCGACGGCACCCCGCACGAAAAGAAGCTTAATAAACTGATGCTGGATTACCCCCACATTTCCTACGAACGCCTCAAAACCATCAAAGCCCCCGTGCTGGTCATGGCCGGCGACCGCGACATCATCCGCCCCGAGCACACCCTGAAGATCTTTCAATCTATACCCAACTCCCAGCTCTGCATACTCCCCGGCTCCACCCACGGCGGCTCGTGGGAGAAACGCGAACTGTTTTTGGAATTGCTCAACACATTCTTCCTTGAACCGTTCACCATGCCCGACACAAAGAGCTGGTTCTAAAAAAAAGCCCGTCGACTCTCCATCGACGGGCTGACACGAAAGCACTGCCGTAAAGCAACCTGCGCGCAGGGGCCGGAGACTTTTATCACCAAAGGGGTAGTAGGGGCGTAGCCCCCTGCACACATCCGCAGCTGGCGCGAGTCTGAGCAAAGCGGAGACTTGTGCCCAGCACTATTTCGTGCACGAATGGAAGGGGTCTCCGACCCCGGCCACCCCACAAATTGTTTTCGAGCCCCACAAGCAACAGCCATCAGCTACCATCACTACTCACACAGTAGATCACACATCACTCCTTCAAAAACGTATACGTAAATATCTCCCCCCCAAACACCACACGCAGTATATGCAACCCCGGCCGTAACCGCTGAATATCAATCGCCGTCTCACCCACCGCTGATTTCTGCGACAACCGCAGGTTCCCCGTGGCATCCCGGATCGTAACCTCCGCTCCCTCCGGCACGCCCTTCACCGTCAGCGTCGTCGTAGCCGGATTCGGATACACCTGGATCGCCGACGCACCAGATACCCGAAGCGCACTCGCAGCACCAAGCGTCGTAGCATGATCCACCAGCTTCACGTAATCGTGCGTAAACTGGTATCCCGTACTCGCTGCGTTCTTCCCCGCCACCGTAAAGCGCACCTTTTGCTGGCCGGTATAAAACGTCAGGTTTGCCACCATCACTTCCTTATATACCGTCGTAGGGCTATACAGATCGAACACCGGTCCATACGCCGCGCCGTCTTTATATACCTGGCAAGTCCCCTGGTCGGGGCCTGCGCGAAAGCCCAGGTATACATCGTAATTCTTCACACCCGAGTGGGTATACGTATACTCCACAAAATCCCCTGCACCGTCCGCCGACACACGCACCAGGTTCCCGCCACTGGCCTGCGCCTGCGCAACCACCGTGTTCGAAGCACCGCTGGACCACCGGCTCGTCGTTTCCGCTTCGTATACCGTCGACACCTGGCCTGCCGGTGTGAACTCGATGTAATTGAGGTTAAAGCTGCCGCCGGAAATTTCCAGTCGCAGCACTTTATTGCTGCCCCCGGCAATGCTGATGTTATTCAACGACAGCGTCTCCCAGGTTTCCCAGGCACCGGTGTTGTTCGGGATGACGGTGCCGAGTGTTACACCGTCCAGCTTCACCGTGATCAGTTTGCCGGCGTTGCCGCTGGCGCTGGCGGAGCGGATGCCGATGGTATAGTTACCGGCGGCGACCGAGCCGACCGTATACTCCAGCCACTCGCCATTCACCGTATATCCCACGACATAGCCACCGCCCACATCCGTGGTGGTGCCGAGGTCAACGTCGGTGCTGCGGTACGTGTTGCCGTTGTTGCCGAGATCGGTGTCGTGGTAAGCAACGTCTTGTGCGCCGATGTCAAAGTCTTCGGTTTGTATGCGACCGGGGATGGTGTGTGCAGCATAAGGCGTTTGTGTGCCGATGCCACCGGCACCGCCCGGCTGGTTGTGGTTTTGTAATTCAAAAAGCCAGTTCTGCATAAAGCGCCCCTGGTTCTCACCCGACATCAGGTTCCAGTTCCAGTCAAAGTACTGAGGCTTCCAGAAATTATCGAAGATCCAGCCCTGCCAGCTGATCCACGGATGCGCGTCGATATAATTCCGAAAGGGTGTGCCCCAGCCGCCCGTCGTACCAAACGTCACGCCGTCGGAGTAGTTGGGGTCCTGGTTCCAGCCAAATTCCGTCAGCATCACGGGAATGGTATTGGCCGCGTTGCCAAACTTGGCATTCAGATTGGCCGCCGACGCCGCACCCTGGTTGGGATAGATATGGTATACATATACCAGGTTGCCCCCGGTAAGCGGGCTCGTCACGGCGCTGTTCACACGCGTGCTCCACTGCGGGCTGCCCACCAGGATCAGGTTGTTGGGCGCCACCGCGCGGATGCTGTCGATCACCGGTTGGATATAATTCTTCCACGACGTCCAGTTGTCGGGATTCACGGGCTCGTTAAAGATTTCGAAGATCACGTTGGGGGTATTGGCATACCGCGGCGCCACGTACTTCCAGAAGTCCATCACGAACTGTTGCTTGACACCACCCGAGCCGTTGACGTCGTAATTGCTGACCAGGTGCAAGTCGACAATGACGTATTGGTTCAGGGCGATCGCTTGTTGCACATACGGGTCGATGTGCGTGGCAAAACTCGTGGCGGGGTCTTTTACTTTCGCCGTCGTCACCGGCAAGCGCAACACCCGCGAGTACCAACCGCGGCTGCCGTCGGCCTGCCAGGCGATCATTTCGCTCATCGGTTTGTTATTACAGGTGGTACACTCGTTGTGGTGCTCGCTCGGCAACACCGACACACCCCGCAACGTAACAGGGTTTCCGGCGGGGTCCTTGATCTGGTTGCCATCCACATGCAGCCAGGGCTTTTGCGCCTGGGCACTTCCCGCGCTTGCGAGTAGGGCAAGCGCAAACAGGCATACATAAAGTTTGTACAGTCGTCTGGTCATCGTACAGAAGATTTGGTTGAACAAAAAGGATCATAGCGCCGGCGGCGGTGATACAGGCGGCCGCGGCGACTCATTAAAAGTAAGGCGGCACGCCGCCGCGACAGGAGGAAAAACCGGTATTAAAGGAGGAAAAACCTTCCAAACAACGCCGCTACTGCATTTCTGCGGAAGTAGGTACTCGCGGCTCCGTGTTGCGGTACGCCGAGGGCAATACACCGAACTGTTTCTTGAAGGCTTTGCTGAAATACTTCGCATCCGCAAACCCCACCTGGGCAGCGATCTCATGCACGGCATACCGCCCCGTCGCGAGCAGCTGCTCCGCCCGCTTCAGGCGAAGGTCGCGGATAAACTGGTTGCCCGACACCCCCAGCAAGCTGTGCAGTTTGCGGTACAGGTTGGTCTGGCTGAGCGCAAGCTCACGACAGAATTTTTCGATGTCGAAGTCGGGGTTGTCCATGTGTCGCTCGACAACGGCCACAGCCCTTTGCAGGAAGTTGTCGTCCAGGGTGGCTGGTACCGGCGGCGTAGGGTGGGTGATGAAGTCGCGGTAGTACTTGCGCTTTTGATTTTCGCGCAAGGCCAGGATGTTGGCGAGCTTGGCCAGCAACACCTGCGGCTGGAAAGGCTTGACGATATAGTCGTCGGCCAGCGCTTCGCGGAACGCACGCAGCTGCAAGGCTTCATCACCGCGCGCCGTGAGCAGCACCACCGGAATGTGGCTCGTCAGCATATCGTTCTTGACCCGCGCACAGAGCGTAACACCATCCATGACCGGCATCATGACGTCGGTCAGGATAATATCGGGCAACAGGTTGCGTGCCTGTATCAGACCCTCTTCGCCGTGGTGTGCCTCCACAACCTGGAAAGTGCTCTCAAAATGCAGGCGGATAAACTGGCGGATGTCCGGGTTGTCTTCTACAACCAGTAGCACCGGGCGTGTGCCGTCGCCTGCGGAAAGTATAGCCGGCAGTGACACTTCCCGGGGCGCGACCGGGGCCGGTGGCGCGGCCGGGTGATCGTGCGGTGCATGCTCGTGGTGTGCGAACGCCGCAGCATCGACGGGTAGCCATACCGCGAAGGTTGTGCCGTCGCCGCTCGCACGGTCGAGCACAATGTCGCCTTTGTGCAAACGGGCCAGCTGCCGGGCCAGCGAAAGCCCCAGGCCTGTGCCCGGCGTGGCATGCTGATCGTGTTCAATGCGGAAGAACGGATCGAAGATCTTTTCACGATAATGCTCGGGCACCGTACTGCCGCTATTCGTTACCGTAATATGCGCATAGGCATGACCGCGCCGCGCTTGCAGCGTGATGGGCAGATCGGCGGGAGCCTCCGTCGCCGTCAGGCGCAACGTTATGCATCCGCGATCGGGAGTATGTTTAAAGGCATTGGAAAGCACGTTGAGCAGGATCTTTTCCAGTTTGTCGGCATCGAACCAATATTCTTTGTGCGTTGCCGGAACGATCACGGTGAATTGGATATTCCGTTTCCCGGCATCGAATTGAAAGGCCTCGCAGAGGCTGCGGACGAAAGCACCAGGGTCACCCGGGGCAACGGCCAGCTTCATAAAACCCGCATCGAGCTTATAGATATGCATCAGCTGGTTGATCAGCTTGAGCAGGTGCTGGCTGTTTTTCTGCACCAACCGCAGCAACGGCAGGTTGCGCGAGCCCTCTTCCGTTGTGGCGATCACCTGGCTGAGCGGCCCCAGCATAAGCGTGAGCGGCGTGCGGAACTCGTGCGAGATGTTGGCATAAAAGCGCAACTTGATCTGATCCATCTCCAACTGGTTGCGTACGCGCATGCGTTGCAGGATGATCAGGCGCAAGGCAAAGATCGCCCCTGCCAGCAGCAATATATAGACTGCCCGCGCCCACCACGTTTGCCAGAACGGCGGGGTAATAACAATGCGGATCGAATGGCCCGGGGTATTCCAAATGCCGTCGCTGTTGGTGGCCTTTACGTGTAGCGTATATTCACCCGGATCGAGGTTGGTATAAGTAGCCTTGCGCTGCGTGCCGGTCTCGTTCCAGTCTTGATCAAACCCTTCCAGCCTATACGCATATTGATTTTTACCGGGCGCCGTATAGTCGAGCGCAACAAACTCGAATGAAAAAACAGATTGGCTGTACGACAACGTTACCACACGTGCCTCGGGCAACGGCTGTGCCAGCGGGCCGTCCTTTTCACGAAAGCTAACGGGCTTATTGAAGATCTGTAGTTCCGTAAAATATACCGGCGGCTGCACCGCGCTATCGGTCAGGCTATCGGGATGGAAATAGCTGAGACCGTTGATCCCCCCGAAGTATAACGTGCCGTTCCGGTTCTTACACGACGACTGCCGGTTAAAAGCATTGTGCTGCGTACCCTCGGCTACTTCATAGTTGCGAAACGCTTTGGTATCCGGATCGAATCGTGAGATTCCCTTATTGGTGCCCAGCCACAAGCGACCGTGGCCATCCTCCTCGATCGACTGCACGACATCGCTGGCCAGTCCGTCACGCGAGGTATAGTTTTCAAATACACCGGTAGCGCGCTCCAGGCGGTTAAGACCGCCTTGCGTGCCTACCCATAAGTTGCCACGCGCGTCTTCATGGATCACGTTGACAATGTTGTTGCCCAGGCTTCCCGGTTGCGGCCGGCTGTATACAAACCGCGTGAAATCATCGGTCGCCCGGTTGTAGCGGTTCAGACCACCGCCTTCCGTGCCGACCCAGAGGTCGCCGCGGCGATCCTGGTAAATGGCGAAAATGAGGGTATGGCTGATGCTTTTATCGTTACCGGGTTCGGGCAGGTATTGTTTCCACGTGCCGGCGTGCGGATCATATACCACCAGGCCTTCTCCCCAGGTACCCATCCACAGTGTACCGGTGATCGTATCCCCTTCGATCACGGCCACATGCTTGGCATCGATCCCGAAAGGCGGCGTGTAGAACGTGCGTGCGTGGGGTTGGAGCCTGGACGCTTTACCGTAAAAACACCCGGCCCATAACGCGCCCGTACGGTCTTCGAACAGGCACAACGGGTAGTTGCTGCCAAGGCTCTGCTTGTCCCCTGGGCGATGACGCAGGTGCTCGGGCTGTTGCCCTGGAGCGCAGATCGTCAGGCCGTCGCCGTCCGTGCCAAGGTATAGCGTACCGCGGGGATCTTCATATACCGACAGGATATTGCCGGCCGGCACGTGGTGGAACCGCGGCGGCAGGCTGTTGTAGTAGTTTACGCCGCCACTGAAGGTGCCCACCCAGATGTCGCCCTGACGGTCGCGGTAGAGGGAATAGATGGAGCCGTTGTTCAGATCTTCGGCATCAGACCCTTCCGGTATATAGGTTACGTTGCGGCGTGTGGGGTCGAGTATATTGATGCCGCCGTTCTGCGTGCCTACCCACAGGTTGCCGCGCGTGTCTTCGACGATCGACAGCACGTCGTTGTTGTTGAGACCGGGCATCGATGCCGTCGCGCGAAAGGCAGCGAACGTATGGGTACTGCGGTCATAACGGTTCAGGCCGCCTTCCGTGGTGCCGATCCAGAGGTCCTGATGGTGGTCGAGATAAAGTTTCTTGAGCTTGTCTGAAGTCAGGGAATGCGGGTCGCTTGCCTGATGTGTATAGCGATCAAAGATCCCCGTCGCCGCAGTAAACTTATTCAGACCGGCATTCCACGTCGCAACCCATAGAGCCCCGCTGGGGTCTTCGAGCATATCCTCGATCTGATCGCTGCTGAGAGAGTGGGCGTTGTGCACATCGTGGCGATAGGCATGGAAAGTATTTTGTTCGGGATCAAACCGGTTCAACCCGCCACCGCCGGTGCCGATCCAGAGGCGATGATGTCTGTCTTGCAGGATGGCACGTATGTTACCCGAGCTGATGCTCGTGGGGCTTTTGGGGTCGGGTAAGAACGTGGTAAAATCGTCGGTAGCGCGCTGGTATAGGTTCAGTCCCTCGTCGGTGCCGATCCACAGGCGGTGTTTGTCATCTTCGTATAGTGTGCGGATATAGTTGTGCGAGAGACTGCGCGGGTTGGCGGGATCGTGGCGGTAGACGGTGATCGTGTAGCCGTCATACAGGTTCAATCCATCGCGCGTCCCGAACCACATAAAGCCCTTGTAATCTTGTACGATACACGTGACGTTACTTTGCGAGAGGCCTTCGCTGCGGCCGATGTGACGGAAGTCGAAAGACGGTTGTGCCTGTGCCCACCACGCCGGCAGCAACAAGCACAACAAAACCAGAGATCCAAAAATCGTTTTTCGGCGACGCACCACGGTGATGTCAGTTTAACTGGAATAGCAACCTGTGGAAGTACGTCAATTTGCACGAAAAATACCAGGTTCAATCGTTTGAAAAGAGCTATGCCGGGATCAGTGGCTACCGATTTTCCAGCCACGCCAGAAAACCACTCGTCTTCTCTTTCCCGATCAGCAGCTTATCGGGCGTGGGGACTGCCAATTTCACAAACAGCTTCCGCGAAAAGTAATGCTCTACTTCCTTGATCGCACTGAAGTTCACCAGGTACTGCCGGTTCAACCTGTAAAACTGCTTCGCCGACAGCGATGCCTGCAGTTGGTCAAGCGACTGATCGATCGTATACTCCTGCCCTTGAAACGTGGCAAGGGTGGACAGCTCGTTGCGGATATAGATGAAGGCGACCTGGTCCGTCTGCACAGTAGTATATTTATTGCTTTTAAAAACTAAAAAGCTCTTCTTCCCTTCCTCCACACCGATCTTTTTCAACAAACCCTCCAGGTCGAGCTGCTGTCCATGCTGTTGAAAGAAATTGCGGAAGTTCTCAACCTTCTCGAAAGCCGTTTGAAGATCCTGGCGGGAAAAAGGCTTCAACAGATAGTCGATGCCGTTGGCTTTGATGGCGTCCATGGTATATTCGCCGAAGGCGGTACAAAAGACGACGGGACATTGTACACGCACGGCTTTGAAGATCTCGAAGCACAACCCGTCGGCGAGCTGGATGTCCATGAAGATCAGGTCCGGTTGCGGATGCTGCGTGAGGTAATCGATGGCACGCTCGACGCTTTGTATCTGCGCGACAATGGTGGCGGCAGGGCGGAGGGCGGCGATCAGCGTAGCCAGGGATTTGGCCGCCTTGAGCTCGTCTTCAACGATGAGGATTTTCATGCACGACAGGAAGTTTGATTCGAAAGATGGTATCGGTGGCCTGTATCTCAATTTTTTGATCCAACAGGTGCAGATACCGCTGGTTGATGTTCTCGAGGCCCATGCCGGTAGATGATTCGGGGCTGCGCTTCCGCTGCACGCCGTTCTCGACCACCAGCCAGTTACCCTCCGAGTAGAGTCTGATCTGCAGCGGCTTGTCCAGCGACACAACGTTGTGTTTAATGCAGTTCTCCACCAGCAGCTGAAGTGTGAACGGCGGCACAAGCGATCCGCGATGCGCGTCCTCGATGTTGAGCGTCAGGTCAATGCCTTCCTCGAAGCGGGCCTTGAGCAGGAACATATACGCCTGGAGTATTTCCAGCTCTTCCGACAGGCGGATGAGGTCCAGCTTACGGTTCTCCAGCGTGAAGCGGTAAAAATCCGACAGTTTCAGGATAAAATCGCCGGCATGCTGGTCGCCGGTTTCCACCATATACTTTAAGGTATGGAGGCTGTTGAACAGGAAGTGCGGGTTTACCTGCTGGCGCAACAGCTCGTACTGGGCACTGAGATTGTCCATTTTGATGCGCTCCAACTCGATGCCTACTTGCTGGTTCTGATAGCTTTGCTGGACCATGTGCAGGAACATGTAGAAGGTCAGGTTGACCAGGATGCCGCGGATCTCGATCATCAGCATCATGGAACCAAAGTGCAGGTGCGACAGTAAATATTGCTGGGCGCATGCCAGCAGGAACATCACCACCATGCCCACCCCCAGGCTTTTGATCAGCCGCAAAGGCGAGAAACCCTGCGCTACATCGCGCGACGAATACGCCGGCATGGTCGCGAGGTTGTAATACCAGATAAAGATGGCAAACAGCGCCGTAATGACGGCGTTGACGAGCGCCTCATACGGATTAAAATGATGCTCGGCAAATTTGGGCACAGACGTCAGGATGCCCAGGCAGATGGAGCTGAGCCAGATGACTTTGTGCGATATCATAAAAGACTTTGTATTCATGTCGGGGGACTGCGGGGAGTAAAAATACGTGCAGCGCATCATTATTCAACAACCCTTCGACCCGAATCCGGCCAGATCGAGGGTGAAACGGACCGTAACCGCCGCCAGCCGGACAGGCTTTTGGCGGGCCGGACTGATCCAACCCGTTGTCCGGCTCACCCCCTGTTTTGCCCATCTCACGGGAATTCTATCAACCCGGGTGATGCCGGCGCGTTCTCTTTGCAACACCGACGCCATAAAGGCGACAACAGAACTAAAACAATACAATTCAACTTATACACATTATGGAAACCATTAAACATTATTCGCTCTCTTCAGACATCGTTCCCATCGAAAACGTGCTGTACACCGGCAAGACCCGCACCACCGGCGGCCGCGATGGCGCAGCCCACAGCAATGACGGCCACCTGGATATCAAATTGTCGCCTCCCGGCAGCAACGGCACCGGCACAAACCCCGAGCAATTATTTGCCGCCGGCTGGTCTGCCTGTTTTATTGGTGCCATGGGCCACGCTGCCCGCGCCTTAAAGATCGCCCTGCCGAAAGACGTGGCCGTTGACGCCGAAGTAGACCTGGGAACTGCCAGCAATGCGTTCTTTCTGCAAGCGAGATTATATGTAAGCCTGCCCGGCCTCGAGACCGAAACTGCCGTACAACTGATCGAAGCCGCCCACCAAACCTGCCCCTACTCCAAAGCCACCCGCGGCAACATCGCCGTCACTATTGAATTAGTATAATAAAAATGCGAATATCGGTGTGAGCGCGAAGGTAAAGCCCCGCATACGCGCTCACGCTGTAAAGCACACATAAAACCTATGATCATGACACGTATCACCATATTCCTTGCGCTCACGCTCATCTTCACACTTCCTGCCATCGCCCAGACCGACCTCAAACCCGGCCGCTGGCGCGCCGCCCTGCAACGTAAAGACGGTCGCAGCATACCGTTCACGTTGGAAGTCGTTCGCCAGTCCGGCAAAACCAGCATCTATATAGTGAACGGCGCGGAACGCGTTAAAACCGAAGACCCCGTATTCACACAAGACTCCGTAGTCATTCGCATGCCGGTATTCGAGTCCTACTTCAAAGCGCGGATCACACAACGCGAGAGCCTGCGCGGCGTATGGGTGTCGGGGAGTGAAACGGGCGAAACGACAATGCCCTTTACGGCATCGGCCGGCGGCAGCCGCTTCCCGGCCGGAAACGCAGCAGCGCGCCCGGTGCAGGGAAAATGGAAGATCGAGTTCACGCGTGCCAACCAAACGAAGCGCCACGCCATCGGCGAGTTCACCCAGCAAGGCAACATGTTGTCCGGTTCGGTGCTCACACCGTCGGCCGACTATCGCTACCTCGACGGCGTGGTCAACGGCGACTCGCTGTTCCTCTCGACCTTCGACGGCAGCCACGCCCTGCTGCTCTCCGCCAGGATCAACCCCGATCACATGACGGGTAAATTTTACAACGGCAATAACACCCCCGAAACATGGCTGGCCGTAAAAGATGCCAACGTAGCCCTTACACCCAACGTTACCACCGTCAGGAAAGGCAACGACGGCAAACTGGCCTTCAGCTTTCAGGACCTCGACGGCAACACGGTGTCGCTACCCGGCAACCGCTTCAAAGGCAAAGTAGTGATCGTGCAGATCATGGGCTCGTGGTGCCCCAACTGTATGGATGAGATGGCATTCCTCAGCGACTACTACAAACGCAATCGCGATCGCGGCGTAGAAATCATAGCCCTCGCCTATGAGCTCAGCACCGACCGGGCCCGCTCGGAAAAAAGCCTGCGCAAGTTCCAGACAAAATTCGATGTACAATACCCGCTGCTGATCACCGGCGCGACCGCCAGCGACCCGCAACGCACGCAAAAGACGCTGCCGCAACTAACCGACCTGAAGACATTCCCCACGACCATCATCCTCGACAAACACGGCGTGGTACGCGACATCCACACCTCCTTCTACGGTCCCGGCGCAGGAGAATATCATACGAAGTTCAAAACCACGTTTGAAGCCGGCATCAACGCGCTGCTGAACGAAACGCTCTAATCTCACACAGACATGAAACGCGCAACACCCTCGCGCTCCAGAACCCTGCTCCTGGCAGGGTCATTGGTAGCGGTCACCCTGCTGCTGTTACAATTCACCAGCCCTGAGATTTCCAACCCACCGGTTACCGGCCCGTTCGCCGGTCCCGACTCCGTCACAACCATCTTCCAGCATGCCTGCTACGATTGTCACTCCAACGAGAGCAACATCCGCTGGTACGACAAGATCGCGCCGGTATCCTGGAAAGTGGCCGCCGACGTAGCCGAAGCCCGTGAGCACCTAAACTTCTCGGAGTGGGACAGCCTCTCCCGCGGCGAGCAGGTCAGCAAGCTGTGGTATATCGTCAACATGGTCGACCAGGGCCGCATGCCCCTGCCAAGCTACACCGCGGTACACCCGTCAGCCCGCGTAACCGACGACGAGATCAATACCCTCAAGCGATACGTCACCGCGCTGACCAGCCCGCCAAAGCCGGCCACGACAACGCCCGCCACACACGCTACGTCTTCGCCTGCTGCAAGCCCGCGGACCACACCAACGTCCATCAACGGCATCGCCTACTTCGACGACTATAAGAACTGGAAGGTCATCGCCACCACCAACCGGTTCGACAACGGCACCATGCGCCTGATCTATGGAAACGACATCGCCGTGAAGGCCCTCGAGAAAAATACCATCAATCCCTGGCCGGATGGCGCAAAGATCGTAAAGGTCGTATGGGATAAACAGCCGGTTGACAGCTTGGGCAACGTACACGCCGGCAAGTTCAGCAACGCACAGTTCATGATCCGCGACAGCAAGAAATTCCGCGAGACCGGCGGCTGGGGCTTTGCGCGGTTCAGTACACCGCAGCTGATTCCCTATGGCAAAGCCATCACGTTTGCGGTCGAGTGTTATGAATGCCACAAGCTGGCATCGTCAAATGGGCTCGTGTTTGATATTCCTACAAAAGAGAGATCCGGATTACAATATTCAATAAGATGACGATAAGAACTATACTTCTCCTCGTGCCATTCATCGCATTACAGGCATGCGGATCTTCCGACCGGCCCGTGTTAGCACCCGAAGCGATCTATGCGGAGCCCGGAATGTCGATCATTACGACGCTATTCAACGACAGCGCACAGACAACGTCGGTATTGTACGGCAATGCGCTGGCAGTAGCATCCGCACAGGATACCGCCAGCAGCCATCGATCCGGAGAACAATACCGGCTGGTGACCTGGCGGCAGAAAGGAAACCCGCTGTGGTTCGGTGGAAATATAAACGACAGCATCCAGGCAGTCGAGCGCATCATGGTACTTGACGATCACGACAGCGAACCGGCTATACGGTATGATGTACCGGTTGGAACCGTGACCGACAAGCCAGGTGACCGGATCAAGCTCATCTTCGGACTGAAGGGGCTGGAGTTTCCGGTGGGCCTGGAGTAAGAGACGGTGCGATCGGGCCTTGCCGGATGTTTGGAAGTTGTGCCGTCATTACTGACGGCACAACAAAAAAGGCCACTAGGAGTATACTTTCAGCACCTTGCCATTCACCGCGCCCTCTACGCTTAAGATATAAGCATTCACCAGCTTCTCCATCGGCACTAAATTATACCCGGGAAAAAACGCCCCGTACCGTTCGCGACTATCCTCCACCAGCCCCGGGCTCACAACATTGACCCTGCGCTCATCCGTCATTTCCTGCGCAGCGCCCAGCACGAAGCTATTCACCGCCCCGTTGATCATCGCCACACACGTACCGTTGCGCGCCGGATGTTGCGCAGCAATACCCGAAGTAAGCGTAAACGAGCCACCGCGCTTCAAATAGCGCAGGCCCGTCAACACCAGGTCTACCTGCCCTAACAACTTGCCTTGGATCCCCGGCATCATCATCTCCGTGGTCATAGCCGCGAACGGGCCGTAGTAGCCTGTGCCCGCGGTGCAGATACACGCATCGATCGCGCCCACTTGCGCAAACATCGCTTCAACGGACGCATGCTGTGCGATGTCAACCGTGATGGCTCCACTGGTTCTGCCGGCAACAATTACCTCGTGGCCGCGCGAGGCGAACGTGGTGGCGACTTTTCTTCCGATGGTGCCACTGCCACCGATCACTAAGATCTTCATGTGTTTTTTTGACAAAGATCGCGGAAGCGATGGTGCCCGCGTTAGCCCTAATGGCTCATCCGATCACAATTTTGGCTCGCCACGCAGCAGGCGTCGCGCCGTATCCGGTCTTGAAAAGACGAATGAAGTACGACGTGTTGTCGAAGCCGCAAGCGTCGGCGATGGCGGCAATGGGCTGGTCGGTGTTTTCGAGCAGCATACAGGCGTGTTTGAGCCGTTGCCGGTTGATCCACGTACGGGGCGCACAGTGATGGCGTTGCTGGAAGTCGCGTTTGAACTTGGCCAGGCTGCAGTTCGAGAGCGCCGCCAGTTCAGCGATCGTAACCGGCTGGAGTAAATACTGTCTCACAATGAAGTCGATATCGCCCGGCTCCTGGCTGGCAGCGGTATAAATAAACTCCTGCACCTTGGCGCCGTGCGGGCCGGATAGCAACAACAGCAATATCTCCTGTTGTTTTAAAGGCAACAGCTGGTCGATGTGGGCAGGACGTTGCTGAAAGAATTTATACACGCCCTCTTTGAAACCGTCTACCCAGCCCGTAGCGGGAAATACCACGCAATGATCGTCGGCAGGCGCGTCGCCTTTTCGTCCGTGATGGGCGAGGCCTTGTAGCAACCTGGCGGAGAGAAATAGCATCAGGGCTTCGAAGTCGACGCCTTCTTCGATGTACTCCGCCATGACGTAGATACCCTTTCGCAGCAGCACCACATCGCCGGGCGAGGCGGTCACGGTCTGGTCCGGCAGGTGCAGCAGCTTCACACCTTTAAGCACAAAGATCAGCGTGTGCTCGGTCATGAGCACCGTCCGCTGGCCGGGTTTGCGCTCACGTTTTAGCTTGGCAAACACTTCATGCTTTCCCGCCAGGAACGAAATGTCCCCGAGAACTTCGGTAGGTGTGGGTGGAAAGCGATACAGCATCGGCGCGAAGGTCGAATATTTCGCTCAAAAGACCGCACTTTTGCGACCCCGGCAACTTATTCTACAAATATGAAACATATCTATTACTTTCACGTTTGTAGAACAAGTATGACGCCCACGTCTCCGCCCAAATGGCCCGACCGCTTTCTGGAGTGGTATTGCAATCCCGCGTTGCTGGAAGAGATCCAGGGGGATGCCTATGAAATGTATTTCCGCACGCGGAAGGCGCACAGCCGCACCCTTGCCGACCTCCAGTTCGCCTGGAATGTGCTGCGCTTCTTTCGATGGTCCAATATCAAACGTTCACGAACCTCCTCCCCTTCCTCGCTTATGATGCTGCACAACTACCTCTCCGTCTTTAAACGAGGCTTTATTAAACAGAAAGGATATTCCTTCCTCAACATCTTCGGGTTGGGCATTGGCATCGCCTGCTTTATCCTGATCAGCCTCTACATCCGCGACGAGTATAGCTTCGACCGCCAGCACAGCAAAGCGGACCGCATTTATCGCTTACACGAAATACTTCAGTCCGATGGCGTCGGCGAACGCTCGGCGAGCGCACCGTTCCCCATGGGCGAAGCGCTGCTCAACGACTACGATGCCCAGGTCGAGCAGGTGGTGCGCTTCTTTAACTTTCAGTCCCCTACCCTGGCCGTGGCGACCACCGACGACAAGAACAAAAAAGAATTCAACGAGACGCGCCTGTTCTTTACCGAACCCTCCTTCTTTGACGTATTCGACTTCCCCCTCGTAAAAGGCAATCGCAAGACGGCCCTGCACGATACGCATACCCTGGTACTGACCGAAAGTGCGGCACGCAAATATTTCGGTGATGAAGATCCGGTAGGAAAGTACCTGAAGCTCCAGGGCAACACCAACCTGCTCATTACCGGCGTATTGAAAGACATTCCTCCCAACACACACTTTCAATTCGACTTCCTCGTATCCTTTGAAACGCTCAAGTCCTTTTATGAAGGGCACCTTCCCCTGAGCTGGTATTGGAATCCCTGCTGGACCTACCTGCTCTTGAAAGAGGGCCAATCCATACACGACCTGGAGGCGGCCATGCCCTCCTTCGTACAAAAGTATCTTCCCGAGCTGGTGCGCAACGACGTCACGTTGGAATTTATATCCCTGACGGATATACACCTGCACTCACACATGGACTATGAGATCCAGCCCAACAGCCGCGAGGCGACGATCTATGTCTTCGGCTCCATTGCCGTATTTGTATTGTTGATCGCCTGTATCAATTTCATCAACCTCAGCACCGCCCGCGCCGCCAAGCGCGCGAAGGAAGTGGGCATGCGCAAAACGCTGGGCAGCCCCCGCGGCCAGCTGGTGGTCCAGTTCTTGTTCGAGTCTATCCTGTTATGCCTGTTTGCGTCGGCACTGGCCTTGCTGCTGGTGATCATCGCGTTGCCCTTCTTTAACACGCTGGCGGAAAAATCTATACCTGTACAGATGCTGCTG
>NZ_JAHESC010000081.1 GCF_018598185.1 Dawidia soli
TACACGCCACAGCTGCGGGCCGGCAGGCGACACCGAGCCGAACTCGGCATAGGGCATGGGCAGCTTTTCGGGCACCCCGCCGCCGGGCTTCAGTTTGAAGCACTGATTGAACCGTTCGCGGCCGGCCTCGCGACCGGAGGCGAACAGGATGTGCTGGCCGTCGGGGAACCAATCCACCACGCGGTCCGTTCCACCGTGGTATGTGAGGCGAGCGGGTACGCCCCCCAGCGTCGGCAGAGTATAGATGTCGTAGTTGCCATCGTAGTTGCCGGTAAAGGCAATAGACTTGCCGTCAGGCGAAAACTTCGGATATACTTCCACGCCGGCCGGCGAGCTCAGGCGACTCGCCACGCCTCCGGTTTTCGGTACGACCCACAGGTCGTTGGCGTAGGTAAAAACAATGTGTGTTTGGGATACGTCGGGGTAGCGGAACAGCCCCGCGTCGATCTGCGCCGTCGCCCCATGCGACAGCAGCCCGACCAGCATAATGGTTAACAAATAGATTTTTTTCATGAGGTTTTGGTTAAGACCGGGATTTTAAATGAAAGCGTATACGGATTAAGTAAGGTTTAGGATATTTGTACCCTAGTAAGATCGAAAATTACGGCAACAATGAAAATAACAGCGGATAACCGGCTCAAAAAACTCATCGTCGTAGGCGACCGCGTGCTGATCAAACCCAAGGCGTATACGGACAAGACAGCCAGCGGATTATACCTGCCGCCCAGTGTTCAGGAAAAGGAAAAAATACAGAGCGGCTACGTCATTAAAGTCGGCCCGGGCTACCCCCTGCCCCTCCCCGCCGACGAAGACGACGTGTGGAAGGGCAAGGAAGAACAAGTGAAGTACCTGCCCCTGCAGGCCCAGGAGGGCGACCTCGCCATTTTCTTACAGAAGGGCGCCATCGAAGTCATGTACGAAGATGAAAAATACTTTATCGTGCCGCAGGCGTCCATCCTGATGCTGGAACGCGAAGAAGATCTTTAAACCAATTCAACCACATCATGGCCGGCCTCCACTTAGACGTGCTCCGCGTAGGAAAAAAATATCGCCTCACCAACTTTGGCGAGCAACATGAGTTTATCATCGAAGCCACCCTGCCCGAAGGCGACTTCCGCGTAAAAGACCTCAACACGCTCGAGCCTTACAACCTCAAGGAGCTGATCGCGTATGGGCATGGCAAAGACTACATCATCGAAGAGCTTTACGCGGAGTGAGTCGACGCCGACACGTATTTCCCGTATCGCCGTAAATTTGTGTAGCATTACGCGCGCACGTTCCCCAGGTGCGTTGCCCGGACGAAGAAATTTAATTCACAGACATGAAGCTCCTCGTCATTGAAGATGAACAAAAAGTAGCTGCCTTTCTCAGGGAAGGCCTGGAGGAACAGGGTTACGAAGTAAGCCTGGCCTACGACGGTTATACCGGCGAAAAACTGGCCCTGGCCAATACGTATCAGATCATCCTACTCGATGTCATCATTCCGGTCATGAACGGCCTCGAGCTCTGCAAAAAGCTCAAGGCCGCTAAGCCTGCCACACCCATTCTGATGCTGACGGCGCTGGGCACCACCGACGACAAAGTTACCGGCCTCGACGCCGGCGCCGACGATTACCTGCAGAAGCCCTTCGAGTTCAAAGAGCTCCTGGCCCGCATCAAAGCGCTTACGCGCCGCGCACGCCTGGACGCGGAAGAAAAAACCAGTATGCTCACCGTCGGCGACCTGCGCCTGGACCTCGACAAGAAAGTGGCCTTGCGCGGCGACCGCACCATCTCCCTCACGGCAAAAGAATTTGCCCTGCTGGAATACCTCATGCGCAACAAAGGTCGCGTGTTGTCGCGCCCCGACATCGCCGAAAAGGTCTGGGAGGTGACGTTCGACACCGGCACCAACGTGGTAGAAGTGTACATGAACATCCTGCGTAAAAAGATCGACAGGGACTTTCCGAAAAAGCTCATCCACACCCGCATTGGCCTGGGCTACGTAATCCAGGAAGAAGCATGAACATCCGCAACCGTCTGACCTTGCGGTTCATCGTCAGCGTGGCCATCATCATGGTGATGGCACTCGTGCTGATCTATATATTCTCGGCGGGTTATCGCGAAGAGGATTTTTATAACCGTTTGCGCAGCAAAGCCAACAACACGGCCAAGCTGCTTATCGACGTAGACGAAGTCGGTGTCGACCTGTTGCGCAAGATCGAGCACGACAACCCCGTGAGCCTGCCCAACGAGAAGATCATTGTTTACGATTTTCACAACGAGATCATCTTCAGCACCGACGAGCAGCGCGTCATCCGGATCTCGCAGGACTTGCTGGACCGCATCCGCCTGGAAGGAGAAGTACGCTACCGGCAGGACGACTACGAAGTACTGGGTTTTCTCTTCAAGGGCCGCTACGACCGCTTCGCCGTAGTCGCTGCCGCGACGGACATCCACGGCTTCAGCCGCCTCAACAATCTGCGCACGATCCTGCTCGTTGTATTCGCGATCACCATCGTAGCCGTATCGGTATCGGGCTGGTTCTTTGCCGGTAAAGCGCTACAGCCAATCTCAACCGTGGTGCACCAGGTGGACGAGATCACGATCAGCAGCCTTAACCTACGCGTAAACGAAGGCAACGGCAAAGACGAGATCGCACAGCTGGCGCGCACGTTCAACAGCATGCTGCAACGCCTCGAAGCGTCGTTCATTGTACAAAAGAACTTTATCGCCAATGCCTCGCACGAGCTGCGCACACCGCTGACCGCCATCACGGGGCAGCTGGAGGTCAGCCTGCTCCATGCCCGTACCAACGACGAATACCGCGGCGTCGTCAACTCCGTATTAGACGACATCCGGAGCCTGAACAACCTCGCCAACCGGCTGTTGTTACTCGCACAAACCAGCGCCGACGGCACCGACCGCCGTATGACACACCTGCGCATCGACGAGTTGCTCTGGCTCACCCGCGACGAGCTTCAGAAACGTGACCCGGGTTATACCATCAACATCCACCTCGACGACGACCTCGACGACGAGTCCAAGCTTACCGTCAACGGCGACGAGCAGCTCATGAAGGTAGCGTTGTCGAATCTGATCGAAAACGGCTGCAAATATTCCGCCGACCACCGCGTCGATGTGCACGTATGCGCGACTCCGAGCCACCTCCTGCTCCGTTTCCGCGACCAGGGCATCGGTATTCCCGAAGCCGACCGCGGCAATATTTTCGAGCCCTTTTACCGCGGAGAGAACACAAAAGGCATCAAGGGTTACGGCATCGGCCTGTCGGTCGTACAGCGCATCGTCTTGTTACACAAAGGCACCATTACCCTCGCCCCGAATTCCGGCGGGGGCACGACCTTTACCCTCACACTTCCTTTTTAGCCTCGGGCGCATTTTTTGGATAGATTCGACCCACCGGTCCCCTTACCGACAATCCTCACCCTGCGAGTCTTCCTGCGCGGACACTGCACCTGGCGGACCCGAAGGGACATGAGCTGCCATGCTAAGCCGGGAGATCTCCGAAAGTGGACCATTCGCCGATGTATGGAATATTTCAGAAGATTTTTAAAAGGAGTTTTTCAATAGATATTCAATACCTATATAAGTATTGGATATCTATTGGTTATCTATTCATTAATTATTGCGTATCTATTGGATATCTTGTCTTCTACTGGCCTTTTTAATGCCAAATGGTGCAAATTGGCCAGACGCCGGGAACCGGATCGGCTTTGGCGCCGGCCGCCTCCAGGGGTTACCCCGGCCTTGCTGCGGACCCGCTCCGGACTGCCTCTTTTAACTCCCTTTTAATTTGCTTTTAAGTCGGTCTTCAGCCCGGGCGGCCAACTTGGGCGTCATGAAAAAGGTATCCGTCATCATCACTACCTACAATGCCGAAAAGACGATCGCGCGTGCCCTGCATTCGGTGTTGCGGCAAGAGGGCATGGGCCGCGCGTTCACGGTGGAGCTGATCGTCATCGACGACTGCTCGACCGACGACACGCTTGAGATCCTCGAAAAGTTTTCCCTGGACATTCAGCAGTTTTATTCGACGCCCGCCAACAGCGGCGGTCCCAACAAGGGTCGGAATATCGGCTTGCGCTATGCCACCGGCGACTATATCTGCTTCCTCGACCACGATGACCTGTGGCTGCCGCATAAGATCCGGTTGCAGCTGCAGGCTGGCGAGCATGTGCCGATCGTCACGGGCAGCTATAGTATGACCAATACACACACCGGTATACACACACTGGCCGAAAACCTGGAAATGACCCGGTTCTTCGCACCGAACGAGACGTTTCTGAAGAAGCTCTCCAAAGAAAAGATGGGCGTGCAGAATACGTATCTCGGCACGGTCATGATACACAAAGACCTGAAACATATTTTGTTTGAAGAACACTTCGGCATGCTGGACTTCGACTGGACGCTACGCCTGTTTGAGCAGCGTGCGTCCGCGGAGATCGCTGCGCACGTGGCGACGCGTTTTGTCGACGGCCATAATTTGTCGCTCGACGTCGAGTATCGAAAGAAAGACTATTACTATTCATTGATGTGTCTGGAGGGCTTTGAGAAGCGCTATCCGCGTGAGGTGGCGCTGGCCAGGAAACGCATCAATGGCAGCCGTGCACGGTATTGCTATTTGCAGGGCAACATGCCCGAGGCGCGTAAGTATTTGCGCAAGGCCATGCCGGGTGTGAAGGAGACGCTGTATTACATCACGTCCTTTGCCGGCAGCCAGTGGGTGAAGCGATATTTTCCGGTATTCGGGTAATTTTTTAATGCGGTTTTAATGCCGGTTTAATGCGCTCTTTAACCTCTTCCTCCTACTTTGATGCAGCAGCGACCATGTCCGTTATAAATAAAAACAGGGTTTTCGGAATAGCGGCGATGGTCGCGATCCTGCTCTTAACGGGCACGGTGGCCTACCTGGCGTCGGAAGGTATCAGTGTCCGGCTGCTGGAGGCGAGCTTGCGGGAAGAGATGCTCAAGACGGAAGTGATGCTGTCGGAAAAGCTGCAGCTGGAAAAAGAGATTGCCAGACAAGCGGCGGCGCTGTCGACGTTGCGCGTGGCGAACGGCGCATTGCAGTACAAGGCAGCGCGTGCGGTGGGGGAAGTAAAAGACCGCGATGCGCAGATCACGGCTATGCGCCGGGAATACGCCGGGGCCACACGTCTGCGGCAACAGCATCAGGCACTGCAGGCGGGGTACGAAGCGCAGGCGACAGACCTGGCCGACACCCGGCGGTCCGTAAAACGTATGCAAAGCGCGCAGGACGACCTCGAACAAACCGTCGCCCTGTTGTTGCAGCAGAACAAAAATCTGACCGGCGAGCTGCACGCGTGGCGGCTGTCGGCGGTGAAGGATGTGCGGGTGGAGCCTTATCGCAAAAACGAGCGACTGACACTGAGCGCGCGCAAGACGCGCAAGCTGGTGGTGCATGTGGACGTCGCCTCGCGGGTGAAAGACCTGCACTTTCGCATAACGGACCCGGCAGGGCAAGTGCTGTCGGCGGCCGACGGCGACATGTCGACCACGGTGGTGGACGACGGCATTCCCCCAAAGTACGTGGCCTCGACCCGCCAGGCGATACTGAAAGAATATCCTTATAAGCGGGTGGCGATGATATTTATCCCTTCAGAACGACTCGAGGCGGGCATTTATCAGATCGACATCCTGAGCGATACGGAATCAATAGGTAGTTTACAGGTGAAGTTTAGGTAATAAATTACTTTTTTTGGTAGGCCCGGCTTAAGCAACCGGGCCTTTTTTTGGCCGTGCTTGCCACTCAGGCTATTTCCTTTTCCGCACGTTGAAGAGGGTGACGGTGATCCGGCAGTTTTTGTCGAGATTTACGGTCAGACCTCATTGACCATGAAAAAAACACTAGCCTTACTCCTATCATTAGCCATGACTGCCACGGTCTTTGCCCAGAATGAAGACCTGCCGGCCGACTTCCTGAAGTCGAGCTTTCACAAAGAGCGCCGCGCCAAGCTGCGCGAAAAACTGCCGGCCAATTCCGTGGCCGTGTTTTTTGCCAACCCCGTCCGTAACCGCGCCAACGACGTAGAGTATGTGTACCACCAGGATCCCGACTTCTTTTACCTGACCGGCTACAAGGAGCCTCACGCGGTGCTGCTGGTATTCAAAGACAAGCAGACCGCCGCCAACGGCGCGCAATACGACGAGATCATCTTTGTACAGCCACGCAACCCCATTCACGAAATGTGGACCGGCCGCCGCCTGGGTGATGTAAAGACACGCGAGCAACTGGGTTTCGACCAGGCCTTTAACAACCCGGAATTTGAAAAGTATAACCTCGACTTCACGAAGTTTGCCAAGGTCCTGTTCTTTGATTTTCAAAACGATGTGCGCGACGAGAAAGACGATACATCCGATCTCTACGACCTGATCGCACAGTTTAAAAAGAAGACCAACTACCCCACACCCGGCGCGTCGCTGACGGTATCGCGGGAGGCGCAAAAGAACAACCTCGATAAGGATGCACTCGCGCCCATCATGGACGAGCTGCGTGGCACCAAGACCAAAGAAGAGATCGACCTGCTGCGCAAGGCCGTGATGGTATCGTGCGTGGGCCAGGTGGAAGTAATGAAGGCTATCAAGCCCGGCATGTCCGAGCGCGAGGTACAGGGTATTCACGAATTCGTATTTAAAAAATACCAGGCGGAAGAGCTGGGCTACCCGTCCATCGTGGGCGGCGGCCACAACGGTTGCATCCTCCACTATATCGATAACTATAAACCGTCGCTGACCACCAAGGAGCTGATCCTGATGGACCTCGGCGCGGAGTATCACGGGTATACGGCCGACATTACGCGCACCATTCCCGTGAACGGCAAATTCTCGCCGGAACAAAAACAGATCTATGACCTCGTACTGAAAGCGCAGGAAGAGGCCATGAAAATTGCTAAGCCTGGCGTGCCGATGGGGCAACTGACGGTGGTCTGCCGCGACATTATCAACAAAGGCCTGGCGGACCTGGGTGTTATCAAATCGCCTACGGACAAACATCTGTACTTCCCGCACGGCGTGTCACACCACATCGGGTTGGATGTACACGACCGTGGCGTGTATGTCCTGGCCGAAAACAGCGTGTTTACCATCGAGCCCGGTATCTATATACCTGACAATAGCGCGTGCGATAAGAAGTGGTGGGGCATTGCCGTCCGTATCGAAGACGACTACCTCGTTACCAAGACGGGCATCGAGCACCTCTCCAGCTATGCGCCGCGCACGACAGACGATATCGAGGCGATGATGAAGCAGCCGAGTCCGTTGGACGACTTCGTGCTTCCAACCCTCAACAAGACCAATTAACCCAAGTCGAAGCAGGGCTGTTTTCTCAGGAAGACAGCCTTCTTCTTTTCCCGCCCGCGTTGCCAGTATTACCTGCAGGTTACGTCTTCTTCCATAGAAGGCTGATGGTATAGTTTTTTGGGAAACATTTTCCCCTCGAAAATCGTTACTTTTACCGCAACGAATACATGGCCCTTTGATACGCTTCCGACTGCCTTTTGTACTGACACTCTGCTTCTTCCTTTCCGGCCTCGCCGCCTGGGCGCAGGTGCGGGAGAACGCGGACGAGGCCTTTCACCAGGCGACGGAACATCACCGGCCGGTGTTGCTGGTCTTTGCCGGGTCGGACTGGTGCGCGCCTTGTATTCATTTTGAGAAAAAGATCTTAGCCGAACATTCCTTCCAGGAATTTGCCGACGCCAACCTGGTGTTGTTGAAGGCCGACTTCCCCCAACGCGCGCGCCAATCGGATTCTCTTCGCAGACAAAACGAGGCATTGGCCGAAAAGTATAATCCTTCCGGAGTTTTTCCCTATATCCTGCTGCTGCGCGACGATGGCAACGTGGTGAAGGTATTGAACTATCACAACGAATCGCCGGCGCAGTTCATCGACGAGATCAAACCGCTGCTGCTGCCATGACGGTGGTGCCGTTAACGGAGCATCGTCAGCAGGCCCGGCTCATGGGTTCTGCTTTCGAGTTCGTAACGGTAACCGCGGCAAACGATCCGGAAGATCACCTGGATACCGCCGTGGCCGAAGTGCGGCGTATGGAGGCCCTGTTGACGGAGTTCTCCGACACTTCCCAAACGGCCCGGCTGAACCGTGCGGCAGGGATCCATGCCGTGGACGTAGACCCCGAAGTATATGCCATTCTTCAGCGCTGCCGCGAGATTTCCCGGTTGACGCAGGGGGCGTTCGATATCACGGCCGGGGTACTGAAAAAGCTGTACGACTTTCGAAACAAACCGGCTGTGCTGCCCGGCCGCGCCGCGATCGATGACGCATTGCAACGTGTGGGCTGGGACAAGATCGTGTTGACACCCCCCGGCCAGGCCTATTTGCCGGTGCCGGGTATGCACATTGGGTTTGGGGCGATCGGCAAAGGCTACGCAGCCGACAAGGTCAAGAGCGTGTTGCTCCAGAAAGGTATCCGCAGCGGCGTCATCAACGCCAGCGGCGACCTGACAGCCTGGGGCACGCGTCCCGACGGCACACCGTGGAAGGTAGGCATTGCCGACCCCGATGCGCCCGACCGTGTCATGGCCTGGATCCCGGTGCACCAGGCGTCGGTAGCAACCTCGGGCAACTACGAACAATATGTTGAAATCGACGGCACACGCTACTCGCACAACATCGACCCGAAGACGGGCCTGCCGGTGCACGGTATCAAGAGTGCCACGGTGGTGAGCCCGAGCGCGGAGCTTTCCGACGCACTGGCGACGGCGGTCACGGTCATGGGCCCCGCGGTAGGGCTACACTTTATTGACCAACTGCCCAACACGCACTGCCTGATCATTGACGACCAGAACCGGCTGGACACGTCGCGTCGTCTGTCTATAACTTTGAATCCTGCTCCATGAAACGTTTACTCTACTGCCTGTTGCTCGGCGCCGCGCTGGCGGCCTGCGAAAGTGTGAAGCCTTACCAGCGTGCGTACCTGAACGACCACGAAATGCAAGCCGGTCAGCCCGGCGCACGCAGTATGGAAGAAAACGTACAGGCCTATCGTGAAGGTGCCACCGGCGGCGGCAGTACCAAGAACAGTGGTGGATGTGGATGTAATTAACCGGCCCGGACTTTGAAGAAACGTTACCTCACCGCCGCCCTCCTGGCAGCAGCCCTCACTTCCTTCAGCCAGCAAACCACGCCGTATGTGAAGAAGCGCATCGCCCGCACCGACGTGCAGGCGCTGTTCTCTTTTTATACCCAGGACAACGACCACTCCGCCGTGACGGGCGGGCAAGGCTCTGAAAACCTACAAGTGTATACCAGCCAGGTATCGATCAATGTGAACAAGGATTCGATCAACACCTTCCACCTCGACGGCGGCGTGGATGTGATCAGCTCGGCTTCCACCGATCGCATCGACTTTGAGATGTCGTCTGCTTCCAAGGTCGACGCGCGCAGCCATGTGCGCATCGGCTACAACCGGCTGTTGCCGGCGAAGCGGGTGAACGCAGGCGCCACGGCATCGTTTTCCATCGAGTCGGATTACCTCTCGATCGGCGGGGGATTGTCGTGGAGCTATACCAGCCCTTCGCAGCAGCGCGAGGTATCGCTTGCCGTGCAGGCCTATTTTGATGACTTGCGCTGGGGACGATTCGAGAATGGACGTCCGCAGAAACTGGTATATCCCGAAGAGCTCCGGTATAAAAACTGGTTTGACGAGTACCGGCGTAATTCCGTCAACATCGAGGCCGGTTTTCTGCAGACGATCAACCGGCGTATGACGCTCGGCATCTATCCGGGCATTGCCTATCAGCAAGGGTTGCTCTCTACGCCATTCCATCGCATCTATTTTATGGATCGCACCGAGGGCGTGGAGAAGCTGCCCAGCGGCCGGTTGAAAATACCGGTAGGCCTGCAGTTAAATACCTTTCTGGGTAGCCGCTGGGTATTGCGCACGTCCTATCGATATTATTACGACGATTTTGGTATTGTCGCGCATGCCGTGAACATCGAGTCGGCCATAAAGGTTAGTCGTGTGTTTACGGTGACGCCGTTTGTCAGAGTATATACGCAACAGAGTTCCGACTACTTCAAGCCGTACGATAGACACAACGCCACCGATACGTATTATACCTCAGATTACGATCTCTCGTCGTTTGAAAGTTTTAAACCGGGTGTAGGTCTTCGCTATGCGCCGTTCGCGCGACGCGGGGCCATTACATTTAATGACATCGAAATGCGTTATGCGCTATACCATCGCACGGACGGGATGCAGGCACATATGATCACGTTATTTTTTAATTATACCGTAGAACGCGAAAAAGTACTCCGCTAAGCTTCCGAAAATGGACGGGTATATCCATTGTACAACCGCACCTGGCTGCCTATAGGGAGATTGTTATATACATACTATAGCTATAGTGCATGCCCAAAACAGGGCGTGATCATGGCCCGTTGCGGTGGTGTTGCGGTGTTTTCCTGACATTCCGCTGGGGATGACGTTCCCCATTCTGTCAGGTTTTTCTACAGCCATTTTGGCCGTTTCTACATGTCAGTTTTTAGCCATTTTGTAACTTTTTTTGTGGCAAAACGTACAATTCAACCGTTTACCTGATATTTCAGGTAAGAATAAGAGGTGAATTGACATTTTTTGGCATGGAAGTTTCTGATAAGCCACTGAATGTTCGAAACTATCGAAGTATGAAAAATTCAAAAATTGTTGTGTTTTTGGTTGCTTTTATGATGATGCCCATAATCGGCTCATACACAAAGGGTATCAACCACAAAACCGTTTTGAAAGGCCATCAGGAGGTGAGTGTGACGCTGGAAACGGTAACGGTGTACAACCCCGTGAAACACCAGTGTGACAGAACCCCGCTGATTACGGCCAGTAACGCACGAATTGACCAAGAAAAGCTATTTAAGCAAGAAATCCGCTGGATGGCCCTGTCAAGAGATCTGTTAAAACGCTGGGAAGGCAAGTTCCATTATGGTGATACGGTACGCCTGCAATCAGGGGACCCTGAGATCGACGGTCTTTGGGTGATCCAGGATAACCTGAATAAACGTTTCAAGAACGCAGGAGACCTGTTATTTGACGGCCGGGTACGGAAGCTCGGCAAATGGAAAAACGTCACGATAACCCGCCTGGATGAGTACACCATTACGAGCACCCCGGAAGTGAACAGCTAACATCAAAAAAGTCCACGGCTTGTGCGATAAACGCGGCCGTGGACTTTTACAGTGTATATTTTTTGATGCCTGCTCTTACAGCGGCACGTTACGATTCAGGGCATTCAGCTCCTGGAAAGCTTGTGTGAGGCGCTCTTTGAAAGAAGTTTCGCCGTCGCGCAGCCAAACACGTGGATCGTAGTGTTTTTTGTTCGGGGCGTCCGGACCGGTGGGGTTGCCGAGCTGTCCTTGCAGGTAGTCGCCGTTCTTTTTGTAGTACTTCAGGATACCTTCCCAGAGTGCCCACTGCAGATCGGTGTCGATATTCATTTTGATCACACCGTAGCCGATCGCCTCCTGGATCTTTTCTGCTTCAGAACCTGATCCGCCGTGGAACACGAAGTTCACAGGGTTCTTGCCGGTGTTGAATTTCTTTTGGATGTAATCCTGTGAATTACGTAAGATGGTAGGATCCAGCTTTACGTTACCCGGCTTGTATACGCCGTGTACGTTGCCGAACGATGCCGCGATCACAAAGTTCGGGCTTACTTTCGACAGCTCTTCGTACGCATAGGCTACTTCTTCCGGCTGTGTGTACAGTTTGGACGCTTCTACGTGTGAGTTGTCCACGCCGTCTTCTTCACCACCGGTCACGCCGAGCTCGATCTCGAGGAACATGTTGAGCTTGGTCATTCTTTCGAGGTAGCGTTTGCTGGTCTCGATGTTTTCTTTCAGCGGCTCTTCCGACAGGTCGAGCATATGCGATGAGAACAGGGGCTTGCCGGTTTGTTTGAAGAATTTTTCACCTTCTGCCAGCATGCCGTCCACCCAGGGAATAAGCTTCTTGGCAGCGTGGTCGGTGTTGAGCAGCACCGGTACGCCGTAAGCATCGCTTACTTCGTGTACATATTTCGCGGCAGCGATGGCGCCCAGGATAGAGGCTTCCTGCTGCTTGTTCGGCAATGACTTACCCGCGAAGAAGGACGAGCCGCCGTTGGAGAATTGAATGATTACAGGCGAACCTACACTCTTCGCCGTTTCCAGGCTGGCGTTGATGGTGTTGGAGTTCGAAATGTTGATGGCGGGTAGTGCATACTGATTGGCCTTGGCATGATCGAATACGATCTTCGCCTGTGAGTATCCAAGTACGGTCGACATAGTGTTATGGTATGTTTAGTAAAAATTTCCAGCGCTGGTTTCCCGGGCCTTCCTACAAAAGTATCAGAAAATTTTAAAGAAGGGGAAATTCGCGCACGAATTACGTAGTCGTACCCCGCGAAAACCAAATATATACCGTGTGCGAGGCGAGAATCTGATGTAAATCACGTCGTGCCTAACTAACGAATAATAGCTTCCGGCACACGCGAGAGTGAAAATTGCTCTGCCAGCAAAGTATACGAGCGCAGTCGGTCTTCGTGACGATCGGCGAATGTAGCGATCATTACTTCGTCTACGCCGAACTGCTCTGCGAGCCTGGTGATCTTTTCTTTTACTACGTCGGGCGTACCGGTAATTGTCCGCATACGATTGTATTGCACCCTAGACCACTCTTCGCGGCTATACTCATAATCTTTGATCGCCTCGTACGACGGTGCTTCGTCCTGCTTTCCACGTTCAATGCTTAGCAAGCGATAGTCCATGACGGCTTGTACCTGTTCTGCTTTCTCTGGCGTATCGCCACAAAAAGCAAAGATGCTGACGCTCGCGCGGGGAGTCTGATGTCCGTCGCCTTTAAATAATTTGCGATACGCGGCGACGGCTTCGGGGCCTCCAACCGGGTTTATGAACTGTGCAAACGATAGCGACATACCAAAATGCGCAGCGAGGTAAGCGCTCTCGCCGCTCGATGTGAGCATCCAGAGATCGGGCATGGTGTCTACGCGCGGAATGGCCTTTACTTTTTCGTGTACGGTGTCGGGCCGGGCATCTTCGGAAAGAAAAGCTTTGAGGTCGATGATTTGCGTTAAATATTCCTGCGGGTCAAATGTATTGGCGGGGTTCAGCAGCGAGGCGGTGAGGCGGTCACCACCGGGTGCGCGGCCGATGCCCAGATCGATACGGCCGGGATAGAGCGCTTCCAGCAGGCGAAAGTTCTCGGCTACCTTCAAGGTGCTGTGGTTGGGCAGCATGATGCCGCCGGAGCCGAAGCGGATGTGTTTGGTCTCGGCTGCCAGGCGTGCGATGAGCACTTCGGGCGCGGCGCCGGCGAGTGTGGAAATGTTGTGGTGCTCGGATAACCAATAGCGCGTATAGCCCAGCGTATCGGCCAGGCGGGCCAGCGCTACACTTTCTTGTAAGGCCTCTACGGCCGTGCTTCCCCGCCGGATGGGGGTCTGGTCCAGCACACTTAACTTCAATTGCATACCGATTGGTTTTGTCGTCTGGTATGGACAACAGCAGCCACGGCAAACAAGTGCGGGAATTCCCTACTTTTTATGGTGTGATCTTCAGAGCTCCTCCGCGTTGAAGGTATCAGCCTGTTTGATGTCGCCCGTCTCGAAGCCTTTTTTGAACCAGCGCACGCGTTGGGCCGATGTGCCGTGGGTGAACGAGTCGGGTACGACGTGGCCGGTGGCTTGTTTTTGCAGCCGGTCGTCGCCGATGGCGGTGGCGGCTCCGAGCGCTTCTTCGATGTCGCCTTCTTCGAGTATATTCTGCATCTTCTGTGCGTGGTGCGCCCAGACGCCTGCGAGGAAGTCGGCCTGCAGTTCGAGGCGCACGGAGAGCTTGTTATACTCCGTCTCGCTGAGCTGGCCGCGCATGCCGTGTACACGGTCGGTGATGCCCATGAGGTGTTGGATGTGGTGCCCCACTTCATGCGCGATGACATACGCTTGTGCGAAGTCGCCGGGCGCCTGGAAGCGCGAACGGAGCTCTTCGTAGAAGCTGAGGTCGATGTATAGTTTCTCGTCGGCCGAGCAGTAGAAGGGACCGGTGGCCGATGTGGCGTTGCCGCAGCCGGAGGCTACCTGGTCGGTGAAGAGTACGAGCGTGGGCTCGCGGTAGTCGCTCATGAGCTTGTGCCACACGTCTTCGGTATCGGCCAGCACGACGGAGACGAACTCGCCCATTTTTTCTTCTTCGGGGGTGAGGGGGGCGCGTTCTTCACTCGTATAGTTGTTGCTCGTACCGACACCGGTTTGCTGGAGAACCTCCAGGGGGTTCTTTTTCATCACCAGACTGATGATCACGACGATGATCACGCCGCCAATGCCGAGGCCGCCTTTCAGCATGCCGCCTCCACCGCCGCTGCCGCGACGGTCTTCTACGTTCGAGCTTTGTCTTCTGCCTGTCCAGCGCATAGTGGTATCTGTTTAGATTTTTGTGGTATAAAATATTGGGCCCTGGCCCTAGCTCTGAAAGAGCGAAACACATCGCTCACGTCGGAGCGTCAGCGCAGGCCTGAGCAACACGAATGAATATATAAGAGCCTGTTACGCCCCTACAGGACTGCGTCCTCATTTGTACGATAATCCCAGGCCTTCAGCCTGGGCTATTGTGTTCGCCCTTTCAGGGCTGATTCAACCTAAGCTCTCTTGTATAAACCGATAGAAATCGCCACGTGCACATGCTATTCGCGGTGCTCCGACGCTGGCAATGTTTTTAACCACGCATTTATAGCGGTGCGGTCGGCTTCGGTTATTTCGGCGTCGTGGTGCATCCAGAGGTAGGAGTCCAGGGGCATCCAGCCGTCGTTTACGGCTTCGCCGAGTTCTTCGAGCTTGTGGGCGGCTTTCTTTTCGGGGTAGGTTTTAAAGGCGGAGAAGTTCAGCTCTTCTTTGCCTTCGTTAATGTGGTGGGCCATCCACCAGGCCAGGGGCTGTATGTTGTAGTACCACGGGTATACTGTATTGGTGCTATGGCAGTCGTAGCACTTTTTGATCAGGATCTGGTGGACATCTTCGGGTATCGCATACTTTTTGGAAATGTCGTCTTCCGTGATCAGCGGGAGGGCGATATTCTTGGAGGGTTGGATAAATTGCAGGATGACCAGGATGGCCACCACTGCCAGCAGGATTTTCTTTTTAGTACTCATAGGGAGGTTGGTAATTCTAAAATACGAACTGTTTGCGAGATACGAAAGGCTGCCAGGCCTTAGTAGCTGCCCCAGTAGCGACGTGAGAACCACTCGATCGACACCAATGCCAGCAGGACAAAAAATACCCACTTGAGGTTGACCAGTGCTTCGAACGATTCTTCTGTATGGATGACACTCGTGGCTTCGGCTTTGCGCAGGTCGGCTTGTAGTTTGTCGAGCTGGGTGACGTTGTAGAAGGTGCCGCCGGTGTTGGCCGACATGCGGCGGAGCAGGTCGAAGTCGGCTGTGAGGTTTTGCAGCTCGACCTGGCGGTGTACCACGGCAAACTCGCCACGGACTTCTTCCCTCTTTTGGTTGGCGGTGGTGCTGGCTTTGTAGCGATAGACGCCTTCTTTCAGGCCGCCGATGGAATACTGGCTGTTGCCCTGGCTGGTGACGTAGGAGTAATCATACTTCCTGCCTTTTTCGTCGGTCAGCGACAGCGCGATGGTGTTGCCATAAACGGGTTCAAAAAGATCGTTGTATACCTGGCTCTCAAAGACCACGGCCTCGGTGTCGGAGAACTCCTGCTGCAGCGGGTAGCTGCGGAACTTGCGTTTGTCGTCGGTCGTGCTGAGGAATTGGATCAGCTTGCCGAACAGCTCGTCAAAAGCCTCGGTATGTTCCGTGCGGTCGAACTCGTTCAGGCGCCAGCGCCAGATGCCGGCGCCGAGCAGTATGCCGGTCTTACGTGCATCTTGTACACTTACTGCCAGCAGCGGCTTTTGGGTGGCCAGGTTGCCCACGCGTTGGTATAACAATGGCGCGGCTTGCAGCGGCACGTTGATCTTGCCGAAGTGTACCGACAGCGGGGGATAGTCTGTCAGCACTGTGGTGGCGCTCGCCGACAGCTCGAAGTTCGGGAAGGTGGGGTTCACCACCGGGGTGACGTCGTCAAACTCGCGGGGCATGGCGTCGAGCTTCAGCGGCATGTTCTGTTGCGCGATGAGGCGCAGGTCGGACTGCTCGCCCAGGATGAGGAAGACCGACGCTTTGGTTTTGAGCAGGCGCAGGAACAAGTCGCGGGTGGTGCCGCGCAGGTCGGGTGCCTGGTGGAAGATGACGAGGTCGGTTTGATCGGACTGTAACACACTGGCGGGTTGCTCGTCGAGGCCGGGGATATGCAGCGCGCATTCGTAGTTGGCGTTCTGCTCTATCACTTCGCGCAGGGCTTTGAGGTCGGGGTGTGGCGCGGACGCCACCACCAGGATCTTTTTCTTGCCTTCTACCACCTCCACAAAGATCGATGTACGGTTGTTGTGGG
>NZ_JAHESC010000082.1 GCF_018598185.1 Dawidia soli
TTCCAGGAGTACTTCCCCGTGCATGTCTCCGCGAAGAACGCCGATTTTTAACCGGTCGCGGCCGGTACGCCGGCCAATTTTTGCACGAAAAACAACACCCAACCCCCTCTGATACGAATTTTTCAATTCTGCGGGCAGCGGTTCCATGTTCGGGCATTAATGCGTTTCTTTGCTCGCTTTTTTTGAAAACTGCGTAACCATGAACAAACTTTCCAATCGCATTGAAGCCATTCAGGAATCCGCCACACTGGCGATGGCTGCCAAGGCTCGTGAGCTGAAGACAAAAGGATTCGACGTTATCGGGTTGAGCCTCGGTGAGCCCGATTTTAAAACCCCCGAACACATTTGTGAGGCGGCCAAGAAAGCGATTGACGACGGTAAGTACTTTGCATACCCTCCGGTAGCGGGCTACCAGGACCTGCGCGAAGCGCTGGCCGCCAAATACCAGAAAGAGAACAACGTGCCGTACAAGGCCGAAAATATTGTCGTTTCCAACGGCGCGAAACAATCCATCGCCAACGCCATGCTGGCGCTGCTGAACCCCGAAGACGAGGCCATCATCTTCTCGCCCTACTGGGTGAGCTACGACGCCCTCGTGCGCCTGACGGAAGCCACGCCCGTGATCGTGAAAGGTGGTATCGAGTCGGACTTTAAAGTAACCGCCGCTCAACTGGAGGCCGCCATCACACCGAAGACCCGCATCGTGATCTTCTCGTCGCCTTGCAACCCCACCGGCTCGGTGTTCTCGCGCAAGGAGCTTGAAGCCATCGCCCAGGTGGTGCTGAAGCACGAGCGCATCATCGTGATCGCCGACGAGATCTATGAGCACATCAACTACACCGGCGAGCAGGTGAGCATCGCGTCGCTGCCCGGCATGTTCGACAAGACCATCACCGTGAACGGCTTTGCCAAAGGCTATGCCATGACCGGCTGGCGCGTAGGCTACATTGCCGCTCCCAAGTGGATCGCCGACGGCTGTAACAAAGTACAAGGCCAGATCACCTCGGCCAACTGCTCGATCGCACAACGCGCTGCCCTGGCGGCCGTAACAGGCGACATCACGCCGACCAACAAAATGGTGGAGGAATACCGCCGCCGCCGCGACGTGGTATACGAGCTGTTGAAAGAAATTCCCGGCATCAAAGCCAACTACCCGGAAGGCGCGTTTTATTTCTTCCCGGACGTAAGCTACTACTACGGCAAGAGCGATGGCACGCGCACGATCAAGGACGGCGACGACTTCTGCATGTATATGCTGGAGAAGGCGCACGTATCGCTGGTAACGGGCGATGCCTTTGGCGAGCCAAACTGCATCCGCCTGTCGTACGCCGCATCGGAAAAAGACCTGCGGGAAGCGATGAAGCGTATCAAAGAAGCGCTGACGCAACTGAAATAATAGTATCGGTATATCATTAAAAAGGCTACGGAAGCGTAGCCTTTTTTTATGCCGGTAACCAGACCGTTTTGAATTTGTTGCAAAGGTTGGTATGCAGTATGTCATTTGTGTCTATTGATATAGATGTTAGCTTTGCTGGATATCGTATGTAGTGGATGCGCAAACCAGTTAATTCTCCCCGTGAATGATGCGTTTAAAATTCCTGCTGCCGATCCTGGCCGCGGTGGCCTTTTCCTGTGCCCGCGAAGCGCCCCGCAAAATTGACGGCCGGTACGAACAGGCGTGGGTGCTCTACCTGGAAAAGGAAATTCCAGCGCTGGCCTGGCCGAACTTTCCGGGCTTTGTAGGCCTCGCTTCGCCGGATGATACCCTGCTGGTCATAAATTTTCGCTGTAAAACAGAATCGTACTTTGTAGAGATCAATAGCGACACCGGCACCGTGCGGCATATCGCCCGGGTGAATAACAATGCCCGTGTAGTAGGCGGAATGAAACACCGGCCCGCCGCGGCGCCGATCGTATGGGCCGCGACGGCAGAACATCCCATACCGGGTTACTACGACGTTTCCGGGCACCAGGTAAAATACCATACGCCGCTGGACACGGGGCAGGTGGGGTCGCGGGCTATCCAAAGCGATGAAGTAGAGGATCAATCCATTTACCGGTTTCGGCAGTCGCCGACCGATCACGAGGCCTGGGAGCTCTCGCGGTGGTCTGTTACAGGTGATGAGAAGTATTGGACGGTGCCAGTAGAGGTATTGAAGGAATGGTATGCGCTTTACCCCGACCTATACGGCCCGGTGGACTTTACCCTGCAAGCGGGCCCCGATGGCGTATGGCTGGTGATCAACCTGCCGGACGATGATGCCGGGGTGGTGTTGATGAAATTCTCAAGTAAAAAAGGCGAGCTCGTATATAATACCAAAACCAAGGGGCGCTTCACGAATTACAATGCTGTACATGTAACACAACGGTATAAAGATGCCTGGTTTGTATCCAATCATGATCGCATCACCAAGTTTTACGCTTCGGGGAAGCAGGCCTGGGTTGCCACGCTTACGTTGCCAAAAGGCCGGGAGCCTTATTTGATCAGGACGCTACCCACCTATGACGGCGGTGCCATCTGCTGGTTTACGCAGGACGGAAGCATATACCTCTCCCGGATCAGCAACGCCGGCAACATTACCTGGCGACATACCCACACGGAGCCCCGGCAGCTGTTCGGTGACCAAAGCAGCGTTCATGAGCTGCCCAATGGCGATTTGGTAGTAGGCTCTTACCAGGGGGTGATTACCAGGTATGCGTTGAAGTGATCAGGCTGATCAGGTGTCTGTGACATGCGGCTATTCATCCGCAAACTGCTGCTCCAGCGGCGCGACCTTCTCCAGGTCTTCGCGGATCTTGGCGTCGAGGGTTGTTTCCTTTAGCACGTTATAGCTGGCCCAGAATTCTTTGTTATAGGGATAGTCCTGGTATTGCAGGCCATAGCTGCGCATCTTTTCGGTGGGGCCGATGCGGCTTTTGGTGTTGGCGTGGATCTCGTTGATGACCAGGTGCTGTACGAGCCCGGTTTCGAACTTTAGCTCGCCGGTGCGCTCGTCGTGCCAGCGTTCGTCGGTGGTGACGGTGATGTAGTTCAGGTACATCTTGCCCTGGTAGCGGCGGAAGTCGATGGCCTTATTATACTTCAGGTATTTGCTGACCATGCCTTTCCGGGTCTGGAGGTTGTCGCCGGTGGTTTCCATTTCGAACTCCAGGTGGACGATCGAATAATCGGTTTTGTCGATATATACTTTCAGGGCGAACTGGTCGGCGGTGCTGACGACGAAGATGTCGTGTCCGTTGTAGTGTGAATCGGGTTCGCGGACCAGGCTGGCATAGAACTCTTCGTCGGCCTCGATGTTGCGATAGCGGAGGTTATTATGCAGCAGCAGGTCTTCCAGCAGGTTGGTCTGGCCGAAGTAGGACGTGAATTTATTGTCGTAGCCGATGCTTTTGCGCACTTCCACCAGCTTTACGCGTTCGCGCAGTTTGTTTTTATTGCGGGGCGCGGTATAGTTGTCGTCGTAGATCTTGACGGCTGCTTCCAGCAGGGCGATGCTGGTGCCGCCGATCTTTTTTACATCGCGGTAAAAGCCGTCCATGAGGAACGGTTGCATGGGGTAGTTCTGGTCGATGCGCGACAGGGCTATGCGGAAGATCTCGCCGCCGGCTTCCAGCGAGTCGGTTACGACCACCTCGTTGAGCATGATGATCGACTTCGTCAGCCGGATCTGAAGCGGCTGCTCGGCGAGCAGGGACCAGATGGGGGCTTCATAGTTGAGGTAGCCCAGCATGCTGATGACCAGGATGTCATTGCGATAGGCCGTCTCAAAATAGAAGTCAAATTCGCCCTGCAGGTTGGCGACGGTCCCCACGGGCTTGCCCTTGATCGCGACGGAGGCGTACGGCAGGGGTTCGCCCGTGTCGGCATCGGAAATCTTGCCGGTTAAGGCTATTTTCTGCGCCCAACCCGGTAAAACAATGCAGAAGAGGCCAAAAATGAGGATAAACCGCATGCAAAGGGTAACAATAAGCGGTCAAGTTGGCCATTAAACCCTTTCTTTCAAATACTTTGTAGGATAATCCCTCAAATTGCAGATTTAACGCCAATAATTCAGCCTAAACGTATTTGCGTTTCATTGCTTACTTTTAATCATGAATTTTCCGGGCTTGAAGTCATTAGAAGAAATACCTCGTATTTGGAAACGGGCCTACCTGGTGCTGTGTTTTTGGTACGCTGCCAACTACGCAGTGGGTACTTTTATTGAGTATAAGCTCGAAAATCCTAATTCGTATATATTCGTAAACAACCTGCAGTTGTTCGAAGCGTTGTGTATCCTCATCATTGCCATCTTTTTCTATACAAATTGGCTGTTCCGGTTTAACGTCTACGTGCAGATCGCCGGCCACGCCGCCGGGGCGATGATGCACTTCCTGGTCATGGGCACACTGTCATACTACCTGGAAGACTACGTGGAGGGCTACATCGGCTGGGATTTCTGGAAAGCGCACATTGTCGGACTCTTAAAGTGGGAAGGGCTCCACTTCCACGATCAGTATATTATCACCATCGGCGTGTACTACGTCATCCGCTATTTCCAGGGGGTTCAGCACCAGGAGAAAGAAAAAAGCGAGCTGACCCTGAAGAACCGCGAAATGCAGATCTCGCTGCTGAAATCGCAGATCAACCCGCACTTCCTGTTCAATACCCTCAACTCTATTAATACGCTGATCGGCTCCAGCAAGGAGCAGGCCCGCAAGGTGATCACGCAGCTGTCGGACATCTTCCGCTATGCGCTCGATTCGCATGGCGACCAGATGGTGAAGCTCATTCACGAGCTGGATTTTATCGACAATTATATCCGTATCCAGCAGGTGCGTTTTGGCGATCGCCTGAAGTTTGTCAAGCAGGTGGATTTCTCATGTCTGAGCGTGGAGATCCCGCCGATGATCCTGCAGCCGCTGGTAGAGAACTCGGTGAAATATGGCATTGCGCCCAAGGAAGATGGCGGCACGATTATTTTGACCGTGAAGCGTTTTAATAATATGATATTTTTTGAGGTCAAAGACGACGGTCTTGGCTCCAATGCCAAGAAAGTAATGGACGGCAGCTCGAGCGGGGTGGGAATGAAGAACACGGACGAGCGCCTGAAAAGCATCTTTGGCCCAGGCTCTGGCTTGCGGATCCACTCCAACGAATGGGGGTATTCTGTAAGCTTCTTTATACCGTTTGAAGAGCCCGCCGTGGAAGAACTCAACAGCAAAGCCGTATAGACCCCCTCGCTATGACAACAGTATCTTTCAACCTCACACCATAAACTAAATTGTAGTTTCATGAATATAACCTGTGTTATCGTAGACGATGAGAAGCTGGCACGCGACCTGCTCCAAGAGTATTTACAGCAGATCCCGAACATCCAGGTCATCGGTGAAGCCTCCAAAGGGAAGGATGCCGTTGAAATAATCGACAAAGAAAAGCCCGACCTGGTTTTCCTCGACGTACAGATGCCCGGCATGACCGGCTTTGACGTGCTGGACGAAATCACCCACGACCCCTACGTTATATTCTGTACGGCGTACGACCAGTATGCCATCAAGGCCTTCGAAAAGAACGCCGTAGACTATATCCTCAAGCCGCTGGACCAGGAACGGTTCAAGCAGGGCGTGGAGCGCGCCATTGCCCGCATGAAGATGGAGCAAAACAACGTAGGCGAGCTGCTGCGCAACATGAAGACCGAGAACAAGACTTCCTACGACTCGCACATCTTCGTGCAAAAGTCCGAGAAGCTGCTCAACCTGCCGGTAGACGAAATTGTATACCTGGAAGCCTCCGGCGATTATACCATCCTCACAACCAAGGGCGATCAATTCGTAAGCTCGTCGGGGATCGGTAAACTGGAAGAAATTCTGAACCCGGAGATCTTCATCCGTGTGCACCGCAGTACGATCATCAACATCAACAGCCTGAAGGAAATCGAAAAGCATTTCAACGGCGGTATGGTGGTAAAGATGCAGAACGGCAAAAGCTTCCCGGTAAGCCGCACGTATGCGAAGCTGATCCGGAAAAAAGTAGTTTAAACAGTCCTGTAATAACCAGACGGGATATAGAAGCCGTCCGCCCACCAGCGGATGGCTTTTTTTATGTCAGCGCCGCTCGATCGTTTCCGTGGGAGTATAGTGGATCGCGGCGTGCAGGCCGTGGCGCTTCATGATCTCGCGGATGCGGGCTTCAAAGGCCTGCCGGGCGTCGGCCACGAAGGCGGCTTGTTCGGCATACCGGCGGGCGTCGGCCGTATAGGCATTCATGGCCGCAGAGCGGTCGGCGGCATCGACCCAGTTCCAGAGGCCGTTCTCGTCGCGAAAGACGACGTCGTGCTGCTGCTCGAGCGACAGCAGCTGCGGCGCGGGCAGGGTGACCGTGGCCACGGTGTCGTCGATGGAGATGGTGAATTTTTTGTGCAGATCAAAGCCGGCTTTCGCTTCAAACGTACCGGTGATCTCGATTTTTTTGGTGCTCTTCATCCACGTGTTGCGCCACTCGTACCGGTGCTGGAATTTCTGCGACAGCGTGGCCAGCTCCAGGATGGGCACCTGTTGCTGAAGCACCACCGTGTTGTTTACCGTTACCTCGGGTGTAAAGTGAAAGGCTTCACGAAAGTCCTGTCCTAATTGCCGCGCACCGTCGTAGGCTTTTTCGGCCAGCCGCGCGGGGATCACCACGATCAGTACATAGGCCGTGACGCTGAGCGTGATCAGCAGGAGGATGAGGAGGACGAGCTTGCGATTTGAAAACATGCCTGAACTTATGCCGTGTACGTTACTTGTTCCACCAGCTCCAGCCGGCGTACGATGCTGCGGGGTGTAAGGATCGTGCCAGGCGAAAGCACGGCGTTGGCGCCGATCTTCGTGTCATCGCCTACCAGGGCGCCGAACTTGGTCATGCCGGTGGCATAGCGATGGCCCTGCAGCATGACGTCGATGAGCTTATCGGTGCGTTCGTTGTAGTGATTGGCGATAATAGCGCCGGCCTCCATGTTGACGCCGGTGCCGACGATGGAATCGCCGGCAAAGTTAAAATGCGCCAGGGCGGCGCCCGGCATGATAAAGCTCGACTTCACTTCGCAGCCCGGGCCGATGCTGGTCTTTTCGCCGATATATACACCGTTGCGTATATAGGCGTGCGCACCGATAAAGCAGCCTGCCGAGATGATGACGGGACCTTTCAGGATAACATGCTCTTCCACCCGGGCGTCTTTGTGGATGGCTACCTGCCCCTGTACGGAATAGTCGTCACCCAGCATCCTGATCTTGTCGCTCAGGATCTCTGCGGCGGCGGCGACCACCTGCCACGGCAGAAGATGGGAGAGGTCGGGAAACAAGGTATTGAACCGTGCGACGTAGTCGCTGAGGCGAAGCATGTCAGGACTCATAAAGCTCCAGGGGTAAGTTGTCAGGATCGCGAAAGAACGTAAACTTCTTGCCGGTATATTCATCGACGCGTACGGGCTCGGGCATTATACCATTCTCCTGCAGTTTGGCCACCGCTACATGGATATCGTCTACGGCAAAAGCGAGATGGCGCAGGCCGCAGGCCTCGGGACCGGACACCCGCGCGGGCGGATCGGGAAATGAGAACAGCTCCAGGGTGTAGCTGTCGTTCAGCGCCAGGTCGAGCTTGTACGAGTTGCGTTCGGCGCGGTAATATTCTCCCACGACGGTAAAGCCCAGGATCTCCGTATAAAACCGCTTGGAGACTTCATACGACGAGCAGATGATGGCGATGTGGTGAACGGAGCGCAGCGAAAGCATAAACAAGCAAAGGTTTACCTGCTAAAGTTCTACAAAATTATGTTCCCAAAATAGTACCTTGACCGCCGTTAACGTCGATACATCCCATGGAAAAATTTGTCCTGCCCATACAGATACGCTGGTCTGACATCGACCAGAATCGTCACATGCGCCACTCTGTATATTACGACTACGGCGCGATGATGCGCATGGCGCTGCTGTCGTCGGAAGGTCTGACCACGCAAAAGCTCGAAGAGCTGAAGATCGGCCCCATCCTCTTTCGCGAGGAGGCGGTCTTCCGCCGCGAGATCAAGCTGGAAGATAAGATCACGATAGACGCCGAAGTGCTCAAGGCTACGCGCGACTATGGCCGCTGGAGCCTGCGTCACAACATTGTGCGGGAAGACGGCACCGTCTGCGCGGTCCTTACGGTAGACGGCGCGTGGATCGATATGGAAAAACGCAAGCTGGCGATCCCGGTGGAGTTCATCCGCGGCGCGTTCGCCAGGTTTCCGCAGGCGCCCGACTTTCAATGGATCGAGCCGAAACAACCGTAGTAAGCAGGCTTAGCCGTTTGCCATGCTCTGGCGTGTAGCCTGGCCGCTTTCCGGCAGCGAGAAGAAGAACGTGGTGCCCTTGCCCTCGGTGGTCTCAAACCAAATACGGCCGCCGTTCTTTTCGATAAACTCGCGGCACAGCAGCAGGCCCAGGCCGGTACCTTTTTCTTTGCTCGTGCCGGGTGTGGTGATGCTGTTGAGTGTAAACAGGCGCTTGCGGTGTGACGCCGGTATGCCTACCCCCGTGTCGGCCACGGACACGATCACCTGGCGGTCGGTGCGGAGGAACGAAAGCGTGATCATGCCATTTTCGCCGGTGAACTTGATAGCATTCGTAAACAGGTTGCGCAGCACCGACCGGATCATGTTCAGGTCGGCATACGCCTGCAGCTTATAGTTGTGGAGGTTGTTGCGAACGGTAATGTTCTTGCGTTTGATCTCCGTGCTCAGCAAGGACACCGTTTCATCGGCAATGTCCGACAGGTTGATCTGCGCGGGCTCATAGGACTCGCCCTTCAGCTGCAGCGTGGCCCATTGCAACAGGTTCTCGATAAACTCCGTGGTATGGCTGAAACGTTCTTCCAGCGAGTTGGACAGCTGTTGGAATTCTTCCCGGCTCACATCGCCGGCGCGGAGCAATGACAGCGCCAGTTGCAACGAGCTGAGCGGGCCTTTGATGTCGTGCGATACGACCGAGAACAGTTTGTCTTTTACGCGGTTCACTTCTTCGAGCCGCTCGCTCTTGTTCTGGATCTCCTCGGTGCGCAGCAATACCTCGCGCTCCAGGCGTTCGTTCTCTTCCTGGTTGCGTTTTAATTCCAACTCTTTGGCGCGGCGGTTTTCCTTTTCCAGGATGTTCCACCGGTCGCCGAGCGCGAAGGAGATGAACAACATCTGCAGGATGCAGCCGATCATCAGGCCGCTGTAGTTCGTGCTCATATACCCCGGCACAAACCCCAGGTTGCTCATGGTGAAGACCGACGTCGCCAGGAGTATGGTGATCCAGGCCATGAGGTAATAGCGGGCCGACCGGTATTTTTTATAAAAGCAATACCCCGCGCTGACCAGGGCCAGCACGCAGTGGACCAGGATAAAATAATGGTGATACTGATACGAGATCTTGCGGAAGAAGATGAACATCAGAATCCCGGCCACGAGGTTTAACGACATGTTCAATAACATGAGACGATCCAGTAACCGGCTGAATTTAGGCAGGTTCAAAAAAGACCGTGTCAGCATGGTAGAGGCCATCACGAACGCCGGCCCCGAGAACATGGCAAAGACATCGTTCAGCACGGGCGTTTGCGGAAAGAGATACAGAAAGGTGTACCCCTGAAAGTATCCGACGATGTTCACCATCGTCAGCAGTGTACAGACGTAGTAGAACGTGATCTTATCGCGTACGGAAAAGAACAGGAATAACTGGTACAGCATCATCAGGATCATACCGCCGTAGAAAAGGCCGTTCACCAGCTGGATGTTGTAGATACCGTTGAGGAATGCGCGGCGATGCCAGAAGGTAACGGGCATCTGCACGGACGAGACGGTTTGTACGCGTAAGTATATGGACTGCGACTCGCCGGGCTGCAGGCTGAAGCTAAACACCGGGTGCCGGTGGCGGAGCGTGCGTGCCGAGATGGGCAGCGTGTCGCCCGCCACTTTATGGACCCATGTCAGCGAGGAGTCGGAGGCTATATAAAAGTCGATGTGGTCGAGTGGTGCATAGCTGACCTCCATCATCCAGTCCTCTTCGTGCGAGTCGTTTGTTACGTCAAACCGGAACCAATGCACCGCCCGGTCGAATCCGAAGTTGGGCGCGTCGGCAGGCGGCAGCGAGTCGAGCTTCATCTCCCGGATCTGGTCGATGGTCAGCTGGCCGGTCGCGTCGCGCCAATGCCTCATGTGGCCTTTTGCGGTCAGCCAGCCACTGTCGGACAGCCGCAGCCCTTGCGGCTGGGCCGTCACGGAGAAGAGCAGCAGAAGCAAAACAAGAAGAGGGATCTTGCGGTGCATAAAAAGGGGATAGGGACTATTGACGTTTCACGGCTTGCGCAAATTCTTTGGCAAAATAGGTCAGGATGATGTCGGCTCCTGCGCGCTTCATACTCAGCAGCATCTCCTTCGCCACACGCTCGCCGTCGAGCCATCCCTTCTGTGCCGCCGCCTTCACCATCGAATACTCACCGCTGACGTTGTAGGCCGCGATGGGCAGGTCGGAGTTGTCTTTCAATAATTTTATAATGTCCAGATATGCCAGAGCCGGTTTTACCATCAGGAAATCTGCTCCCTCTTCGGTATCCAGCGCGGCCTCGATCATCGCCTCGCGGCTGTTGGCCGGGTTCATCTGGTAGGTCTTTTTGTCGCCGAACTTGGGTGCCGAGTCCAGGGCATCGCGAAACGGGTTATAAAACCCGCTGGCATACTTGGCGGTGTAGCTCATGATCGACACGTCTGTAAATCCGTTCGAGTCGAGCACTTCGCGCAGGTAGCCTACGCGGCCGTCCATCATGTCTGACGGGCCGAGTATGTCAATGCCGGTTTCGGCTTGTGCCAGGGCCATCTTGCCCAGGATCTCCAGCGTCTCGTCGTTGACGATCTTACCTTCTTCCACCAGGCCGTCGTGGCCGTCGGAGCTGTAGGGGTCCATGGCCACGTCGGTCATGATGCAAGCTTCGGGGAATTGTTTTTTCACCTCGCGCAACGCCCGCAGGTAAAAGAAGTTTGGATCATAGCTTTTGGTGGCCGTTTTATCTTTCAGCGACTCTTCCACCACCGGGAAGATGTCAAACGCCCGGATGCCCAAGTTCAGGCATTCTTCTACTTCTTTCAATACCAAGTCGGTCGACAGCCGGAAAATGCCGGGCATTGACGCGACCTCTACCTTTTGGTTCTTACCGTCGAGCAGGAAGATCGGGAAGATCAGGTCGTCGGTCGTTACTTTGGTCTCTTCCACCAGGGCCCGTATAGCTGCACTTTTCCGGTTCCGTCGGGGTCTGTGTGATAGTTGTATCATGGTGTGTGAACAGTATGGATTACTATAAAATTCCTCGGATGACGATGTATCCGGTAAAGACCGCGGCCGTTACAAACAGGCAAAGGCCTACCGCCAAAACAGCCTTCAAGATACTCTTCCACCAGGCTTGTTCATACACCCGCCGCAGCGACAAGGCGACGTACAGGCAGACAATGCCGACGAATGGCAGACTGGTATGCCCCCGCCAGCCCGGCACCACCCAGAGCAGCAGTGCCAGCAGCAGCGACACCAGAATGTAGACAAACGATTGAAGGTGCATGGTATAGATCAGGTGATCGACATAATACGTCTTACGACGCACGTAGAAGAGCTTAAAGATCAGCGCATAGACCGGCAGCAGGAAGAACGAGATGTACTTGATGTTGTGGAAGAACTCGGCCAGTCCTGCCCGCGCATCCTGCATCATCTGCTCGGGTGTCTTTTCGCCGTTCTTGCCATCGTCGGTCGTGGTGATGCGAATGCCGTAAGGCCTCTTTTTAGGAGTAGCCTGCGTCGAGTCGCTGGCGGAAACTTTCTCCTGCGTGATGATCTCGTCGCGGATGCTGTGTTCGAATTTATGATAATAAAGGTTGGAGATCAACACCATGATGATGGTGCAGAAAAAGAACAGGCGCAACGGGTGTATGTTGCTGACGCGCTTGCCTTCCAGGTATTGGTGGGTGAGGTAGCCGGGCTTCGTGAAGAGCGGCAGCAGTCCCTTGAAGAATTTGGAATCGTAGTGCAGATAGTCGGCAACGAAATGACCCACGACGTGCACAAAGGAATCGCGCAACTCGATATTCTCCTGGCCGCATTCGGGGCAGAATTTACGTGTTACGTCGGCACCGCAGTTCAGGCAGTTGGTTTCGGTGCGATATTTCTTGTGGCTCATGGGGCAGGGTAAGCGAAAGGTAAAGGTAACGGCTTCCGACAGATCAAAAAAATAACGCCCGCGTAAAATGCACGCCAAAAGGTTGACACTTGTATATATTCCGGTCGCGGTCGGTGTGGTGTTTTTGTCAACAGGGCGACCGCGTTGGCATGCCGGCACCCCGCTACCGGAAACCCGCGCGAAACGATCTGCGGGCTATCCACGTTAAAGACCCTCGACCTGAGTAGGATCACATGAAGAAAAAGCTCATCATTCTTGTTGTCATCGGCATCGTTGTAATCAACGCCGTGGCCTTTTTACACGCCTATACCTTTACGCACTTTTCTGCTTCCAACGTCGCGCGTACCAAAGACCCGAAGGAGCTCTCGGTCTTTGCCAAAGCGAGCTTGCTGTTTACCGGCATCGACAACCCGCGCCCACAGTCGAAAGAACAGCCCGCAGATGCTTTTGAAACGATATACGTGCAAAGCACGGGCAAGCTGCAGTGCTGGCGCCTGGCGCAGCCGGGCGCCCGGGGCACGGTGCTGTTATTTCATGGCTATGCCGGTGAGAAGTCGTCGTTGTTGTCCCGCGCCGCGGAGTTTCGCAAGATGGGGTATCATACCCTGTTGGTTGATTTTACCGGCTCGGGTGGTTCGGAAGGAAACAGCACGTCGGTAGGCTATACGGAAGCGATACAGGTAAAAGACTGTTTTGAATACCTGGCCGGCACCGGCGAAAAGAACATCATCCTCTTCGGTACCTCCATGGGTGCCGCCGCCGTGCTCAAGGCCATGAGCGACTATGGCATCAAACCGGCTGCCACGGTATTGGAGTGCCCCTTTGGATCGTTGTATAACACGGTCTGTGCCCGCTTTACCCTGATGCATGTGCCGAGCTTCCCCATGGCGGGGCTGCTGACTTTCTGGGGCGGCGTGCAGCATGGCTACTGGGCGTTTGCGCACAACCCCGCCGACTACGCGGAGCGGGCTACCTGCCCGACGTTGTTACTGTTTGGCGCACAAGACGATCGGGTAACGGTGGCGGAGACAGAGCGGATCTTTGCCAACCTGCCTCAACCCAAGACGTTACAGATATACCCCGACGCGGGGCACAATGTTTTTACTACCGGCAACCAACCGGCCTGGGTACGCGACGTAACGGCTTTTGTGGGCACGCTTACACCTTCCCTTTAGCGCGCTCCCAGTATACGTCCATTTCGCCGAGCGTCATTTCCCCCATCTTCTTACCGTCGCGGGCCGACTCGGTCTCCAGGTATTGAAAGCGTTTGATGAATTTTTTGTTGGTACGCTCGAGGGCTTCTTCCGGGTCGATGCCGACAAAGCGGGCATAGTTCACGAGCGAGAAAAGCAGGTCGCCAAACTCCGCGGTGGCCTTGTCTTTATCGATGGCCTCGTTGGAGGCGGTGTTGAACTCGGTCTTGAACTCCTGCATTTCTTCTTCGACCTTTTCCCATACCTGCTCTTTGCGCTCCCAGTCAAAGCCTACGCCGCGCGCTTTGTCTTGTACACGCATGGCTTTTACCAGGGCGGGCAACGAGGTGGGTACTCCTTCCAGCACCGACTTGTTACCGGTCCTGAGCTTGATCTTTTCCCAGTTGGCTTTAACGGCCTCCTCGTCGTTGGCTACCGTGTCGCCGTAGATGTGCGGGTGGCGTTCGATCAGTTTGTCGCAGATGGCATTCAGCACGTCGGCTACATCAAAGGCCTTTTGCTCGGAGGCGATGCGTGCGTAGAATACGTTGTGCAGCATGAGGTCGCCCAGCTCTTTCTTGACTTCCGTCAGGTCGCCGTCCAGGATGGCGTCGGAGAGCTCATAGGTCTCTTCGATGGTGAGGTGCCGCAGGCTTTCGAGTGTCTGCTTTTTATCCCACGGGCAGTTCTCGCGCAGCTCGTCCATGATGGTAAGCAGGCGGTCAAAGGCTTTTACCTTGTCGGCGCGACGTGGGTCGGGTTGTGATAAGTTCTTTTTCATGTCGTGATATTCAAGCCGATACCCCTCAAATTTTACTGCGTGTCCCCCAACAGGCACAAAAGATCGTACGGCTGGCAGCGAAGGTACCACGCGGGGTCGGGTTGATGCAATCCCCTTGC
>NZ_JAHESC010000083.1 GCF_018598185.1 Dawidia soli
ATCAGGAACTGTGTCAGAATATCGCTCTCCCGCGCGCCCAGCGCCAGGCGAATGCCGATCTCGCGCGTCCGCTCGGTCACCGAAACCAGCATGATGTTCATGATGCCGATGCCCCCCACCAGCAGCGAGATACTGGCAATGGCCGCGAGCAGGATCGTGAGAATGCCCGTGATCTGCCCGGTGATCTCCATGAGCTCCAGCTGCGTCATGACCTCAAAATCATCGGGTTCGTCGGGCAGCAACTTATGCGATTCACGCAGTAAAGCGATCGTCTCCTGCTTGGCGTCTTCTACGTGGTCTTCCGTCACGGCGCTGGCCAGCATGCTGTTAAAATTCACATCGCCGTACAACCGGTTCACCACCGTGGTATGGGGCGCTATTACCATATCGTCCTGATCCTGGCCCATAAACTGTCCCTGTTCCTCCAGTAACCCGATGACGGTGAACGGAACAGTATTGATCCGCATTTCCTGCCCGATCGGATCCTGGTTGGGAAACAGTTCTTCGCGGATCGTCTCCCCGATGAGACACACCTTCCTCGCGGTCTTTACATCGCCGGCCGTAAAGCCTTCCCCCGAAACGATCTGAAGGGCCATAATGGCAAAATGCTGATCGCCCACACCGTAGACAAACGAGTTCTTGTTTCCCCATGGACTGATCACCCGCACGCCCAGGCCGACGACCGGAGACACCTTGTTCATCCAAACGGAATTCTGCTGAAGCATCTCGTAATCCTTTACGGTGATCGGTTTTCCCACCCGCACCGCAATACCCCCGCGAGGCTCCTGTTTGGCCCGGATCATGACCATGTTGACGCCGAGGCCTTCGATCTGTTCTTCAATCTCCAGGCGGGCGCCTTCGCCGGCCGAAATGGTCATGATCACGGCAGCTACACCAATGATGATGCCCAGCGTCGTGAGAAAGCTCCGGTTCCGGTTTTTACGGATCGCCTCGAAAGCGATGCGGAAGATCTTGCCGAAAAATACAAACGAATTGTTCATGAGGCGGAGTGTAAGACGTTGTCGTTACCGGTAGCAGACTTTCGTATAGGCGTACGTTGCATAACGACCTCGTCACCGGTGATCATACCGTCCCGAAAAGTGACGATCCGTTTGGCGTACTGCGCGATGTCCGGCTCGTGCGTGATCATCACGATCGTTTTCCCGGCATCATTGAGCCTGACGAAAAGCTCGGCGATCTCGAGGCTGGCCTTGCTGTCGAGGTTACCGGTGGCCTCGTCGGCCAGGATAATGGCCGGGTCGTTCACCAGCGCCCGGGCAATGGCTACACGCTGTTGCTGGCCGCCCGACATCTGGTTCGGCTTGTGGTACAGGCGGTCGCCCAGCCCCACCCGCTGCAGGGCCCGGGTGGCGATTTCGCGCGGGTTGGTAAACCGGCCCGACCGGTTGTATACCAGCGGCAACTCGACATTCTCCAGTGCCGTCGTGCGCGCCAGCAAATTATAGCTCTGAAAGATGAAGCCGATCTTTTGATTGCGCACGTCCGCCAGCTGATCCTTGTCCAACCCGTTGACATGAACGCCGTCGAGAAAATATTCTCCCGTCGTCGGCGTATCCAGACATCCCAAAATGCTCAGCAATGTCGATTTGCCGGAACCGGAGGCGCCCATGATCGCCACGAACTCTCCCGGGCGGATCACCAGGTCGACATCCTGCAGTGCATGCACTTCGATCTCGCCATTGCGGAACACACGCGACAGCTTTTTCACTTCGATGACATTGGATGCAGCCATACCTATTGCTTCTCTGCTTTTACACCGCCGATGATCTTCGCATTTTCCGGCAGCGCGTTGCCCTCCAGCACGGAAACGATCTGCGACCGTAAGCCGGTGGTAATACCAAGGTTTACAAAAGCAAAGTCTATCTTCTTACCGCCATCCTGGAAAAAAACACCTCCGATCTTGGCGGGCAACGCCTTGCGGAAGCCGCCGTTGGCGAAGGCGTCCTCATTTTCCAGCGATGCTATGAAAGCGCCTTGCACGGAATCGGGCAGCACCCTGGCCCGTTCGCGGATCAGCGGTCCTACCTCTTTGCTCATCGCCGGATCCGGACGAAAGCGCAGCGCCGCGTTGTTGATGATCGAAACATTCCGGGCCACTTCCGTGATAAACTCCAGGTTGGCCGTCATACCGGGCAGTAACAGTCCCTCGGCGTTGTTTACATCCACCACGACTTTATAGTTCACGACATTATTAATGGCCACCGGCTCGAGACGGATCTGACTGACCCTTCCGAAGAATTTCCGGTCGGGATATGTCTGCACCGTAAACCGCACCGGCATGGCGTCGTGTATATACCCGATATCGCTTTCGTCCACATCGGCCAGGATCTGCATCCTGGCAAGATCTTCTGCGATGATGAACAACGTGGGCGTTGCAAAGCTGGCCGCCACCGTTTGTCCTTCTTCCACAGAGCGCCCCGTAATAACACCGGCGATCGGCGACGTGATCCGTGCGTAGGCCAGGTTTACCGCCGCGCTGCGGACGCCGGCTTCGGCAGCTTTCTTATTACTCGCAGATTGCAGATACCCGAACTGAGAGTCCTTCAGCTCCTTCTCCGTGATCACCTTGGCGGCAAACAACGCCTTGTTCCGGGTGTACTCTTCGTCCGCCTGCAGGAGCCGCGTCTCCGCCACCGACAGATTAGCCCGGGCGTTGGATAACGCCGCATTCAAAAGACGTACGTCGATCTCTGCCAGCAGCTGGCCGGCGCGCACCGTGTCGTTATAGTCCGCATAGATCTTCCGGACCGTACCCGAGATCTGCGTACCGACCTGCAACGTATTGATCGCCTCCAGGCGCCCCGTGCTCGTCACGGAAGACTCGATGTCGCCGTGCTCGAGCGCAAGAAAGGTATAGGTGCGCCTGTTGGCATCCAGTGCAGGTCTTACATACCAAAAATATACTCCGGCCAGCACCACGATACCGGCCAGGATCCATGCCACTTTATGGTTTTTCATTTCCTGTCAATATTAACAAATCACTGTAACTCGATTTATAATCGGCAATAGACTGCAAGTAGCTCAACCGGGCGACAACAAGGTCCAGCTCGGCGCTGTTCACCTCCAGCAGGCTGGCCTTACCGTAGTGATACCGCTCCCGGACCAGCGCGACCGCCTTCCCGGCCAATGCGATGTTGTCGGTTTGCACGGCGATCCGTTCCTTCAAATAGCCCAGCCGTGACACCAGCTCATCGAAGCGGGCCTCATTGTAACCGCAACGATAGTTTAATTCAATGCGGGCGATCCCTTCGCGAATGATATTTTGCTGCACCCGGTTTCGGGTAATCATACCGTTGAAAAGCGGCACCTGCAACCGCAAGCCGACCGCACTGCTCAGCACCCACTGGTACTGCGAAAACCGAAAATCGTTTTGCTGGCTTTGGTATTGGTAGGTGCCGGTACCACTAAGGACCGGATAATACGCCGATCGTGCCATGTCGATTTCGCCCTGGGAGATCTGCACGCGGTGTTCGTTTTGCCGTAATGCGCTATTCTTGATAAGCTCGCTCGCATCGGGAATAAAGGTAAGTTCCTGTTCGTCAAGATAAAGTGAATCCGTCAACCGCAAGGAAGCTTCCGGTGATAATCCCAGGAGCAGTTTCAATGTATTCTCCGCAGGCACCCGGCGATCGCGTGCATCCAGCAGATCGTTTCGGAAAACCGACGCCCGTACACGCGCCGAAGTCTCGTCGTATTCCGTCGCTACCCCCTGGGCCAGCTTTTGAACAATCAACGCGTGATTATCTTCCGCATTTGCCAATGCCCGCTCCCGGACGCGAACGATTTCCGAGGAGAGCAGACAGGCAAAGTACGCTTTCTTCACATCGTTGGTAACGGTTTGCTGTGCCTGTCTGAGTTGTTCGCGCCGGAGATGAAAATTCTCCTGCGCATAATTCCGGGCGGAGACATTATACCGGGAATATAGTGGGACGGAGAGATCCAGGTAGGCGTTAAAATTGTTATCGGCGCCGATTTCAGTAGCCCCACCCATTCCGAACGACTCGGGGAGAAAAATAACGGGTTTGTCGATATTCCGTGTATAATTGCCGATCAGCGTGAGCCGAGGCAAAAAATTTCCCTTGCTTCACGTACCTGATAGTCTGCGTGACGAACCTGTTCGATCGCCATTACCACGTCGGCATTATTCGCCAGTGCGAGTGCCACGGCGTCGCGCACCGAGAGCGATACCGTCGCCTGCAGGGTCTGCGCTTGCAATGCTGCATGCGCCAACCAGGATACCGCAAAAAGATAAATATAACGTTTCATAGGTCAAGCGCCCTCCGTCACAAAAATGAACAGGTAGAGGTCGTTGAAAAATGACAATGGTCCCGCAGAACCGAGACATTCGTCGTTACCGCACGACGCCGACTTGCACCTTTGTCGTCCTACACGTAACATATGAGAAGTATCAACGACTGCACTGACGGTCGTCATTCCTCTGCGCAACCGGGGAGTGCACCTTCGCGTCATGGAAGCACACTATTATACGGTCAAGGTCGCCTGGAGCAGGGACCGCCGCGGCATGATGTGGTCGCCGGAGTTCGACACCCATGGCACCACGAACAAATGCATTGAAGTCGCTACACCTCCCGAATTTCCCAAGGGTGTAGCGGGTGTCTGGTCGCCCGAGCATTTGCTGACAGGCGCCGTCTCCAGCTGCTTTATGACCACCTTCCTGGCGGTGGCGGAACATTCTAAGCTTGCGTTCACCTCTTTTAGCTGTCATGCACAGGGAAAGCTCGACACGGTCGACGGGAAACTTCAGATGACGGAGATACTCCTCACTCCTTCCGTTTATATCGAGTCGGCCGACGATCGCGAAAAAGCGCTGCGTGTGCTCGCAAAGACCGAACAGGCGTGTCCGATCACACACTCCCTGAAAGCGGCCGTCAAAGTAACAATGGTCGTTGAGACGCGGTAAGAAGAATGCCGGATGCTATTCGGGCATCCGGTCCTTCCCTCGACGCTGTTCTGTGCCGAGGACCATGGCGAGCGTTTTCCAGCGGGCATTGTGATCGGCCAGCAATTTGGCAATGCCGACAAAGGGCACGAACAAGATCATACCGGGTACCCCCCACAGCACGCCGCCGGTAAAAATAGCCACAAGCATCACCAGGGTATTTACGTTGAGCCGGCTGCTAACGGCCAACGGAAAAATAATGTTAGCCTCCAGGTACTGCACAAACGTAAAGACCCCGACCACACCCAGCGGATACCACGCCGAGTCATACGTGATCCAGGCCATGGTCATCGGCAGCAACGAACCGACCATGATGCCTACGTAAGGAATAAACGTGAGAATGGACGCTATAAATCCGAAGAGGATCGCGTGCGGCACCCCCAGTAATAAAAGACCTGCACAGTTCAGTACGCCGACCACGAGGTAGACAACCGCCATCCCTTTGATAAAACGATAATACGTTTCGATGGTCAGCACCATCATGTGGCGAAGATCCTCCAGGCGCTCGGAAGGGAATATGCGCGCCAAAAGCTTCATCCAGTATTGACGGTAATAAAGGATCAGCACAGCATAAACAGGAACAAGCACCAGCAGGACAACCGACGACGCCGACGCGGAGAGGGCATTCTGAATGACGGTAACCAGCCGGCCACCCGACTGATCCGAGACCCGGGATAACCATGCCTGCTGCTGCTGCCGCGAAAACCCCAGCGTCTCCACCCACGCCACCAGGTCCGCCACCGCGCCGACAACTTTCGATTGGATCCACGGCCACTCCTCCAGAAATCCGATGAATTGATACACCAGCAAGGCAACCAGCGTCAACCCCGCCAGCATCATCAGCAAGATCGCCAGCACGATGGCTGTAAAGGGCCCCAGGCCACGGTCTTGCAGCCACCGGCACACGGGGTATAATACAAAGCTGATCAGCAACGCAAAGCTGATCGGTATAAAAACACTCTTCCCGAAAAAGAGGATCACGCCGCCATACACAAGATATTGCAGCCACTTCAGGAGCGTCGGCTCCGCAGACACGAAACGTCTCATACCGTCACGCCGTATCGTTAGGAGTTGACGTTTTCGGGGCTGAACAGGGCCTTGAGCGCAACCAGGTTTGCATTGTCCAGGGGATTATCTGCCCGGAAGATCCGCGTGATGTCCCTGGCCGTATCGAGGATGCGTTGTGTAAGGTCACTGGTAAAGACCTCCGGGTGAAGCTTGTAGAAACCGACAAACTGGTTAAACGCCGCGCGCGCCGGTGTCTCGGCCGCTTGCAGCGTATCCAGGGTTGTGAGGATAAAGTGCGTCTCGTCTGAGACGAATGACTTTGTCTGGTCCAGGTTGCGCGGCAGCCAATCCCGGCTGATCAGCATTTTCAACTCGGCAACCTCCAGGGGCTTCACGTGCTGTTCTGCTGCGATGGCATAAAACAGGGTGCCGATCTGCTCAAAGATGTCTCGATTTTCGAATTTCATAATCTGTGGCTTTTTATACTGTAACTACTTCTTTTTGTTCTGCCTGATGAATATGCTGGATGCCGCGAATGAGCGCATCCGGATTGAACGACACCGAGTCGATGCCAAGCGATACCAGGAAGCTGGCAAATTCGGGATAGTCACTCGGCGCCTGTCCGCATAACCCTACCTTCGCACCGTGCCGGTGCGCAGTATCGACCAGGCTGGCGATCAGCATTTTTACCGCTTCGTTGTTTTCGTCGAACAGATCGCTGACAATGGCCGAGTCGCGGTCGAGGCCCAGCGTGAGCTGTGTCAGGTCATTCGAGCCGATGGAAAAACCATCGAAAAGACGCGCAAACTTCCCGGCCAGCAAAACATTGCTGGGGATCTCCGCCATCATGTAGACTTCCAGCCCGTGCTCGTGACGCGTCAGCCCGTACTGTTGCATGACGGCCAGTACCTGTTCGGCTTCCGCCAGCGTACGGCAAAAAGGGATCATAACCTTGACGTTCGAAAGTTTCATCTCCGTTCGTACCCTGCGGATGGCCATACACTCCAGTCCAAATCCTGCTGCATACCGCTCGTGGTAATAGCGGCTTGCACCGCGGAATCCGAGCATTGGATTTTCCTCTTCCGGTTCGAACAATTTTCCACCCAGCAGCCTGGCGTATTCATTCGTTTTAAAGTCGCTCATGCGTACGATGACCTCGCGTGGGTAAAAAGCAGCCGCGACCAGCGCGATCGACTCGGCAAGCTTATCGACAAAAAATTGTTTGCGGTCGCTGTAGTGTCGTGTCAGGGCTGCGATCTGTTTCTTATCGGCTCCTTCCGGCAATGTATCATACCGCACAAGAGCCATCGGGTGGATCTGCAGCGTATTGCTGATCATAAACTCCATGCGTAGCAACCCTACCCCTTCGTTGGGGTACGACGCGTACAACAGCGCTTTTTCAGGATCCGCCAAAATGAGCATGGGGTGCGTACGGGTATGTGGCAGCTCGCCCAGCTTCGTTTCCTTCTCTTCCCAGACAAGCCTGCCGGAATATACCTCCCCTTCGTCGCCGTGGGCACAGCACACCGTGATCTCCTGTCCGTCCACCAGTACATCCGTCGCGGTAGCGGTCCCCACGACAGCGGGGATGCCGAGCTCGCGGGCAATGATCGACGCGTGGCTGGTCCGCCCTCCTTTGTTCGTCACAATGCAGACCGCTTTCTTCAGCAGTGCGTTCCAGTCGGGATTGGTGATATCCGTCACGATAATGTCGCCTGAATTGACCTTACCGCTGTCCGCCAGCGACCGCACGATGCTCACCCTGCCGCGCACGATAGACCGGCCCACGGCCTTCCCGCGGAGGATTGGCGTCTGGCTCGTATTCAAAACAAATTCCTTGACGGAGATCTTTGCGACACGGGCTTGTACCGTCTCGGGCCGGGCCTGCACAATATAGAGTTTTCCGGTGTTCCCGTCCTTTGCCCATTCGATGTCCATCGGCATCTTGTAATGCTTTTCGATGGCAAGCGACCATTGGCCCAGCGTCGTGATTTCGTCGTCCGGCAATATGTATTGGTCGCGCTCGGCAGGTGTGGTCTTTTGCCATTCGGTGTCCTTGCCCGGAACGTCCGAGTATACCAGCTTTTGCTCCTTGCTGCCCAACCCGCGGTGCACGATCGCCAGACCGTTGCCTTCCAGCGCAGGCTTGAAAAGATAAAACTCGTCGGTATTGACGGCGCCCTGTACCACGCTCTCTCCCAGCCCCCAGGCTCCTGTCAGGTAAATCAGGTTTTGATTGCCGTTCTCCGGCTCGATCGTAAAAATTACCCCCGCACTGCCCCGGTCCGACCGCACCATGTGCTGCACGCCTACGGAGAGGCCCACCTGCAGATCCGAAAATCCGTTGTCGAGACGGTACTTGATCGCGCGCTCGTTGAACAACGATGCATAACATTTTTTTACCGCCAGCAATACGTGATCGATACCGGTGATGTGCAGATAGGAATCGTGCTGACCGGCAAAGCTGGCGTGGGGCGAATCCTCCGCCGTCGCGCTGCTGCGCACAGCCACCGAGTGAATGACATTCGACGCCATCAGTGTCTCGTAGGCCTGGCGGATCGCACCCTCGACTGCCGGCGGCAACGCCGCCTTGAGGATCATCGTGCGGCATGCCGCTCCGACTTCCTTCAGGTTGCCCAGGGAGGCGCGATCCAGCGATTCCAACGATGCCTGCAGCGTAGGTTCGAGATTATTTACCCGCAGGAAATTCTGGTAGGCCTCCACGGTAATGGCAAATCCGTCGGGCACCGCCACGCCCAAGGGTGTGAGGGCCCGAAGCATTTCCCCGAGCGATGCATTTTTACCTCCCACCGACGCCACATCGGTCATGGAAACCTGGCTTAACGATCGAATGAAATTTTTCATGGTATGACTGCGATTTTGTTATGCGGGCCGCGCAGGTAAACAAACATACTCTCCTGCCACGACGGCCGTCGTGATATCCATCACGGCTTCTTCGGATAAATATCACGGAGCATGCTCCATGACAAAGATCATCCACGCAACGCGCATACATCATGTGACCATCCGACGATGCCGGCTATTTTCGTAAAAAAATAATAGTATGATCTCCGTCACCGCAGTTACCGACAACTATATACTACAGGCACCCCTGTTGCAAAAGCACAAACATACCCTGGAGTGGCTTTCGGCCGCAGTGCTCTGGAAGCGCGAGCTGGCGTTCTTCCAGAAGCTGCTGGACCGCTACGCGCCACAGATAAAAGAGCCGGACGACCGAAAAAGGCTTGAGCACTTTCAGAATGTCGTCATCTATTATCGCTATGAGCTGATCGACAAACTTACCGGGCAGCTACGCCTGCACGAAAAGAAGCTTGCCGAAATGCTCGAGACGAAAGACGAAACAAAAGTAGAATACTTCAAGGAACACGAGGGCCTTATGAACGAGCTCCAGGCGCTCAGCGACCAGTTTGCGCAAAACAAGTCCGCACTGTACTCGTTCATCGAAGCGTTTATGTGACCTCTTCATCATTCAAACGCAAGGAAAGAGCCGGTACGATCTACCGGCTCTTTTCATTCCGACGCGGTTCAGAGCGCATTCACCAAGCCGCATGCCTGTATGAATTGCTCTAATTGCGCATCGTACAAGTGAAGCTCGCCCGCAGCGATCCGGTAGCCCGACGCTGTGTGACGGGTCTTGTCCTGTTGGTGTAGTGCTATCGCCACGCTGACCGATAACTCCATATGTGCCTCGGGCTTGGTGCCGACCAGCGCCAGCAGTTCCCGTTCGACCTTCTCCTTTTGGTCCGGCGCACCACCACAAAGACTGGCAAAAGAATAGCGGGAAATCAAAGCTCTATCTTTGTGTAGCAACGATCTCAAGGGGCCGGCGATTCTGCCGGCCCAGATCGGCGACACAAAGATTACATGGTCGTACGCCGCCAAGGATTTTGGCAGGGGTCTGATGGCCGGTCTGCGTCCCAAGAGAATATCCAGGAAAACAGAAAACCCGTTCCGTGCTTTTACAGTGTCGATGCGAAGGCGCTCACACTGCAGCTTTTCACTCAGATAGCGGGCCAGTTTCTCATTATTATGAGTAAAAGAATAATACACGACAGCATTTTTCATAATCATCAGGAAATAGTTACAGTGATAAAAGTAAGCGACGCGAAACACCACCAACATGATCGTGGTCATAGCAGCCCCCGATTCCCATCACGGAACGATTAACAGATCCGGTGATCAGGATCATGGCCCGCGCGGAGCAGCATCATTTCAACCGATCCTGTAATTCACCTATTTGGTAAAAAAAATATGAAGAACATCCTTGTCCCCTGCGATTTTTCAAAACCCGCCGAAGATGCATTCCGGTTTGCCATCGATATCGCCAGGCAAAGCGGTGGCCAGGTACACGTGCTGTATGTCATCAACATGACCTTCCTCCATGGCAGACCGAGCATGTCCAATGCTTATGCCTTTAATCTCAACTTTCTGAAAGACATCGAAAAAGAATCCGATGAAAAATTCCGGGTAATGTGGTCCCGGTATGCACCGTTCACCATGAAAGTTATGTTCCGGCATGTGATCAGCTCCCTGGTGCCGGAGGTCGAACAGTATATACGCGATTACGCCATCGACCTCGTCATCATGGGTACGCACGGCGAAGGCAATGCCGTTATCGGATCGAATACCGACAAAGTGGTACGCCGGTCTCCGGTTCCGGTGTTGTCGGTACGTACTTATCCGGGCCGCATCGAAAAAATTATCCTTCCTATCATGGGAGCACACGAAAACAGGCATTTCGTCGACGCCGTAAAAGAATTACAAACCTTCTTCCAGGCGCACTTGCACATCGTGTATATCAATACGCCGCTGTACTTCCGCAATGAACCCGACGCCCTGCATGACCTGGAACGATTCGCCCAGGGCAAGTTCACAAACTATACATTATATATACGGTCGGATTATACCGTAGAAGCAGGAATAGCACACTTCGCGACGGAAATCGACGCCGACCTGATCGCGCTCGGAACGCATGCCTGGAAGGGCCTGTTACACCTGATCGTCGGCAGCGTTGCCGAAGACCTTATCAACAACCTGAAAACGCCCATCTGGACCTTTCACCTGCGATAGCGGCGTGACGCGGATCATCGCCGCACTTGACAAACGTCAGCTGTTTTACCCGGTATAGCTGCCATCTTTGGTTTACAACACACCTCCTTATGGCGCAGCAAAAGATATATATCAGATTCCTGGACGAGGTCGGCGCCACGACGCGTTTTGTGCTGCGTTTCTTTCATGAGCTCATCAAACCGCGCCAGGAGTATAACGAGTTCTTTCGCCAGTGTTATTGGATCGGGTACAAATCGCTGCCGTTGGTCGGTATCACGGCGCTCATCATGGGCCTGGTGCTGACGATCCAATCGCGCCCTACGCTGGTGGAGTTCGGCGCACAGGCACTCCTGCCGGCCATGGTTTCGGTTTCATTGGTACGCGAGATCTCACCGGTGATTACCGCGCTGATCTGCGCCGGCAAGATTGGCTCGGGCATCGGCGCCGAGCTCGGTTCCATGCGCGTCACCGAGCAGATCGACGCGATGGACGTGTCCGGCACCAACCCCTTCAAATACCTCATTGTCACACGCGTAATGGCCACTACACTGATGTTACCGGTGCTGTCCAATCTCTCAAACGCCATCGGCCTGTACGGCGGCTACCTCGGCGTGAGTATCCGCGGGCATGTCAGCTGGCATTTATACTGGACGCAGGTCTTCAATGCCTTAAGCTTTGGCGATGTCATCCCCTCCCTGATCAAGACTTTTTTCTTTGGCTTTGCGATCGGCATCATCGGTTGCTATAAAGGCTATCATTCGAGCAAAGGTACCGAAGGCGTCGGCCGCTCGGCAAACTCCGCCGTCGTCGTCGCCTCCCTGCTGATCTTTATCATCGACCTGATCGCTGTGCAGATCACGGATCTGCTCGGTTTAACCTGATTACCATGAACGACGAGGCCATCATAGACGTACGCCATCTCTATAAATCCTTCGGCGACAACCACGTGCTCCGCGATTTTTCGATGACGCTTGCCCCCGCAGAGAATCTGGCCGTGCTCGGAAAATCCGGGTCGGGCAAGTCTGTACTGATCAAATGTATCGTCCGCCTGCTCCCGCTGGACCAGGGCAGCATCGAGGTCCTGCACGAGGATGTTGGCGCACTGGACCTGGATCAACTCGATGAACTCCGGGCCCGGGTTGGATTTTTATTCCAAAGCAATGCGCTGTATGACTCGATGACCGTACGCGAAAACCTGGAGTTCTCGCTGCGGCGGCATTGGAATGCGGCTCAACGCAAACGGGGCGCCGACGCCGCCGTGCTGGAGGCCCTGACCGATGTTGGCCTGGCCCACACCGTCGACATGACGCCGGCAGAGCTGTCGGGCGGAATGCGTAAACGCATTGCACTGGCGCGCACGCTCATCCTGCGCCCGTCCATCATTTTATACGACGAGCCTACGACCGGCCTCGATCCCATCACGTCGCGTGAGATCAGCCAGTTGATCGTGAGCGTGCAGCAGAAATACAAGACGGCATCGATCATTATCTCGCATGACATGCACTGCATCGACATTACCGCCAACCGTGTGATCATGCTCATAGATGGAAAGAGCTATGCCAACGATACGTATGCAAACCTCCGAAAGTCGGCGGATGCGAGGATTCAGGAATTTTTCGATTAACCCTATGAGAAACAAGACGCTCGATAATACGAAAGTGGGCCTGCTGGTCATGGTCGGCCTGGTTTTCCTGGTATTTACACTCTACATGATCGGCCGCAACCGGAACCTGTTCGGTTCCACCTTTACCATACACGCCACGCTGACACATGTCAATGGACTGGTCCCGGGCAACAACGTACGGTTCCGGGGCATCAACGTCGGGACGGTCGGCAGGATCGACGTTACCAGCGATACCGCCATCGTGGTAACGCTCAACATCGACGAATCCATGAAGCCCTATATCCAAAAGAACGTCGTCGCTGCGGTCGGCACCGACGGGCTCATGGGCGACAAGCTCATCAACCTGAATGTACCTCGAACCGCTGCCGCGCCCATCGAAGAGCACGATACAATCCAATCGCTGAAGCCCATCGAGACGGAGGAAATGTTACGAACGCTAAACGCCACCAATAATAACGTCGAGCGAATATCAACCGACCTGTACGAGATCACGACCAGACTCAAGAGCAGCGAAAGCCTGTGGAGCTTATTATCAGACAGCCTGCTGGCTCGAAACCTGAGGGACGCCGTCAGCGACTTCCGGACGGCCGGCGCGCATACGGCCGATATGACCCTGACGGCAAAGACCATCGTCCGCGACCTGCACCATGGAGATGGCATTGCCTACCGGCTTTTTGCCGACACTAGTCTGTCTAATAAACTCGATAACTCGATGCAACAAATACAGCGCGCCAGCCAGGAGACCTCGGCCATGATGAAAGACCTGCAGCAGATCGTCGGCAACCTCAGGCAAGGCGAAGGCACGGCCGGACTGATCCTGGCCGACACCTTGGCCCGTCGGAGCCTGCTCCGCAGCCTGCAAAGCATCGAGCAGGGCACCGGACGATTCAACGAAAACATGGAAGCCCTCAGATCGAATTTTCTCTTTCGTGGTTATTTCAACAAACAACAAAGAAAACAGGCACGCAGGGAAGGCAAAGCGGGTTTTTCACAACCCAATCCCTAGCCTGATATAAGTCTGTTTTGTTTATGACAAAACGCATACAGCCGCTGGTCCCGGCACGTTACATTGCTCACGGATAACAAAAGCTCACTATCAAAATTGTAAAATATGCTACCCAAGAAAATGAAGGCCGCGGTGGTCCGTGAATTTGGACACCCCCTGACGATCGAAGAGCTGCCGGTAAAA
>NZ_JAHESC010000084.1 GCF_018598185.1 Dawidia soli
CCGAGACGGTCATCAAAACCCGCGCCACGGCGCTATTGACCATGTTGGGAGTAGGCGACCGCGTACACCACAAGCCCTCCGAGCTTTCCGGCGGCGAGCAGCAGCGCACCGCGGTAGCCCGTGCGCTCATCAACGCACCCGATATCATCCTGGCCGACGAGCCAAGCGGAAACCTGGACTCCAAAAATGCGCTGGAGCTGCACAAGCTGTTCTTCCAGCTACGCGAGCAAATGAACCAGACCTTTATTATCGTTACCCATAATGAAGAGCTGTCAAAGATGGCCGACCGGCGGATCGAGTTAAAAGACGGGGTGGTTGTGGGCCAGTGACGACAGGCCCTAGATCAGCCGCTCATCAAATGTTATGGGCGCGCTTTCGGCGATCGTCACAACGTTAAAATCCGGGTGCGAGGGGTTGATCAGGATGTTGTAGTCGGGAGATATGACCGAAGGGACCCTGATCGCGAGGGAGGTTGCGCTTTGCAGCCAGGCTGTGCCCCAGTGCTGAACGTTGTCGTAGTAGCCTTTTTTATTCCAGTTCTCCGGAAGATCGCCCGGAGGGATCGTTACCACGGCGGTGTCCGGAATTTCCAGTGTTAATAAGAGCAGGTCCGGAGGCTTGACGGACGGAGGAAGGTGTACGACACTCTCCAGGATGGCAAGCGAAATATTCCCGGATGTATAAACTATCGGGCTCGTTCCGGCTTTATGCCACCGCCCTGACACCAGGGTAGAACCGAAGCCGCTGATGTCGGTCGCATATTTAGCTTTTTGAATCCGGTAGAGCAGCATCAATAAATACCGAATTCGATGCGTAAGAGCTCATCTTTCACAAGGTCTATCCCTAAATTGGAAGAGAGCAGTGTCATGGGCCGTTCATTGTTTAACGCCGGAATGGGGGAGGTCAACCAGTTTACAAACGACTCGGTGTTGTCATCAAAGGCACGCAACCCCACCTCGTAAAGCTCAGCCAGCTTAACAACATTTTCTGACGCCGCCGGCGTGAGATCGGCCGTTTTTTCCAACCGCTGAAAGGTCCGTACCGACATGCCGATCAGATCGGCAGCATCCTTTTGCTGTACGCCCAGCTTGTCGCTAATGAAGATAACATGTCTTTTTTTGAGGGGCTTTTCGCGGATGGCATGCCATAGCTCCTGCCTGGAATCAACCTTCCCTAAACCTGCCTCTCCTAAATGTTCCAGAAATGTGATCATACTCCTTAATACGTCATTTGACGCACTAAGTTACGTCATTTGTCTGGATTTTCAAACGGAGCAGAAGGGAAGGCGAGGTGGTTGCTTAGTGTGCGAGGGTTTCTTCGATGGCATCTTGGACCTCCATTAACAGGCTTTGGTCGTTGATGCGGCACAGGTTGACGCGGCGGAGCTCGTTCACCAACACAGGGTCGTATTTGGCCACTACGCGAACGTAGTTTTCAGTGAAGCCATGCATCATACCGTTTTCGACATCGTGCTCAAAGAGTACCGTCGCCTCACGACCGATGTTGTCCTCGTAGAATTTGCGGCGCTTTTTGTCGGAAAGGATGTGCAGCATCCTGGAGCGGTCGGCGCGTTGGCTGCCGGGTACCGGGTCGGGCATTTCGGCGGCGGGGGTGTTTTCGCGCTCCGAATACGTAAAGACGTGCAGGTAGGAGATGTCCAGGTCGTTCAGGAAACGATAGGTTTCCAGGAAGTCTTCCTGGGTTTCGCCGGGAAAGCCCACGATCACATCGACGCCGATACAGGCCTGCGGCATCAGCTCCCGGATCCTGGCAACGCGCTCCACGTAGAGTTCGCGTTGGTAGCGGCGGCGCATGAGGCGCAGGATCTTGTTGGAGCCCGATTGCAGCGGGATATGAAAATGCGGTACAAAGCGCTGCGATGCCGCCACGAACGCTATGATCTCGTCGGTGAGGAGGTTGGGCTCGATGGACGAGATCCGGAAACGATCGATGCCTTCGACCTGGTCGAGGGCACGGGCCAGGTCAATGAAACGTTCTACGCGTTTGCCTTCCTGTAAACCAAAGTCGCCGGTGTTGACGCCGGTCAGCACTACTTCGCGGACGTCGGTAGCGGCGATCTCGCGGGCGGTCCTGAGAATGTTTTCGATGCTGTCGCTACGGCTGTTGCCGCGGGCGAGGGGTATGGTGCAGAAAGTGCACGAGTAGTCGCAGCCGTCCTGCACTTTCAGGAAGGTGCGCGTGCGATCGTGCAGGGAATATGACGTGTTGAACGTGTCGGCCCGGGCGATGTCAGAAGCATACACCGTAGCCTGCGGCGGGCGTACAAAGCCATCCAGCAGCTCCACCAGGCGGAATTTCTCCGCCGCGCCCAACACCGCATCCACACCGGGAATTTCTGAGATCTCCTTCGGCTTGAGCTGGGCGTAACACCCGATAATGGCCACATAGGCATCTGGCGAAATGCCACGGGCTTCGCGCACGATCTTGTGGCATTTCTTGTCGGCATTCTCGGTTACCGAGCAGGTATTGATGATGAAGATGTCCGGGGTATCGGTAAAGTCGACCTTTTTATAGCCCTTTTGCTCGAACATACGCGAGATCGTAGAGGTCTCCGAATAGTTGAGCTTGCATCCAAGCGTATAAAATGCGACTTTTTTCATGATCAGACCACAAAGATAAAGGTTTTGCGCGTTATAACGGCAAGCCCCACTTCACACTCACACTGCCTTCAGGTATGCCTCGATCGCGGCGATACGTTCATCCAGCGCTTTGTTAACAGCCGGGAATTCAGCGGTGGATGTCAGCGGCGCGTTCACCGCCATGTAGAACTTGATCTTGGGTTCGGTGCCGGAGGGACGTACCGATACCTTCGTGCCGTTTTCCAGATAGAACTGCAGTACATCCGATTGCGGAAAATCAAGTGTTGTTTCTTTGCCCGTCAACAGGTCTTTCTCTTTCAGGATCTTATAGTCCAGCAGGCGAACCACGCGGCTGCCGGTGATTTCGGCGGGCGGGTTGCTGCGGAATTTTTCCATCATGGCTTTGATCTCCTGCTCGCCTTGCTGGCCTTTTTTGGTCACGTTGAGCAGGGCCTCCTTGTAAAAACCAAACTCTACGTACATGTCGATCAGCCAATCGTACAGGGACTTGCCCTGGTCGGTGGCGCTGGCTGCCATGGCGGCGAAGAAGGCGCAGGCAGAAACGGCGTCTTTGTCGCGTACAAAGTCTCCGGCCATGTAGCCGTAGCTTTCCTCCCCGGCGGCGACGAAGGTCTTTTTGCCTTCCAGTTTGCCCATCAGCTCGGCGATGTACTTGAAGCCGGTCAGGGTGTTATAACATTCCACACCCAGTTTGGCGGCCATGGCATCGACCAGTTCGGAGGTTACGATGGTCTTGGCGATGTAGGTGTTCCGGGTCTCCTTGAGGTTCTTCAGAATGAAGTACATCATCAGGCTAAACGCCTGGTTGCCATTCAGTAAGATAAACTCACCGTCAGCTTTACGTACGCCGATGCCCACCCGGTCGGTGTCGGGGTCGGTGGCCATGACCATGGTAGCACCCACAGCCTTGCCCTTTTGAATGACCATTTCCATAGCCGATTGCTCTTCGGGGTTCGGTGATTTAACCGTCGGGAAGTCGCCATCCGGCTCTTCTTGCTCGGCCACCACGTGCAGGTTGGTGAAGCCGATCTCTTTCAGTGTCGCGGGTACCATGGTGATGCCGGCACCATGCAGGCTGGAATACACCAGGGGGATATCCTTGTGTTTGGCGATGACGTCATGGTTCGGAATGATCTTCTTAACTTCCTCGAAGTAAGCCTTTTCAACCTCCTCACCGATGGTATGAATGTTACTCAGGACCGGCTTGAACTTTACCTGCTCGAAGGAGGTGATGGCCTCCACTTCTTTGATGATGTTCTTATCGTGCGGGGGCACCACCTGGGCGCCGCCCGTCCAGTAGGCTTTGTAGCCGTTGTACTCTTTGGGGTTGTGTGAGGCCGTGATCACCACGCCCGAGTCGCACTGCAGGTAGCGCATGGCAAACGACAGAAGCGGCGTAGGGCGGAGGCTTTCGAACATGTATACCTGGATGCCGTTGGCGGAGAATACCCCGGCCGTTACGTCGGCAAAGAACTCGCTGTTGTTGCGGCTGTCGTAGGCAATGGCCACTTTGGTGGCTTTGCCCGGAAAGGTCTTGTTCAGATAGTTGGCCAACCCTTGTGTCGCGACGCCCACGGTGTATTTGTTCATGCAGTTGGACCCCGCACCCATCACGCCCCGCAATCCACCCGTGCCGAACTCCAGGTCTTTGTAAAAGTTGTCGATGAGCTCTTTAGCGTCTGGTTTTGCCAGAAGTGCTTTTACTTCGGCTTTGGTTTCCTGATCAATGGCCGGGCTGTCGAGCCAGGCCTGGGCTTTTGACTTTACGTCGTCGAGGAGTTGTGACATAGGGATTTTACCGGGGCGTTTAAAATAAACCGGGCAAATGTATTACAAGTTTGCAGGGTGTTCCTAACGGGGCTTGTAATTTTTACGGCCGGATATCGGTGGGCGAAGCATGAAAAAATAGTGCCCGGCGATGTCATCCCTGAAATTTATCTCCATCAGGCAGGCTTTTTCCGGATATATAATAGCATTGACATAGAATTGATATAGCATTGAAATAGAATTGTAATAGTCTAATAGGACTATGAAAACCCTATTGGAATACAGCCCCATCCCAGGATCGAACAAGGGGCACGTCCCCAGTTCACGGGGATGTCCCCCGCGTAACAAGCGCCGGGCTGGGCAAAAGTCTTGTGCCTGAGGGCACGTTCAGGGCCTGAATAGAGGATGAGACGACGGGAAAAGCGGTGTTTGATGATGCTATTTATGCTTTAATTAAAATAATATTATAAATTGATAATCAAATTTTTATATCTTTTAAGTAAAGTAATACTTTTTACTCTTTCCTGACATTTCTCCTGTTTCATTCTCTTCTTTAAACCGTTGGATTCTGGGCAAAACTCTTACTTTTGCAGCCTAATTTTTGGATTATGGTTCTGAAGGTGTTTCGTGCGGTTTGGTTCTTGTCGGCGGTGTTGGTCCTGGCGGATTTGTTGTATGTCTACGCCAGCCTGCCCGAAGTCGTGGCGGTACAGGAGGCCGAAGGGGGCCAGGTGCTGCTGGATCGCGAGATACTGTTCTATGTCATGCTGGTGCTGGTGGCTGTTTGCAACGTGCTGGTGTATCTCATCAGCCGGTTGTACCCCCAACAGGAGGCCCTCCGGGCGTGGTTCCACGGCCTGGTCATTACGTTGAATATATTCTTTATTATAGCCTTAAGCCTGGTAAGCCTGTTTAACAGCCAGGAACGATTTGATTATAGCCGTATCGGGTTTGTTATTTATGGCAGTGTGGGCTTAGTGGTGCTGTGGGCCCTGAGTTGGCCTGTAATCAGGATTTTTGGTCTTTCACGACCAAAATGATCAGTTTAGTTAAAGTGTTTTAACGGGTTATTAATCAATTATTTGACTCCTTTCAGTTTGTTTAATGATGTAATTGAAGAATTAAGTGTGGCCCTTGAAGTAAAGATGAAATTCACTTTATTGTCCGCCGATAATTATTACATGATTTTTTGAACTGTAGGGGTTCGATTGATTTTTTAATCTGTTTCCTTACAACATAATCCTTTTGGGTATATGAGCAAGACGGAGAAAGATTCTTCTGGTTTATCGTATGACGAGTCCAGTATCAAGTCGCTGGACTGGCGCGAGCACATACGATTACGACCGGGTATGTACATTGGCAAGCTGGGCGACGGCTCGGCCAAGGACGACGGCATTTACGTGTTGGTAAAGGAGGTTGTAGACAACTCGATCGATGAACACATGATGGGGCACGGCAAGACCATCGACGTGACCATCACCGAATCGCGGGTGACGGTGCGTGACTACGGACGGGGCATCCCCCTGGGAAAGGTGGTAGACGTAGTGTCCAAGATCAACACCGGTGCCAAGTACGATTCCGGCGCGTTCCAGAAATCGGTGGGATTGAACGGCGTGGGTACCAAGGCGGTAAACGCGTTGTCAAACTACTTTAAAGTACAGGCCTTTCGCGACGGGCAGACCAAATACGCCGAGTTTAAAAAAGGGGTGTTGGTGACCGACGGCAAGATGCTCAAGACGGACGAGAAGAACGGCACATATGTGGAGTTCGAGCCGGACAACGCCATGTTCAAAAACTATCACTTCATTCCGGAGTACCTGGATGACCTGATGTGGAACTATGCGTTCCTGAACGCGGGCCTCACCATTAACTATAACGGGCAGAAATTCTTTTCCAAGGACGGACTGCTCGACCTGCTCAAGCAGAAGTCCGATGCGGACGATCTGCGTTATCCCATCATCCACTTCAAGGGCAACGACATCGAGGTAGCACTGACCCACGGCAACCAGTACGGCGAAGAGTACTATTCGTTCGTCAACGGCCAGAACACGACGCAGGGGGGGACCCACCTGGCGGCGTTCCGCGAAGGGGTGATCCGCGGGGTGCGCGACTTCTTTAAGAAAGACTTTGACGCGTCCGACATCCGGGCCTCTATCATCGGCGCCATCGCGGTGCGGGTGCAGGAACCGGTGTTCGAGTCGCAGACGAAAACCAAGCTCGGTTCCACCAACATGGCGCCGGACGGGGCAACGGTTAAAAGCTTTGTCGGTGACTTTGTGGCCAAGGAGCTGGAGATTTTCCTGCATAAGAACGCGCCGGTAGCCGACGCCTTGCAGAAGCGCATTCTGCAGTCCGAGCGCGAGCGCAAAGACATTGCCGGTATTAAGAAGCTGGCGAACGAGCGGGCCAAGAAAGCGAACCTGCACAACCGGAAGCTGCGCGACAGCCGTTTCCACCTGGGCGATAAGAACCCGCGTAACACCGAGAGCATGATCTTCATCACCGAAGGTGACTCGGCCAGCGGGTCGATCACCAAATCGCGTGACGTAGAAACACAGGCGGTATTCAGCTTGCGCGGTAAACCGCTCAACTCATTCGGCCTGACAAAAAAGGTGGTGTACGAGAACGAAGAGTTCAACCTGCTGCAGCACGCGCTGAACATTGAAGATGGTCTGGACGGCCTGCGCTACAGCCGGGTGATTATCGCGACGGATGCCGACGTAGACGGGATGCACATCCGCCTGCTGTTGATGACCTTCTTCCTGCAGTTCTTTCCCGACCTGGTGAAGGCCGGCCACGTGTTTGTGCTGGAGACGCCGCTGTTCCGCGTACGGAATAAGAAAGAAACGATCTACTGCTACAGCGACGAAGAGCGCGTGGCGGCCATCAATAAGCTGGGATCGAAACCAGAGATTACCCGCTTCAAGGGGTTGGGTGAGATCTCGCCGGACGAGTTCGGCGGATTTATCGGTGACAACATCCGGCTGCAGCCCGTGCTGCTGCACAAAGACAGCCACCTGCAGAAGATCCTGGAGTTCTACATGGGCAAGAACACGATGACCCGCCAGGAGTTCATTATCGAGAACCTGCGCATCGAGCTGGACAAAGTAGAGCCGAAAGACAAAGAAGTAGTATCGGAAGAAGAGGTAGCGGAAGAGATCTAATACCCTAATCGTAAGACGACGACCTATATGAGTAAAAAACAACATCCGGAGGACGACAAATCAAAACTGGTGCCGCATACGCCGGGCAACGGTGAGGGAGGGGGCGACGACGTCGTGCACTCGATCGCCATTGACGGCCTGTATGAAAGCTGGTTTTTGGATTACGCCTCGTATGTTATTCTGGAGCGCGCTGTACCGCGGATCGAAGACGGCTTTAAGCCCGTGCAGCGCCGGATCATGCATTCCCTGAAAGAGATGGACGACGGCCGCTTTAACAAAGTGGCGAACGTGATCGGTAATACGATGCAGTTTCACCCCCACGGTGACGCGTCGATCGGGGAGGCCATCGTGAACATTGGCCAGAAAGACCTGCTCATCGAAACGCAGGGTAACTGGGGGGATGTACGCACCGGCGACAGCGCCGCGGCGCCGCGTTATATTGAAGCACGTCTGTCCAAGTTTGCGCTGGACGTGGTCTACAACCCGCAGACCACGGAGTGGCAGCTGTCATACGACGGCCGTAAGAAAGAGCCCGTGACCCTGCCGGTGAAGTTCCCGTTACTGCTGGCACAAGGGGTGGAGGGTATTGCCGTGGGTCTTTCGACCAAGATCCTGCCGCACAACTTTGTGGAGCTGATCAAGGCTTCCATCGATGTGCTGAAAGGCCGCAACCCCAAGATCTTCCCCGACTTCCCGACGGGGGGCATTGCCGACTTTAATGAATACAACCAGGGCTTGCGCGGCGGCAAGATCAAAGTGCGCGCACGCATCGAGATCCTGGATAAAAAATCGCTGGTGATCCGCGATATACCGTTTGGTACCACCACCACGTCGCTGATGGAATCCATCGTCAAGGCGAGTGAGAAGGGCCAGATCAAGATCAAGCAAGTGATCGACAACACGGCCGCCAACGTCGAGATCCAGCTGCACCTGCAGCCGACGCAGTCGCCGGAAGTAGCACTCGAGGCGTTGTATGCCTTTACGGACTGCGAGATCTCGATCTCGCCCAATGCCTGCGTGATCATCGAGGACAAGCCCCACTTCATGGGCGTCAACGAGATCCTGAAATACAACACCCAGCAGACGCTGGAGCTGTTGCGCCAGGAGCTGGAGATCCGCAAGGCCGAGCTGATGGAGAAGATCCTCTTCTCGTCACTGGAAAAGATCTTTATTGAAAACCGCATCTACCGCAACATTGAAGAGGCGGAAAGCTGGGAAGAGGTACTGTCGACGATCGACAAAGGCCTGAAGCCTCACAAGAAGAAATTCTATCGCGAGATCACCACAGACGACATTGTCAAGCTGACGGAGATCCGCATTAAACGCATTTCGCGTTACGACTCGTTCAAGGCCGACGAGATGCTGCGCGGCCTGGAAAAAGAACTGAAAGAAACCGAGCACAACCTCAAGAACCTGACCGACTACGCCATTGCCTACTTCCAGCGCCTGTTGGAAAAGTACGGCAAGGGCCGCGAGCGCCGCACGGAGATCAAAAGCTTCCAATCGGTTACGGCGGTGGAAGTTATCGCCAACAACCAGAAGTTGTATGTGAACCGTGCCGACGGCTTTGTGGGCTACAGCCTGAAGAAGGACGAGTATATCACAGATTGTTCGGAGCTGGACGACGTGATCGTGATCCGCAAGGACGGAAAAGCCAAGGTGTCGCGGATCCAGGAGAAGGTGTTCATGGGCAAAGACATTTTGTATGTGGGCATCTTCAAGAAAGGCGATGACCGCATGGTATACAACGTGATCTACGCCGACGGTCGCGGGGGCAAGAGCTTCGCGAAGCGCTTTACGATCCCGGGCGTGACCCGCGATAAAGAGTACGATCTGACACAAGGCAACGCCAATTCCAAGATCTTGTATATCAGCGCCAATCCTAACGGAGAGGCGGAAACAGTAGAAGTAAAGCTTTCGCAGTCGAGCACGGCGCGCAAGAAAGTATTTGAATACGATTTCACCGAGCTGGAAGTAAAGAACCGCAGCTCGAAGGGTAACATCATCACACCGTATCCGGTGCGTAAGGTGGACTTCCTGAAAGCGGGTTCGTCTACGCTCAGCAAGCTGATGCTGTGGTACGACACGGAAGCGGGTCGTCTGAACAAAGACCGTCGCGGAAAATACCTGGGCAAGTTCGAGCCGGAAGATCAGCTCATTGCCTTCTCGCGCACGGGTACCTATAAAATTACGGGCTACGATCTCACCAACCGGTATGAGCCGGAGAAGACGCTGCGGGTGGAAAAGTTCAATCCCAAGCAGGTGATCACCGCGGTATATGTAGACGGCGACACCAAGCTGCACATGGTGAAGCGTTTCCTGATCGAAACGAGCACACTCGACAAGGAGTTCTCGTTTGTGCCGGAGAACGGTTCGCGCCTGATCGCGGTGACCTCGTCGGAAGAGCCGGTGATCGAGCTGGAGTTCATCAAGAGCAAGGACAAAGGCAAGGTGACCAAGAAAGTGAAGCTGGAAGGTCTTGTCGAAGTAAAGGGCTGGAAAGCTCAGGGCGGGCGTCTTTCAGAGTTTCGTGTCACGAAAGTGGCCCTGATAGAGGAAGAAGAAGCAGCACCGGAAGAAAGCGACAGCGACACCGAAAGCAATGAGGTGACTGACGCGGATCAGTCGCCAAAAAAAAAAGAGCAACCAGGCCCACCGCCCCAGCGCCCGAGCCAAAGTCGAAGTCAAAGCCAAAACGCAAGTCAAAACCAAAGTCCGTGGAGCAGCGAAAGGGGGGAGCAGGCAAGCCTCTTCGGCCAGCCGGCAAAGCCCCAGCAAAGCAGCCAAAGCCAGCAGCAAAAAAGCCAGCCAAACCTCTTCGGTCAACCGGAAAAGCAGCAGCAAAGCCAAAGCCCAAATCTCTTCCAGGAGCCAAACCAAAGCCAGGCAAGCCAAGCAGCCGACCAAAAAAGCGAAAGTAGCGACCAGGAAAACGGCGCGCAAAAAGCGGTAGACGACGACGGTAACGATGATACCATCCTCGGTGCCGGGCAGACAGTAGAATGGTAAACGCGGCCGCATGGCCGTCCACCGATGGATAAAAGACGCCGGAAACCCTGTATGAACACAGTGGTTTCCGGCGTTTGCTTTTTAGCCCGATAAAGCATCGCCTGGGCCGGTATACACCCGGACCTGGCAAGGACTTTGCAAACAGAACGTGTAAGTTTGCATGTCTAATATAAACCCAAAAGCAACCCCCATGAGAATTATTGGAATGACACTTGTTTTGCTGACCTTGTTTCTGCCGGCCTTTGCTCAGACCGATGAAATGTTGGCGCAAGGCAAGGTAACGGATTCGCGTACGGGCAAAGGCGTAAAGGCCAGCATCCGGTACAGCAGCATTCCTACCGGAAGTATCTTCGGCCGTTTCAACGACAGCACGTTTTCATTCCCCATTTTTGGCACGGCCAAGTATCAGATCACGGCGGGTGCGGAAGGATATAATCCGAAGACGGTCATTGTCGATCCGAAAGATGCCGACGGCGGCAAACGCATTTTGCGCGACATTTCATTGACGCCCAAAGGTCAGACCGTGGTGCTGAGCCATTTGATCTTTGCCCAGGGCAAGGCGACCATCGACCCCAAGTCGTACGGCGAGCTCGATGAGCTGGCGCAGATGATGAAAGAAAATGGTAGCATGGAGATCCAGCTGGAGGGGCACACCGATAACACCGGCAGCCCGAAGGCCAACCTGGAGCTGTCGCAGGATCGTGTGGACGCGGTAAAGAAATACCTGGTGGAAAAAGACATCGCCAAGAAGCGGATCCTCACCAAGGCATTCGGCGGCAGCCAGCCCCTTCGCAATGAAATGACACCCGAGGCGCGCGCGGCGAACCGTCGGGTGGAAATGCGGATCCTGAAAGACTAACGCAACGAGCGCGCTATTGCGCCAGCATCTTTAAACATACCGGTGACGGTACTTTGACGGGTTTGCCCACTTGTGTGAGCAGACCCGTTTTTGCGTTCATACGGAATAGCACGATCGTGTCGGTGTCCTGGTTGGCGGCAAAGAGGTATTCGCCCCGTGCATCGATCATGAAGTTGCGCGGTGTCTGGCCACCCGTAGCTTGCTGGCCGATCAGCTTGATCTTGCCGGTAGCGGCCACGGTAAAGATGCTGATGCTGTTCAAGCCGCGGTTGGACATATACAGGAACTTGCCGTTGGGGGTGATGTGTATATCGGCGCTGGTGTTCTTGCCGGTGAAGCTCGCCGGCAGCGACAGCACCGAGTCTTGCAGTACGGTCAGCGCGCCGCTCTTCTTATCGACCTTAAAGACGCCAACCGTAGAGGTAAGCTCTTCCGCCAGGTATAAAAAATTGCCGCTGGGGTGGAAGGTGAAGTGGCGTGGGCCGGTGCCGGGAAGGACGGCGGCTTCTTTTTGCTGCGAGGGCTCGAGTTTGCCGGTGCTCAGGTTGAAGTTATAGCTATATACTTTGTCGGCGCCCAGGTCGGCGGCGTAGAGTATACGGTTGTCGGGCGAGATCAGCGCCGAGTGTATGTGCGAGCTTTGCTGCCGGGCGGGGTTGACGCTGCTGGCGATATACTTTTTCGAGTCGGAGGGATTGCCCAGCAGGCCGTCTTCAAACAGCGGCAGGACCACCAGGTTGCCCTCGCCATAGTTGGAAACAAAGGCATACTGCCCGGTTTTGTCAAAGCTGATATGACAGGGATCGGCGCCAAAAGACGAGCGGTTGTTGAGGTCGCTCAGGCGGCCGGTCTTCGTGTCGATGGCAAACGCGCTGACGGAGCCTTCGAGGTCGCTGTCTTTTGCCTTGCCGCGGTTGACGGTATATAAGAATTTACCGGTGGGATGGATGCCCACAAACGAAGGACTTTCGGGCGTCGGTACGGTTTGTACCGGGGTAAGGGTGCGCTTGGCGCGGTTGAAAGCATAGACATACACACCGGCGCTGCCGCGCACGCTGAAGGTGCCGACATAAAGGAACTCCTTTTTGCCCTGTGCTTTGGTTTTGGTTTGCGTTTTGGCCTGTCCCCAGGCAGACGAGACAAACAGACACAGGATGATGGGCAACAGGAGTAGATTTCGGTACATAGGTTCTCAAGGTTCAGGTCGGTAGCCGGAAGGTACTTATTATAAATGTTAAAACGCCATTTCTGCGTGCTTGTGTACGGTAATTTTCTTGGAGTGCGCCAGCGAGGCGTAGAGGGCGCCACTGGGTTTCATGAAGCGGTTGCGGGTCCTGGGGTCGCATTGATACAAGCCAAAGCGCATGGAGGGCCCCAGGTGCCATTCCACATTGTCCCAGGTACTCCAGTGGTAGTAACCCTGGACGTCGATGCCGTCGCCGATGGCCTGGTGGATAATGGCGGCATAGTCCTGGATGGCTTGCAGCCGCAGGAAATCGCTTTCATCACAGACGCCGTTTTCAGTAATGATGATCGGCTTTTTATACTTGTTCCAGTACCGGTCCAGGCAGGTGCGAAGCCCTTCGGGATAATACTCCCAGATGTCGTCGTGCTTACGGCCCAGCTCTTTGATCTTGTGCGGGTGGTTCAGGTAGGTGATCGGCAACGGGTCGTGTGAAATGCGGCCGTAGTAGCTCATGCCAAAGAAATCGACCTTTTCGAAATGCTGGGGCACGTAGTCCATAAACCACCAGTCGCTGAGGCGGGCGGGGAACCAGCCCAATATATTCTCGGCCGCGAAGACAGCGCAGTTGTGCGAAATGCCGACAGGGTGGTGTGGGAACCGCGCCTTGAGGTAGTCGTAGACCTGGTCGTGGGGGGGGGCCCCGGTGTGACCCCCCATGCAGGCCCCCCCGCGGGGGGGGGTGTACCGGGGGGGGTAGCCCGGGCGGCCGCCCCACGGGGGGGGGGCGGGGGGGTGTTTATCACGGGGCGCACCAACACCTGGTCTTGGCCTGCCTCTGCGGTCCCCCCGCAGAAAATAAGGGCAGGACAAGAC
>NZ_JAHESC010000085.1 GCF_018598185.1 Dawidia soli
CCCCCGCGGCCCACCGTCTGATCTCGGGGGGCAGCGCGGCGACTGGCTGTTACAACACGAAGTCGCCACGTGCTTGCTACAGCCGTGTTATGTTCGCAAGCTGATGAAGCAGCTGAACGGCCTGGTGGATGCAGGCAATACGGTGATCGTCGTCGAGCACGATATGCAGGTGGTGGCCGGCAGCGATTGGGTGGTCGATATAGGGCCCGGTGCCGGTGACGAAGGCGGACGGGTGGTGGCAGAAGGGCCGCCGGCCGTGGTAGCAAAGGCTTTGCGAAGCAAAACAGCACCGTACCTGGAGAAAGAGCTGGTTCGGCCGGTGAAATAAAAAAGCCACTTCACGTGAAGCGGCCTTTTTGAGAGAGAAGGATCTTTTCGCGACAGCGGGTCTTTTCGCAAGAGAAAGAGAGAGGGTCCTTTCGCGAGAGAGGGTCTGTACGCGTCTGAGATCTATCCGATAAAAGCAAACTGATTTTCGAACATGGGGCCGACAACCGGGATCGGCTTCTTTTGCATATTCACGGCGTTGATGATCGCGAATACCCAGAGTACCAGGAGAAGAAGTCCGACGTAGTTCAGGAAGAAAAGGAACGGCATGATCATCACGACGATGGTGGTCGCGATGTTGACGGCGATCGCCAGGATAAAGAAGCCGAAGCCCTGTTTCAGATGGTAGGTTACCAGCTCATCCTTGGGGTTCTGGTCGTTGTTCTTGACGAAGGCGATAAGCCATCCGATGATCGTGATGTAGCTTAAGATTGCCAGTGTTTTGTTGCTCATAATAGTGGGGTTTGTTGCGGTTGCTACTAATATGAGGCAAACATAGGGATCGCAGATACGCCGTAAAACAGGCGCTTGGCCTTCGGTGGGGTTCGCTTGGTATCCGACGCGTTTCAGTCCATATTCGTTTTTCAGGAACCGCCGTCTTCCGTCATGAGTTTAAAGAAAGCCTCCTTTTTAGTCCGTGAAAGGGGAATGCTCGTCTTGTCTTTCATCAGGATCAGCCCTTCTTTCGAATAGCTCTGGATGTAGTGAACGTTGATCAGGTGGGACTGGTGCACCCGGAAGAACAGGGGCGGCAACAGCATGTCCTCGTAGTTTTTCAGGGGCTTCGAAACGATGATCTTCCGCCCGTCCGCCAACAGGAATGTAGTGTACGAGCCGGAAGTCTCACAACGCACGATCTCATCGACCTTCACCACGTGCATGGCCTCCAGGGTGGGCAGCACCAGCCGCTCGGGGGCCTTCTGGAGGTTGTCCTGCAATTCTTGCAGCTGCTGCTCGCCGACCACTTTTTCCTGCAGGTCTTTGATCCGGCCGATCGCCAGGCGGAGTTCCTCCGGGTCGATGGGCTTGAGCAGGTAGTCGATGGCGCTGAATTTAAACGCCCGGATGGCATACTCCTCGTACGCCGTGGTGAAGATCAGGCGAAAGCCCCGGTAGTCAAGACGTTGCAGCACATCGAACCCCGTGCCGTCTTTTAAAATGATATCCATAAACACCAGGTCCGGCTTTAAGCGGTTGACCAGCCTGACGGCGTCGTCCACGTGTTCGGCATAGCCGACAACGACCACCGCGTCGCCGGCCACCATTTCCAGTAAAATGGAAAGCGCCTCCCGCAGGCGGTGCTCATCTTCGATAATGACTGCTTTATACATCTTCGTCGACTATAGGAATGTGTAAGATCACGGTACAGCCCGGCCCGTCGGGCGTGCCCTCATGCACGGCAAAGCCGGCCCGGGGATTGTTCTTCATCATCAGTGACAGACGCTCGTCGGTGATCCGGGTCGACAACGACCGGTGCGCATCGTGTGCTTTCCGGCGTTTGGATTCGGCCAGGCCGATGCCGTTGTCGGTAATGGTACAGGTCAGCAGCTTTTCCCCCGCGTCTTCCCGGAACCGGATCTCCAGCAATCCCGGCTGGGCCGGGGGCAGCGGCTTCAACCCATGCTCTACCGCATTCTCTACGAACGGCTGGATCAGCAGGGGCGGTATCCGTATACCCGTCTCGGTTCCTGCGTCGCACACCATGCGGTAGTGAAAGCTGTCGTTCAGCCGAAGCTGTTGCAGCGAGAGGTAGTTATTCAGCGTTTCCATCTCGGCTGCCAGCGATATGGCCCCTGTGCGCGACTGTTCCAGCACCTGGCGTGTAAGTTTTGCAAACTTGCCCAGGTAGGAGACAGCCTGGGCCGTGTCCTTTTGCAGCATCATACTCTGAATGTTGCCCAACGCATTGAAGATAAAATGCGGGTCCATCTGCGAGCTCAGCAGCCGCCGTTCCAGCGAGAGCTTTTCCGCGAGGCTTTCGAGCGTCTCCTTTTCCAGGAGCTGCATGCGGAGCTCGTTGTTGGACTGTTGCTGCTTCAGAATGTCTTCGCGGTTCTGGTAATACCGTTGCCGGTAGTAGTAGGAACGATACATGAACACCAGGCCGATCAGCAACACGATCGCGATGCCGTACCCCAGCAGCTGGTTCTTTCGCTGAAGCTTGTTATCCTCTTCCAGCTGGTGGATCAGCGATGTCTGTCTTTCCGATTCAAAGCGCGCATCGGCATACTGCAGCGTGCGTTGCGTCGACTCGTCGTACTTCAGCTTGTTGTGCTCGACAAACGACTGGTCATAGCGGTAGTAAGACCAGTAATCCCCCCGCCGGGCAGCGATATCTTTCAGATACTCGTAAAATGTAGCCAATATAGCATTGTCCTCGTACGGAAGCGATCGCTGGTAGGCGATCCCTTCCTGAAAGAGCTCTTCGGCAATGGTATATTCTCCCTTCTGCATAAAGTACTGCCCCCGCAAACCGATCGAGCTCCGGTAGATATTCTTCAGGTTGTACTGACGGGCGATCTCGATCGTCTTTTCCAGGTTGAACAAAAAAGCTTCCTCGTCGATGGGCTTCGGACCGTTCATATACAGCACGGCAAGATTGACATACGCTACGCCGATGTTGCTTTTACTGACAATATAGGCGGCATCCCGTTCCGCCAGCAGGACCGTGTGCCGGTAGAAGTCAACCGCTTCGGACCATTGTTCCTGGTCATCAGGCTCCGCCTCGTCCAGCAGGTAGCTCCCCACGGCCAGGCGTGCGTGGAGGATACTCTCGGGGTCGCCTGTCTGCATGGCGTAGGAGAGGGCTTCGTCGGCATATTTTTTCGCCCGCGAGGGCGACGCAGACGCAAACAGGTAAGAGATATCCGCCCCGATCCGGGCGCAAAGATCGTACGCTTTCAGCGAGGCAAAGAGCCTGTACGCATCCAGCAGGTAGTCCAATGCCCGGGCGTTGTCTTCTATATAGGATTTGAGCGCGCCCATGGCCATCGCGCTATACGCGTTTGCCCGCGGGCTGTTTGTCTTTCCTGCTTCCAGGTATGAAGAGTCGGCATAACGGGTAAAGTCTTTCAGGTGCAGGAGCCGTCTGTGCGTCAGCGCCAGGTAAGCATAGCAGATCGATTTGTCTTCCACGCTGTTTTGCTGCCGCGCCAACGTCAGCGCCATCTGCTGCATGTTCAGGCTGGCCACCGTGTCGGTAAAGCGCTGCGCATAGCCCTCCATGGCCATTGTTTCGATCGTGGAGGGTGACTGCCCTTTGGCGGATAGCGGCAACAGCAGCGCCCCCAGGACGACCAGGGCGGGCAAACAACGCGGGAGGAAATAGAGGAACAAATGCACGATTACCTTACCCTTAAATGTTCCGCTAAGTCATCGAAATACTTCTGAGACCAGATAGCAAGCCGGGTACCGTCGGGAATAAACCGAACGGCATCGGCTTTCACTTTTTCCATATCCACCGAGTGGATCCTGTCGGTCAATAACGTTCTGAGTTGTTGTTCCGTCACTGTATTGTCGGGCAGATCACCACTTCCTTGTGCGCGCTCAAGGAAGTGTTCTAGATCCATCGCAATCCCTTTCTTTATATACCATTCGAAATCGTACCAATCCCGACCTTTTACATTCTCCCTCCATTTGCGAAAAAGCAGCGCATGCAGTTTGCCGGCAAACAGATTCGGTAGCGTAAAGCATTTCACGTAGAATGAGAAAGGTCGTAGCAGCAGTTTCTCCTCTGTTTCAAAGCCGACCGGCGGCATGGTATCGACTTCAATCTTTATCTTGATGCTGGCTTGCTGTTGGAGACCGCTTTGCGGAATGATACCTTCCAGTACAAGCTCTCTCCAAATTGTTTCAGATTTCAAAAAAGCAGAATCGACATGAGTGTCCTTTGCTTTTTTCTTTTCTTTTACCGACACCTGCATCCCGAGAGCTTGAAACTCGGTCTGAACGGCATCGAGGTATTTATCCAACGAAAAATCAGGTTCGGGTTGCAGTAGGGAAAAATCCAGGTCTTCTGAAAAACGATCCAGACCGTGAAATATGCGAAGGGCAGTGCCGCCATAAAATGCGGCCTTCTCAAAAAAACCACCGCGATACAACCCGGCCAACGCGACTTCCTGCATGATCTCGCGAAGGGCTGATTGTGCTTCGTCTTTATTCCTGGGATTATATTCCGCCAGCCAGTCTTTGATCATAATTCCTGAATTACATGGACGGCCATGGACAGACTTTCTTCTTTTAAACTTCCTTTGATCCAGCCCGTCATTTCTTTTGTATCGAGTTGCCGCAAAAGATCTTCGTCCATCCGCATGTTTTCAAGCAGGAATTCTCTTGCTGCTTTCCTGCTGCGGAGTAACAACCCTGAAGTCGTGATGATCTTATCAAACAATGCTTTCTCCGGAGAAGCAACCATGGCATATTGATCGTCGGCTAATTTTTCGGATCGGACGCCAAAGGCATAGTAAGGCAATGAAAGTCGCGTATAGGTAAAGGTGCCCAGGGAGGTAGCGAATTTGCGGGGAGCCTGCGTGGTCATGGACGCAATTTCATAAACACGTTCTGGAATAAGGCCGTGATAGGATAATGCGGTTTCAACAGACACATAGCTTGGCCCCAGGATGTGATTCGCCAGCAGGAACGGTTCTGGTTTTCGATCGATGTTCAACGCCGGGCCAGCAACGTATAACCCTTTTTTGATCGACTGAATTACACCCTCCTTCGCTAACTGATAAATTTTATCATTCGGCCGCTCATAGTCCTTAAAAATGGACACCAGCAATTGATGGGACAACGGCTGGTTTGAGAAATGTGTAAGGGCGGATCGATAATCCATTATCTGTAATATTTTACAAAGATAAACGAAATATTTCAGATTATGTTGTTGATATTTTGCAATATATCGAGCACAAAGCCGGGAAAAACCTGTGGATCAATGCCACGATCGTCAACGGATGTCCGGTTTTACTGTTTGTTAACGGGGGGGGCGGTCTCCCGGACGTACTCCTGGAACCGCTTAATGCCGGTGAACAAGACCTGGCTTTTCAGCCATTCTTCCATGAGCTCCTTTTCGCCGTCTTTTGCGAACCGGGCGATGTCTGCCTGCACGGTGGGATTTTTCATGACAAAGCCCCTGGTGAAACCGCTGATGTATGCATTGTCTCGGTTCCGTAAGTCCTCATAAAATTTTTCAAGGTTCGTTACACGCGTCCGAAGGTCCTCTTCCTTGTCACGCAGGCGCAGCTCCCGCATTTCGTTTGCTTTATTGGCAATCTCCGTTTTCTCCGAGAGAACAGCGGCCTTTTCCGTCCGCGCTTCCTGGTACTTGGCGAGCGCTTCATCCATCAGTCGCTGGGCTTGGTTTTTGTCTTCCTCCAGCTTCTCCACTTCGTCCGCAAAATGCTGTCGTTGCTCGGCCAGCACGGCTTCGGTCTTGCTCTTGATCTGCCAGATGGTGATCGTCGTTCCGGTAAACGCAATGACCAGCGTGGTGATGACGGAAATGAACGGGATCTGCGCCCACAGGGGCTTTCGCAAATTTCTGATCTCTTCCTGAAGCTTTAGTTTTTGCAGCTGTTCAATGGTGAGGGCGTCGAGGGTATCGGTCTCCTGCGTTGAGGGCATATAGGTAATGGTGGCGTTACGTTACTAAAGTAAAACATAATTTTTCAAATAACCAGGCTGCAAATGTTTCCGGGCATCCAGGCTAAAAACCGCTGGTTTAAAACGTGTGTGTAAAATCTTTCAGCGACGATTAATAGAAGTTTATTTCCCGCGTGTTGAGAATCTTTAGTACATATTCACCGTGGCCCCGCCGGGACGCAGGGTGAATGATAATCCTTTCGTTATGATAAAGATAAAAATGTTGCTGCTCATCGGTTGCGTCGTGCACGGCATGACGGCCCTGGGCCAGCAGATCTCCAGGGACGAGCTTATATTTCTGACGCCCGAATGGAAAGGAGACCGGTATACCGACGGCCGGCCGAAAGTTCCCGACGCGATCCTCGACCGGATGAAGCGGGTCACGCTGGAAGAAGCGTGGGCCGTGCTGCGCAACGAGAACTACAAACATCAATACGACGACGGATGGGTAATGATCAACCCCGACAGTGTCCTCGTCGGCCGGGCCGTCACGGCCACGTTCATGCCCGGGCGCCCCGACATTCACCAGGTAATAGACGACCGCGGCCACCAGCGGGATAAACGGATCAAATCGCAGAATTCATGGCCCATCGATATGCTGACACGGCGCGATGTATATGTCGTCGATCAATTCGGCGCGCACGAAGACGGACCGACGATCGGCGACAACCTGGGGAACTCCATCTTTGCCAAAACCGGCAACGGCATAGTATATAATGGCGCCGTCCGCGACATCAACGGTCTGCGGGAGATCGGTTCCTTTACTTCTTTTTTCCGTGCCTACCATCCCTCGCATCACCTGAACGATCCGAAAGGGCAGCTTAATACGACCCTGGTGGGGATCAATACCCCCACGCGGATCGGCAAGGCCACCGTCATGCCCGGCGACGTGGTGTTGGGGCGCGACGGAGGCGTGATCTTCATCCCGGCGCATCTGGCCGAAAAAGTGGTAAAGACTTCCGAGATCGTACGCCTGCGCGACATGTTCGGCCATCAACGCCTGCGCGAGCAAAAGTATACACCGGGGCAGATCGATTCGCGGTGGTCCGACGATATTGAAAAGGACTTTTCGCAATGGCTCACCCACAACATCGACAAGCTGCCGGTGCCCAAAGAACAAATCCAGGAATTGCTAAAGCAACGCACGTGGTAACGCGTGCCGATAACCCCTACAGGAATGTCAAACAGTACATCAAGAAGAGCTTTTTTTAAGAAGGCCATGACGGCGGGCGCGGCCGTGTCGGCAGCCGGTACGTTGTTTGGAGAAGGTCTCGTACAGGCCGCCGCGCGAACCTCCATGGATTCGAAGCCGGCCGACCTGAAGATCACCGAAGTGCAGTGTGCCTTTATCCGGTACGGTCACGGACTCTTTGTGAAGATCCATACCAACCAGGGCATCTATGGCTGTGGCGAGGGTGTGGATGCCGTGGCCGGCACCTATCATTTTGTCAAGATGCTGGAACGAAGACTGAAAGGCAAGAATCCGCTGAACGTGCACCGTCTTTTTGACGAGCTGCGCAAGTCCGGCGTTTTTGAAGGTGCCCAATCGGGTATGTTTGTCGCGGTGTTGTCGGCGATCGAGACCGCGCTCTGGGATATCATGGGCAAAGCCCTGGGGGTTCCGGTATATCAGCTGCTCGGCGGGAAGTTCCGGGACAAGATCCGGGTGTACTGCGACACCGCGCTCTACCAACAGAACCTGCCGACGCCGGACGATTTCGCGAAGGCTGCCACCGACGCAAAGAAGATGGGCTTTACCGCCATCAAGTTCGACCTCGATCAGCGGAACGACCCCCGTAAATATGATCTGTACAACTGGACGGCAAGTCCCGGCGAGCTGACGCGAATGGTCGATCAGGTAACGGCGGCACGCCAGGCTGTCGGTCCGGCCATCGATATCTGCTGTGATATGCACGGACGCTATGATACCGTTACCGGCCAGCAAGTGGCCAGGAGACTGGAGCCTCTTAACCTCATGTGGCTGGAGGAACCTATTCCCGCCGAGAACCCCGAAGCCTACAAACTTATTTCAGACTCCACGGCAACGCCCATCTGCGCCGGCGAGAATCTTTTCCTGGCCTATGGCTTCCGGCGGATGCTGGAGATCGGCGCGGTCGATATCATTATGCCCGACCTGCAAAAGGTAGGAGGGTTGGGAGAAGGGCAGCGCATCGCGAATCTGGCCAGCCTGTATTATGTGCCCTTCGCGCCCCACATGGTCGCATCCTATTTAGGAGCGATGGCATCCTGCCACGTATGCGCCTCCGTGCCGAATTTTATGATCCTGGAATGGCAATCGTATTTCCATACCGACCCGATGTTTAAGGACATCGTCACCTTCGACGGTCCCATGGTAGAGAATGGGTTTATCACCCTTTCCGAGAAACCCGGCATCGGTGTCGATATCAATGAAGACGGTATGAAGAAGTACGCAACGGAGGGCTATCCGTTCTTTAAATAAGACGGCATTCATCCTTTCCCGGAGTCATTCGTTACCGCAAGCGTTCTGCGGCAGGCTCTCCTTTGCCGTAGCATGATCGTCATCGATCTATAGCACGATCGCAATCGTGTGCAATATTCAACGGTGTTTGTTATTGGAAGTTTAGCGGGGAAGGTGCTGCTACCTTCGTTTCCAGCGCGCTCGTCGAATAGCCGCGCAGATCTTTAACCCTAACCTATTCACCATGCGAAAACACTACTTTATAGTATTGATCGGTACACTATATATGGTGTGCCATCACACGGCAGCCTCCGGCCTGGCGGCACGCGCCCAGCAGCAAACCGTTCGGGGCACCGTGACCGACGAAAGCGGCGCTGCGTTTCCGGGCGTCAATGTCATTGTACAGGGAACAGGTATAGGTACCGTCACCGGTGCCGAAGGCACGTACTCGTTGGATATCCCGCCGGGCAGCACGACGCTCGTTTTTTCCTTTGTAGGATATCTCGTGCAGTCGGTTCCGCTCGAGGGTAGAACGACGATCGATGTTGCCCTCGCGCCCGATGTGGCGTCGCTCGACGAGGTCGTCATCACGGCGCTGGGTATTCAAAAGGAATCGAAGAAGCTGGGGTATGCCGTGGAGACGGTGCAGATGGATGCCTTGCGTCAGAACAGAACCGTGAACGTGGGCGAATCGCTCGAAGGAAAAGTAGCGGGATTGGATATCTCGCCGCCCTCTTCGGGCGCGGGCGCCAGTACGAAGATCCGCCTGCGCGGGCAGTCCGGCTTTGCGGGCGCCAATAACTCGCCGCTGATCGTGATCAACGGTCTGCCCATGGACCAGGGAGCCCTCGGCGCAAACGGCAACGATTCGCGCGATCGCGGCGACAATCTCCAGGTCGTAAACCCCGACGACATCGAAAGCATGACGGTGCTGAAAGGCGCCACGGCCGCGGCGCTGTACGGTTCCCGGGCGGCGAACGGCGCGGTGATCATTACGACGAAATCCGGTCGCGTGGGCCAGGGCATCGGCGTGGAGCTTAATTCCAATTTCACCCTGGGGCGGGTAATGGACTTCACCGATTTTCAACACGAGTTTGGTCAGGGACAATTGGGTAACAGACCGACCACACAAGGTAACGCCGTCTCGACCGGCATGTTGGGATGGGGCGCAAGGCTGGACGGCGAGCCGACGATCAACTTCGACGGCAAGACAAGACCCTATGTGGCCAATCCCGATCGCATCAAAGAATTTTTCCGCGATGCCACCACGTTTGCCAATACCGTGGCGGTATCCGGCGGAGGAAGCAACGGCAGCTTCCGGCTTTCCTATTCCAAAACCGACGCAAAGGGCATCACGCCGGATAACTCCTATGCAAAGGACATCGCCAACCTGGGGCTACACCAGAACGTCAGCGACAAGCTCAGCGTAGCCGCCAATATAAACTTCTCGCATGAGATCAACCGGAACCCGCCACAGGTAGGCGTACAAGGACCCGGCGCCGCCAATTTCCTCTACCGCATGTCCACCTCCGTGCCGCTGTCGGCGCTGGAGGAAAGTGCCGTGGCGCCCAACGGTACCGAGACACCCACCTCCGGTTTTCAGACCACGCTGATCAACCCGTATTTCCAGATGGGCCGGCAGTTCTATAAAAGCAAGAAGGACCGGTTCCTCGGCACGGCAACCCTGCGGTATACGTTAACGGATTGGCTCTATATCCAGGGCCGGTATAACTACGACTATAGTGTAACATTGGCCGAGTTTAATACACCCACGGGAATGGGTACGTCGACGCCCTACAACGCCGCCGGTACAGCCTTTAACGGCACCTATGACGCGAACGATACACAAGGCACACAGGTGAATACCGACTTCCTGCTGGGCGCCGACAAAACGGTTGGACACTTTTCCGTCGATGCCAGCGTCGGGGGGAATATCTTTAAACGCAGCAGTCGCATCGCCAACCTCAGCGTGCGCGAGTTTACGATCCGCGATGTATATTCGTTTGCCAACGGGGTGATCAAGACCAACGTCGATGATACACGCCTGACCGACTATACCATTACCCGCGACCAGGTCAATTCCCTGTACGGACTACTGGAGTTTGGCTACAAAGGAATGGTATACCTCAACATTACCGGCCGGCAGGACTGGTTCTCGGTGTTGAATCCCGACAATAACAGCGAGTTTTATCCGTCGGTGTCGGGCAGCTTTATTTTCTCGGAGGTGTTACCCGAGGCAACGTGGCTGTCGTATGGCAAGCTGCGGGGCTCCTGGGCGCGGGTGGGAAGCGCCAACGGGGTCTTGCCGTTCGAGCGGGACCTGCTCTACGGCCTGGTGCAAAATCAGTTCAACGGACAGACGCTGGGAACGATCCCCGGCACGACCTCCCCGAATAAATCGCTCACACCCTTTACCGTGACCGAGAAAGAGATCGGCCTGGAAGTACGCCTGCTGGAGAGCAAGGTCCGGCTGGATATCGCCGCGTATGAAAAAGTGACCACCGACCAGATCCTGAACGTCCAGATCTCCAATGCTTCCGGCTACCTGGATACCAAGCGGAATATCGGGTCTTTGCAAAACCGCGGAATGGAATTTATGCTGGAGGTGGTGCCGGTTCAAAACGGTTCGTTCAAATGGACAAGCTCCTTTAACACGGCGCTCAATACAACGGAAGTGCTGGCCCTGGCGCCCGGTGTCAGGAGATTTACCGTACAGTCGTTCACCGGCAACGAGTTTATCGGATCGCTGGTATACGAGGTCGGCTTGCCGCTCAACCAGCTTTCCGCACGCACCTATTTGCGGAATGAGAATGGAGACATCGTGGTCAATGACAACGGTACCCTGATAGCGTCTGCGCAGAATGTGAATTTCGGCAGCGCGCTTCCCAAGTGGACAGGCGGTTGGGTGAACACGTTCTCGTACAAACATCTGAGCCTGATGGTACACTTCGATTACAAGGTGGGCGGGAAGATCCTTTCATCCACCGCCTTGAACGGGCTGCGGCAGGGACATACCAAAGCCTCGCTGGTTGGGCGTCGCGAAGGCGAAAGCGGGGTGGTATTGGATGCCGTATATGCCAGCGGCGAAAGGAACACGAGTGCGGTGAACCCGCAAGACTTCTATACCGGTTACCGCAATGCGCAGATCGCCGATCCCTTCATTTTCAAATCGGACTTTGTGAAGCTGAGGAATATAATGCTCACCTATGATTTCACGTCCCTGATGAAGAGCCGGGTAAAGTTCATCCAGGGGCTGACGTTGTCTGCGTCCTGCCGGAACGTGGCGATCCTGTACAAGGACCTCGCCGACCTGGATCCGGAAGCGTTCGCGTCTTCGGGCGACAACCGCGTGGGGTATGAACAAACGTCGCTGCCGACGACCCGCAATTACAGCATTAACCTGAATGTTAAATTCTAAGAACATGACCATGAAAAAATACCTGCTCCTGCTGATCTGCAGCGCGGTCCTCGTCCTGGGCGGTTGTGACCACGACTTTGCCGAAATGAACAAGAATCCCTACGGCATCACCACCATCAACCCGGCGCTGTTGTTTGCCAACGCCGTACGGACCACGCATCCGGGTTCCTGGGAAGGTGAGCAAACCATTGTACAGCAGTTTTTGAACGCCTACGATCTCGGGGCTACTTCCGGGTTTAATTTTAACCTGGACAACAACAATTTTAATATGCCCAAGTGGAACACCAACTATGAAAATACCATCAAGTTGCTGGCACAAGCGATCGCCCTGGCCGAAGAAGACCCGCAGCCGAACGTGAACCTGATGAGCATGATGCGCATCTGGCGGGCCCATGTATTTATGACGTTGGTGGACACCTACGGCGATGTTCCGTATACCGAGGCGGGCAGAGCATACCTGGATCAGAATTTCTTCCCGGTATATAACGACGACCAGGAGATCTACGAGGACCTGTACCGGGAGCTGACGTCGGCATCCGCGGCGCTGGACCCCGCCGGGAGCTATGTGCCGGAAGACCTGTTCTACGGATCTTCTTCCGCTACGCCCGCCGTCACGGCCGACGTTCAGGTGGCAAAATGGAAAAAGCTGGGGTATTCGTTGTTGCTGCGGCTGGGCATGCGTTACTCGAAGATCGACCCGGACAAGGCGGGCGATATCGTGTCGGAAGCCGTCAATGCCGGTGTGATGGACACAAACGCGGACGATGCATACCTGCGGTTCACCACGGCCTATCCCAACCAGCTGAACAACGGCCCGCGAACCATCAACCCCCGGTACTACTACCTGGCCGAACCGTTCGTCGATCAGCTGAAGGGAACGGATGACCCCCGGGCGAAGTATATCTGGGGTAAATATACCGAGCCGAACGATGCGCCGAATGCCGTGCCCGATGTGGCGCCGGAAAACCAGTTCGGCTTTCCCGTGGGCTATAATCAGAATACCGTGGTCGATCATCCGGCGTACAAGGGAACCGCGGGCCAGGGCTTCAACTACACACAGCTGAACTTCAGTGTGGTGGGCAGTGCCGTGGCGCCTGTTTTCTTCGTGACGCATGCACAGACCAAACTGTTGATGGCAGAAGCTGCGTACCACGGCTGGATCGGCGGCTCCGCGCAGCAATATTATGAAGGTCTCGTTATCACAAAGACGAGCCCACGAGACTTCTTC
>NZ_JAHESC010000086.1 GCF_018598185.1 Dawidia soli
GGGGGGGGGGGCGGGCTCCCGCCTACCATCCAGTCGTGCCTCTGCGGGGGGCGCGGCCCCCCCGCCCGCGGGGCCCCGGGGGGGGCGCCTCGTGTCCCCAGCCCCCCCCCCGACGCGGCGCAGGCTAGCGGCCGGTGCGCTGTGCCGAGACCTTTTCGTAGATCACCGTCTTGCCGGACGGGTCGCTGGTATCGGTGCCGCTGTATTGGCGCAGGCCGATGGCGCCGGAAGCGTACGTCGCATCCGTTACTGTGATCTGCGGTGTCGTCATGTCGTCCAGGTATACCTGGATGCGGTCGCCCTGGGCGACGACCCGCAGGTGGTATGCTTTGTCTTTGGTGATCGTGGCGGGGATCTCCTGCAGCGACTGCCAGGCGTTGTTCGATTTGCCCAGGATCAGACTGCCTTTTGTGCTGATGGCCGCGTAGTATCCTTTGTACGCATCGACGCCTACGGTGGGAACGGATGTCCGGAACAATACTCCGCCTTCGGTGGCGTCGTTCAGGATCGTGACCGTTGCATCCATCGTGAGGTTGTCGAAGTTGGAGGTCGTGACAACCGACTTGGCGCCATCAATATTATACGACTCGGAGTAGTATTTGCCGCCGGTTTGTTGCCAGCCTCCGCCGAAGTTTACCCACGGATTTTTACCATCGGCAGTAAAGGGATCGGCGAAGGTCTGTTGTGCCGGTGTGACCGCGGCGCCGACCAATGGGAAATAGGTGACCCGGATGCGTTGTGCGCCAAACGGCACGAGGGTTACCTGTTGCTCGGGGCCGGTAGGTTGTGCGTTGACCGGTGGCTCTGCGGCGTGTACGCCGTTCGCCGCCAGGCCCCAGCCTTCTACCTTGCGCGCTTTTACTTTTAGCCGCACCGGGGTCGTCTCCGGGCGAAACGGATTCTGCGGCATGGCGGTGCGTTCTACGGTAATGCTTTTGGCCGGCGCCTTCGGGTCGATCACCAGCCCATAGTTCCAGTCATTTGCGGGCAGCACTTCATATTCGCTGAAGTCGATACCGTCGAAGGTGTGCTCTTTCTTGCGTTTCCATTGCTCTTCCATTTGCAGGGTATATACCAGCGGGCCATGCTCGATGCCTACGGAGTGGTTGACCCAGGTGGAGGTCTGCAGCGTCATCGGCAGGTCGAGCACAACCTTGTCGTTGTTCTTCCAGGTACGCGTGATGGTATAATATGTACCCGGAGTGACGCCTTTCTGCGCCTTGCCGTTCACTTTCACCACGGGGTTAGCGCACCAGGCGGGGATGCGCAGTTGAAGCGGGAAGGACGTGGCGCGGTCGATGGCTATGGTAAACCGGATCTGCTCTTCAAAAGGATAGCCGGTCTCTTCGGTGATCGTCACCGGTATGCCGTTTGCTACCTTGGCCTGTACGTTGCTGGGGGCATATGCGGTCGCCGCCAGGCCGTTGCCGGCGGTGGCCATCCAGCAGTGCTGGGTATATTTCGGCCATGCCATGTGCAGGTTGAAGCGGCAGCAGGGGTAGCCTGAATAGGGGCCGGGCACCACGCCGTTTGCATAGTCCTGGCCAAAGCCGTTGTGACCGTCTTTGCTTTGCACCTGGTTGGGCAATGTATAGTACTGGTGCTGCCGGAAGTCCGGGCTGATGCCCGCCGGCAACTGGTTGAACGCAATCTTTTCCAGCTCGTCGCCGATGGTGGCGTCGCCCAGGATGCGCATGGCGATCTCGTCGCAGAACATACGTTCTGCGGTGCTGCAAAGCTCTACGCCCTGGATCGATGCATTGCCCGAAAGGAACTCCGTGCAGGAGTTCATGCCGGTGATGTGGGTGTGATACGGTTCCAGGTTCCTGATGCCCTGTAAGAACGCGTTCTTATCTTTTGCGTTGTGTGTTTGCTGGTAGAACACGGGGCCGTATTTATAGGCCTGCGCCACATTCACACCGTGCTTGGGGAAGAAGTCGCCGTGAAAGTCGGTGAGGAACGTATTCTGCGAAAAGATGTCGGTATAGTTATAGGCCTGTTCCTTGATCTTGGCGCTCAGTTGCAACAGGAAGGCGTCGCCCGTGCGGTTGTAGAGCCAGAAGATCACGTCGACGTTGTCGGCGGCGCGGGCGCTGGCCCATTCTTTCAGCGGGCGGCGGTCGAGTGCTGCCAGCTGGTATTGAAAGTAGCGTGTCAGGAAGGGAATGACGCGTGCGTCATGGGTGGCTTCGTGGTAGTCGCACAGGGCATAGAGCATGGGCATTCGCGCCCACCAGTCGCTGTTGGTCGTGGGACCGAAGCTGCCGTCGGCGGCCTGGCTGCTGAGCGCCCAGTCGATCCATTTTTGCGCGCGTTGTTTTAATTCGGCGTCGTGCAGGGTGTATGCCAGGCCGACCAGTCCGCGCAGGTAGTACGTGGGGCGCTCCCAGTCGGAGTCGGGGGCTGTGCCTCCCAGCCAGGCGGCGTCGGATCGCAACTCGGCATACAGCGCTTCGGCATGGCCGGTAAGACCATCCTTTTGCAGGTCCAGCTGCGTGGCCAGCCAGCCCCTCGGAGTGATGCTGCCCAACGGCAGGGCTACAAATGGCGTGGGTTGCAGGGGTGCCCGGTTGGAAACATAGTTCTTGTTCTGGGCGTGCGCCGTGGACAGCCACAGACAGCCCCAGGCCAGCAGGACAATGGTCTTCGATCTCATGATGCGTGTTTTGTCTTGCTAGTTTACACTTTTATTTCACAAGACGAAACGCCTGCCAGGGGAAACAGAGTGAGTGCGGGGTATGAGAGCGAATAATGGCATTTTTGGTGTACCTAAGCGAAATAGCGCTGCATAGAGTCGTGCAGGATGGATTTTACGTTCTCAAACAGGTTCTGCGTTTTGATATAGCCATAGAAGGCGTCGAAGGGAATCGCCTCCAGCCGTGCGGTGATGCGCCGCATTTCGTGCGCGGGCAGCGGGATCTTGTTGGGATAGCTGCGCTGTACCGAGAAATGTTTTTTGCTCGGTGACAGGAACACGGTGTCACCGCATAAAATACTGCCCGCGGACGACAGGAAGGGCACGTGCAAAATGGTGCTGCCTTCAAAGTGCCCGCCGATGAGTAACAGCTTCATGCCATCCCACAATGCCAGTTCGTCGCCTTGCCACAGGTGGACAAACGGCCCTTGTTGCACGATGTGCATGGCGTCGTGCCGGTGGATATATACGGGACATTGAAACACTTCGGCCCAGTCGTTCATGTTGCTATAATAATGCGGGTGGGAGAACGCGATGGCCCGCAAGCCGCCGTGTGCCTGGATAAAGGCGATGGTCGCTTCGTCGAGCAGAGGGATGCAATCCCACAGGATGTTGCCCTGTTCCGAGAGTACCAGCAGCGCCCGCTGGCCGATGGCGAATGTGGGATTGACTTCCAGCTCGTACAGGTTTTCCTGGAGCCGGGTCACTTTCATGCTGTGCTTGCGGTGCAGTTCTTCGGTGGTCGTCCAGCGCTGGCCGCCGTCGGGTATATACTGGCGCTCTTCGTTACAGATCGTACAAAGCGTGGGTATGCGATCGTTCGGATAATACGTGCCGCAGGTGCTGCAAATGGTTTGAGGGTTCATGGGTTAGTGGGTTAAGAGTTGATCGATGCTCCAGGGAAAGTCTTTCAGGCTGGCCAGCAGCAAGGCTGCTGCGGAAAATACAAAGACGCTGTAGTCCAGCGGCTCTTTGAGGCCGAACGAATAGGCCATCGACACGGCAAAGAGGAAAGTCAGCACGGCGCTGCCCAGGGCGGCCCAGGGTGTCTGATAGCCCACGAACAGCAGCAGGGCGAAGGTGATTTCCAGCGCGGTGGCGGTGACGGCCAGGAACGGGATCCAGCCGGCCGGTGCCCACGAGCATGTTTGGGCGGTATAGTCCAGAAAGTTTTTCCAGCCACCCGAGCGCGCGCCCCAGAGGCTGAGCCGCGAAGCGACGGCGGAAAGGAATGTGGCGGATAACGCCAGGCGTAAGAGGAGTTGTTGCATAGGATTTCGTTGAATGTTACGCCTCAAAGCTATATGTTTACTGGATGGTCAAAATAATCCAGTTTTAACAAATCACCTCATCCAGTTTATGGAACTGTTACAGGAACTGATCGCGATCGACCATACGTCGCCGCAGCCGGTATATTTACAGATCAGCCATGCCATGATCGCGGGCATCCGGCAGGGCAAGCTGCGCAAGGGATTAAAGCTGCCCGGCACACGCGGGTTGGCCGATTTGCTGCACGTCAACCGCATGACGGTTGTGGCGGCCTACCAGGAGCTCGACGCGCAGGGCTGGATCGAGATGCACGCGCGCCAGGGGACTTTCGTCAAGGCGGTGCCGCCGCTGCTCGCGCCGACGGGGATCACGCGGCAACCCCTACCTGCCGGCTTTCCCGCAGCCGCGGGGTTCAGCTATGACAAAAAACGGATCCTTCCCATCGCGACGTCCAACTTCCCGTCCACCGGGAAATTGATCTTCAACGACGGCTTTCCCGACATCCGGCTGGCGCCCATCGACGCGCTGGGTGCCACGATCCGCAATCTTTCCCGTCGTACAGCCAACCGGAAGTATCTGCAGTACGGGGGCGCGCAGGGTACATTGCCCCTGCGGGAAACGCTGGCCGAATTTTTATGTGATACGCGGGGTCTGGCGGTGACGCCCGAGAATATACTCATCACGAAAGGCGCACAGATGGGGATATTCGTTGCCGGCTCGGTCATCTTAAAGCCTGGTGACGATGTCATTGTCGGAACTCCCGGCTACGACATGGCCGACACTACGTTCCGGCAACTAGGCGCACGGCTGAACGAAGTTCCCGTCGATGCCGAAGGGATCGATACGGCGCGGGTGGAGCGGCTATGTAAAAAGAAAAAGATCCGGCTGCTCTATGTCATTCCCCACCATCACAACCCCACCACGGTAACGCTGTCGCCCGAGCGGCGTATGCACTTGTTACACCTGGCGGCTATGTATAAGTTCGCTATCCTGGAAGACGACTATGATTATGACTTTCACTATGCGAGCCGCCCCATCATGCCCATGGTCAGCCACGACAGCCGGGGGCATGTTATTTATGTCGGTACGCTGACCAAGACGTTTGCTCCGTCGGTGCGCTTCGGCTTTGTCGTAGCGCCGGCCGACTTTATTCAAACCGCCACGTACTTTCGCAAGATGGTCGACACCCAGGGCGACAGCTTTATGGAACACGCTATTGCCGAGCTGTACCGCGACGGCACGCTTACACGGCACATTAAGAAATCCGTCAAATTATACCGCGAGCGTCGCGATCATTTCTGCGACCTGCTGCAAACGGAATTGCGCGATCATATTGATTTCACCGTGCCGGATGGTGGTATGTCGGTTTGGGCGCGGTTCCATGCCGATCTGAAGAAGGTGTCAGCTCGGGCGCTGGAGAAGGGACTTGTTATAAAGGACGGGACGAGTTACGACACGGATAAGATTAAGTATAATGCGGTGAGATTAGGGTTTGCGTCGTTGAATCTGAAGGAGCAGGAACAGGCTGTGGGGATTTTGAAGGCGGTGTTGCGTGATGAGGCGGTGCGTGGGTGAGGTGTCTCCTTTTCGGGGCCATGTACTGTAAATCTTTCAAAAAACTTTTTTTGTATGAACCCGCGGTAAGGAGTAGCGACCGAGGGAGCCGGAAGTAGCCGACGGGTGAGCGCCTGCGGTCAGCGTGTCTTGTGCCATGGCTCGTACCAGTGGTCATTGGGTTGTGTGGGGCAACGATAGGTTGTGTTTGACGGCGGACAGTGTATACCCGGGATATGTTTTTTTCGGATCCGGACGGTGCGGACATAGGGCCGGGGTGATTCATCCATCGTTGACACGGATGACGCTGCTATCGGACTGTGCTACGTATGTTTTGCGTGTATATTCCGCGGTGGCGTCAGCAGGCCGGATGTAACTTGCGCCGTTGTAACTTTATCCAACGTTTTTATGCATAAATATGTACTTTTTCTGGCGGCGCTGATGGTGTTCGCCTTGTCTTCGTGTAGCGATTCATCGGAAGAAAATCCCGGATCTTTACAGGGTGTGGAATTCGAGGGTGCAGACGCTGCTATCGATGTCTATGCGGGAGATACGCTCGATGTTAAGATCAAGAATTTTAATGGATTTTACCATCGTCTGATTCTTAACGATAAGGTGCTCGATCAGTGGATTCTCGAGGAGAAAGATGGTTATGTTACCCATCGTATCGTGGTGCCGCCCCGGATCGGGTCCGGGCACCTGGTGTTATCCAACAAGGAGAACGAACAAATTACGGGGCCGGCCCTACGCTATAATAAGCAGTATGTACGGGTGTTTTTCGAAGGATACTTCCTGGGGACTGGCATGACGCGGCTGCAAAACGATGTTATGGCGCTCTACGAGGGTACGGATGAGGCCCTAAAAACGCTCCGATATGCAGGATTCAGCACGGAGACAAACATACACTACGCTGTTTTTAACCTGAGAGGGTCAACACTCAATCGGACGGAGTTTAATTATGATCCGGGGCGTATCGACTATACATACGGTGGCACCGGGATTGCGGCTAGCAGAGACGGAGAGAAACTCTACTTTTTTTTGCGCACGGACATTGATGGACCGATGCTGAGCGACGTCGTGGAGGTTCCGACCAGTACGTTGACCCAGTCTAGCTATACACCGGCATTTTACACGCAAGCGTCCGAGCGCGGCAAGCTGGGTTGGGTGTCCGGTCTGGCGAGCGATTCAAAAGGCAATCTGTTTACGGTAGAACATGAAAGACCCTATATCCAGAAAATCACGAACGGTTTGATCACGCGCTTTGCGGGGGGTGATGAAGATCGTAACGCCGACGGAACGGGCGTCCACGCCGGCTTCCAAACAATTCAGAGCATTGTCATTGACGAGCAAGACAACCTCTACGTTGCCGACAGCAACCGGATCCGGAAGATCACGCCTGCCGGCGTGGTTACGACGCTGGCTGGGTCTACGGAAGCCGGCAATCGCGACGGCGCTGTTGCCGATGCACGTTTTAATACTCTAGCCGGCATCGCCATCGGTGATGATGGCGTACTCTATGTGTACGATCGTGGTAACAAAGGCATTCGGATCATCAACGCCGAGCATACGCAGGTGTCGACCCTGCACATGTACGATCTCTGGCAATTTTCGCCTGGTGCGCACGATAGCCACATGTCCATGACAGTCGATAGCAAAGGGAATGTGTATTTGTTGCAAAGCAGTGAAAGTGAACACGATATCTTTTCAAACGGGTTCAGTGCCTTTTTGTTCGAGGACAACATCCCCGGTGAAGTATTTGATGATATTATTACCTTCCGGAGTAACACCGGCTGGGCCGGCAAGATTGTAACCGGACAATAAAACGGCGAATGGGGTTAGCCCGAGTCGGTGGGAGATTCGGGCTTACTCCGTTGCCAGCTTCTTGATGTGGATTGTAGTCTGCGCGGTATGCCCGCGCGGTCTGCAGGCCGCCGGAAGTGTCTTTCTAAAAAAGTGACCGGTCGCTGTGTACGGTGTTTCTTCCTCTTGCGCACCACCCTGGCCGGCACTATTTCAGCCCCCACCAGTGTCAGGGCGTGAAAATTCTTATTCGCGAGCCGGTAAAGATTTCCATTTGTTTCCTGCAGGAATTCGATGCCCAGTACGTGCAGCCTTAGCGTGCCGTGTTCGGCGGACAGTGCATTTGTCACGGATATGTCAACCGGCACGTTACCTTTTGCCGGCAATGCGGTGCTGGTTGCGGTGTGTACGGCATAGCGGCCCGTGGCCGGATCTATCCAGGCCACACTGCTCACCATACGGTAATGGGTGGCACCAGCGGGTGTGTAGAGATGATGTGCGGGAACAACGCGTTTAAACGATGTAATGGTGGTGCCCTGAACTTCCCCCGGCGCGACGGTATAGGGCGTCCGCAGGAGCCTGGTGATAGAGGATTCCTTATTAAAATCGAGCCCCTGCAAGGAAGTGATATCGCCGTACAAAATGGAACGATTTCCGGGGGCGTGGGTGTTATCCGCGCGAATGGCGGTCATGATGGCGCTGGTCAGCCGACTGGTCATACGCTGGTCGGCTAGCGGCGCATAGATCGGGTGAAACGCTGCGCGGATAGCCTTCACCAGGGCTGCGCCCCTGCGAAAGTCGTTGTTGTTTTCACGCACACGCACAAACGCGGCATCCTTGCGGATCCGCTCAGCGTTAACCGAGGTCTTCCGACGTTTCAGGGGGCCGTGTTTGGGATCGATATAGTATACATCTTCTCCCATCGGACCTTCCAAAATAATGGGCCCTTTTTGCTTTGCCATGTTATTTTTCGTTCATAGAACAATATCGGGAAGGGTAGACGTAAAAACAACGGAATTATTCGTATATAAAAATATAGCACCAAAGGCTTGCATGTTTCGAATGTGCTTGTCCGAATGATATTTTATGTCGGCAGCTACCGGTGCATATTTTTTGGGGAATTTGTGGATAACTTTGGCGACGAACGAAGGGTTTATAGGGAAGGTATAAGGTTTCCATACTGTATGTACGGCTTACGTATGGCTTTGGTATGGCTTTGATACGGGTATGGTGGGGTGCGGCTACCCCACCATACCCGTATCAGAGCGCTATCTTACGGCTATACCACGGCTATATCACTCCTGTCAGACTTATTCCGACTTCGTCCGGAGACGGCAGTTGCAAACTGCCTACAGTTCCCGGCACAAGTTTCCGCGCCTGCGCTAACGCTTGGCGCTCAAACTTGCGCCAGGTGCTAAACAGTTCGTGCAGGTTTATAGCGCGTGAACGTATCCGCGCGCGACGAGGTCTTCGGGATCTTTTACGGCGAACGTGCGTCCGTCTGACAGGATATACAGATGATCGGCTGTGGATAATACCTGGCGGTAAAGATGATCGGTCAGGATGATCCCTTTTCGTTCTTTTGCCTGCGCCAATACGTGTTGGAGCACTTCGATGTGTACGGGCATGACACCGGTGAACGGCTCGTCCAATAGACAAAAGGTGGCTTTTGAATGCAGGATCATGATCGCTTCGATGATGCGGCGGTAGCCGCCGGAGAGCTCGCGGGAGCGGAGTGATAAAAAGGGTTCCGCTTCCGGAAAGTATTCCAGGATATGGCGTTTGTCGACATCGAATAACCGCAGTGCCCGCTGTAACGGCATGTTGGGCGGTATCAGGTCCTCTTGCGGCAGGTAGGCGATGATACGTTTTTTCATATAGTCGCCGGCGAGGTATTGTCCGTTGACCCGTACCGACCGGACCGGTACGCGCAGGCTGCCGAACACCACCTTGAGCAAGCTGGACTTGCCACTGCCGTTTCGCCCCAGAATGCCGATGATATTGCCTACCGGGCATTTCATGTATATACCCGAAAGGATCGTACGTGCGCCATACTGGAGCTCGATGCCATCAAATTCCAATATGTCGTTCATACGAGCTGTGCGGTTATAATGACGAGAAGAAGCCAGATGCCCAGGTCAAACAATGCCGTAAGGGTATATAGCCGGTGTGTGGAATATCCGAGGTTATGAAAGAAATGAAGCCGTTCGGCGCGGGAGAGATGGAACAACGCACCGAGCATGGGAATGGTAAAGACCTTCAGCCAGAACAACGCCAGTCCGTACCAGCCCGAACCCTCGTCGATGATCACGTAGCAACAATACAGATTGACGGCAGCGGACGGGTAAAGAAAGTTTTGATAGAAGGTAAAGATAGCAGCCATAACGGCTGAAGAGGCAAAGTATATGCCAATTTTATAGTGGGCGTTCTGTCGACGCCTTCCGGGTAAATACGGATGGATGGTTTTTATTGATCGCCGAATTATTTCATATTAGGGCAAACTTTAGACGCCACCACGATGCCCCTTACCCGAAGGCTTTTTTTACACCAGGCCACGCTTGCTACGGCCGCGCTGCCGCGCCATTTCTTTGGCCACGATGTACCGCCGGGTGACGGACAGCTTTTTACGGTGCTTTTCCAGGGTGATTCTATTACCGATGGCAATCGCGGGCGGACGGACGATCCGAACCACATCATGGGCCATGGCTATGCCTTCAGCATTGCCAGCCGGCTGGGTGCGGATCATCCGGAGCGGAATCTCAAATTCATCAACAAAGGTATAAGCGGCAACACCATTACCGACCTGGCTGCACGCTGGGAGGCTGAGGCACTTGCCCTAAAACCCGACGTGGTGAGCATCCTCATCGGCGTGAACGATGTGTTGTTTTCGTTGCGAGATCAACAGGATCCCGAGGGCCGCAACTTCGGCGAGCACTATTCAACACTGCTGGCCGCTACGCGGCAGGCATTGCCCAACGCCGTACTTGTGCTGGGAGAGCCGTTTATACTACCCGTTGGGCCGGTAAAAGAAAACTTGTCGGCGTGGCAGTCCGCCGTTGGCAAGCGCCAAACAGTTGTACGTACACTGGCGGCGCGCTATCACGCCGTCTTTGTAGGATATCAACAGGTATTTCAGGATGCTTGTAAAAAAGCGCCGGCCGATTACTGGATCTGGGATGGTATACATCCCACGGTGCCGGGACACGAGCTGATGGCACGTGAATGGCTGCGGCAGGTTAGCAAGCGTGTAGGGCAACTACGCTAACCCGCGTTAACCGTATTAACCCGCGAATTATTTGCATTCAAACGAATGAAGTTGTCAGTACAGGCTGCAAAAGTTCGGTGTTCTTCTTACTTTGCACTACCACAAAACATAACTGATGAGCTACCAAAAGAAGTATGTATGGGCGGCTTTGTGCTGCCTGACGTTGGGATTAACATCCTGCGACAAATCCAAAACAACCACTCCCGCGGACCCCGGGTCCGCACCATTCACCACGCTTCGTGCCCCGGCCTATCCGTTGGTTACGATCGATCCGTATACCAGCGCCTGGTCCATGGCCGACAACCTGTATGACGATGCCGTGCGCCACTGGACGGGCGAAATCCATGCGTTAACGGGTGCCGTGCGCGTAGACGGTGCGGTGTATCGTTTCCTGGGCAAGGAAAAATATCCGCTCAAGGCCCTCGTGCCGATGGCGAAGGATCAGCCCTGGGAGGGCCAGTACACCACAAAAGCGCCCGCGGCCGGCTGGGAAAAGCCGGAGTATAAACCTACCGGGTGGAAAACCGGCAAAGCGGCCTTTGGTACAAAGGACTTTAATGCCACCGCCGCTATCTGGGACACGGACGACATCTGGGTGCGCCGCACGTTCACGCTGTCGGAGTTCGATAGCGCGGTCTACCTGATCTATTCGCACGACGACAACTTCGAGCTGTACCTCAACGGCCAGGAGATCGTGAACACGGGTGCCGCCGCGCGCATGGATATACTCCAGAAGATCGATGCTTCGCTGCTGCGCAAGGATGGTCCCAACACGATTGCCGCCCATTGTAAAAACACGGGTGGCCTAGCGTATGTAGATTTTGGCCTGTACACCAACTCTGCGCAGCCGGAGATTTTTCAGCAAGCTGCCAAACAGGAGAACGTGTCGGTATCAGCGACCCAAACCCGGTATACCTTTACCTGCGGCGGAGTAGGCCTGGAAGTGACTTTCCGCTCGCCGCTGTTGCCGACGGACCTCAACCTGTTGTCGCGTCCGATCAGCTTTGTAGATTACCGTGTGACGTCGGCCGACGGCAAGGACCACGCCGTAGAAGTATATTTTGAGATGACACCGAGCTGGGCCGTGAACAGCCCCAGCCAGGAGGTTGTCGTAAACGAGGGCAAGGCCGGTAGCGTAGCGTATGTGCGCGCCGGTACTACCGAGCAGCCGGTGTTGAAACGCAAAGGTGACAATGTACGCATAGACTGGGGGTATGTTTACCTGGCGTCGGCGTTGCCTGCGCAAGCGAAACTGGGCATCGGCACATCGGCTATCGCTGCGAAAGAGCAGTTCAGCAGCCAGGGCGACCTCGCCGCCAGTGCCGGCGAGACCAAGGCGAAGCTGACGGAAAGCACACCGGCCATGAGCTATGTACACAACCTGGGCAAAGTAGGCTCGAAGGCAACGTCGGGTTATATTATGATCGCCTACGACGACGTATCATCCATTCAATATTTCGGCGACAACCGTCCGGCCTGGTGGAAACAAACGAAGCACGCCACGATCGACGACATCCTGAACGAAGCGCAGGCCGACTACCAGGAAGTAAAAGAAAAGTGCGATGCGTTCGACAAACAGGTATACCAGGAAGCGCTGCAAGCCGGTGGTAAGAAATACGCCGACATCTGTATCCTGGCGTTCCGCCAATCCATCGCCGCGCATAAGCTGACACAAGATTCGTCGGGTAACATTCTCTTCCTGTCGAAGGAGAACTTCAGCAACGGCTCGATCGGTACGGTAGACGTGACGTATCCGTCGGCGCCGCTGTTCCTGAAATACAACCCGGATCTGCTCAAAGGCATGATGAACCCGATCTTCTATTATTCGGAAAGCGGTCGGTGGAAGAAGCCATTTGCGGCCCACGACGTAGGTACGTATCCGCTGGCCAACGGTCAGACTTATGGTGAGGACATGCCGGTAGAGGAGTGCGGCAACATGCTCGTGCTGGCCGGCGCGATTGCAAAACGCGAAGGCAACGCCAACTATGCGAAAGAACACTGGAAGGTGCTGACGACGTGGGCCGGCTACCTGCGTGAGAACGGACTCGATCCGGCAAACCAGCTTTGCACGGACGACTTTGCCGGTCACCTGGCACACAACACCAACCTGTCGATCAAGGCGATCATGGGCATTGCTTCGTATGGTATGCTGGCCGAAATGCTGAACAAGCAGGACACCGCCAAGCTGTATAAGGACGAAGCGGCGCGCATGGCCCAGGAGTGGGTAAAGATGGCCAACGACGGCGATCACTACCGCCTCACGTTCGACCAGCCCGGCACCTGGAGCCAGAAGTATAACCTG
>NZ_JAHESC010000087.1 GCF_018598185.1 Dawidia soli
GCGTAAACGAGACAGCGGTATCTTCGGGCTTGAGGTCGTCGTGCTCCTGGTCGACGTACGCGATCTTTACCGTCTCCCCCACGTCGAAGCTGCCCGCATTGGGTTGCTCTTTGCCGATGATCATTTTAAAGAGCGTGGTCTTACCCGCACCGTTGGGGCCGATGATGCCCACAATGCCGGCCGGGGGCAGGGAGAAGGTGAGGTTCTCGTAGAGCAGCTTGTCGCCGTAGCCTTTGGCCACGCCGTTGGCTTCGATCACCTTGTTGCCCAGACGGGGTCCGGGCGGGATGAAGAGCTCCAGTTTTTCTTCGCGCTCCCGGGTCTCCTGGCTCAACAGCTTCTCGTAGGCGCTCAAGCGGGCTTTGCCTTTGGCCTGGCGTCCTTTGGGGTTCATGCGCACCCACTCGAGCTCGCGCTCCAGGGCTTTCTGACGTTTGGACTCGCTCTTTTCTTCCTGGATCAGGCGTTTCTGTTTCTGGTCCAGCCACGACGAGTAGTTGCCCTTCCAGGGTATGCCTTCGCCGCGATCCAGTTCCAGGATCCAGCCGGCTACGTTATCGAGGAAGTAGCGGTCGTGCGTTACGGCTATGACGGTACCCTTGTATTGTTTCAAATGTTGTTCGAGCCAGTATACCGACTCGGCGTCGAGGTGGTTGGTGGGTTCGTCCAGCAGCAGTACGTCGGGCTCCTGCAGCAACAGGCGGCAGAGGGCTACCCGCCGTTTCTCACCACCCGACAGGTGTTCGACGCTCGCCTCGCCGGGGGGACAGCGCAGGGCATCCATGGCACGCTCCAGCTTGTTGTCAAGCTCCCAGGCGTTGGCCGCGTCGAGCTTTTCCTGGATCTCACCTTGTTTGGTGATGAGCTTATCCATGGCGTCGGGATCTTCCATGACGGCGGGGTCGGCAAACTTTTCGTTGATGGCTTCGAACTCCTTCAACAGCGCTACAACGTCCTTCACGCCTTCTTCGACGATCTCTTTTACGGTCTTGGTTTTGTCGAGCTGCGGCTCCTGCTCCAGGAGGCCGACGCTGAAGCTAAGGTCTGACACCACTTCTCCCTGAAACTCTTTGTCGATCCCGGCAATGATGCGCAGGAGCGAAGATTTTCCGGAACCGTTCAGACCCAGTACGCCGATCTTGGCGCCATAAAAAAAGGATAGATAAATGTTTTTCAGGACCTGTTTGCTGGGCGGATAAATCTTATTTACGCCAGCCATCGAGAAAATGATCTTTTCGTCAGCCATGATTAAAATAAATTGTGGAATTGCGTAGTTGAAGTAGTAACCGGTTGCCGGGAAAAGACCAGGGGCACGGGATATCGACCTAACTGCGTTGTATTGGCCGCAAATATGGTTTTTTTACTTTACAGTGCCCAGATTTTCTGCAGTTCTTTGATTCTTTCAGGGAATTGAACTTTCCTTGGCTATCAAGCGGTTACCCAGGCGATATACCACCTATGAAGTCAAAAAGCGACAGAACGGCGATGACTGTTGACTCTTTACTAATTAATTTTATTTTTGCGAAAAATTAAAAGGAGGATTTAAGCATATGTACTGGACTCTGGAACTTGCCTCTTACCTGGAAGATGCGCCCTGGCCGGCGACAAAAGACGAGCTCATCGACTACTCTATCCGTTCCGGTGCTCCACTGGAGGTAGTAGAAAATCTCCAGGAACTCGAAGACGACGGGCAGCCGTATGAGAGCATTGAAGAAATATGGCCGGACTATCCTACGAAGGAAGACTTCTTTTTTAACGAAGACGAATATTAACAGACCCGCTGGCGGGTATTTTTTGTAACCAGAAAGAGGCTGCCCCTTGGGTGGCCTCTTTGCTGTTCGGACCGGTCCATTCACCGGATTATACCGTTACCCGGCAGCATTATCAGAACGACAGCGTTTACTAACGTGTGTCGTCCACGATTAAAAGCCATCTAAACTATTACGAGTATATCTATGGTACATTTTTTCCAAGGCAGAAGCATCATTGCGTATCTGCTCACCGTTTGCATCCTGCTGGCCTCTTGCCAGAACACCAACAAAGCCACGAAGGGGGCCATCATCGGCACGGCAGGCGGCGCTGCTGCCGGCGCTGTGATCGGCAAGGTAGCCGGTAATACCGCTGCCGGCGCCATCATCGGTGCGGCGGTGGGGGGCACCGCGGGGTATTTCATCGGCCGTTACATGGACCGCCAGGCTGCCGAGCTGAAGAAAGACCTCGAAGGTGCCGAAGTGGAACGTGTAGGCGAAGGCATCAAGATCACCTTCCACCAGGGCATTCAGTTTGCCGTCAACTCTTCCGAGCTAACCGCTTCTTCAAAAACCAACCTGCAGGATCTGGCGAAGGTGTTGAATAAGTATTCTGATACGAATATCCTCATCGAGGGGCACACCGACTCTACGGGTAAGCGCGATTATAATCAATCGCTTTCTGAAAAACGTGCGGCGTCGGTGTCGACTTATCTGAAGACGCTGGGGGTGACGGGTGTGCGGATCACGACTGTGGGGTATGGTCCCGACCAGCCGGTGGGGGATAATGCGACGGAATATGGTCGTCAGCAGAATCGCCGGGTGGAAGTGGCGATCTTTGCGAACGATAAATTGAAGAAGAAGGCGGAGAAGGGGGAGATTGGGTAATATCCAGGCCAGCAACGGATTCTATGCCAGTCTGGAGACTGGCACAATGCCAGGCACAAGTGTCCGCCCTGAAACAGGGCTAGAAATCGCCAGATGCGCACTTTAGACGGGAGGCTTAGCCTCCCGTCTTTTTTATAGTTTGTTCTTCTATTGGCGGGCAGTCAAGAGCGCTTCGGCAACTATCAAATCTTCTGGTGTGGTGATCTTCAGATTATCATAGCTCCCCTCAAAGAGGGAAATAGTATGTCCCGCCCGCTCGGCGACACTGGCATCGTCTGTCAGCGTAGCGTCTTCGGGTAACGCGTAGGCTTGCTGGATAAGATCCAGTTTAAAGGTCTGTGGAGTTTGAATGAGGCGGTACTGCGAGCGATCTACCGCGCGCGTATGGTGCTGGTCTGTTACGCGTATGGAATCTTTAAGCCTTACGGCAGCTACGGCGCTGCCGTGTACAGCGGCGAGGCGGAAGGAGGCAGCAATGATATCTTCGCTGATCAATGGGCGCACGCCGTCATGTATAGCTACCAGGCCGGCGCCGTGAATGTGGCGCAGGCCGTTTTGTACCGACTGAAAGCGCGACGCGCCGCCGGTTACGATCTGCAGGGGACGCGTGAAGGCATGCTGCCGGCACAGTGCCTCCCACGTTGGCCGGTCTTCGTCAGGCAGGACCAGGATCACGTGTACGGTGGCGGAGTAGCGGTAAAACGCGTCGAGGGTATGCATCAATACCGGCCGCCCGTTTATTTCCAGGAACTGTTTGGGCAGACTGGTCTTCATGCGGGTGCCTTTGCCGCCGGCGACGATCAGCGCATATTCGGGTTGTGCAGACATGGTGCAAAGGTGCATAAAAGAAGGCATTGGTGGGCGTCATTTATTTGAATAGCTTTAGGGACACAGGAGTATGTCGATCAGTCATGCAACGAATAGCCATTGATATGGACGAGGTGATCGCCGATGCGTATCACCGTTTTTTTGAGTGGTACGAGCGGGATTTTAATTGCAGGCTCGACCCGGAGCTTTGTCGTGGAAGGTATCTGCGCGATGCAGTACCGGCCGATCATCGCAGCCATGTGATGAAGTATGCGCATACCGAGGGGTTCTTCAAAGATCTGCCCGTGATGCCCGATAGCCAGGAGGTGATCCGCGAGCTGTCGAAGAAGTACGAGATCTTCATTGCCAGCGCGGCGATGGAATTCAAGATGTCGCTCGTACACAAGCTCGAATGGATGAACGAGCATTTTCCTTTTATACCGTGGAATAATATTGTGTTCTGCGGCTCCAAAAGCATTATCAACGCCGATTACCTCATCGACGACCATATACGCAACTTCAAGGGCTTTGAGGGACAGGGCATCCTGTTCACGTCGCCGCACAACGTCAACGAGCCCTGGTCGCCGCGGGTCAACAGCTGGCGTGAGGTGGCGTCGCTGTTATTATAGCCGCGGAGTGGTATAAAACAAAGCGGTCCCGACATTGTCGGGACCGCTTTGTCATGGTTATGATGAGGACGCTGCTTAGATGATCAGCATGGCGTCGCCGTATGTCAGGAACTTATATTTTTCTTTCCGTGCTACTTTGTACGCTTCCATGACGACGTCATAGCCGCCGAATGCTGCCGCCATCATCAGGAGGGTAGACTCCGGCATGTGGAAGTTGGTGATCATCGCGTTGCAGATCTTGAAGTCGTACGGCGGGAAGATGAACTTGTCCGTCCAGCCTTCGCGTGCCTTCAGGCGGTTGGTGGCCGATACGGCCGATTCCAGCGCACGCATGGTGGTGGTGCCGATCGCGCACACTTTGTTTTTATTGTCGAGGGCTTTATTTACGATATCGACGGCTTCGTTGCCTACAATAAAGTTTTCAGAGTCCATCTTGTGTTTGGTCAGATCTTCTACGTCTACCGGGCGGAAGGTGCCCAGGCCGATGTGCAGGGTGATGTAGGCCATGTCCACACCTTTCAGCTGCAGACGTTTCAGCAGCTGGCGTGTAAAGTGCATACCGGCGGTAGGAGCGGAAACGGCACCTTTGTTTTTTGCAAAGATGGTCTGGAAACGCTCTTTATCTTCAGGCTTGATCTTTCTTTTGATATACTTGGGCAGGGGGGTCTCGCCCAGGGTCTCTACTACTTTGTCGAAGGCAGCAGAGTCGCCGTCGAACAGGAAGCGGATGGTCCGGCCACGGGAGGTGGTGTTGTCGATCACCTCGGCCACCAGGTCGCCGTTGCCAAAGTAGAGCTTGTTGCCTACGCGGATCTTGCGGGCAGGGTCTACCAATACATCCCACAGGTGCATGTCGGCATTCAGCTCGCGGAGCAGGAACACTTCGATCTTGGCACCGGTCTTTTCTTTGCGGCCGTACAGACGTGCCGGGAACACCATGGTGTCATTGCCTACCATCACGTCGCCATCGCCAAAATATTCAACGACATCCTTGAATACCTTGTGTTCGATCTTGCCAGAGTCTTTATGCACGACCATCAACCGGGACTCGTCACGGTTTTCTGCTGGGTCTAGGGCTATAAGGTTGTTGGGGAGTTCGAACTTAAATTCCGATAACTTCATATTCGTATAAGCAAAAGACGCCCAATAAAGGGTAAATTTTTAAGAGGTTGCAAAAATAAGGTAACAATTGGCTTTTGCGACAAAATGACCTGTTTTTTTCAGTACTGTAACAAAAATGCGTTTTTTTGGTCTACAGTGAGTAATTCCGGTGCTACCCCGGCCGACAAACCATTCCGCAACCGCTACGTTAGTAGTTTAAAATGAAGACTTTAGGCCAGATTTTCGAGAGTTTCAGGTTTGCCTGGACGGCATTGCGTTCCAATATCCTTCGTACCGTCCTCTCCTTGCTGGGGGTGACGGTGGGCATTTTCGCCATTATCTTCGTACTCACCCTGGTCGATTCCCTGGAAAAAAATATCAAAGACAGTTTCAAGTTCGTGGGGAGTAACGTCATTTACCTGGATAAATGGCCCTGGTTGCCTGAAAATGAGGGCGAGGAGTACCGCTGGTGGGATTTCCTCCGCCGGCCTACACCTTCTGTCAATGAGTTTAAGTTCCTGCAGGAAAACCTCAAGCACGCCAGCAGCCTGTCCATTTTTGCCGAGCACGGCAGCATGACGGTTAAACACAAAAGCAACAGCATCGGGGAGGTGCGGCTGGTCGGTGCCAGCGAGGGCTATGACAATATCTTTAATGTGAACATTGAGTACGGCCGTTACTTTACGGCCGATGAGCTGGGTGCCGGCCGCAATGTGGTGGTCATTGGCAACGAGGTGGCGAAGGTGCTGTTCCCCTTTCAGGATGACCCCACGGGTGAGACCGTGAAGATCCGCAACCGCAAGTTTGTCGTTATCGGTGTAGTAAAGAAAGAGGGGCAAAGCTTTCTCGGCACGCCCAGCAACGACTATGTCACGATCATTCCCTATAACGGCTTTCGCAAATTTTATCAGACCGGCACCGGGCGGTGGAATGAGCTCGAGTCGGGCATCGGCCTGCGGGGCTATGAGTCGGACTTTGGACTGGTAGAGCTGGAGAACGAAGTGCGCGGCGTGATGCGCGTGCGGCGTGGGCTGCGACCGGTAGAGAAAGACGACTTTGCCATTAACCGGCCGGAGGCGCTGGCGAATATTATCGGCAGTCTCTTTGATGTCATTGGTGTGGCCGGCTGGCTGATCGGCGGGTTCTCAATGCTCGTAGGGGGCTTTGGTATTGCCAACATCATGTTTGTGTCGGTGAAGGAACGCACGCCTATTATTGGATTGCAGAAGTCGCTGGGCGCGAAGAATTACTTTATTCTCTTCCAGTTTTTATTCGAGGCAATCTTCCTGAGCCTGATCGGGGGGATGATGGGATTGATCCTGGTGTTTTTGCTTACGCTGATCCCGATGGGGAGCCTGGAGGTGGTGTTGTCGATCAACAATATTGTGTTGGGGCTGGTGGTGTCGACGGTGATCGGGTTGGTGTCGGGTATTGTGCCGGCGGCGCTGGCGGCGAGGTTGGATCCGGTTGATGCTATCCGGGCTACGTAGGCTGTGTGGCTCGAAATGGTTACGCCCCTACAGGGCTTGAATGCCGGTTATAAATCCGTTACCCCAGGCCTTTAGCCTGGGCTATTATATTACGCCCTTACAGGGCTGACTGGAATCAAGAACAGCGCGGCTTTTGACCGCGCTGTTTTTGTTTATGGATTGTATGGCTAACACTATTCGTCTTCTTTGTCGACAGCTTCCAGCACTTTTTTGCCTTCTTCGCCGGCGATCTTTTCTTTGATCTTGGCTTCGAGCTCGTCCAACAGCTCCGGGTTGTCTTCGATGAGTTGTTTTACGGCGTCGCGGCCCTGGCCGAGTTTATTGCCGTTGTAAGAGAACCATGAGCCTGACTTCTGGATGACGTTGAGCTCTACGCCCAGGTCGATGATCTCACCGGATTTAGAGATGCCGCGGCCGTACATGATGTCGAACTCGACTACTTTGAACGGAGGGGCTACTTTGTTTTTCACCACTTTTACTTTTACGCGGTTACCGGTGATGTCGTCTGCGGCTTCTTTGATCTGGCCGATGCGGCGGATGTCGAGACGCACGGATGCGTAGAACTTCAAGGCGTTACCACCGGTGGTGGTTTCGGGGTTGCCGAACATCACCCCGATCTTTTCACGCAGCTGGTTGATGAAGATACAGCAACAACCGGTCTTGGCGATGGTGCCGGTCAGTTTCCGCAGGGCTTGCGACATGAGGCGGGCTTGCAAGCCCATTTTACTTTCGCCCATTTCGCCTTCCAATTCGCCTTTCGGTACGAGGGCGGCCACGGAGTCGATCACGATGATGTCGATCGCACCGGAGCGGATCAGGTGGTCGGCAATTTCCAGTGCCTGCTCGCCGTTGTCGGGCTGCGAGATCAGCAGGTTTTCTGTATCGATGCCCAGCTTTTCGGCATAGCTCTTATCAAAGGCGTGTTCTGCGTCGATGAAGGCCGCCAGACCGCCGCGCTTTTGTGCTTCGGCGATGCAATGCATGGTCAGGGTAGTTTTACCCGACGATTCAGGGCCGTACACTTCAATGATACGGCCGCGGGGAATACCGCCAATGCCCAGGGCGATGTCAAGGCCCAGCGAACCTGTCGAGATCGCCGCTACGTCTACCACCTTCTCATCGCTAAGTTTCATGACCGTACCCTTTCCGTAGGTCTTATCAAGTTTGTCGAGCGTTAACTGAAGCGCTTTCAGTTTCTCTTTTGCGTCACTTTTTGCATCACTCATATTTCTGTTTTTTTTTCTTAGGGGTAAGTAGAGGGTCAGCCTAAGGCGAAAGTACGACATTGTTAATATGCCTGCTTCGCCCGATCGGGTTATTATTTAATCCGATCTTGAGGTGCCTCGTTCGAATTGATCAACTATTAAAATTAGTTAAAATTCGATTCAAAAATACTATTTAAAATAGAAAATCAAAATTCCCGGTGGGGTCAGGGCTATGTTTTTTGGGATTTGGTTGTATATCTTGGACGTTTTAACGCTTTCATGGCAAAGACGCGCAAAATCCTGAAACGCATCCTGGCGGGCCTTGGCCTGGTCATCGTGGTCCTGCTGGTGATCTACGGCGACCTGGTCTTATATGGACTGCGCCAGGGCTATGGGCAGCTCAACATTATCTGGAATGCCCGCCCGGTGGAGGAGTTCATGCAAGACCCCCACTTTCCCGACTCGCTCAAGGCGCGGCTGCGGCTGATTGACGAGGTGCGCCGGTATGCCGTCGACTCGCTCGGGTTGAAAGACACCGAGAACTATAAAACGTTATACGATCAAAAAGGCAAGGAGGTCATGTGGGTGGTGCTGGCCAGCGAAGCGTTTAAGCTGGCCCCCAAGGAATGGACATTTCCGGTCGTGGGCTCGGTGCCGTACAAAGGGTTCTTCAGCGAGAAGCGTGCCTTTGCGCTGAAGCGCGAATTGGAAGAGGAGGGGTACGATGTGATCGTACGCAACCCCGGTGGGTGGTCTACGCTCGGTTGGTTTACCGATCCTATCCTGAGCAAGATGCTGAGCCGCAGCGAAGGCGATCTGGCCAACCTCATTATTCACGAGATGTCGCACGCTACCATCTTTGTCAAAGACAGCATCGACTTCAACGAGAACCTCGCGACCTTTATCGGCGATCGTGGGGCCGAGCAATTTCTGATTCACAAATACGGTGCTGCCTCCCCGCAGTATACCGAGTATATCGACGAAGACCGCGATTACCTGCACTATGTCGATCACATGCTGCGCGGCGCGGCGATGCTCGACAGTGTATACAGCGCGCTCGATCCGCAGGCGCCGAAAGCGGAGAAGCTGCGCATCAAAGAGGAGGCTATCCGCCGCATCGTTACGAACCTCGATACGCTTTCACTCCGGCTTAACAAACACCCGTCGCAGCGCTTTAAGAACAAGTTACCCAACAATGCATACTTCATGAACTTCCGCCAGTATCAGGCGAAGCAAACAGACTTTATGCGCGCGTGGAAAGAAGACTTCGGCGGGGACTTGCGCGCCTACATTGCGCATCTCAGCCAGGTGTATCCCTTCTTGTAAAACGCTGTCACCCAAAGATAGACGTGTTCTGAGATGTGTGTTTCACACGATTGTGACGCAACATCGACCCGCTGGTATGTTAAGGAATTGTTACGTGCGCTTAAGGAATTATTAAGAAGCGACCCGCTGTTTTTAATAGGTGTTTTTCTGGCTACTTTTGAAGTAAAATGTTGAACTATGGGAAACAAGCAGATGCACAAAGTGCTTGTCGTGGACGATGAAGAACCCATCCTGGAGCTTCTGAAGTACAATTTAGAGAAAGGCGGGTACGATGTGAAAACGGCTTCTGACGGTTCAAAAGCAGTGGACATTGCCAAGCGTTTTGTTCCCGATCTGGTCCTGCTGGACATCATGATGCCCAAAATGGACGGTGTGGAAACCTGCCGGCTGCTGCGCGACATTCCCGAGCTTCAAAAGACTTTCGTGGTGTTCCTGACGGCCCGTTCCGAGGAGTATTCAGAAGTAGCCGCGTTTGACGTCGGCGCCGACGATTACATCACCAAGCCGATCAAGCCCCGCGCGTTGATGAGCCGCATCAGCGCCCTCTTCCGCCGCGATTCGAAGAAAACGTCACCGTCCAGCCTGATCACTATCGGCGACCTGACGATCGACCGCACCAGCTATACCATCAAGATCAACGAGAAGGAAGTCAACCTTCCCAAGAAGGAGTTCGAGCTGCTGTATTTCCTGGCGCAGAACCCCAATAAAGTGTTCAGCCGCGAAGACCTGCTGCAGAACATCTGGGGCTCGGACGTATACGTGCTGGCCCGTACGGTAGACGTGCACATCCGCAAGGTGCGCGAAAAGATCGGCGACGATTATATCACCACCGTAAAAGGGGTGGGGTATAAATTCAGCCTGAATTAATACCGCGGTAACCGATAACGACTATCTTGGGGCATGGTTTACAGTTCGCGTGGTCTGGCCCTGTTGCTGGCGTTTTGCATAGCGTTCATCACTACTCTTTTCCTGTCGCTGTTCCGCAGCATTGACGTGAGCGCCCTGCTGGTGGCGTTTGTCATCAGCTTTTCGGTGTCGTACCTATTGATCTTCGTTGTGCTGGAGTTCCTGATCTTCCGCGAGATCAACAAGGTGTATAAGCTTGTCACCAAGCTCAAGAAAAAAGAGCTGTCGAAGCTCGACAAACAAAAGCCCTCGTCGCTCAACCCGCTCAAGACCATCAACGAAGACATCTTCTCGTTTGCCGAGTTGAAGCAAAAGGAGATCGACGAGCTGAAAAAGATCGAGGCGTTCCGCCGCGAGTTTATCGCCGACGTATCACATGAATTGAAGACGCCGATTTTCGCGGCGCAGGGTTTTGTACACACGCTGCTCGACGGCGCGGTGAACGACAAGACGGTGCGCACCAAGTTCCTGAAGAAGGCCGCCAAAAGCCTTGATGGGTTGGACGTACTCGTGCAAGACCTGCTCACGCTGTCGCACATCGAGACGGGTCAGATCAAGATGCACTTCGAGAGCATCGACATGTATAAGCTCACCGAGGAGGTGTTCGAGCAGTTTGAAGAAAAGGGCGAGAAGCGCAGCATCCGGCTGCGCCTGGAGGGGGCCGAGAACAAGGCCATCGTGTACGCCGACTGGCAGCGCATCAGCCAGGTGATGACCAACCTGATCTCCAACGCCATCAAACATTCGCATGACGACTCCGACGTTGTTGTGAGCTTCGACGTCAGCAAAAAGAATGTGGTGACCCACGTGCGCGACTTTGGCGAAGGCATTCCGACCGAGCACCAGACGCGCATCTTTGAGCGTTTCTATCGCGTGGACAAGAGCCGCAGCCGCGAGAAGGGCGGCACGGGCCTGGGGCTTGCCATTGTAAAACACATCCTGGACGGCCACAACACCCGGGCCGAAGTCGTCAGCGTTCCTGCGAAAGGTTCTACTTTTAGTTTTAAATTGCCGCGGATTAAGCCGGAACCGGCTGATTCCGGCGACAAGAACGATCATCACAAGAACGACCATTAACACGCTTTTGAAGCAATCCAAGCAGACATTCGAAGACATGATCCTCTTTGAGGACGAGGACTATGTATTTGTCAATAAACCGCCTTTCCTGTCCACGTTGGAGGACCGCCGCGAGAAAATAAACCTCCTGGGGCTGGCCCGCGATTACACGGGCGATGCCCAGGTGTGCCACCGCCTGGACAAGGACACGTCTGGTGTGCTGGCCATTGCCAAACACCCGGAGGCCTACCGCCACATGAGCCTGCAGTTCGAGAAACGGCAGGTGGTGAAGGTCTATCACGCCGTCGTAGACGGCAACCACGGCTTCCAGGACACGCTGGTGGACCTGCCCATCCTCAAGCAGGACGACGGCATCGTAAAGATCAGCAAGCGCGAGGGCAAGCCTGCACAGACCTATTTCACCACGCTGGAATCGTACCGGCTACACACCCTGGTGGAATGCCGCCCCGTCACGGGACGCATGCACCAGATCCGCATTCACCTGTCCACGCTGAGCGCCTCTATTACGGGCGACGAAATGTATGGCGGCAAGCCATTTTTCCTTTCGGCTGTAAAACGTGGCTTTAATCTGAAAAAGCAGACGGAGGAGCAGCCGATCATGAAGCGTATGGCGCTGCATGCCTTTTCGCTCACTTTTACGACCCTGGCCGGGGAGGAGAAGACCGTGGAGGCGCCCTATCCGAAGGACATGCGGGTGCTGATCAAACAGTTGGGAGAGAACCGATAGGCCTGACCCGATGTAGCCCGGGGATATGTCTGGTATGGCTCAGGGATATGTGTGGTATAGCTTTGATACGGGTAATGTATGGCTTTGATACGGGTATGATAGGGCTTTGATACGGGTATGATAGGGCTTTGATACGGGTAATCCTTCGGTGGAGATTGGATTTGGGGGGTGGCTGATGTTGAT
>NZ_JAHESC010000088.1 GCF_018598185.1 Dawidia soli
GCCTGGGCGACGCCACACCCCGTTGCGTGGTGATCGTACCCCTCCTGCTGGACCGCGAGATTGTCGGCGTACTGGAGCTGGCCTCCTTCCGCGCCGTGGAGTCTTATAAAATCGAGTTCCTCAAAAAAATTGCCGAGAATATCGCCGCCCTCTACTCCAGCGCCCGCACGGCGCGCCGCACCCGCACGCTGTTGCAAGACAGCCAGGTAGCGGCCGAGCAGCTCCGGTCGCAGGAAGAAGAAATGCGCCAGAACATGGAAGAGCTCGTCGCCACGCAGGAAGAAGTATCGCGCCAGATGCAACGCGCCCGCGACAGCCAGCTATACTATAACGAGATCATCGAGGGCATCGACGACTGCATCGTTACCGTCGACCCCAACTTCCAGATCCTGGTCGCCAACAAAGCCTTCCGCACCTTGTTCTCGCGCTACGGCGTGCCCGTCGACCCCGGCAACAGCCTGCTGAAGATGGCGCCCGGCCGCGAAGAGCAGTTCAAGCAACCCTACCTGCGCGCCCTGGCCGGTGAGCACGTAGAAGAGCCGCTGCGCCATCACTTCGACCGCGACTTCCACGTAACCTACAACCCGCTGCGCAACACCGCCGGCACGATCATCGGCGTAAGCCTGATCGCACGCGACATTACCGAGCACCGCGCCATGCTGAAGAAGACCGAAGCCACGCTGCTCGAATCGCAACAACAAGCCGAAGAGCTGAAGTCGCAGGAAGAAGAGATGCGCCAGAACATGGAAGAGCTCAACGCCCAGCAAGACGAAATGGTGCGCGCCATGAACGAAATGACCGAACGCGAACATTACTTCCACGAGCTCATCAACCACTCCGGCGACGCCATCTTTACCCTCGACCGCCGATACCGCATCGACACGTTCAATACCCGTTTTGCAGAGCGCCTGCAACAGATGGGCGTGAAGATCAAGAAAGGGTTCGACTTCTTCTCGATCTTACAACCCGAAGCACATGCCGCCCACAAGGAACGCTACGACCGCACGTTTGCCGGCGAAGAGTTCGAGCATGCCGACACATCACAGGTGAATGGGCATACGCTGCAGATCGTATCGCGCTACGCACCGATGCGGAATTTGAAGGGCGAGGTGGACACGATCGCTTGTTTTACGCGGGAGGTGAAGTAGGCGCAATACACGTGACTGTTGCAAGACCGTTGGAACTCCGAGCAAGGTCATAATGTGCGTACAAAGAATGCTTCAGGAATTGCGACTTACCAGAACGCCTTTGGAAAGCCAGGGAAAATCGATGTTTCTTCGAAAACTTCTTAGCGTAATCAGCCTTCTAATAAAAAAGGCACACAAATAAATTAGCCCGCGGCTGTTAGCCGAACTTTGTCTGCCAAAATTCGTATATTCAATCTATGCTAGAGAGATTATATAAAGGTTTATTGGCCGGACTCAAAGGCGAACTATTGACCTGGATCATTGTATTGACCCTCTCCGGAATCGTCTACCTAATAATAAGCCTACGTTAAATTCCCTTCCAGGAGAATTCGCAACATTTAATCCTGATCCTATGCCCCGAGCATCGAGACTGACACCCATTTCCCCAAAATTTTACCATTTATTTTATTTCTTTTCACCAGCCGATGTTGTTACTTTGTATTGCGTCTGGTAGGAGTCGCTAAGCGTCTTCATTACGGGATTTATCCCTAAAACCAGTCGCTTTTTTTTGTAATCGCCCCGTTATCTATGATCTTTTGCTACATCGACGAATCCGGCACGCGGGATATCCCTGGCAACACTTCTCATTATGTTTTAGCGGGACTTTCAATCCCTGTCTCCAAATGGAAACAGTGTGAAATGGAAGTCCAAAGGGTAAAAGCTAAATATTATTTAAACGACACCGAGATACATACCGGTTGGATGCTATGGCCTATTCTTGAGCAATCTAAAATTGAGGATTTCGAAACTCTCGATCAAGCAACCCGGAAGTACGAGGTAGAGAAATATAGGAAATCAGAACTATTAAGATTGCAAACAGCGAAGACACAGAAGCAGTACCATAAAACTAAAAAGAATTATCGGCACACCAGGGACGACATTCACCTGACGTTAGATGAACGTAAGCAATTTGTTCTGGAGATTGCCAAACTCATAGGTAGTTGGTCGTTCTGCCGATTGTTTGCCGAATGTGTAGATAAAACACATTTCAAACCCGCTATCGCTAAGTTGTCAGTCGACGAGCAAGCCTTTGAGCATTAGTTTCAAGATTTGAGTATTACCTTAAGATTTACTCGAAGTCAACAATATCCAAACAGTACGGATTGTTAATACACGACAATAATGAAACCGTAAATAAGCACCATACCCACTTAATGAAGACATTTCATCGGCATGGCACTTTTTAGACCGACATCCACAACATAATCGAAACACCGCTTTTTGTGGATTCCCAATTAACCAGCATGGTACAACTTGCCGATGTCTGCAGCTACTCCATAAGAAGATATTTGGAGAAATCCGAGGACACTCTATTTAATGAAATATTTAAAGTGGCCGACAAAAAAAACGGGAAGGTAGTTGGTGCACGGCATTTTACTATGAACCACTGCACTTGTAAAGTATGCCAGGCGCACCGGTGATCCGCACGCTAAATGCACAACACCGACGCAGGTGTCAACGTCAGTGAAGTAGGCGCGCCGTGCCCAGTATGGCCGGGTTTCCCCAATATCCCTGAAAAATCCGGTATAACTTACTTCAAATTCCAATATATCCAATAGATATCCAATAGTTCAGTAAGCCTATTTCAATAGATATCCAATAATTATATAAATATTGAATATGTTATGTAAATTCTCTTCCTTCCAAAATTTATTCTATACAGTATAAACGAAGCTATCCACTCTTTCGTATATTCGAAGCAGACACCGTTGTTAACCTTGATGTTGTCTAAAACCCTCTCGTTACCCTTAAAACCAATCGATTATGCCTTTTCTCGAAGGACCATTCGTCTTTACCGGTAAGTTGGACATGCTAAGCGCCTACCGCATGCGCGGCGTCGACAAGATCGTTGTGCGGCGTAAAGGCGGCCCGAGCGGCGAAAAAGTAAAAACCGCCGCCAACTTTCTAAACACGCGTCGTACGATGTCGGAATTCGGTGGTTGCTCGCGTCATGGCAGCTACGTGCGAAAGGCGTTGATCCAGCTCCGCCACCTCACGGACTATAATTTCGGCAGCGACATCAACAGCGTCATGCGCCAGGTACAGCTGCGCGACGGCACCAGCGAATGGGGGCGCCGCCGGATCACGCTCTCCGAACATACGCGTCTGCTCGAAGGTTTCTCCACCACGCAAAAAGCGCCGGCCTTCGACTCGATCGTGCGCGCCCCTATATATTATACGCTGGATCGGCAAACGCGTTCGGCACGCATCGATCTTCCCGAGCTGCTCCGCGATATTAACTATTTTCCGCAGAACAACCACGCTATGTTCCGCCTGACCGTCACGTTGGGGATCGTGCCCGATGTAACGTATGATGTGCCGTCCAAAGAATACCTGCCGCCAACATGGTATAGCCGGGCGTACAATTCGATCAGCGTTTCGACGGACTGGAATCCTTCGCTGGAAGGAATGGAAAGCACCACGCTGGAGCTCGCGATGCGCGCCGCGCTTCCTCCGGATGATGCGTGGACGCTGATGCTGTCTATCGGGATTGAGTATGGCGCCTTTCGCCGGCATGGCGAGATCGGAGAAGTACCACGCTTTGGCGCGGCGAAGATCATGGCGCTACTCGGAAAGGATGGGACGTCTGGCGAGGCCGGGGGGAATGGCGGGAGCGGTGAAGATGAGATGCCGGCTGTGGATATCGCGACAGCGCCGGAAAGTGTGCCGTCCAACGCTGTGAAGAGTGAACAGAGCGGTGTTCAATATTCTGACGCACGATTTGTCTACACGATGAAGGAGACTGTAGCAGAAAATCAAGAGACCAGAATTTATAGCTATACCGTTTCGGTGCAATCGACTTTGTTCATGGCCGATCTATCGACTGACGTGGCCGCCAGGGAGGAATACGGCAGTTACAAACTGCCGACAGTTCCCGGCACAAGTTCCGCTTCGCTTAAACTTGCGCCAGCAAACAGGCTCGCGGTGCTTGAACCTGCGCCTACGCCAGCTGGTCAAGCTTCGACGCTATCGAATTACAATCTTTTTTACCAGGACCGTGGCGTCTTTGCGGATCACCAGATTATACAGACCCGCGGGAAGATGTTCCAGCGAGATCATGGTAGGGTCTTTTGTCAGGATGATGATCTGCACATGCAAGACGGTTCCTTGCGCATTGACTACCGACACCGTGGCGGCACCCCGTAGGGCGTTGCTCGATTTGATCTGCAGTACACCTTTGCTGGGATTGGGATAAGCCTTCAGCACCTTGTTGGAGGCCTCTTCCATGCCGGTAATAACAACCTGCCGGGCTGCAAAGCCAGCGGACATACATCCGGCGTCGCTTATGCTGTATACCGTGTAGAGCCCGGGGGCTGTCGCGTCAATAGTGGCGGCGTGTGTCTCGAGGGTGACATCGTTCAGCCGCCATACGTACGTATCGACGTTGCCGGAGGCTGTCAGCGTTGAGCCGGTGGCATCTTCTGTTAATGTCGGTGCGTCGGGTAGAGCATGTACGACGGTGGTTACTGCTTCCGACGGCGGGCTCGGGCAGCCGTTGTCTACGGTGACGGTATAACTTCCGTCTTCCTCCACCCGGATCTCGCGTGCGGTAGCATCGTTGTTCCAGTGATAGGAGTTAAATCCTTCCGGCGCGGAGAGTGTCACGCTTCCGCCTGCGCAAAACGCAAGCGGTCCGCTCGCCGTGATGACAGGCTGCCCTGGAGAGCCTGCCTGCAGGGTGATCGTCTGGGACACTGTCGTGCCGCATTCGTTCGTCAGGGAGCAGACCCATGTGCCGGCGTGGGCAGATGTGAAGGATTGGAACTGCAGCGTAGTCGACGTCTGTTTATCATCCGGTACGCCGTTGTGCGCCCACGTGGCAGTCGTGGTATTGGAGCTGCCAAGATTGAGCGTAAAGGGGGCGTCGGCACACACGGTATAGGTCGTCTGTTCAAGCGGTGTGTAGGCAGGCTTGCGACAAATCTGTATGAGCGATGGCGCAAAGCCCACGCCGTTGAAGCGCCCTGCCGTGCGCATTGTACCGTCGGCGGGGTTATATTCGAAGACGCCGTATTGGGTAGCTCCATAGAGCTTTTTATTGGTACTTTTGATCAGGCCTGAGGGGAAGGCGCCCAGGTCATAGATCGACTGGCCAATAAGAGTAAAGTTATACTTCTTCGCAAAGACTTTCGTCGCAATATCAAATTCAAATAATATACCGCAACCGGCCGGAGAATTTGTTTCGGGGGCGCCTCCACCGTGGGCGGCTCCATAAAGCTTACCGTTGCCGACCGACACCAGCGACTGTACGTTGTAACTGTACGGGTAGCCGACGAAGTCGTATACCTTGGTATAGGTGGTGGCCGTGGGGTTGAATTCGTAGATCACGCCGCGGTTTTCGGTTCCTCCGTATCCTGTCGTTCCGTAGAACTTTCCGTTCACTTCGACAAAATTGCCGTCGTAGCCAACTCCTTCCGAGGCCAGGCAGGAGGCCTTATACTGTACGGCAATGGCGTTGCCGTTGGCATCCATGCGCATGACGGAACCCGAATAGGGGTTGCCGACAGGACACTGTGAGTTTGTGGACGTCGTCGCATACCAATAATTGCCCAGCTTATGGAACCCGGGGTTCAGTTTATTCTGTAGGGTGCTATTCATGGCGTCGCCGGTGTATGTCGGAAGAATGAATGGCCGGGTAAACTCGCCTGTATTCATGTTATATGAAAACACGTAGCTGCCCTGCCACAGCAGTCCATACAACACACCCGGCCGAATTTCTGTTAGCACGGGCTTTCCCTCCGCGCGCGGCGTAGCGGGGGTTAACGGAAGGGGCGTAAAGTTGGGGCCGAAGGCCGCCAGTATACGAAACGCATCGGTAGCCAGGTCGTATTCGAAAAATGTACCGCTGTTGAATACGCCGGTCGAGCCCGGTCCTCCGGAACCCGCCAGGCCGTATAGCTTGTTGTTACTGCCGAGTGTCAGCGCACTGATGTTTTCGCCGTCGACACCGGTATTAAAGTGATGAACGATCTGCAAATTGTCGCCGATCGAGTCGGAGCGGAATATAAATCCGTTGCCGTAGTCACCTCCCGCCATGGATGTGCCCCAAAGCTCACGCTGGGCGTGTGAAAGAGTACCGGTCAGGAAAAGCAGCAGGAAACATGTCAGTCTTTGGCGCAGGGAGAGCAATCGCACAGATGTATAGCGTTTTAGTTGCGAAAACGGAGGATCTTGCCACTATATCGTTTTCGGGCGGCATATGTAACCCGGTTGTGGGAGTTGTGATCCGGATACATACTTCCGGGGTTTGGATAGTTGCGGAAGCACGCCGGGGCCGAGCTTTGCATCATGAAACCAAAACAAATCGAACTGGGCAGCCAGGGGCTTATTGTCCCCGCTATCGGCCTGGGCTGCATGGGCATGACCGGCCTTCTGGAGAACGACATCTATGGACCGGCGAATGAAGCCGAAGCCATTGCCACCATCCATCGCTCTTTCGAGCTCGGCGGTAACTTCCTGGATACGGCCGACATGTACGGTCCTTACCTTAACGAGCGCCTTGTAGGCAAGGCTACCAAAGGTCAACGCGACCGCTATGTTATCGCTACAAAATTCGGTTGGGAGATTGACGACCAGGGCTACCTGACGTGGACCATCAATGGCACGAAGGACTATGTTCGAAAATCGATCGAGCGTTCACTGAAAAACCTAAGCACCGACTACATCGATCTATATTACCTGCACCGTCTTGATAAGAATACACCCATTGAAGAAACGGTGGAAGCCATGGCCGCGTTGGTGAAAGAAGGCAAGGTAAAATATATCGGCCTGTCGGAAGTTTCGTCCGCTACTATTCGCCGTGCACATGCCGTTCATCCGGTCAGCGCGGTACAAAGCGAGTACTCGTTGTTCGAGCGCAGCATTGAAGAAGCCGGCATCAACGACACGCTGCGTATACTGGGCATAGGCCTGGTGGCTTATTCACCCTTGGGCAGAGGCTTTCTGTCCGGACAGATCCGCACGCCGGATGATCTTCCAACAAACGACTTCCGCCGCGGCCTGCCGAAGTACCAGGGCGAGCAGTTCCAGAAGAATCTCGACCTGTTACATGCCATCGAGACCATGGCGCAGCGCAAGGGTATCGCCGGTACACAACTCGCGCTTGCGTGGACCATGGCAAAGGGCGCATTGCCTATTCCCGGTACCAAGCGCGTGAAATACCTGGAAGCGAACATCGCCGCGGCCGGTATCACCTTGACAAGCGAGGACCTGGTAAAACTCGAAAACATCATCCCGCTCGGTACTCCGACGGGCGATCGCTATGACGCCTTCGGTATGGGCTTAATTGATTAACTTGATCCACGATAAGGTGGCCAGGCCTATGAAAAGAACTCCCATCACGCCACGGCGTATCGATTCCATCCCGAGGTTACACAGCATGCTGGGCTTGCCAAAGCCCAAGCATCCGCTGGTGAGCGTTGTGCACCTGGATGCCGTGCTGTCGTCGCTCGATGCGCTGGAAGCGTACTCGTCGTATAGCTACTATTGCATCGCCTTGAAAATGAACTTTGAAGGCAAGATGAAGTATGGGCAGCAATACTACGACTTCAACGAGGGGGTGATGACATTTACAGCACCGGGGCAGGTCACACACGTCGAGGTACCCAGCGCTACACCGGTATCGGGATACCTGCTGATGGTCCATCCCGACTTTTTCCAGACGTATCCCCTGGCTTCGCGTGTAAAAGAGTATGGGTTCTTTTCGTATGCGGTACACGAGGCACTGCACCTGTCGGACAGCGAAGAGCAGATGATCGCCGATATGATGACAAACATCGAACGCGAAATTGCCATGTCCATTGACGCGTTCAGCCAGGATGTGATCGTATCGCACATCGATCTGTTGCTGAACTATGCCAACCGGTTTTACAATCGCCAGTTCATTACCCGCAAGCTGGCAAACAACGATATCCTTACCCGCCTGGAGGCTTTGCTGGATGCATACTTTGCCAGCGACAAAATCCAGCAGGCAGGGCCGCCGTCGGTACAATACATCGCCGGTCAGCTCCACATCTCTCCCAATTACCTCAGCGACATGCTTCGCGCGCACACCGGGCAGAGTACCAAACAACACATTCAAAATAAGCTGCTCGACAAGGCCAAGGAGCTGCTGACGACCACTCCTCTTTCGGTCAGCGAAATTGCGTATCGTCTTGGATTCGAATATCCGCAGTCGTTTAACAAGCTTTTCAAAAGCAAGACCGATCTTTCACCGCTGGAATACCGACAGTCGTATCAGTAACGTCGATCACTTGCCCATGATCTTCTTGCGGTGGGCCAGCCCCCAGAAGTGCAGCTCTTCCATGACCTTCTCCAGCGATTGGCCGTGCGGGGTAATGGCATATTCTACCGTGGGTGGAAAAGTATCGTATACCTGCCGCGTGATGAGGGCGTTCAGCTCCAGGTGCTTGAGCTCTTTCGACAGGATCTTGTCGGAGATCCCTTCCACTTCTTTCGAGATCGCTTTAAACCGTTTCGGGCCGTTGGCGAGCGAAAACAAGATCAAGAGCTTCCACTTTCCTTCCAGGGCCTCCAAAGCATCCCGGATCGACATCATATTCCTGGGGCATCCTCCGCGTGTCAGCATGCGTGTATAGGTGTTCGTTGTCCAATACTATCCTGCGGGAAAGCGCTTTCCCGAGGGATAGTGCTTTCCAGGAGAAAGCAAAGATACAATACCTTTGGGCCATCATACAATCATCATGACAGATCAACACAAACCTTCCAAAGTCCTGCACATTGCCCTGTGGGTTGTGCAGGCATTATTATCATTCACCCTTCTGTGGGCCAGCGCCGTCAAGTTGTTTCAACCGGCAGACGAAGTCGCTGCGATGTGGCCGTGGGCCGCCGAGGTGCCGGTGGCTGTGCTGAAGCTCACGGGCATCGTTGACCTGCTGGGTGGGCTGGGTCTGATACTGCCGGCCTTGCTGCGCATCCAGCCCCGGCTTACGCCGATCGCCGCAGTGGGTGTTGTTGTGCTGATGTTCTGTGCCAGCGTCTTTCACGTTGTACGTGGCGAGGGATCGCAGATCGGCTTTAATGTGGTGTTTGCCATGCTGTCGGCGTTTGTTGCCTGGGGGCGGTTCCGCAAAGCTCCCGTTGCTCCTAAGCATCTTTAACGCAACGCCGCCCGGACTGCTTCGATGCCGATCCACTTCACATCGCGCTGACTGCTGAAAAAGAAATAGTCGCCGTCGCGGGTGAAGTAAGGGCAAAACTCGCGTGCATCGGTATTTACCGCCGGTCCAAAATGAACGGCAGACTTCCAGTCACCATGCTCGTCGCGTATGGCTCCGTAAAGGTCGGCGCCGCCAAAGGTATCGTTGCGCTTAGACGAAGCAAATACCAGCGCGTCTTCCTGCGGCGAAATGCCGGGGTCGTATTCAGACTTTTCCGAATTGATGGCCGGGCCGAGGTTCCGCGGCTCGCCATAATTCCCTTCGCTATACTCACTCACGTAAATATCTTCCTGCCCCAGGCCGCCGACGCGGGACGATGCGAAGTATAGATTGCTGTTGTGCGCGATGGATATATAATATTCATTACTGTCGGAGTTGACAGCCGCCAGGTTCTGGATCGGTGACCATCCCTCCGCTTGCGGGCTTACAAACCAGATATCAAAGTCCACTATCGTATCGGTTGCATCCTTCGGGCGATTCGAGATAAAATACAATGTACCATCCGGCCCGAATGCCGGGTCGGCCTGTGAGTAGCCGGCCTCGGTAAACGGCACCTGCCCGGGTGTGTTCCAGGTGCTGTCATACCGCGTGACGTAGAGTACCAATGGCCTTTTATGGATCGCGTAAAGTAATACGACTTTCCATCGGGTGAAAAGGCGGCGTTAAAATCCAGCGAGTCGCCCGAGACGATACCTTGCAGGAAAGTAAGGGCCGCGGTATCGGGGCGTGGAGAGGGGTATGGGATCTGGTCGTGTTTCTTTTCTTCGCGCGTCGTGCAGGCGAACGTGCCTACCAGGATGATCACGCCGAAACATCGTATGACAAGCTGTAAGTCTTTCATGTTATTCCGTTTATTTTACCCTTGCCCACACATCTTTATCAAACGCCAGGAATTCTGTTACCGCTCCATTTTCCTTCCTGGTGACTTTGATTGGGAAATGAAAATCCCTACAGAAAAAGGTGGTGTCTGATTCGGCCTCGAACACTACTTCGCCGCCGTCCCACTCCTGCTTCAGTATTAATTTTTCGTCCCGGGTTGTCAGCTGCAAATGTGCGCCGGGCTCGCCCGCCAGGGTGTACCGGCCTTCCAGCGACTTCCACTGCTGCGGGTCGAGCTTCGCGATCTTCCTGGGTGGCTCTTCGGCAAATCCTTTCCAATGATAGACGGCCGCTACGCTGTTGATCACTTCTTTTAAGATCCCTCCATTGTCTGAGTTTACCATGACCACCACGCCGTTGCCATCTTCGAAGCTGCCGGTATAAAAACAGCGAAAGCCGTCGTTGGCGCCTCCGTGCTCAAAATACCGGGCATTGTCGCGATGGGTAATAAATACACCCAAGCCTGCGGCTTCGCGATAGGGCTCGAGACGCTTTTGCGTGTAGGCCTGGTTCAATACTTTCGAGGATCGGCCTTGTAATGCCAGCTGTGTTTCGATGATATACCGGGCCAGGTCGGTCGGTGTGGTCCATAGTCCGGCCGCGGCTTGTTCCGGATAGATATGATATTTCCCTTCCACGGCCGTACTATCGCTGTGGTACGCTGTCGTTAACTGCGCCTGTTTCGCGGCCGGTGGCGGTTGAGTATAGAAGCTATGGGTCATCCCCAGGGGCGTCAACACGGCTTGTTCCATAAAAACATCATACGGCTGGCCTGTGACATCCATGGCGACCAGCTGACTGATCGTTGTGCCACCTCCGGAGTATACCGATGTCTGATCCGGCTCGCGCATAGACCGTACGGGCTCTGTATTGGCGGGTTGTTTTCCGTCGAGGATGTCGGCTACGGTCGGCAGCGGTTGCCCTTGTGCGTAGCCCGGAAAGCCGTGCACGGTGAGCCCCGCGGTATGTGACAGCAGGTTTGTGATGGTGATCTTCTTACCGTTTGACGCTGTATCGTAGGGGAACTTCCAGGATGTGAGATAGGTATTGATGTCGGTATCCAACGCCACCTTGCCATCCTGCGCCAACTTCAGCAGTCCTACTGCGTTTAATGACTTGCTGATGGACGCTGCCTGGAACACCGTCTCGGTGGTTACGGCGCGTCGCTCGTCGCGATCCGCCCATCCGTAGGCTTTGGCCCAATCGAGCTGATAGTTTCTGATCACGGCGATGCTCAGGCCGGGAACTTTGTGATGGGCCATGCGCTGCTCTACGGTCCAGGGGCCCTCTCCTTCTATTCTTACGGCGGCGAAGAGGTTCTTTTCTATTGCGCTGATGCGATCCTGTAGGTTGTCTGATGCGGGCTTGGGTGGAGTGCATGCTATTAAACAACAGGCGATGGCTGCGCTTGTGAAGATGTTGTGGGTCATGGGGAACGGGGTTTGGGGTATTAGCAATATACATATATGGTGTTATAGTAGCAACTGTGGGGTTTTGTGTTTGGTGTTTGGCTGTGGGGCGTTTGTAGCATGCGTTATGGGAGTGGCTTGGTCGTTGGTGTTGAGATGTTAGGGAGCACGAAGATAATTTGAGTAAGGCCCGGAGTCGGAGACTCCTCCTGTAGGGGCACGAATTTGTGCTGGGCACGAGTCGCCCTCCCTTCGGTCGGAAGACTCGCGCCAGATACGCATTGTATGTAGGGGCGAAGCC
>NZ_JAHESC010000089.1 GCF_018598185.1 Dawidia soli
TGTTTGTGGTGCAGTCGAACCCGGCGCTGGCTAAAACCGTTTACAAGGTTAGGATTTTTCGTCGGACGAATTTAGTGTTGGTCCTGCCATGTTTTTGATACTACACCTCTCGACGGACCTCCCCATTCAATTTATCGTCAAATTTCGTCGCCCTGGCCAATTCTGTATGGCAGACTACAACTTTTTGCCAAATTGTGCATCTTAACTCAAAGCCGCTCAAAGCGAGCGCTAAGTGGCTTCACATTTTTGCTATGCTTAGAAACTACTTTGTAACCGCCATTCGCAGTCTTCTGCGTAACAAGATCTTTTCCGGCATCCACGTGCTCAGTCTGGCTATCGGACTGGCTGCCAGCTTGGTGATCTTCTTACTCGCACGGTATGAGTTCAGCTATAACCGATTCATACCTGGTAGCGACAGGGTTTATCGTATAACGTTCGAAAGTCAATACAATGGACACACTGGGCGCATGACGTCTGTACCGACGCCAATGGCTGCAGCACTACAACAACAAGTGCCGGGGGTTGAACTTGCGGTTCCGGTCTTGCATTGTGAGGGAAGTCGCGTTTTACCTGTTTCCATCCCCTCGGCACACAACGGTGAGAAAACACCGGCCGGAACACCTGCCGGCATTGTGTATACGACTGCGGATTATTTCGCCCTTGTTCCATTTGAATGGATCGCGGGTAATGCTAATGTAATGAGTAAACCGCATAAGACCGTACTAACTGAAAGCCGTGCGCGGCTATATTTTCCCGGCGTACCCATGGCAGACATTTTGGGGCGCGATATTGTCTATAACGACACGGTCCACAGTTCAATAGCCGGTATTGTCCGAGACCTGGCAGATAATACGGATTTTACCGCTGTTGAATTCATATCTTACAGTTCACTGAATGAAACGATTCTACGTCAGGTTTGGCAACTCGACTCTTGGATTGACTGGAATGAAAACTCTAAGGCTTATCTTCGCCTGGATGCCGTCAGTGACCCCGACGCTATTGCGCGGAAGGCCATCGCTTTACTTGCCCAACATAACGACCGTATAAACCTCGAAAACAATCGTACGCTTACCGCCTGGTTGCAACCGTTGTCAGACATCCATTTCAATCCTGACTACGCAGGCAACTCACGTACTGCGAGCAAACCTGCTTTGTATTCGCTTTTAGGCGTCGCAGGGTTTCTATTGTTGTTGGGCTGTGTGAACTTCATTAATCTAAGTACTGCTCAGGCAGCGCGCCGAGCCAAGGAGATTGGCGTTCGAAAAACGGTGGGCAGCAACCGAAATCAAATCGTCAAGCAGTTCTTGGTCGAGACACTGTTCATCACCAGCCTGTCTGTTTTCGTGTCGCTGATATTAGCGCCTTTCCTGCTTAGGATATTCGCAAACTTTCTACCATTATCCGCCGGCATCTTCTTCAATGTTCCCACAATGGTCTTCGTGGCGTTACTAACTCTTGTGGTCTCGTTGCTGGCTGGCTTGTATCCCGCACTCATCTTATCAGGCATCCGTCCAGCACTTATTCTTCGAGGACGTGTGGGAGAAGGCAAGGTGGCCCGCAGCACACATTTGCGAAAATACCTGACCGTGTCGCAATTTATGATTGCTCAGTTTTTTATTATAGCAGCGTGGGTGGTCACTCGGCAGATTGATTTTTCATTACACCAGGATATTGGGTACCGTCAGAAGGCAATCCTTAATTTTCAATTGCCGCCGCGCGCAAATGCTGATCGCCGTACCAGCCTTATTAACAACCTGCAGGCGTTGGCGGGCGTCGAGCGGGTTAGCAGTGGATTTGTCCCGCCGGCTTATGACCGCTCAATGATGACCCCGGTCTCAACTCAGCGCAGCGCGTCCCAGGAAGACATGGTTTTAGCACAGTTGCGTTTTGGTGATGTTAATTACATACCGCTCTATGGCATCCAGCTTGTCGCCGGACGACTTATGCGTGAGATCGAGGGAGTGGCAGAAGTGGTCATCAACGAATCCTGTGCTCGCGCGTTAGGCTACTCTCCTGTCGAAACGGCAATAGGCAAAGAACTTTTTATGGTGGGAGATACGGAAATGACGGTTGTCGGTATAATGAAAGACTTCTATCAACGTTCAACCCACACGCGAATCGATCCAATGATGTTGAAAGGTGAATCGGGCGCTTACATACACGTAGCCCTAAATGCCTCCGAAAATGGAGGTACAGCGTGGACTGAAACGATTCGTCGTATCGAGGCCGAGTATCATGCCCTTTATCCACAAACAACTTTCTCCTTCACATTTTTTGATGACAGTATTGCAGCATTCTATAAGGAGGATTTGCAAACCTCGAAGTTGCTCAATTGGGCAACAGGGCTTTCCATACTCATCAGCTGTTTGGGTCTGCTAGGTCTGGTAATTTATACGGCCGAAATACGACGTAAAGAAATCGGCATTCGAAAGATATTAGGCGCCCCCACCATAACAATAATCAGCAATCTCTCGCGCGAGTTTATATTGTTGGTCTTACTAGCCTCTATGCTAGCCGCTCCGGTCGCCTGGTATGCCACAGACAAGTGGTTGGAATCATTCCAATACAGGACGCTAGTCCCCCCGGGAATATTCTTTGCAAGTGGGGCATTCTTGTTAGTTCTCGCCATGGCAACACTATCCTTCCAGACGATCCGTGCTGCGCATAGCAACCCGATTGACAGTCTGCGATCAGATTAGCATCCTTAGTACAAGGCATTGTACCTATATCTCTACGTCGCGTTGATCCTGGTCGCAATCTATGGTCCGCTAAGGCCGGGCTGCGATCGACATTTCAAAGCCACTGCCCTCCTTTGCATAATCGTAGTTTATCTCCATGGTATTTTGATATCCCATGATAGTGGGTTGGGTTTGTTGATAAAAATCAAAAACATTGCCGATGAAGAATTTTTCGCGCGTCCTAATCTGCCCCACTTTCTCCCGGTGAATGTATTCCAGAACAGGGGAAAAGTTCAAAAAATGGGCAGAGTTATCCATAAAGTCGTGATTGAGCGTGAAATATGAGGGCTTTACCTTTCTATTTGAGCTACTATTTATCTCCCATAATGTCGATTGAACAGTGACTAAGCTAATTAAAAGAAGCGTAGCAGCGATATACTGGACAGCTGGGCGTTCGCAAATAATTCTGATGCTAAGGTATAGAAACATAAGAACACCTGCAGTCAGTAGATACCGCATGGAAGGTATTGTTGTATAAATATTCAAAATAGCTAAATATGACATTAGTACGTACGCAAATGCCGAGTTTTCGTAGAGGATATCTTTAACAAACAAATAGTAGAACAGCGAAAGGATAAGAGAGCCAACCAATATCAGGATCATCCCTGCTCCACCAGAAAGCGGGTATAACAATATGTGCATGAAAACGATCTTTTGACTATAAACATTAACCAGGAGGCCACCATGATACCAACCAAAACTCCCAACGCAGATGGCCACAAAAAGCATCTTCGCGGCTTGATGAACTTGGACAAAAGCCAGTCGGCTAAGCAAATTGAAAAAGATCGTGATGCTCAATCTTATAGCAAAGTATTCAGCAAGAATCAGTGTCACCGGTAGGAAAAGCAATATTGGCGACAGAAAATTAGTGCCAGATGACGCATAATATCTTAATCCAAGATATAGAACCAAACTGTTTAGCGTAGCATAAAAAAGAATTACCGACACGATGACAACACCTTTTGACGGTGGCTCCTTGCCAAAGAGAACCCATACTATAACACCCAGCAGCCCTGCCATCAGCAAACATGAAAAGATTATATGATTGTAACCAGCCAAAAGAGAAATAAACAGAAAGACAAAGCTCCACTTAAACCAATGAAATTGGTGGGTATAGACATAGTATCCCGATACCAGCAGAAGCGAGATAAATAAAAGGTTGAATGAGCAAACCTCCCAACTGATTTTGGCGTACAGTAAATAGAACGCCGACTGTCCAAAGAACAGAAGCAAAAAAAACGCACTGACATTTGAAAAAGTTGTCCTAATACAGTAGACCAGAATACCTACCGCTATGACGTTGCAAAAAATTCCGGTCACGCGCAGCTGAGTTACACCGACATCGAAATTTATAAATACACCAGCGTTAGCCAAGGACTGTAGCAAACCTGTGTGGGGAACAATTCCGAAAGGCCTCGAAACTCCCTGCCGAATAATCCGAATGGCCTCCAGCCCTCCCCAGGCCTCATCCCCGTGCAAACCGATTGCTTCAATATGGGTTAACCAATAAAGCGCGATCGAAACGAACAAGCAAACAGTGGCCCCATCGACCATCATACTACCACCAAACCTGCTCGCCGTTTTCATAGGTAAATATTCTTTCTTCTACGCCCTCAGTATGATTATGAAGGAGATACAATACCTCTGCAGGGACGTTATTAAATTGTAGCTCATAGCCAACGGCCGTTTGTCGACCAATCGAACGCCAGCCAATATCTTTGTCAAAGTATAGTAGTTCGTATTCGTTACCAGGGGCAATATTGTTTCCGTCATTGGTAGCTATGTACCGGATCTTGGTTATTGTTTTGGCTGAACCAACATCTATCCCCACCCAGGGACTATCTTCTTTTCGCGCGTCATAAAATGTCAAAACATTTCCATCCATGGCTTGCTCTCTGCCGCGTGCCGGATCGCCAACTTCCTTATCACCAATGACATTTCCCTTCAACGCATGTGAGCTGTCACTGTCGCTATAAAATTCAATCTCCGCGATGTTTCCATTGCTGTGCGGCGGCGAGAGGTAACGGAGGTAGCGAAATCTGTTCCTATTTTTGACTTTTGCAGATTGATAGAAAATGCTGGGCTCCGAAATTTTGTAGAGAGTTATGGAATCTTTAAAGTCGGCACGATTTGCGCCCTGAAATTTGCCACCTTTGACACGTACCATTCGTTCTCGTACTGTTAATATCGGGAACTTTCTGAATAGTCGCAGATCCTGTTTCTTTTTTTGATCGGTAACATAAAATTTCAGTTCCCCATCTTTGGTAAGCAAGAACGGCGCATTAGCAGGGACGATTCGACCACCCTTATAGTATGCTGGTAGATAAACGATGTCCCTGCCCATTTTAGCAAAAACAGCGGTCCCTTTAACAACCTTTCCCCATTGTACCGGAACCCAATTTTTATTATCGAAAACGCACAGGTATGCATACGCATCGTCTTCAGATTTATCCAAAGGGATAGAAACATCGACGCCCTCAAAGTACTCATCTGAAACGTCGATAAATCTCGGGTTGCGAAACAGCTCAGGAATGTCAGCCCCATTGGCAGTCATTGCAAGGCTTTTGCTTTGAAGCGCGAACGTATTGCGGTAAACCTTCGCCTTCTTATGGTCAGCCTTGTGTGGCTGACCGGGGTCGGACTCGATGCCCAAAAACATGATCTTTTTGCCTGCCTCGGAAAGCAGTACATTCCAACTATGTCCCAGACTCCGGAACGGCCATTGCGGCGTAAAATCGATAGCAACTGGTATGCCAGTGGCCCTCATTGCATACACCGCCAGGTCTGCATATTCCCGGCACACCCCGACTCTCTTGTCGAGTATTGTCTGGGCGCCAAAATGCGGAAGATGTTCCATCGCGCCAGTAAAGACCCACATACCCTTCTTCAGCTCATTGTTAACGGCAAGACAGGCAGCAACGGCATCGCCATTCGTGTTGCGAACTGTATCTAACAAAGGATTGAATCGAGCATAAAAGGCTTTCCTATTGTATTCAAATGGGTCTTCGTTATCGACGCGATAAGGCAAAATGAACTCACAGAACTGATCGAATGTCACATGCTGACACCATGGTTGCTCCCTCCATACCCGAAAGGCCTCATCAATATTTTCAATCAAATAGTTCGCCGGTAAACTTTCCAAATCGTACAATGTCTCAACATTACCCGTCCAAATGGATCCATAGACACGCTGTAATGAATCTCCAAGGGGCCGAAGATCCATTGCTGGCCACTTAGGGTGAACTGTATTGGCAATGTCAAAAAACTGGTGAAGTTGGTCGATGATTTTACCCTTATAAAAGTGATGACCCGGCATGTTTGCGATAAGGAAGCGAGCGGCTCTCAACTTCAAGCTATCGCCGGGGCGTTGACTATAATGGCCAATAACCTTTTCTAACTCAGATCGATTCGAGCCAGCGTATTCCAGGGCTTGGCTAACCTCGTTTGGACCTCGGCTGCAGGATGGCACCAATGTTAAACACACCACGGCCAGAGTGGCGGCAAAGTAAACTTTGCAATCTTTCATTCTGCTTAAATATTATAGACTGAAACGGGTTTAGACGCTCGCAAAAGCTCTGCGTATAGCCCCATCACTGACAAATCTTATTGTGGTAATTTAATGCCAGAGCAGCCTCGCAAAAGCTCTTTTTATTCGCTATGATTTCGTCGGTCCCTTGGAAATAATGAGATCGACGAGTTCTATCCCGATTTTTTTGCGTTGGCCCGATTTGACACGAATAAGCGACAAGTTCATTTTCAATTATACGATCACTCACTTTTTTGCGTGTCAGCTTCTGAAAAGAGGAGTATTCAATGTGGTTTTGCGCAAATTGCAGATAATACCTCGAACCGTTCTGTTTATAAATGATACGTCCACGAACAGCATCGAGGCGGTATAGAAGCGTGTCATTAAGATTGTGATATCGATCAGGTTTCCAAAAATACTCATATTCAATTTGCTCCACAGCGTGATTGTTGTCATTAATTAACAATTTTAATTTGATCGACTTATCTATGGTAGCCGCATTTATTGCAACATAATCATTACCAAGGGGCGATTCATTATCATATTGAAAAGTCCATTCATCAACATTCTGAATATTCATGAAATGCGTTCCATTTCTCATGATATCGAAGGTAAACATATCATCGATTTTATGTAGAAATGGCGGGTTGTAATACGGATCACTTGAAATAATCGAATCGTTATCAATTTTTAGGTTCATAGACCGGGCGGAAAGTGATTCTGTCACAGAAAGAAACGACTGTGACAAATACCGATATTTGTCGTTTTCTTTCACCCACTGCCAGTAAAAGCAGTCTTTAAAGAACGTTACATCAAAGTAATTTCGTTGCTTCCGTTTTATACACTCGAGAATGTATTGCTTAGGTGTCAAACCTAATACAGTCACCGCTTGCAAATTCTCTGCCTCTTCGTCCAACTGAATGTATAAAGGATCCGAACTTGATGTGTCAACCACTTTAAGACTGACGGGACGATATCCGATGTGGGTAACGCGTAAAGTGTCATTCGGAAAATCCGTGGGTAATATAATTTGAAAATGACCCTCATAGTCTGTAACCGTTCCACGAATTTGCTGCTGCGCCCGATCGGAAAAATAAATATTTACCAGGTGAATGGGGCGCTGCGTAGCCTTATCGACTACCGTGCCAGAAATAACCCTCTGCGCATATGCAAATGCCGGAAAAATTAGCAGCAAATAAAGACTAACTCTCAGACCCGACATCGAGATCTTTTCTAACATCATAAAATGAGTCAAGATGAAGCCAATTCCAATACACAAGTTCATCCCCGTCAAAAACTAATATTACGTTCCTGTCGAGATTGAGTCCATAGCGAAGAAGCCTGTTTTCTGTATCGTGAAATACATTCACACCAGAGTCTTTAAAAAGATTCGCATGATCGGAGAAATCCTTATGTAATACGACACCCATACGTGTCACACCCTTGTTCTTTTTTAGGTCTTGGATCAATGCCATCGACCGATCATCACATGACCCGCAGTGACCTGAAAACAAAATAAGGTAGTATTCTCCATCGCCGTGCTCAAATTGATGCTCATCCTTTAAATATCGCTTAATCTCGTCTTCCCTTACGAAATCTTTACTCCCGTCTGAACACGCCAATGTGAAGAAAAATAGCAGCAGCCCAATATGCCGGTGAAATAGAGCGTTAATTCTCAAAACGAAAAACATGTAATTCCAGTGTATTCTTTTTGACATTTTTATTTTCAGGATGCGTTGGACTTAGTGCCAGGCCGTCTTTGGAGACAAACCATTTGTGTATGGCATATCGCATCGGCGGCAAAGTATGATTAGCAATGGGTTTCATTCCATGATCATCAAAAACTGATATCACTAGGTTTTTATCGATGAAATCATTAAAATAGGAATCTTCACGTTCGTATTTAATGTCCTTCCACACCGGACGATAAATAAGATGGCGAAACTGGTCATACAATGGTCGAAAGTAATGAGCATTTTCGATTGCATGCGTAGTCCATTGTTGCTGATCCTCATTTGGAGATTCGAGGGCGGTAGCGAGTGGTCGGACACCATGAACTTCGCCACCAAAAACCTCACTTTGTTGATTATGTCTGTTGAACCGGTAAAGATTTGACTCATATGCAAAGTTGTAATAAATGTAATCGATAGTCGCGTCACCGAAGTTTATATATGTTAAATAACCAAGGTATCCATCCTTGTCAGAATAGTAAGGGCTATACTTTATAGGTAATAACGTTAACTTATTAGCATTGTGATCAAATTCCAAAACGACATCTTTTCCCACATAGTTTGACGTCGACCGATGCGAATAGAAAAGAGTAGTTCCGCCTTGTTCCGAGGGCAAATAATTTAGGGGAAAGTGGTTATGTACCGCAGGATCACCTAATCGCTCAAAGTCAGCCCCCATGATCTTATAAAGATCTATCGTTTGCTTAATCACGCCACTTGAGTCGATAGTGAGAAGTTTCCCACGCAACATGACTAAAATATTATCAAAGTCAATAGCCTTCACTGCCTTAACATCTGCTATTAAATCATTCTCATCTTTCAGGAAAATATGTGTTACAAACTTTCTTGACGTCAGATCGAAAAGATCGAAACATTTGCCGGAGTTGTTTCGACCGAGGAAATACTCTTTGTCGGAAGTGATAAAATAGCTAAAATCGATGTACGAATTCAAGCCAATTGAATCCAACAAAATTCGAATCGTGTCAACGGTAGCGCGCACATTTACTGTTTCCACCAACGTCGTTTCTTTGATATATTGAGATCGATCGTGACTACACGCCGATAACAGCCCTATCAAAATGATAGGGAGAGTAACTTTTCTCATCAAAATAATTAATAGGAGAAGATATAAAAACAATAACAATGCCTCTAGTTAGGAGGCATTGCTAGCCGGCGACGAGCTGTCAGTTAGTTACAGCTCTGACGATTGTGACAAATGGTTCCATTTCCCCATTCGTTACAAGCAGAAAAGGAATGCGTTTTGTCACACCATTCCGTTAGGCAGTTAGTAACAATACCACCGGTAGTGTTTTCACACGCCGCGAGAACGGTCTGGCCAGCAACGATCTCAAGTGATCGACCGAACGCGGAATCTTCAGATGCGGTAAACGAGATTCCGATGTTTAAGATAATGACGAGGGCAAATAGCCCGCCAGTCAAAAATGTTAACGATTTTCTCATAGATAACTTTTATTTAGATTTGACAATACAAGCTAAGGAAAATCAAACGTTATAGCGTCAAATACACGAATATTTTTTTTTACTCTGTGTCAGAAAGTTACCTCGTCGCTCATTATGGCCTATCCATCCGTTTTATTGACAAAATTTCTATTTCTAATATTGGTATGTGGCATTCTCACAGTCGCCGCACTTGACTCATCCTTATATTACTGCAATCTAGCTGGATACCTGTTTATTTTCATTGTTCCCGCATTTCTTGTCAAAGATCTGATTTCACGAATGCCGCTCAAACGGCGCCCTTCTATCATAGAGGCTTTGTATGTAGGATGGTGTATCATCGTCGGAATAACTCAAACGCTTTTTGTGAAGCAGCTAGGCGCTTCAGCGCTTATGACACTCTGCAGCGGTCTCTTCATTGTAACCTGCACTAAAGAATGGGCTGGGAAAATGCTCGGCGCCCTCTTTACCGCTACGTTACTCCTTTGTACATATTTCCTCGCCGACTATTATTACCACCTACTTGCTTTTAAGCAAACACGTGACATTATCGGCATATTCTATAATTCTGGCCCTTTTTCCATATTTGTGTCGCTATTTTGGCCTCTCGCTTTAATCCGATATTGCCGAGGCTATAAGGTTCAGGCAAGCTTATATTTCGGTCTTACGTTGTTGCTTCTATCAATAACACTTTCCAGAACTTCCATCGGCATTGCCTTTCTCTCAACGGCAGCGTTTTTTCTGACACGGATAAAGGCCAAACATCTCGTTGGGGCAATTGCCCTACTGATTTTTACATCTGCGTTCTTATTTTGGTTAAAGCCTACCTCGGTTATAGGTCGTCTATGTGTTTGGAAAGTAACCTCTGGACTCTTTCTAAAAAACCGAACATGGGGAGTGGGCCTATCGAATTTTACAAACGCGTACAACTCATATAAGGCGACTGTACCGGAGGAATTGTGCTCCGAATTTTTGGATAAAGTTGACTATCCTTTTAATGAACCGATAAAGATTTTTGTAGAAGGGGGAGTCATCAGTGGCGCATTTCTGACGACAATTGCATTGCTTACGTTCAACTCATTGTCAAGACGAAGGGGCCGGTACAACGCTAAACTTGCAATTGCCGCCGCAATAGTACCTCCATTTCTATTCTCATATCCGCTATCATCACTCCCACTTTCGCTTGTTATCGTGTGTTATCTCGTTATTCTGAAACCTAACCGTGTTATTCTGAAACCTAACCGTGTTATTCTGAAACCTAACCGTGTTATTCTGAAACCTAACCGTCGGTTAGCATTAACACAATGGCATGCGTGGAAAGTGAAAACTTGTATTGTTCTGGTACTCATCGCTCTATTGTCCTGTCTTTACCCCGCATTTAAACAAATAAGAACTGAGATTGACCTATCAAACTTTCTTTACGAATATGCAAATCCAGAAATTCCACGAAGTATAGTTTTCGAAAACAATGCACACTTACGACAGCACCCTATATTCGCCGCTCATCACGGAAAATATCTTGTTAACTCGGGCAGATACAAGGAAGCAATTGCGGTAAACGAATATGCGTCGAATCACATCGCAGATCCGATGCTATTATGTACCCTGGCGGAAGCACTTTCGGCCAGCGCTATGACGTCCGAAGCGGAAATAGTGTTGCAGCGCGCAATTTGGATGGCACCTAAGAGGATATATCCCAGGTTCCAATTATTCAAACTGTATTTAGCGATCGGAGACAACAAACAGGCGCGTGACATCGGAGGTATCATTCTCAGTAGAACAGAAGGTTCAAAAAATGTGGCCGCCGTTGAGATGCGGCAATTTGTATTAGCACACTTGTAGTTTTGAATTGAAAAGAAACCGACTTTTCGGCACATGAATTGGTGAGTCTTTTTGCGACTTTCAAATAACTCACCGATTTCACTCAAACAGGTTGAGTTTAGATGAATTATCTGAACGTACTAAAAACAAAAAGCCTGCAA
>NZ_JAHESC010000008.1 GCF_018598185.1 Dawidia soli
GCGCGCACGGTCTTCGACGATATTTCGGTGATCTCCGCGGCGGCCTTCTGGCTGCGCTCGGCAAGCTTGCGCACCTCGGCAGCCACGACGGCAAATCCTTTGCCATGTTCGCCGGCACGGGCGGCTTCTACGGCCGCGTTAAGCGCCAGCAGGTCGGTCTTCGACGCAATCTCCTCGATGATGGCGATCTTCTCGGCAATGTTGGTGATCGCTTCCACGGTCTCTGACACGGCGTCGCCGCTGATCTGTATATCTTTGGTCGCCTTGTTGGCGATCTTTTCGGTCTCGCGTGAATTGTCGGTGTTCTGCTGGATGTTGGCTACCATCTGCTCCATCGAAGAAGATACTTCTTCCGATGCGCTGGCTTGCTCTTGCGCACCCTGCGACATCTGCTGGGAGGCCGACGCCACCTGCTGGCTGGCCGCCGACACGTTTTCGGCGCCGTTGTAGATCGTCGTGGCGATCTCGCGCAGGTTGGTCACCATGGTTTCCAATGCGTCGTCCAGGTCACCGCCTTTGTTGCGAATGGTGCTGAAGTCAATGGTCAGATCTCCTTTGGATACCAGCTTGGCCACTTCCACGCTGTTGCGCAGCTTCTCCACCATCAGTTGAAGCTCCTGCAGCATATCGCCGATCTCGTCCTGCTTCTCGATGCGCACATCGGCACCGAAGTCGCCTTTGCCGACCTTACGGATCGTATCTTTTGCTACGTTCAACGACGAGGTGATGTCACGTAACAACCAGATCGCTACCAGTGAACCGATGACGATGGCCAGGATGATGATGATCATCATCGTGCGGATCGTACTGGCGTACATTTCGTCGACCGTAATACGGTCTTGCGCCAGCTTGCCTTCGATATCGGCCTCGATCTCGCTCAGCACCGCGTCGGATGCGTCGTCGAGCTTCTCCACTTCGCCTTCCGATAAAGCCTCGGCGCGAGTGTTCGAGTTCTTCTGCGCCAGGTCGCGCACACGCAGGTGCAGGTTATAGAAGTTGCTATACTGCATCTGGTATTTGTCGAAGAGCGCTTTGTTTTCGCCCACCAGGCTGCCGCCGATGGCCGTACCCAGGATCTCGATCTTGTTCTCAATCTCCCCTGTCTTCTGGATAACGGCCTTGTTTGCTTCTTCGGTCTCGGCGGCGATGAGGGTCTTCTCCGAATTCTTTAACTCCACCAGGTAGCCCCGGATCTGGTATACTCTGTCGAGCTGTGCTTTGTCGCCCCCAGCGTTCAGGCGTGCGATCAACTCTTCCAATGTCGATTTTACCTTTGCATATTCTACATACGCTTCGTTGTCAGATAACAACGCCGCCTGGATCTCTGAATTTTCCATGGCCAGCTGTATCACATTCGAACCCGCATTCAAAAAGTCGTTCACGCGGGCCCGCAGATTTTTAATCTTCACTACCGTCTCTTCCCCGCTGATGCTTTCCAGCTCTGCCATTGTGCCGGTAAGCTCTTGCGTAAATCCATCGATGGAACGTTTGATGGCGTTCATGCTCTCGAGGTCTTCGGCCTGGATCAGCTTCTTCTGGTCGCGGCTGATCTCTGTTAAATTTACTTCAATGTCGCCGATCAATTGCAGCTGCACGGCGGTCTTGTCGGTGATTTCGTTCAGCTTGTCGTTAATGTCGCTGATACTGGAATACGAGATTGCAAAGATCACGCCCATCAGGATCAGCAGGGTGGTGAACGCTGCTATCAGTTTGGTGCGGATCGTCAAATTATTCATCATAGATAATAAAGATTAAAGCCGTGGTATATTAGTTAAGTGTATTGAGCTGTACGATGTCTGCCGTGGAGAAGATCCGGGCAATGTCCATGATCATGGTAATGTCGCCGCGGTTGTTTACGACGCCGGTAATCGGCGCGTGTGTTTTATAGTTCTCGAAGTCGGGCGCCTCTTGTATATCGTCTGCCGTCAGCTCGATGACTTCCTTGGCAATATCTACCAAGGCGCCTACCTGCAAGCTCTTGTCTTCTTCCGTCGTCAGGTCCAGGATCATGATGCGGCTCTTTTTTGTGATCTCCGTTCGCTGCAGGCCGAGCTTCATGCGTGTGTCGAGGAGCGGCAGCACCCTGCCCCGCAGGTTGATGATGCCCAGCATATAGTCGGGGGCATTCGGCACCTTGGTGACCTGCTCCAGCTCCACGACTTCCTGGACGTTCTCCACGCTGATGGCAAATTTCTCTTCGCCCAACGAGAAGGTCAGGTATGCGTGTGATTCGTAATGTTTACTCATTATAGTTAGACAGTGATTGTATTCACGCTCATGGAAAACAAACGCGCCGGATCGAGTACCAGGGCGAGGTTCCCATTACCGAGGATCGTACTCCCCGAAATAAAGTCCTGGTGCTTATAGACGTCCCCCAGGGGCTTCATGACGGTCTGCATCTTGCCTTCGATCTTGTCGACGGCAATACCCTTGCGCGCACCGTTTACCTGCACCGAAATTATATCGGTCGTTCGCGGCGGGGGCAGCCCCGCATGGAACTGCTCGCGCAGGGAGAGCACAAACAAGGGCTCTTCATTGACGACGACTGTTTTGTTGACCTTGTTATCGCGGCAAAGCTCCGCGTACGGTATCCGGTCGATACGCTCGACGACATTCATCGGTACCACATAACGTGTTTCCGCTACGTTTACCAGCAGGCCTTCGATGATCGATCGCGACAACGGCAGTTTGATGTGGATGACGGTTCCGTGTCCCGGCTGGCTCTTTACCGAGACACTTCCCCGCAGCTCTACTATCTTTTGTTTGACCACATCCATCCCCACACCACGACCCGATACATCGGAGATCTGTGATGCTGTAGACAATCCGGGATGGAAAATGAGATCGTATATCTCGTCGTCCGTCAGGTTGGCGTCGGCGGCCACCAGGCCTTTCTCCTGCGCCTTCTTCAGAACGTTCTCTTTGCAGATTCCTTTTCCGTCATCGCTGATGACGATGTTTACATAGGCACTCGAGTTGAATGCTTTCAGCTTGACGGCACCGTGCTCGGACTTACCGGCCGCTTTGCGCACTTCGGGTGTTTCGATACCGTGGTCGATGGCGTTCCGGATGATGTGGATCATCGGGTCGGCCATCAGCTCGATCACGTCTTTATCCATTTCCGTCTCGGCGCCCTCGCTCAGGAAGTTTACCTTCTTGCCCAGCTGCCGCGAAAGATCGCGCACCAGGCGCTTGAATTTTGTCACCAATGTTTCCACCGGCACAAGGCCTATCTCCAGCGAGGTATCGCGCAGGCGGCCCGTGATCATTTCCAGTTGCTCGGTCACGTTCGTCAGCGCCGGATGCTGCAGGGACAAAGCGGTGTTCGACAGCTGCGCCTGCAGGATGATCAGCTCGCTGATCCAGTTCAGCAGGTCGTCGACTTTGCGTTTGCTTACTTTTATAAAGCTGTCGGAAGCGACACGTTTACGCCCGGCAGCGGCATCACCTTCGCCTTCTTCCTCCAGCGGCGCCGTATAGGTGGTCTGACGCCGGTCCAGGATCGGTTGGAGCTGTTCCAGCGCGACAGGCTGTCCTTGCAGCGCGTCCAGGTATTCGGTGAACGCCGCATCTTCAAACAGGTCGCCGGGAGCCAGGCGGATGTATTCAACCGCGCATTCGTTCTCGACGAACATGAAATAACTCTCGAGCTCCGCCTGGGATGTGGTCGTGGCGATGATCACCTCCCACAGCGCTACTTCTCCCGACGGATGTTTATGCACCAGCACACGGCAGTTGCCCAGGATCGCTATATCTTGTAAGATGAAGATAAGCGGATGGTTGCCATCTTCCGTCAGTGCGACAGACGGCGACACGCGCAGAAAGAAGGTAGCCAGTTCGTCCTTCGAAACCGTAGTGCCCGAGAGGTCGGCAAGGTCACCGGTGGCTTCAGCAGCCTTCAGGAACTCCATGGCTACCTGTAAATGCTCTTTCAGCGCGTCGCTATTGTTGATGCGAGTAGCATCTTTTTCTTTCAGCAGGTCCCGCACTTTGTCGAATGCGTGCAGGGTGATGCTGATCAATCCATCGGACACCTGCATTTTTCCCTGCCGCACGTAGTCGTACAAGGTCTCCAGCTGGTGGGCCAGGCTCCCGATGTTTTCAAACCCGAACATGTTGGCGCCGCCCTTGATGGTATGCATGGTGCGGAACACCTGCTCCAGGGGGGCACTGGCATGTGGGTTTGCTTCGAGCTGTAATAATCCTTCGTCGAGCTCGTTCAGCAGATCCAGCGCGTCCTCAATGAACCGCTTCTGGTTAATGTCCATTGGACAGCGCGTTTTCTATCTGTGCAAAGAACGTTTCCGAGCGGTATGGTTTTTTAATCCACGCCGTCAGTCCCGCCTCCTTGGCGCTACGCATCTTGTCCGGGTTCGATTCGGTCGTTAAAAAAATGACGGGTACTTTCGACACCGTCGGGTTATCTTTGATCTTTTTGAGCAGTTCATAGCCCGTGCAGTCGGGCATGTTGTAGTCGGTCAGGACCAGGTTTACTTCCTCTGTTTCGGTCAGGACCTTGTATGCTTCGTTGCCGTTGGCCGCGCCCAGTGTCTGGTACCCTTTGCGCTGGAGCGTTTCACATACAAAATCGCGGATGCTGGCAAAGTCGTCTACTACTAGAATGGTTTGTTTCATACGGGGGAGTATTGAAATATGTTCGAATTAACGTTGAAACCCCGGATGGGAACAGCGCGCGCGATTAGGTGGGCGGACTGAGTTATTAAGTGGGGAGTTCTGTCGATCAACGTACGGGTTCCGACGATAAGCGGCTGGAAACGGGGGAGTAAGTGTCTGACGCGGTTTAACCGTCGTACGCCCGAATGGCACGGCCCTGAAAGCAGAAAAGCCCCGTGGCCGTCTGCCAGCGGGGCTTTCTAATTCCTGTAACCCTTAAACCCAAAACCTATGATACAGGAGAATTTTACTGTGTATGTGCTACAAATATACGGCGGCCCCGAGGCGACCGATAGAGGAAATGAGCAGGTGGGAGAAGCAAATGAGCAGGCGGAAGAAGTCGCCGGGTCTACGGCTGCGTCGCCGGGTGGATGGGTAACGGCTGCTGATGGCCGAAATCTGCCTGGTACAGCAGTTTGATGAGGCGGTCATCCAGTTGCGTGGCGCTGGCCTCCAGCATATCGGCCAGCAGCCCCAGCTCCGTATCGTCGGGGCGATTCTTGAGCAGGCGGATCAGCCCCCGGATGTTCGCCACCGGCCCGCGCAGGTCGTGCGACGTGCGATAAACGAAATCCTCCAATGCTCTGCGGTTTTCCGCCAGTTGCTGGTGGAGCTGACGGACGATGTCGAGGTTCTTTAGCTTCAGAACAATGTAGCCATTGTAATCGCTGATCAGTCCCAGGTAAAACCCGGACAAGCCAAAGACAACGGCCTGGCCGTTGCTGGTCTGCAGCGAAACGACGATCTCCTTAAAAAAACCCGCGCCCAACGCTGCCTGTAACATCGGCTGCAGGTCTTCGTCCGCGCCGCCCAGGTAGTTGATGCTTTGCCCTTCGAGCGCCCCGGCGGTGTACCCCAGCGTACGCAGGATGGGGTGGCTGACCATCGCGATCCGGAAGCGGCCGTCGAGTATGACCGAGTCTTCGAAGATCGTCGCCAGGTTGCGCACAATATCACTCTCGGCAATCAACGCCGGCGGGAGCGTCTGCTCCGGAATGTTCCATTCATAGTCCTGCATCACCTTTCGTTCCCTGTCATCACTCCGTTGCATCAGAAAAGTTTGGGAAGCTTTAACGCCTCCGCCTGCCTGTTATACAGGGTCAGCGCGAGGGTATCGTCCGTAATATGATACCGCGCTCCGATGTATTGCACGATCTTGCCGGTGTCGTCTTTTACCGGTACGATCGTGGCGTCCACCCAATAGTGGGTGCCGTCCTTGGCGCGGTTCTTAATAATCCCTTTAAACACCTGTCCGGCTTTGATCGTTTGCCAGAAGAGGCTGAACAATTCCTTCGGCATATCGGGGTGCCGGAAGACGCTGTGCGGCTTGCCGATCAGCTCTTCGCGTTTGTATTTGGACACCTCACAGAGCTTGTCGTTCACCAGCGTAATGACGCCGCGTTCATCTGCTTCCGACAGGATCGTGGTCAGCCCCAGTACGCTCTCCCGCTTTTCCGCCTGCTTTTGCAGGTTTACACGCTCGGTGATGTCTTTGGCAAAGCCGGCGATCGCAAATACCTCGCCTGCCTCGTTGCGCAGCGGCGCAAAGCTATTGGCATAATATGACGTCTCGCCGTTGGAGCTATAGGTCGAGATCTCCTCGAAGGACTCTCCTTTCAAGGCGCGTTCATACAACGCCCGCTGTTTATCCTGTTCCGCCTTGTCGGGGAACAGCGACAGGATCTCAAACCCCTTCTTCAACGGTATGCCCATACTTTCCAGGGCATCACCGAAGACTCGGTTGAAGCTGATCAGGCGGAAGCTCTTATCCAGGGTGTAGATCGAGTCCGTCGCCGCATTTATCAGCTCGTTCAGGTATCGCTCGTTTTCCTGCGTCTGCCGTTGCATCTCCACCTGTTGCGTCACCTCGTGTGAATAGGACGCCAACGCAAAGATTTCGCCGGCATCGTTGTACAGCGGCGCGTTGATGCTGGTGTGGTAGGACGTAACACCGTTGGCCGTATAGTCGGTGGTCACTTCAAAGGTCTCTCCTTTCAGCGCCCGCAGGTATAGCGCGCGTTGCTTTTCGCGCTCCTCGCCTTCGGGGAAAAGCGACAGCATCTCAAAGCCTTTCTGCAACGGTACGCCCATGCCTTCGAGGGCCGCGCCAAAGGCTTTGTTGTAGCTAATCAGCTTCAGGTCCTTATCCAGGGTGTAAATGGAATCCGTCGACGCGTTGAGCAGCTCGTTCAGGTACCGTTCCTGCGCTTGTACGGATTGAAGGATCCGCTGCATTTCCTCCTGGGTGGCGGAAAGCTCTTCCATGTTCTGGCGCAGCTCTTCTTCCTGCGCCTTCAGCTCTTCCGACTGATGCTGGGCATCGTTCTTGGCTTTTATTATTTGCGTTACGTCCTTGGCGAAGACCGCGGCGGCCATGACGTCGCCGGCATCGTTGCGGATAGGGCTGTACGACAGCTGATAATACATATCCGTACCGTTGACACGCACGTGGTCTGTCATTTCGAAGGATTCGCCTTCGAACACACGCTGGTAAAGGCCCCGGTAACGCTCTTTTTCTTCGGCGGTAGCGAAAATACGCGTGAGGTCAAAGCCTTTGCCGATATCCATGCCGGCGTAGGTGGACCGGAACTGGGTATTGCAGTTGATGATCTGCATGTTTTTGTCCACCGTCAGGATCGAATCGGTCGAAGCATCGATGAGGTCGATCATGTAACGCTCCTTGCCCTGCACTTCGGTCAGCACGCGGTGCATCTCTTCCTGCGTGGCGGCCAGCTCCTCCATGTTCTGCCGCATCTCCTCTTCCTGCGAGCGCATCTGCTCGGCCTGCTGTTGGGTCTCCTCCAGCAGCTTGCGGGTGCGGTCGTTGGTCTTTACCGCCAGCACCGTGGCGGCAATGCTCTCGGCCAGTTTTTCCACAAAGTCGATCTTGTACCGCTTGATCTCGGTGAACGAGGCGATCTCGATCACCCCGAGCACCTGCTCTTCGATCTTCAACGGCACGATCAGCAGCGCCTTGGGCGAGGCCTCGCCCAGGCCGGAGGTTATGCGAATGAAGTCTTTGGGAATAACCGTCAGGTAGGTGGTGCGTTTTTCCAACACCACCTGGCCGGTCACCCCCTCGCCGATCTCGATGCGCTGGGTGAGGTGTTTCTTGCGGTCGTAGGCATAGCAAGCCAGCATTTCCAGGTACATGTCGTCGTGGCGGTCGTCGTTGACCACGTACAACGCCCCCTGGTTGGCACCCATGTATTTTATGAGGTTGCTGATGATGTCTTCGGCCAGCACCTTGATGTCGTCGTTCTTCGAACGCAGGATGTCCACAAACTTGGCCAGGCCTTCTGTCACCCAGTTGCGCTGACGCTCCTCCTGCGAGAACCGCTTCATTTGATCGCGCATGCTGATCAGGGACGACGCCAGCAGGTTTCCGTTGTCGACCTTATCGTCGCCGTTGTACTGCACTTCGAGGTTACCCTGTTCGATCTCCTTGACAAAGCGTGTGGCCCCCGCCACCTCCTGCTGCCCGGAGGCTATCCGTTGGTTAAGGGTGTCGAGGTAGTTTTTCTTGATCAGGGCGTACGAGAGGAATTTCATGCGGTGTGGTGTTAAGGAGTAGATGAAATCAAAAAGTAATGACGGCGGAAGACAATTGCCAATACAATGTTACCCGGGCACCGGGTATCCAGGAATGGGTATTGAGCAAGTGGCCGTCGTGAATGAGCGGATGGTCCCGATCAGAGTTTTGTGCCGATGCGAGACAAAAAGCCCTCTTTTTTTCGTTTGGAGACGTCCAGGGATTTGTCATTGTTCATGATGACATAGCCCCCCTCTCCCCGCACATATTTTTTGATGGCGTTCAGGTTGATCAGGTAGGAATTATGAATGCGATAAAAGTTATGGTCTGCCAGCAGGTCTTCGTACTCTTTCAGTGTCCGGCTTACAATACACTTCTTGCCATCGGCAAAGGTGATCTCGGTGTAGTTGCTGGACGCTTCGCAGTACAGGATGTCCTGGATCTTTACAAAGAGCAATCCATCGGACGTCGGCAAGGTCAGCTTATAGTTGTCGGTAGAACCGGTGCGCAGATTTTGCATGAGCTGCTGCAACCGGGTGGCAATCGTGTCACCCTTGCGCTTCTCGACCTTGGTCAGCGCGCGCTTGAGCTCCTCTATATCGATGGGCTTGAGCAAGTAGTCGATGGCCGAGAACCGGAAGGCCTTGATGGCGTATTCCGAATAGGCCGTGGTGAAGATGACTTCAAAGTCGATTTCCGGCAGCCGCGTCAACAGGTCAAACCCCGTTTCCCGCTGGAGTTGAATGTCAAGAAACACCACGTCGGGCTTGTTCTCCTGGATCGCTTCGATCGCCTCGGCAATATTCTGGCAAAGGGCCTTAACGGTCACGTTTTCGCAGAAGTCTTCCAGCAGAATTTTGAGGCTCTCCCTGCTTTTGAGCTCGTCGTCGACAATTATACTTGTGATCATAGAGAAGGTCAGACCTAATTTACCAAAAGTATCCTGAAATCCAGTACCGGCAAATTTAAAATCTTACCCAGATACTTATTCTTGTACCAGCGGCGCTTCCATCGGGATGAACCAGGTCGTCTATTCCCAACGAAACATTGCTCAGCTCGTTGATAAGTCGCAACCGTTCTTCTGTCAGCACCGTGCCCATGGACGTATGTTTTGGGAAGTTCTTTTCACGCAACTGGCGGGCTGCCTCCCGGCCGATGCCGTCGTCTTCGACAATGAACAGCACGCGCTCGGCATCATACCGCACACAGATCTTCAGCAGCCCCTTGCCGGGCTTGTTATACAACCCGTGCAGAATGGCATTTTCTACGTAGGGCTGTATCAGCAGCGAGGGAATCTCGATGTTTTCACTATCCAGCTCAGGGTCGACCTCCAGCACAAATTCGAATTTGCTTTCGAATCGCACCATCTCCAGGTTGATGTAGTGTTTTAACAGGTCCAGCTCGTCGGCAATGCTGATCTTGTCGTTGACCGAGTGGTTCAACACGCCGCGGATCAGCTTGGAGAATGTCGACAGGTAGTTGATCGCGTTTTGCCGGTCGTTCTTGGCAATGAAGAACTGTATGGAGTTCAGTGCGTTAAAAATAAAATGCGGGTTCATGACCGACCGCAGCGCCATCAGCCGGAGGCCCCCGATCTTTTTGTTGGCTTCGGCCAGCTCGAGGTTCTTGCGGTTTAGCTCCTCCTCCTTCTGCTTGCGCTCGGTAATATCCTGGGCGTAGACCGATGCCCCGATGATGCGGTTGTTTTCAATGATCGGATGCAACGAGGCAAGAATAGCCCGGCCGTTGAGGTCGGATTCCTCGAGCACCGACTCCCCGGCAAAGGCACGGTTGTACAACATCTTCCAGTATTGCACGTACTCCTCCGGCAGAAATTGCCGCGAGATATCCAGCACGTTCTGCCCCACCCCGAACTGTACCTGATCGGTATTGTACTGTACCATTTCGTGAAACGACCGGTTCAGCGCCGTGATCTTATAGTGCAGGTCCAGCGACCAGATGCTCATGTCGGTGTTGTTGATGATGGCATCCAGCTTGGCTTCGTTCTCGATGATCTTTTCCTCCGCCTTTTTCCGCTCGGTCATGTCGCGCACCACCACCAGCATGTGATTTTCACCCGATAGCTGAATGCGTTTGGTCGTGACCGAACCAAAGAACTGACGGCCGTCCTTGCCGTGGAACTGCGTTTCCAGCGTCACCCCGCCTTCCTGGAAGTAGGACTCGAAGTACTTTTGCTTCATATCCTTGTCCACCCAGATCTCGAAGTCGGTGGACGACCGGCCGATCACTTCCTCGCGCGTATAGCCCGAGATCATTTCGATCTTACTGTTCACATCGATCAACACGAGGTCGTGCTCGCGGAAGATCATCATCAGGTCGGGGCTCAGATCGAAAGCCTTGCGGAAACGTTCTTCAGCAGCCTTGGACTCGGATATATCTTTGACCACGCTCAGCAGGTGGCCCTCTCCTTCGATCTCGATGCGGTTGCTGGTCACCAGGACATCGATCAGGCTCCCGTCCTTGCGCCGCCACTGCGTCTCCACCTGCGCATGACCGTTTCTGAAATACGTGTCGTAGAACTTCTCGCGGACCGACGGATGGATAAACAGCGCCAATTCCTGTACGGGCCTGCCGACAATTTCTTCCTTGCGAAATCCCAGTACCGTATACGCGTTGTCGTTCACATCTACCAGCACACCGTCGCGCTCGCGGTGTATGGACATGAGGTCGGGACTAAAGCGAAAAGCCTTGGAAAATTTCTCTTCGCTGGAGCGCAGCCGTTCCTCGGCTTCTTTAAAATACGTTATGTCGTACGTCAGCCCCAGGATGCGGCGCACGCCGTAGTCTTCGAGCAACGGGTGCGCGGTGATCCGCACCCACTTATGATAACCCAGGGGCGTTTTAAGCTGTACAGTGATGTCGGACGGCCGGTGATCCTTCAACAGCGTCGTGAACGACTGGCTCACCACGGCCTCGCTACCATCTTCGTAGAGCCGGTTCACCTCTTCGAAGTCGCTGCAATTAAAGGAAGGATCGACACCGTAGATATTATACATCTCCGCCGACCAGAACATGGTCTTATGCTCGGCGTCGTACTCCCAGCTGCCGATCTTGGCAAGCTTTTGTGATTGATTGAGGATAAACTCGCGCTCGGACAGCTGTCGGATGTTGATGTGCAGCTGGTCGTTGATCTGGCGCAGCTCCTCTTCCGTCGACGCGAGCTCTTCCTCGCGCACCTGCAGCGAATAGTTCAGGCTGCGCTGGTGTTGCAAGGTATCTTCCAGCAGGAGCTCGCGCAGGCGTTCGCGGGTTATATCGACCCAGCTGCCCACGGCTTTATAGGCCTTGCCAAACGGATCGCGCAAAAACGTGCCCTGGTCGATGACGTAGGCGATCTTTCCGTCGGCCTTTTTAAACCGGTAGGTATCAAAGAAGCTTTCTTCCGTCGCCATGGCGCGGTCGAAGTTCTGCTCGACGCGCTCGCGATCTTCTTCATGGATCCCTTCCACCCAGTCTTGCAGCCTGTAGGAAGGTTTGTTAAAACCAAACTCTTCCAGGGTCGAGCTGCCGGACATCCACGACAAGCGGTTGTTGGGTATATCGTATTCCCACATGGCCGCGCTCGAGAGCTCGGCGATCAGTTTAAAGCGGTTGCGTTCGTCTTCCAGTGTGCTCAGGACCTGCTCGAGCTTCTGCTCGCGCATCCGCTCTTCGCTCACGTCGCGCCAGCTGCCGATCACACGCTGCGCGATGCCGTGCTCGTTTCGCAGAAAGCGCATGGTATCGTGAATGACGTAATAGTTATTACCGGCACCGCAAAAGCGATACTCATGTACAAAATTGCTGCAGGCCGGGTCCTGCAGTGCCTGCTCGAATCCTTTTACTGCACGCTCGGCGTCGTCGGGATGTACGTTGTCACGCCAGAAGTTGGGTGAGATCGGATCTTGCGGAACGGCATATTTCCGCTTGTTGGCGGACGAAGCAAACCAATACGGATGCGACTTGTTAAAGTCGATCACCCAGATCGCCTCGTTAATGCTATCCAGGATGCTCGAGAACAACGTTGCATCCAGTAACGAGCTGAATTCCTTATCACTGATAGTCCCCAAGAGCCCACACTTTGTAACGAAGTTACGGGCTAATTGCAATTTTCCAATAGTCAGCCGCCGGTCTCCTTTCGGGAGGGACGACTAAGCCTGGAGACGGGCCTGGCCCAGGTGGTTGGGAATTTCCACGATGAACGTCGTGCCCTTGCCGGTGGCCGATTGCACGCTGATGGTGCCCTGCAACCTGGCAACAGCATCTTTAACGATGTACAGGCCCAGGCCCGACCCCTGCCCTTCGCTGCTGACGCGGAAAAACATATCGAAGATCGATTCCTGGTGCTCCTGCGCAATGCCGATCCCGTTGTCGGAAAAGCGGATCAGTGCCCGCTCGGTATCAACGCTGATATGCACGTCGAGGAACGAATCCTGGCGTGTGCTGTTGCGGTAGCGTACGGCGTTGGAGATAATATTGTTAAAGACCATGAACATGCGGCTGGCGTCTGAATAGAACGGCGCGCGGATGTCGATGTAGTGCGTGCTCCGTACGTGCTCGGCGCCCTCCATAAACCGCAAGGCTTCCAAGGACTCCTGCAGCAGGGCCGCGAGGTCTACTTCCTTTTCTTCCACATCGGTGCGCGTGTTGCGCGAGTATTGGATGATATCGGTGATGAAGTCATCCAGCCGGCCTACGCTCTTCTCGATCAGCGCCAGGTACAGATCGGTGTGCTTCTTTTCTGTATCAAGCTTGATCATGTTCAGCAAGCCCTTGACACTCATCAGGGGAGCGCGCAGATCGTGCGAGGCGCTGTACACAAAGCGATCGAGCTCGGCATTGACCCTTCGCAACTCCTCGTTCTGACGTTCCATTACATTTCCATTCTCCACGGTCCGATACATTAGTTTAGTGGTTATAAGACTTGAGGGGTCTTTTGTGCTCCGGACATTCCATCCATCAGTATATCAAAATATCTGCCAGGTATTAAGACCAAATTTTCAATGGTATAACCCGTTTTTCACAGAATGTTTTTATAACGCTGTGGCTGGCGTAATATTTTCTTCTGTCGTCAGGGATTATAATAGCTTCGATATAAGGTTGCTATGAGCTGTGGATCGCGTTGGAATAGGTATGCTCGCTTGCTGGCGCATACTCCGGCATTCCACCATGCCAATAATCTACTCATCAAGTAGGAAATAACTCCTTTTTATTACTTTTGAGCCTCTAAAGTAGATTCAGTTGCGTTCTTGTTCTCTATTCGCCCTTTTCTCCCTGCAGTCCTTTTTGGACGATCTATCCGGCTACATCTGGTGGCCGGTACTGTTCCTGATCATGGGGGGTGGTTTGTTCTTTTTGCTCTATTCCCGGTTTATCCACTTCCGGCATATCAAACACGCCATCGATGTGCTGCGCGGAAAATATGACGATCCGGACGCTCCCGGGCAGATCAGTGCGTACAAAGCGCTCTCTACGGCATTGGCTTCCACCGTGGGCATTGGCAATCTTTCCGGGGTGGCGACGGCCATCGCCCTGGGCGGCCCGGGTGCCCTCTTTTGGATGTGGGTCACGGCGATCGTCGGGATGTCGACAAACTTCTTTACCAGCACGCTGGCCAGCCTCTACCGCGGCAAGGACAGCAACGGCGAATTGCAAGGCGGCCCCATGTATGTCATTCGCGAGGCCCTGGGCAAGCGCTGGCAGCCCTGGGCCGTGATGTTCTGTCTCTGTTGCATGGTAGGCGCTTTGCCGATCTATCAGGCCAACCAGCTTACACAAGCCATCTTCGATATCGGGTTCAACGCCCAGCCTGTGGGCGGTGTATCGGCCGGTACGAATAAGCTCTTCATCGGCATCGTGCTTTGCGCCATTGCATCGACGGTTATCGTCGGCGGTATCCAACGCATCGGCAACTGGGCGGGTCGGCTGGTGCCGGTGATGATCGTGCTGCACTTTGCTTCGGTGATGATCATCCTGGTGGCGTATGCCGACCGCGTGCCGCGGTACCTGGCCATGATCTTTGAGGATGCCTTTGCTGCGCATCATTATCACGGGCAACCGTTCCTCGGGGGGATGCTGGGCGGTATCATTATGCTGGGGGTGCGTCGCGCTACGTTCTCCAACGAGGCGGGCATCGGCACGGCGCCGATGGCGATGGGCGCGTCCAAAAGCTCGGCTCCCGTACAGGAAGGGCTGGCATCGATGCTCAGCCCCGTGATCGATACGATCGTGTCGTGCACATTGACCGCGCTGGCGATCCTGGTGACGGACGTCTGGCAGACCAGCCGATCATCGGGTATCACGTTAACCGCCGAAGCGTATGGAAAAGCCATGCCCCTGGGCGGACACTATGTGCTGCTGGTGTGTACACTGGTGTTTGGTATCAGTGCGTTGTTCTCGTATAGTTACTACGGACGAAAAGCATTGGCCTTTCTGATCGACGAGCGTTATAGCGCCGGCTATGATTACGTCTACCTGGCGATGATCGTGGTGGGCGCCGTGGCGTCTATGGAGACCATGCTCTACGTCATCGACATTGCCTTTGCGCTCATGGCCGTACCGACCATGATCACGAGCATGGTACTGGCACCGAAAGTCATGGCCGAAGCGCGGCGTTACTTCCAGGACGGGCGCCATAAACAAAAACGCTAAGGCTGTGCTTCGGGCACGATGGTAACATCGGCCGTATCGCCGGAAGGCAGATCGAACAGGTGCTGGTCGCGGATCGCTTCTTCTACCTTGTGCGGCACAAACTTCTCCCATCCCGGCTCGCCCTTGCGGATCATCGCCAGCACATTGTCGGAGATGATGTGCAGCTTGCGGGTGTCGGCATCGCTCACGTCCTCGAGCTTGTTGTTGTCCATGAGGTACCGGAACAGGTTCTTGAGGTTGGCGGGGAGCCCGTCCTCAAAATTCTTCAGCGTAAAGAGCGATGCGTCCGGACGCAGGGCCGGATAGACATACAGTTTGACATTGGTGCCGAACAGCGAGGCAAAGCACTCGAGTATACCGCCGCGGATGTTCTCGTAGGTCTTTTCATCAAATACCTTTTGCAAGGCGAAGATGCCCATGATGATACCGATCTTTTTACCCCGTGTGATCTTGGAGAGGTATTCCACCAGGCGGTAATATTCGAAGTAGTTCGAGATCATAACGTTCTGCCCCAGCGAGCAGAGGATGTCGGCACGGTGCAGAAAGTCTTTTTCATCGACCGTACCTTCCGAGCTCAGATCGTTCAGCGTAAGCTCCGAAAGCAGTACGATGTTCGAGCGGGTAACGTCGGGTTCTTGTTTAAAATGGCGACGCGAAGTCAGCAACATGTCGACGTTGACGTGGGTCGGCGGACGGAAGCGGCCGCGCAGCACCAGCACATTCTTTTTATAGAGCTCGTCCGAGGGCTGCATCACGTTGCCGTCGGGGCCGAACATGGCGGCCTTGGTCAGGCCGTTCTTCACCATCTTCAGCGCCATGAGGCGGTTGTCTACGTGCTTGAAGTCGGGGCCCGATATACGGAACATGTCGATCTCGATGCGGCGTGCCGTAAGCCCGTCGAGCAACGACATCAGCATTTCTTCCGGGTCACTCAGGAACATGCACGAGTAGATCATGTTAACGCCCACGATGCCCAGCGAATATTGTTGCTGCAGCGGGTCGTTGTCGTGCATCTTGACGTGTATAACGCAGTCGTTGGGCTCGCTTTGCGGGTGCAGCTGAAACCGCAGTCCGATCCACCCGTGACCCTGGTTGGTACGCTCGTAGTTGAGCACCTCCACGGTGTCGGCAAAGGCAAAGAAGCGCGTGGTCTCGATGCGGTGCGGTAAACGCTCGGGCAGCAGCACGTACTCGTGGTCGAGCATGCGCATCAACCGGTCTTCACACACGTACCGGTCTCCTACACCATAGATCGCGTCACTGAATTTCATGTCGTACGCCGACATGGTCTTGGCAACGGTGCCGGAAGCTCCTCCAACTTTGAAAAAATTGGCTGCTACTTCCTGTCCTGCCCCAATCTCTGCAAACGAGCCGTAGATCGCTTTGCTGAGATTGATACGCAATGCCTTCTCTTGCGTCGTTAATTTTCTGAATTCATCCATACGCTGGTCTCCACGCGGGCCTAAGTTACTTTTAATCGGCTACGGTTAAAACGAAAAGTGTAAAAAATAGCCGCCGTGATGCCGTCTGTATACTAACACGAATTGTGCCCAAAAACGTTTCCAACCGTTCCTACGGTATTCGTGTCTATTACCACATAAACCTACTTACATATGGTAAAAATACCATTCATTCTTCGGCCGTTGACCGTTCTCCTGTTTTCTGCCGGAGTATTGGCCTGCGGCAGCGACGACGATACTGGATCCGCTTGTGACGACGGAAGTGACCGCGTTTGTGGTGTTTGTAATCCGGTAGAGAACCTGGCATGGCTTCGTGACAAAATTGCGGCGCTGGAAAATAGCGAAGAAGGTGATGAGATCACCCTTTACACCGGTACGTACGAGAATCGGATCGTTATTGTACAAGGCTCGTGCTGCGCGGCGTGCCTTTGGATGCCCGTGCTCTGGACATGCGATGGCCAGCGACTCGACGAGTCGACGTCGATGCAAAACATTGCCGATCAGAAATTGATCTGGCACGGCAGCCACTGCCAGCGCTACGACTAATTATACCGGCTGTGCGAGGAATCGCTCCTTTGCCTGCTGTTTGATCTGATCCCAGTCGTCGGGCGGTGGCGGTGTGCCGCGATCGAATTCTTTCAACAACCATTGCACCAGCTCTTCTTTCATACCGAACTGGCGCACGGCGTCTTGGCAGAACCGGATCTCATGCTCATCCACCACCTCGTCGGCATACACCATCAGCACAAGGTCGTACAGCAGGTTCATTTTATCATGGTGATTGTCGGGAACGTTGAGCACGTATTGCTCGTTGCTTTCCACGAGCTGTTGCACCTGGCGATCCTTCAAACCGTAGCGACGGCCGATCTTGTACAGCAACGCTTCTTCCTTCTCGTGCATATGCCCATCCACTTTCGCAAGCGCCAGCAGGTTCTTGATGTGATTCTTTTTGTACGAGAGGTACTGATGTTCAAAAAAGCCCATCATAGGCAGTGTCTTTTTGTTAGGTTCGTAAAAGCAGTATACTAGGCCGCCGCGGCCTTTTCTTCCTTCAGCGCGCGACGCAGGATCTTCCCGACGTTGGTCTTCGGCAGCTCCGTGCGGAACTCCACCAGCTTCGGTACTTTATAATTCGTCAGATTTTCATGGCAGTAATCTTTCACCTCTTTTTCGGTCAGGCTCTGGTCTTTCTTTACAATAAAGACCTTGATCACCTCGCCCGACTTTTCGTCGGGCACACCGATGGCCGCGACCTCCAGTACTTTGGGATGTCCCGCCAGCACGTTCTCGATCTCGTTGGGGTATACGTTGAATCCCGATACCTTGATCATGTCTTTTTTACGATCGACGATCTTGAAGAAGCCGTCTTTGTCCATGATGCCGATGTCGCCCGTGCGGAACCATTCTTTTTGAAAGAATACACCTTCATTGTCTTTTTGCCAGTACCCCGACATCACCTGCGGCCCGCGGGCGCACAGCTCGCCGGTCTCGCCTTCCGCCAGCCGGTTGCCGTCGTCATCGAACACCGCCACCTCTGTGTTGGGCATCGGCAGACCGATGGTGCCCAGGCGATGTTTGCCGTCCAGGGGATTACAGCATAACACGGGCGAGGTCTCGCTCAGACCATAGCCTTCGATCAACGCCGAACGTGTCACCTGCTCCCACTTCTTGGCCACGGCGTCTTGCAACGCCATGCCGCCTGCCACAGAGCCTTTCAGGTGCGAGAAGTCGAGGTTCTTAAAGTCGGGGTTGTTGAGCAACCCGTTGAACAGGGTGTTCACCCCGGTGATGATCGTGAACCGGTGTTTGCCCAGCTCCTTCACGAAACCTTTCATATCGCGCGGGTTGGTAATCAGCACATTCTTTACCCCGGTGCTGAACATCAGGAAACCGTTTACCGTCAGGGCGAAGATGTGATACATCGGGATGGCCGTGATGATCAGGTCGTCGCCGCCGCGTGTATCCTGTAAGTAGGGCTGGAACCACTGGGTGATCATGGAGTTATGCGCCACGATGTTGCCGTGCGAAAGCTTTGCGCCTTTGGCAACGCCCGTCGTGCCGCCGGTGTATTGCAATACCGCCAGATCGTCGTTTGTCAGTTTGGGGGCATCGAGCTTTAACGACGCTCCCTTCTTCATGACTTCCTTAAACGAAAGCGCGGTCGGCAAGTGATAGGCCGGCACCATCTTCTTGATGTGTTTCACCACCAGGTTTACGATCGTGCCTTTCAGACCGCCCAGCATGTCGCCGAGCTGGGTGACGATGATATGTTTGAGCGAGGGTACGTTGTCTTTGATCTTTTCCAGGTGGCTGGCAAAGTTGGCCACGATGACGATGGCCGAGATGCCGGCGTCCTTGAACTGGTGTTCCATTTCGCGCGGCGTGTACAGCGGGTTGGTGTTCACCACGGTGAGGCCTGCACGCAAGGCGCCGAAGAATACGATCGGAAACTGCAGCAGGTTGGGCATCTGAATGGCGATGCGGTCTCCTTTCTTCAGGCCGAGATCTTTCTGCAGGTAGGCGGCAAAATGCCCCGACAGCTCGTCAACCTGTCCGAAGGTTAGCGTGACCCCCATATTTTCAAAAGCAACCCGGTCGCGGAAACGCTCCACACTCTTTTCGAAAAGCTCGATCAGCGAGTCGTACTCATAGAGCTTTATTTCATGTGCAACCTGAGGGGGATAATGCTTAAACCACGGAAAATCTTTCATAGTTAATCAGACGCGTGTCGTATCAAATTTTAATAATCCAAAGCAAACGATTGTTCGCAGTAAATCAAACAGGAATGTAAGAATTTGGCCATGAACACGTGTTGGACGACGGGCAAAGTGCATAAAAAAACCCGTTCCGGAAAACCGGAACGGGTAGCTCTAGAATAACTCATTAACCTAAACTGAGCTGCTGTAGGAGAAGGATTCGAACCTCCACGGAGCGGTTAGGCTTTGTACTGACCCTGTATTCCAGAAAATGACGGGATCAGCGCATTGCTTTGTTCCTTTTCCTCCACCCTCGAGACCGGAGGGCATGTCTGCCAATTTCAACACCCTACAATGTGTATCTTTGTGTGTGCGTGTGCGCGGCTGTAGGAGAAGGACTCGAACCTCCACGGAGCGGTTAGGTCGCCAAAGGCTGGACTTTATTCCGTTACCTCCACCCTCGAGACCGGAGGGCTTGTCTGCCAGTTTCAACACCCTACAAGATGTTTATTTTTGTGTGAGCAAGCGTGTGTGTTTGTTTCTGTCTCGTTGTAAATTATGTAACAAAGTAACACATTAACTGGTACCGGAATCAATAAATGATTCCAATAATTGTATACTTTTCAATATTATTTCATATTTTTGAATTAACACTAACAACCAATTTTACGCATGGCAGAAAATTATAAAGTTGACAATGTAGACCTGAAGATTCTGGAGATTTTAATGCAGGATGCCAAGAAGCCTTACACCGAAGTAGCCAAAAAAGCCTTCGTATCGGGTGGAACGGTGCACGTACGGATGAATAAGATGGAGGAAGCGGGCATTGTCGAGAAAACGACATTGAAAGTGAACTACGCCAAGCTGGGCTACGACATCACCGCTTTCATTGGGATTTTCCTTCAGAAAAGCGCCTTGTACGACCAGGTGATCGCCAAGATCAAAGCCATCCCGGAGATCACCAGCATCCATTATACAACCGGCAATTACAGCATGTTCTGTAAGATCCATTGTAAGGATACGAATCACCTCAAACTGGTATTGCACGACAAGATCCAGCAAGTGGAAGGCATTGAACGCACCGAGACCATGATCTCCCTGGAAGAGAGCCTGGACCGCAGCCTGAACCTCGTCGATCAAACAATTTCAAATAAATAAGAAGGCCCAGGAACCTTAAAATGCCTTTTTTGTTAGTAATTTTGTAGGTTGTTTAAAATTAGTCTAAATAGACTACTTGATCACTATGAGTAAAGACAATCAGGTACTGGAAGAGCTCACGTCAAAGGAGTACGAGCACGGGTGGACGACAGACATCGAGACGGATTCCGCCCCGAAGGGATTAAATGAGGATATCATCCGGTTTATTTCCGCCAAGAAGAACGAGCCGGCGTGGTTGCTGGAGTGGCGTCTTAAAGCCTACCAGCAGTGGACCAAGATGAAAGAGCCCACATGGGCCAATGTGAAATTCCCGGAGATCAACTACCAGGACGTGATCTACTATTCTGCCCCCAAGCAGAAGGTAACGCCCAAGAACCTGGAGGATGTCGATCCCGAGCTGATCAAGACCTTTGAAAAGCTGGGCATCTCGCTGACCGAGCAAAAGCGCCTTACCGGCATTGCCGTAGACGCGGTGATCGACAGCGTATCCGTTGCCACTACCTTTAAGGAAACGCTCGGCGAGCTGGGTATCATCTTCTGCTCCTTTAGCGAAGCCGTGCAAAAGCACCCCGACCTGGTGAAGAAATACATGGGCTCGGTGGTTCCGGTGAACGATAACTATTTTTCTGCATTGAACTCCGCCGTCTTTACCGATGGCTCATTCTGTTATATACCCAAGGGCGTACGCTGCCCGATGGAGCTTTCCACGTACTTCCGTATCAACGCCGCCAACACGGGTCAGTTCGAGCGTACGCTTATCATTGCCGACGAAGGCTCGTATGTAAGCTACCTGGAAGGTTGTACAGCCCCGCAGCGTGACGAGAACCAACTGCACGCGGCCGTCGTGGAGATCTATGCCATGAAGGACGCCCAGGTGAAGTACTCGACGGTGCAGAACTGGTACCCCGGCGATAAAGAAGGTAAAGGCGGGATCTACAACTTCGTAACGAAACGCGGCCTGTGCTACGGCGACAGCTCGAAGATCTCCTGGACGCAAGTAGAGACCGGCTCTGCTATTACCTGGAAATATCCTTCGTGCATCCTGCGCGGCGATAATTCCATGGGCGAGTTCTATTCGGTCGCGGTAACCAACAACTACCAGCAGGCCGACACCGGCACGAAGATGATCCACATCGGCAAGAATACCAAGTCGCGGATCGTATCGAAAGGTATTTCGGCCGGTCACTCGCAAAACAGCTACCGGGGCCAGGTGCATATCATGAAACGCGCAGAAGGCGCCCGTAACTTTTCGCAGTGTGACTCGCTGCTGATGGGTGACAAATGCGGCGCGCACACGTTCCCCTACATCGACGTAGAGAACAGCACGGCGCGCATCGAGCACGAAGCCACCACCTCGAAGATCGGCGAAGACCAGATCTTCTACTGTCTGCAACGCGGTATCGACGAAGAGTCTGCCGTGGCGCTGATCGTAAACGGCTACGCCAAGGAAGTATTGAACCAGCTTCCGATGGAGTTTGCCGTAGAGGCACAAAAACTGCTGGCCCTGACGCTCGAAGGAAGCGTAGGCTAACACGCCGGCATCATTACTTATAACAGAACGTAACGAAAGATTTGAGGTATAGCGATGTTAACGATTAAGAATTTACAGGCGAAGATCGGTGAGAAACAGATCCTGAACGGTATCAACCTGGAGGTGAAGCCCGGCGAAGTACACGCCATCATGGGACCTAACGGTTCGGGCAAAAGCACCCTGGCGTCGGTCCTGGCGGGTCGTGAAGAATACGAAGTGACCGGTGGCGAAGTATCATTCGAAGGAAAAGATCTGCTGGAAATGGCGCCGGAAGACCGCGCCCGTGAAGGCGTGTTCCTGGCCTTCCAGTATCCGGTGGAAATCCCCGGTGTGAGCACCATCAATTTTATGAAGACCGCCGTGAACCAGATCCGCGAATACCGTGGCCAGCCCACGCTGGACGCGGTGTCGTTCCTCGGCGTGATGAAAGAAAAGATGAAGCTGGTCGAGATCGATCAGGCGTTGCTGAACCGCGCGCTGAACGAAGGCTTCTCGGGTGGCGAAAAGAAACGCAACGAGATCTTCCAGATGGCCATGCTCGAGCCGAAGCTCGCCGTCCTCGACGAAACAGACTCGGGCCTCGACATCGACGCGCTGAAGATCGTATCAAACGGCGTAAACAAACTGCGCAACAAGTCAAACGCTGTCATCGTGGTGACCCACTACCAGCGTCTGCTCGACTATATCGTGCCGGATTTTGTACACGTATTGTATAAAGGAAAGATCGTTAAGTCAGGCACCAAAGAACTGGCGCTGGAGCTCGAAGCCAAAGGCTACGACTGGATCAAAGAAGAAGTATCTGTACTCTAAAGCACGATCCCTGTCATGAGCGCCACTGTAACCGATAACAATACAACCTCGGAGCTAGCCGCATTGCTGGACAAGCAATTGGTGGCCACCGCCGTGGATGCCGCCCTGCGCAAAGAAGCCGCGATAGCCTTCCGCACGGCCGGTCTGCCGGCCGCCAAAGCCGAAGAATACCGGTTCACGCCGGTCACCCGCATCCTGGAAAAACAGTTCACCCTGTCGCAGCCTACCCCGGCCGGACAGGCAAGCCGGATCAACGACTACACCCTTGCCGGCCTGGAAGCCGACACGCTGGTGTTTATCAACGGCGTATTTTCCCCGGCAGATTCCAGCATTCAGAAGACGACCGACCTGACCATCCTGCCCTTGCAGGAGGCCCTGGTTTCGCATACGGCCCTGGTGCTAAAACACCTCGGTCAATATGCCGATACGGCCGCCGATGCGTTCACCGCCTGGAATACCGCGGCGTGGACGAACGGTTTGTTTGTACACGTTCCCGATAACAAGATCATCGAGCGTCCCATCATTCTGTACCACCTGCACGACACCAGCGAAGGCCAGGTCGTCACCGCGACGCGTAACCTGATCGTGGTGGGCCGGAACGCCGAGGTCACCATCCTGGAGAAATACGACTCCGCCGGGGCCTCGCCGTCGTTCTCCAACCAGGTAACGGAAGCGGTCGTTGCCGAAAATGCAGGCCTGAACCTCTACAGCATTCAACACGATGCCGGCCAGCGTCACCAGGTCGGCATGACACGCATCCAGCAGGCCAACTACAGCCGTGTCAATACCTTTACGTTCACGCTCAACGGTAAGCTTGTACGCAACAATTTACAATTGGTGCTGGACGGCGAAGGCATCGAGTCGCACATGTACGGCCTCTACCTGTTGACCGGCGACACGCTGGCCGACAACCACACCGTGGTAGACCACCGCAAGCCGAACTCGTTTAGCAACGAGCTTTACAAAGGCGTGATGGACGGCAACGCACGCGGCGTGTTCAACGGCAAGATCTATGTACGCCCGCAAGCCCAGAAGACAAACGCCTTCCAGGCGAACCGCAATATCCTGCTGAGCCCCACGGCGACGGTCAATACCAAACCGCAGCTGGAGATCTGGGCCGACGACGTGAAGTGCTCTCACGGCTGCACCTCGGGGCAGCTGGACGAGGAAGCACTGTTCTACCTGCGCGCCCGCGGCATCGACAAGCTGTCGGCACAGGCGATGATGCTGTACGCCTTTGCAGGCGAAGTCCTGACCAACGTAAAGAACCCGGTGGTGAAGGAATACCTCGACAACCTGATCAGCCAACGGCTCCACAAAAACTTTTGAGTATGACCTCCTCTCCCGCCGTCAGCCGTGTGCTGGATGTTGAAGCGATCCGGAAAGAGTTCCCGATCCTGCACCAGCAAGTAAACGGACGTGACCTGGTATATTTCGACAACGCGGCCACCTCGCAAAAGCCGCTTGTCGTGATCAACGCCCTGATGGATTATTACACGGGGTATAACGCCAACATCCATCGCGGCATTCATACACTGGCGGAGAAGGCCACCAAGGCGTACGAAGACACCCGCCACACGGCGCGCGCGTTTATCAACGCCCGTTCTGAACAGGAAATTATCTTTACCCGTGGCGTGACGGAGAGCCTCAACCTGGTGGCATCTTCCTATGGCCGCGCGTTCCTGAAAGCCGGTGACGAGATCGTCATCAGCGGACTGGAGCACCACTCCAACATCGTACCCTGGCAGATCGTCTGCGAAGCGACGGGCGCCACGCTGCGCGTCATTCCCATACTGGAGAACGGCGAGCTGGACATGGAGGCCTATAAGAAGCTGCTGTCGCCGCGTACCAAAGTGGTGTCGGTCAACCATGCCTCCAATAGCCTGGGCACGATCAATCCTGTAAAAGAGATCATCGCCCTGGCACATGCCGCCGGCGCAGTAGCCGTGATCGACGGCGCGCAGACCGGTGCGCACGTCGCCATCGACGTACAGGACCTGGACTGCGACTTCTATTGTCTCTCTTCGCATAAGATGTACGGCCCTACCGGCACCGGCCTGCTGTACGGCAAGCGCGAGTTGCTGGAAAAGATGCCGCCCTATCAAGCCGGCGGCGAGATGATCAAGGACGTAACGTTTCCCAAGACCACCTACAACGACCTGCCCTATAAGTTCGAGGCGGGTACGCCCAACATCGCCGATGTGGTGGCGTACAAATACGCCATGGACTTTATTCTCGGATTGGGCCGCGAGAACATCGCTGCCCACGAGCATGCCTTGCTGACGTATGCCACCGAGCGGGTTTCGGCCCTGAAGGGTGTACGGCTGATCGGCACCGCCGCGCAAAAAGTGGGCGTGGTATCGTTCGGCGTGGAGGGCATCCACCATTTCGACATCGGCCAGATGCTGGACTCGCGTGGCATTGCCGTCCGTACAGGGCACCATTGCACGCAGCCGTTGATGGATTGCTTTAAAATAGAAGGAACCGTACGCGCCTCGTTCGCTGTTTATAACACGAAAAAGGAGATCGACCAACTGGTGGAAGGTCTCGAGCGGATCATCAACTTCATGAAATGAACATCGAGGAAACTCAGGACGCAATAACCGAAGAATTCTCTCTCCTGGACGGCGACCGCGAAATGGCCGTGTTCTACCTGATGGAACTCGGCCAGAAGCTCCCCGAGATGCCGGAAGCCGACAAGACCGAGGAAAATGTCGTCAAGGGATGCCAGTCCAAAGTGTGGCTTTCGGGCCAGACCGAAGACGGCAAAGTTTACTTTACGGCCGATAGCAACACGGCCATTACCAAAGGGCTTGTCAGCTTGCTGGTACGGATCTTTAACGGGCAGACGCCGGACGCGATCTTGCATGCGGATCTTACATTCATGAACCGCATCGGCATGGAACGCTTTATCGGCACCCAGCGTTCTAATGGCTTTGGAGCCATGATCAAACAGATGAAACTGTATGCCCTGGCGTTTAAGACAAAAATGCAAGTAAAGTCATGAGCGAAACTGCCGGTCCTACCGAACAACATATCTCCACGACAGCCATTCCGGACTTACAGGAAAAGGTCCTCCAGGCCATCAAGACCGTTTACGACCCCGAAATTCCGGTGGACATCTATGAGCTGGGGCTGATCTACGAGATCAATGTGTACCCCGTCAACAATGTGTATGTACAGATGACGCTCACATCGCCCTCGTGCCCGTCTGCCGAATCCATCCCCGGCGAAGTGGAGCAGAAACTGAAGGCCATCGAAGGTGTAAACGACGTGAAGGTGGAGCTGACCTTTGACCCACCCTACTCGCAGGACATGATGAGCGAGGCGGCCAAGCTTGAACTAGGATTTTTATAATTTGTTATAATAACAGTACGATCCGATTTAACTTTGTAAAAAACAATATGTATCCCGAACAACTAGTGGCGCCCATGCGCACCGATCTGACCAGCGCTGGCTTCTCTGAACTGAAGACTTCTGAAGAAGTTGATAATTGTCTGAAGAACCAGAAAGGTACAACCCTGCTGGTGATCAACTCTGTATGCGGTTGTGCTGCCGGCGCAGCGCGCCCGGGTGTAAAATGGGCCGTAGCGCATGCAGGCAAAAAGCCTCAGCAATTAACGACGGTATTTGCCGGTGTTGATAAAGAAGCGGTTTCGAAAGCACGGGAATATACCCTGCCCTATCCGCCGTCATCACCCTCCATCGCCCTGTTCAAAGACGGCGAGCTGGTTCATTTTGTTGAACGTCACCACATTGAGGGCCGCAATGCCCAAATGATCGGCCAGCACCTGGTCGAAGTGTTTGAAGAGTTTTGCTAGTCGTATAGACGAATCCGAACTAAAAGCTTTCCGGGAGCACTAAACTTTCGGAAAGTTTTTAGTTTTACGGCGAACTCACAAACCCTTACATGAACATCATCCTTCTCGGCTACGGAAAAATGGGGAAAATCATTGAGCGCGTAGCCCTCGAGCGCGGTCACACCATCTCCGCCCGCATCGACCTTCACAACCAACACGAATTTGAAACCGCCTCGGGCGACGTTGCCATCGAATTCTCTCATCCCGATGCTGCCTTTGAAAATGTAAGACGGACCTTACTGAAAGACATTCCCGTGGTGTGCGGCACGACCGGCTGGCTGACACGCAAGCCCGAGATCGAAGCGCTTTGCCGCGAACGTCAGGGCGCGTTCTTTTACGCGTCCAACTACAGCGTCGGCGTGAACATCTTCTTTAAGCTGAACGAGTACCTGGCCAAAATGGTCCAGCATATAGCGGAGTACGACGTGGAGATGGACGAGATCCACCACGCCGAAAAAAGAGACGCCCCCAGCGGTACCGCCATTACCCTGGCGGAAGGTACCCTGAAACACTTGTCGCGCAAAAAAGGCTGGGTGAACCAGGATACCGGCAATCCCGAGGACCTGGTGATCAAATCTTTCCGCATCGACCAGGTGCCCGGCACACACGTCGTGAAATACGCCTCTCCCATTGACGATATCGAGATCAAACACATTGCGCATTCCCGCGAGGGCTTTGCCAAGGGGGCTGTCATGGTGGCCGAGTGGATCAAGGATAAAAAAGGCGTGCTCTCGATGGACGATTACTTGAAATTTTGAGGCTGCGTCAGCGACTAACCGTCTAAATCGATTATTTATTCTATTTTGCACGTTTTTCAATAGCATCTTATGGAAGGTTACGAATTTATAGTAATGCTTGCGCTCCTGCCGCTTCTGATTCCCTACTATGTGGGACTCTGGAAGTTATTCGAAAAAGCAGGCCAGCCGGGTTGGAAGGCGCTTATTCCAATCTACAACCTGGTCGTCATTCTGAAGATCGTCGGACGGCCCTGGTCCTGGGTCTTTTATCTCCTCATTCCCGTCATCGGTCAGCTTATCGCCATTGGTGTCGTGGCCGATCTGATGAAGTCGTTCGGCAAAGAGAAGTTCTACCAGATCGCTGCCGCCGTACTGGTGCCGTTCTTTTATTTCCCCTACCTGGGATTTAAAAAAGATGTAAAGTATAAAGGCCCTGCCACCCAGATCCACGGCGAAAAATCTACCCGCCAGGAATGGACCGAGGCGATCGGTTTTGCCGTGATCGCCGCCACCCTGATCCGCTGGTTGATCATGGAAGCGTATACCATTCCCACGCCTTCGATGGAAAACTCCCTGCTGGTGGGCGACTTCCTGTTTGTGAGCAAATTCCACTATGGTACACGCACCACGACCACGCCGCTGCAGATCCCGCTCACACACCAGAAGATCTGGTTCACCAACATTCCCTCTTACGTCGAGTGGATCAAATTGCCCCAGTATCGCCTGCCGGGCATCAGCCATGTAAAACGCGAAGACGTGGTGGTCTTCAACGTGCCGCCCAAAGGGCTGAACGACGGCATCGACTACCCGGTAGACCTGAAGACCAACTATATTAAACGCTGTGTGGCCGTCGCCGGCGACACGCTGTCCATCAAAGACCAGCAGGTATATATCAACGGCGTGGCGTCACCCGTGCCGCCCGAGATCCAGTTCAGCTACCTGATCCTGTCGGACGGCCCGATCAGCGAGCGCAACCTGTCGAACCTGGGCCTGGGCACCGAAGACTATCAGGAGCACGGCCGCCAGGCCGACGGTAAGTTTGCCTACCAGATGTGGCTGACCAAGGCCCGCGCCGACGAAATGAAGACGCTGCCCTACATCCGCGCCATCGAGCTTCAGAAACGTATACACGACGAGGGCACCATCCCCTACTCGAGCTACTACGACTGGTACGGCGGCCCCGACTCGACGCGGTTGTTCCGCTGGTCGACCGATAACTTCGGTCCGCTGTGGATCCCCAAGAAAGGCGCAACCATCACCATCGACAAATCAACGCTCGCCCTGTACGGCACCACCATCAAGCTGTACGACCACAACAAGAATGTAAAGATCGAAGGCGACAAGCTCTTCATCGACGGCCAGCCGGTGACCCAATATACCTTCCAGCAAGACTATTACTTCATGATGGGTGACAACCGGCACAACTCCCTCGATTCACGCTTCTGGGGTTTTGTACCCGAAGACCACATTGTCGGAAAAGCATTCTTCATCTGGCTGTCGGTAGACAGAGGCTCTGGCATCGCCAACCGCATCCGCTGGAACCGCTTCTTTAAGCTGATCAAATAGTCTGAAAGGAGTGTTAGTAAAAAGCCCCCTTGCTTGTAGCAAGGGGGCTTTTTTATGGCTGGCTTCGGCATCACCACTCGATCGGCGTCAGCCCCTGCTTCACGAGATACTCATTCGTCTTACTAAAATGTTTGTTCCCAAAGAACCCCCGATCAGCCGAGAACGGCGACGGGTGTGGTGACATGAGTACGAGATGTTTATTCCGGTTTATAACTTCTCCTTTCTTCTGCGCGTACGATCCCCACAACAGGAAGACGATGTGCTCGCGTTCGTCTGAAATATGTTTGATGACGGCATCCGTAAAGGCTTCCCACCCCTTGTTCTGATGTGATCCCGGGGAGGATGCGCGCACGGTAAGCGTGGCGTTTAGCAGCAGGACACCTTGTTTGGCCCAGCGCTCCAGGTTGCCCGTGGCCGGCAGGGGTTTGCCCAGGTCCGCCTGGATCTCTTTGAAGATATTGACCAGTGACGGCGGCATGCGGATCCCGTCGTGCACTGAGAAGCACAAGCCGTTGGCCTGGCCTGCGCCGTGGTAGGGATCCTGCCCCAGGATGACCACTTTCACCTGGCTGAAATCACACGCGTCAAAGGCTTTGAAGATCTCTTTGCCGGGCGGGTATACCGTCTGCGTTTGATACTCTTGTTTGACAAAACTGATGAGGTTTTCGAAGTACGGCTTGGTGAATTCCGCGGCCAGACGGTCCTTCCAGGAAGGCGCAATTTTAACATCCATGCCTAAAACTAATCGGTGGCGGGAAACGATACAAGGGGAAGCATTTTCAGGGAATCGGAAAGCAAATAATATCACTGATTTTCAATCACTTAAACAAGTATTAACGCCCCCCACTTGGGAATTCTAAAATTTTGATATTTTTGATGCTAACATGGTAACGGAAATCACCAAAGGGATCAAAGTAACAGTGGAGACGGAGTATCAACCGGCGTATTCCAGCCCGAGCCAGTACCATTATGTCTTCACCTACCGCATCACGATCGAGAACCAGAGTGATTACACCATCCAGCTGCTGCGCCGTCACTGGCACATTCACGACGCCGGCTTCAGCCCGCGCGAAGTAGAAGGTGAAGGCGTCGTAGGACAACAACCCGTACTCGAGCCCGGTCAGACCCACCAGTATGTTTCCGGCTGTAACCTGAAGTCGGGTATCGGCAAGATGGTGGGTACCTACCTCATGGAACGCGTCGTGGACGGCGTGAAAGTAGAGGTTAACATTCCGTCGTTCACCATGGTCGCCCCCATCCGCCTGAACTAGCGGCGCTGCACAAACGCCCGGTACCCGTTACCCGCCACCCCGCAGCATGCCCACGCGCTTTCAATTTCAAACGTACTTCACCTACTGGCTGGATGCCGTCAACAAGCACTCGCTGCATTCGCCCTTTTTTTTTGACTTTTATACCCGCGTGGTCGCCCCCACCCCGCGTCCACCACGCCTCCCGGCGCTGGAATCCATACGCGATACGCTGCTGCAGGACACCACGCGCCTGACGATCCAGGACCTTGGTGCCGGGCCACAATACGGTCAGACCACGTCGCGCACCGTGCAGTCCATTGCACGCACCAGCATTAGCCCTGAGCGCTTTGCGCATTTATACCATCGCATCGTTCGCCACTTCGGTTACACACACGTCGTGGAGCTCGGCACGTCGCTGGGCCTCAATACACTTTACCTCGCCACGGCCGGCGCGCAGGTCACCACCCTGGAGGGCGCCCCCGAAGTGGCCGGCGTCGCGCGCAACGTCTTCGCGCAGCAGCCGGCGGCGCGCATCCGCCTGATCGAAGGCGACATCACCCACACGCTGCCATCGTACCTGGCGTCGTCGGGCAAAGTAGACCTGGCCTTTGTCGATGCCAACCACCGCTACGAGCCTACGCTACGGTACTTTCAGCAGCTGCTGCAGAAAGTACACGCCCAAAGCATGCTCATCTTCGACGATATACACTACACCCCGGGCATGCAACAGGCCTGGGAGGAGATGCGTAAACATCCGCTGGTGTACGCCAGCGCCGACCTCTACCGCTGCGGTATTTTGTTTTTTGACCCCTCATTGAACAAACAGCACGTTGTATTGCAGTATTAATCATTGAATTACAGCGGAAGAAATTTTATTTTTGCGTTTTTACAAAAAGCCCACTATGAGCGAACCGACAAACATCTCTCCTGTAGAGCAGGCCCCGAAGAAGTCGAACAAGAACGCCATTATCATTGCCCTGATGGCGGTCATCATTGTTATACAGGGAGTAAAGATATTTCTCGACAGCCGCGAGCACCAGACCCTCGTCGCCGAAAAGACCTCGACCGAGCAAGAATTGGCCACGACCATGCAGCGCATGACCGAGATCCGCGACGAGCTGGACGCCAAGATCGCCGAGGTTCAAAAGCTGGGGGGCAACGTCTCCGACCTGGAAAAGGCCAAGGCCGAGGTCGAAGCTGAGCTGAAGCGCTCCAAGCGCGCCACCGGCAAGGAGATCAAGGCCCTCAAGGACAAAGTGGAAGGCTACGAGCTGCTGCTGAAGACCAAGGACGAAGAGATCGAAAAGCTGCAGCACGTCAACAAGGCCCTGCTCAGCGAAAATACCTCGCTGAAAACCCAGAAGAATCAACTTGGCGACTCGATCAACCGCCTGAGCCAAAGCAAGGACGAGCTGGCCACCAAGGTGGCGATCGCCTCTGAGCTCAAAGCCGAGAACGTACGCATCGTGGCCCTGAGCGACCGCGGCAAGGAGCGCGAGTCGCCCTTCAAGAGCCGCCAGATCAGCAAGCTGAAAGCGGAATTCAACATTGCCGAAAACAACGTCGCCCCGATCGAAGGCAAAAAGATCATGATCCGCATCGTAGACGAGAACGGCCAGGTGATCTTCGACGTAGCCCGCGGCTCCGGCACCTTTATCTACAACGGCAAGGAAGAGTTCTATACCGCCTCGCAGGAGATCCTGTTCGACAACACCAAGCAGAAGCTGGTCTACACCTACGAAAAAGGCTCGGACTACGCCTCCGGCACGTACACCCTGGAGATCTATTGCAACGACTACAAAATGGGCTCCGGCCAGTTTGTCGTGAAATAATGACGCCGTAACACCGGGGCAAAGCCACCCCTGTGGCAGGCCCAAAGCTGAGTTAAAGCATAGTTAAAGCACTGATAAAGCACTATCCTATAATGTGCCTTATCAGTGCTTTAACTTTGTTTTGACTATGCTTTATCTATGCTTTAACCCTGGCTTTGCCCTGAGAAAGCTTCGAAAAAACCACAATTACCGGACTTTTTTGGGCATTTGTTTCGTGATCCGGTGAATTTGCCTACCTTTGCAGGCTCAAATAAAAAACTATCATGAGAAACTACGAGACGGTATTCATTTTAAATCCCGTTTTGTCTGAAGATCAGGCAAAGGATACTGTCGATAAGTTCGTGAAAGTGTTGAAGAAGGCCAATGCCGATGTATTGAACATCGAGAATTGGGGCTTGAAGAAGATGGCTTACCCCATCAACAAAAAGTCAACCGGCTTCTATAACCTGATCGAATTCACGGCCGACGCGCCCGTTATCGACACCCTGGAGACTGAGTACAGACGGGATGAGTCCATTATGCGCTTCCTGACGACCGTGCTGGACAAGCACGCGATCGTGTACAACGAACGCAGACGCAAAGGCGAATTCAAGAACAAGAAACAAGGTGTTAAAAAAACTGAGGAGGAGCGCGAAAAATGACATTAATGAACGAACCTATTAAGCGCGCAGAGGTTAAGCCGAAGTACTGCCGCTTCAAGAAGAACGGTATCAAGTACATCGACTACAAAGATCCCGACTTCCTGCTGAAGTTCATCAACGAGCAAGGCAAGATCCTGCCCCGCCGTTTGACTGGCACCAGCCTGAAATTCCAGAAGAAAGTAGCGCAGGCTGTAAAGCGTGCCCGCCACCTGGCCATTCTTCCATACACAGGCGATTCTTTGAAATAATCAATTCCAGGACCCTTAACGATATACGAACATGGAAGTAATTTTGAAACAGGACGTATTGGGCCTTGGCTATAAGAACGACATCGTGAAGGTGAAAGCCGGGTACGGTAACAACTACCTGATCCCCAACGGCTACGCCCTCATCGCCAACGACTCGAACAAAAGACTGGTAAACGAAAACGTACGCCAGGCTGCTCACAAAGCGGCAAAGGTAAAGCAAGACGCAGAAGCGCTGGCCGGCCGCCTCGGCGAGCTGACCATAGAGATCCGCACCAAAGCGGGTGAGACCGGTAAGATTTTCGGCGCCGTTACGGCCCTGCAGATCGCCGACGCGCTGAAAGCAAAAGGCTTTGACATCGACCGTAAGAAAGTGCACCTGAAGGAAGCTCCCAAGCAGATCGGTACATACACCGTAGGCCTGGACCTCCACAAGGAAGTAAAGCACGAGATTAAGGTTAACGTCGTAGCCGAATAACAACGACTTCGTCCTTGTGACCATACAAAGAGCCCCGATCGGGGCTCTTTGCTTTTATAGCCTGTCACTGGCGCACGTCTGAGCCCTGTCTCAGGGCGGTGACTTGTGCCTATACGGCCGGCAGTTTGTAACTGCCGTCGTTTCTTCCGCCACCTTCTCTGCCCGCCAGTTATAAACTGGCTACCGTGTAGGCACAAGTTGCGCGCTGCGCGCTAAACTTGCGCCAGCAAGGCTCGCCCCCTGCCCCTGTGGACCGGGGCTTACTGGCCGACTTAAAAGCGAAAGGCCCGGTATACACCAGGCCCTTCAGTTATTTGAAATAAAGAGCTTCCGCTCTTAGAACTTATACCGCACGAACGCTTCCATCGCTTCGTATTCGGCCAGACCCAACGCGTTGTAGGCTTGTGCCGTGGCGTGGTTGCGGTCTTCGGCGCGCATCCAGAACTCGCGTTTGTCGCTGCCGGGGAACATGGCGCTGTCTTTCTGCGACTGGTGCTTGAACACGGCGCGACGCTTGCGCATCAGCTCGTCGGGGCTGAGCGGCACGGCCATTTCGATCTGGTCGATGTCCCACTCCTGCCAGGCACCGCGGTACAGCCACACCCAGCAGTCCTTCATCCAGTCTTTGTCCTTGAGGCGCTTCACGGCTTCCATCACGGCCGCGAGGCAAACACGGTGCGTGCCGTGCGGGTCGGAAAGGTCACCGGCCGCGTAGATCTGGTGGGGCTTGATCTTTTCGATCAGGTCCATCGTGATCTTGATATCTTCCTCGCCCAGGGGCTTTTTCTTGACGGCACCCGTTTCGTAGAACGGCATGTCGAGAAAGTGCATTTGCTCGTCGGGAATGCCCACGTAGCGGCCACCCGCTTTGGCTTCACCGCGGCGAATCAGGCCTTTGATCGACAACACTTCCGGGCTGTCGTTCTGACCCGGTCCTTTTTCCCGGATCGACTTTACAATCTGCTTGTAGAATTTCTCGCCGTCGCCTTTGCTCAGGCCGAACTGCTCGTTAAAGTCGCGAACGAAGTCGGCGAAGCGTACGGCGTCGTCGTCAAATACGGCGATGTTACCCGAGGTCTGGTAGCCTACGTGTACTTCGTGGCCCTGGTCCACCAGGCGGATGAAGGTACCGCCCATGGAGATCACGTCATCGTCGGGGTGCGGCGAAAAGATCAGGGCGCGTTTCGGGAACGGCTTGGCACGTTCGGGACGATAGGTATCGTCGGCGTTGGGCTTGCCGCCGGGCCAGCCGGTAATGGTATGCTGCAGGTAGTTGAATACTTTGATGTTCACCTGGTAGGCCGAGCCGTACTCGGTAATGATGTCGCCCATGCCGTGCTCCATGTAGTCGTGGTTGGTGAGCTTCAGCACCGACTTCTGCACGGTCTGGCACAGCCATACCACAGCCTTGCGGATCTTCACTTCGTCCCACTCGATGCTGTCCAGCACCCACGGAGTCTTGATGCGTACAAGCTCGGAAGAAGCGGCGTCGTCGAGCACGACCAGGCAGTTGGTGTGTTTTTGCAGGAACGACGAAGGGATCTGGTCGGTGATCGGGCCTTCTACGGCCTTTTTAATCACTTTAGCCTTGCCTTCGCCCCAGGCCATCATGATCACCTGCTTTGCCTTGAGAATGGAACCTACCCCCATTGTAATCGCTTTGCGGGGCACGTTCTCTTCGCCGAAGAAGTCGCTGGCCGCGTCGATGCGCGTTACCTGGTCGAGTGTCACCAGGCGGGTAAAGGATTTTTCGGTCGAACCGGGCTCGTTAAAGCCGATGTGGCCGGTACGGCCGATCCCCAGCAGCTGGATGTCGATACCGCCCAGGCTGTCGATCTTCTGCTCGTACTCGCGGCAAAAGTCCGCCACCTTATCCTTCGGCAGCGTGCCGTCGGGAATGTGCACCTGGTTCTTCGGTATATCGATGTGGTTGAACAGGTGCTCGTTCATAAAACGAACGTAGCTTTGCAGCGTGTCGGGCTGCATGGGATAATACTCGTCCAGGTTGAACGTATAGACATTCTTAAAGCTCAACCCCTCCTTCTGGTGCATCTTTACCAGCTCCGCATATACACGCGTCGGCGTAGAGCCGGTGGCAAGTCCCAGGACGGCGTGCTTGCCTTCCGCCTGGCGTTTTTTGATCAGAGTGGCTATCTCGCGGGCCGAAAAAAGAGAGGCCTCCTCCGAGCCCTTAAAGATGCTCACCGGGATCTTTTCAAATGCTGTGAGGTCGTTGTTCATCGATATAAATGGTTTATGATACGGTTCTTATCGAAGATGGGCATTTCCTATTTTTATTCAGAATTATTGTCCACCTATGATTCAAAAATACTTCAAAGTATGCGAAATTTTCAAGTGTTTGCGGTAACATAATTTATGAACACCTTCAGAACCACCCTAAATGCCGGTGTGTCGACACACACACTGGCCCTCACCTCGCGGATCCTCACCCTGGGTTCCTGCTTTGCGGATTCCATCGGCTCGCGGCTGGCCGCCCTCAAGCTCGCCACCCTGGCGAACCCCTTCGGCACGCTCTACAACCCCCTGTCCATGCACAAGGCGCTGGGTTACGCCGCCCTGGATGCGCCCATCCCGCCCCACACTTACCTGCGGCACGACGATGTGCACCTGAACTACGACTTTCACTCCGAGCTGTCGGCACTGACACACGAGGCCCTCACCCACCGGCTTCAGCAGCAGGTCGCGACCGTCCATACGTTCCTGCAACACACCGACTACCTGCTGCTGACCTATGGCACCGCCTGGGCCTATACCCGCCGCGACACCGGCGAAGTGGTGGCCAACTGCCACAAACAGCCCGCGGTGCGGTTCGATAAGACCCTGCTTACGGCCGATGCGATCGTCGCCTCATTCGGGGAGGTACTCACCGCACTGCGCGCCCGCTATCCGGCCCTGCGTGTCATCCTGACGGTAAGCCCGGTGCGGCATATCAAAGATACCCTGGTGCTGAACAGCGTGAGCAAAAGTGTACTCCGCGTCGCATGCCACACCTTGCAGGAGCGTTTCGACTATGTGGAGTATTTTCCGGCTTTTGAGATCCTGCTCGACGATCTGCGCGACTATCGTTTTTACAAAGCCGATATGCTTCATCCCACCGAAGAGGCCGAGGCCTATATCTGGCAGCAGTTCAAGGCACGTTATTTTGACGCGTCGCTGCAAAGCTTCGCCGATACGTGGGCCGGCATCCAGCAGGCACTGGCGCACCGGCCGTTCCACCCGGCGTCGCAGGCGCACCAGAAGTTCGTGCGCGACACCTTGCGCCGGCTGGAAGAACTAAAACCTGTTGTAGATGTTGAACAGGAGATCCATACATTGAAATTGCAGCTCACTTCGTGAACCAAGACACCATGAAACATACCAACCGTCTGATACACGCCTCCTCTCCTTACCTGCTTCAGCATGCACACAATCCCGTGGACTGGTACGAGTGGGGCGCGGAAGCCCTGAGCAGGGCCCAGCAGGAGGACAAACCCATTCTCGTCAGCATCGGGTATTCATCCTGCCATTGGTGCCATGTGATGGAACGCGAGTCGTTCGAGAATGAAGAGATCGCCCGGGTGATGAACGAGCACTTTGTCTGCATCAAGGTAGACCGCGAAGAGCGGCCCGATATCGATCACCTGTACATGGACGCGGTGCAGGCGCTGGGGGTCCATGGCGGCTGGCCCCTGAATGTATTCCTGACACCGGAGCAAAAGCCTTTCTTCGGCGGTACCTATTTCGCTCCGCCGTCGTGGACGCAGATCCTCACAAACCTGCACGCCGCCTTCCTGGCCAACCGCAAGCAAGTGGAGGACACGGCGGAACAATTACGCTTACACCTGCTCCGCTCGGATGTAGAGCGTTTCCGGCAAGCTCCCGTGGAAGCGGAGCTTGTCGCCACCGCCCGCGGCCTCTATGAAAAACTGGCCGCGAAGTTCGACCCCGTATGGGGCGGCATGAGCCGCGCGCCGAAATTCATCATGCCGGCGGTGTGGCAGTGGCTGCTGCGGTATCACATGCTGACGGGTGAGCAACCTGCTTTACAGCACACGCTTCTGACCCTGAAAAAGATCGCCATGGGCGGGATCTACGACCAGATCGGCGGCGGCTTTGCGCGCTACTCGGTAGACGGCGAGTGGTTCGCGCCCCACTTTGAAAAGATGCTCTACGACAACGCGCAGCTGCTCAGCCTGTATGCCGAAGCATATGCCCTGACCCGCGACCCCGGGTTCCGTACGGTCATTACCGAGACGGTGGGCTGGCTGACCCGGGAGATGACAAGCCCTGCCGGCGGCTTTTACTCCGCGCTCGACGCCGACAGCGAAGGCGAGGAAGGCAAGTACTACGTGTGGACGTACCGTGATCTGGAAGACGCCCTGGGCGAGCATGCGCCCCTGGTCGCCGAATATTATGCCGCCCAGCCCACCGGCAACTGGGAGCACGGCTGGAATATCCTCACGCGCCTGTTGCCCGACGAAGACTTCCTCAAACAGCAAGACCTGACCGCCGACGCCTGGCAGGAACTGCTGGCGCAAAGCAAGGCCCGCTTGCTTCAACAGCGGGCGCTCCGCCCCCGCCCCGGGCTGGACGATAAGATCATTACCGCCTGGAACGCCATGACGATTGCCGGACTGACGGATGCCTACCGCGCACTCGGGTCGCCCGACCTGCTGGCGCTGGCGGTGCAGAACATGCGCTTCCTGGAGAACGAGCTGCTGGACGGGCAGCAGGTATACCGGTCCTATAAAGACCGCCGCTCACATACCCGCGGCTTCCTGGACGACTATGCGTATCTCATCCAGGCTTACCGCAAGCTATACGAGGCAACCTTTGACGAATACTGGCTGCGCCGGGCGGCGTTCTTCCTGGAAGCAACGCTCGCGCTATTCCTCGATCCTGCCGACCACTGTTTTTATTATACCGCACACGATGGCGACGCTTTGATCGCCCGGAAAAAAGAGATCTTCGACAACGTCATCCCCTCGTCCAATGCGCTGATGGCGCAAAACTTATGGCACCTGGGCATGTTATTAGACCGTGACGACTGGAAAGAGAACGCCCGGGCGTTGGTATCGGGATTCAGCCGTCTGATCGCGGATGAACCGAATTATATGGCCTATTGGGCCACGGTGTACCTGGAAGTGGAAAAAGGAATGGCGGAGGTCGTGTTACTTGGCGCCGGCTTGGAGGATGTACGCAAGGAATTGCAGCGGGAATATCTGCCGTTTGCCGTGTTTATGGGGGCTGTCGCCGGCAGCGGGTTGCCCCTGGTGGCCGACAAGACCGTGATCGACGGAAAAACGACGGTATACGTCTGTTACAACAAGGCCTGTCGCCTTCCTGTATACACCGTGCCGGATGCCCTGCAGCAACTCCAACGCGATACGCCGGTCTTATCGTCGACTCAACTAAAATATTAGTATTTTCGCCGCGGAATAAAGCACATGAGCCAGAAAAAGTTTCCCCTGTTATCGTTTTCCCCTAAAGCTCCCGGAACACCCGTACAAGACCCTGCCGTACGATTTAAACAGCTTCGGAAGTTCCTGCGACTGCTGAAGTACTTTATAATCAGCTCGGTCATTCTCACGCTCATGGAGATCGGTGTGGCCTATTGGCTCATCAGCTCGCGCTGGTACCTGCTGGTGCCGAAAGAGCAGATGACCGAATTCGCCAAGGAGATCGACGCCGCCCCGCCGATGCCCGCCAACTTTATGCGGATCTACGAAGCGCGTTTCCCCAACCACTATCACACAACGCTTGCCCAACAGGTCTTTATCAACTACGGCGAGCGGTATGTTCTCCGCATCCACGACATCGACACCAAGGCGCATTGCTTCTGCGACCTGGTCTATGATTTCCAACGCATGGAAAACCCCGCGTTGGATTCCATCACCTGGGACGGCCGCTTACAAGATCTTGAATACGGGTTCGGCATGGAAAAATATTCCTCGCCCGAGAAGTGCTTCGACTATGTCATGAACCATAAGATCGCCCGCCTGCGCACCTGGGCCGACCGTGGCCTCTTTGGATTCATCTATAAACCCATCGAGCAATTCACCGACGACGAGCTGGTGGAGATTATCATCATGCTGAAATCCAAGTCGAACATCAACCGGTACGACACGCCCGAGCTCTTCGCCCGGGAATTTCGCGAATACCAGGAAAAGCTCGGTCGACCGGAGACCCTCATTCCGGTGTTGACCGACAGCCTGCGCGGCTTCTCGGTGGATAGCCTCGGCAATGCCCGGGTAGAGGCGCCAACGGATTCTGTGGCGCTCGACCTGTAGTCCTGCCCCACCTGGGGGGATCATCGCCTGCATTCGGCGTCCTCCCGTGCTAATTGCACGGACTTTACTGGTACATCCGCATGGAATGCAGTATATTCCCTGTGCCGCGTAGCGGATGTACTGTGAAGAGCGTGATCCCCCATATGGTTTTCCTCGCACGAAAGGCCGGTCTTTTACTGGCGGCCGGGCTGATGCTCGTGTCGCTGGCGGCGGCGCCGGTGGAGCAGGAATACCCCGACGGCTTATATTTCATCCTCCCGTGCTCGCGCTATTCCGACCGGCCCATGCCGGTCATGATCTCCCTGATCACGCAGTCGGTGTGCCTGGCGGACCAGCCGTTTATCGGTACCTCGGCCGTCGAGTCGGTCAGCACGCTGTTCGAAGCCGATGAGGAAAATATCATCTTTTTTGATATCACCCTGAGTAACAAAGCCTTCGAAACGCTGCAAAAGATCACCGCGGCCAGCGACGTCCAAACCTTCGCGTTTGTGAGCGGCGGCAGCATCGTATGCCTGTTCTTCTGGAACGAAGACGACCCCAGCCGGATCCTGCGCATCGAAAGCAAGCAGGGCAGCCGCAAGGTGCAGCAAGCGCATAAGCAGCTGTCGGCCCGTTTTGCCCTGCCCGGGTAGTAAATGGCCAGGCAGGCGTTGTCTATCGGCTAAAAAATGTGCTTTTTTGATGGTGGAAATCTTTGAACAGCACGACGACATCCGGACTTTTTTTGCCGAGCTTCTTCTACCCGTCCCCATCCCCCGGCTGTTCACCTACCGCGTACCCCGGGTCTTCCAGGAAAGCATCCGCACCGGGCAGCGCGCCATTGTACCCTTTGGCGAGCGCAAGGTCGTAACCGGTGTGATCACCGCCATACACGAGCAGGCACCGCGTGAATATGAGGCCAAGTATATCCTCGAGCTGCTCGACACCTTTCCGGTGGTGAGCGATGTACAGCTGCGGCTGTTCCATTGGATCGCCTCGTATTACCTCTGCACCGCGGGTGAAGTACTGAACGCAGCCTTGCCCAGTGGCCTGAAGCTGTCCAGCGAAAGCATGGTGCAGCTGCACCCTGCCTTTTCGTTCGAAGAAACGCCGTATTCTTTTACCGAAAAGGAAGCCTTGCTGTTGCGCACCCTCGCCGGCGAATCGATGGACTATACCGCGATCGCTACGCTGCTGGGTGTCAAAAATCCCTACAACGTTCTCAAGTCACTGGCCGCGAAAGAAGCGATCATCCTCTTCGAGGAGCTGAAAGAGAAATACCGGCCGAAGACCGACCGCCGGATCCGGCTGACGACGGCCTATACAACGGCCAAGCCATTGGAAGACCTGTTCCAGACGCTGGCAACAAAGCCGCTGCAGGAAGCCGTGCTGCTGCGTTACCTGCAGCTTGTACACGTCATGCAGGACCCCGGATCGAATGCCGCAGGGCTTTCGCGTAAGATCCTGACCGACGACCCGGAGCTTTCCGATTCGTCGATCAAGACGCTGGTCAAGCATCACATCTTTGAAGAGTTCGACGTCATCGTGTCGCGCTTTCCCGACGAGGACATCCACGATACCCCCGTCATCCCCCTGAGCCCCTTACAACAACAGGCACATCAGGACATCCTGAAATCTTTTACCACGCACGACTATACGCTGCTGCACGGCGTGACGGGCAGCGGCAAGACCGAGATCTATATCAACCTGATCCGCCAGGCGCTCGAAGGCGGATCACAGGTATTGTACCTGCTGCCGGAGATCGCCCTCACGACGCAGATCGTACACCGCCTGAAGAAGGTCTTTGGTACGACCATGGGCGTATACCACTCCCGCTTCTCCGACGCCGAGCGCGTAGAGGTATGGAACGGTGTATTATCCGGGCGCTTCAAGTTTGTGGTGGGCGTGCGGTCTTCGGTGTTGCTGCCCTTCGACAATCTCGGGCTCGTCATCGTCGACGAAGAGCACGATTCATCCTATAAACAACAAGAGCCCGCCCCGCGGTATCATGCGCGCGACGTGGCGATGATGATGGCGCATATGCACCACGCCAAAGTATTGCTCGGCTCGGCTACCCCGTCCGTTGAGTCGTACTACCAGGCACAGCAAGGCAAATACGGGCTGGTCACGCTCGACAAACGCTATGGTGACGCGCAACTGCCCCAGGTGGTGCTGGCGGACATCGGCCTCGAACGGCGTCAGAAGACGCTCAAGGGCGATTTCACGGGTCTCCTGCTGCGCAAGATCGACGAGACCTTGCAACAGCAGGAACAGGTCATCATCTTTCAGAACCGCCGCGGGTACTCGCCCATGGTAAACTGCGAAGATTGCGGCTGGGTACCCAAGTGTGTGAACTGCGCCGTGAGCCTGACTTACCACCAGTATCGCCACGCGCTGGTGTGTCACTACTGCGGGTATAAAGAGAACTTACCACAGCAATGCCCTAGCTGTACATCCGCCCGGCTCAAGACCGTGGGATATGGTACCGAAAAATTAGAGGAAGAGCTCAACCTGCATTTTCCCAACGCCCAGGTGCAGCGCATGGACCTGGATACTACCCGCTCCAGGACTGGGTACGAAACGATCATAGACGCGTTTGAGCGCGGCGAGACCAACATCCTGGTGGGGACACAGATGGTGACCAAGGGACTTGACTTTGACCGCGTCAGCCTGGTGGGCATCTTTCACGCCGACCGCATGATCCACTTTCCGGACTTCCGTTCCTATGAACGGGCGTTTCAGCTCATCACGCAAGTGAGTGGCCGCGCCGGACGAAGAGATAAACGCGGCACGGTGATCGTGCAGACCTCCGACCCGGAGCATCCGCTGCTGCAGCTGATCCTGCGACACGACTACCGCGGGTTTTACGAGGTGCAGCTGGCCGACCGACAACAGCATCATTACCCGCCGTTCTCCCGCCTGATCGAGATCACGCTGAAACACGCCGACAAACGCGTGTGCCGGCAGGCGGCCGAGACGCTGGCAGAGTCCTGCCGCACGAACCTGCCCTCGGTCTATATCCTGGGTCCGGGCGAGCCGGCCATTTCGAAGATACGAAACCAGTTCCTGATGAATATCCTGATCAAGGTGCCACGGGCCGCGCCCAACCTGGCGCAGATCAAGAGTACGTTGTTGTCGCTTACCGAGTCGCTGACACAACAAAAGGAATTCCGCAGCACCCGGGTCATCCTGGACGCCGATCCGATGTAATGATCAGTTCGATTTCTTAACGGACCCGCCGCTGCTCGAATCGGTGATCGATTTACTGGGGTTTCCGCGAAAGCGGATGCTGCCGCCGCTGCTGGCGTGCGCCACCAGCTCGCTGACCACCGATATCTTTACCGAACCGGCACTGCTGGCTTCGGCGGTCGCCTTTTGTGCTTCCAGCCCATAAGCGTCGATCTCGCCGGCACTGCTGGCCTCGATCGACAGGGCCCTGGCCTTGCCGGTGAGCTCGATATCGGCCGCGCTGGATGCATTCACTTCCACCGCCTCGGCATCGAGGGCGACTTCGATCGTGCCCGCACTGGAAGCGCTGATTTCCAACTCTTTTGCGGCCACGGTGCCTTCGGAGAAGATGCTGCCGGCCGAGCTGGCCGAAAGCTTATCGAGGTTTACGAACGTGACATATACCTTCACATCTACATTGTTGCGAAAGTTGCCGTCGCGCATATGTACCTTCAGGTACGATCCCGACACTTCGGTCACGACGTTTTCGGGTTTGGTGCCTGTCACCTCTACACGCACAGCCTCTTTATCACCCTTACGCAGGTACACATCGATGCCTTCGGCTACTTTTACCCCTGAAAATGCCCCTACATTCCGTGTTTGGGATTCCTGCCCAAACACTTCTGCAACCCCGATCACCAGTAGCAGTATGCTGATTATGTTCTTCATAGCGGTTTGAATATTTGTCGTAAAGACCGGCGGCAAATATAAGGGTTGCATGTCCGGCGGCCATCGTTAATTATTTTGAGGATGTACGAAATCCTCGTATTTTACACTAAATTTCATAGCCGATTTTCTAACATTTGCATTTCAAACCAAGAGCATCTATGATCTTTGACAAAAAAGCTGAACTTAATGTGTTGATCAACCTGGCTGCCAGCGACCGGAAAGTAGCAGACCGGGAGTCAAAACTCATCCAGATCATTGCCAAAGCAAACGGCATTAGCAAGGAAGAGGTTGACACCATGTTAAACAACCCTCAACCCATCGGCAATATTTCCAGCCTGACCAACGACGAAAAATTCGAGCACCTGTACCACCTCATCCAGCTGATGAAAATGGACGGCCAGGTATTCCGAAGCGAGATCGTGTTCTGCGAGCAGATCGCTGACAAACTCGGCTTCAAAAAGGCAGTCGTGGGCGAAATATCGCAGCACGTATACAGCGACCCTTCTATCACTGCCGACCGTGATATGGTAAAGCAAAAAGCCATTAAATACCTGAAAGCATAAGACATTTTACAGCGATGTCATAAAAAAGCCCCCGGGTACTTCCCGGGGGCTTTTTTTATGATCCGCTATATCGTCCGGCCTATCGGCTAGTCGGCATATGCCGAAAATGTGATGCGTTGTACGGGGTTCTGCGGGTCGTTGGAATATACCGTGACGGCTTTCTGCAACGTGCCGGAGCGGTCCTGCGGCTGGAGTGTGATCCGGATCGAGCTGCTTTCGCCGGGCTTCAGCGTCGTCTTGTTAGCCTGTGCGGTAATGCAGGTACAGTTACCCTGCACCGCCTTTACCTGCAGGTCTTTTTTACCGGTGTTGGTAAACAGTAGCTCGCGTGTGGCGCCCGCCTGCGTCACACGACCATACTCAAAGGATGTGGTGTTGAGCTTCATCTGCGGGGCCTTGCTCAGCTCCTGCGGTCCGAGCGGCTCAAAGTAATCTTCCAACGTAGCGTATACTGAAAAAGACTTTACCGGTTGTTGCTCGTCGTCCGTCGTGATCTCTACGTTGTCGGATTGAAACCCGTATGAGTCTTTCAGCTTGCCGTTGTAGCTTACCTTCACATTTCCTTTGGCGCCCGGCGCCAGCACTTTGGGAGTTACGTCAACTTTGATATACGTCGGTCCTACATACTTGCCTGTAAAAGTAATGGCCTTTGTGCCGGCATTGATCACCTGAAAGTCGCGGCTGGTGAATTCATCTTTCCGGTACACCTTGCCCAGATTAAACGAACCGGTCTTTAATTTCCAGTTACCGTTGGCAATGGGAAACTCGGCGGCCGACTGCGCCTGCGAGCTCACCTGGCCTTTGATCTGCAACACGATGGGCGTTGCATCGAGGTCTGTCGTAACGGTCAGCGTTTTATTAAAATACCCGGGTCTGCCCTTGGGGTTATAGCTGGCTTTGATAAAACCGGTCTTGCCCGACGGCACCGGGTCTTTTGACCAGCCCGGTGTCGTGCACCCGCAGGACGCCTGCACGTTCAGTATCTTCACGGGACGCCCGCTGGCGTTGGTAAACACAAATTCATGGTCTACCGGGCCACCCTCTTCTGCTACCATGCCAAAGTCGAAAATCTCCTCGCGGAACTGCATCGGCTTGAGCTGCTGCGCCTCTAAACGGCCCACCACCACGAAAAACATCAGAAAGAACAACTTTTTCATTTACCCTTCATTTTTAAGCACTGCAAAGTTAAAACTAATTCAATTCTGCTTTATTTTATTTTCTTTGCAGAATTATGGCCAGAATTTTAACCGGTATACAAAGCAGCGGCCGACCGCACCTGGGTAACTTGCTGGGCGCGATCATGCCCGCCATCGAGCTCTCACAAAAGCCTGGCAATGAGTCTTTCTTCTTCATTGCCGACTTGCATTCCATGACCACCATTAAAGACGCCGAAACGCGGGTCAGCAACGTCCGCGCGGTGGCCGCGGCATGGCTCGCCTTTGGATTCGACATTGAAAAGAACTACCTGTATCGTCAGTCGCGCATCCCCGAAGTATGCGAGCTTACCTGGTATCTGAGCTGCATGACGCCCTTCCCGATGCTGCAAAACGCCGTGTCTTTTAAAGACAAGGCCGAACGGTTGTCGGACGTAAACGTCGGCCTGTTCACATACCCGGTGCTCATGACCGCCGACATCATCTTATATGATGCAAACTATATACCAGTAGGCAAAGATCAACTGCAACACGTCGAGATCGCGCGCGACATCGCGGCGGGCTTCAACCGCCAGTACGGCGAGACATTTGTCCTCCCCGAAGCCCGCATCGAAGAGCAGGTCAAGATCATCCCCGGCACCGACGGCTCGAAAATGAGTAAGTCGTATGGCAACACCATCGACATCTTCCTGCCCGAGAAGGACCTGCTCAAAAAAATAAAATCCATCGTCTCGGACAGCACGCCGATGGAAGCCCCCAAGAATCCTGACAAAGACAATACATTTATTTTGTATAGCCTCCTGGCAACGTCCGCGCAAAAACAAGCCTTGCGTGAGAAGTATGAAGCCGGCAATTTTGGTTACGGACATGCCAAGCAAGAACTGTACGAGCTCATCCTGGAGAAGTTCCGCAAAGAGCGTGAAGCCTTTAACTACTACATGAGCAACCTCGATGAGCTGGAGCGCAAGCTGGAAAGAGGAGAAGAAAAAGCGCGGGTCATTGCGCGTGAGGTCCTGGGCCGCGTACGACAGCGACTAGGGTACGCGTAAAGCTATAAAAAGAGCCTCCTTGCGGAGGCTCTTTCGTTTTATATTATTTTGCAGTCCAGACGACTTCCTGCTTGTCTTTACCCACCGTCAGTATCACGCGGGGCGGGTTGCTTTCCAATACAAGCTTCGTGTCTTTACCGGCGTATTTGTCTACTTCGACATACACTCCTTTGCCCAGGTAGGCAATCGGCATCAGCACGTCGTTGTCGGGGCAGAGCGTGTCGTGCACTTCCTGCAGCGCATCTTCCAGGTACTCGCCGTACTCGTCCTGAAACGCGTCTTCCAGGTCGTGCAGCTCTTCTTCCAGGTCGTCATACTTCGGGTTGTTGTAATCGATCTTTTCCAGTTCCTTACGCTTTGCGACGATCTCTTGCAGGGCCTTGTCAAGTGCCTTAATATCCATGGCTATTATTTTCCCCAAAGATTAAAGAATTCATTGAATTTGAAAAGCACCAAAAAAAAATCGTCGGCACGCCATTATAAAATTCTGCCTCCCCGGCTGTTTCCCTAGGCCATTACCAATAAAAGACGCCAAAAAGCCATTTAACGGAATCTCCTTTGCATTGCTTTACTCTCGGCGGGTGAACCTGTAATTTTACCTAAACAACGATTTTTAATTGTTTAGAGACCACCCTAATTGTTAAAAGAATGAACGAGGATTTTCTCCCCATTAATGGCACCGACCACATCGAGTTCTACGTCGGCAATGCCAAACAAACGGCGCTATATTACCAGCATTGCCTTGGCTTCGAGCTGGTAGCCTATGCAGGACCGGAAACCGGCATACGCGAAAAGGCCTCCTACGTGTTACAACAAAACAAGATCCGTTTTGTCCTGACCACCGCCCTGCAGCCCTCCTCGCCCATAGCAGACCAGGTAAGCAAACACGGCGACGGCGTGAAGGTGCTGGCCCTCTGGGTAGACGATGCCCGCAAGTCCTTTATGGAAACCGTCACCCGCGGCGCGGAACCTGCGGCCGAGCCCAAAGTGCTGAAAGACGAGTTCGGCGAAGTGGTCGTCGCTTCGATCCGGACCTACGGCGATACCATCCATACATTTGTTGAACGGAAGAACTACAACGGTCCCTTCCTGCCCGGCTACAAACCCCGCAAGAGCACCTTCAAGACCACACCGATCGGCTTAAAATATGTCGACCATTGCGTGGGCAACGTCGAGCTCGGCAAGATGAACGAGTGGGTAGGATTTTATGAAAAGGTCATGGGCTTCAGCCTGCTCGTTACGTTCGACGACAGCGACATTTCTACCGAGTACAGCGCACTGATGTCAAAGGTTGTATCCAACGGCAACGGCTATATCAAATTCCCCATCAACGAACCGGCCGAAGGCAAAAAGAAATCACAGATCGAAGAATACCTCGACTTCTACCAGGGCCCGGGGGTACAACACATCGCCATTGCCACCGACGACATTGTTCACACCGTCGGCGCGCTACGCGAACGGGGTGTAGAGTTCCTGTACGTTCCTGACAATTATTACGACGACGTGCTCGACCGCGTCGGAACGATCAACGAAGACCTGCAGGAGCTGAAGAAGCAGAATATCCTCATCGACCGCGACGAAGAGGGCTACCTGCTGCAGATCTTTACCAAGCCGATCCAGGACCGCCCTACGCTGTTCTTCGAGATCATCGAGCGCAACGGTGCCAAGTCGTTCGGCAAAGGAAACTTCAAAGCCTTGTTCGAGTCGATCGAACGCGAGCAGGCGCTGCGCGGCAATTTGTAAGGAACTCGTCACTGTCTTTGATAAAACAAAAAAGCCCCCGGAATTACCGGGGGCTTTTTTAGTATTCGCTTGCGGCGATTATTGTTTCACCACGCGGATCACTTTCCGTACGTTGGTGTTCGTCGTAATGTTAACGAAGTAGATACCCGCCGGAACATCGAGGTTACGCAGGGTGAAGCGCAAGTCTTCGTTGCCGGAATCCAGCTGATCCAGGCCCACCACTTCTTCGTGCATGCTCATGCCCAGTTGGTTGAGCAGCGACACTTTAAAGCTGCTGGCTTCGCCGATCGCATTAACCGAGATGCTCAGGTCAGACTGGAAGGGGTTCGGAGAGGCGCTGAACGCAACAGTCTCTTCGGTCACCACTTCCGTGCCCGCCGTTCTGGCATTGGCGCTGCCGCCGATGATCGGTACTTCGGTGTATACTTCCAGTACGAGGGCGTTCAGGTAGCCGTATACGGAGCCCGGAGCCGATACCATGTCGAACGTTACCGTACCGTCGGCCGCCGGTTGGATCGCGTTGATCTGAACCGTGTTGCTCGTGTTGAATGCAGCGTTCAATGTTACCGTTGTGCCGTTGATCGTGTAGTTCGTGGCGCGGTTGCCGTCGCCGTCGCGGCTGGCGAAGAACACAAAGTTGTACTTGTAATTCTGCGACAGGCCACCAATCACCACGCGGGCTGTTTCGGTTGCTTCCGTGAAGAAGAACGTGCGCAATACATCGTCCGGGTAGATGCCCGAATTGTTACCAGTCATTTTACCGAAGGGGTTCGCACCGCCGAAGGTTGTTCCACTCGGGTGCTCTATCACTTTAAACGATACGGTTGTCGTAGCACCGGTATCATCCTTCAGGCTGGAGCGGGTCGAGCCCGGAACCGGAGGGCCAAAGCTCAGGTTGTTCCAGGGGGTACCGACGTTGTAACCGCTGTTGCAGTTCATGTATACGTAGTACAGGATCGTCGTTGCGCTCGCCATGTTGCTATAAGCCGAGGTCGAGCTGCCGTTCACGGCACGGACCTTATACTGATACGTCGTATTGCTTTGCAATCCGAGGTCGGTATACGTCGTCGCGTCGGCGCCGGCCGTGCCTACCAGTTGGAACGTAGGGTTGGCCAGTGTGGCACGGTAGATCTCAAAGCCTGTTTCGTTGTACGAACGGTCTACCCATTTCAGCTCGATGGCATCCTTGGTCTTGTGTTTCGCTTTCGCCGCTACATTGGTCGGTGCTTCGGGTACGGCCGTCTGACCGTATGAGCTGATCACGAGGGCATTCAGGTACGCAAAGCTCGACGCTGTGGTCTTTTGCACCTGGAAGGTGATCGTACCGCTCGGAGCGATGATACCGTTGATATCGGCTGTCTGCGTGGTATTGTTGGAGGCGTTCAGGGATACAGACTTCGCACCGATCGTGTAGACGGTGGTTCTGTCACCCGTACCCTCGCGGCTGCCGAAGAACGAGAAGTCGTATACTTTCTCAGGATCCAGGCCGCTTACCTGCACGTTCTTCACGTTGTTGGTAGACTCCCAGTACTGCGTCTTCATGACAGCATCCGGATAGACCCCTGAGTTGTTGCCCGTTACCGTACCGACGTTGTTCACACCACCCCACGATTCGATAAACTTGATCGTGATGCCGCTGACGACACCTTGCGCATCTTTCAGGTTGCTGAAGGTGGCGTTAGCCAGCGGCGCCAGGTTGGTGTTGTTCCAGGGGGCGCTTGCAGGATCGGTAGTGTTAAAGTTCACATACACGATCTTCACCTGCTTCGGCGTCACCGCGATCTTCACCGTACGCGAGCTCGAGGCACCACCGGTGTTTTGCGTGGTGATCGTAGCGGTATAGTCGCCCAGGTCTTCTACGCCGGGCAGCAGCGTCAGCGTAGCGGTACCGGCACCCGTGGTAGCAAACTGCGCGAAGGCAGGCAGGCCCGTAGCCGAGATCGTCACGGCCTGGTTGGCCGCGTCGGTCGACGTAATGTCGATGACCACCGACTGCGTGGCTTCCATTGACACAGAGTCTGTGCTCAGGGTCAGTGAAGGGGCCAGTACGGGTGTGGTGATAGACGCTACATTGCTGAAGGCCGAGGTGCCGTAGGCATTCAATGCCGACACCTTGTAGTAGTAGGTCGTATTTGACGTGATCGTTACATCTTCGTATGCCTGGCTGTTCACCGGCAGGGAGGCAACTTCTACATAGTCCGCTTCGGTTGTCGTTGGCGAGCGGAATACTTTGAAACCGGTTTCGGCCGGTGCGTTGTCTTTCCAGGTCAGCTCCACCGAGTTTTGCTGCTCGGAGATCGCCGCCACGGCGTTGGTCGGCGCGGCCGGCGGCAGACCGTCGTCAAAGGACGCAATGATCTGCATGGCGTTCACGTAGCTATAGATCGCACCGGGGCCGGTTTGTACTTTCAGCCATACGTTACCGTTAACGTCCGGCGTGATGTCGCTGATCGTCACCACGTTCGCAGTGTTGTTCAGCGGGTTCAGCAGGGCCGTCTGCGTGCCGATCGTGTAGAGGGTTGATCCACCTACCGATGCGTTTGTCGTGCCCGCGTGCATTTTGAATGCGTACTTCAGGCTCGGGTTCAGACCGCCGATCTTGATCGACTCTACCCGGTTATCCCAGATGTAGTAGAAGGTCTTCATGACAGCGTCGGGGTAGATACCCGTGTTGGCGCCGGTTACGGGGCCATTGGTGTTAACACCCCAGCCTGTTTCCAGTGTCAGCGAGATCTCCGAGTTGGCACCGTCGTGGTCCAGCAGGTTGCTGATCACCTCGCCGGCGTTGGGGTAACGTTGCGTTCCGTTCCAGGGAGCGGGCGGTGCCGCATCCCACCGATCGTTGAAGTCTACCGACACCGTGTAACCGGTCTTCGCCTCTTTCACGACAATGTTAAAGCGCAGGCTGTTCGCACCACCCTGGCCGTCGTCCACCATGATCTGGATATCGTTGTACGTGCCGCGCTCGGCCAGCGGCGGCGCAATGGTCAGGTTGACCCGGCCGTTCGACACCGGCGTCATCGTCACGAACGACGGCAGGTTTTGCGAAGTGAGGGTCAGCACGTCGCCGACGTTGGCGTCGGTTGCCACGATCGGCAGCACCACGGTCTTACCCGCGGTGATCGACTGATTCGCTACCGTCTGGAATACCGGCAGGTGGTTGCCGTTCACCACGATCTTAAAGGTATCGCGGGCAATGCCTCCAAAACCGTCGGTCACCGTCAGAATGATGTTGTTAAAGGTACCGGCGTTGGTCTCGCCCGGCGCGAGCGTCAGGTTGGCCTGGCCACCGCCGAAGTTTTCAAACGTGCCGAAAGAAGGCAGGTTCGTGAATGCATATTGCAGCTCGTCGCCATCGGCGTCCTGTGCATTGACCTCGATCACCGTGTTGGTCAGGATCAGCAGGTTCAGATCGGGGATCGCGTCCACGGTCGGTGCGGTGTTCGGTGTAGCCGCGTTCACCGCTGCCGTCTGACCCGATTCACCGCCGTCGTTAAAGGCGCTGAGCTTGTAGTAGTATGTCTTTCTGGACGATACTGTCGTGTCGCTGTAGGTCGTTACATCCTTCACCGACGCAATTTGTGCAAAGGTACCTCCCGACGTTTCCGAACGGTAGATCTTAACACCCTCCGTGGTGGCTGTCGGCGTCCATGACAGATCGATCTTCTTGGCACCACCCGCCGTGGCCGTCAGGGCGGTAGGCAAGCCGGGCGCAGCCGGGATGGCCTGCGTCGTGGCTACAATGTAGGTGAATTGCGACAGGACCGTATTCGGGATCAACTGTTTCGTGATGCCGGGGCCTGCATACCGTACTTCCAGTGCGGAAGAACCGGAGTTCTGGCGGAACGTGACCCGGATCGGATAAACACCCGGCGTCAGTGTGATCGTGCCCGAGCGCTCGGTAGTACCATCGGTGAAATCGTCATTCACGACGGGCGTACCGTCGATATACAGCATACTGCCGTCATCTGCCTTGTCATAGAAGGTATAAACGCCAGCGGTCGGGATCGTGATGTTGCCTTCGAATGCAAAACCAAAGTTGGTGGTCTGTGTTTTCGGCGTCAGCGCATAGTTTGGCAATGTGCCGGTAGAGGTCGGTGCCACGCCACCGAACAGCGGCTCGGCCAGCGTCGTGTAGTTGCCGACATAATACTTATAGGTCAGGCCTGCGCCCAGGTTGTTACCCTGGATCAGATCCGATTCACCCGAGCCTCCGATCGCCTTGATCTTATAATAGTATTGCGTCAGCGGCGTGAGGTTGTTGGCGTCCGTATGCGTACGGGCAGCGCCGTCGGCTGTGCCGACCAGCGTAAACGTACCGTTGCGGGTTGCACTGCGATAGATCTCAAAGCCGCTTGTCGCCGCACCACTATACTGCCAATCGAGCTTGATCGACTTGTGTGACGCCGCCACGGCCGTAATCGCCGTTACGTTCGAAGGCTTCGCAGGCGGAGTAAATGTGCTGTTCATGGCAGCGTCCGGGATCAGTACCTTGGCGATACCAGGGCCTTCGTACCGAACCTCCAACTGGAGCGTACCCGAACCTCTCTTAAAATAATCCACACGAATGGGATAGGTACCGGGTGCCAGCATGATCTGGCCCGAACGCTCCTGAGAAGCATGCACCAGGTCGTTGTTGACGATCAGGTAGTCGGAGATGTACAGGTTGCTTCCATCGACCGATGTAGTGTAAAATGTATACAGGCCTTGTGTAGGTACTGTGATGTAACCGCGGTAAATAAAAGCAAAGTCCGCTGTTCTGTTGGCATTCTTCGGGCTAAAGGTAAAGTTCGGTACCACGCCGGTCTTGATCGGCGATACGTTGGCCAGGGCAGAAAGCGTGGTGACAGAGGTCTCGTAATACTCGTACGCCAGGCCCGTGTTGATGGTCGAAGCGGAAGCTTGCGACGTGTAGCCCGAGAGGTTACCGGAAGCATCGCGCGCGGCCAGGCTGAAGGTATACACCGACAGCGGGTTGAGGTTCTTCAACACCGCGCCGATATAGGCCTGGTCACCACCCGATACCTTGTTGCCGTATACATTCAGCTCGGCAATCCGCACGCGGTTGTTGTTACCACGGCGAAGGGTTGCCAGGACGCGTACGTAACGGCCGGTGCCTACCAGGTCTACAAAGTTGTTTACCACGGCAGCGTTGCCGGAAACTACTTTCAGGTCGTTCCAGGTAGCGGCGTCGTCGGAGATCTGGATCTTATACCCTACGGCATAGTCTGATGTCCAGCGAATGTTTACGGAGTTTACGTCGTACGCCTCGCCCAGGTCGACATACATCCAGTCTTGTTGCTCCAGCGTACCCGCGGCACTTGACCAGTATGAGTTCAGGTTGCCGTCTAACGCAGCCGTAGCCACCCGGTTCGAAGCCTCGTTGGTCGACTGGTTGCCTGTCTTACCTTGCGCCACGTTGTTGGGGAAGTGGATTGTATTCGCGTTGTTCATCACAAGCGACTGACCATTTATTTTCAGATCGTAAGTAAGGGAGCCTAAACCGTCGATATTGTCGATCGAGGATTTCCACTTCAGCGTAACGCTGTTCTCGGAGGTGCTGGTAACCGCAAGCTCCGTGGGAACGGTAGGAGCCTCTACATCCTTAAAGGTGAAGGCATCGATGCCTGCGTAGGCCGAACCGCCGGCGTCGTTAATCGCGCGCACTTTGTAGAAATAGGCCGTGTTCGGCTCGAGCTCGTCATCGAAATATTCGCGCTCCTCTTTCTCCACAAGAGCCAATAGCGTATACGGGCCTGCATCGGTGCCCGTCGAGCGATAAACCTCAAATTTCTTGTGGTTGGTCGCGCTGTAGAGCCAGCTTACGTGGATCTGTGTTTCGGAAGCCGAGCTCGCTACCAGGCCCGTCGGGGCTGCCGGTGAGCCGGCGCCATTGGTTGTGCTCACCACCACCGGCGCGGACGCGGCACTTTCGCAGCCGTTGAAGTCGGTAGCTTTCACGGTATAGCTGCCGGCAGCGTTCACCGTGATGCTTTGGGTAGTAGCACCGGTAGACCACAGGTAAACCTCTTTTCCTTCCGGCGCTGTCAGGGTCACAGACGTACGACCGTCGAGGGCCGGGAACGTGGTGCCGCTGGAAGCCTGAATAACCGGTGTAGGCGAAGGTGAGCCATATTGCAGCACAACAGGCTCTGACCACACTGTCCACGTGTTGCCACGCTTAAAGCGTACCTGGTAAGAACCTGCGCCGTTGTTTTGAATTTCATTGGAATTGGCACCGGCCATCAGCTGACCGTTCTTGCGCCACTCATAGCCGTCAAAGCCGGCCGTGATCCCCATGTTGACGTTGATCGTCTGGCCATTGCAGAAGTTCGTTCTATCGCCGAATACGCGAATGGTCAACTTCGATTTGGATAATATCCAGGAGAAGAAGTCGGGTTTGCCATACATCGATGTCCAGGTGCCGTGGCCGAGGTACGGGAAGAACTCATACCGCACGTCACCGCCTACAGCACGAAACTGAGCCACCATGTACTCGGCGGCCGACGGCGGAGGAGCCTTGTCCAGGCCACCTTGCGCATACCACAGGGGCACGTGCTTGAATTTGGGCATATCGGGCACGGTCGTGGTCAGTGCGTTCGACATGGGAAGGCCCGCCGCGAAGACCTTGGAGTACTTCGCCAGCATCATCCACACGCCGGCACCACCGCCGGAAAGACCGTGAACATAGATCCGGTTGGGGTCTACGTTCTTGTCGCGGATGTACAGGTTGATGATCTCTACTACATAGTCGTTGAGCGAACCGCCCCACGAGCTGTAGTAGCTTTGCGGATACAGCAGGAAGCCTTCGAACTTACCCGACTGCACAGCATCGCGTTGCTCTTTGCCACTGTGTTTCAGCTGCAGGTTGTTGTCGTTGCCACCTTCGCCTGCGCCGTGCAGGAAGAGAATGAGGGGATACTTTTCAGCGCGGGCTGCGTTGAAGTTCAGGGGCTCCATCGCCCGAAAGGGAATACCCTTGTAAATGTAGGGCTTGTACGGGGACGTATCCCAATTCGTACCATTGTTTGTGTGCCCCCACGGGCCAATCTGCCCCCATGCGGGCTGGGAACCTGGGAACGGCGTTGTTTGCGCAGCCGCCCATAATGCTCCTACTAAGAACAGCGGGATTAAAGCCAGTCTTTTCATAAAAGGTTTAAGGGAAATTAACTATAGACACCAGACAGTAGACAAACCGTAAAAATATTACATCAGCAATAAATACTACGGCTGAACAAAAGTAACCAAAAAACGAATAAAAAATTGTGGGAGCTATAAAAAAATAAAGCGCTGTTTATCAGCGCTTTATTTGGTATAAGTTTCCGGGGGTTAATTTTTATTCGACCTCCATCACCCATGCTTTTCGGAAATCGAGTACCCTTAATTGTCGGATATGATCCCGCATTTTCTTTGAACTTTCGAGATAATTTGACTGATAAACATACACATAGTACAAGCCTTTCTTCCCGATTCCCAACTGCGTCGGGAAGCCGGCCGCAAGGGCTTTACGCTGGTAATCCAGCGCGTTTTCGTGGCTTTTGAAGGCTCCCACCACCACGTAGATCCCCGGTGAGAGATGGTCGGGCGGCGTCAGTCTGATCGGTTCGTTTGTCTTTTTCTTTGTATCCTTACCCGAATTATCCGGAGTAACAGGCTCCACCGGCGTCACCGGCGGCGTTACCGGGCCATCCTTTTCACGGGCTTGCCGCTCTTTTTCCAGACGTTCACGCTCCTTACGCTCTTTTTCCAGGGCGGCTTCCGCTTCTTCCCGCTCAAGCCGTTCGTTTCGGGCCTTTATCTCAGCTTCCTGCTTGGCCGTCTTGATCGAGTCGAGCTGCGCCTTGACAGAATCCAGTTCAGCCGGCGTCAGCGCCGTACCCGTGGACTTAGCCTTAGGTCCTTTCGCCTTGCCCAGGCGTACCTGCAGCTGCACCTCGTGCGAGCCATAGGTCGAAATAGCCTTCTGCGAGGCCGGAACCTCGTAGGAATACCCTACCTTGATAAAGTCGCGTAACGCCAGCCCCACGGTCAACGTCGGACCGTAATCCAGACGGTATCCCCCTCCTACCCAGATCTGGTTGCGGTAGTATACCAGCACCGATGCCTCTTTCTGATCCTGCACCCCGTTCAGACAGCGGTATAGCACATAAGGCTCGACGGTGAATTTATCGCTCAACAGGGCTTTGTAGCTCAGCGTGAATAACTGGTCGCTGAGCCGCGACACTTTCACATCGTTCACCTGCATCGTATCGTTCTCATGCGACTCGAAGATGTTGGGCAGCGCAAAACCCACGGTAAAGTTCTTGTACCGGTAATGCACGCCAAAGTTACCCCGCAGGTTGTACGTTGTACCGGCAGCGTTGGCCAGCGCGGGGTCAAGCCCGGTGTTGGTACCCGCTTCGTTGATCGCATTTATATCGAGTGACGATACCCCCAGCCCCCCCGACAAACCGAACTTCACATAGCTGTCGCTGGTTAGCGGCACTTTATACGCAAAGGTGAGCATGCCCGAAGAAGACTTGAACACAACCGACTTCTCGGTATAGAAATTAAAGCCGAGTGCAATGTTGTTGTGCGTGGCATACTGCAACGCAAAGCCGTTCACTTCAGGCGCATCTTCGATTCCCGACCACTGTTTCCGATACAGCAGGTTCAGCTCGCTATAGCCGTTGTTCGCCGCAAACGACGGATTATAGAAATACGGGTTTGCCAGGAACTGATTATACAGCGGATAGTTCTGCGCCTGCGCACCTGCACAGCACAACAGAAGCAAACCGCTTAGGCAAATGGTTCGGTAGAATTTTATCAAAGCAGGGTCTTTTTTATCGTATTAATCGAACACCACCTGTGAAGACATTCGCACCATCACATTTAAAGACGTAATAGTAAGGGCCAGGCTCCAGTTTACGTCCTTTATATTGTCCGTCCCAGTCGTTGCCATAACTGGTGGATTCATACACCTTGTTGCCCAGCTTGTCGTAGATGACAAGCGGACACCCGCTCACGAGGCTTACATTCCTGACTTCCCAGACATCGTTCTGTCCGTCGCCATTGGGTGTAAAGACCTTCGGCGCGCCAAGCGACTCGGTCACGACCACAAAGACATCGTCTGACGCCGACTTACCCTGGTCGTCTGTTACCGTAAAGGTAAAGGTATACTCGCCGGGGTGCAGACCCGTCAGGTCAAGCTCCGGGGTTTCAAAATTCTCTAACACCACATCCGGCCCGGATGTTTTGACCCAATTATATTCCGTGATCGATCCTTCCGTGACACTTCCAAAGCCCACCAGCTTCACGACGTCTACCGGCATGCTGATAACGGTGTCGGCACCGGCAAATGCTTCCGGTCCTGTGCGTTCGGGCAATACGATCAGGGTCATGAGGGCAGTCGCTTTTTCACCGTCGTCGTCTGTAACCGTCAGCTCAAACGTAAAGCCACCGGCCACCAGGTTTGTTACGGTCAGGGTCGGTGAATCGGCATTGGTCAGGGTAACGCCCTCCCCGTCTATCAACGCCCATTGATAGGAGGCAATCTGACCGTCGGGATCTGTGCCGCTTCCTTCTATCACAACCTGCGCCAACGGCAGGCGTACACTGATGTCTTCGCCGGCGGTGGCCTGCGGTGCCTGATTCACGGTTTCCGGGAGGATGTTGATCGTCACCTCGTCTGTTGCGGTGGCGTTCTTGTCATCGGTTACGGTAAGCCGGAATAAGTATGTTCCTGCCACCAGGTTTTCGAGTACAAAGGGGCCCGGCGTGGCAGACGGCGGCGGTACGGGCAATGCGGATGACTGTATCGGGCCGGAAGCGTAGTACCAGGAATAATTGCTTACCGTACCATCGCTGTCAGAACCCGCGCTGTGCAGCGTTACCGTGGCGTTCGGCAGATATTGTGTCACATCGCTGCCGGCGTCGGCGATCGGCGGCAGGTTGGTCGCTGCCGTACCCACCGTAACGGTTACGTCGTCCGTACCCGTGGCGCCGTCGTCATCCGTTACCGTCAGACGGAACGTATAGCTGCCCGCATCGAGGCCATCCACCACGACAACGTCGTTTTTGCCCGCTACCTTGGGAGTAATCGCTACCGGCACACCCGTCAACTGCGACCAGAGATAACTCACCACGGCGCCGTCCTGGTCACTACCCGAGCCGCTCAGTGTCACCGATGTAGTCGGCAGTTTAACGGCCTGGTTGCTGCCGGCGTTCGCGATCGGCGCGATGTTGATCACCTCCGGCAATACCGTGACCGCAACGTCGTCAAACGCCGATAGCGAATTCTCATCCCGCACCGTCAGGCGGAACACATAGCTGCCTTGTAGCAGGTTGGTCAACTGCAGCGTAGGCGTTGTACCATTGGCCATCGTAGCGTTCGGGCCGCTGCGTTTTGTCCATTGATACGTCAGCGTTGTCTCGCCGCTGGCCGTACCGACCAGTGTCGCTGTATTCGTAGGCAAAGAGATCTCCTGGTCGTTCCCCGCCGATACCACCGGCGGCTTGGGTGCGTCTGCCGCGTGTACCGTCACCAGCGCATCGGCAAAGGCCGTAGCGCCCAGGTTGTCGGTCACCGTCAGGCGGAAGGTATAGACACCGGCCACAAGGTCTGTTACCGCCAGGTTCGGTTGGTCCGTGGTCGCGAGCGTTATCGTCGTGGGCCCGCCTTGCTGGTTCCAGGCATATTTGGTGATCGTACCGTCGCCATCACTGCCGCTGCCATTCAATGTCAGGCTGTTGATCGGCAAGGTGATCTCACGGCTGCCTCCGGCATTGGCTACCGGCCCCTTGTTCACCACGGCCGGCTGTACGGTCAGGCTCGCCTCGGCAAAGGCCGTCGCGCCATCATCGTCCGTAACGGTCAGTCGGAACTTATAGATCCCCGCCACCAGGCCGCTGAATGTCGCACTGGCTTTGTCCAGGTTTGTACCGGTCGCCGCGGGGCCGCTCACTTTTGTCCAGGCATATTTCACAATGGTACCGTCCGCGTCGGAAGCAATACCTTTCAATACGATCGTGTTGGTGGGCAGCGTAATGGTAGGATACGTACCTGCACTCACCACCGGAGGCTTATTGGCCGCCAGCGCCTTCACCGTCACCTTTACATCCGCAAACGCGGAGGCATCCTCATTGTCTTTGACGGTCAGGCGGAAGACATATACACCTTCGATCAGCGAGCTCGCGGTGAGTGTTTTGGTCGTGACATTGGCCAGCTGCGCGTCGGTCGGTCCGGAGACCTGGATCCACGAGTAACTCGCGATGGTACCGTCCTGGTCGACGGCCGACGCCGTCAGCGTTGTCGAGTTCGTCGGCAAGGTCAGCGTTTGATTGGCCGGCATCGTAATGATCGGGATCTTGTTGGTCGATCCATCGCTCTGATATTCCGTCGCCCCGATGTCGTACTTCAGGCCCGCCGGACGCGTGAGCATGAAATGATCGAAATTGATATTGTACGCCGACACATCCCGGCCGATGTCGATCACCGGCGAGTTCGGCAGCAGGTGATAGTCGTGATTGGTGGGGTTTACAAACTTGACCGATGCAATATTGCGGGCAAAGAAGAAGTTGGATGAGTCATAGTCCATACCGATCGAACAGCTGGAATAGAAGAACGCGTCTTTGCCTTTCGCACAGAAGTCGGCGCGTTCATACGTATCATACGTGCCCGGGTTGATGACCAGGTTGTTATAGAACTTGCTGCCTTTCGCCACCGTGTTCTCATACCGGATCCCGTCCATCTTGGTATCCATAACGGTGTTGTTGATAAAATTAAAACCTCGTCCGGGAATGGTCGAACCTATCCCGAAGTATACACCGTGCGAGCCGGTTTCGGCAATGATGTTATTGAAGATGATGTTGCCTCCCAATCCGAAGACTGCCATCCCCACGCCGCTCCCTTTTCGGATATAGTTGTTATAGCAGAGCCCGGACGTACCGCCGCCGATGATGATACCGTTGTTCTGGTCGACCGAGAACGGGTTGAGTCCGTAGTTTTCAATCGAGTTGTTGTAGATTTCGCAACCCTCCACCGCACAGGTGACCTGCAAGCCGTCGGCAGCCGTGTTGCGGATGATGTTGTTATAGATCTTGAGATTCTTGATGTCGTGAGGATACACACGTCCGCAAGGCGACTTGTCGATCCCTCCGTAGGCATAATACCCCACGTAGTAGGCTTCACCGTTGGTATCGTGAATGTAGTTGTCGTGCAGCTTGATGTTCTCCATCACAAAGTTGCCGCGATGATACTGCGGGTTGTCGCACGTCGGGTCGATCTTACACATGATGCCGGCATAACCGGAGTTGGCGATCTCGATGTGGTCCACTTCAAAGTCGCTGTCCGACATAAACATCGCCGTGTTCTTCGTCGAAACCGCGATCTTGAATCCATAGAAGAAGTTGGGATCACCCGTACCCGTCACGCGGAAATATTTACAGCGCGTAAAGCTCAACGAGCCGTCCATGATCGGATTGTTGATCACGACCTGACCGCCGCAGTTGATAAAAGTGATCGGTTTGTCGGGCGTTCCCACAAAGTCCATAAACCGCAGGTAGCCGCGGTTACCGGCGCGTACGCACACCACGTCGCCCGGCTTCACCGGCTTGGGCATATCCATCGCCTTGATGTATTCGCTCTTGGCTTCGATCACGTGATCGCAATTACACGTTTGCGTTCCCGAAGGGCGCACGTCTACCGTCACCTCGTCGGAGGCGCTGGCGCCGCCATCGTCCGTTACGGTAATGCGGAAGATATAGATGCCCTGCACAAGATCCGAAAGTGTGAGCGCCGAAGTCTCTGCGTTCTCCAGCGTACCCGCCGCCGGGCCGCTGACCTTGATCCATTCATAGGCCGAAATCGTACCGTCGGGATCGTTCGCCGCCGCCGTCAGTACTGTATTATTTACAGGGAGTGTAAGCGTTACGTTGGCACTGGCCGTCACCACGGGGGCCTTATTGATGGTAGGCGGCGACACGATCAGGTCAACTTCGTCAGAGGCCGTCGCACCGTCGTCGTCCGTAACCGTTACGCGAAAGCGGAACGTACCCGCGATCAGGTCCGTTACACCGATCTGGTTGGTCGTGGCCCCGGTAAAGGTAATGGCCCCGCCGCTTACCTTGATCCACTGATAACTTTGGATCGTACCGTCAGGATCGCTCGCCGTGGCCGTCAGGGCCACGGACGCCAGGGGCAGCACAACGTTTACGTTGTCGCCGGCGCTGACGACCGGAGGTTGATTGACACCGTCTGCCTGCACCGTCAGCGTCATCTCATCGACGGCCGAGGCGCCCTTGTCGTCGGTCACCGTCAGGCTAAAGACATATATACCTTCCACCAGGTTGTTCACCGTGGCGTGTGCTTGCGTCGCGTTGACGAGATCGGCAGCCGGGCCGCTCACCTTTGTCCACTCATATGTGACAATGCCCCCATCGGGGTCGTTACCACTGCCCAACAGGCTGGCCGTATTGGTCGGCAGCACCACGGTCACATCCGCGCCGGCCGAGGCCGTCGGCGTTTGATTGACAGCGTCCAGTACGGTAACTTTTATTTCGTCATAACCCTCGTCGCCGATATTATCCCGCGCCGTCAGGCGAAAAACATAGATACCGGCCACCAGGTCGTTCGCGGTAAGCTCGGGTGTAGTTTCATTAACGGGCGTCCACGACGGGCCGCTGATCTTGGTCCACTGATAGGTTTCGATCGTGCCGTCGGTATCCGTGGCGTTGCCCGGTATAATTACCGTATTCTGGGGCAGCGTGATCGAAATGTCCGTCCCCAGCGTGACTACCGGTTTCTGGTTGACCGCGGCGCCATTGACGGTGACCTGTATATCGTCTGACCCCTGGGCGCCCTTGTCGTCCGTTGCCGTGAGGCGGTATACATATACGCCCGGCGCTAAAAGGCCGCTTACCGTGATCTGCGGCTTCTGCGTGTCGGAGATGGTTGACGCCGGCCCCGAAAGCTGGCTCCAGAGATACTGATTGATCGTACCGTCATCAGACGCGGTGCCCGTAATGATGGTGCTGCTCTGCGGCAAGGTAATGATCTGGTCCGCGCCGGCGTTGACAACCGGAGGCGTATTGACAGCCGCAGGGTTTACCACCAACGACATCTGGTCACTGGCCATATTGCCCAGGTTGTCTGTTACCGTCAGGGTAAATACATACGTGCCCGCCACCAGCGCGCTGGCCGTCAGGCTGGCCGTGTTGGCATTGGTCAATGTGGCCGCGGGGCCGGTGGTCTTCGTCCAGGCATAGGTTAACGCGCCGCCTTCGGGATCGCTGGCCGTACCCGTAATAACGATCTGGTTGGTCGGCAACTGCAAGCTTTTGTCGGTGCCCGCATTTACAGCAGGCGGTGCGTTAGTGGCACCCGTTTTGGAATACGACAGCATCCAGGCATAGACGTCATACCCGGCGCTGCCATCATACGTCCTGGTCCAGGAATCATGTCCCACTCCGGGATACATTGTCAGCTTGGCCTGAGGATTAGCCACCGGATTGGTGCATTTATTTATAGCGTTGACAGTATTGATAGAGCCGTATTTGTCAACGGTCTTGTCGGCGTCACCGTGAAAAGCCCACACCGGTACTTTGGCCAGCTGGCAGGGATCCTGCGCGTTACCATTACCGGCAATGGCCACGAGCGCGGCGATCTTGTCGGGGTATTTCGCGGTATATTCCCACGCCACGATACCCCCCATGCTCAACCCCGTGAGGTAAAAACGGTCGGTATCGATCCGATAAGTTTTCTTGATATACTCGACGAACTGGTCGATGGTGGGCACTCCCCACCAGTACAACGACTGCGGCGACAGTATGACCATGGGGAAGTTGCGACCTTTCTTGATCTCCTTGCCAGGACCGTTTACGATGGCCTTATATAGCTCCGTCGTACCGTTACCGAGTTCGCCCTGACCATGCAAACAAAGCAACACGGGCCATTTCTTGGTGGCGTCCGTGTCATAGCCAATGGGTAAATACTCGTAATAGCCGTATGGCGCCGAAGTGGTGCCTTTACGTTTTTCGACTTGAACGCCCTGCCCCCATACACATGTAGTTAGGGAGGTCAACAGGAAGAGGACGGCAATACCAGACACACGGGTATACCACCAGGTAGGGACAGAATTCGTAGAGGGGCGAATCATGTTTATTAAGTTGTGAATTAAATCTCCAGAAAGAAAGCACTCCGGGAGATTTAGCATGCATACGCTTTAGACAAGCCGATGCCGGTCTTAAAGGTATTACTTTAATCTCCGTTGTACAATAAAATCCTACTATAATGTTTACTTAAAGCCTTGGGCGACTGGCTTTTAATGGGTTGTTCGAGACGATATGCAAAGAGAAGTATATTTCAGCGTCGAAAGAACGCTCCATCGGTGAATGGTGCCTATCAATCGCCAAAAGTGCACTTATTGCACACAGGTATAGTTAACACCCGATCAGCATCCGGCTTCGTTTCCCGAATATTTTCTGCATTATCCAGATAAATACGGATGTTGTTACCATGACACCTACAAACTGAATGGACCAGTACAAGACGATCTGCGGGATGTGAATGTGCAACACTTGTTCCTGCACGTAGCGCAGGCCGATGACAAAGTAGAAATGCAAAAAGAAGATCCCGAAGCTGATTTCCGCCAGGAAGGCCGTGACCTTCGGCACATAGGCGTCCCAGCGCCACAGCCAATAAATAAAGAACCAGCACAGCAGCATTTTCTGCACGTACATCATCTGGTCGTACAGCGGGATGTTAAACAGACTGACGACCACGACCACCACCGTCAGCGCCGTCAGCGGTCGCCACCAGCGCTTGGAGAACTCCAGCAACTCATTTTTGTAATGGCTGCAGAACATACCGAAGACGTACACCGACAGGAAGTGGATGAACATGCGGGGAATGTTTTCCAGTTCCTTGCGCGGCACCAGCAACGAAACAATGACCAGCAGGATCAGGATCCAATAGTACCGGGGCCGGCGGTCGATCGCCAGCAACAACGGTGCGCACAGGTAAAACAGCGTGATCATGGGCACGAACCACAGCGGCAGTAAATGCGCGCCCGTCATGAGCAGCCAGAAGCACCGGCGGGCGACAGACCAGTTGGCGTAGTCCGGTTCGATCTCCAGCAGGTATTCGGGCGTGCCGCTGTAAACGCGCAGCAACAGGATCGGCAGCGACACGATCAGGTACGGCAGCAACACATTGGTGACTTTCTTTTCCAGGTACGATCGGTATTCAAACCGCTTCGAAAGGTGCTGGAAAAGGTATCCCGCTATAAAAATGAAGAGAACAGTACCATTTTGAAATACAGAATTGATAATTTGGTACCCGATCGATGACTTATCATGCCAGCCATACAAGATATGCCCACCCACCACGAAGATGATGGCAATACCACGGAAATTGTGAATGTAATTGAGATACGTTTTGGATTCAGCCATACTACATACTACAGTAAAAGACAATAACAAATAGACTCAGCAAAGTAAAAAATAATCCGATCTCACAACGACTTTACCCTTAAAAAACAAATGTTTTCTCTCGACGCCCTCTTTAACGTATCTGCTATCCGGAAAAGCCGGCTCACCTGGATTGACTTTGCCAAAGGGGCCGCCATCATCATGGTCGTCTTCCGGCACATCGTCATCGGCATCGAACGCAGTGAAATTCCGATTCACGAAGCGTATCGAACGATTGCAGATATCACCTACAGCTTCCGGATGCCGCTGTTCTTCATCCTCTCCGGCTTCTTCCTCCGGTCCAGCCTGTTAAAGCGCACCCCCGGCGAGTTCGTCCAGAGCAAGCTCCGTACATTGTTATACCCCTATCTCATCTGGACGTTCATCCAGATCACCGTCCAGATCGTATTCTCCAACTATATCAATGCCGATCGTACCTGGCGCGACTATATCGCGGTCTTTATCAACCCCCGTTCGATCGACCAGTTCTGGTTTATCTACGCGCTCTTCAACCTGGCGCTGGTTTACCTCGCGCTGTTCCACGTCACGAAAGGGAACAAGGTCGCCCTCTTCGTCATTGGCATTGTTTTTTATTATATCAATCGTTTCATCGATGTGCATGTCATCGATGATATACTGGAGAACTTTATCTATATCGTCATCGGCGATCTCACGTCGTCCTTCGTATTGAACAAAGAGAACCGCAGCACGATCCTCTCCTACGCGTGGCTGCTGGTATTCACGGCGTTGTTTATTGCCACGCAGTATCTGTACCTGAACTTTGAGGACCTCGAGCCGTTTGTGTACGCCGTCATCGCCCTGGTCGGCAGCGTGCTCACCATTATCCTGTCCTTTCACCTGGCCAACGTCGACTGGCTGTTGTTTGTGCGGGTGGCGGGCTTTCACTCGCTCTACATATATCTCATGCACGTGCTGGTCAGCGCGCCGATCCGCATTGTGCTCTTCAAAGTGTTCCACGTGACGAATGGCGGACTCATCGCCATCATCAGTACAACGCTGGGCTGCCTGGTGCCCATGATCTTCTATAATCTCTGCCGACGCTACAATATGACACTCCTGTTCTACCCGCCGGCGAAAGGAGGATTAAAAGAAGAGGGCTGATCAAACCGATCAGCCCCGGAAAGGCTTGTAAAAGGGATGATGCGCCAGCGCCAGCATAGGCTTGTCGCCGCTGCTGTCGCCGTAGGCGTAGATGGTGTCGTACGCCGACAGATCCAACGTTTCGCGTATACGGCAAACTTTCTCTTCACCGTGGCAATTCTTCGTGGCCAGCATGCCGGTGATCTTTTGGTCATCGCGTTGCAGGCGGGTGCCGATGATCTGGAGGTTGCGGGCTTTGCACCAGGGCCCCACCCAATCTTCGGCCGACGCCGTCACGACCACTACATGATGATTGTCTGCCTGGTGCCGGCGCAAGGTGGCCACGCCCTCCGGGCGCAGCAGCGTGGGAATAACCTGGTCGGCAAACGCCTCGGCTTTGCTTCGAAAGGTAGCCTCGTCTTCGCCGGCAAAGAAGTAACGCAGCACGCGCTCCTTCGCTTTCCAGTTCGGAATGAGTCCCAGCTTAAACGACACCAGCCACGGCGAGAGCAGCGCAAAGCCCGCATAGAAGCTGGCCGTACCGTGGTAGAATTTGATAAACTCCAGGAAGGTATCCTTCGTGGTCAGCGTGCCATCCAGGTCGAACAGCACCAATACCTTTTCGCCGCTTGCAGTCGCCATACGGGTTACAGCTTGAGTTTTTTAAAGATGGCTTCGGGTATGAGCACGATAATGGTCATGATATACCGCCACAACGGCAGATAATACACTACGTTGCGTTTCTTGCCGATGGCCTTGTACACATACGCCGCCAGCTTGTCGGGCAAGGCCGTGAGCGCCGGCGGGGTGTTCAGCCCGGCCACCATTTTGGTTTTGATAAACCCGGGCTTGAGCGTCATCACGTGAACATTGTTTTTCACCAGGCGGTTTCGCAGCCCGGAAAGATACGCCGTAAAGCCCGCCTTGGCACTGCCGTATACATAGTTGCTTTGCCGCCCCCGATCGCCCGCCACCGAGCTTACGCCCACGATCACGCCGTGGCCCTTGCGTTGATAGTCTTCGGCCACGACGTTCAGTATGGATACCGCGCCTAGATAGTTGGACTCGATGATCTTGCGGCTCTCGGCAAAATCCTGCTGGGCTTTCTCCTGGTCGCCCAGGTAGCCGAATACGCAGATCGTAACATCGGCGGCCTGCGGCAGCCCGGCATAAAATGCCGTGTGGGTATCATATGCGACAGCGTCAAACGACTGTACATACACCGACACGCCGGTATAGCGTATGCGCAGGTCGGCGGCGATGGTGTCCAGGTAGGGAATATCGCGTCCCGCCAGGGTAACGGCAGCGCCCCGCTGGGCAAATACTTTGGCCAGCGCCACACCCACGTCGGAGCCGGCGCCTAAGATCAATACACTTTTCATAGTAGTTCCCGGCCGCCTATAACGACAGACCGAATAGCGACATTAAGTTATGACGATAGATGATGGAAAAGAACGATGCGATCCAGCCCAGCAGCGTGATCTGCAGGAACCGGTCGGTGTACAACACTTTGGTCGGCGAGCCGCTCTTGTTCTCCACGACGGTGATCTGCATATAACGCATCAGGCCCGCAATCACAAAGATGGCGGTAGCATACAGATAATGCGTTTTTAAACGGCTGGTAACCTCGTCCGAGATCGTGTACATGATGTACGACACCAGGATCACCGACATCAGCATGGTAAGCCCCCCGTTGACAAACTCCATGTTATACTTGGCACTCGCCTTGCGCATGACCTTGCCCGATTCCTGCGCCAGCAAAATATCATCGCGGCGCTTGGCCAATGCCAGGAAGACCGCCAGCAGGAATACCATCAGCATCAACCATTCGGATATCCGCACCTGGGCGATCACGCCACCGGCCACCGTCCGCAGCAGGAAGCCGCTGGCCACGATCAGAATGTCGAGGATGGAAATATGCTTCAACCCCAGGGAATACCCCAGGTTGAGCACGTAGTAGATAAGTGTCACATACAAAAACCGGATGTCGATGGAGTACGCCAGGAAAAAGCCCCCCGCCAGCGTGACGACCATGATGGCCAGCCCCGTGGTTTTGCTGATCTCGCCCGAGGCCAGCGGACGCTTTGATTTCGTCGGGTGCTGCCGGTCGGCCTCGATGTCGTTGTAGTCGTTCAGGATATAGATGGACGACGCTACCAGGCTAAAGGCCAGAAAGCCATACCCCACGGATAGCAGCTGAGGGATGTTCAACAAGTCCCCCGCAAAGAAAAGTGGAAAGAACAAAAATGAATTCTTGATCCATTGATGCGCTCGCACAAGACGCAGATATTTCATGATTAAAAGCCTCTACAGTTTTTTTCAACTCACAATATAAAATCAAAGATTAACACTTACTCGCACCTTGCCAGTTATTTTTTAGTTACTAATTTTAAAGCCTACGCTAAAGCAGATCACACCGCCAAATGAACAACCTCCTGACCCCCTCGGATCGAAAAATTTCGATTGCAGAGATCATTGTAATTGTGGGCTTTTCCCTGTTTCCCCTGTTCTTCCAGTACCCGTACCGCGTGAACATCTTCCTCTCCTGGGAAGGCGCTTATCGGTTGTACCTCGGACAGGTGCCTTACAAGGACTTCGGCCTGCCCATGGGGTTTGCCTACTGGGTTGTTCCCGCGGTCTTCTTTAAAATATTTGGCCCATACATGTTCTCACTTGTAAAAGCGCAGGTGTTCATCAACCTGGTGGCTGGCTTCGCTTTCCGGTCGCTGCTGAAACAATTCGACCTGCTGGGCGGCCCGCGTTTCCTCAGCGTACTACTGTTCTGCCTCTCCTACTCGTTCTTTAACTTCTGGCCGTGGTACAACCACTCCGTCTTTGTCTACGAGCTGGTGGGACTGCTTTTTGTCACCAAAAGCATCTTTACGGAAAACCGCCGCGCGGGTTATGCCTACGCGTTCCTCGGGGGCTTCTTTGTATTCGTGTCATTCTTTACCAAACAAGACGGCGGTGCGCTCGCCCTGCTGTTGTCCCTGGCCATCCTCGGCTACCAGGCCATCGGCCAGCGTAAGTTCGCTCCCGTCGTGGTCTTTGTCATTGGCTTTGCCGTAACAGCCATGGCCCTTGTGCTGCCGTTCCTGTCGCATGGCATTGGCTACTGGTTCAACTACGGCCAACCCCCGCACTATTCACGCGTCAGCATGCACGACCTGCTCGACGAGATCCTCGGCGCGTCACAATGGGCCAAATTCTACCTGGTGCTGGTGCTTATTATCGGCTTTGTGAAGACCGACAGCTTCCGCAACATAAAGGGCTTCTTCCAGGACTCCAAGGCGTTTACATTTTTTCTACTGACGTGCGGCATCCTCGTGCAGGCACTGATCATCCAGGTGACAAGCTACACGCCCCCCGACAATAACATCTATTTCCACAGCTTCGCGTTTGCGTATCTCATCACCTTTGTTCCGGCATCGTTCAACCTCAACCGCCTGGTGCCGCTGGGCCTGGCCGTGGTACTGCTTTTCTTCTGGTGGTCGGGCGTATACTATAAATATGTACAACGCATCGTAGACCGCGTCTTCCCGCGTACCGCCGAAGTGACCGACCGCAATATCGTGTCGCGCAACAACTTCATGGTGAACACCGACAGCACCACGCTCGATGTCGACATGGCCGAGTGGAAATCCTCCGGTCTGAAAGCCTTCTCGGGTGTATATATGCCCGTACCGACGATCGAAGGCATTAACCGCCTGATGGAGATGCCCGAGATCAAAGGCAAGGAAAAACCCAAGGTACTCAACATGACCGAGCTCACGCCGCTGGCGCACGAGATCGGCTATGAGCTCGAAACACCGCGCCCCCTCTGGTATCACCTGAATGTGGCGATGTTCGACAAAGAGGTGAGCTTGTTCTGCGACCTGATCAGCGAACAGTACTACGACGTCGTACTCTTCGAAGACGTAGCCATGCTCAACAACTTCTACCCCTACGCCGTCCAGGATTGTCTGAAAGAGCACTACGAACGTGTCGATACCTTCCTGGCGCCCAGGAGACCTACCAATGCCACGATCGAAGTTTATGTACGGAGAAAAGCTTCTACAGCAGCATCTGCACCAACGCAGACAACCCCATAATGAGCAATATAATCCACATTAAATAAGTGTAATAACATACACATCAACGCGAAAAATCGGATGCTTTTAAATTGTCCATGAGGACATTGAATTGCTCTCATTCCGGTCCCCCCCTGGGGCACGACACAATAGCCCAGCCTGGAGCGCCAGCGCAGGGCTGGGTAATACGTAACACAGAATATTCAAGCCCTGAAGGGGCGTAACAATCACGCACAGGCTTTGCCTGGAATTTGTTGTTGCGCCCTTACAGGGCTTTGCCTTTCCCTATACCTTTACCCCAGGCCTTCAGCCTGGGCTGATATGTTACGCCCTTACAGGGCTGCGTCTTTGCCTATACGCAAATCAGGTGCTTTTTTAATTGATCCCCGGTGGACATTGAATTGCTCTTCATTCCGGTCAGCCCTGAAAGGGCACGACACAATAGCCCAGCCTGGAGCGCCAGCGTAGGGCTGGGTAATACGTAACACAGAATATTCAAGCCCTGAAGGGGCGTAACAATCACGCACGGGCTTTGCCTGGAATTGTTGTTGGGCGCTTAGAGAGCGCCGGTCTCTAACAGCCTCTACATTTATTCATCTCTGTCCTTACACAGATTGTACTTTCCCGCCAACGGAAAATGATCGGAATACGGCACATCCTGTCGCGTCGTAAAGTCGACGACATCCACTCCGGGAGAATAAAACTGATTATCAATCCGCAAGAACTGTAGGGTATTACCATTATATGAGAACCCAAAGCCCCGCCCCTTTTCTTCAAACGCATTCTTCAATTTCTTACGCAGCGAGTGATACGTATACGAATAAGGCAGCTCGTTAAAATCGCCCGCACAGATCACCGGGTAAGACGATGTATCGATAACCGCCAATACCTCTTCCACCTGTTTACTGCGCTCAAACACCCCATCCTTTAATTTATGCAGGATCACCTTCACCCGCTGCTTTTGTGCATCGGGGTTATCCGTGTAGAGGGGATTGTGTTTTTTCATCCGCATAGATTCCAGGTGTACATTGATCACGCGTACGGTATCGGGACCGATCTTAAGATCCGTATAGATCACGCGGTTAAACCCATTGTCGCTTACCAGCACATTTCCCTTGTTGACAATGGGAAAACGCGATACCGTGAGCAGGCCCACAGCGTCGCCGTTGGGGCCGGCATCTTTGGAAAAGAAATAGTAATAGCCTTTTTTCTTAATGGCTTCGATCGTCTTGAAATAGGGATTGCGGGTGTGGTCAAAAAACTCCTGGTAACACTGCACGTCGTAGTCGTTTTCGAGAATCCACCGGCGCATCTTGAACGTAACGCTGTCCTTGTCGTCCCTGGCGCCGAAGATATGCATGTTCGCATGCTCCGGCTTTTTCAGGCCGCCGACGTTGTAGCTCAGCAACGAAAAGGCCGCCGCCGTGTCTTCCGAGCACGTCGTCTCCGACCGGTACAGGCGCTTGATGCCATAGGTCTCCGTTACAAACTGCAGGTTGAACACCAACGGCAGCAAATAGAAGATCGCCGAAACACGGCGCAGGACGGCATACAGCAGGAACAGCACAATATTGATGGCGAATACTACCGGGATCGCAAAGGTACAGAGCCACAGGTTGAACTTCTCCGTGGGCGGGATCTTTACGCTGTAGTAGATAAACGCAAAAATGATAGCGACAACGAAATTGATATACTTCACGACCTACGATTTTAAAAGGCGATAACGCTGCATGATCTTTTCTTTAAGCTGCCTGGGCCAGTCTTTGTTCATGCAGGGCTTTTCGATGGCCAGGAAGAACACGACACTCACGGCAAACAACAGCAATAGAAATACGGGAAGTTGCACCAGAAGGTTTACGATATAGTGATTTGTGACGGGGAATTTCCCGGCTAATTTTCCAAAGCCCTCGGCCATGGGCAAGTGAATGAGGTAGATTGTATAACACATGCCGCCGATCGCTACGATCCAACGGTTGCGGAAGGCTCGAATGACATGCACGGACCGGAACGCTCCGTAGAACAGGAAAAATAAAATGACGGGATACGCCAGGCGACTGGCCAGATCGTGGTCGGTAAACACAAAGAGCCCGACGATACACAACACGGAGACGACGTCCAGAAACAGTTGGGGACTTCTTCCCGCTTTCCAATCGAGCAGGTAGATGTCGGCCAGCACAAAGCCAACCATGAAGTAATGCAGGTGTCCCAAAATAAAGAACGACCAGGGATAATCCCACCATCCGAAAAATTGCTGGATACACACCAGCAGGATGATCGCTGCCATAAGCGTGCACCGGCGGATCCACCGGTCGCGTATGCGGAAGAACGCCATGGCCAGGAAGGGGGCCATGATATAAAATTGTACTTCTACTTCGAGCGTCCAGGCAACCGGGTTGATCTTGGACCAGCGCAGATACGCAAGGTTGTGCGTGTATGTCAGGCTGTGAAGATAGCGTGGGAACAGATCCGACCACGGCACGTGCTGGAGGAGCAGCACGATGAAAAAGATGGTCATGGCGATGATGTATGGCGGCTCGAGGCGTGTCAGGCGGCGCACGAAGTAGTCACCCAGGCGCACTTTCTTCGTGCCCAGCAGATTGTGCGAAGCAAAAGGCAGCGACAGAATAAACCCGCTGATGACGAAGAACACGTAGATGCCGACGTACCCACGCGACATCCAGAAGAAGAACGGGTCCTGACTGAGCGGTGGATCGAACGCCACCGTGGCATGCCTCTCCACACGCTGGCTGACATGATTTATCACGACGGGCAAAATGGCCAGGAACCGGAAGCCGTCGATCTCGGAAATGAACTTACCACCGGAAGTGACACGCGACAAACGGTCAGGAAGGGTGCGCCAGAAAGAAAACATGTGCAAGATTAAATTGATGCCAAACTAAAAACCAAGACAAAATCAATTACGCAAGATAGTAGTATAATTTTAACGAGTAAAACCAATAGATTTACCTTTTAATTATTTGAATGAAAAAAAACGTCCTCGTCTGGCTGTCGTTCCTGCTGGTCACCCTGTTGCTTCGTGCCTATTCGTTCTTTTATTCCGTAATCGATTGGGACGAGACCCTCTATTTGCTGATCGCTGACGCCTGGAGCCATGGCTCCATCCCGTACGTGGAGATCTGGGATCAGAAGCCACCCGGCGTGTACCTGTGTTTTCTCCTGGGCAAATTCTTCGGCGCCGGCGACCTGCTGCTCGGCATTCGCGTACTCTCCGTACTGGCGGTTACCTTTTCCGCCTACTTCCTCTACCGCATCTGTCAACGGCTGGCCCCCGCCAGTGGCGCGTTTGCGTACGCACCCGGCCTGCTGTACATTGTCTTCACGCTGGTCAATCAAGGGCTGGCCGCCAACACCGAGATCTTTTTCATCCCCTTTGTGATCGCCGGCGTGTGGTGCATGGTCTCCTGCGTCGACACCGCCCGGGGCACCTGGCATGTACGTCCGTGGCGGCTTATCATCGGCGGCGGCGTGCTGGGCTTTGCTTTTCAGATCAAATACCTCGTGGCGTTCGACCTGCTGGCCATCGCCCTTGGCATCGCGCTCTTTCAATTTCTGACAACCACACCCGCAACGGCAATACGCAATACGTTGCGCATCGGCGTCCTCATCCTTCTTGGCTTTGTACTGCCCAACGCCGCGATACTCTACTACTTTCATGCGCAAGGACATTTACAGGACCTGATTACCGCCACCCTCAGCGCAAACGTTCAACACCGCACACACGGCGACGTCTCCATCGTAAAGACTGCCGGCAAGTTCTACCTGCAATTCCGCGACCAGTTCGTGCTGTGGGGCTCCGCTGTCGCGGCGCTCTTTTGGATCGCGCGGGGTACACGTTCCAACGCACAAAAGTGGACGGTGCTTGCCCTGTGGGCCTGGCTGCTGTTGGATCTCATCAGCATTTCCCTCACCAAAAAATTCTACGCGCACTATTTTCTGCAAGCGCTGCCTCCCCTGTGCATCCTCTTCTTTGTCGTGTGGGCGCCGCTTTATAACAACCTGCAAAAAGCAACGCGCAGGGCCGCCGTGGCCTGCCTGACGCTGTTCGTCCTGCTGACAACGGTATTGCCAGTCGTCGAAGAGACTGTGATGACGCTCTACTTCCGTAAAGTAGCCGGAAACCCCTACTGGAACGACGCTTCCGCCGAGATCGCCGCCCTCGTAAAACAAGACCTGCAACCCGGAGACTACATCTTCGTGGCGGGCGCACAACCCGTGATCTATTACCTGACCGGTGCGCGGATCCCGACGCGGTTCCCCTATCCGCCGTTCTTCCTGGACGATCACTTCCGCCATGTATCCGGCATCGATCCGGCAACGGAGATTCGCAGCATACTGGATAAAAAGCCGCGGTATATCATCAGCCGCAAGCTCACCGATAACACGTTTTACAACCTGCTGGAGCCGTACCTGACGCGGGAATACGAAGAGGTAAAAACAATCGACGGCAGAACTGTCTTTCGCAGGAAAGACAATGCTGCCGTCGCCGGTAATGAATAAGAACCGGAAGCCCGCTTAGTTCAGGGCATCTTCCAGGCGCATGCCCAGGTATTCTTCCAACTTGTACTTCACTTGCTTGTAGTCGTTCTCGGCCGTGATCTCACGGATCTTTTTGATACCCCGATAATCCTGTGAAGCGTTGTATTTCTCCAGCGTAATCTCGCCATTCTTGAATTTCTGCTCGTCGATGCGGAAGGCACCGTCTGCATCGTCGCTGGTGGATTTCTCGATCTTATAAATTTCCAGCATGGTGTTGTATTGCGCATACAACCCCAGAATGGTCGAGCGGATCATCAGCTTCTGCTTGTTGATATCAAGCTCCTTGATGCGGTACGCCTCTTTGGCTTTGCGCTTGTTGTTGGGAATGCTGATAAACTTACCGATCGGCATCGTGGCCCCCACGTTATACTTGGGGAAGAAGTTACCGCCGGGGGGCGCTTTATCGGGCTCGATGGTAAACTCGTTTAAGTTGCCTTGCAGGAAGATTTGATCGAACCAAGCCCAGCGCGTAATGTTCACGTCGGCCTTGGCCATCTTCAGCTCATGCCACAGCGCTTCGTTGTCCGGATAGTTGCGCCAGGCGATCTGCACCAGCCGCTCTTCTGCGTTCAGACTCGCGCTCGACCCCGGAACGATGATCTTATTGTAATCCACGGTGCTTTGTGGTTGTCCCTGCGCGAAGCACGCAGCACCGGTCTGCGCTATAATTATCCCTGCGAGTAATAATCGTTTTACCATACTATAAACATTTTAATTTAACTGCTAAAATAGGAAGAAGATTGATCTGACCGATCAAATTCAATAAGTTTAATCAGGATCACGTAGGTGCAATTGTAGATCATTCCGTTGGGAAGCTGCCCCGTCGCCACCTGCGCAAAGTGCGCCACCGTGATCGAGAAGAAACTGCAGATATAGGCCGCGTACAGGATCTTCACTTCCGGATCCTTGCACCGATAAAAGAAATGCACCCCCGTGAACAAGATCACAAACTTGACGGACAGGTTCAGCAGCAGCCCCAGCCAGCCCATCTCCACGGCCACTTCCAGGTAGCCGCTGTCCGGCGGGAAGCCGGCCAGCTCGTGGTTCGGCGCGTGCTCGCGGCCGTGCTCGCCGCTGGTGCCGATCCCACCCCCGATGGGGTGCGTCCAGATATAGGGCTGGATCCGGCTCCGGTTCTTGTCACGCACCTGCATCGACGAGTCTTCGCTCGGAAAGAACGCCGACCGGATACGGATGATCTGCGGCGTATAGATCGGTCCAAAAAGAATAAAGATAAACACTGCCATGGCGCCCATCGCCAGCATGAGCGTGCGCCGGTTGTTGATCGTCATCAGCACATACAACGCGATGCCCGCAGGCACCTGTGCATACGCTGTACGGGTTCCCGAAAAGGCCATGGCCAATAACATCAGCACCGCCGAGATCGCCATGTAAATGCGGATCTTCGTTTTGAACGGCCCCATCATCATGACCAGGCAGAAGATCGCAGCGTAGGCCATAAAGATCCCCTGCGCGCTCACGTTCCCCAGGATCGAGAACTTCCGGAACTTGCCCTGGATGAAGTTCAACGCAAACAGCGTCGGCGAGCTGGTCACCCATTTCAAATCCCACGGCGGCAGGCCGGCCACTTCCTGGTATATCCCGTAAGCCGCCGCAAAGGCGGCAAGTCCCACCCATAGCCAGGTGAAGCTACGAACGAACTGCAACGAATTAAATGCGTAAAAGCTGATGTAATAGGTGGCAATAAAACTGATGATCCCCCGGAACGCCAGCTGCCAGCCGCTCATCGATGTCATGTTGGGGTTAACCGCCTGCAACAGCAGGTATGCGATCCACAACACCACCATCACGGTGATCTTGTTCTTATACCAGCCCGGCTTCATTTCGTCGTGCAGGAATGAGCGCACCAGCACCCCCACGGCAGACGTGATCAGGAGCACCTCCACCACCAGCCCGACCGGCAGCTCGTAGTTGTAGACAATGCGCTTGATAAAGAATATAAAGTACGACAGGCCCAGGGCCGTGAGCAACCCGAAGCGCGGAAACGTAAATGCAAAGAACACAAACGGCAGCCCGACAAACACAGCGGCAAATGCCCAACTGAGCTTATAGTCCAGATGGCCCATGAGCCAGGCAACGGCACAGGAGATCAGGGCCGCGCCGATCAGCGGCCGCAGGTGGCTGCTTCCGGCGTCTTTCTTTTTGGGAACGGTGGCTGACTTCTTAAGCAACATATGTTAAAGGAACAGCATCTTTACAAACATGGCCAGATAGACCGTCGCGATAAACGCAATCACCAGCGACGCGTGCAACTTGGTGTTGTTCGACAGCTCCGTCTTTTTGTCGTTGGGGTTATTGGGTATACTATTTTGCATAGACAGCTTCGGGTATAGCCAGATCGATGGCACGATATAATTCCGCTACGTTGTTTTCCCAGGTATGCCCGAGCGCAAAGGCCCGGCGGGCCTGTTGCCGCGCAGCATTGTTTTCTGTCAGGGCACGTTCGACCTGGCCGATGTAAGCTTCCTTGTCTGCACACAGATATGAATGCTCCGCAAAGAGCTCCATGGCCTCCGTGGCCGTGGCCACCACCGGCTTGCCCAACGCGAGGTACTCGTCCACCTTGCGCGGGTAGTTGCCGACCGTATTCAGGTTGAGCGCCTGTGGATTGATGCAGACGTCAAAGCTGTTGATATACGCCGGCACCTGCTCAAACGCCTTGGCGCCCAGGAAATGAACGTTGGCCAGACCGTGCAGATCACTGCGACGGAAGGCGTCGTCTTCCGGACCCACGAGCACTACCTGCCAGTCGGGACGGCTCACCGCCAGGTGGCGAATCGTGGCAATGTCCAGCCGGAACTCCAGCAACGCTCCCGCATAGCCAATAATGGGCCGCTTGATCGGACTGATGTCGTCGGGGATGGCGTAACCTGCCTCCGGCGAGAACGCCGAAAGATCACAGCCCTGCCCGATGAAGTAGGAATGTTTATTGTATTTACGGGCATAGTTGGCCAGGTACGTGGAATTCGCCACGACCAGGTCCGCTCGCTTCATCAGCGCCGGTTCCGTACGTTCGCCATGCCGCTTGAAGTAGTCTTGTGCCAGCAGGAAGTCGCGTATATAGTAGATCGATACCGCCGGCCTCAACACTTCCTGAATATGAGGGCCCCGCAGAAAATCATTGTCGTTAAAAAGGTAGAAATCCTTGAATCCCACTTCCTGAATAGCCTTCTGGATCGAACGCGCCAGGCGTTGATTGTTGATCTTCGTCCAGGCGTCGAACAACGCCTGCGGACGCACCCAGTTGACCGAGTCCAGCACAACGGGGGGCGTATATACCCAGAAGTTCGGCGAGACCTGTTCCATCACCGGCAGCTCGCCGCGCATCACGCGGCGACGGTTGACCACCTCCGGCGACTTGTCACCACGCCACAGGGAGTAGCGGTCCGCCGCACGGTTTATATAGAGCACCCGGTTGTGACGGGCCACCTCCATGGCAATGTTCTTGCAATTGCTGCCGATCGGGGTGTCCCACGACTGCATACCAAAAAAAACGAAGTCTTTGCCGGTTATCATTTAGAGCGTCTTGCTAATGCGTTTTGAATTGATCCGTTCAGACACCAGGGTTATGCTATACCGGAAATAGTATCCTACATACCGCAGGATCTCCGACAGCTGTACGCCCAGCATCCGGCGCATGATCACCAGCGTTGCCACAAAGCCGATAAAGTAGCTGGCAAATGTGCCATACGCCGCACCAATCACACCGAACTGCAAAATACACCAGTAGTTAAGTCCAATGTTTACGATGGCGATGGCCAACGTAAATAAAAAACTAAACCGCGGCATGCCCATCGAGTCCCAGATCGTGCCCGACTGTCGTGTGAACGGCACCAGCACCGAATACAGAATCGTTACTTGCAGGATTTCGATCGAATTATAATATCCTTCTCCCGCAATGAAGAGTACGATTAACTTCGGAAACAAAAAGATGCCGATCACAAACGGGATCAGGAACAGCAAAATGACCGCCACCGATTTTTCGTACAGCAGGCGTAAGCCGTTCCGGTCGTTTTGACTGGCGATGCGGGCACTCTGTGGAAACACCACCTGCGCCGCCGACGTGGTCGGTACATCAACCAGCATCGTTATACGCACCGCGGGATTATAATCGGCCACCGCGCTCGTCGAGATGATGCCGCCCAGCAAGATCTGGTCTACGCTGCTAAAGATCTTGCCGCTGATGTTGGTACCAAACACGTACTTGCCAAAGTGAAACAGCTTCCAGATCCACTCCGATCGATAGCGATAGTCGAGTGTCAGGTAGTTGCGTGTAAAGAAATACGACGCGAAAGTAGCGACGGCCAGGGAGACGATCTGACCCGCAATGAGGTATGCCAGGGTAATCTCCCACCCTGCCAGCCAGGCCACCGCCACCCCGACAAAGAACAATCCCTGCCGTATAAAGGTGGAAACAAAAATACCTTGAAATCGAAAGTTGGCCTGCTGCAAAAATTCGAACTGTGAGTACGGCGCCAACAGGACTGAAATCACCATATAGCCATAAAACAGCGGTATGATCTTGTCCGTCTTGAACATCATCGCCGACAGGTCTGCCAAAAAGTATACTACGATCAGGCTGAGCAGCGTAATGATGATATTGAGGTATACCGATGCCGCGGTGATAGACGGATGGTCGGTGCGGTCGTGAGACGCGATGTATTTGATCAGCGCGTTTTGAATCAGACCGTTACGGGCCACCTCAAAAAGCGTCGTAATCGAGAGGAAGAGCGACCAGGTACCAAACTCATCTTTGGGCAGCATCCGCGTCAGGATCATGAAACTGCCCACGCCAAAGAGAAGCATGGACGAACGCTGCATGATCGTATACGCTCCCGACTTGAGCCAATATCCTTTACCCTGTGTGGACATGCCGTGTGTGGGGATTCATGATTAACGTACCTTCGACAAGATCAGGTTCTCCCCTTTCTCCTGGATCGAGAAATTCTGGCCTTCGATAGCCTTGTAAAAAACCTCGGAGGTTCCAGCCTTGATCCGGTCGTGCAGCTCAACGATCATCACGCTCACGTTCGGTAACCAATGTTGGTAGTTGGTGGTGAAAACTTCCTTCTCCGCGCCCTCGATATCCATCTTCAGAATATCGATACTGCTCTTGCCGGTGTCGTTCAGCAACGTACCGATAGACGTTGCCTTGAAGGCACCCGGGTCGTTCGGACCACAAGATTCTACGGTAAAGCCCCATGAGCCCAGGCCCTGGTCTACTACGCGCAGATGCGTATCTTCATTCCACACCGCTGATTTAACCGCCTTGATATTGGGATAACCCGCCGTGTTTTTGCAAAGCAACTGATAATTCTGCGACTCCGGCTCTACCGCCACGATCGTAGCCTCGGGATATCTATTGGCAAAGTACAGCGACGCATAGCCCACGTTGGCGCCGGCATCGACGATCAGCCGCGGCGATACATTCTTGACGTTGATATCGTAATCGTCGAGCAAAAAGATCTGCTCGAAAGCCTGCACGTCTGAGGTGCCTTTGCGGATATACAATGTATTCTTGCCGTACTTGAAGGTGGCCTGCCCCTTCCCCATTTTCAGGGAAAGCACCAGCCGCATGGCGGTAAAGAAGCCAAACTTTTCAATGTACTGTAATACGCGTTTAAATTTTGATTGCCGGAGAATCGATTCGCGCGAATCCATGGAATTGATAGGGGTTACAGGTCGAGGTCTTTTACTTCTACGCGGTTAAGAACAGCGCCAACGATCTTGCCGTTGAACTGATTCAGATAACCAATGGATTCTTTATCCAGCTGTTTTACCACCGATTCAGCAGAGAATACGGCAACAACTTTATCAGCGTAACCGATCAGCTCTTTTGTATCGGGGAAATCATTCATCGCAGCACCTTCCAGGAAGATGTAGTCGTACACCGTCTTCAGCTCGGTCAGCATGCCCAGGAAGTCACGACCCGAAAGGATTTCCGACGGTGAATCGTTGTCCACCCGGCTGCCGATCACGTGTATATTTTTGTATTTCGTGTGCGAGATAAAATCGCGCTCTTTGCTGAAGTCATCTTCCGGCTCGTGGCTCAGCAACTGGTTCGCTTCTCCTTCCGACACCACGCCGTTGGCACCTTTCAGCTTTTTGAATTTCGATTTCACCAGCAACTTGGTCAGTGCCGTGTTCTTGAAGTTCGTATCGATGATCAATACTTTTTTCTGAATGAGGCTCATCGAAAACGCCAGGCCGAGAATGGTAAAGGTCTTTCCCTCCCCCTGCTTCATACTGGTCACCAGGATCACCTTGGCGTTCTGACGCTCGATCTCAAACCGCAGCTTCCGGATCAGCTGTTTGAAGGTAAGCAGGTTGTTATCCGTAATGTTTTTATCGAACAGGAAGGCAAAGTCCGTATTGCCCTTGATCACGTTCAGGGTACCCGCCAGACTCATGTTGACCGATTTCTGGAAATAGAACGGCGACTTCACGCGCGTATCCACAAACTCCAGGAAGATGATCGTAAAGGCGCAGAGGAAGAAGCTCGCCACACCCGCCAGCAGCGTCACGACGATCGTCTTGGAAGGCTCATGTTCGGCCGGCGGCAGACCGCGCAGGATCACACGCAGCGGGTTACCGGCATTGGCCGTATTCTGGGCCAGGTTATATTTCTCCTGCGCTTCGCGATACTCTTGTGTGGCCACATCGATCTCGCGTTGAATATCGGCCAGGATCGCCTCCTTGCTGGTCAGGCCCGATACATTGTACCGAAGCGCATTCAGCTTCGAGCTGATCGAAGCGAGGCTCGCTTCCGACACTTCCAGGGATGTTTCGTATTCGGCCTTCTTGTCGATCAGATCACGCACCTTGGTGGCCGGACTCACGCCGGGCTCCGTCGTCGCAGCGCTTGAATTGGCGCTCATCTCGCTGTACTGCCGACGCGCCGCCGTGAGCGAATCGAGCAACGCCTTGTTCGAAGACCCGCTGGCAATATAACGCGAGTTCATCTCGCTGATGGCGTTGCGCAGACGCACGATCTTTTGGTTATCGCTGCCCCGGTTTTCCACCGTACCCGCACCACTCAGCTGGTTGATCTGCCGGTCGAGCCGGCGGATCGAAAGACGATACTGGTTGATCTCTGACTCGACCTCCGTACGACGCTTTTCCAGGTCGCTGATCTGGTCGATGTTGGTCGCGCTTTGCAGCTCGATGTTCAATACGTTGTTCGCCTCTTTGTACTGACGCATCTTCTCGCCCAGGATGTCGAGCGTCTCTTTTTTCTGCGTCACCAGGTCTTTGAAGAAGTCGACCGACTCGGTCGAGCGCTCGTCCTTGGCAATACGGTTGTAGCGCAGGAATTCGTCCGCCAGCGTGTTCACGGCAAACGCCGACAGCTTCGGATTTTCCGATAGGTAGTCGATGGAAACAAAGTCGGTAAAGTTCACCCGCTTTACGGCCAGGCTTTTCCGGAGGGACTTGGTATCATAGCCAAATTCCTTCAGCAAGCCTGCCACACGGCGCTCGTCGGCATCGCTCGCGTTGAGCAGCGTCATGGAGTCTGCCTTGTTCTGCAGGATCCTTTCGGCGATCTCCAGGAATGCTTTGTTGCGAAGCGTTTCGGGGTTCTTGGGACTGCGGAATGGCTCCCGGTCCTGCAAGTCGTGCAGCATGAGCCGGTACGACAACAATCCAATGGCTTGCGGCGAATTGATCGATTCGATCAGGTTATTAAACTTCACATCCGCTTCGTACAAGCTGAAGCGTTCGTCGCTTACCCGAACCTGTTCATTGACGGTAAATCCCGTCGCCAGGTTCAGGGTGGACCTGAACTCGCGGGGTGCTGTAAACTTGTAGTAAAAGGCGATGGAGGCAGCTACTGTCGGTACCAGTATCAAAATCCATTTTCTCCGCATCAGAAGCCTCCAAATGACCAGAACATCCATAGTAAAATCCTTATAAAAGTACCAATTTAAGAAATGAGCTATCTTTTGTAAAATAAAATTTCGACCAACCCGGTTTGACCAGCATGTCTGTCTGCGTTTCCTTGCGAAACAATGGTGTGATACTCCAATCCGTTACTGATGAAAAAGTCACGTATCGACGTTGCACGCATCCGCGCGAGCTCCAGACTGTATCCTTCCGATCCAGTCCCGTCTGAATATCCTACCAGCCGCAGGGCAACATCCTTCCGGGCTGCCACCTTATTGGCGATAAAAAACAGTAATTCGCGCGATTTGTCTTCCACATGAAAAGACCCTGGGGCAAACTTAATCTTTGTATCAAGTTTCAGGCCCAACAATGCCTGAATTTCAGCGCTCGTCAGGTAAACCTCTTTGGACTTTGCTGAATCCGTCTTCGATGCAGATTGGTAAGCGTTTTCGGTGGCAGTTTGTTGCCCCGGCACCACACTTTTTTGTTTATTAACGGAGGATCGGTAGATATCGCTGAATTTTCCATCGCGGTTACTGGCAAAAAACGCCACACTATCGCCATATAGGGAAAAATACGCATCAAATCCTTTCGAGTTTACCGGCTCGCCCAGGTTCTTTGGCACCGACCAGATCTCCCAGTTGTCGTACATCCGGTCGCTGTAGAACACGTCGGCGTCTCCTTTGCCCGAATGTCCGTCGCTGGAAAAGTACAGCCGCTTTTTGTCGGCCGATAAGAACGGCGAGATCTCAAAACCACTCGTATTGATCGTAGGTCCCATATTTTTTAATTTGGACCACTGCCCGTTCGCGTTTTTTGTGCTTACGTACAGGTCCTCCTGCCCGCGGCTGTCGGTGCCCTTCATGGAAAAGATGATGACATCAAAGTCGGGTGATACATACGGACTGAAAAAACCCTGCGAATCGATCCCCTCGATGGGTATCAGCTCCGGGGTGGTCCAACCCGACGACAGGAGCTTAGAAAAATAAATGCCATTGACCTTTTTGGTCGACGAGGTGTTCAGCAGGTACAGCACGTCGCCCTTGGCGGATATACCCACCACCGCCTGGCTGCCGCGGTTGTTGAAATTCACCTTGTCGTTGTCGCTCTTCTGCCAACCGCGCTTCGCCGCATCAAACGTACTGACCCACACATCCGTGCCGGAGTATTTGCCGCCATTGTTCGACGGGTGCATAAAGCGCGAAAAATACAATGTCTTACCATCGGGTGCCAGCAACGGCATCGATTCCTCGAACTCGGAATTTACCGTTGCCGGTAGCTTTTGAACGGTCTGGAAGTTCAGGTCCTGGCCAAAGGCGCGCACGGACAAACAAGCGATCAGGAAAACCGTGGATCTTACCATGTATACTGACGCTGGCCTTTAAAATTGTTAATACGCAGGGACAGCACAATATCGTGGCTGCCGTCATTAAATTGTTTGAATTCGCCTACCGACATTTCATACGAATAACCGGCTCCTATCACCGGTGTAAAATCGAATCCTACCTGCAACACAGCCGCCTTGATATCGCGGTATGTCAGCCCCACCCACGCGCGCTCGCGAATATCCGCCTTCACACTGTAGTCGATCAAAAAAGAGTTATCCATCTGCATGATCGCCAGCACACTCGGCTTCAATACAAAATCCGCGCCCCCCGGCAAGGCGAGACCGAACTGGCCCGTGGCGCGATAATACGATGACGAAAAATTCACATCCGATGTCTTTAGCACATGCGTGACAATCGGCAGATACGAAACGCCGACATAAAAGTTTTGTCCATACAGCAACAGGCCACCCCGCACACCCAGATTCGTCTGTTTGGAAGAACCGGCCATCAGGTGCTCATAGAAGGGATCGACGTCGGGCTCCTTGCCCAGGTAGATGCCGTCGGTATCCAGGTTGATCTGCTCGACCATGCCGGTTACACCGGCCGACAACCGCACCTTTTTGGAAAGCGGATAATGCATGGCATATGTCAGGCCGCCGCCCAGGCGCTCCACCAGGCCCACCTTCTCGTTGAACACGTTCACTCCGCCACCGATGATCATGCGTTTGCCCGCCGGCGCAAATCCCGGACGCGATACTGCCTTGGCATTGCTGGGGCGCAGCGTGTTCGTCGATATATCCAACGGCTGCTTGAGCCGGAAATTGGCCAGCAGGTTCACAAACTTCGGCGCATTCTTGCCGTAGCTCGTCATTTGCTGACGATAGCCCAATTTCACCTCCGTAAAATCCTCCACCCCGCTGAACGCAGGGTTGTACACCGGGGCGAACTGGAACATCTGCCCGCTGTTGGGAATATATTGTCCCCGGACAGACCATACCAACACAAAAATAAATATACCTGTAAACGTTGATCTCATGCGAATTATTTCAGGATGGTGACAATGCCTTTGTACCGTTTGTTGCCGTACTGGAGATCGATCGTATAGAAATACGAATCGGGCGGCAATGCTTCACCTTTGACGGTGCCGTCCCATGATGACGAGAACCCGTTTGTCTCGAATACCAGGCGGCCGCGCTTGTCGTACACGCGGGTCTTGGCCTGCTCGTATTGCGCGGGGTTGCTGCTGTCGGCGTCTACGATCTTCCATACATCGTTGCTGCCATCGCCGTTGGGCGTAAAGGCCGTCGGAATGTCGATGTCCTGGAAGGTGTAAACCAATTTGATCGCGCGCTCCTGTGTCTCGCTGGAGAGGTTGCCGTCGTTGACCGTGATGTATACATTCTTTGTCACGTCTTCAATTTCCTCGAAGTTGACATACGCGTACTGAATGCTGCGGATCGCGTCAATATACTCCTGGATCGAAGCTTCGCCCGTCAGCAACAGCGTACCCGCCTGCTGATTGTAGTTACCCGTGATCTTGTCGGTGTTCGTGAACATCAGCCGGTCTTTTTCCAGGTTGAAGGTCTGCAGCCGGAAGCCGATCTCCGCGCTGGCCAACGTCGTATTATCCGGGTCGGTAATGGTAAAGGTCCTGGTGATCTGCTGCGGAGCATCCCCGGCGATCTCGTGTTCCAGCGGTTCTGTTTCCAGGTCTGAGATGACCGGAGCATCGTTCACCGGCGTAACGGTCAGCTCCACCCGGGCGCTGTCGAGGCTGAAGCTCATGCCATCGCTGGCCTTCCAATACAGCGTATCCTGTCCTACAAAGTCCTGCGCCGGGCGGTATACAACCCCGGGGAGAGCAGAAGCCTGCACGCGGGTAGCCGGCGTGATGGCCGTACCGTTCAATAACAGATTGCCATGCTTCGGCATCACCGGGAACTGCACTTCCGCCAGCACGTCGCCTTGATCCGGGTCGGAGAAAGCACCGGCAAACACGGCCTCCTCAAATGCTTTGGGTTGATCTTCTTCCAGCGTCACCGCCACCGGCTGTACGGCTGGCCGGAGGTTCACCCGTAACGTAAACTCCTGTGTGGCCAGCACCTTGCTGCCCTGTTTGATCTGGAGTATCACCGTACTGCTGGCCGGCGCGTCGGCGCCCGGCGTGCCGCTCAGACGGGCTATGTTCTTGCCCTTCGAGGCAAGGGTGGCCCAGGCCGGCTTTTGCGCCGCCGCGATCGTCAGTGTCGGGTCCACGTCGGTAATGGTAATGTCGTAGATGTACGGCGCCTGGCGAACCGCCACCGTGACCGGCGTAGAGGTGAAGTTCACCTCCACAACGTTGACTGTAAAGGTCTGCGTGTACGAGTTTTGGTTCGGAGCCACGCTCGAACCGTTGTCGACCACGTTCACCGTGATGACCGCCGAGCCCGTGGCCTCCGGCTCGACTGTATACTTCAGCGTAGCCTGCTTGCCCGTGCCGTTGTAGGTAACGGTCGGCGACGAAATGAGGCTTGTATTACCCGAAGAGGCAATCCACGTCAGCTGTTGCGTGTCTTCCCCCGCGCCTTTGGTGACACCGCTAATGGTGATCGTCTGCGCACCCGAGTTTTCCAATACAAACTGGTCGGGGATCTGGTCAAAGCCCGGCGGGTCGTTGATGCCATCCACGGTAACCGTAATCGTCGCGGTGGCGGAAGTCGCGCCCAGATTGTCGTTCACCCGGTAATTGGCCGTGGCCGAGCCACTGAAGTTTTGTGCCGGTGTAAAGGTGACAGACCCGTTGGCACTCGCCGCAAACGTACCGCCCGTGTTCGTAAAGGTGTTTTGAATCCCGGCCTGCGAGGTGTTCAGGTCCACCGTAGCCGGGTCGATCGTACCGTCTACGTCCGTGTCGTTGGCAATGACACTGAAGGTTATCGCCGTATTTTCGCTCGTGCTCGCCACGTCGTCCTTCGCCACCGGCGCATCGTTTTGTGGCTCGATCGTTACTGTGATCGTGGCGACGTTCGACACCACACTTTGATTGTCGCTCACCGTATAGGTCGCGACAGCGGTGCCGGTATAATTATCCGTAGGCTTAAAGCTCACCACGCCGGTGCCGTTGACCGTAAAGGTACCGCCGGGACCCGCCGTCGTAAAGGTATTCTGAATGCCCGCAGTCGACGGGTTGAGGTCGACCGAACCGGTGTTCAAACCGTCGTCGTCCTCGTCGTTGTCGAGCACCCGGATCGTGGCGGTAACATCCTCTTTTGTGGTCGCCGCATCGTCTTTGGCTACCGGCGCATCGTTCACCGAATTGACGGTGACGGTGATCGCCACCGCGTTGGACTCGGCCCCCTCGTTGTCGCTCACACGATAGTTCACGGTGGCCTTGCCGCTAAAGCCCGCCGACGGCGTAAAGGTCACAACCCCTGCGCTGTTGGCAGCAAAGGTACCGCCCGTGACAGTGGCCGTGTTTTGAATGCCGGCCGACGCCGTATTCAAATCCACCTTCGTGAGATCGAGTGTACCATCGACATCCTTGTCATTGGCCAGGATCGTGATCGGAACAGCCGTGTTCTCCGGCGTGGTCGCGGCATCGGCCGCCGCCACCGGCTTGTCGTTGACAGACGTAACCGTCACCGTGATCTTCGCGACATTGGAAGTAGCGCCGACGTTGTCGTCTACTGTATAGTCGATTGCCACCACACCAAAGAAATCTTGGGTGGGCGTAAACCGCACCGTACCGGACGTCGGAATGGTAAAGGTACCGTTGTCGGTTGTCAATGTATTCTGGATGCCCGGCGTGCTCGTATCCAGGTCGACGGTGGCGGCATTGATCGTACCGTCGGGGTCGCGGTCGTTTTGCACGACATTGAGCGATACCGGTGTGTCCTCGGCCGTCGTGACGGCGTCATGGGTAGCAACCGGTACACTGTTCACCGAGTTCACGTTGATGCTGATCGTCGCCGCGTTGGATGTCGCACCCCCGTTGTCACGTACCGTGTAGGTTGTCGTCGCAATACCGTTGTAGTTTTCGTTCGGGTCGAACGTCACCACGCCGGCGCCGCTCACAGTAAACGTACCCGCGGTGGTCGTGATGGAAGTTTGGATCCCCGTCTGGGACGTGTTCAGGTCGACCGTAGCGGCGTTTATGGTTCCGTCTATATCCGTATCGTTTTCCAGCACATTGATGGTAACCGTTTCATTCTCTTCGGCAACCGCCAGGTCGTTGTTGGCCAAGGGCGGATCGTTCACAGCATTGACCGTGATCGTGATCGTCGCCGCGTTGGAGACACCGCCCTCATTGTCCGACACCGTATAACGTCCCGTCACCGTACCAAAGAAATTCCGGGTCGGTACATACCGGATCGTACCACCGCTCACCGTGCTGATCGTGCCACCGGCGACATCTACCGTATTTTGAATGCCGGTCGCTGCAGGATCGAGGTCGATCGTAGCAGCTTGCAGGGTACCGTCTACATCGCGGTCGTTGGACAGGATGTTAAAGGTCGCTTCCTGATCCTCGTCTGTGGAGAAAGCATCGTTCGCCGCCACCGGCACATCGTTCACATTGGATACCGAAATGGAGATCGTGGCGACATTCGAAGTTTCGCCGTCATTGTCCTCCACCGTGTAGGTGATGGAAGCGGTACCCGTAAAATCTTTCACCGGCGTGAACGTCACCACACCACTGCCGTCGACACTCCAGGTACCCTGGTCGGTGTTGTTTGTTTTCTGGATGCCGGCCATCCCGGTATTCAGGTCCACGGAATTGGCGTTGATCGAACCGTCGGCATCGGTATCGTTCTGAACAATGTTGATGGTCACGGCGGTTTCCTCGGCTGTAGAACCGTTGTCGCCACGGGCCTCCGGCGCGTCGTTCACACCGTTCACCGTAAAGGTGATCGTCGCGATGTTAGACACCGCGCCGCCGTTGTCGCTGATGCGGTACGTAATAGAAGCCTGACCTTCCAAACCCTGCACGGGCGTGAACGAAACAATGCCGTTGCCGTTCACCGACCAGTTTCCCTGATCTGTTGTATGGGTGCTCTCGATGACCGCCGTAGCGGTATTCAAGTCGACAGAGCCTTTATTAAGCGTTCCGTCGGAGTCCGAATCGTTGGTGGTAACGTCTACCGTTCCCGTTGTCTCTTCATTGGTACTGGCCACGTCGTCGCCTGCTACCGGCGCATCGTTAACGTTGTTCACCGTAATGGTGATCGTGGCCTGATTGGACGTGGCGCCACCCGCGTCCCGCACGGTATACGCCAGGGTGGCCGGGCCGACAAAATCGGCCACAGGCGTGAAAGACACCACACCGCTGTTGTCGACGCTCCACGCTCCCGCGTCCGTCGTCGCGCTGTTATCGATCGCATCGGTCGACACATTCAGGTCCACCGTGCTGGCGTCTACCGGTCCTTCGCTGTCCGTATCGTTCTGCACCACGTTGATCGTCACGTTGGTCTCCTCGTTCGTCTGGCCGGCGTCGTCGTTCGCAATAGGCGCATCGTTCACCGGGTTTACGGTGATCGAGATCGTAGCGACATTCGAAAGCGCATCTTCCGTGTCCCGCACGGTATAGGTAAGGGATGCCGGACCGGAATAACCGTCGTTGGGCTCAAAGGTCAGCTCACCCTGGCCGTTCACCCTCCACTCGCCGGCGTCCGTATTATTATCGTTCTGACGGCCCGGCCGGTTGGGATCGAGGTCGACCGACCCCGGGTCGATGCCGATAGCGTCGTCTGTATCGTTTGCCAGAATGAGGATCGTTACTTCGCCGTTTTCATCCACGACCCCGCTGTCGTCGTTTGCCACGGGGGCGCTATTGACGACCTCGATCGTGATGGTCCCCGGCAGCAGAAAACCGGAGATGCTGTAGTTCAGGGTTGCGGTGCCGGCAAAACCCGCCGACGGTGTAAACGTCAGCTCGCCCGTGTCGGTGACGGAATAGTCACCGTCGTTGTTGGAGACCGTTTTTTGCGCACCCGGAGAAAATATACTGGGATCGAGATCGATGGAGGCCGGATCGGCATTGCTATTGGCTTCGATATCGTTTGTGGCGATATTGAACGTAACCGCCACACCCACAGGCGTGGAGGCGTTGTCACCGGGCGCGACCAGCTGGCCGAATGCGGCCGTGGTGACGAGGGTGAGCAATAAAGGTAATGTTTGTGGCAAAAAACGCATATTCCAACTAAAGACCGACAAAAATAATAAATATATCGGTACTCTATTCCGCCAAAATTCTATTTGTAACTCTTAGATTCGTGGTTTAATTGCTTCAAAAACAATGATTCGTACTTTTCTCGCGGCCTTCTGGCTTGGTATCTTGATCGTTGGCTATACGTATGTAGGATATGGCATGATTATTTATATTTTGAGCAAGCTCAAGCGTCGTTCCTCACCCCTAACTATACAGACTGATAGCGAGTTACCGGTCATTACGCTGCTCGTCGCAGCCTACAACGAAGAGGCGTTCATCCTCGATAAGATCCACAACACTCTCGCCCTGGATTATCCCAAAGACAAGCTGAAACTCTTTTTTGTCACCGACGGCTCAAACGACCGCACCCCTGAAATAATCCGGAATTTTCCGGAGATTGAAGTGTTCCACTCCGCCGAGCGCCGCGGTAAGATCCATGCCGTAAACCGGGTTATGAAGCATGTTTCAACACCCATCGTCGTATTTTGCGATGCCAACACGGCCCTGAACCGGGAGGCGCTCAGGCTCATCGTACGCCACTACCAGGACCCGACCATCGGCGGCGTGGCCGGTGAAAAACGGATCCTTTCGAAAGACAAAGACAATGCCTCCGGATCAGGCGAAGGACTTTACTGGAAATACGAGTCGTTCCTGAAAAAGAAAGACGCCGAGGTCTACTCCATCGTCGGCGCCGCCGGCGAGCTGTTCTCCATTCGTACGGAGCTCTTTGAAGAACCGGCCGAGAACATGCTCATCGAAGACTTTTACCTGTCGCTGCGCATTGCCGCCAAAGGCTATCGCTTCGCCTACGAGCCCGACGCCTTTGCCAGCGAAACAGCCTCCGCATCCGTCGAAGAAGAATGGAAACGCAAAGTGCGGATCTCCGCCGGCGGCTTTCAGGCGATGTACAAACTCTCCTACCTGCTGAACCCCTTCCGGTACGGCATCCTTACCTTTCAATATGTATCACACCGCGTCTTGCGCTGGACGCTGGCACCGCTGTTCCTGCCATTGATCCTGGTCAGCAGCATATACCTGGCCCTACAAGGCTTTGGCTTCTACCAGATGATGCTGGTCGCCCAGGTGGGATTCTATCTGCTGGCCGCCCTGGGATATGCCTTGCGCGACCGGAAGATCGGCATTAAGGGCTTTTTTGTACCCTATTATTTTGTGGTCATGAACCTGTCGGTTTATGCGGGCCTGGTACGCCTGCTGCGGGGCCGGCAGTCGGTTGTGTGGGAAAAGGCCAAACGCGCGGAAGCATAAGCACAGCTTTCCATTTTGAGGAATGCACAATCTCGTTATTTTTGTACCCCTTAAATCGTAGAATCCTATGGGACGTATATTTGAAAAACGTAAGCATAAGATGTTTGCCCGCTTTGACAAAATGGCCAAAGCGTTTACCCGTATCGGCAAAGACATCGCCATTGCCGTGAAGCAGGGAGGCCCGCTTCCCGAGAACAATCCCAAGCTCCGCATGGCGATCCAGAACGCCAAAGGCGTGAACATGCCGAAAGACAAAGTAGAAGCGGCCATCAAACGCGCCTCTTCGAAAGAAGAAAAAGATTTCCAGGAAGTAACCTACGAAGGATACGCACCACACGGTGTACCGATCATGGTGGAATGCGCCACCGACAACCCCACCCGCACCGTGGCCAACGTTCGCCTGCACTTCTCCAAAGGCCATGGCAGCATGGGGAACTCCGGTTCCGTGGGCTTTATGTTCGAGCGCAAAGGCGTTTTTAAATTCGACCCCGCCAAGATCAACATCGACGAGCTTGAGCTCGACCTGATCGACGCCGGTGCCGACGACATCGACCAGCAGGAGGACGAGGTCACCATCTACACCAAGTTCACCGAGTTCGGGCACATGGCCAAGTTCCTGGAGTCTAAACACCTCGAAGCCAAAAGCTCCGAGCTGCACTATATCCCCACCACTACAAAAGAACTGAGCGAAGAAGAAACAGACGAAGTGCTGAAGCTGGTAGAGACCCTCGAAGCCGACGACGACGTACAGAGCGTATACCACAACCTGGCGTAGTGATTTTGCCGGCCCGGGGCATTGTCATAAAAACAAGCGTCGGACTAAAATCACCGACGATTTTAACGGTGGACATTTACATAAGTCCAAACCAGCCCTGTAAGGGCGCAACAATCCGAGGCAGATCCGTGCGCAGCTTGTTACGCCCTTTCAGGCTCCGCACTCAACTGACGTTATAGACCCGGGCCAATGTGTCGTCCCTACTTCACGACCAGGTTATTATCCACCATGCGGTTATTATACTGCTGAATGATCGCCCGCATCTTCTTCTCCATACCCTGCACCACATCCGGATATTGTTTGACAATATTTTCCCGCAGCATCCGGTCCGTCTTGTAGTTATACAACGCTAACGCCCGGCGCCCATCGAATTCCATAAGGTAATCACCCTGATAAAGCTGGTACACATCGTCTTTGTAATTCCACGCGATCTCATCCGTTGAATGAAATACGTCGCGACCAAAAGCGATGTAATCATGCGGATAGCCCAGGTAGCCCAACACCGTCGGCATGATGTCCGACTGTTGCACCAGCCCCGGCTCCAGGCCCGTCAGGCTGTTGTCCGGGCGGTAAAAAAAGATGGGAATGGAAAACAACCCCCGGGCCGTACGGCTGTCGTCGAACATGATATTGGACGACGTGTGGTCGGCCGTGATCACAAACAGCGTATTCTTGAACCAGGGATATTTCGACACCGTATGGAAATACTGGCGCAATGCTTCATCCGTATACTGGATACACTTCAGGATCGGCTCGCGGCCGCCGGTAAAGCGCGCTTTATAGTCGTCGGGAACATTAAAGGGATGGTGCGACGACACCGAGAAGAACGCCGAGAAGAAAGGCTCCGGAAAATCGCGCTGCGTATGCGCCATGAATTGTAAAAATTTATCATCCCAGATGCCCCACCAGCCGTCAAAATCGGCATCGTTGCCATATTCGGTCATGCCGTAATAATGCTCGATGCCCGCTATGTTCATAAAGGCCTGGAAACCCATGGACCCATTGGGCGCACCGTGAAAGAAGGAATTGTGATACCCTTCGTCGCGCAGGATCGTACCGAGGCTATTGATCCTGTTGCCCGAGAATGGCGACAACACATACGGCACGCCCATCGAAGGTACGCTGGCGATCACCGAAGGCAACGCATCGATCGACTTACGCCCGCTGGCCAGCGAATAGGTATACGACCGGCTATGCTGCAGCAACGAATCCAGAAAGGGTGTATATCCTTGATAGGTACCGTTCTCCCGATCGTGATTAAAGAAGCCGACAAACTCCTTGGAGAAGCTCTCCAGCACCAGCACCACCACGTTCAGCTTCCGCATGGCGCCCGAGTCGGCCCCGTGGCGCACCGGCGAGAACACGGAGTCGAGCGCAGCCTCGTCGGCAAAGTAATGTACCTTCTTGATCTTGGTCTTGCCCACCGTGCGGTATAAAGCAAAGGGCGTATTCAGCACGAGCGGCACGTCTTTCGGGTCGCGCACATACTTGCCGGCATCGTTGAGCGTGATCGGGCGCGTGCTATGCTGAAAGCCTCCGCGAATGCCCCCTACCGTGAGATACGCCACCCCCACCATGGCCGCCAGACCGGAACTATAGAACAGCCACTTGTTCCGTATCAACGGCCCCTGCACACGCGTCTTGTTGTACAACCACACCATGAGGACGATCAGCCCGATCCACCACACCGTGGCATGCCAGTAGTCTATCAGGAAGCGGCCCAACAGCCCGCCCATGTTCTGCTCGTGCTCAAATTGCTGGAATACATCGGCCGTGGTACGCCGCCCGGTAAACTTGAAATAGATGAAGTCCGACACGTTGGCCACCAGGGCCACTCCGTTAAAGACAAAGAAGATCCATTTCACCACCGCCTGGTAGCCCGCCCGGAAGCGGATCTCCAACGGCACGATCATCAGCACCAGCACCAGCATGTTGGTGTACAGCACGGCCGTCAGGTCAAACCGAAGGCCCCCGAGCATGATCGCAAAAAAGTTGGCCGCCGTCATATCCGCAAAGTAGTCGCGGTTGTAGAGGTAAAACCCTACCCGGCAAAGCGAAAACAGCAACATGGCCAACGACAACCGTAAAAACAGCACCCACCAGATGTTTGTGCGGACCAGGAGTTCTCTTACTTTCAAGTTCATGCGCGATGGGCAAAAAAGCCCCTGCGATTTAGGCATTTTTTGGGAAATCTGCCGAGGCCAACCCGAGCATACCCGTATCATACCCCTATCAAAGCCCTATCATACCCGTATCAACACCGTATCAACGCCCCACTTACCTGCTTCATAAGCCCACCTGGCCAGCCCCGGCCCTACCCTCCCGGACTATGGCACTTTCCCATAAATGTTTAGCTTTGCAGCCTCTATATTGCACCGTCTCGAAGACAGCGCCAATGACCCGACTTTACCTTCTCGTTTTCTGCCTGTCTTCCCCCCTTTGCGCGCTTCTCGCACAAGATAAGAGCGTTTCCATCGGCCTCTTTACCGGCATTACCGCCACCCACACCTGGGATACCGGCATCGACCGCGACGCCCGCTACAGCGCCTTGCACAACCTGCGCTTCGCCCCGATCTCCATCAACTACTCCGTTGATTACGAAGGCTTTGGATTCTTTATCAACCCCGGCCTGGTCAACATCGGCCAGCACTTCCAGGTAGTCAACACCTCCGGCGGACACGTCGGCATGCGCAACGTGCATCAGCAATACGCCAACATCCCCCTGGCCATACGCCTGCATTTGATCGACCTCGACTTTTTCCGCCTGAGCCTGGTGGGCGGCGGCAGCATGGCCTTCCTGCTCGACGCCGACGAAACGATCCGCCACGACGCCGCGCGCTTGCGATTCCCATCCCAGGTATACCCGCTCCTCCCCGCCGGCTATTCCGTGGAATATGATGGCGTCGCCACCCCCGAAGTGGACGACTACACCCTGCTGCAAAAGCGCGACTTCCGCTCGTACCAGGTCTTTGCGCTCGTGGGCTTCCGCGCCGACTGGGACGTATCCGACGCCTGGCGCGTCACCGCGGACGTTCGCGTGCACTACGGCATCCTGGATCCCCGTGCCCCCGCCTACCTGGACAAGCTCAACCGCTACGAGGCGCTGTACGACCTGCCGGGACGCCGACACGATACCTATGCGCTGGTAGGCATGGGCATCTCGCGTTATTTCTCCATCACGAAACACGCCGGCAACGGCCGCAAACAGACCAAGGGCACACCCAAACGAAAAACGGGCAAATATCCCTGGCCGGGACCACGCAAGAAGAAGCCGCGCGGATAGCGCCGGTTCCGTATCTTTATCCGGTTGCTTTCCCTGCTATGCTGAAAATCGATTCGCACACCCATATCCTACCGGACACGCTGCCCCGCTGGACAGACAAGTTCGGCTATGGAGACTTTATTCACCTGGAGCACCACCGTCCCGGCTTTGCGCGCATGATGCGCGGCAACCGCTTCTTTCGCGAGATCGGCGAGAACTGCTGGAACCCACACCTGCGCATCGACGAATACGCGCGCTTCGGCACTCAGGTACAGGTGGTCTGCACCATCCCGGTCATGTTCGCCTATTGGGCCAAACCGCAGGACGGCCTCGACATCGCACGTTTCCTGAATGACCACATCGCCGGATTAATACAGGCCCATCCCAAAAACTATCTGGGCCTGGGCACCATCCCTATGCAGGACACGGCGCTGGCCATCGGCGAGCTGGAGCGCTGTCAGCAGCTGGGGTTGCTGGGCGTACAAATCGGCTCGAATATAAACGACCTGAACCTCAGCGAGGATCGCTTCTTTCCCATCTTCGAGGCATGCCAGCGGCTCAACCTGGCCGTGCTGATCCATCCCTGGGAAATGATGGGTGAAAAAAGCATGCAGCGGTATTGGCTGCCGTGGCTGGTGGGCATGCCGGCGGAGACATCGCGGGCGGTATGCTCGCTGATCTTTGGCGGGATATTTGAAAGACTCCCCCGGCTGCGGGTGAACTTCGCCCACGCGGGCGGGTCGTTCCTGACGACGATCGGCCGCATCCAGCACGGGTTTGATTGCCGGCCCGACCTGGTGGCGATCGACAACGCCGTGCCGCCGCGCGACTACCTGGGGCGTTTCTGGGTAGACAGCGTCACGCACGACCCGCTGCTGCTGGAATACGTGCTCAGGCTGCAGGGCTCACAGCGCATCACCCTGGGATCGGACTATCCCTTTCCGCTGGGCGACCTGGAGATCGGCACCTTTATTGAAAAAATGAATTTGGATACGAGCGTGAAAGAAGACATCTTTCACCGGGCCACGCTCGCGTGGCTGGACATACGAAAAGAACGGTTTGATTAAATGACGGCATACTTCCACAAGCACCCGGTCACCACGCTGGCCACCTTCCTGTTATTACTCCTGGCAACGGCCGGTACAACACATGCGCAAAGCACCGACAGAATAAAGCAACAGGAATACATCCAGCAACAGGAACAAGCAAAAAAAGCCATGCTCATGCGCGAGCTCGACTCGGGGGTGTATTTCATGGACAACGGTCAGTACGCCGCCGCGGATAAAAAATTCCGGTACGTGCTGGAAAACCTCAGGAGCGTTCCTTCCGACCTGACCTACTACTTTGGCAAGAACTCTTTTCACCTGGCCCAATACAAACAAAGCATCGACTGGCTGAACAAATACATTCAGCTGAAAGGCACCAACGGCCAGTACTCATCGGATGCGATCCAATGGAAAAAACAAGCGGAAGCAGAGTACCTCAAGGAAAAATCAAAAGCATCGGCCAAAGTAGCCGAAGTGCTCTCAGCCGACTACGACATCGACTGCGGCCCCACGGGCAAGGTGATCTGCCCGGTCTGTAAAGGCGACCATGTCACGATCAAAAAAGGTCCCTTCGGCGACGAGTACAAAACCTGCCAGTATTGCAACGAGCAGGGCATCCTGACCTGCGAAGAATACAACCTCCTGGTCCGCGGGCAGCTCAAACCCAGGAACTGACCCGCTGTCGCGAGACGCTATGGCGGGCTCACCTGCCATAGCGTTTAAATCGGTCACCAGAATCCGTAAGCATATTACTTCCAGCTGACCTTCGTCCAGGGGCTTTTCGGATGCTGCAAGAGAACACCGTGCTGCTCTATCCGTTCGTCGAGGGCGTCACCTTCGCCGCTCCACATCGCAAACCCTGTCACGTAGCCCTCGGATAGTGCTTTCCAGGAATCATAGGTGCTGTACAGCTTTTGCGCAAACTCCTGGATCTTCTGCAACGCTTCGTCGCGTGTCAGATACTCGACGTCGAAGCCAAACCGGCACAGGTTGATGGCGCGGGTGAGATCCCAGGCGGTGACATCAGGAGTTTTTGCGGCGGCAAAAATTCCGTGACTGAGCAGGCCGGGATACCCTTCCAGGATGTGGGTAGCATAGGTCATGAGGCGCTCAGGCTCGATGTTGGTATCGACCAGGGCCTGCAGCGCAAGACCTTTGATACCGGCGCGCCATTCGGCTTTCGGCAGCGTACTGAGCTTGGCCCAGATGATATCGAAATATGCCTTGTGGCCATTCTTGTCCAGCCAGTCGAGCGTTCCCAGCAAGTCTTCGCGGGAGCCGATGTTCCAGGCATTTTCCAGGCCTTCAAGAATATCTTCTACAGGGCAATAGGTAGAGAGCGTGTTGAGGTATTGAGTGTTTCCATAGGCAATGTTTGCCCCGCAGAGCACGGCCTTGAGTTCGGCAGGCGTAAGATCAGAATCTTCTTTTACCTCAGGACTTTCGTCGAACATATTCAACATGTCGCCGGCCGGGGCCTGACCGGCCGCCATACCCATCAGATTCTGCAGGAACGGGTTGCTGCCCATGGCCTGATTGAGCTGGTCCTGAATGTTTTGCTGCATGCCCATGGCATTGTTCATATAGGAAAGCATCTGGTTCGGGTCGATGCCCATCGCAGCCCATTGTTTTTTCATTTCTTCCATCATCGGATTGATCGGTTCTTCTTTTTCTTCAGCCATGGTATTGTTGGTTTTTATCAAGCGGGCTGATTTTGCTTCTGGCCCTTCCAGAGCGTGCTGATGCCCACGTTGAGTTTTTCCTCTTTTACAGGGTAGCTGGTGCACAGCACATCCATTACGTCTGCATAAAAATCATTGCCGTTGCCGTAAATGATCCTGATCAGGAGGACGCCGATCAGGCCCGTTTGCCGGGACAGCGCCGTGAGCCACGGGCTGACGGAAGATTCATCGAATTTGAAAGTGGTTATACCGTCCTTGTGCACGGGTGTTATCAGGGTGCGGTGGTAGGCATTCTTCGCGATGAACACGCTGTTTTCACGCACGCCGGTGAGGGTTCTCTGCAGCCTGCTCTTTCCTTTGAGCTCAAGCTTCACCTCATACTTCGCGCCCAGTTTTTCCTCATAGTGTTTGTGCAGATCTTCAGCCTGAACAGTAGCTGCTACTGTGTAGGCGGTAACATTCCAATCAAGAAGTCCCATATCTATTATGTTTATAAATGTTTACGATTGATTACGATTTCTGAAAGAGGTCTTGTACGGCGACGCTTTGCCGTTGTACCTCGCTGGCATATTGCCATTGATGGGGCTTGAAGCCAAATATCCTGGCAATGATGTTCAACGGAAACAGCACGGTGCTCGTGTTGTAGTCCGTGATTGATGCGCTCAGGAAGCGTCTTCCTGCGGCGATCTGTTCCTCGCATTCCTGAAAGCTGTATTGCAGTTTGGCGAACTGGCTTCCTGCCTTCAGTTCCGGGTAGTTCTCCACCTGGATCATAATCTGTCGCAGGATAGAGCTGCCTTCTTCGGGTCTTACGTACGGATTGTTGGCTTGTGTGGCGGCAGGGTGCCTCAGTACGGTGATCTTCTCCAGGGTCTCACGTTCAAATACCATATATTGTTTGACAGAGGCGATTAGGTTCGGCAGCAGATCCGCGCGTTGGATGAAGAGCGCGTCAAGGGACGAAATGGCGTTCTCGATCTGGTTGCGCTTTTTCGAAAGTCTATTGAACAGGCTTATTCCATAGACCATCAACGCCACGGGCGTTCCGATGAAGGCGATGTAGGGTATGTAGTGCATGCCGGTTATTTTTTCCAGAGGGCCTGGTTGAGTTTCAGTGTGTCGATCATCGCCAGCTGCTCGGTGAGCTCCTGGTAGATACGGTCGAGCAATGCGAGGTCGATCTTTGTAAACATCATTCCGTAGGCGGCGTTGCCCACTTCCGTGGCGTTTTCCGAGTTGGTGGCCATGACGATGTTATTTTGATTGATGGCCATGTAGAGCTTTCCTTTGTTCCGCTTATTGATGGCTTTGAGGCGTTCCATCATGACCGGGGTGAGTACATACCGGGCCACTACCTGGTCGTCACAGTATACGTTGAACTGTTCCTGAAAATCGGGGTCCTCCAGGAGGATCTTATTTCCTTCGGTGTTGAGGTAGCTTGTGGTCGTGCTGTCGTTGATGGCACCGAATACACCTTTCCGTGGATGAATGTATATCGGTGTCGGAAAGGTTTTGTGAAAGCGGGCCACAAAGTAATTGCCGGAAAAGACGCAGTCGTCGGGATCTCTCTCGCTGGTGAAATTGGGTCTGTAGGTGACGGTGAGGTTACAGGATTGGAACGGCACACCATTGTGCATGCCGATGATCTGGTCACCGCCGGTGATGCTGTAGTTCTCTTCTGTGAACAATCCGGCGTGCAGCCACTCGCGCAGTCCGATGTGTGCTTTCTCGATATACTCGAAGCCGGGGTTGATGTAGTGCACCAGGCGTGAGAAAACCGACTTCTTGAATGCGGTGAAGTTGGTGTTGCCGTTGGAAATTTTTCGTTTATAGAAGAAGTAGTATCCGACACCCACCACGCTGGAGAAACCAACAAAGGTCATCATCAGTTTAAATATGTCGGCAGGGTCCGTCATAGCCGAGCCGCCGCTTACAAAAAACCAGACCATAGTTCCCACGAAGGCCAATGCGATGAATACCTGTACAACGAATATGTTCTGCACGGAGCCCCTGCCCTGCTCCATGTCCTTCAGCTGTCCTGAGAATTCGGCCTCGGCGTACCGGTGGAAATCGGTCAGTGAAGGCAACGGTTGCGCCGGGGGTTGTTTTTTTACCGGTGCATCTTCTGTTTCTGCCGGAGCTGCATCCCCATACAGCTGATCCATGATCGACTCGTAATGGCCGAGGTCAGCCTGACTGAGGACCCGCTTGATCTCCGGGGCGAGTTCTTCAACCACCGGCAGCTCGTAGCCCCTATCGTTCAGGGAGATGTGCAAGTAGTGCACAGGATTAAGCCGGATTTTTATCCAGTGCAGGGGGATGGTGGTGAGGTACGCTTTGTTTTCCGAAACGATGGTGCAAGCTGTGTTTTGCTGGAGCATGTCGAAGACCTTGTGGGTATTCTTCTCGCGCTGGAAGACGTCGAAAAGTTTCTTCGCGGGGTAGATCAATGACAACAGCAGTCCCACCGGGATGGCCCACTTGTAATAGACACCGAAGTCGCTGGATGCCACACCGGCAATGGCCTGCTGGTTATACAGGATCAGGTTCGGAAGGGCATAAATCCAGAGAAGCGCCAGTACAATGGTTGCGAGTATGGCGACGAGGATGATATTGCGCAATACGATTCTCTTTTCGCGGGCGCATTGGTGTAGGATGACCTGTTTTACTTCCTGGCGTGTCATGTCCGATGGTTTTGTTCTCTTACGGCGTTTTTTGTACTTCTGCTGAATTGTGAAGTAAAGGTAGGTGACCGAATGAGGCCAAATGCGGGAGATTGATATCCGCAGGGGGTGGGTTGATATTCGCGGGTTACCGGGGGATATGCGCTGAGGGAGGGCGTCGTTTGTCGCCTCCCTTCTAACATGTCTGCTATTTTCTGGTTTCCGTGTCTATGCCAGTCTTTCGATGTAGTCTATAACGATGGATTTTTTACGATCGGAAACGGGGATTTTGTGGGTGTTGGTAAGGAGGAGCTCGCCTTCTTTGTAATAGCGGCTGATGTAATTGACGTTTACCATATAGGATTGGTGGCAGCGGATGAAGGTGTCTTCGGGGAGCAGGGCCTCGTACTCTTTCAGAACTTTGGACATAATGATCTTGCTGCCGTCCTTCAGGTGGAAGGTGGTGTAACCTTTGTCGCTTTGGCAATAGACAATGTCTTCCATGGCCACTATCTGGATGAAGTCGAAGTTTTTAAGGACGATCCTTCGCGGCGGGTCTTTTTTCTGGTAGTGGCTATCGGCTATTTCGAGTTGTTGTTTTGTTAAACGATACGCCTCTGTCTTCTTATGGCACCTGTCTATGGTTTCGTTGAAGGCGGCGGTATCTACGGGCTTCAGCAAATAGGCGAATGCTCCCAGGTTAAGGGCATCGATCGCGTATTGGTTGTAGGCGGTAATAAAGATAATGTGGGCGTCTGTTTTTATGTTGTTGAAGAGCGTGAAGCAGGTACCGTCTTTCAGCTCGATGTCGGCCAGGATGAGGTCCGGTTGCAGCTGCTGGATCTCTTTTTGTGCTGTGGCTATATCGGCAGCATGGCCCACTACCTGCAGGTAGGGTATATTGCCCGCCAGCGAGAGGATGTATTCACGGATATTTACTTCGTCTTCGAGGATATAAACTTTCATTACATTCATGGGGTTATCAGGCGGCAAGCACGGGGATGTATATGTTTACTTCGGTCCCTTTTCCAAATGCCGCATTGGTATGTGTTTCAAACCAGGCTTTCCGGCTGCCGTTGTTAAACAGGATATCGAGCCGCTCCTGTGTGATGATCCGCGACAGCGATGTCTTCCCGGAAAGTGCCGTCGGCTGTTCTTCGATGCCCACGCCGTTGTCGCCGATGTCGATGTGCAATCGCTGCACGTCCAGGCGGATGGTAATCTGCAGCTGGCCTTTATAACTGATATTCTTGAAGCCGTGCTCGATGGCGTTCTCCACAAAGGGTTGGAGGAGCATGGGTGGGATCATGATCGCTTCGGTGTCGAGGTCCTGAACGTCGATGCGGTAGTCGAACATATTGGCAAAGCGCATCTGTTGCAGCTCGATGTAGTTCTTCAGGGAGGTGATCTCGTCCTCCAGGGAGATCATCTCGTGGCGGTTCAGCTCCAGGATATTACGCATCAACCGTGAGAACGACACGAGGTAGGCGTTGGCCTCCTGTTTTTTTCCACCGCCGATAAGTCCCTGCAAGTTAGCGATGGCATTGTATATGAAGTGGGGATTCAGCTGCATCTGCCGGGTTTTCTGTTCCAGTGCCATACGTTTGTTTTCCAGTGAAAGCTTTTCATTCCTTTCGGTCAGGAGGCGGCGGCGATAAAGATTGTACATAAACAATAGCACGATGAGGATCAGCAGGCCGGTGGCGGCAAAGATCCACCGTTGCTGGGTGATGATCTTTTCGTTCAGGGCATTGGTGGTTTGCAGGGAGGCTATCGCATGGTCCTTCTTTTCCGTTTCGTAGCGCGTGTGGATCTGTTCTATTTTCGTAGCCTGGATGGCTTCCGTGTTGCGGGCATATATCTGAAATACGGAGTCGAGGGCGATGTGCGCATTACGGCAATCTCCCATACTCCAGTACGTTTCATTGAGCCCGCCGTAAATTTCCGTGAGGTCGGCGGTAGGAACGTTTTCTTCCGCCCACCGTATGGCTTCCCTGAAATAGTGAATCGCCGAATCGGGCTGATGATTATCCAGTACGATTTTGGCCATGTTGTTGAACGCGACAATATCGAGAAGGCCTTTTCGTTTCAAATACTGAAAATATTTTCGATAGCCATTGACGGCTTCGGCGTAGTGGCCCGTGAGCGCTTGCAACTGCGATTCGCCCTCGTAGGTACGCATAAGTGTGAGGCTGTCATTGATCAGCAAGGCCAGCTTACGGCAGCTGTCGAGGTGCACGCGCATAGCCTTGGTATCCGTGTCTCTCACTGCGAGTATAAACAGGATCGCGTGATAACGCTGTCTGACCGTAATCTGATCTTTGAACGGATGGTTCTTGTAGTAAAGGTGCGTGTATGCTGCGGCCTTTTCACTGTTCTGGTTCCTGTAGTAGAATCTGGCGAGAAGGTCGTACAATTTGTAGGTGAATGGACTCTTGGTTTTTTCCGCTTTCGCAATCACGTGCATGATGGCGGCCATGAGCGCGGAATCGGCAATATCGGCTTCGTTTGTCGAGCTGGCCAGAATGGCATATTCTTTTAGAATGGAGAGCCCGGAACGTTCATCCGGCTTCATGTTCCGGTAGTAGATCAATGCGCTGTCGGACTTATTCTTGAGTTGTAGAAGATAGCCATGAAGGTAGTTGTAGCAGGGATTGCCAGGGTATTCCGTCGAGTCGAACTCTTCCAGCATCAGGCTGATCTGTTCTATACGCTTTGGCGCGGGCAATGTGTCCATCGCCAGGAAAGCCTGTATGTAGTCGTATTCTGAAACAACGTAATTCTTTACAGGTGGATTTTTCTCGTCGCGCTTATTGCAGGAAAAAAGGCTGGCTATCAGTAGACATGCGATAGCCAGGGGGGCCGGGTTTGCTCTCGCGACGAGTTTGTTCATTCAGAAAATCATTCAAACACGTCAATATACGATATCCGGTCTATACGAAGTTATCAGTTCCCGTCGAATGCCGATGAACCCGCGCAAGCGCAAGAACATCCGCTCGTTAAAAAGTCTTTCGGGTCTAATGCAAAGTGCTCTCTATCAGGAGGATTATAGGTAACCAGGAATACTTGCTTTATCTGAGACCTCTTCGGTACATCTTGCACCATTATCGAGGTTTCAGGTTACCCTTCTTTTAAATAATATTCTACCACCGGCCATCCCAGGGCGTAGTCTAAGCCAGCATGTTTCCACCGCCGGTCAGAAAAAAGAATCTGATCAGTAGGGCGGGGTTAAAATTTATTTTAAACATCAGAAATCTTAAACGAGCCCCGACATTCTCTTAATTTGTCAGTTTATAACTACTCACTGACACGAGCCTCATGGCAACTTTCACATTTACGGGAGACTGGGTGCCTCATATAGAAATTCCCGCCTTGAATGAATTCAAACTGACCTACAACGTGACCACGCCGGTGCCGGGGCCATCCACGCCCCGAACGATCGATCCGCCGGTGGGGTTCAGCGGGATGACCTTTCTGGCATATGCCTGCAAGTGCGGAAACGAAGAGCTCATTCGCTACATCCTGTCCAGGAAGCCTCCTTCCCTCAAAGGCTGTATGTATTACCTTCCGGATAACAGAGAAATGATTCAGCTGCTGCTCGACGCCGGGGCTGATATCAACGATTGCGACCGGCACCATAGGACAGTCGTAGCCGGCAAAGTAGACACCTTGCGGGAACTGTACGCCAAGGGTGCTGCTCCCGGGCTGATTGACGAGATGACATACTTAAACAGTATATGATCCGAAATGGCTTGGTGATTCTATACCAAATTAAACAGCATTCGTATACAGCAGACTCAAATAATCAGCGATTCCTGGAATTTCACTTTCTCGACTTCGATGATGGAGATACTGCAACAACATGACACAACTGACTGCTGCGGACCGGATGGGCCCTCCGTCACTTAGCGCCGCTAAAACGCCGATCTGACGGTATTTCTCATTGAGAAAAAGAAAACCTGGGGCGCCATACTGACAAAATCATCGCGACGAATGCCCGTTTCTGACCAAATACGAAGGTTTTGCGTCGGAATATTCGGGTTAAACCAACATTAATATTGGCGTTCGTTGCTACCTTTGCAGGGTTGGTTCTTTGAAATAGCATGATTTTGATAAAGTGGGATATGGTCTTAATTGTATGGCGTTCTTTTTTCTGGTCTGACCAAAATTTACATGACGTTAAACAGTGCAGTTTTAGCTGAAAAGAGACACCTAAGACCTCTTAGGTACATCTCAGACCAGTATTTACTGACCTGCAATTAATCACATGGCATTGTACAATCGCGTTGATGGCCGTCTTCTCAAGGAGAAGATGCTCGCCACCCCGGAGAAACGGGTAACGATCTCCTTCTACAAATATCACCACCTGTCCGACCCCGTTGCCTTCCGCGACCAGCTCTACCGCGACCTGGAAGCCCTCGGCGTATTGGGCCGGATCTATGTAGCATCCGAGGGGATCAATGCCCAGATCAGCGTGCCCGAGCAACAATTCGAGGCCTTCCGCAACCACCTGTACGCCATCGACTGGATGAACGGGCTGCGACTCAACGTCGCCGTCGAAGACAACGGCAAGTCGTTCTTCAAGCTCAAGATCCTGGTGCGCAAAAAGATCGTAGCCGACGGCCTCGACGACAGCACCTTTGACGTGACCAACACCGGCACCCACGTAGACGCCGAAGGCTTTCACAAGCTGGCCGACGATCCGAACACCATCATCATCGACATGCGCAACCACTACGAAAGCGAAGTAGGCCACTTCCAGGGCGCCATCCTTCCCAACGTAGACACCTTCCGCGAAGAGCTGCAAATCGCCGAAGACCTGATGCGCGACCAGAAGGATAAAAATCTCCTGATGTACTGCACCGGCGGCATCCGCTGCGAAAAAGCCAGCGCCTGGATGAAACACATCGGATTCAAAAATGTATTCCAGCTCAACGGCGGCATCATCAAATACGCGCAGGAGATCAAAGAGAAAGGGCTCGGGAGCAAGTTCATCGGTAAGAACTTCGTCTTTGACGAGCGCCTGGGCGAGCGCATCACCAACGACATCATCGCCGTCTGCCACCAATGCGGCAAACCCTGCGACGATCACACCAACTGTAAGAACGACGGTTGTCATTTGCTTTTCATTCAGTGCGAGGATTGCAAGCAACAATACAACAACTGCTGCTCTGCTGAGTGTAAAGACACCATAGCCCTGCCCGAAGACGTTCAAAAAGAGCTCCGCCGCGGCATCAACAAAGGCCGGCAGGTGTTCAAAAAGGGCCGCTCCGAGAACATTCGCCACAACACCAGGTAAAGGCAAAACGGTAAAAGCTGCCCGCGGTCTTACGACAGGCCACAGAGCCGTTTTGTTTGGATATGAGTGTATATAGAAATGGTTTTTTTATAGTCCTTTAGGGCTATTTCAATTCTATTTAAATGCTATTTTAATTCTATGTCAATACTATTATATACCCGGAGTAACCCGCCCTTTGCGACCAGCCGCACCCGGATTTTCGAGGTTTTTTAAGGTTTTTCCTTTATGTTGCCCCGTCAAACCGCCCGACATGACCATCCGGATAGGCATTATCAATGTTTCAGACCGCGCCAGCCAGGGAATCTATGAAGACATCCCCGGCAAGGCCATCGCCCAGACTTTACAAGAATATCTCACCAGTCCCTGGGAACAGGAATATGCCGTCATTCCCGACGAACAACCCCTGATCGAGCAGACCATGATCGACATGGCCGACAACCGCCGCTGCTGCCTGATCATCACCTCGGGTGGCACAGGCCCCGCCAGGCGCGATGTTACGCCGGAAGCCACCGAAGCCGTTTGCCAGAAGATGCTGCCGGGCTTCGGAGAGTTGATGCGGGCCAAAAGTCTTACATACGTACCCACAGCCATTCTTTCGCGCCAGACCGCCGGTATCAGGAACCGGACTTTAATCGTAAATTTACCCGGGAAACCAAAGGCCATCCGGCAATGCCTGGATGCCGTCTTTCCAGCGATACCATATTGCATTGACCTGCTGGAAGGGCCGTTTATCGAATGTAACAGTGCTATTATGCCGGTTTTCCGGCCTCAATCTAGTTAATTTGCAGACCTACTTGTAGTTACCATGGCCAGAATCAAGTATTACTACGACACAGAAACCTGTAAGTACGAACGTGTAAAAACCAAGACCAGCGATGTGGTCATGAACGCGCTGGGTATCCTTTCCCTGACCATGATCATGGCCGTAGGCCTCATGATCCTGTTCGCCAACTATTTCGAATCTCCCAAAGAGCTCATTCTCAAAAACGAGATCAAGGAGCTGGAATATTACTACGACAAGCTCAGCAAGGACGTTGAGAACATGAACAACATCCTGGGGGGCATCGAGCACCGTGACGACAACATTTACCGCGTGGTGCTGGGTGCCGAGCCTATCGACAAATCCATCCGCGACGCGGGCGTAGGCGGCGTGGACCGCTACAAAGACATTCGCGAAAAAAGCATCGACCACGAAGAGATCGTGCTGAACCTCAACGAAAAGGTCGACCTGCTGCGCCGCAAGATCTACATCGAATCCAAGTCTCAGGACGAAGTGGTGAAGATGGCGGAAAAGAAAGAGAAGCTCTACGCGGCCATTCCGGCCATACAGCCTATCTCCAACAAACAACTGGTGGCCCTGGCCTCCGGTTTCGGCTGGCGTACACACCCCATCTACAAAGTGAAAAAACTACACACCGGCATTGACTTCGCCGCCTCTATCGGTACGCCGATCTACGCCACCGCCGACGGCACCGTGGCCGAGGTCAGCGTCAAGTTCAGCGGCTATGGCAAAATGGTGGAAGTCAACCACGGCTTCGGCTACCGCACGCGCTACGCGCACATGCACGAGTTTGCCGTCCGCTCGGGACAAAACATAAAACGCGGCGACCTCATCGGCTACGTCGGCAACACGGGCTTGTCCACCGCCCCCCACCTGCACTACGAAGTGCTGATCAACGGCGACCAGGTAGACCCCGTCCACTATTTTTACAACGACCTCACGGCCGCGGAATACGAAAAGGTCCTGGAACTGGCTTCTATCGAGAACCAGTCACTGGGTATGTAGGCCGAACGGCTAAAAGCAATATCACGATCAGTCATCTGAGGGCGCCTGTTGGGCGTCCTCTTTCGTTAGCCTGCGTCCTGGAGTTATTCTCCGGTCAGCTCCGTCCACAAGCGCGAGCCGCAAGCCCCCGAAGCTGGTAATAAGTAGATTTAATCTCCACCAGATCAGGAACTCGCCGGCTTAAGTCTGGGATAACTCTAGCGTAAGTCTAGGGTGTCCCCCTGGTATCCCCCACTCGCAGGCAATTTCAGAGCCTCCATTACCATTGTCCATGGTGCTAAACGCAACGAGGGCGCCCTGGGGCGCCCTCGTCCGATATTTCTATAAGTCGTCGTTTATTTCACAAAGCGTACGTACTTGCCGCCCTCCTTGATCATCACAACTGTCTCAAACCCGGCGCTGCCTGTATAGACGGCGAAGGTCACAGCATACTTTTGTCCCTCTGCGGCATTCGGGAAGAGGCTCTGCAACAGAAAATCCAGCCCGGCAGTGATTTCCGTGTCATCCCAGTAGTTGGCGCTGCTGGAACGGCGATCGAAGTTGCCGAAGGAGTTTGCGTTGTCAGCGTCGGAGTTTCCGAGGCCTTTATTGGCGGCAATCGCCTTGTAGTCGGCGGCAGCCAATCGATAGGCAATAGTGTTATCCGGAATCCAGGTTGCACCGTCGTACTCAAATGACAGGGTGGCCGGCATGACGTCCTGTTGTGCTGCCCACTGCGTGCCTGTATACGTCAGCATGACAATTTCGTCCACGGTAACGCGGGCGCCCCCAACGGTATAGGTAAATGCATACGCGGCAAAGCGAACTTCATCCTTGTTGGCAAACAGAAAGCGCTGGTTGAACAGTATGGCAATGCGGTCGATCGCTGTCGTACGGTTGTCGAAGTTGTCGAACGACTGGCCCATAAAGCGATAGTCGGCCCGAGTAATCACATACGGCAAAAGCCAGGCATCGTTGTATCGAAGCACTTTGCTGACAGAGTCCTTTTGAGCCGGATCGCCGTTCGCGGCTTTAACAGGAAAGGAGTATTTCAGGTTTAGCAAATCGAAATTCTCCACGGCCGGCCACACATACGTTGCCGCCTTAAAAACATCGGACTGGTTTTGTAAAGTAAGCGTCGGCTCGGTGATGGCATTGTAATCCGCTTCTGTCAATGTATACGGCCGAATGCTGTCGACGCGAATCGGTGAATACAGCTTGTAGGTCACCTGCACCTTTGATCCTTTTTGCAGCTTCGGATACTTCGCCGCCAGCATGTGCGGTATAAATTCCTTGGCCTGACCTACCGAAGTGAAATTTTTATTTTTAGCAATGTCCGCACCACCATCTACTTTGGCAACCGCATTATAGTCGGCGTCCACCAGGGTATAGTCATAGTTCTCTCCCCGCGCATCGAGCTCGTCATAAATGTCTTCATACGGGTCGCAGGCGAAGACTACCAGCAGCGAGGCTATGCCCGCCATATAGTTTAAATAATTCTTCATGTCAACAGTGTTTTCAGGTTAGAAACTAATTTTCAGGCCCAGGCTCCAAGTACGACCAAAGCCGTAATACACAAATGACGACTGCCAGTCGCTGTCAACGCCGTCGCTTGCGTTCTTGATGTTGTCGGTATCAAACAGATTGTACACGTTGCCCGACAGCGTACCGTTGATGCCCTCTGAAATGATGAATTTGTACGAAGCATTCAAATCTACCAGACCGAAGTCCGGCATCTTCCAGGGATCTTTGCCGCTGTATTTTTCATCGTTGCGGCTCAACGGGTCATAGTACGCGTAGTTATTGGCGAAATAGGTATAATCGAATGCCAGATGGAAGTCGTCAAAAAGCTCGTAGCGGGCACCCAAGGCAGCCGTAGTCTGCGCCGAACCGCCCACGTGGGTATCTTTAATAAAGAGGTTTACCGTGCGAACCTGTGTTTGCGTGTCGTCGAATACCGGCACATCCGTCAGGTTATTCTGCCAGGTCCAGTCTCCGACCGACAACATCCCGTTCAGAGTCAGGTTGCTGGTAGGGATCGCCTTCAGATCGATCTCTACACCCTGGTGTAATGCATTCACCCCCGTGATGTTCGCCGTCAGCGGCGGGTTGCCCGGTGTTGCCGAAGCTACGTTCTGCGCAAAAAACTTATCCCTCCAGCGGGTATGATACACGTTGACATTCGCGGTCAGGATGCCGCTGCGATAGCCGTATCCTACTTCAAAGCTGGTAATCTTTTCGGGCGCCGCATCTTTGTTCACATCGTTTCTGAAGTTCCGGAATACCGCGTCGACAAAAGGAGCACGTTCAAAATAACCGATGTTGGCAAACACGTTGTGGTTGTCTGTCACGTTATAGTTGGCTCCACCTTTTGCACCCCAGCCAAAGAAGTTGTAGTACGGGGTCTCCTGGTTGGGGTCTGAGTCGAGGTAGTTGAAATAATCGATGCGTTTATAGCTGGTGTTAGAACCTTGCAGCGTAAGGAAGGTCGTAAGTTTATCCACCGTGTATTCAGCTTGCACGAAGGCGCCTTCCCAGATCACTACGTTATCGTTGTTATAGAGGATCTTATCTCCTTCTTCGGCCCGGGCACCCGGGTTATTGACGTTGGTTGCATCGGGATAATACTGGCCGCCCAGCAGGTCTGTCAACTCGGTAAAGTGTTCACCGTAGTAATAGCGGAAATCGATCCCTCCCAGGATGCTCAAGTTAGAGCCTACTTGCTTGTTCAGCGTAGACAGTAAACCATACCATGTATGGTCGTTACGCGAAGCACGCAGAATGGCAGCAGAACCTGCCGTGCCCCGGGCTTCGTTCACGTCCATGATCGCGTCAAAGTCGATCGCGCCGTCGGTGCGCAACCCGCCACTGGCAGCGTCCGTGCTGAACACGTTGGGTGTACCCGACACTGTCGTCACACCACCACCCCCACCAGTACCGAACGATGCATACGCCACCGTCGACAGTTCCGTATTTTCGTTGATGGTCCAGTAGTGGTTCAACGAGAACAACGGTTTGGTGTAGAAATTGTCTTCCGCCCACGTAACCTTGCCATTCTTATAGCCCCAATCCGGGTTGTAGCGAATACCGCGTTTGTTATCCCGGATTGTCTCGATCGTCGAGCGGTTCTGACGCTGACCGTGACGCTGCTGGGCGCCCAGTGCCGTGAAAGTAATCTCGTGCTGGGTGTTGAACTTCTTCGCAAGCGCCAGATAATATTCGTAACCGCTGAACTGTGTGCCGTCGGCATAACCATCACCCTTCGTCTGCCCCAGTGACAATGACAGCGCAAAGCCCTTTTCGGACAGGCCGGTATTCAGTGCCAGCGTTTGTTTCTGATAGTTGTTGTTACCAGTACCTAAGAAAACACTTCCCCCGCGCTGCGCGGCAGAAGCTTTTGAGATCACGTTGATCGTACCCCCCACAGATGGGATCGCCACTTTCGAAGCCCCCAGACCGCGTTGCACCTGTACAGTACCGGCGGCATTAGCCAGACCTACCCAGTTCGACCAGTATACCGTGCCGTTCTCCATATCATTTACCGGTATACCGTTGATCAGTACACCCACATTGGTGCTTTCAAAACCGCGAATGGTAATTTGCGAGTCGCCGTAACCACCGCCGGCTTTGTTTACATATACACCGGGTGTAGTTTGCAGAATCTCGGGAAACTCCTGGTTGCCCAGTTTGGTCTCGATCGCTTCCGCTCGTACCGTGGATAATGCTACCGGGGTTTTCCGGTCGATACCGATCGAGGCCACGATACTGATTTCGTCCAAGCCAATGGCTTCGCTGGCCAACCGGATTTGTCCGGCATTGACTGCCTTATCCGCTGTAACCGTTACGGCTACTTCTTTGGAAGTATACCCTATAAACGAAATTGTGATAGTTGCCGGCCCGGCTGGAACACCTTCAAGTGTGAATTTGCCATCGGCATCGGTCGTAACACCCGTTGTTGTGCCTTTCAGCAGAACGCTGGCACCGACAACGGTTTCGTCCGTCTCATTGTCTACGACAGCGCCGCGAACGGAGCCCGTTTGTGCGAGTGATACTATCGCTGTTACAAGCATCAAGCCGATGCTCAAACAGGCGAAACGTAAAATTTTCACCATAGCTTTTGTTTTAGGTTGAGTGTAAGTTAGTGGTGTAAAAATACCCGACCTCTTAGAGATTAACTTTACTCGGCGTTTAAATCTTTCAATGATTTATTGACATTAAGATAACATACCGATCGCTGCTTAATCGGTATAATGCAGTGTTTGACGGGCCTCAACAAAGATAAATAGTCGTTCTTACACGTAAACAAAACATTCTATGGCAATGCTTGCGCTATGACTTACATCGTTTGCGAAATATACTGTCGCGACAATATGAACCCGATTAAATAATTTAACAACAGCTAAAAATTAAAAAGCGGCGTAAAAAAAGATGTAGTAGCAATTCCACACCCCGGCTCCGTCAAAGCACAAGAAAAGAAGGATTCAGCAGCGAGGGTTTGTTATATACCAGCTCGTGTTCCTGCCCTGCCTGCAGAATGCGCAGGCCCGTTTCGTGTAAGATCGCATGCGGGGCCGCGGTATCCCACTCCATCGTGGGTGCATAGCGGGGATATACATCCGCCGCGCCTTCCGCCAACAACATAAATTTCAAACTACTGCCTTTCGACAACAACGACGGTGCTTCCAGCGCATCGACAAAATCTTTTGTTTCCGCATTCATATACGAGCGCGACGCCACCACGCGCAGGCGCGGCTGATCCAGGGTGACCGGCGTACGACGCGCCAGGGCCTCTGCCTTCCCCTCGCGCGCGCGGAACGCACCGTGCCCCTCCACAGCGTAATATACATCGCCGGTAACGGGCACCGCCACCACGCCCAGTACCGGGCGCTGCTGATGAATAATGGCGATATTTACCGTGAATTCGCCGTTGCGTTTGAGAAATTCTTTTGTGCCGTCCAGGGGGTCGACCATCCAGAAGTATGGCAGGTCCTTGCGGGTATCGTAGGGCATCTCCTTTCCTTCTTCGCTCAGCACAAAAAGCCCCGTGGGCGCCAGGTGCCCGGCAATGACCGCGTGCGCCAGCTTGTCGGCACGGGTCACGGGCGACTGGTCGCCTTTGGCTTCTGCCTGAAAATCGCCGGAGGTATATACTTCCAGGATCACCTGGCAGGCCTCGCGGGCGGCGTTCAGCGCGATGGGTAGTAGCGCGGGCAGATCCATCAAACGATCATGCCCGCCGCGACGGTCTCGTTGGTGCTTTCGTCTACCAATATCACACTGCCCGTAATGCGGTTCTTGCGATAGCTGTCGATCAGCAGCGGCTGCGCCGTGCGGATCCTTACGCGGGCAATGTCGTTCATCGTCAGCTGGTCGATGTTTTCCAGGCGGTGCAGCGAGTTGATGTCCAGCTTGTATTGGATCTCTTTCAGCACACCGCGCACTTCGCGTGACGTGTGGCGTACATAGAGCTTGGTATTGAGGTTGACGGGGCGCTGGTTCATCCAGCACAGCATCAGGTCGATGTCTTGCTCGGCCTGCGGCTGGTTGTTGGGCTTGGCAATAACATCGCCGCGACTGATGTCGATCTCGTCTTCCAGCGTCAGCGTGACCGACATCGGCGCGAAGGCCTCCTCCAGCAGCTCACTACCAAAGTGGATCGCCTTTACCTTCGACTGAAATCCCGAAGGCAATACCGTCACATCATCTCCCGGGCGGAAAATACCACCCGCCACGCGGCCCGCATAGCCGCGAAAGTCATGATGCTCTTTCGACTGCGGACGCACCACGTATTGCACGGGGAAGCGGCTGTCGATATGGTTATGATCGCTTTCAATATGCACGGTCTCCAGCATGTGCAGCAGCGTCGCGCCCTGGTACCAGCTCATGGCCTCCGAGCGGTTTACGACGTTGTCGCCCGCCAGCGCGCTGATCGGTACAAATTGGATATCCGATACTTCGAGCTTCGAGGAGAACGCTTTATACTCGTCGACGATGCGCTCGTACACAGACTGGTCGTATTCCACGAGGTCCATTTTATTCACGCAGACGATGATGTGCGGGATCTTCAGCAACGAAGCGATGAACGAGTGGCGGAACGTCTGCTCGACCAATCCTTTGCGCGCATCGATAAGGATCAACGCCAGGTTGGCGGTCGAGGCCCCGGTCACCATGTTGCGGGTATATTGAATATGGCCCGGTGTATCGGCAATGATGAATTTACGCTTGGGCGTGGCAAAATAACGATAGGCCACGTCGATGGTGATGCCCTGCTCACGCTCGGATTTTAAGCCGTCGGTCAGCAGCGACAGGTCCACATAATCGAACCCTTTCTTGGCACTCGAGGCTTCCACGGCGGCAAGCTGGTCTTCAAAGATTGACTTGCTGTCGTACAACAGGCGGCCGATCAGGGTGCTCTTTCCGTCGTCTACACTGCCGGCTGTTGTAAAACGTAGAAGCTGGTTGTTGATATTGCTCATGGTGGTGGTCGTCTTGGTTTAGAAGTAGCCTGATTTTTTCCGGTCTTCCATGGCGGTCTCCGAGCGCTTGTCGTCCGCGCGCGTGCCCCGCTCCGTCTTCCGCGAAGAGGCTACCTCTTCGATGATCTTTTCAATGGTGTCGGCAAACGATTCTACCGCGCCCGTGATCGGCATGTCGCCGCAGGTACGGAAACGCACGATGCGCTTCGTGGGGATCTCGCCGGCCTTCAACTGCAGCCAGGGTGACGTCGACAACAAGGCGCCGTCGCGTTCGATCACCTCGCGCTCGTGCGACAGGTAGAGCGTCGGGATCGGGATGTTCTCGCTATAGATGTATTGCCACACATCCATCTCCGTCCAGTTCGAGATGGGGAACACCCGGAAGTGCTCGCCGATGTGTTTGCGGCCGTTAAACAAGTTCCAGAGCTCCGGGCGCTGGTTCTTCGGGTCCCACTGGCCGAACTCGTCGCGGTGTGAAAAGAACCGCTCCTTGGCGCGTGCCTTCTCTTCGTCGCGCCGCGCGCCGCCCATGGCGGCATCGAACTTATGTTGTTCGATCGTGTCCAGCAGTGTGACGGTCTGCAGGGCGTTTCGGCTGGCGTTGACACCCGTCTCTTCGCGCACACGGCCTTTGTCGATGCTCTCCTGTACCGAGCCTACGATCAGCTTTACGCCGAGCTCGTTCACGAGCCAGTCGCGATACTCCATCGTCTCCGGAAAATTATGACCGGTGTCGATGTGTACCAGGGGAAACGGGATCCGCGCCGGCGCGAACGCCTTGCGCGAGAGATACGCCAGGACAATAGAATCCTTGCCGCCCGAAAACAGCAGTGCGGGTTTTTCGAACTGCGCGACAACTTCACGGATCACGAAGATCGCTTCGGCTTCCAGTTCTTTTAAGTGACTCAGGTAATATGGATTACTCATGTTCTAAAGTTCAGGTCAATTCACACATATAACATTTTACACGGCTGCTTTCAGGCTGATCCGGCTGCGGAGGAACGAAAGCAACGTTTCCATCGATTCTTCCACGCTTTGCAAATGCGTGGGAATATGTACATCAGGCTGTACGGGTGGCTCATACGGCGAGTCGATTCCTGTAAAGTTCTTTACCTCGCCGGCACGTGCCTTTTTATACAGCCCCTTCACGTCGCGCTGCTCGCATACTTCCAGCGGCGCATCGACAAACACTTCAACAAAATTCTCCGCCCCTACGATCGCCCGCACCTGCTCGCGGTCTGCCGCAAACGGCGAGATGAAAGCCGACAATACGATCATGCCCGCATCGACAAACAGCCGCGACACCTCACCGATGCGACGGATGTTCTCCACGCGGCCTTCGTCGGTGAACGAAAGGTCCTTGTTCAGACCGTTGCGAATGTTGTCGCCGTCCAGCAGGTATGTCTTGAAGCCCTGCAGGTGCAGGTGGGCTTCCAGCTGTACCGCCAGGGTGGATTTACCCGAGCCTGAAAGACCGGTAAACCACAGGACAACCGCGCGCTGTTGCAGCAATGCCTCACGCTGCGCCTGGCTGACCTTAGTTTGTATGGGATAAATATGATTCACGATGATACAGAAAGTTGGTGGTGGATAAATACAGTGCAGAGGTGAGCCGGGAGGCTCAACACAAGTAGCAACAACAATGAATATGCGCCTTCTTCATAAAAACCACTAAACTGGTAGATATTACAAAGGTAAAACGAATGCAGCAGTGTGCAAGGAAAAAATTGGAAAGGTTAAGGGAAATTCGATCGTACAAACACTCGGTAGTACCGAATTTCCCCTTTTTATCGATTGCGGAGCTTAGTGGTGCAGCGTGTGCAGCTCCCAGTAACGTTTGAGCATCCGCAGAAAGTCCTCCATCTGGTGCAGGGGGATCATGTTGGGGCCATCGCTCAAGGCCTTTTCAGGGTTCGGGTGTGTTTCGATAAAGAAACCATCCACGCCGGCAGCGGCCGCAGCACGGGCCAGGAACGGCGCAAACTCGCGCTGACCGCCCGACGAGCCTCCTTTGCCGCCCGGCTGCTGCACCGAGTGGGTCACGTCAAAGATCACCGGTGTATACTGCCGCATGATGGGCAGCGAGCGCATGTCCACCACCAGGGTGTGATAGCCAAAGCTGGCGCCACGCTCGGTCAGGAACACGTTATTGTTACCCTCGCCGCGCACTTTGTCTACGGCGTATTTCATGTCTTCGGGCGCCATGAACTGGCCCTTCTTGATCTTGACCGCTTTGCCGGTACGGGCCGCGGCTTTCAGCAGGTCGGTCTGCCGGCACAGGAAGGCCGGGATCTGCAGCACGTCTGCTACCTCGGCAGCCTCCGCGCACTGGTACGACTCGTGCACGTCGGTGACGATCGGCACCTGCAGGTCTTTCTTCACGCGGCGCAGGATATCCAACCCACCCTCTACACTCGGCCCGCGGTACGAACCCGACGAGGTGCGGTTGGCTTTGTCGAACGACGACTTGAAGACATAAGAAATATCGAGCTTCTCACACAGGGCCTTTACCTGCGAGCCGGTCTCCATGCAAATGTCATAGCTCTCGGCCGCGCAGGGGCCTCCAAACAGCACCATGCGTTCACCCCCGAGGGTGATGCGGTCGGCGATCTGTACGGTATCTTTAAACTTATCCATAATTTGTTTTTTCTTCGTTGGTCCTAAACATCCAAAATCTGGTCGAACTCACCACGTGCCGCCAGCACGAGGTCGCCTACTTCGCGCAGCACGCCACGACCGCCCTTGGCAAAGGTCACCAGGTGTACGCGTTCTTTGATATAGTCGAAGGTATCGCACGGGCAAACCGCCAGGCCGGCACGCGACAGGGTGGCCAGGTCGTTGATATCGTCGCCGATGAAGGCTACTTCCTTCAGCTTCAGCTTATAGTGCTTGGCGAGCTTCTCGAACGTCGAAGCTTTGTCCATGATACCCTGGTGGCAGAAGTCCACTTTGAGCTCGGCGCAGCGTTTGGCCGTCGCGCCCGACTCGCGGCCCGAGATTGCCCCGGTAAGGATACCCGCACGCTTCAGGTGGGAAATGATCTGTCCGTCCTTGACGTTGAAGTTCTTGATCTCGCGGCCGTTCTCGTCGTAAATGATCTTACTGTCGGTCAGCACGCCGTCCACATCAAAGAAGATCGCCTTGATCAGGCCCGCCCGACGGACCTGCTCCTTGGTGTATTTGGATAAAATCTGTTTCAAACGATTTAGCTAAATTTTTTCGTGGAAAATCCATCCGAAAATTAGGAAAAGCTTTCTATTTTGAACGGAAAAAGTTTGAGCCGGCCCCGCTCACGGCTTTAAACACGATATTATTATTTCCGGAACCGCCCCGACATGCGCTTATTTAAGTTCTTCGTCTCCTTTGCCATGACCCTGGCCCTCGTGTATTTCCTGGACAACCGCTGGGTGATCGGCAAGGCTCCCCTCCCACCGCTGGGCAAGCTGCTCGACCCGTTCCACGGCTTTTGGCAAAATATCGAACCCCGGGGCTATAAGCCTCCCGCGGAGCTGCAGATACCCGGCCTGCAAGACAAGGTCACGCTGGTGTTCGACAGCCTGGCCGTACCGCACATCTTTGCCTCGAACGATGCCGACCTATACCTGGCGCAAGGCTATATCACCGCCATGCACCGCCTCTGGCAGATGGAGATCCAGACACATGCCGCCGCGGGGCGCGTCGCCGAGATCGCAGGCCCTGCCGGACTCGAGAACGACCGCTATATGCGCCGCCTGGGCATGGCCTACGGCGCGCAGCATGCGCTCGAATCGATGATGAAGAACGACACAACGCGGATGATGATCGAAAAATATGCCGAGGGTATCAACGCTTATATCCAGTCGCTCCACTACGGCGACCTGGCGTTCGAATACAAACTCCTGGACTACCGGCCCGAGCCGTGGACGCCCCTCAAGTCGGCGTTGCTGCTCAAGAACATGGCCTACAGCCTGTGTATGCGCGACAAGGACATGGAAATGACCAACGCCCTGCGGCTCTTCGGCCCCGAGGTGGTCGACCTGCTTTACCCCGACCAGGAAGGTGTCGGCGAACCCATCGTCGACCAGCCCGGCAGTTGGAAGTTTGCCGGCGTATTGTCAGACTCGGTACCGATGGCCCTGCCGCCCGAGCTGATCCAGGTAAAAAAGAAACCCGGCGCCGACCCGACCACGGGCAGCAACAACTGGGCGGTGCACGGCAGCAAGACCGCCACCGGCACGCCCATGCTTTGCAACGACCCGCACCTCAACCTGTCGCTGCCGTCGCTGTGGTACGTCGTCCAGCTCCACGGTCCCGGCGCCAACTGCATGGGCGCATCCCTGCCCGGTACCCCGGGCATCATCATCGGCTTTACCGACTCCGTGGCATGGGGCGTGACCAATGCGCAACGCGACCTCATCGACTGGTTCCGCATTACCTATAAAGACAGCAGCCGCCGGCAATACCGGCTCGACGAGCGCTGGGCCGACACCCGGCCCGTTGTCGAAACGATCGCGGTACGCGGCGAAGATGCCGTATCCGACACCGTCTATTATACCCACTGGGGACCGATCACATACGACCACACGTTCCGCAGCAACAACAACCACGTCGACTATGCCTTCCGTTGGATCGCCCACGATCCGTCGCTCGAGTTGCTGACCTTTTACAAGCTGAACCGCGCGCGCAGCTTTGACGACTATAAAGAAGCGCTGAACACCTACCAGGCGCCCGCGCAGAACTTTGTCTTTGCCTCCGTGCAGGGCGATGTCGCCATGCGCATCCAGGGTAAGTTCCCGGCACGCCGCAAGAATGAAGGCCGCTTTGTGCTCGACGGCAGCATCCGCACCAACGGCTGGCAGGCGTTTATACCGGTGGAGCAGAACATCACCTATCGCAATCCGCCGCGCGGCTTCGTCAGCTCCGCCAACCAATACCCGGTAGACAATACCTATCCGTATTATATCACCGCATCTTCCTGGGAAGCGTATCGCAACCGCCGCATCAACAGCGTCCTGGGCCAGGACACCAGCCTTACCGTGGCGGACATGATGGCCCTGCAAACCGACAACTACAACCTGAAGGCGGCCGAAAGCTTACCGGCGTGGTTGAAACAGCTCGACTCGGCCCGCCTCTCTCCTGCCGAGATGACGGCCTTCGACATCCTGAAAGCCTGGAACTATACCAACACCGCCGACGCCGAAGGAGCCGCCTACTACGAAGCCTGGTGGGACAGCCTGTACCCCGGGTTGATCTGGGACGAGCTGCTCAAAGGCGACACCTTGCTGGACGTTCCTTCCACATATACAACCCTCCGGCTGATGCGCGAAAAGCCCGACCTGGCATTCTTCGACATCCAACGGACACCGCAGAAAGAGACCGTCGCCGACATTGTACGCCTGGCCTTCAGCAAGAGTGTGCAGACAGTCGAGCAATGGAAAAAAGACCACGCCGGCAGCACAAAGGTGCCGTGGGGCGCCTATAAAGACAGTCGCATCAACCACCTGCTGCGCCTGGAGCCGCTCAGCGCAGCAGTGAATGCCGGTGGTAATCACGACATCGTCAACGCGTTTTCAAAGACGCATGGACCGTCGTGGAGAATGGTCGTAAGCCTGGAGAAGACCGGTGTCAAAGCCTGGGGATTATACCCCGGTGGACAGTCGGGCAACCCGGGCAGTCCGCACTACGCAGACATGATCGACCCGTGGGTGAACGGAAAGTATCCCGCGCTGCATTTTCTACAAACTGCCGGCCAGGCGGCCGACAGGTTTTCCTCTATTGTGCTAACACCCTCTGAAGAATGAAATTCCTGCTGCAACTGATCGTGATCTTTGTTTTGGCCTACGTACTCGAGCTCTTCTTTCCGTGGTACGTCATCGTGGTGGCCGCCTTCTTTGCCGGGTACGTTGTGCGTTCGGGGGCTAATTTTCTTGCGGGGTTCCTGGCCATCGCGTCGCTGTGGGCGCTCAAGGCATGGATGATCGACTCCCAAGCCTCGACCGACCTGAGCACGCGCGTAGCGCGCATCTTCACGCTGCAAGACAACACGTTGCTGTTTGTCATGACCGCGGTGGTCGGTGGACTTGTAGGAGGTTTTGCAGCCTTGTCGGGGGCGTTGTTGAAACCGGCCAAGAAGAAATGGTACGAGAAAAGATAAACTATTTTGCCCCGGCTTGGCGATAGTTTACGGGCAACTTCTATATTTGCACTTCCTTTTTGAAAAAGCCCGTTTTTGAGGCCAAAAGGCAAGCCCGCTAAGGGATGCCACACCTGCCTACCGGCAGACAGGCCCGCAAGCGCAAAGAGGACACATAACACGGAGAGGTGGGTGAGTGGCTGAAACCAGCAGTTTGCTAAACTGCCGTACTGGGCAACCGGTACCGGGGGTTCGAATCCCCCTCTCTCCGCTCGTGGTTGGGATAACGATTAAGCCAGCGCCGCCATGTTTGATTTTGAGAAATTAGAGGTCTACCAGATCGCCAAAACGCTGGTGACGGATTCACTGAAGATCGTTTTCTCAAGCGAGAAGATGGATCCCTACATCAAGGACCAGTGGCGAAAAGCCTGCATGGACATCCTTCTCAACCTGGCCGAAGGCACCGGCCGCATGACAACGGCCGACAAAAAGCATTACATTACCATTGCGCGCAGCGCCGTGTTTGAATGCGTGGCCATTCTGCAAGTGCTGGGCGAGCTGGGCATGATCCCCCTGGCGCAAGCGCAAGACCTGTACGAGCGGTACGAGAAAGTATCGAAGATGCTGCTCGGCATGTACAGAAGCCACACGGAATAACAAAACATATCCAGGCCCGATAGCTCAACTGGATAGAGCATCAGCCTTCTAAGCTGACGGTTCGGGGTTCGAGTCCCTGTCGGGTCACTGAAAGCCTTCCAATCGACGATTGAAAGGCTTTTTTGCGTTGTTTCCGGCGATTCAAACCGTCGATCCAACATGCGAACAAGTCATGGGAAAACAAAACCGTTATTTTTGTTATTCTAAAAAGAGCATCTTCCATACATTGCACACTGAGCATAACATAGTCAACTTAAGAAGCCAAACCGATTCGAGGTCATGTATATAAAAGAAGTTGAGATTAAAAATATACGTTCCATTAAAGACTTCAAGATGGAGTTTCCACAATATGCAGGCTGGCATGTTTTGATTGGAGACAACGGCGCCGGAAAATCAAGCATCATAAGATCAATTGCATTAGCGCTGGTCGGTCCGGAGGAAGCTCTTGGACTACGAGCTGATTGGCGCGACTGGCTTAATCATCAGGAAGCTGAGGGACGAATATCGCTTTCGTTAGCGAACGGAGAAGAAGATAAGCAGAGTGGTAGGAGCGCGCAATTAAGGAATTTTTATATACCGAACGAAATATCTTTTCACCGAATCAACGATCAGGTTACGTTTTCAAGTAATAAAGGTAAGGGAAGCCCGAATCCAATGCGGTATAATTGGGGATACGGAGCTGGATGGTTTTCCGTCGCATACGGCCCCTATCGTCGTTTTGCCGGGGGAAATCCGGAATGGACAAAAGTATTTTATTCGCAGCCGAAGTTGGGCGCTCATTTATCCGCGTTTGGAGAAGATATCGCCTTGACCGAAGCCACCGAATGGCTGGTAAAACTCAACTACCAAATCCTGGAAGGAAAGGAACCCAGTGATTTACTGGACAATATTAAACGACTCATTAACTCGGTTGATTTTCTTCCCCATAAGGCTGAGATAGAAAGCATCAGCTCAGATGGTGTTACTTTTAAAGACGGTAACGGCTCGCTTATCAATGTCAATCAGTTAAGCGACGGATATCGTTCCGTCTTAAGCTTAACCTTTGAACTTATCAGGCAACTTGTCAGGGTATACGGATCCGATGCTGTTTTTAAAGATATTAAAGACGGAGACTTACAAGACATGAGAATAAACCTTCCCGGTGTTGTGCTCATCGATGAGGTTGATGCCCACCTGCACCCTACCTGGCAGACAAGAATCGGGCAATGGTTCACTAAATATTTTCCCAACATCCAGTTCATCGTTACAACGCATAGCCCGCTAATTTGTCGCGCCAGTGATAAGGGTACGATCTGGCGACTTGCCGCACCTGGAAACGAAGAGGCCCCAAAAGAAGTCACCGGCGACGACCGGAATCGGCTGATTTACGGCAACGTGCTGGACGCATATGGGACTGAAATTTTTGGCTCGGATGTAAGCATCAGCTTGGAAGCCGTGGAAAAAAAAGAAGAACTCGTCACATTGAGTAAAAAGAAAACGGCAGGCGTCATTACATCCGATGAAGAAGGTAAATTAAACGAACTTCGAAAAACGTTTTCTACAGATGATCCAGTTGACCTCTAAAAACATCTCCCTCTCGTCTCTTGCGCATTTGTCTGCCGTTACCCAAACAATTATGCAGGGCGCATCTTTTGAAGACCAAGTCCAAAAAGCAAAATCCAAATGGAACAACAAAGGATCAGGCCTCGGACAAGGCGCATTTGCGGACATAAAAAAGACACTCCTTGAAATGTGCGTGGGCGTTGAAATCTGCGCCTACTGTGAGCAAAATGAAGCTACCGATATCGAACATATTTTCCCCAAAAGGCTTTATCCTGAAAAAGCCTTCTCCTGGGAGAATTATATTTTCGCCTGTAGTAAATGTAATACGCACCACAAATCCGACAAATTCAAGATCTTTGATCCCAAAAACTCAGTTATCGAAACAGATATAACACCTAAAAGAGGAACATTTACAAAACCCCCGACAGAAGACTCACTATTCATTAATCAGCGTATAGAAGATCCAATGGACTTCTTCGAACTCGATCTGGTCAATCAGCAGTTCATCTTCACAGAAAAACACCCTCCAGGAACAAGAAACTATCTTAAAGCCAAGTTCACGAAAGAAGTACTGGGCCTAAACACAAGGGCTACGCTTATTGAGAGCAGAAAAAAAGCTGTAATGTTTTACATCTCTCGTCTGGAGAAATTTGTGAAGGCCAGCGCAACGACAACGCACGAAGAACTAAGTAATTCAATTAACGACGATTGGAAAAGTGTCGACCATGCAAAGGACTTTGTTCAGGAAAAGACCAGAATATTGTCATCCATTAAGAAAGACATTCTTGAGTATTCCCATCCCACCGTCTGGAAAGAACTAATTAGGCAAAGAGCTAATCTACCAAAAACGAACAATCTCTTACTTCAAGCCCCCGAGGCGTTGACCTGGTAGACTACCTTCACACCTCACTTTCGAAACTCCTCAAAACGCAAGCAGAACCTTCACGCCACGCGTTGCCGGACAGGCTTTAGGGAGATAAGCAAGACGACTGCGTCGAGCGCTGCCCGCTTTATGCCCGAATTCACAGCCGGGCCCGTCACCCTCACAATGCCATTACCCACCGGCGACGGCTTCCTGTAAATTCGTGCAGGTTGAGCTCACATCAAATCAGATCATTACCATTAACTTACGACTGAAGAATATGTCTCCGTATAACCTGCCTCTCACGTTTCTATTTCTATCGCACGGTATCGTTGGCTGGGCGCAACAGCGCAACCACCCGGCCCCGAGTGTCGTTGCTATCTCCGACAACGGGCGCCTCACAGGCAAAGCCGCCACCGAAGAATGGAATAATCATTCTGTATATCAGACAGTCGCTGGATTCGTGACAATACTCCCGGGCTAGCGGGGCGTCAACGCTTGATTATTACGGCTATCATATACCCGACTCTCTGAAATCGCCGGAAAAGCATTTTCTGGAGCGGGGCGTCGCCCGGCAGGTTTACCTGAAAGTCGGCCAGGAGTTTTGTGTGGAAACCAAAAATGCGGGTGGCAAAGCAGAGCGGGTGCTGAGTGCCAGAAGGGTCCGGCGTGTGCCAAACATTTTGGTCGGATATCGCCCGAACGGAGCTTCCAGCAAACTGGTATTTGCCAACAACGCCGACACTACCCAAAGGCTGCAACTGCGGCCCGACGACATCGTGTTCGTAGAAGCCAAAGCAACAAGCGACTTTCGTGAATCCGATATTGAATTTTCGCTCATAAATTTAGAGACGAAGCAAATCGAACATCATAGCGAAAACTTCGATACGGCCGATCTCGCGCTGAAAGCCGGGACCGAATATCAGCTTCGTTTCAGCTATCTCCTTCAGCCTGAAAGTGTGGCGGTTTACTACATCCGGGTGAACCCCAGATGGTATAGCAGACCGATCACGTATGTGGTTCTTGGGATAATCCTGGTCGGCGCCGCGTTCTGGTTCGTGACGGGTGGACTGAAACAAAAAATCAGGTCCTTTCAGAAAAAACATCAAAAGCTGGAAGATGCCGCTATCCGGCTACAGGCTATGCTCAATCCGCACTTCACCTTCAACGCGCTAAGCTCTATTCAGGGACTGATGAATACCGGTCGCGTGGAAGAAGCGAACCACTACCTCCAGGAGTTCAGCGGGCTGTTACGAAAGACGCTAACCACCAACCAACGCGTCTTCAATACGCTGGACCGGGAGCTTGACATGATGGGCATGTATCTGCGATTGGAGGCCCTGCGATTCAACTTCTCGTGGCATCTGCACGTTGCCGAGGGGCTCGACACCGCTACGATCGAAATCCCCACCCTTATCCTGCAACCCCTTATCGAAAATTCGATCAAGCACGGCATTTCCCGTCTCGCCGATAAGGGCGAATTGTACATCTTGTGCAAACCCGGCGCCGAAACGAATAGCCTCGTCATTACAATCAAAGACAACGGCACCTGCAGCACAACGAATCGGGATATGGATTATCTTTAACGGAAGAACGGCTGCGTGCAATCAACAAACTGAAAAAAGAGCAACGCATCGAGCTCACATTCAGCAAACACGAGGGTACCGAAGCAATCTTAACGTTTCACCACTGGCTTAATACATAAATGATACGCGCGATATTGGTAGACGACGAACCGATCAACATCCGGAACCTGGAAGCTTTTACTCGCACAATACTGCTCGGCAATAGAGCTTGCAGGCACCGCAGTGACCGCCGATGAGGCCCGGGAAAAGATCATCCGTTTGAATCCGGATGTCGTTTTCCTGGATATCCCGATGCCTGGCAAAAACGGGTTCGATCCGCTGAAGTCACTGCACGAACCGAGCTTTGAAGTTGTCTTTGTAACGGCGTACGACGCGTATGGCGTCATGGCGGTAAAATTCTCAGCCCTCGATTATCTTCTCAAGCCGATCGACATCAACGAATTAAAAGCCACCGTCGTGAAGCTGGAGCGATCCCTGGCAATGAAAAAACAAAATATCCGGCTTGCTAATCTGCTCCATACGCTCGAAAGCCGTCATGCCGGCGGCAACACCAAAATAGCGCTGCCCACCCAAAAAGAAACATACTTAGTACCGGTAAAGGACATCGTGCGATGTGAGTCTTCGAATAACTACACCACATTCTTTCTCACCGATGGCAGTGATCGCTTAATTTCCCGCCCCTTGTACGAGTACGAAGAGCTCCTGACGCCATACGATTTTATTCGCTGCCATCAGTCGCACCTGGTCAATACGCTGCATGTAACCAGCATCTTAAATGAAGACTCCGGATACCTTATCATGAACCATGGCGCGCAGCGCGTGCCGATATCGAAACAAAAAAAAAGCTATGTTAAATCCCGTCTGACATTATAACTGCATCTGCAATGACCGTTCGCATTTGATTTAGCCGAGACTATTAAATTGGGGAGAAATGACGCTTTAACCGAACTACACCGTCAGCGCGCCCGCGTTATCGATATTACATGTCCGGAAACTTAACAACAAAAGTCGTCATAGCGCCGACCGAATGAACCGACAAGGCACCGCCGTGTAATTTTATAATCTCGTTTGCCAACGACAAACCAATGCCGTTCCCACGGATCGCTTTACTATTGGACCCGCGAAAAAACGGTGCCAATATCCTGTCAAGATCTTCAGGAGAAATGACACCTTTATTTTCAAACGCTATACTCAGGCTTTCCGTTGATCGCCCCAGCCGTACAGCAACCCGACGGTCGGGCGAATACTTGCAGGCATTGTCCATGAGGTTCAGAAATACCACTTTTAACAACGCCCCATCGCCGTTTACCGATAACTCTTCCTCCTGCAGATTGATATCGAAGTCGATGACAATGTCATAACCTGTATTGGCCTTGTCCAGATCCATTTTCGCGTCCCACAAAGCCTGATCTACACGCGTCGCGGTGAAGCCGCGGTTCGACTGCCGCGCCGTGGCCTGTGCCAGTAATAGCAACTGGCTGGACAAAGCGCTGAGACGCTTCGAGCTCGCCAGCACGGATGTCAGTATCTCGTAATTCTTGTCGTCTTCACCGGTTTGCATCAGCGCCGTCTCTATCTCTGCTGAGATGACCGCGATCGGCGTTCGCAGCTCGTGCGAGGCGTTGGAGATAAAGGTCCGCTGCGATATAAACGAATCGCGCAGACGGTCGAGCATGCGGTTAAACGTCTGCGATAGCTTATCGATCTCATCTTGCTGCTTGCCTTCGTTTAAGCGATAGGAAAGATCCGCACCTGACATATTCTCTACGTCATGGATAACACGGGTAATCGGTCTCAACACCTTTCCCGCATAGATCCATCCCAGTAAAAGCACAAAGCCGATGCTGACGAGAAATACAAATACCAGGATATCAAACAGCGAGATCAGCGCTTCACGGCCAAATACATCACGTGCCGCTGCGAGCACATAGAATTTCCCGGAGGCAGATGCAGACAATATCCCGATTACATCCTGTTCGCCGGAGCTGTAGCGAAGATCGCTGTCCGCAGTAATTTTCCGGAGAAGACTGCTATCCAGGTCAAACGTTGCCTTTGGCCGGCTGTTGTAAACAAGTTCATACCGATCGTTAAATACCAGTATGTGCTGCCCGGGCAAGTCCGCCGGATTGCCGTCCTCCATGAGCCTGAGTAGCTTGACCCCCTCCTCTCCCCTGTGCATAAGCAACCCGGCCGTGCTCAACGCGCGACGCCTCAGGCGGCGATGAAAGTCTTCATGACGAAAATTGTCGAAAAAGAAATAGATCGACACCGTCACTACCAGCAAGATGACGGTCACAATCAGAAGAAACGTAAGGGTAAGCCGCGACCGGATCTTCATTGGTCTCTCTGCAGGATGTAACCCAGGCCCTTGCGGGTGTGAATGAGCTTCGAGTCGAAATCCCGATCTACTTTCTTGCGCAGAATATTCAGATATACTTCTACGACATTGGTCGAGCTATCCGACTGCAGACCCCACACTTTGGCAGCCAGTTCCGAACGCGTTATAATTCGTCCTTTGTTCAACATGAAGTACTCGAGCAGCTGAAATTCCTTAGCGGTCAGGGCGATGTCACGGCCATCCCGCACCGCCACCTTTCTGCTCGTATCGAGCTTCAGATCCTCGTACTGCATAAGCACGCTGTCGGGTGCCTGATACGCTTTGGCGCGGCGTATCAGCGCACGGATCCGCGCAATAAGCTCGGCAAACTCGAACGGCTTCAACAAGTAATCGTCCGCACCCGATTCGAGGCCGATCACTTTATCTTCCGTCGTGCCCAGAGCGGTCAACATGAGGATAGGCGTCAGCGGCTTGGCACCTTTGATGGCACGGCACAGGGCAAGGCCGCTCATGCCGGGTAACACTACGTCCAGCACAACAGAATCGTAGTCGTATTGAAAGGCAAACTTCAAGCCCATCTCGCCGTCGTAGGCGACATCCACCATATAGTGGTTCTCTTCCAGGACCTTTTTAATCGATCTGCAAAGTCTCTCTTCATCCTCAACAACTAATATCCTCATATGATCGGTGCGGCACCCCAATCTGGGCATCGTCTTAATGATTTTTTAATCGTACACTCAGGCAACTTTAATCACTCGATTTAGTACCTGATCACTAACGAAATTGCGAACATTGTAATATCCATACGAAAATACAAAATCATCCGAAAGGCGAGCAGTGAGCGTTGAAATTATCATCATTCGAAAAAACATTTCTGAACAGAAGTTGCGCTACGCTATAGAATTTCTTTCAAGCCGCGTAAGCGTTCAGGACGAAAGAATTATGATCACACCCGCCACGGGAAAGATGATCGAATTCCTTCACTTCCTCCGGGACAATAACATTCCCTATGAAACGTCCACCGCCGGCCAGCCTGGGCGCCCTTCCCGATAGTGTGTATCGCTGCGTGTGAAAGATCTTGTGTGTCGGGTATATATTTAACAACAATCATGTTACGAAATCTTCTTTCTGTTTTTCTGGTTTTAGTCCTGACAACCGGCGTTTTCGCGCAGGTTGTCCCTTTAAAGACGTTGCTATCCCGCACACTGCGACATGCACCCTCCTTGCACACAGATTCCGCCGCGGTAACAATCGCCAACAGCCGTGAACAGGCATTTTACAATGTCGGACTGCCCAATCTCAGACTCAACTACCAGTCCAATCTAGGCACCAACAACAATCTTCCCGGCGGATATTTCTCGTTCGGCATCGTACCCGGCAACTCCCGCGTACGCCAAGCGGAGAACACCTCTACCGTGCTGAGTACGCTCGGCATTGTAGCGTTCGATTGGGAACTGTACAACTTCGGCGGTTTCGGTGCTGCAAAGCATGTGGCGCAGGCTGACGTGCAGACCGAACAAGCACGGTACGAGCAAAGCAAGTATGAAATACAGGCAAAGGCTATTTACTACTATTTCAATCTCCTGATGCTGCGTGACCTGGAAAAATTCCAATGGCGGAATATCAAACGCAATCAGGAGATTTATCGCTCCATACATTCACTCGCCAAAAGCGGTATCATTGCAGGTGTTGATACGAGCACCGCCAAAGCAGAGCTCTCCCGCGCACGGCAGCGCTACTATGAGCTGGTCGGACAGTATAAAAAAACGCAACTGCACCTGGCAAATATGAGTGGCCTGGAGGCCGATCGCATCGAGCCCGACACGACCTATGTCTCGCGCATGCTGGCGATTCCCAAACCGGCAACTGTCCGGCAGGCCGATACGGCTTTGCATCCATTATTGCGGTACTACTCCGCGCGATTGCTCGCCAGCAATCTTCAAGAGACATTTATTCGAAAGAGCTATCATCCGAAGCTCTCCCTTCAAGCCGCGCTTTGGGGACGCGGCGCGAGTGTCGACGCTTCCGACAACTTCAACGCGCTCCATAACGGGTTCGACCTCAGCCGATCGAATTACCTGGTCGGTCTCGGGGTATCGTACAATGTATCCGACCTCTGGCGTAAGCATCTCCAGCTCGGCGTTCAACGCGCGGCTTCCCGGCAGGCGCAGGCGCGATTGTCAGAACGACGGTCGATGCTCGACCTCGACTTGAAACAGTCGGTGCTGGAGCTGGAAGTAGCGCGACAGCGCCTGGAGGAAATTCCTGAACAGCTCGGTGCGGCCCAGGCCGCGTACCGCCAGAAGTTTTCCTTATATAAGAACGGCCTATCGAATCTCGTGGACCTTAACGCGGCGCTTTTTGCATTGTACCGCGCAGAAACAGACCTGGTTAACGCACGCTATGCTTTCTGTGAAGCCATTTTCAAACGGGCGGTGATTGAGAATCGTGTAGATGAGATTTTAAACCTGTTAAACTAGCATAGTATGTCTTTGACTTCGTCGGCCCTCAGGAGGCCTATCACGACCATCGTGCTTACAGCAAGTCTGATGTTGTTTTCGGTACTCGCGGCAATCAAGATTCCCATTGATATTTTTCCGCAGCTCAACATGCCCACCATCTATGTCATCGAGTCCTATGGCGGCATGTCGGCACAGCAGATGGAGGGATTCTTCTCTACGCGATTGCAAGATCAATTCCTTTACGTCAACGGTATCCGTAACATCACCGCAAAGAACATTCAGGGCTTGACATTACTCAAACTTTCCTTCTATGAGGACACCGATATGGCCGAGGCCTCAGCGCAGGTAGCCCTGCAGGTGAACCGTGCCATGAAATTCTTCCCTCCCGGTGCATTGCCGCCGCAGGTAATTCGCTTTGACGCATCTTCGCTTCCCATCGGCCAGCTGGTGATCTCGTCGAAGTCGCGAAGCCTGAAAGAGATCTACGATATCGCCGCCACACGCGTTCGCCCCGCTTTTGCGAGTATTCCCGGGCTGTCAGCGCCCCCACCGTTTGGCGCAAACTCGAGAGCCATTACGGTCAACGTCGATCCGGCCAGGCTCCGCAGTTACAACCTCACCCCCGACGACGTCGTCAATGCTTTGGCCAGTTTCAACGTCATGTCGCCGTCCGGCAATTTGCGTCTTGACAATACGATGTTTCTTACCACCATCAACACGCTCATCAAGACCGTCGAAGAATTTGGGGAGGTGCCCATCACCACTAAAAACGGCGTGTCGGTATTGGTGAAGGATGTTGCCCGTGTGGCAGATGCCGCCGACGTAACGGTAGACTATGCGCTGATCAACGGCAAACGCGCGGTGTACATCCCCGTCGTCAAGACAGCAGACGCCTCAACCTGGCAGGTCGTGCAAACACTCAAGAAAAAACTGCCGGACATGCAAAGCCTGTTGCCCGATGACGTCGTGCTGTCGTACGAGTTCGATCAATCCGTATTCGTCATCAACGCCGTGAAAAGCCTTATTACTGAAGGCGCGCTCGGCGCCATACTGACGGGCCTCATGGTATTGCTCTTCCTTCGCGACGTTCGCAGCAGCCTGATCGTAGTAGTGACGATCCCGATCTCTATCCTTTCGGGCGTATTCCTATTGAGCCTATTCGGCCACACCATCAATATTATGACGTTAAGCGGCCTGGCACTGGCCATCGGTATCCTGGTGGACCAGGCTACGGTAACGATCGAGAACATTCACCAACACCTCGAGATGGGCAAGGACAAAAAGCAGGCAATCTTCGATGCTTGCCAGGAGGTAGCCTTCCCATTACTGCTAATCCTCCTGTGCATCCTTGCCGTGTTTGCCCCATCCTTCCTGATGCAAGGTGTGCCCAAAGCTATGTTTCTCCCGCTCTCCCTATCCATCGGCTTGACGATGATCGTGTCCTACGTTGCCGCGCTTACGGTGGTGCCGATCCTATCCAACTGGTTTATCAAACATAAACACAACCACCCCGAAACAGCGGTGGTCGAGCGTGTGTCGTTCTTTGATCGCATCAAAACCTGGTTTACCAGAACACTGGAGATCAATATGCCGCGAACACGGCTTTTGGTGATCCTCTATTTTGTCGGTGTGATCGCCATTGCGGCCGCGGGGTTCCTGATCATCGGAAAGGACATGATGCCGAAAACAAACGTCGGTCAGTTTCAAATTCGTTTCAAAGAACCCGACGGCACCAGACTGGAACGCACGGAAGAAAAGGTGCGGCGTGTGCTTCATATCATCGACACCACCGTGGCACACAACGTCGCGATTTCTTCTGCATATATAGGGTTGATTCCAAGCAGTTATGGCACGAGCAACCTGTATGTCTTTAATACCGGCACGCACGAGGCCGTGATCCAGGTCAACCTGCATGAAGATTACAAAGTAAACATGGATGATCTCAAAGAGGCCCTGCGAAAGAACATCCGATATCACATGCCGGAAGCCCGATTGAGCTTTGAACCCATCGATCTGACTGAAAAAATTATGAGTCAGGGCGCCTCCACGCCGATCGAGGTGCGGGTAGCGGGCAAAGACATGAAAGAAATCGAAGGCTATGCAAGCAAACTGGTGACTGCCATGAAAAAGATCCCGGAATTGCGCGATGTCCAGATTGCACAGCCTCTTCACTTTCCTGTCATTTCCATTTCGATCGATCGCCTCCGGGCCGCTCAACTGGGGCTCGACGTAACCGATATTGCCCGCTCTGTTACAGCAAGTACTTCGTCGAGCCGCTTTACGCAGAAGAATCAATGGCTGGACGAAGCCAAGGCCTATACCTACCAGGTTCAGGTACAAATTCCCGAACACGTCATGAATACCATGGATGAGCTGCGGGAAATTCCGCTCATCCGCGGTCAAAGCTCACCGGTGCTCGGCGACATCGCCAGCTTCAAAACAGACTACGTTCCCGGAGAATACGATCGAAGCGGACCGCGAAGGTTCCTGACCGTCGGCGCGAACATTCATCATAAAGACCTGGGCTATGCAACGGATGCTGTAGAAGCCGTTATCCGGAAAATGGGCACACCGCCCAAAGGCATGGTGGTAGAAGTAAAAGGCATGAGCAGTCTGCTGCGCGAAACGCTCGACAGCCTGCAAAACGGTTTGATCCTGGCCGTGGTGGTTATACTGCTGTTGCTCGCCGCAAACTACCAGTCGGTCAAACTTGCGTTGACGGTCATCAGCACGGTACCCGCCGTGGTGGCGGGCGCGCTGCTGTTGCTCCTGGCAACAGGATCCACGTTGAATCTGCAGTCTTATATGGGAATGATCATGTCGATCGGCGTGTCGGTCGCAAATGCAATCCTGATTGTGACCAACGCCGAAACAATTCGTCTGCAAGACGGCCGGTCGGAGTTTGCCGCGGTATCGGCAGCATCCCTCCGCCTCCGTCCGATTCTGATGACCAGCCTTGCCATGATCGCCGGCATGGTTCCCATGGCCGCGGGCATGGGCGAAGCCGGCGAACAATCAGCTCCGCTCGGGCGGGCCGTGATCGGCGGACTGCTTGCCTCCACGCTGTCGGCGTTATTTATCCTGCCACACGTATTTGCATGGGTGCAACGTCGCGCCAGTCGTGCCCCCGTTTCGCTGATGCCCTCGCCGAAGGTAGAAAGCCTTGAAAAAGAACCTCAACTTCAACATTGAACAATGAAACGTCTGTTAATCATAATCACCCTGGCAGCTTCGCTGACCGCCTGTACAAAAAATCAAAAACCCGTCGATGTGACCAGGCAGCCGCAGCACAAAGACAGCCGGTACGAACTCGGAAAAGTCGTGGAAAAGGGACTGGCTGCCCATGTGCGCATACCCGGGCAGCTAAAGCCGTTTGAAGAGGTAACCATTTTTTCCAAAGTAAACGGCTTTGTAAAGACACTCCATGTGGACCGCGGAGACGTCGTGCGGCAGGGAGACATCCTCATTACGCTCGAAGCACTCGAGCTGGAATCCCAGTATCAGGCGGCCAGCTCCAAATATATTCAGGCGCAGGAAAATGCAGCCGCCAGCAAAGAACGCTACAGACGTCTGCGCGAGGCCGCCCGTGATTCAGGCGCCGTGGCGCCGATCGATCTCGACAACGCATCGTCGCGGATGCGTGCCGACGAAGCCACCGTCCTGGCCGAAAAATCGAACATGGAGTCCATGAAGAATGTAAAGGAGTATCTCACGATCCGCGCTCCGTTCAGCGGCGTAATCGTTCAACGCAATATCTCTGTAGGCGCGCTCGTAGGCCCCGCCAACGATAAACCCATGGTCGTATTACAATACCTGGACAAGCTTCGGCTGGAGGTTTATATCCCGGAAGCATATGTCGACAAGGTCGATCTCAACCGTCCCGTGTCTTTCGAGTTTACGGCCTGGCCTGGCAAAGAACATACCGCAACGATTAGCCGTTCCGCCAACGCACTGTCCAGCCTACGTTCGGAAGCCGTCGAAATAGATGTAAACAACAAAAATAAAGATCTTAAACCGGGTATGTATGCAGAGGTAAAGATTCCGTTACTGTCGAGCGCCAAGTCTTTACTGGTACCTAATAACGCGATTGTCCGGTCCACAGAAAAACAATTTATCATCAAAGTGGACGAAGGCAAAGCGAAGATTATCACCATCCGCGAGGGATTAAAAACGAACGACTCGACAGAAGTCTTCGGGAAACTGACGGGTGGCGACGAGATCATATTGCATGCCACCGACGAGATTGCAGAAGGCACGGCCGTAAAGTAGTAGTCACCAGCGGCACTGCCGCTCTGAGCGGAAACTGTTGCTCCTCACCAACGGACAAACCTATGAAACGGAAAGATAAAAAATCAATCGGTACGGGAAGATCGTTTCTGTTTATCAATTCCAATCCCGTGCAGCAATTCATCTTTATTGAAGCAATTGCTGCGATCGCCCCAACGACACAACTGTTCCTGGCAGAGGACGCCATGGAAGCTCTGGACGTTATGGTAGAGAAGGGATTAATCCCCGACATCATCATGATCGAATTCAAAATGAAAAGGATCAACGCATTAACGTTCCTCCGGGAGATCAAAAAGATCTGCTCGCTGCAAAACGTACCGGTTATAGTTCATTCACGGCGACCGGCAACCCGTCACATAGATGAGCTAAAGGCACTCGGAGCACACGGTCTCTATTTTAAGTCGTACGATTACAAAGGCGTTTGCAATGTGATTAACATCTTCGTGCAAGAAAGATTCAGCATTTGCCTGAACTAGCAGAGCAACATGCCTGCCACGATCATCGCAACAGTCACCGACAGAGATATCACCGGAACGAGGAAATATCTAAAGAGGCAGAGGGTAAATACAGTATGTAAAAAGGGTGTAAGAATATGATATTCCTACACCCTCGGCTGCAACACGCCAGCGCCTATCGGCAGGTAAGCCGAATCCGCGTGCTCGAAAGATTTCGGCCGGCGACCGGTCCTGTCAGGACAACCGGTATTCTTTTTTAGAACGCGATCGTTCCCTGGAGTACGAAGCCGTCAAACTTGCCGCCTTGCAGGATATCGCCTGCCGGATAGTCTTTGTATTTCTGCGTAACATACTCCCCTTTCAACAGGATGTTGCGGGTGATAAACCAACCACCTCCGAACGCTGTGCGTTCCTGTGATACGTCCGCACGGGTACCTTGCGATATACCGCCTGCTGCCGTGGTGTTTGTCGCGGTGCCGAATACCTGCGTACCACTCACCTTATTATAGCGTGCACCGACATAGAACTTCTCTTCTTTACCGAAGCGGTAAAGCAGGTCGACAGCCACCTGGTCGAATTTACGTTTTTCGAGCTTGTTGAATTTAGGGGCATCACTCACGGAAGCGGCGTATTGTATTTCACCGTTCTCTACAGCGGAGTTACCTTCCGCAAACTCCACCGTTCCGAATAATTCCAATCCATGGAATTGAACAAAGGGGTTTATGACAAAGGTCGATACATCGTCGGTGAAACTGGGGCTGAGACGTCCCGAAAAGGCGTTCGCCGTTACGGTAGCCGCGGCCGGTTCCATCACAAACTGGTAGTTCGAGCCGGTACGGTCACCACGGAACAGTGTGCCGTTTATAGAGCTGGACTTTTGCAGGTAGGAACCTGTCAGGCGTACGCGGGTCCCTTCCGCCAGCACTTTGTCGAAGCCGATCTTACCATATACCGAGGGACTGCGTTTATTCTGTGCCGTTACACTGCCCTGGATCTCGCCGTTGGTCATACCGCCCATCAGCAGGACGCCGTTCTTTTGCCAGTAGAGCTCCGCACCGATTTCGGTGGCAAAGGCATCCATCACGTTGTTTTCGATGAAAGGGTTCCAGAAGGCGTTACCGCCATCGCTGCGACGGAAGTGTGCGTCGCCATAGTTCACTTCCATGTGACCGATCTTCAACGTCAGGTTCTTCCAGAGGTTGTTCAACAGCTCACTGTTCATGAAACCCACTTTGTCGATTTGGAAGTACCCCGCCTTCACCCACATTTCATTGTGGTGGTGAGAGGACATATAGGAGATCAGGTTGACGCGTACGCCGTCGGCTAACTGAAAGTCGAGGTTCAGGTTGGCCTGCGCAAGCGGGAAGCCGTTGCCCAGGTCGTACAACGGCACACCACTGTCGTTACTGTGGCTGAGCGACTGAAAGCTTTGTGTAAAGTTACCGCCCACGCGCAGCTTGAGGCCGTCGTAAACGATCGTGTCGTTCTTGGAGGTTTCAAATACATTCACACCGCGTTGATCATACGGGCGGAAGTATTGAATGTGATTCTGTGCGGCGGCAGCCTGCACCATCAGGATGAGCAGGAACAGGCCGGAGAGTTTTCCGAAGAGGCCTGTGTGGCTGAGATTTTTCATAAAGGTTATTATTTAAAGGTGATAGTGGGATTACAGAATTAGCGTGAAGCAGAGGGACCTTGCGAAAGCACGAGGTTCACGGTTACGGTCACCTCGTCACCGACCTTGATCGTCCCCATCATCGCGGTCGGTGGTTTCATATTGAAGTCGGTCATTTTAAGCTTCCGGGAGATGGACACCTCCATGTCGCCGTTGGCCAGGGGCTTGCCCTTAGCCTCGACGACCACGGGCTTTGTCGTGCCGGCCATCGTGAGATTGCCCGCCACGCTGATTGTCGTGTTCCGGGCCGCATCCACGGTGATCCGGGCGTGCGAAGCGGTATAGATGATGTAGGGATGTTCGTCGGACTTAAACGCTTCATACGTTTTGTTGTCCATCATCCTGCCCTCCGAACTTTTAATACCCGCGACCGGGATCCTGACGCTGATATCTTCGATATTCCGGAGCAGGTTGCTTTCCGATTGAAAATTACCCAGGCAGGTGATCCTGGTAATCTCAGATTCCCATTCATGCAAGGTAGACGTACCTTGTATGGAAGCTTTCACAGACTTCACAACAAGCGTATTTTGTGCGCATAGCGGATAATACAGTAAGATCGCCAACAGCACCAGGGGGGTGATAATCGAGTGTTTTGCGTTCATAGCGATGTGCGTTAAATGTGATGCTAAAGTATAGCGGATCGCCAACGGCACGGCTGACGTGCGTCGGCAGGCTCGATGATTTTCGCCACCGGGAGATACTGACAATAGTCAGGATGGTGTGTATTTTTGTAGCATGCCGGGCCTCTTGCGCCAAGATGAACCTGAAATCGATGAACAAGGCACCAACGGACCGACGACAGGAATCTGGAAACCCGGTTTGCAAACGGCCATTCGAGTGATCCGAAGGCGGAAAATAGTTACCTTTCATAAACAAACGATCGACCGCAATGAAAGTAGCAGTATATAGCTTCAATAACTTTGAAAAGCGTTACCTGGAGGAAGCGAACAAGAGCAAACATGTATTGCAGTTGATCCCGGTGAATTTGCGCAAAGACACGCTGGGTATGTGTGCCGGCGCAGAGGGGATATCGTTGTTTGTAAACGACGACGCCTCCGCGCCGGTATTGGAAGCTTTAAAAGCGGCGGGTGTCAAATTTATAGCACTCCGCTCGGCCGGATACAATCATGTCGATCTTGCCGCCGCGAAAAAACTCGGCCTGAAAGTAGCGCATGTACCGGAGTATTCGCCCTATGCCGTGGCGGAACACACCATTGCATTGATCCTGGCATTAAACCGAAAGCTCATCCGTGCGCACAACCGCATCATGGATCTCAACTTTTCACTGGACGGACTCACGGGTTTTGATCTTTACGGAAAAACTGTGGGTATCATCGGTATGGGAAAAATCGGTCGGGTCGTGGCCCGAATCATGAAAGGCTTCGGTTGCAAGCTATTGGCTTTCGATATTGCGACCGACAAACAACTGTCGGAAACACTCGATCTGGAGTTTACCGATCTGGATTCGCTCTGCAGACGTTCGGATATCATTACGCTGCACACCCCGCTGGTGGAGAGCACGCGCTACCTTATCAGGAAGGAACGGATAGAAAAAATGAAAGACGGGGTAATGCTGATCAACACCAGCCGCGGTGGGCTGGTGAATACCCGCGACGTGATTGACGCTTTGAAGAAAGGCAAGATCGGCTATCTCGGGCTGGATGTATATGAAGAGGAAAAAGGCCTTTTTTTCGAAGATCATTCCGAAGATATCTTACAGGATGACACGATCGCACGTCTCCTGACCTTTAAAAACGTACTCATTACCAGCCACCAGGCATTCCTGACGCACGAGGCACTGCAAAAGATCTCCGAGACCACCATTCACAATCTGGATTGCTGGCAGAACGGAATAAAGAGCGAGTTTGAGCTTGCATGACTGCCGTTTCTCTCGTCCGCGCAGATCCCGTTGTTCAACCGGCCGGGTGCAAAAGAGCCTTCAAGGACAACCTTGAAGGCTCTGTAAACTTATGCGAATTGTTGATGTCTGATGCCGGCGGAAGCATCTCCGCTATTTGAACTTCGCGTGCAACGAAATAATGTTGGAGACAAGCCCCGTCTGGCGCGTGTAATGGCCGTACCGGATCTCGACCGTATTGAACTTGCCGATCCCTAAGATCCCATCGGCCGAATTGAAGCGTATGCCCGTACCGAACAAATGGCTGTCGAACTTCGAGAGGTCATAGTCGCTCGTATAGTGCACCTCTGCGGATGCATGTTGTTTATACGGTGCAAAGTAGTCTATCGCCGATTGATTATAATAGCGGTAGAACGGGCTGATCGAAAAGAACGGCGTGATCTTGACGGGCGTCTCAAGTTCGGCGGTATTGCTCCTTAAGCCCCAGTCGTCCTGGTAATACCGGTAAAACGCCCTGACGACAATCCGGTCGCCCAGGAAATAGCTCAGCCTGACACTGGCCGGAACTTTGAACCTGGCTCCGGGCAAATGTTCGATACCGGCGGTATTGTCACTAAAGTAGACGCGGTTGAACGGCAGGCTCAGGAAACCTTTTTGATAGGCAAGGTCGAGCAAAAACAAAAGCTGCAGACGCGTGTTGACGATTTGTGAATAGGACACGGTGGCGCTATAGGTATTGCGGGCCTCGGTCCCACCCTTCCTTCCGGCCCGCTGTTCGATCGGGTAAATAAGCGTGACGGCATCCTGGAATGTCTGCAACCGTATCCCCACCTGGCGGCTCCTGTCTTTTGAATCTTTAAAGGCATTTATACCTCCGCCCACAGAGAAATAATCGTATTCGGAGGATAGCGAGAAGTTTGCGCCGATGGTACTTCCTTTGGATTCATTTATACGCGACCAGGCGATACTCGGGTAAATGCGCTGATCGGCCGAAGATGCCGACGACACGGTAGAAGGATCGATCTTGTCGGACGACGCCGAGGTATACGTATCGATTCCCAATTCGATGTTGTACGAGTTGATGCGATGTTTCCGATCTGTTTTCAGCAGGTGCACGTCGATCGTGGTAGCAAAATCGGTAAGTTTTTCAGAGCCGGTTCCACCGGTCACGGCGGCATTGTTTCCGTCCTGACGATAGTAGCTGGAGACAAAATTCACTTCATCGACTTTGAGCTTCCGGTCTTCGTAGCGGGCAGTATCAGTCGCTTGTGAAAACGCACTGAGGATTGACGCATATAGCGCCAGTATGGTTACAGGTATTCGAAGCATATAGGCAAGATCTAATTACAGCCGCATCCACCGCCCGATTTTCCGCCGTTTGCACCGGCAGATCCTTCGCGGTATAGCTCAAAATTGTTTTCGGATTTTTGTCCCTTCCGCATCGACAGCTCCATGTCGGCATCGTTGAGGTACATTTTCTGATATTCTTTGACGGGTTTACAGGAGACAATCGCGATCAGGCACATGATTGCAATCCAGGGAAATTTTCGTTTCATACGTGATTAATGAACGGATATGTTCTTTGAAGTGAATAACTGATTATTGTCGTCGATGATGATGCAGGCAACACCTTTCATCTGATCGATCATGTTTAGTCCGGCGCGCGGCCCCATGACCGTAACCGGTGTAGCCAGGGCATCGGATAGCTCGGCCATCGGGCTGATGATCGAAACGCTTTTAACGCCTGTCACGGGCAGCCCTGTTTTAGGGTCTATCGTGTGCGAGTATCGCTTTCCACCGATCATGACAAATTTTTCGTAGTTGCCGGACGTAGCAATGGCGCCGTCGGCCAGGGCAAGAGACGAGAAGGGGACTTTGGTATCCGGGTCGGCAATGCCGACGGTCCAGGGTTTGCCATCGGCCTGACGGCCCCATACCGTCAGATCGCCGGCGGCATTTACAACACCGCTATGAACGCCGAGAAGCATCAACAGCTGTTTGGCACGATCTGCCGCATAGCCTTTGCCGATACCGCCAAAACCGATCCGCATGCCCGCGTGCCGGAGGAAGACGGTTACCCTTGCCTCGTCCAGGACGATATTCCGATAGTTTATAAGCCGCACAGATTGGCGGGCCACAGACGGATCGGGCAGGCTGGTCATCGACCGGTCAAAATTCCACAGGCGCCGGTCCACTCCTCCATAGGTGATGTCAAAAGCTCCCTGCGTAAGCTCAGAGATCCGGATCGAGCGCGCAATAACGTCAAAGACCTCCCGGTCCACCGCCACGGGCCGGATACCCGCTTGCCGGTTGATCGCCTGTGTCTGGCTATCGTCCCGGAAGGTGGTAAACAATGATTCAATGCGACGGATCTCCTGCACGGCAAGGTCCATGCAATGCTCGGCCCAGGCCGCATCCCCTGTCACAAGGGCGATGCTGAACATATTGCCCATCAGCTTACATGTCCTGCGGTGCAGGGTTTCCCCGGCCGCTGACAGCACGTTATTTGCCATGCGGAGACTCGTGTAGCTGGTTGATAAACTCACTGACCGATCCATGGCTATAGCCGTTCCATTCCCGGATCACCTCGCCATCGGCCGTCATTAGCAGGGTTAAAGGAAATTTACCGGTGGGATTGTACCGTTCCGCCAGCTTTTCGTTGCGCTCCTGCTGCCGGGCATCGGGCTGATTCTTCTTCTGACGCGGGAAGTCCGCCCGCACCAGTACCAGGTGCTGGTCGGCATAGGATTGAAATTCGGCGGCTTCGAATATCTCGCGTTTCATCTTGATACACGGGCCACACCAATCCGACCCTGAAAAATTTAACAGGATCAACTTGTTTTGTTCATGCGCAAGCGTTCTGGCTTGCTCGAAGTCGTTCAACCATGTAGCCGGACCACATAGCAGAAACGCTATGATAGAAACGAATACTTTCATAGGAGTAACTTTTACGTTGTAAAATGTAGAAAACGCCTCGGCCGTAATCTCTACGGCATTCGGGGCGGGAATGAAAATAAGAAAGCGGCAAGCGCCCTTAGATTTTAGGCGGCTGCCAGACGGATGTAGCCACCCGCGGGCCATATATATCGTGGTAGATCACAGCGGTGATGGTCATCACCAGGGAAGACTTCCGTATAGGAAAAACGCGCGTACCTTCGGGCACTGTCTGAAGCGCGCTATGATGATGGTGCAATCGTTTCGAAAACGGCAATTTGTGATGGTGCCCGCGATGTTCGTGCTTCCGGTGGTCCGACGTACCGTAATGCAGCCGGAGGAATGTCAGGAACGTTATTTCAGGATGCTCCAGCCGGTGTTCTTTAAAATGCTCCGCGATAACCGGAATACGGGAAAGATCCGCCAGGTCCACCGAAGGAGACATCGTTTCGACAATAAAAACGAAGGAAAGCAGTATCATTCCCAAGCGTGTCGCCATCATAAACCAATAAGCCTCAGACCTACTAACAGGAAAATTCGTATTTTTATTTCGAAACGTGCTATAATTTTTACAGGATATTATAACTGATACGTTGTTAAGAGTCGTTCTAAATAAAAAGCGATCGCAAGCTGAGTTTCATCCCATACAGACTAAATGTATAAAGTCCCACGTTGCATTATCTCCGGTATAGTCCGTGCCGCTAAATCGCTCTGATCTGCGATACCACGATGTAGGTATGCCCATATTTCTTCGCACATTTGGGGCAATACGGGAAGTAGATATAGTCTTTGATCGACGCCACGTCGTTGCTGTCCAGCAGCCCGGCACCGTCATCGAAAACGTATATTTCGTCCGTAAAAGGCCTTCCCCGTTTATAGCGTCTGACCGAACCGGTATCTTATCTCGATATAGGGGCCTGCGCTAAGCGTTCGGATTTCATTGGTGTCTTCGCGGCTTTCCTGGAATAACTTCATGTGCCTGAGTTTCCCTCCGATGGCAAGATCGAAATCACCCCGTCGCTTCGAATATTTTATATCCGCCAGAAAGTTGCTGTATTGAAGTTTCACCTTACCTCCTTCGGTGTAAAAGCTCTTGAACTCCGGAATGTAGGTACCCGAAACTTCCCAACAGAGTGAGCCGTCATGATCATTCCACTCGCCGCGCAGCCCGACCACCGGATACGGCAGCGCCTGACGCCCAAAATCCTCGTAGACCTCATGCATGGGACTATTCGGCGACACCCGGCCGTCGAGGTAGAATACGATATGATCAAATACGAGCCCCCCCAGGTACCAAAGGCGCACGTGCTCACGATCCAGAAAACAGCCACTGTATTGCGCACTGATCCGATAATACCGCGTGGGCGATACATCAATGCCAGTTCTTCCATCCACCATAGTGCCGTTGTAAAATATCTCACGATCAAACCGGGAGGTACCGCGCAGGAAATATCGATCGTAGGCGAGCTGGATACGGTGTCCTTTCCGTAACGCGTATTCGCCCCATATTCTGACGGCCGCGTAACTTTTTATTCCCAGATCTTTAAGCGGCATTTTATCGCCCGTTATCTCCCACTCCCGAACACGCACATCGCCACCCAGCATAAACTCCTGTGTATACTGCACCCCGACGGTATACCGACGATCCCCGGATGCTGCATACTGCCCCCACGACAAGGTATATATGGACATCAACACCAAAAACGGAAGTAATACTTTCCGATGGTGCGCAGTAAATATCGCACCGACCGGCGAACTTTTAAGACTAGCGACCGAACTTTTCATATAATTGATTTTTATACAATCTCCATCGCTGCTGCGCCAAAAGAAATGATGGCGGTCCGCGTCCCTCGGGATATTTGTCGCCTGACGTCTTCACGCGGCGATCCAAGCATTACAACCAGCCGGCGGCCCACCGGGGCGCCTTTGTGATCAGGATCGCTCGCGATACTGATGATCGTTATGGAGATAAAATGGATAGCTCTGTACTTTTATATAGTCAAATTCCTGATCACCATGCACCCAACGAAAGAAACACTTCTCGCAGACAGAAAACAGGCTGCCGGTCTTCTGTCTGTCCGGCTGCTCCCCTGTTGGCCGAAGTCAAGCGCTGCATCAGGCGCTCCAGGAGGACCTATTCAGGGGCGTGACATCCTCCGATCCGTTACAAAAAACATCAACCTTCCAACGAACGCGCCGTGTGCATGTAGCGCTCCATCATCGCGACATACCGCACCATATCGGCAACGTGCTTGCGCACGGTCTCTGCGCGCCCATCCTGTTTTACCTCCATCGCGTGCACCTTGGCCCGGACATTAGCCCGCAACGCTTTAAAATACAGGAACAGCATTTCGTCTTCGAAACACTCGAAAGCAGAAAAGCCACTTCTGTACGCACGCAAGAACGCGTCTGCCAGGTGTTGTTGGCCCGACGCCTCCAGGTCCATGCACAAAAAGGCTACCTCATACAGCACATCGATCTGCCGGTATTGATCATTGAACTCGATACAATCGAAAATGACGGGGTCGGCACATAAAAATATATTACCGCAGTGAAGATCGCCGTGAACATCGCGTTTCATTCCGTGCTCGATCCGTTTTTGAAACCGTGTCGCGTGCCGCGCCAAAAATTCATCGCTCCATGCCGTCGCCTCGGCGATCACGACCGGCAGTACACCGTAGTGTTGCGAGGTCAATAATTTCCCGATGGATGAAATATCGTTGAAAAGCGCCTGGGCGGCAGTGAGATCGAACGCTGTATAGACGGGCGCTGCGTGATCATGAAAACCCGCCACTTTCCGCGCGAGCGTTTGCATCTCGTGCACGCGTACACCGTTCCGGGCAACACGGTTGTCCATTCTTTCCACCGTGGCTAACCTTTTCATGACCACGCAATAGTCGACCGGGGCCGCCGGCTGACCGCCGGCATGCCAGGCTCCGCCCGCTTGGGCGATGGGCTGTACCGACAGGTAGATGTCCGTGAACCGGCGGTTAAGCGCCAGTTCTTTTTCGCAATAATATTTACGCAGGGCCGGTGTGGAGAAGTCGAGGAACGTGAACTTTACGGGTTTCTTTATCTTCAGCGCCTGTGTGGCCGTCAACACAACCCATGAAATATGCGTTTCTTCCACAACGCCTTGCAGGGGCCGCCCTTCAAACAATCCTTGGCGGGCGAATGCGTCTACTTCTGTCCGGGTCATGCGCTTATATAGTGAATGGCTTGCTCGAGCATGGACTCGATATTCGAGTCGGTGGAGACAAGTGTCGCGTGCGGCATCACGATCTCTTCGAATTGGTCGCGCACGGCTTCATACACGCCGTAGTCGGCTTCGCTCCAGCGGCGCGGCCTCGAAAGACGTTTTCGGACCAGCGCTTCGTCGGCGGTGATCCCGATCACCCGCAAAGGCACAAGGTATCCCGTCGCCAGCCGTACGAACATCTCCCGCAGGGTATGATGAAAAAATGTTGCGTCGACAACGACATCGCGGCCGGCTTCGATCGCCGCCGATGCCAGTTCGACCATTCGCCCGTAAATAGCAAGCTTGTCTTCAATGGAATACTTTCGTCCCGCCTGCATTTCCACTCTTACCTGGTCGCTATTCAGGTAAACCGCTCCGATCCGCCGGGCAAGCATTTCCGAAAAGAAGCTTTTTCCTGAACCCGGTAATCCAGCCACGAGTATTAGCATTGCTTAGACGAATGGCTCAACGCTAGGACGTAATAAAGGCTGGCGTACCGCGTCTTTACGCTATGCGGACCATTCTGCGCGGGCATTGATCCGAGGATACAGAAACCATATGCTTTCAATCCTCCGCGCAGCTGATCGATTAATATATCCAACGCCGCGCGCACCGATATTTTTTTTGGTTGCATGGTACTTTCGATTTTTATTAAAAATAACACGCTCGCGCAGAAAAGCAAGTGATCCAAACGACGACACGTCGTGATCTTTATCACCCGGGTAGCGCCAGACGGAATAAGAATCCGATCGACCGATGATCTGTATCATACCGCATCACAGACGGCCCGCGCTAAATTTCGTATGAACCACCAGACAATTTTATTTTATGGCGTACTATTATTCCAGAAAACTACAGATCCCGTTTGACGAGGCTGTTCAAAGGGCGATCCAAAATCTCCAGCAACAAGGCTTCGGAATCGTGACGACGATCGACCTGAAAGAAACGCTGAAACAAAAATTGAATATCGACTTTCGCAAGTACCGCATTATCGGGGCGTGCAACCCGCAGTTCGCCTTCCAGGCCGTCAGTCTCGAGTCACACATTGGCCTCATGCTTCCGTGCAACGTTGTCGTGCAGGAGCATGAAAACGGGGAGGTCGAGGTCTCCGCCATCAATCCGCTCGAAACGATCGATAATATCACTGCCACAGCACAACTGGCGGTCATCGCGCAGGAAATCGGTAACCGACTCAGAGTGGCGATTGACACCTTGGAGCACGGCAAGCCGGAAGAAAATCTTCCGCAAGCCTTGCCCACTGATTATACTTCAACCGAACTTAACATATCAATACCAGGATAACGTGGAAAAATCGATTCGTGACCTCGACCTCACGCCGAAACCGGGGAAGGAGTATTGGAAAAACGGCGGGCGCGAATGGCGCGAAGAAGTAATATATTTCCTGATGGTCGACCGGTTTCATGATAGCCGGTCGCGAACGCCGGTCGATATGCCGGGTAAAACACCGGGGTATGGTACGCCCGGGCAGCTCCGCGAGCGCTGCGGCGGCACGCTCCGCGGCATCACCGACCACCTGCGCTATATCAAGAACCTTGGGTGTACGGCGCTCTGGCTAAGCCCCGTTTTCGAAAACAACGACGATGCCTATCATGGGTACGCTGTTCAGGATTACACAGCGATCGACAAACGCTTCGGCACAAAAGAGGACCTGGCCGTACTCGTAGACGTCGCACACGGCCTTAACATGCGGGTATTCCTGGACGTCGTGCTTCACCATTCCGGCAACAACTGGAGTTACCCCGGCGATCACGAATATTACTATTACAACGGCGCGGTCTTTCCCTTCGGGAAATGGCGTTTCGAAGACAAGCCGTCGCCGGTGGAATTGAGGAACCCTGACCTTTATGCCCGGAAAGGACAGATGCGGAACTTCGACAGTTACCCGGAAACGCGGGAAGGCGACTTTCTTACCCTGAAGGCATTTCGAAACGACGATTCGCCGGAGGCACTATACGTGCAGGAGATCCTGACCAAGATCCATTGTTATTGGATCCGGGAAACCGACGTCGACGGATTCCGGTTGGACGCCGTCAAGCATATGGGCGAAAAGACGATCAGCCAGTTTTGTTCACACATCCGCGAATACGCCTATAAATTGGGAAAACGTAACTTCTTTCTCTTCGGCGAGCTCGTCGGCCCCGAGGAGATGTATAATAAATACATAGGCCCGAAGACGGCCGTACAGGTAGAGGACACCGCGATCTATTACGGCCTCAACTCGGTTCTGGATTATCCGCTGTACCATGTGCTGTCGAACGTGGTCCTGGGAAAGGCCACACCGGAAAAGCTTATCGAGCGTTACGAATCGTTGCGAAAAAATGCGATGTCGCGGGGCGAGTTCGGAGAATTTCTGGTCACATTCCTCGACAACCACGATCAGGTGGGCCACATCCGGAAAGCCCGGTTCGGCCACAATGCTACCGAGCAGCAGATCATCGCCGGCACCGGGTTCCTGCTTTGCGCGCTGGGAACACCGTGCATCTACTACGGCACCGAGCAAGGCTTTCATGGTTCCGGCGAGGGTGATTGGGCGGTGCGTGAATCGATGTTCGACTTGCAGAACACGCAGAACAATGCCCTGAACGAAAACAATCTTATTTACCGGGAGATCGCGAACATTGCGCATATACGGGAAACCAGCGCCGTACTGAAGTTCGGGCGGATGTATATGCGCGAGTACTCCAACGACGGCAAAACGTTTCATCTGCCCGTCACCAGCGATTGCATGCTGGCATTCTCGCGCATCCTGTACGATGAAGAGATCGTCGTGGTATACAACAGCTCGCTGCAGCAGGAAGATGAGGAATACATCGGCGTCGACAGTCACCTGAACCCGGAGGGTACCGCATTCCGGTATTGTTACGGCGGTAAAGGAAAGATCCACGTATTAACGAACGAAGACGGGAGCCGCCACTTCATCAAAATAAAGCTGCAGCCCATGCAATTTGTGATCCTGACAAACCAGGATAGCAATATTCAATAAGCCCGGCGCGAATGACATGCATCATGCCGGCACAAAACCATCATCATATCTTTCCGGGGCATACTCCTTTATCTTACCAATAAAAAAAACCATGGACAAGACTATAAAAACGTTACAAGACGCGCTGACATACCAGGTACAGGGCCTGCTGTATGCCGAACAGAAGATTCGCGAGGCGTTCCAAAGCTGTAACCACCACCTGGAGTCGGAAGACGTAAAGCATGCGCTGGAGGACTATGCCGACAACGCCGGCAACGTATCGATCAAGCTCGACCGGATATTCAACTACCTGCTGATCGAACCGATCGCCCGCAAAAATGAGGTTATCCTGAAAATGATCGAAGAAACGCAATTCCTGCTCACGTATGCGGCGCGTCCACACTTGAAAGATATACTCATGGTCGGATGCATGAAGAACATCAATGCGTATAAAACGGTCAATCTCCGGAACTGCTACCTGATGGCTGTGGAGCTTGAGTTGGACACGGTCGCAGACCTGCTTCAGCAGATGCTGGAGTGGGAGCTCGCTACCGGTAAACGACTGGCCGCGCTGTCGATCCACGAGTTCAACAAACTGAACGGCCCTTTCCAGGCAAAATAGAACCGCTTTCCAGGAACATCATGCAGGACGAGACAACCGGCATACGATCAGAAATAAAGTTTCTTCAGGGACCGCAATCGCGCTGGGAGGAGCTGACGTTCACCGTCAAAACGCTGATCGAATTCATCCGCGGATTTCGCGCCCTGCATTTCATTGGCCCCTGCGTAACGTTCTTCGGTTCCGCCAGGTTCGACGAACATCACGAGTACTACGAGCTGGCGCGAAAGGCGGCGGGAGAAGTGGCGAGGCTCGGTTTTACGGTGCTGACCGGTGGCGGTGGCGGACTCATGGAAGCGGCCAACCGGGGTGCGAAGGACGTCGGCGGAAAGTCGGTAGGATGTAACATCGTATTACCCCACGAACAAAAGCCCAACGCATACCTCGACAAGTGGGTCAATATCCGGTATTTTTTTATCCGCAAGACACTGCTTATCAAGTACTCGTTTGCTTTCATCGTGTTGCCCGGCGGTTTTGGTACGCTCGACGAATTTTTCGAAGCCCTTACCCTGACACAAACCAAAAAGATCAACCAGTTTCCCATCATTGTCTTCAACCGCGCATATCATAAAGAGCTTCTCGAGCATATCACGCTGATGAAAAAAAAGAAGACAATCTCCACCGAAGATCTCAGCCTGATACTGGTCACCGACTCGATCGACGAGGCGCTGCAGTTCATAAAGGGTCAAAGCATTGCCCGGTATGGACTGCTGCCGGAACGAAAGCGCTGGCCGGCCAGGTTGTTATTCGAACACTCATAAAAAACAAACCGATAACACCGATGAAACTTCATCAAAAATATGTCCTCTTCACGATCTTTCTGATTGTGGTGCTCATATCACTGGCGATACGGTATGGGGGGTTTTCTGAAACAGCAAGTTCCTTTCACGCAGGCTGTGTCAGCACGACCTCTACCCGGGTGCCCTTTCCGGCGTCACTCTGAAACGTAACAGAACCGTTGAGCATCGCTACGTAGTGACGCATGATATGCAATCCGAGCCCCGTGCCCTGTATATTGCCTGCATTGGAAGCGCGAAAAAATCGTTCGAACAAATGCTTCTGATCCTCTTTCGGAATGCCGATGCCACGATCGCTCACGATCAGGCAAATACTGCCGTTTACCTCGGTGGCGATGTGGATGGCTCCATCCTCCGGCGAATATTTGATGGAGTTTGTGACGAGGTTCCGGACGATGTGGCCCAGCAACACCGGGTCCGTCCACACCGTGTCGGCCCCGGTGTGTGTATAGTGAATCGTCTGCCCGGGTTTGGCAAGGGCCTGCAGGTTCGTGCGGACACTTTCCATGTATAGGGGAAGATCGAGCTGCTCCAGGTTCAACCGTACGTCGCCTTCGTCGATCTTTGTCACTGATAGAAATTCGTCCAGGATGGCAGTAGGCATATTGACCGATGATTTGATCCTTGCCAAATGTTTTCCCACTTTTTCGCGGGTCTCGCCGAAGGTATAGTTTTCCGCCAGGAACGCCGACGACAGGATCGTTGTGAGCGGTGTCCGGAACTCATGCGATGCCAGGGTGACGAAGTCCGATTTAAGCTTGCTCAGCTCCGTCAGCGTTGCCAGCGCCTTTTTCGTTTCTTCTTCCGCCCGCTTGTGCGCAGACAAATCCAGGACCGCCGTCAGCAGGCAATTCCCGTCATACAATGAGATAACGTGGGCGTGCAGGGAAATATACAGGAGGTCTCTATCCCGCGGCCGGATATAAGTCTCCGTATGATTTGCCTCCGATCCTTTTGCGACCTGTTCAATGATCTCCTTCCGCTGCTCCATGCGCTCGAGGATACCGAGCTCCACGGCCGTTTTACCGATCAATTCATCGACCCTGTAATTCACCGTGTCGGCAAAGACACGATTGCAATGCAGGATCCGGCCGCTTTCATATTCACTCATCACGATCGCTATCGGACTATCGTAAAAAACCTTTTCAAACAACACGTTACTGCGCTGCAACGCCTCCTGCATGCGGATCCGCTTGTTGAAATTATACCGGATGGCGAGGAATGTCGATATCAGCAGGACAGCAATGCACGCCAGCAAAACAATAAAATTTTTCCGGAAAGCCTTCGAAGTTTCGTCGCTGGCCACGCTGCTGCTTTAGCAACGTCTCCTCAGATGCCCGGATCGTTTCGATACCCCGCAAAACGGGATCGATGCCCGCTCCCCCGGCCGGATCCCACAGGCCGGTCCATTTCCGGACGGCCCGGTCGAGCGAATCGATGCGTTTACGTTGCAGATGGTTACCATGGGTGATATCGCGCAACTCGGTTATGCTTGAAAGCACCGCGCTTGCTGCTTCCGTATCAACCCCCCGGTCGCGCCGGCGGTATACCGACAACTGCAAATCTTTACACGCGGCCGAGATCGCATCGACCTTGCCGACAACCTGATGGGTGTGACTAACCTCCTGCGAAGCCTCCACGGTCTCCAGGTTGGCGCGAAAACACACGATTGCCAGGATGGCGATCGTGACCACCAACAGCATAAACAGGACCCCCAGAATGGCTTTAAAAGAAAACATACGGCAAATAGCTCATATACACGCAGATCCAAAGTAACCGCAATCGTACTGTCCACTCTATGACATCCGTCATCTGCCGGCATCTATTGTTACCAGCGTATAGGAGCCGGGTCGGTTTCCAACGCAGGAGGTGTGGCATACACCATGTGCCGACGGTGGCGCAGCCGTCCGACACGCAGCTCCAGGTCGGCCAGGATATTCATAAAATTCATGAACGCTTCATAGGGAGATGTATAGGGGCTGAAATACCGGTGTACGCCATCATCCGCGCCATCTTTGGTAGCCATATAATAAAAGTGATCGCTGGTCTGCAGGTGGCGATACGCATCGATGAGCACCACATCGTCGCTGGCCATGACCGCATCGTGCAACCGTTCAAGCGACCCGAAGGCATCGCGCTGCATGGCGTTGCCCAGCCAGGCCGAAACATCGCGTGCCTCGTCCGCCCACGAGACGCCCTCTTTAGCACCGGCCGCGTGTTCCACCGGCAAAAGCGACGCCATCTCCGACGGATTTATGAACCTGAACTTCCGCGATTTCCGCATCACCGTGATAAAGTCGTCGAGGAATGTAAAAATGCCCGTACTGTGCGGCGTATGCTCGCCGAACGTCTCATAATCCATGCCCAGTGAAACCATTTTTTCATGGCGCGGCAGGCGCCCAAGCCAGGAAGCAAACTTTTTACCTGTCAATGGCCACTCCCTCCAGGTCTTGTCTGAATAACGAAAGGCAACATCGTCGCTCAGCCGGTAGTTTCGGGGAACCAGGACAAGATCCTCCGTAGCGTGGCGGTACAGTGCATTTGGCGTTCTGCCGGCCAGCATACGGTCGCATCCTTCCACATACATGCCGGTAAAACCCAACTCAGACACCTGCTTGCCGATAGCGTCAGAATAGATCAGCTCCGTATTGCGAAAAAAGGTTGTCGATGCACCGATCAGCGCGCCGAGCTTTTGCTGATGACGGCCGATCTGCAGCGCGAATTCCTTAGGGCTCAGGAAACAGGCCAGGGAGTGGTAGTATGTTTCGCCGAGAAACTCGACCGATCCGGTTTCCTCCAGTTGCCGGAAGCTCTGCAATACCTTCGGTGTATAGCGCTCGAATTGCTCCAGGGCAGTTCCCGAGATCGAAAATGTCACCTTTATTTCCGGATGCCTGTCGATGAGCCGCAGCAACAACGCATTTGCCGGCAAGTAGCAGCGCTCTGCCAAGCGCGAAACAATATCGCCGTTAAGGTCGTCGTCGAAATAGCCGCGACCAGATCCTACATCGAAGAACTGGAACATATTGAGCCGTTGCGGCTGATGCACCTGGAAGTATAGGTTCAGGTATTGCTGATCAGAATTCATGGTAGAGTTGTTTTATTTTTCCTGCGGCACGTTTCCACGTGAGCGCTTCGATCTCTTTCCTGCCGTTGGATCGCAAGCTGTCCGAGAGCACTTTGTGCCGGAGCACGCCGATAATGGCGTTGGCCAGCGCACGGGTGTCCCAGAAGTCGACCTTGATAACATGATCCATAACTTCGGCTACCCCCGATTGATTGGACACGATGACCGGTACGCCGGCCTGGACGGCTTCGAGTGGCGTGATGCCAAACGGCTCGGAAACCGACGGCATCACGTATACATCCGTCACCGACCACACCTGATGGATCTGCTTGCCGCGCAGGAAGCCGGTGAAATGGACCCGCGAAGACATCTTCCCTCGCGCCACCCGGTCGATCATCGCCGGCAACAGGTCGCCCGAACCGGCCATAATGAAATGAGCATCCGGAAAGTAGTCCAGCACTTTCCGGGCGGCTTCAATAAAATACAGGGGCCCCTTCTGGTAGGTCACCCGCCCCAGGAACGTCACGACATGCTCGCTGATCTTTGGGGTAACAGGCCAATGATCCACCTGCACGGGCATCACGCCGTTGTGCACGACGTGTATTTTCGCGGGGTGGATATCGTATTTCCGAACAAGGATATCTTTCGTCCATTGGCTGACGGCGATGACAAGATCGGCGGCTTGCATGCCCTGTCTTTCTATATCGAACACGCGGCGGTCGATGTTGTTCTCCCCTGCCCGGTCGATCTCCGTGGCGTGTACGTGTACGATCAGCGGTTTGCCGCTGACATTCTTCGCTTCCACGCCCGCGGGAAAGCTGAGCCAGTCGTGGGCATGGATGACATCGAAGTTGTTTTGCCGGGCGATCGCTCCCGCCACGTCGGCATAGCGCGCCACCTCCTCCATCAGCGAGGGGCCGTACCCTCCGCTGAAGCTATACCGAATACCGCTGCCGCTTTTCACCGTGCGCAGGGTTTCCGTTGCGTATTGCCAGTGCCAATGCTCCACTGCCCGCGTCGCTGCGCCTGTGGCATATGGCCGTATCGTTGCCGCCACCGCGATCTCCCGTGATCCGGTGTCCGATCGTTTATGAACGGTACGAACCACCGTTTCATCCGCGGCGAGGGTAACGCCCGAGGCATTGATCAACGGGATCGACTCGTCTCCGTGTGCTTTCGGCACCACAAACAAAAGCTTCACATCCTGCTCTTTTAAAGCCGTGGCCAGCCCCAGACAGGCCGTACCAAGTCCACCCGACAGATGCGGAGGAAACTCCCAACCAAACATTAGAACAGTCATGCGTTTTTGTTTTATACCTTCACCCGTTGTATTACATCAATCCCGCGTAATAAATAGCAATAACGCTTTCGCCACAAACCGTACGATCAGCGCTATGGCCAGAATGACCAATCCCCGGGCCACGGGTCCCGAAATGACCCGGCCAAAATAAAATACCACCACCGCCACCGCCAAGGTCAGCTTCACGATCGTGTCGGCTGTATCCAGATTTTTTGTCATATACGCTGTCAGATCTATACACCCAAGAAAGCGCTTGCGTATGGGCGAAGCAGTGACAGCCGTCATCGGTTTGCGATACTTTTCTGTCGTTGTTATAAAAAATTTCTATACATGATGAATGTCTCGCCGTAAACGCCCCGGCGTCATCGCCCGCGAGCGGAAACGTGCTCAACTTGTTTTAAAAAAGTATGAAACCCAACTTGCCTTTTGATACGCATGTACCGGACTACGAAAGATGGTTCTATGACTATCCTTTCGTATTCCGGTCTGAGGTAGAAGCGCTGCGGGAAATGTTACCGGTCGGCGACAGCCTGTCGGGCATCGAGGTGGCGCTGGGAACGGGGCGTTTCGCCGAAGCCCTGGGAATAAAAGAAGGTGTCGAACCGTCGCCCGACATGCGTGCCCGTGCGGTAAAGCGGGGTATTGAAGTCGTGGACGGTGTGGCGGAGCAGCTGCCGTACGGCGACCTCCGGTTCGATTTCGTGCTCATGGCCTTCTGCATCAGTTATTTTAACGATCTGCATGTAGCCTTTAAAGAAGCCAATCGCGTGCTCAAGAACAAAGGCGTACTGGTGCTGGGCTTCCTCGATAAGCATAGCATCATCGGCCGGCAATACGAACAGCGCCTGCAGGCCAGCACATTCTACCGATCGGCCACGTTTTATACGGCCGACAAAGTACACTTTGAGCTGACACACGCCGGGTTCAAGCGTTTCCGATTCTGCCAGACGCTGTTCCACCGCCTGGAGGAGATCACCTCCCTGGAGCCGGCCCGGCCTGGCTATGGCGAGGGTTCTTTCGTCGTGATCCAGGCCGGGAAAACGTAGCCTCGTGCCTTTGACCTCAGAAATGCAGCAGCTTCTCGAGCTTCACCCGGTTCAGGACGCGCAGGCCGTCGCCGGATATTTCGATCAGGCCTTCCTCCTTAAAATCCGCCAACGTGCGGTTCAGCGATTCGGTGGCCGTACCGACGATATTGGAAATATCTTTTCTCGCGACGGTGATCAATCCCTCCTTGCCGCTGCCGGCAAGCTTCTCTCCCATCTTCAATAATGCGCTTGCTACGCGTTGCCGTACCGATTGGTAGGCGATGTCCAGCAGCCGGTTCTCGATTTCTTCCAGGTTGTTGGAAAGCATTTTTATGAACTTCCGGGCCACGTCCTTGCTGGAATAGATCAGGGTGATAAAATCCGTCTTGGGAATAATGGTCACCCGTGTGTCCTCCAGCACCTCGGCATTTTCATTATAAGGTTTATCCTCCAGGAGCGGGACGAACCCGAGAAAATCGCCTTCGGAGTGCAGGCCGGTGATCAATTCTTTTCCGTCGTAATTTACTTTATATGTCTTCACCTGGCCCTTTTCGATAAAATAAAGATCATTAGGCGTCTGCCCTTCCATGAAGATCAGGTCTTTTTTCTTAAACCCTCTTGCCGGCCGGTTTTCCGATAGCTTATGAAAATCCTTGAGCTCGCGGGTCTTGCTGAAGAATGCGCTCACATCCTCGGGGTTGTTTCCGAAGGCGGTTCGCATCAGCTCGTGCTTCTTCAACCGCGTTTCGACGACCTTCAGCAGGTCGACACCGTCGAAGGGTTTGGTGATATAGTCGTCGGCCCCAAGGTTCATGCCGGCCCGAAAGTCGCTTTTGTCGGCTTTCGCTGTCAGGAAAATAAAAGGAATGCTGGCGGTATCGGCATCTTTGTTCAGAATATGCAGCACACCGTAACCGTCAAGCTCCGGCATCATGATATCGCATAAAATCAGATCCGGGGGGTTCTTCTGGGCACGGTCTACTCCGACCTTTCCATTGACGGCGTGCGTAACATCGTATTTCGCCAACTGCAGGATGCTCGAAATGTTTTCCGCCATTTCCACATTGTCTTCGATCAAAAGAATTTTGTAATGCATAAGAGGTTGGGTTAAGTATGAGGATTCGATTCGATAGCATGATCCAGGGGCAACGTAACGGTAAAGACAGTACCCTTGTTCACCCGGCTTTGAAATTCAACTCTTCCCTTCAACAGCTTCACATAGCGTCTCACAATGTTGAGTCCTAATCCCGTCCCTTGAATTTCAGACGTGTTCTGCGCACGAAAGAAGCGCTTGAATATAAACTTCTGCTCTTCCGCCGGGATGCCGATTCCCTGGTCGGAAACTTTCATCTTTACAACATTAGCGTTTACCGATATCACCAGCCCGATCGTGCTCGATACGGGCGAATATTTGATGGCGTTGGACAACAGGTTCAATAGGATGTTGCGCACCAGCTGTTTGTCCAGCAGCACGGCGGTGTCCGGACCTTCGCATTCGAACACGATGCGCTGCTCTTCCTTTTTCGACAGCGAGATCTCCTGCAGCAGCTCTTCACCAAACTGTCTCATCGCAACGGGCTTACAGGCTACGTATACAACACCTTCTTCGAGCCGCCCCAGCGACAGGAAATCGTTCAGCAATTCCGTTAGTCCATGCACGGCACGTTTGATCCTATCAAGGTGCTTTTTCTTCTCTGTTTCCAACCGCGTCCCGGTATAATTCTCCAACAGGAACGCAGACGACAGGATCGTCGTCAGGGGTGTTCTGAACTCATGCGAAGCCATTGTAACAAACCGCGACTTGAGCGTGTTCAGTTCCTTCTCTTTCTCGAGGGTCCTGACGAGCTCCCGTTCCAGGCTTTTCTGACCGGAGATATTTTTAACGACAACCAGTATCTGCCGGATCACGGCGTCCGCCGCTTCCACCGGCACGGAGGAAACATTATAGTAGTTACCGGCCACGTCGATATCGAACGATACCGTTTCTCCATCAAACGCCTTTCGCAACGCTCCCTCCGCATAGGAACTTATCGCCGCATGGATGTCATCGAACACCCGCTGATGTAAAACCGTCTCCGATCGGAGGCCGAGTTCGGCAAGACCCTTTCCATCGACAAGCACCCACTTCAGATCATGGTCCATAATGCCGATAAACCCATCCGGAAAGTTGCGGGCCATCGAACGGTATACGTCCTGGCTATTTTGCAACGCGCGATTCGCCGACTCCAGCTCGGCAGTCCGCTGGTGAACGCGTTGCTGTAATTCCTGGCTGTATTCACTGGCCATTCTCAGATTGGATCGCACCAGCTCTTCATTTCTCACCCGGTCGGAAGCGTTGAGAATAAATGCGATAACCACCCTGTGCCGGCCGTCATAATATTCACTAAGACTCACATCGGCTGGAAATTCGGAACTATCGCGCCGCACGGCCCGCCAGGTGCGCGCCCGGGTGGATGCCGGCTTACCCGGCCCATAGGCGTCTGCTCGTTCACCCGGGCTTGCGTCGAATTCCGGAATGAGGTCTGCGATCGGCTTATACACCAGAACATCATGCCGGTATCCGAACATCCTGCCGGCAGCCGGATTTGCCATCAGGATGTTACCCGTGTTTCCGATCAGGAGAAGCCCCTCGTTTGCGTGCGCGACCAATGCCCGTAATTGCCGTTTTTCGCGGCGTTCCGTTTGCTGAAGCCGCTGGAACCGGAGGATAAAAAGAACGGCCAGCCAAACCACCAGTACCGACACCATGCGGTTCATAAGAACAGCAGGGTCTATATGCGGCATGATAAAATATAGGAAGAATATACTCCCCAGCGCCAGCGTCGAAACAATGCCGCCGGCGATGACCATCCACCGAAAGGTACGTACATACCAAAGTGTCAGCAACGAAACCAATACGTATGCAATCGTGCCCCCGGCGATCTCAAGTGCTACTTCCCAAAGCAGGATCAGCAGCATCAAAACGATACCGGCAATGAAACGTCGAAAAGGGTTCGGATAAGCGCTCATGGCAAATCATATCACTCGAAGCGGTAACCTATAGTAGACAATGCTAAGGTAACCTCCGGATTTACCAGATTTCCATGAGCCAAATCAGGATGTAAAACTGAGATTCATCAGTTTTTTAACGAACGTCGATAAAATTGTACCTGGTGATCATATACCCGGTATCGCACCCCGGTACCTTCCCGGGTCATGCAACTGTTTCCAACGGGATGCCTGCTGTTTCAACGCGTCGATGCAATGCAGCACGGCATTTTCGAATGTATGGTGTTGCTTTTGCGCGAACAGGTCATTGCCCGGAACGACCAGCCGTACTTCGCAAACCTTATTTTCGCCGGTGTCGGATTTGACCAGCTTTAAGACGACCTGTGCCTCCAGGATCCGGTCGTTGGTAACCGACAGCCCGGCCACATGGCCTTGCACATAATCGATCAGTGCTTTCCCGGCGATAAACCCGGGCGTTTGAATGGTAACTTTCATGCGACTTTATTTATATAGATTTGTAATAGGATTATAGCGAAGCAAAAAGGCGGAGATTTCCGCCTTTCGCTTTATCAACCATGAAAACCAAGACGTATTTCGCCTGATATCTTTACAAAACGGGCACCTTGTGTACCGGCTTGACCGGTGTAAACCTCCTTGTTTAGTTGTTAATCAAAAGTAGTCGTGCGCAGACCATGCTGCGATGACGGCCATCAGTCGCCGGCAGGATTATTGTCGCACCCTGCGGTGCAAGGCACATGACGGCCGTCATTCATCCGTTCACGCGGCTGAAATAAATTGCGTTATGCATACAATCGAAGGGATCACCGGCCTGACGGCCGACCAGGTAAACCAGGCGCGGGAACGATACGGCCGGAACACATTTGAACGAAAGAAACATGTTCCATTTCTGAAGCGGGCGCTGCAGGAGCCGATGCTCATGCTGCTGGTCCTGGCATCGGCAATTTATTTCCTCCGCGAGGCATACGCCGAGGGTGCCTTTATGCTGGCAGCCATTGCTGCGGTATCCTTTATTTCCTTTTACCAGGAATCCCGAAGCAAGGCCGCGCTGGACGCGCTCCAGGAGTATACACGGCCGCAGGCATCGGTCATCCGAAACGCTACCGTCATGCGCGTGCCGGCCGAGGAGCTTGTCGTCGGCGATCATTTTATCGTGGAAGAAGGAGAACTTGTCCCGGCGGATGGCGTCATCGAACGTTCCAACGATCTCTCCGTCAATGAAGCGATCCTTACGGGGGAATCGATGTCCGTCCAAAAAACAGCGGAAGATAAGTTCCTGTATCAGGGAACACTGGTTAACGCCGGGCTGGCCGTCTGCAAGGCAACGGCCGTCGGTATGCACACGCAAATGGGACGGATCGGCAAAGGCCTTCAGGATATAGAGGAACCGCCGTCTCCATTACAGATCCAGCTAAAAGGTTTTGTACGCAATATGGCCATGGTGGGTCTGGCCGCATTCTTGGCGGTATGGGGGATCTATTTTTTTAAAACCTCGCTGCTCATGCAGAGCCTTCTGAAGGCGCTCACCCTGGCCATGAGCATCCTGCCGGAAGAGATTCCCGTGGCGTTCTCAACATTCATGGCGCTCGGCGCGTGGCGGCTTGCACAGGTAGGTGTCATTGTAAAAAACATCCATACTGTAGAGACATTGGGAAGCGCCACGGTGATCTGCGTCGATAAAACGGGCACTCTGACAAAAAACGAAATGGCGCTGGTCGGCATTTATGACATGCATGCCCGCATTACCTATGGCCCGGAGGACTTTGCCCGCGCGACGTCGATCATCGCCACGGCTATGTGGGCCAGTGAACCGCTTCCCTTCGACCCCATGGAGCTGGCAATCCACCGGGCATACGCAGCAACACATCCGGTGGATGCGCGCGCCGGGGCAACGTTGATACACGAATATCCGCTCGGCGGCACGCCGCCCATCATGACGCATGTTTTCGAAGATCAGAAAGGCAACCGGATCATCGCTGCGAAAGGAGCCCCCGAAGCTTTTCTGCACGCGCACCTGCCCGCTTCCGACTTACACGCCGCTAACGACGCCTTTCATGCCCTGGCGAGCAAAGGTTTCCGGGTACTCGCCGTGGCCGAAGCGGTACCCGCCGGACCGGATCTTCCAGCCGATCAGCATGAATTCCGGTTCCTGTTAAAAGGCCTGGTAGCGTTTTATGACCCTCCGAAAGAAAACATACCGGGTGTGCTCGAGAGTTTCTATGACGCCGGCATACAGGTCAAGCTGCTTACCGGCGACAATCTGGTGACCGCCGGGACGATCGCCAGACAGATCAATTTCAGGGGCACAGCAACTTCGCTGACGGGCGAACAAGTCATGTCGCTGGCTGACCCCGCGCTGCAAGACGCGGTCGAAAAGGTCAGCGTATTTAGCCGCATGTTCCCGGACGCCAAGCTGAAAGTCATCGAAGCGCTCAGAAAACATCACCACGTGGTGGCCATGACCGGCGACGGAGTCAATGACGCCCCGGCATTAAAAGCCGCGCACATCGGCATTGCCATGGGCCGGAAAGGTTCGGAGGTGGCGCGTCAGGCCTCTGCGCTCATCCTGTCGAACGACGATCTCAGCGCCATGGTCGCCGCCGTGACGATCGGCAGGAAGATCTATAACAACCTGAAAAAGGCCATCCGCTACATCATTTCGATCCATATCCCGATCGTACTCATCGTGCTGCTCCCCTTGATGCTGGGCTGGCCCTACCCGGAGATCCTTACGCCCGTGCACGTCATTTTCCTCGAATTGATCATGGGCCCTACGTGCTCGATCGTATACGAGCATGAGCCCATCGAGCAAAATGTGATGACCGAGAAGCCCCGTTCGTTTACAAAGACCTTTTTCAGGATCTCGGAACTCGCGATCAGCATCGTGCAAGGCCTTGCCATCACCGCGGGGCTGATCTTGATCTATTGGTATTCCGTCAATCATGCCGGCTCGCAGGCCTGCGTAACGGCCATGGTCTTTGTAACCCTGGTGACGGCCAACCTGCTCCTGACCCTCGTCAACCGATCGTTTTATTATTCTATTTTCGTCACACTCATGTATAAAAACAGGCTCATCCCGCTCACGCTGGCCGCGACCGGCGGCTTGTGCAGTATACTCTTTACCATCCCGGCGCTCCGCCGTTTCTTCCACTTCGAGCTGCTGACCGGGTACCAGTTCGGGTTGTGCGTAGCAACCGGTGTGCTGTCGATCATGTGGATTGAAGTATACAAGGCATTAAAACGTCACCGAACAGCAAAGTCGTTGCGTCGATGACAAGAGTCCTGCGACGCTATGATTCCGCTCATCGGATTATCGCACATGCACGCGTTTCTTTGATCACCAAAAAGAAACGACATGATCACAAACGTCAGAGAGGCAGTGGCCCTGATAAGCCCGGGAAACAGAGTGTTCATACAGGGAGGTCCGGCCACACCGCACTTTTTATTGCAAGCGTTAGCCGATCAGGCAGCACGCCTGTGGGACATTGAGTTGGTAAGCATCAGCTTGCAAGGCAATGCGGTCGTAGCCGACAAGCGGTATAAGGATACCTTCCGCATGAACTCGCTGTTCGTATCAGAGAATATCCGCGCCGCCGTGAACGAAGGAAGAGGCGACTACGTCCCGATATTCCTGAGCGAGATCCCCCTGCTGTTCCGCAATAATATCCTGCCGCTGGATGTGGCACTTGTACATGTCTCTCCGCCGGATAAGCACGGATATTGCTCGCTGGGAACTTCGGTTGATATTGCCTTATCGGCAGTGAAACACGCCAACATCATCATCGCCCAGGTAAATCCGAGAATGCCGCGCACGCACGGCGACGGTATTATACATAAAAGTAACTTTCAGGCAATGGTCGATGTGTGCGAGGAGCTACCCGAGGTGGTGACGACCGCAACAGAAATTGCCGGCAGGATCGCCGGTCATTGTGCCAACCTGGTCGACGACGGCGCCACCTTGCAGATCGGGATCGGCGCCATTCCCGATGCCGTCCTCTCCTGTCTCAGCAGCCACAAGGCACTCGGTGTTCATACCGAAATGTTTTCCGACGGTCTTATTCCGCTGATCGAGCGTGGCGTCGTGACCAACGAGCACAAACAAAAGCACCGCGGAAAAACAGTAGCCTCGTTCGTGCTTGGCAGCCGCAAGCTGTACGACTTTATAGACGATAACCCGGCCGTCGCGCTGTTGGGGATCGACTATGTCAACGACACGTCGGTGATCCGGACCAATCCGAAAGTTACCGCCATCAACAGCGCCATCGAGGTGGACATTACCGGCCAGGTCTGCTCGGACTCGATCGGCACCTACCATTACTCGGGCGTGGGCGGCCAGATGGACTTTATACGGGGAGCGGCCCTGTCAACCGGTGGGAAACCGATCATTGCCTTGCCGTCCACAACATCGAAGAATGAATCGAAGATAGTTTCCTTTCTCAAGAAGGGCGCCGGCGTGGTAACGACCAGAGCCCACGCGCACTATATCGTCACGGAATATGGCGTTGCATATCTGTATGGAAAGAACATGCGACAGCGCGCGAAGGCACTCATCGAGATCGCACATCCCAACCACCGCGAGGCACTCGAGAAGGATGCTTTCGAGCGGTTTCACAGCTACGCATTTGAACGATCGTACTAAGGAAATATGCCATTTATGAAAACGATCTTATGTCCGACAGATTTTTCGGATGCCTCCAACAATGCCATTGCCTACGCAGCCAAGCTGGCGCAGAAGTTCGAGGCAAGCCTCACCTTGCTCCAAGTGCAGTCGGCGTTCGAGCTCTCTCCGGCAGAAATGATCCGGGGCCGGGAAACGTCCACGACGCGCACCTGGCATGCACTGGAGGCCCAAAGCCGCGAAGTAACAAGGGCCTTCAAAATCTCATGCTATGCCGAAGCGACTTCCGCGCCGGAAAAGCTGAGCGCGGCCATCCATGACCAGGCCGAACGCTTCGACCTGATCGTGATGGGATCAAACGGTCCGGATGATCTCTACCAGCTTCTTTTCGGCAGCAATACCTACAATGCGATCCTGAAAAGCAACAAGCCGGTGATCGTCGTGCCGGCCGGCCTGGGTTACAGCGCGATCAGGTCGATGGTATACGCGTTCGACTATCTGCGGAACCGCACGCTGCCGCTGACACACCTGGTCCCCCTGGTTCAAAAGCTCTCCTGCCGGCTCACCGTACTGCAGGTGATGGAAGATGCTTATAGCCAGGACGCAGAGGAGGAATTGAAAGAACTACAATATATCATCGACACCTATCACCATCGCGACCTCAAAGAAATAAAGTACGACACGGTCCGCGACGCCGATATCGCACAGGCGATCAACCGCTATATGCTGAAGAACATGCCCGATGCGTTGGCCCTTTGTTCGGAACATCACAGCCTGGCGGGGAGGATCTTTCATAAAAGCGTTATCAAGCAGATCACCGCCATCTGCAACTACCCCGTGATCATTTTTCCCCATTGAGTTCCGGCGCTAAACATCGCACTATGTACACGCGGCAGACGCACGCCCGTTCACCAGGTGGCGCTCCACAGGATTCCGCCATCGGCACATATTCGCGTCCCTTACAGGGGCGACTCCGGTATCACGTAGGTCAGCACCCGCGTGGAGACGAACACCGCGTCAACGGTCAACGATGCGGAATACTGACGTGAAACGTGCTGCCCTCGCCGTATACGCTGGTGAAAGAAATTTCGCCGGAGATAAGATCGGCGTACCGTTTCACAATGTGCAGGCCGAGTCCCGTACCTTGTACATTGCCGGCGTTACTCGCCCGGAAAAACCGATCAAAGAGGTGCTTCTGGTCGTCGGCCGGTATCCCTATTCCCTGGTCGCGCACCTGAAAAACTACACGGCCGTTCTGCTGTTCCACAGAGACCTCGATCGGCTTGCCCGGATCGGAATACTTGCTGGCGTTGGATATCAGGTTGAAAAGGATATTGCGCAGCGTACGCGGATCTGTCCATACCTCCATCACGGCCTGCGGCCATGCCGTTGTAACCACCTGGCCCGGCTTGAGGAACGACTGCACTTCTTCGCGGATCTCATCCAGGAAGGCGGATAGAACGACCGGTTCCGATTGGATATCCACCTTGCCTTCTTCCAGCTTGCCGAGCGACAAAAAGTCATTCAGGATCAGCGTCAGGTGGTTTACCGAAGACTTGATGCGATCAATGTGCTTGTCCTGCTTTTCATATTCCTGCCGTTCTTTATATTGCCGGATCAGGGATACGGAGCTCATAACCGTGCTGAGTGGCGTGCGGAACTCATGGGAGGCGATGGAAACGAATTTCGATTTCAACTCATTGAGCTCTCTTTCTCTTTCCAGGGCGCGCCGGGCATCTTCCTCGGCCCGCTTGCGTTCAGCGATCTCCTCCTCCAGCCGGGAGATGGTCTGGTTCAGCGCGTTGGTGCGCAGTTCCACCTTTTTCTCGAGCTCGGCCGCATATACGATCAGTTGTTCCTCGCTTCGCCGGAGGGCATCTTCGGCCTGCTTGCGCTGGGAAATATCGCTGATAAAAGCCATGACCATCAGTTTTTCCTGTACCTGCGTGAAGCTCAGGCTGATCTCCACCGGGAACTCGGTCCCGTCACGCCGTAAGGCTGTCAGATCACGCCCGAATCCCATGCGCCGGGGGTGCGGATCGGCATTAAACGCTCTCCGGAAGTTTACATGCCCTTTCCGGTAACGTTCCGGCAGCAGCGATTCCAGGGGCGCCCCGGCTAACCCGCCCGGCGCAAATCCAAATAACTGCTCAGCCACCCGGTTGGCAATGGCAATCGTACCGGCTTCATCTACCATGATGATGCCCTCGGACATGCTCTGAAATATCTCCCGGTAGGCCTCATTTGTCACAAGTGAAAAATCCATACTGGTTGGCGCTTTGAAATCCTCCTGGCATATAGTGCCAGCGGACCAAGATACAACGAAAATCATCGTCACGCCAACCGCCGCCGCCAATCCATCAGGCGGATTCGGCCTCTTGCGGACTATATGTCCAGACGGGGTGGGAACTATGGTTCACCACGTCCTCGGCCACGCTGCCATTGAAAAAGTGTGCGACGCCTTTTCTTCCGCGTGTTCCCATAGCAATGAGGTTTCCGCCCACGGTCCTGGCAAACTCCAGGATCCCTTGCTCTTCGTCGTTGTGATTAAATACATGAACGGTATAATTCCGGATCCCATACTTTTTGACAAAATCGTGCAGCCGGGCGTACGTCTCGGTATCGGACGCAAAATTATAAGGCGTGTTGATCCAGACGATGTGAAGATCCGCATGAAAAAACCTTTGCAGGGCCTTGACGCGTTTGACGAGTTCATCCTGCCCTTCCGTGTCCAACGTATTCGGAAACACGATATTCTTGATTGCCCCTTTGTAATATTCTTTCACGATCAATACCGGCACAGACGAAAAGCGGACGATCTTCTCGGCATTGGATCCGATAAAAAGCTCACGCACGCCCGATGCACCGTGGGATCCCGCGACGATGAGGTCGATGGCCTGCTCGTGCGCATACTCCCGGATCGATTTCAATACCGCTCCGAAATGTACATGCTGAACAACCTTCACGTCTTCGTGCGGATGCTTGTCGACCATCGCTGTCAGTTGCTTTTCGGCCTTTTCCCGCAGCTCCTTCAATAACTGCGTTTCAAAGTCCAGTACAGGCATGAGCACCGAATCATGCATCACCGGCAACTCTATTACATGCAGGATGTGCACCGTGGCGCCTTTCGCGCGGGCGGCAACATCCAACGCAAAACGGTAAGCGTGTGCTGCCGTTTTTGAAAAATCATAGGGAACCAGGATCTTCTTCATGGCAATATTATTTATTGATAAACCGAATGTAGTGTGCCATTTCCGGTCTTCCGTTGAGCATCATCATGCAGGAAGATGATTATTGTCATGCAAAAGGCGCCCGCGATGCGAGACCTTTCACCATGGATGTACAAGTAAAATTCCTGGGTGCGACCGGCACGGTTACCGGCTCGCGGTATCTTCTCGATATCGGCAATTTCCGGTTGCTGTTTGATTGTGGACTCTTTCAGGGATTGAAGGAACTGCGATTGCGCAACTGGGAGGCGTTCCCCGTCAAAGCCGACTCGATCGACGCAGTCATTATCAGCCATGCGCATATAGACCATACCGGCTATTTGCCGCGCCTGGTGAAAGAAGGGTTCAAAGGTCCTATCTATTGCACACCCCCAACCGCCAGTCTCCTGGAAATCATGCTGCTCGACTCCGCCAAGCTGCAGGAGGAAGAAGCGCTGTTTGCGCTGAAAAGAGGATATTCCAAGCACGATCCTCCCAAACCCCTGTATACCTCCGAAGACGCCGCCACGGTCTTTCCGCTCCTGCGCGAGCACGGCTATGACCAGGAGATAACGATCAGTGACAATACGTCTTTCGTGTTCAGGGATGCCGGTCACCTGCTCGGCTCCGCCATTACCGAGCTCTATGTCCATGGCGCTACGCAAAGAAAAAAAATTGTTTTCTCAGGCGACCTCGGTCGCAACCACGACGCCTTGCTTCGACCACCCGCTATTATCACGGCTGCCGACATCCTGTTTATCGAATCGACCTATGGCAACAAAGACAATCCCGCGCCCGACCCGGAGGCAGACCTGGAGCGGATCGTGACCGGCGCGCTCGCCAAAGGAGGCGTCGTCCTCATCCCAGCGTTCGCCGTGGGAAGAACGCAGTTGCTCCTGTACCATCTTCACCAGTTGATGGAGACAAACAGGATTCCGGATATACCGGTATATATTGATAGCCCCATGGCGATCTCGGCAACCTATTTGTATTACCGCTACCCCACCTATCATAAGGCGCAGTTCAACCAGACGGAATTTGCCCGGAAGCTCGAAACAAACATGCTGATGTTTGTTAAAACCTCCGAACACTCGAAGCGTCTTAATGAAATAAAAAGCAATGCCATTATCATTTCTTCCAGCGGCATGATGGCGGGCGGAAGAATCCTGCATCATCTTTACCACCGGCTGCCGAACGCGCAGGACACTATTGTCGTCAGCGGTTATCAGGCCGAAGGGACGCGCGGCAGGAACCTGATCGATCGCGCGCCGGCCATCCGCATCTTCGGAGAAGATGTTCCCGTGCGGTGCACCGTCGAAAACATGACCTCGCTTTCCGGTCATGCCGACAAGCAGGAATTATTCGAATGGATGGGGCATTTCCAGGAGGCGCCTAAGTTTGTTTTCCCGATACACGGCGAGAAAAATAACATCGACGCATACGCCGACGAGATCAGCCACCGGTTCGGCTGGAAAGTGCTCAAGCCGGTATATCTCGAATCCGTACAACTTTTCAGGGGTATATAACAGAACCTGACAAGCCTCATGCCCGGGTACTGACATTCGCTCTTCACAGATGCCCGGGGTGTGTCTATCTTTCGAAAAAAAAGATGACATTCTATTCACGCAAACTTAAAATGCCTTTTGAGGAGGTGTTGAATAAGGTGATTCAAAACCTCACCCAACAGGGTTTCACGGTTATTCATATGCTCGACCTGCGCGATATTTTCCAAAATCGGCCGGGAGTTGAGCTCCGGAACTATAAGATCCTGGGCGTCTATAATCCGGGGCTCGCCTACCGGGCGATCACACTGGCGCCACACATCGGCATCATGCTGCCCTGCAACGTGGTGATCCAGGAATCTGAAAACGGCGAGGTAGACATATCGGCGATCAATCCCCTGGAGACGATCGCACCAGACCAGCAAACACCCGCGCTGGAGGACATTGCGCAGGAGACGGGCATCCGCTTGAGAGCGTCTGTCGATTTTATCGCACGTGCCTCACGGCAGCCGGGGCTTGCGGGATCAACGATACCATGACGCCTTGCGAACACCACGTAACAATTAGCCGTTATGCTCGAGGACGCTGCAATGAGTAAAACGATTTTAGCGACATCCGTCTCGAAAACTACTGGCGGTAGACGTCAGATCGATCGTCTGGAATATCAGCACCTCCTGCTCCTCCGGCACCGGCACAGGAATGTCCTCCAGGCATAACGGCGACGTGTCGCGCGTCAGGTCGTGAACTTCGTAATGTACTTTCATATCGCCAAGGGTTACTTCGCCATGATCCGGCCATTATCCCGCAAACTCCTTTTCGCGAACCGGGTGCTCGGAGTGACTACCGGTTTTTTTTACCTGGCCGGTAACCGCGGTGAACAACTCATCAAACTTCTCATCGATCTTGTCGTTGAGCGCATCCGCCAGATCGCCCCCTTTGCGGACGATCTTTCGGCGGGTATCAGAACCTTTGTCGGGTGCCAGAAGCGCGCCCAGCACAGCGCCGGCGGCAACGCCCGCCAGCACCGCTAAAACTGCTTTTCCTTTGTTCATAAACGTTACATGTTAAATCAAATCTATACGCACTGCTATGCCCGATCTTTACGATCCGGCTTTATTCTTCCTGAGTTGCTTCCACTTCGCGATCTCGAGCTCATTCATCCGCACATATTCTTCTCATAATAAGATTCGTTTTTATTTATACCGCCAATCTACCGGCGCCTTCTTCAACGTAACATGACCCGGGTCATCGGCCGGCGTGATTGTCGTCGGCGACCGCCACCCGACCAAAGTCTTGTCACCAGACGATTGGCATCATCGTGCACCGCACACGGGGCTGATAGTTTTACATCAAGCGCTCACCAGCGTGACAGATCATTATCGTCAAACAAAATATATACAGGTATGAAAACAAATGAAGAGCTTCGCAGGGATGTCATGGATGAGATCAAATGGGATCCGGAACTGAAGAACATTGCCACCGAGATCGGCGTGGCATCCAAGGATGGGGTTATTACACTTTCCGGCGTTGTGGACAGCTATTGGAAAAAACGGGCAGCCGAAATTTCCGCACAACGCGTCATGGGCGTTAAGGTCGTGGCCTGTGACATCGAGGTGAAGCTGAGCAGCGGAAGCAAACGCACCGATACCGAGGTAGCGGAAGCCGTTCGCAACGCGCTGCGCTGGAACAGCGCGGTGGATGAAGATCAGATCGAGGTCAAGGTGGACACCGGCTGGGTAACGCTCGACGGCAAGGTGGATTACGCCTTCCAGAAACGATACGCGCAGCAATACATCGAAAACCTGATCGGTGTCACCGGCGTTTCCAACAACATCGCGATCAGGGAACAATCGATCGACACCAAAGATATACAACATAAGATCGCTTCGGCCTATCACCGCAGCGCCACGATCGACTCCTCCTCCATTAAAATTGATACTTCCGGCAGCAGGGTAACCCTGCACGGAAAAGTACGTTCCTGGGCGGAAAAGAAAGAGGCTGAAAATGTTGCCTGGTCGGCCCCGGGCGTCCGGACGGTAGACAACAAAATTGAGATCGACGTAGCGGTCTTCGCCTGACCGGCGCTGTAACAGGAAAAGCGGATGTGCAACTTCCGCTTTTCCATATCTCCCTGAACGATCAACATTATCCTATTGCATGTTATGAAATATCTTGTATCACTCCTGCCCTCACTCCTGCTGCTGGCGTGCGGTCCGTCCATAACGACCTATACAGACCACGATCCGGCCTATGACGTGTCTGGCTTTACCACGTTCGGCTGGTCGGACAAGACGGATGTGGAAGCCGGTAAAAATCCTCTTTATTACAACGAGCTGAACGACAAGCGCATCAAGGGCGCCGTGGAAAAAGAGTTGACCAGCCGCGGGTATATACACAGCGAAACACACCCCGACCGACTCCTTCATTACCACATTGTGGTGGACGACGAATCGGTCCTGGCCCCGGAGCCGTATGGCTATTTCTACGGTCCTTATTGGATGCGCGCCCGGATGCATGTATATGCCTACCGCGAGGGCACCCTGATCATCGACATGATGGACCCGCAAACAAAAAGCCTGGTATGGCGAAGCTGGGCCACGGCCACCCTTGACATGATCAGCAAAGACAAGGTGGACGATGTGATCGCCCGGGCCGTCGGTAAGATGTTCAAAGGTTTTCCGCGCATGCAGCAAAACATGCCGGCGACCGCCGAAGTTTCCAGACGCAATGCCCCGGGCGACTAAGCACAAATGCATATGATGGGCATCCTGACAGAAGAACAGGCGCGACACCTGCTGCAAAGCCAGCTGGTCGGTCGCATCGGTTGTTATGCCGGCAAAGAGATCTACGTCGTACCGGTAACGTATGCTTTGCGCGACGGCTATATCTATGCACACTCACGCGAGGGACAAAAGGTGCGGATGATGCGAAAGAACACGGCGGTGTGCCTCCAGGTCGACGCGATCGAGAACATGAGCAACTGGCGAAGCGTCATTGCCTGGGGCGAATTCCAGGAGCTCGTCTCCGAACGTGAACGGAACGCCGGCCTGAAGATCCTGCGTGACCGGGTCACGCCGTTTGTTACCAGCGAAACGGTGCGGCCGCACGTCGTGCCCGCCCCGCCGGAAGTCATCGAGAAAGAACGCAAGGCGGTGGTCTACCGCATCCACATCACCAAAATTACCGGACGGTTTGAGAAGACCGGACTGCCGGAGATCACAGAATAATGCTATAACTATTTAACCCCTGCAAACATGACACTTGACTTCGATAAATACGCCTTCAAGGGAAACGAATTCCTGCATTACCTGGAATCGGCCCTCGAAAATGAAGATCGCGGCCATGCGGCCCGTATTCTGCGCGCGACCTTCCGCGTGCTTCGCAACCATCTGACGGTGGAAGAATCCCTGCAAATGATCGCACAGCTGCCCCTGGCAATAAAAGCCGTATATGTAGACGGATGGTCGCCTGCCAAACACAAGCGTGTTACCACCGTAGACGATTTCCTGACGGAGGTATGGAATGAAGCCGGTAACAGCGCCTGGCGGGACTTTGACAGCAAAGGAGAGATCCTGGAATGCGTCAGGGCCGTGATCCAAACAATGCAGGTCTATGTCAGCCCGGAGGAAATGGAGCAGGCCTTGGGAACGCTCCCCAGCAAGCTTCAACAGATTCTTGAGTCGTCGGAATGGTGATCTGGCCGCCGGAACGTATGCACTACGTAAGATCGAGCGCTTTCCGGCGCGACCACTTCACATTCAACAGGATAGCGCCGAAGGCCATAGCCACGAGGAGCAACATCACCATTGGCCCGACAACCGGTGTGAAGGTGACAAATTTCAGGACGACGAAAATCAAAAAAGCCGCTGCTACGATCCGCGTGTTGCCCCACGCCGACTCGTAAAACGTGTTATTGATCCAGTTCGCGATCAGCAACGCGACAATGATCGTGGCCAGCACAACCAGCGTGACATATGCGAGCGCCGCGAGAATGCCCAGGGGAATGCCGATGACGGTTACAAACAGGAGCACGATGCCGACCGGCGCCCCGAGCAGGAACAGAAAGCCCACGCCCATGGATTTCAGTGACACCGTGCGTGCCGTTGTCGCGGCGCCCAGCAAGGTGCGGCTGAACAGGTACTGGATCACGACCATCATCACCAGGGCTGTGGCCAGGTACCAGAGGGCTACGATGAGCGAGGCGAAGCCCAGGTATTGCAAATGTGCTTCGTTCACTTCCAGCGCAGGGTCGTACGTCGCCCGGACGGCCTGCCGCGACGTTCCCGTCACCAGTGTGCCGGCGCGATTCCAATACCGCACCTCCTGGCCGAATGTTGCCGCAGGCCCTATTGTGATGGTCTCAGCTGCCAGCACGGCATTCCCTTTCACTGTACCATTGGCGACGATCCGCCCGCCTTTACAGGTAACGTTGCGTTCTGCCGTACCGTTGAGTGTAAACGTACCCGATGCGTCGTCGATATCGCCGTGAACCGTTCCGTCGATCGTCACCTTCCCTCCGCTGCTGATGACGTTTCCGAGAATAACAGCGCTCTTAGCCACGACAACGCGCCCGCCGGTCACGATCAGGTCGCCCGCAATGGTGCCCGATAGCATGACCGTACCCGCCGCGCATCGCACGTCGTCGCCCACAAATCCGCTTACAGTGACGTCGCCGCCGGCGATCAATACATCCTGTGTGACCGTGTCTTGCACGATCGCCGTGCCGCCCGCCGCAACAAGATCGCCATGCACCGGAGCCTGTACGAGAACCATCCCCGCCGCGAGATACACGTCGTGTTCTACAACGGCATCCACGATAACCTTATCGCCCGAGCGCATGTACGGTGTGCCGGCCGGAGTCCACGACATCGACGCCAGGCCGGTCATCATCAAAAACAAATATTTCATTTCTGTGATTGTTTGATTTTCTTATTCATGCCGGTGAGCAAACACATGCTTCTCCGGCGCTGTTTGCGGCCTTTCCAATTCACCGATCCAGGTGTCGATGTAGGCGAGGATCGCCGGCAGATCTGCATGCACACCGTGCTCGACATACGATCCGGACGCAGCCATCCCCAGCAGCATACATTGCTGCAGATCGAGACCGGCCAGCAGTCCAAAACAATATCCGGCGTTGAGGTTATCGCCGCCGCCGGTCAGGACGTTGGGCTCCTTTACATACCGGCCGGCAAGTTCGACGACCTGCTGTCGCTGACAGGCGATACTCCGGTCGACAGGATGCACAAGCAATGTATCGATGTTCATGGACTGATACAGGAACGCGGCCGCTTCGCGGACGGGCGGCAGTTTTTCTTTGTCGCGCACGAAATCCAGGCCACGTAACGCCGCCCAGATCCGCAAGGTTTCATTCTCATTCAGCCCGAGCGTTACCCGCCCGTAGGCAGAGAAACAGCTCATCAAGTCCAGCACTTCGTCGATCTGCTGCGTGGTCTTTTTCGCCGGATCGCACAGGTCGAAGAGAAACATAAAATCTTTCCGCTTCGACGGCTTGATCACGTCCTCCAATACGCCTTGCCAGATCTCGCTCGCATGCGGCAGGTTGGCCCAGTCCACAAACGCCATCAGCGCGCTGTCGGTCGTCGCCTGACTGATCCGCGCGAGCCCGGCACGCTGTTTAATATAGTCCCAGGTATATTGATCAAAGACTTCCAATTCCGAAAAGATCAGCTTTCCATCGGAAAATTCCACCGCGTCGCTGAGCCCGGGATTCAGCACGCTGATGATTTCGCATGACGGCGTCATCTTCAAAAACAACTCGTGCTCATGCGGATATCCCATACTTCCCAGGCAATAACTTTTTATACCCCATTGCCCCAGTGCGTGCGCGAGGATCGGCGCATTCCCGCCGATCTTGATCCGTTGTGTATCCATCTGTACCTGGCCGCTTTTTCCACAGGCCATCAATAACCGGTCCGTGAAGTCGCGAATGGTTCCGAAGTATACCGTCTGGGTGTTCCGCCGCTCCTTGACAGCTTTCTTGATCTTATCGACGAAGCCATCGAAGCCCACAAACACTTTTCGCCCGGGCGGCTTGTTCAGGTATGGCTTCAGTTGTTCCTTCAGACCGGTCAGGGCGGATATCGTTGTCTGTGCCATGATGCTTTGATATTATATTTTAATACTCCATGTGTGAAAAAAAGGCGGATGATATCCGCCTTTTTCGCCAACTAAATAAGAACGCGCAGACAGACGCGTCTCATGATACCTGGATCCTGTGGGCTGCACGCGGCGACGATTCCTTTTCCTTGGGAATCGAAACCCGCAGGACACCGTTCTCATACTTAGCATCGATGCCCCCTTCGCTCACGTTGTCGGGCAGTGTAAAAGAGCGACTGAAGGAATTAAATGAATACTCGCGTCGCGAATACTCATCGGTATTTTCCTTTTTGCCCTCCTCCTTCTCGGCACTGACCGTAAGCACATGGTTGTCCAGCGCAACAGTAAAGTCCTTTCGTTCCAAGCCGGGCGCGGCAAGCTCGAGCGTGTAGGCTTTCGGGTTCTCGGTGATGTTGGCGGTGGGCACGTTGATGCCGAGCCGCGACGGAAACAGATCACTGCCCACGTCGAAGAAATCGCGGTCGATCAGCGACGTACCGAAAAAGTCGGAAAACAGGGAGGGGAATCCCCCGTTTTTTTTAAGTGTTATGCTCATAAGTACCTCCTCGTTTAAGTTTAATCAAAACTAACACCACCACGATGAGGCTACGATGACGGGCATCGGGCAAAATGAAGATTCTCATCCTCACCGCTAAGTATGCAGATAGTATACAACGAACGTTCCCGGGGGGCCGGAGACAAAGCGGTGACGATTCGCATAAATAGCAGTCAAGCTCCTAAGGAAGGCACTGGGTCACCGTGCGGATGAGGTCACCGGCATCGAAGGGTTTCCGGATGAAGCCGCAGGCGCCAAGATCCATCGCGAGCTTCACCTCGTTCTTTTCTCCTCTTGCCGTGAGATAGACGAACGGAATGGAGGCCGTCGCCGGATCGGCTTTGAGCTGCCGGATTACTTCATACCCGTCGACCTGGGGCATCATGATATCGCATAGAATGATATCAGGGACAGGATCTGTCACCATCGCAAGACCTTGCTGACCATTGCTGGCGGTGATCACATGGAAGCCCGATAACTCGAGAATTTCAGCAGTGTTCTCTCGTATCTCCGGATTGTCTTCGATAATAAGGACTGTTTTCATAGCTCTTCATGTGTTTTACGTTACACTTTATTGCGCTTACCGAGTGATTCACCATGAAGCGAGCCGAAAAAGGGCGTTCGGCGCACAGGTACCGGGTACAAAATTGTATTGCTGACGAAGCTACAGAAAAAAGACGAGAAAAAGTCTCCCCAGGCACCGTAAAACACAACAGTGCATGACGATAATCGTCAGACACGCTGACCCTGCTCATATAGCCCCGAAAAACCGGATACTATCTTAACGACGTCATCGCCTTGCGCCGCGAAATATTATCGTCATTATGAACCATCTGCACTATATAGTATCGATCATGACCGTTTTGCTGCTGCCGCCGGGCACGCGCGTGCAGGGCCAATCCACGGCTTCCGACCCGCTTAAGACGAGCAGCTCTGCCGGGTTGACGATCGGCCAATCCGGCGATGACCCGGCCATTGGCATCGAGGTATGCTCGCCTTCCCTGTTCGCGGAAAGCCTGCGGCTGCGGCTGCAAATGAATCGAACCTGGCTGGAAGCGTACAAAGCGACCCGCGGCCATTGGGCGGCATATACCACCGGGTGGCTCGGAGTGGTATATACCCGCCGGCTGTTAGAGCAGATCAATGGTTCCTGTGAGGCCGGAGCGTACCAGCTTTTTACGAACGGCAAGTTTTCCACCCGGCGCGCCTGGCCCGGGTATTATGCTGCCTGCGGAGCCGAGCTGCACGCACTCGACCCCCGGCAGCAGCAAGCCACTTTTCTGTTTTCCGTAGGGTATGCCTACACGCGGGCCCGGGCCGATAAGCTCGAAGACGAGCCTGCCTGCGGCCGGGGCGCATTCTTCCGCCTCGGACTTCGCTATTATTTTCGCTAGCAGAAATCCGCCGTGCTCAATCACCGGCATGGCTTCCGATGGTCTTGCGAGAGTCGGGCATATAGAATTTCCGATAGAGCCTGGCATCTCTGCGGTAAAGATCCGGGAAGCACGCCGGTGAGCCCTGACTGACGTTGCATGTAAAGTAGCGCACATAGATCGGCATCGATGGTTTTAACATGATCACTTTCCGGATCGATTGATTGTAATAACGATCGAGTTCCACCGATCGCGCGGCAAGACTCCCCGTCACGAGATAATGAGAAAACGCTATCGCTTTTTCCATGCGGATACACCCGTGACTAAACGCGCGCGTGTCTTTGCGGAACAACGAGCGGGCGTTCGTATCGTGCAGGTATACACCGTACGGGTTGTCGAACTCGAATTTTATTACTCCCAATGCATTGTCCTCCCCTTCGCGCTGCCGCAGTCGCACGGGAAAATACCGCTTGGTGAACGTGTGCCATGGCAGGCTGTCGGGAACGAGGATGTTCCCAGCGGCATCGAGCACGTCGAAACGGTTTTTGCGAAGAAAGCTCACATCCTGTCGGATCAGCGGCAGATATTCTTCCACGGCAATCTTGCGGGGGACATGCCAGTACGGATAGGTAATAAGACACTCGATCGCGCTCGTCAACTCGGGCGTGGGTTTATCGGGCCTGCCGACGATCACTTTCGAGGCCAGCACGAGCGAATCATCTACGAATACATAGGCCATGAACTCGGGGATATTGATCCATATATAGCGGCGCCCGAACGAGACCCGCTCTAATCGCCAGCGCTCCAGATTGATTTCCAGTTTGGCGACCTGCTCGGCGACTGCCGGCGATGCCAGCACGGCGTTGGCCAGGATCAATTCTCTTTCCACGGGCGGTAACGAATCGATCAACGTTCGTAGTGCCGCCTTCAACGCGCGGTAACCGGCATAGGCAGGTTCGATCGACGCCAGTCTATGGATAAGCGTTCCCTGCAGCACGGCATCGTCGAGCCACGCTACGGCCAGGGAATCGGTCCGTTCATCTGCGGCACCCGTTTTTCCCACCCGCAGGTGGCGCACCAACAGGATCCAGGCATCGGTCAGCAACGCTTCAAAACGGCACGCGTTTTCTTCCCGCAAGCCGCCCTGCATCAGCACTTCCAGTTCGGGTAAATGATACCACTCGGGCAGCAAGCCGTAATAGCGGACCTGGCGGATAAACCGCATAAGCGAATCGGCCGACGCCGTGCCGTGCTGGCTCAACGTCCAGAACAGCTGGTCCTGACGCCGCGCGTAAAATTGCCGTATCGAACGCACCGTCAGGCCGTGGTAAGACGTGTCGAGCGTATCGGTTTGCATGCGCAATATACCTTGCCCCCGGGCGTCGGGGCTTCCGGGTCCCGGCAGCAGCAGGAACACCGTAACAATACACGCCGATAGAAATTTGCAGCTATACATGGGCAGAGGATCTATACCCACAATGTCGGCAGTTTTACACCGCCGGCGCATGATAGCGGTCAGAGCCGTTTATGACATCCATCAGCAAGCGCCGGCCGCGGAACGGTACGGCAAAACCTGTCGCCGCGGCGTTTCACTCGTAATGCAGGGCATCGATCGGATTGAGTTTGGCCGCCTTCCGCGCGGGAAAATAACCGAATCCTATCCCGATCATGGCCGAAAAGCCAAACCCGATCGCAACGGATGTATACGAGGTGGGAACAAAAAAGCCGGTGGTTCGGTAGATCAGAAAATTGCCCAGCACGCCGAGCCCGATGCCCAGCACGCCGCCTGCAGCGCTCAGCGCAATCGCCTCGATCAGGAACTGTGTCAGAA
>NZ_JAHESC010000090.1 GCF_018598185.1 Dawidia soli
TCTTTTTTTTATTCTTGTTGTCTCGGATAATCTTATTCGTTTCTTTTCTTATGATTTTTTTGGTTTGTTTTTTCCCCCCGCCCCGCCCCCGCCCCCCCCCCCCCCCCCCCCTTTTCCAGCAGAGGTGACTATCAGAAGGGCAGCAGTGAGATCCTGAGCTCACCATAGGGCACGGGCTTATTTGTATTCTCGATGAACGCATCGCTGTAATCACTCCCCTTCGAAAACGTGGTGGCCGAGGCGATGGTGTTGATACCGCCGCTGATCCCCAAAATCACGTACCGGCCGAAGAGATATTCAAATCCCGGCCCGCTCTTAAACTCAATGGTATTGTAGCTGATACGTTCGGGCAGCGATGGGTTCCGGGGCTCATAGAAGGAAGTGAAGGTGTTGACTGTGCTTCCAATGTATACCCAGGCATTTTTTGACAAGGGCTGCTTCAACATCACACCCTGGGGCAGGTCTACGATCAGGTGGAGTCCGCTGTTGGACAGTCGCCGGTAATAGTTCACGATCGGCAATACCGGAAACGGCGCAGAAGGATCGATTTGTACCAATGCGCCCAACGAAAGCGAAACGTCGGCCGTCCGTACCAATGGGAAGGCTATGCTGCCATTGAAATTGAACCGTTTTATACGTTGCAGATCATCCGAGATCGCCGTGAATACGGCAGAATATACCACGGGGGTATGAAAAATGGCATCGGTCCTTGAAAAGTTCAGCGATAGGCCAAGCGTGCTTTTAGAAAAGTTGTCGTTGCTCAGTAACGTTCCCGGCAGCTCGTTATCCACGTCGCGGACGTTAAAGAACTGTTGATTGTGATACAGGGTCGCGCTGATCACGTTGCCGTTCCACTGTGTTACCGGTATCGTGAAAAAAGAGCTTATCCGTGCATTCCGGCTTTTGCCGCCGGTGAAGGCTTTTTCGTTTACGTCGGAATCAAAACGTCCTGAACCGAAGATAGTAGCCGTTACCGATGCCTGGCGAAGGGACGGGTAGCGAATGGCCTGTTCCTGGGCATCGCCGCGCAGCGTGTCGGCGGGGTGAAGGCTCGACATGTTGAACATGTTCTGTGCATAGCCGCCGGTGGTGCCTGCGAGCATCACGGCTAGTATAATTTTACATTTCATAGAAGATAATAATGATGATTGACCCGGTGCGCCCGGGAAGGAAAATGTTGCGCTTCAGCCTCAATGCTTTTTGGCATCCGGTTCAAAGTCCAGGGAAATGGAATTCATACAAAACCGCTTATGTGTGGGCGCCGGTCCGTCATCAAAGATGTGGCCGAGATGGGAATCGCAGCGCCCGCACAGTACCTCGGTTCGCTGCATCCCATGTGAATCATCGGCTTGATAGCGAACGGCTGTTGCCCGACCGGGTTCATAGAAGCTGGGCCAGCCACAGCTACTGGCAAACTTGGCATCGGACCGGAATAATACATTGCCGCAGACCGCACAATAGTAGGTGCCTCTCGTAGTGCTTTTCCAATATTTTCCGGTAAATGGGCGCTCCGTATCTTTTTCTCTTGCAACGGCATACAGATCGGCCGGGAGTATTGCTCTCCACTCCGTATTGCTTACCTGCAAGACGGTCGTATCCGTATTGGAATACCACGGATTATGGTCGTGGCCGCGGGTCGATCTTTCGTTTTGGGCAAAGCCGCCAGCCGCGACCAGCAGCAGGATGGCTGTATACAGCATACTCATTTTCATGGCGTTAATTTGTCTTTGCTTCCTGTGCAAATTCCATCAATCCCTTACCATCGACATATCCCGTGTGCGTGGCGAGCACCTTACCGTTTTCATCGAGGATTAGCAGGGTAGGCAGGCCGTCGATCTGCCAGCCTTTCGCGAGGGTGACTCCTTCGCCCTTTTCGACATCCATACTGTAGTTGATAAAATGCGTATTAAAATATGCCGCGGCTTCGGGGTCCTTAAAGGTGGTCTTCTTCAATTGCCGGCAAGGTCCACACCACGTTGCAAAGGCGTCTACGAATATCAGTTTATGGGTGAGCTTCGCAGCCGCCAGCACCTGCTCATACTGCTGGGTGGTGAACTTGATTTCCGGCGCTACGGCTTGTTGTTGTGCGACGGCTTGAATAGAGCAGAGCATAAAAACGAGCATCACGAAAAATGCCGGCAGGCGATTGTTGAATAATGGGTTCTTCATTTGCTGAATGTTACTTTCCGTTCAGGTACGTCAGAACTTGTTTGGAGTGTTCATCACCTTTCATAAAATCCCGGAAGCTATAGGCTATGGTACCGTCCAGCCCCACAACAAAAGTTTCACGACCACTTACTTTCACATCGTTACCGAAGCTTTGTTCTCTTACCTGAAACAAGTTCAGTACTTTGTTATCCGGATCGCTCAATAGTGTGAAGGGCAGATGCTCTTTGTCGGCAAAGGCTTTGTGGCTGGCCACTGTGCCATTGTTGATGCCGATCACCCGTGCATTGGCATCCGTAAACTGCGTGTAGGCATCACGGAATGCACAGACCTGCTGGGTACAGACCGGGCTTTCGTCTTTGGGATAAAAGAAAATAACCAGTTTCTTTTTGCCCACGTACTGGCTGAGCTTGAACGGTCGGCCATGCTGATCCATCAGCGTAAAGTCCGGTACCTTGTCGCCCGGTTTCAATGTTGTCGTCTCAGCGGGAGCATCCTGTGCTGCCGCCGGATGGATGGTAAGGCCAAGGAAAATGCTGACGGCGATCATACCGATCCATGACCCTTTCTGGAAGATTGTTTTCATAAGATTTTAAAGTGACGATTGATTTATGGCCCTAAAGGTCAGTGGAATCAATGGGCGGAATTTTAACTTAAGTTAAAAGCCGGTAGATTTTTGTGATGGAATTTGGGGGGTATAGACTTGTGCCAGTAACGTTCGGTCACCCGTAAAAAGGTGCCTGCAAAAGATTTATTGTCTATGGAATTCGGCGCGTTGTGCGTAAAAGTTTGAGGTTAACGATTAATAGCTATACAGCAAGCATCTAGCTCCGCGCCAGCGCTGATTATACATGTTACCGGACAAACACCCGCACCACGGCGATGGTTAGAAAGTAGGCCGCCACACCCGCCGTAAGAAGGCCGAGCAGGCAGTCGATAACATACATGATGTTTTGCTGCCAGGAAAAAAAGGAGAATATAAACATGGGGATCTTCCACAATGCCAGCCACATAAAAACGATCATGGCCACCATCATCACGATGCGCCCGGCGCCGGTCACTTCCCCATCGGCTGATGAGAGCAATTGGGACACCAGGGGGCCGATGTTGATGACAAGGAAAACAGCAAGCAGTATCAGGAAGGCAATCATTACGGCACTATTTCCTTGCAGGATCTGCTGTGTTTGAGCGGCAAACGCTTCATGGCTGACCTGGCTTGTAAACATGGCGCGTACTCCATCGATCATATAATTAAACAATGCGTCCATCGGGGGCACGGCAGATGTCGTGATGCCGATGATGTAGGTAGTCAAAAAAAGTACGGCAATAGTGGCCGGGGAAGCCAGTAGAAAGACGATCCTTAAATAGCCTGGTTTGTTAAAGAGCGCATACGGCTGGTCTTCAGGGGCAATCTGGCTGCGTTCCTCCGCGTTGGCAGCCATGCCCAGGGGTTTAACATAACTGCCTAACGGGAGCCACCCCAGGCTAAAATCGATTCCCGCGACTTTGGAGCGGTGAATACTGAAGCCTGATGAAAAGAAAACCGAAAACTCCATGATCCTGATGTTGTAAAGCCGGCATAGCACACAATATAAAACGTTGCTGCCATAGATAGCGGTTATGGCCAGCGCGCCAAGTATAAAAGCGTTATAATTGAAGTTCATGCGGCGTTACGTATCTCGATAGCACAATTATATCAAAAACCGTCCACGGTTGCGGGGGTATGTAAGTTTAACGCAACGGCTGAAGTTTTTAAACGTGAGGGTACTACGCCGGCGCCTTTAACGTGGTAGATTACACTGGGTGTTGCTGGGTAACGGTGACAACGATAGCCGGACGGTCACGACCATACCGCTGTGCAATGGATTCTCGGAACTCACATCGCTTAGAGAGAATCTGCGGAGAGACAGGGATTACTTACGTGATCCCGTTTTGGGGGTGGGCTTCAATCCCATAAACGCCCCCGTTCGCTGTCGCTCACTCCATTTTTGTTTTAACGAAATCTCGCTCGAGTGAGGCACTCGGACTCGACTTCGTTAAAACAAAAATGCCCTCCTTCGTCGGGCGGGCATTTATGGGATTGGCGGAGAGGGAGGGATTCGAACCCTCGATACCCGTGAAGGTATAACGGTTTTCGAGACCGCCCCGTTCAACCGCTCTGGCACCTCTCCGGGTGATTACGGGGCTGCAAAGATAATAACTCCCGGCAGATGCCATCGCTCGGGCTTCAAAAAATCTCTGCTACGTACCCGGCAACCGGTAGCATTGTTGCGCAATTTCCAGTTCCTCATTCGTCGGGACCACGAGGATGGCCACGCGGGAGTCGGCCGATTGGATTGCCCGCAGGCCGGGTGTGGCCGTCCGGTTCTTTTCCAGGTCCAGGCGGATGCCCAGGTAGTCCAGATCCTGACAAATGCTTTCGCGGATGTCGACGTCGTTTTCGCCGACGCCGGCCGTAAAAATAATGGCGTCCAGGCCGTTCAGGACGGCGGTGTAGGCTCCGATGTATTTGCGCACCCGGTAGGCGTAGAGGTCGCAGGCAAGGGTGGCCTGGGCGTCGCTGGCGCGGACGGCTTTGCGGATGTCGCGCATGTCGTTCGTGCCCGTCAGGCCCAGGAGGCCGGATTGCTTATTTAATAACGCGCTGATCTCGGCTTCGGTCTTGCCTTCGCTCTCCATCAGGTGGAAGACCACCGACGGGTCGATGTCGCCCGAGCGGGTGCCCATGATCAGGCCCGCCAGCGGGCCAAAGCCCATGCTCGTGTCGATCGAGCGGCCACTGTCTACCGCGGCCATGCTGCAGCCGTTGCCCAGGTGGATGCTGATCAGTTTGGCGTCGGGCTTTTGCAGCCAGACCATGGCCTTCTGTGTGACGTATTTGTGGCTGGTGCCGTGAAAGCCGTATACGCGGATGCGCTTCTCCCGGTAATACGATTCCGGCAAGGCATAACGATAGGCCTGGGGGGGCATCGTCTGGTGAAAGGCCGTATCGAACACCGCTACCTGGCGCGCGTGCGGAAAGGTCTTTTCCGCTACCTCGATGCAGGTATAGTTCGCGGGGTTGTGCAGCGGCGCCAGCGAGAACAATGTGCGGATGGTTTCTTTTACCGCAGGGGTGATGATCGTCGGGTCCGCGAATTGCTCGCCGCCGTGCACGACCCGGTGGCCCACCACCGCAATATCGTCGGGACTGCTGATGACGCCGGTGCCCGGTGTGGCCAGGATCGCGAGCACTTCGTGAAGGCTGGCGTAGTGATCGGGTAGCCCTCCCGTGCGCTCGGTCACTTTTTCGGCGTCGCCTTCCCATTGTTTGTGGCGGATAAAGGCGTCCGCTTGGCCGATGCGCTCTACCAGGCCGGTGCAGACCGGCTTTTCGTCGGGCATCCGGAAGAGCTGATATTTCAGCGAGCTGCTGCCCGCGTTGATGACAAGGATATTCATGCTGTGAAGTAACAAAAAAGATCGGGGTTATGCGGCAGGCGTGGCGTTGTCCTGGCACTGAATGGCGGTGATCACGACCGTGTTGAAGATGTCGTCTACGGTACAGCCACGGCTCAGATCGTTGATGGGCTTGTTCAGCCCCTGCAGCATCGGGCCGATGGCCAGGGCTCCCGTCTCCCGTTGTACGGCTTTGTAGGTGTTGTTGCCGGTGTTCAGGTCCGGGAAGATCAGCACGCTGGCCCGGCCCGCCACTTCCGAGCCGGGCATCTTCTGCCGCCCGACCAGGGGGTCTACCGCCGCGTCGTATTGAATGGGCCCTTCGATCTTCAGGTCGGGGCGTTTCTGGCGCACCAGCCGGGTAGCCTCGCGCACGCGTTCTACGTCTTCGCCTTCGCCCGAGCTGCCCGAGGAGTACGACAGCATGGCGATGCGCGGCTCGATGCCAAAGCGGGCGCTGCTCCCGGCCGACGAGATGGCAATCTCCGCCAGCTGCTCGGCCGTGGGGTTGGGATTTACGGCACAGTCGCCGAAGACCGACACCCGCTCGGGCAAGCACATAAAGAATACCGACGAAACGATCGATACGCCGGGCCTGGTCTTGATGAACTGCAGCGCCGGACGGATGGTGTGCTGCGTGGTATGCACCGCACCGGATACCATGCCGTCGGCATCGCCTTTATAGACCATCATCGTACCGAAGTAGGATACATCGGTCATGAGGTCGCGTGCCATCTCCATGTTGACGTTCTTGTTCTTGCGCAGCTCGTACAACGTTTCCACGTAGGGGGTATAGTACGGCGAGTTTACCGGATCAATGATGCGTATGGCGGCCGGGTCGAGGTCCAGCCCCAGGCGGCGGATGGACGCCGTGATCTCGGCGGGGTCGCCCAGCAGCGTGAGGTCTACCACGCCCTGTTTGATGAGGCGCGCGGCGGCTTTCAGAATACGGTCTTCGTTACCTTCGGGCAGCACAATGTGCTTCTTCTGGCTCTTGGCCGACCGCACCAGCTGGTACTGGAACATGTGCGGCGTAATGCCTTCGGGCTCGAACGTATAGAGCTTGTCGTCCAGTGCTTTCCAATCCACGTATTTTTCAAACGTGTCGATGGCCAGCGCGATCTTCTGCTTGTTGTCGACCGTAATGCGCGAGTGGATGTTGCCGATGATGGTGGTCGTCTCAAAAGTACCCTTCTGCACCGCGATGATCGGCACGACGGTTTGGAGCCCCTGCAGCAGGCGGATGACGGGTTCGTCCGGCTCGATGCCGGCGGTCAGCACGATGCCCGCTACCTTGGGGTAGGTAGAGGAGAGGTTGGCCTGCAGGGCGCCGATCACTATGTCGCCGCGGTCGCCCGGGGTAACGATCAGCACGTTGTCCTTGATGTGGCTCAGGAAGCCGGGCAGCATCATGGCGCCGGTCACATAGTTGTCGGCCTGGTTGGACAGCAGTTCTTCGCCAAAGAGCACGCGGGCGTCGAGGGCGTCTTTGATCTCGCGCAGCGTAGGGCTTTGCAGGCTCTTTTCCCACGGGATAACCGCCAGCATCATGTCGGCGGGCAGTTGCAGGCGCAGCAGCTCGCGCACGTCGTCTACCTGTGCCGGTTGTACGCGGTTCACCACCATGCCGATGACCTGGAGCTCGCGGCTTTCAAAGTTGCGCAGCACGTTCAGCGCGGCCGTTACCACCTGGGCCGTGGTACGCCGCTCGCCGCTCACCACGATCAGCACCGGCGCGCCCAGGTTCTTGGCCACCGATACGTTGATCTCAAACTCAAAGGCCAGGCCTTCGCCCAGGAAGTCGGTGCCTTCAATGACGGTAAAGTCATAGGCTTCTTCCAGCTTCTTGTATTTGGTGATGATGGTGTTGATGATCTCACCCATGTCTTCCGACTCCAGGCGGCGCAGCACCTCCTGTCCGCTGAAAGCGTATGTGTCGGCATATTCGATCGGCAGCGAAAAGTGGTGGAGGATCGTCTCGATGTGGATCTCTTTTTGATCGGGCGCCGTCTGGCGGATGATCGGCTTGAAGTAGCCGATTTTGCTGGTGCGGGCCAGCAGCATGTTGATGAGGCCCAGGGCGATCACCGATTTGCCCGTATACGGTTCGGCGGAAGCAATGAAGATGGTCTTATTCATACGGCGATTATGGCGTTAAAACGCTCCAAGGTAGGAAATTACTGGAAATGCGTTTTTTGACTTCCGTCACCGCGCCACCTGACCTTTGTCGTACTTCCGCTACAACTGGCTGATCTCGCTGCACAAGGTGGGCGGGTGGCCGAAGTGCCGCCGGAAGGCATCCGAAAAATTGGGCGCATGGCGGTATCCCACGGCGGCGGCTACGCGGGCCACCGACATCTTTTTTTCTTTCAATAGCGTCAACGCCCGCAGCATACGCTCCTCGCGCAAAAAGGTGCCCACCGTGGTGTGGTATACCGCATGAAATCCTCGCTTCAGCTTACGCTCATTCAACCCCGCGACACGGGCCAGCACGCGCACCGAAATGTTTTCGTCGAGATGATCGAAGATGTAGGCACGGGCGGCATGCACCTTTTCCAGGTCGGAAGGCTGCAGGTCCGGCGGTGCGGCGGGGAGTGTCGCAAACAACGGCATCACTGCATGGCGCAGGACATGGAGCAACGCGACCTGGCGCATGATCTTCGTATTATAGAGCGACGTGCGTCGGAACAGGTTCAGCGACGCATAGATCAACGCCTGCGAAGCAGGGCGCGCCTGGTGAAAGAGGGCCGACGATTCGTGGTGCGCGGCTTGTTCGAGAAAGTGCGAATACAGCGGATGAAGCCCCGCCCACTGCTGCAGGGCCGACGGCCGGAAGTGTACGGCCAGCAGCACATACTGCCGGCCTTTCTCCAAGATAAAATCCTGCTGCAACGATGGCTGATACAGCAGGTTGTAATGAAAGCGGGCGGTATGGGCCACCTGCTGGCCCGTTCCGTATTGCAGGTCGCCTTTCAGCACGATGTATAACATCAGCAGCGGCTCGGAGGACGTTACCTGCACGCGCACACGGTCCTTGGCGCGGATCACGATGTTGACCACGCTGGCGGCGTCTACCTGTACCTCGCGCACGCGTGCGTAGCAAAGCGGACCTGAATATTTTAATACCAGCGTGCTGTCGGGATGAATCTTTTCCGAAAGACCGATCTCACCGTGCGCATACTCTGTTACTTTTATCTTGTCAGTATAAGAATCTTCCGGTTGACTCATAGTTTTCCTGGTAACGTTTGGAACGACGTTAAAACGGTGGAATTATCAAGTGCGCTACTGTGGGTGAAGCAGTAGCAGGAACATCATTCGTATAACTCGTATGGAGAATGTATGTGTACGATCGCGAAGGATAACGAGGCCCAGTGAAGTGCCCGGGATAGTTGCGTTAAATATATAGTAAAAACCGGTTGTATGGTAACAATAGTATAACATCACAACAAAAAAATGCGAAAAACATACAGGTTTTACGTTTGTGTTAATTGCATATTATATCATAGCCGAAATAGTCCGTCTGACGAATGTGGAATATACCGTAAACGTAAATGCCGGCGGCTTAGCCTTGCGGCACCGGGGCACCGGCCACGATTCTGGATCACGACATTCACGCCCGCCGACGGAGGGCGCCCGGTAACATGCGTTATTCCACCGAAATCATACGTTTGAAAAAGACAGTGCGCCGCCCCGTAACAATAACTTAACACACGCTGAATAAAAAACGCGCATTGGTCCTCGTATCTTGCCGGCTGGAAGGAAACCATTAACCATCTACCCTGTAAGGATTTCCCGCAACGGAGCCCCATGCGTTGCCGGATCCGCCCAGTAAAACCACCTAGCCGTGTTTAAATTTTTGGAGTTTAATTCCATACGGAGCCGTATGGTTTCGGGTTTTTTATTCTTGACGGTGCTCATCCTCATCCTGGCCATCGTTTCCCTCTACATACTCGACCGCGCCAACAAGATCGCGCTGATCCACAGCCGCATCAGTCAGCTGCAGGTATTTACGCTTACGCTGATCAAATCCGACAACGACTTTTTCGACCTCGACGTCTACAACATAAGCTACTTCAAGACCCGCTCCAGCACGGCGCTTGAGCTACGCGACAGCATGAACAAGCGCATCCAGGCGGAGATCCGCGCGGTGCGTCAGCAGACCCGGGGCAAAGGCTACCAGGTAGACATCAACCTCGATGCGATCGACAGCACGCTTTCCGTGTACAACGACAAGTTTGTGGCCCTGGAAGAATTGGTATATCGCAAGGGTTTTAAGGACGACGGCCTGGAAGGGAGAATGCGCTGGCATGCGCACAAGCTGGAAGAAGAATCCGCCGGCCCGAGCCTGGTCAACGTGTTGTTCCTGCGTCGCCATGAAAAGGATTTCTTCCTGCGGCACGATACGGTATACCGCAATACCTTTAACCACGCGGCCATCAAGGTCATGCACGACATGGCGCGGTTTCACAGCGACAGCACGGAGGCGCGCACGCACATGCTGGAATACCAGCGGCTCTTCAACGAGCTGGTCAACATTCAGCAGCAGATCGGCCTGAGCAGCAAAGACGGCTTGCGCCGCGAGCTGAACGAGCTGACGTCGGCCCTGAGCAACCAGTACTTCCTGTTGTCCGAGTACTCGCTGCGGCAGTCGGTGCAGGCCCAGCAGAATGCGCGGCTGTTCTACATCGCCATGCTGACCGGGGCGGTGTTTTTCTCGCTCGTATCGGGGTTGTGGATCTCGCGTCGTTTGTCGGAGCCGATCGCGCGCCTGTCGTCGCAGGTGCGGATTTCGAACCAGCCTAAAAAGCGGGGTCCGCTGGCCTACAACGTACACCCCCCCGCCACCGAGGTCCAAGCGCGTACCGCGGCCTT
>NZ_JAHESC010000091.1 GCF_018598185.1 Dawidia soli
ATATCATAGCGCGCTTCGTCCACACAGTGGAGCGCTGCGTGCAGCGACCGGGCCTTCGAGCTCACCGCGAAGCTTACCTCGATCACGTTGACGCGCAAGGCACGCAGGTCCCGGAGGGTATCCGGGTGCATGGAGTCGGCAATCACAAAGACATCAAAGTCGGCCGCGGGGTACGGATGGCTGATGGCTGCCCGGGCGGTGTCGAGAATGATCGTGTCTTCTTTATAACAGGGAATGAATACCGCCACCTTTCGCTTGGAAGGGAAAACGGTGTAATCGGGCTCCTTCCGCACGCCATTGGCAATTGCAATAACGACGAAGTACAAAGTGCAAACGCTGAGGTATAAAAATATACCCAGTACGGCATAAGACAGTACGGTTAACATATACGGTAAGATTAAAGTCGAATCCCTCGAAATACCCACCCGCTCTTCTTCGGTAAAAGCTAATGTTTACTACCGGCAACGTTGTAAGACGCGGTGATGTATTGTATGATGAATATACTGATTGACTATGTATATGTAAAATATATTTTAGCAAAATGGTATAAATATTTTTTATATACCCGAATAATCCGGCAAGTTTCCCCAATAAGTATATATTTCATAGGTGCATCTGGTGCGAGTCTCAGCCCCCGCCGCATGCGGCCGGTCTCCGGACTGACGTCGTGATACGATCATCGTGAATAGTATATACGTCCACCACCATTACCGCTTATGTCACATTGCTGTTCCCGAAATCGTCCTCGGTAACGATAAAATTCTTATTTTAACATCTTGGACCTGATAAGATCGAATGGAGATGACCTGCCGGCTGTTGCCCTTGCTTTTTTTACTACTGGGACTGTCAATAACCCATGCCGAAACGCCCGTTTCGGAAGCGCTGAACGACCTGGACCAGGTATTGGCCGACCGCGACCGGTACATCCGGCAAAAGAAAGCCCGTATTGACGCCCTCATGACCGAAAAGCGGCACACCCGTCCGGAAGACCTCTTTTTTTTATACGACCGCATTTACAGCGAATACAAGACGTTCATCTACGACTCGGCCTTCACCTATGCACGCAACATGCAGCACGAGGCCTACCGGTCAAACGATCCCACCCGCGTAGCCTATGCCCGCATCAAGCTGGCGTTTATCCTGCTGTCGTCGGGTATGTTCAACGAGGCCCTCGATACCCTGCACGCCATACGCGAACGGCATTTGCCCGACACCATTCACACCGAGCTGTATGCTGTCCTCGCGCGCACCTACTACGACCTGGTGGACTTCAACCGCGACCAATACTTCACCGAGCGTTACACCCAGCTCGGCAACCAGTACGTGGACTCCGCCCTGCACTACATCGGCTCCCGCTCCGGCGAGTATCTGCACTTGCGCTCCATGAAGCATCTGCGCATGAACAATTTCCAGGCGGCCTCCGCCGATCTCGAACGCATGCTTTCCGCCTTCACCCTCACCGATGCCTCCCTCGCCATCGCGGCCAGCACCCTGGGCTACATCTACCAGCAGCAGGGCCGTATCGAAGATGCCAAGCTGATGCTCATCCGGGCGTCGATGGCCGACAACCGGTCGTCCACCAAAGAAACCCTCGCGATCCTCAACCTCGCCGAGCTCTTATATAAAGACGGCGACGTGGCACGCGCGTATGCTTACGTCAAGCACGCCATGGACGACGCGAACTTCTACGGCGCGCGCCACCGCAAGATCCAGGTGGCGGCGATCTTCCCCATCATCGAAGGCAACAAGCTCGACACCGTAGACCGTCAGCGCAAGCTGCTGTTTGCGTATGCGCTGGTGATCACCGCCCTCTCGGTGATCACCGTCATCTTCGCCGTCATTATCTACAAACAGTTCAAGAAGATTCAGGAGGCGGACAAGAGCATCAAAGAAGCAAACGCCAGCTTGCAGGAATCGAACACGCTGCTGCAGGAGGTCAATAGCCACCTGATGGAAGCGAACAAGATAAAAGAAGAGTACATCGGCTTCTATTTTAATATCAACTCGGAGTATCTCGTTAAGATCGAAGCGTTCAAGCAGGCGATCGACAATAAGCTGATGGCGAAGAAATACGACGACATCCGGTTCGTGGTGAACAACATCAACTTGAAGAAAGAACGGGAGGAGCTCTATTTCAGCTTTGACAAAGTCTTCCTGAAGCTCTTTCCGGATTTTGTGACAACGTTCAATTCTTTCTTCAAAGAGGAAGATCGCATCGTGTTGAAGGAAGGACAGCTGTTGAATACCGAGTTGCGGATCTTTGCCTTGATTCGCATGGGGATTCACGACACCGAGAAGATTGCGAAGATCCTGGATTACTCTATTAACACGATCTATAACTACAAAGCCCGCGTAAAGAGTAAGTCGTTGGTGCCCAACGAAGAGTTCGAACGCCGCATCATGCAGATCGAAGCGATTTAATCTGCAGCGAGGTCCCGGCTGCCAGCTGGCCGATCGGCGCTAAACTTACGCCAGCTGGCGCAAGGTATGCCTCTGGCGCAAGTTTTAGCGCGCAGCGCGGAATCCCGATGGCTATCGGGAGTGCCTATACTGTCGCCAGTTTGCAGCTGGCGGGCAGTCAGCGAGACCCAGCGCCTCGCGCATGTCTTCCGAACCGACTTCTAACCACAACGCCTCCCCCTACCAACCAGGATTACCCGTATCAAAGCCCTACTAAAGCCCTACTAAAGCCGTACTAAAGCCCTATCAAATTCCTGTCAGACTAACCCCTAAAAACCTCGCAAGGGTACCCGCCAGTCAGAAGAACCGGCCCTCCAGGCCGCAAATTCCCTTATACTCCATTTATATTTTCCGGCGCTCGTATATTTTTCAACTACCTGTCCACTAACACCTTACCCGCATACCTATCAAAATATAACTTACATTTTCACTGGGAAAATTCTTCCCGCGGTAGGAGAGGCCGTGCTTTGTTACGCAATCGATAGCAATACGTTTTACATCGTTTGCAAAACAAACACTCTGTCTACCCATACCGTATGAAGCTCTTTTTTGCTCCGCTCGCAGCCCTGCTGCTCGTCACCGGTCTCGCAACCGGCAAAGGCAAAGTTCAGCCCGCCGAAGTCATGTCGCCCAACCGCAACTTGCAGGTACGGCTACAGGTCAGCGACGGTGTCGCAACGTATACCGTCCACCGCAATGAGCAGCTGATCGTAGCTCCCTCGCGGCTCGGCTTTGTATTAAAGGATCAGCCCGCCCTGCACGGTGACTTTGCCATTGCCGATGTAAAAAAGAGCTCTTTTGACGAGACCTGGATCCAGCCGTGGGGCGAGGTAAAAACCATTCGCAACCACTACAACGCCCTTACGGTAACGCTCCGGGAAAAAGGTGGCTTGAAGCGTACCGTGCGGGTGGAGTTCCGCGTGTATGACGACGGCCTCGGCTTCCGCTACGACATCCCCCGGCAGGAAAAGCTCACCGACTTTGTGATCCTGGACGAGCTCACCGAATTTGCCCTGGCCCAAGACCTGGATGCCTGGTGGATCCCGGCCAATCATACCGACATCGACTCGGAATGCCTGTTTCAGAAAAATAAGATCAGCGAGCTGCGCGAAGCGGTGCATACGCCGCTGACGATGGAAGGGCCGAGGCTGGCCATCAGCATTCACGAAGCTGCGTTGATCGACTACGCCTCCATGACGCTGGCGCGTCAATCCAACCATGTATTGAAAGCCGATCTCGTCGCGTGGGCCGACGGTGACCGCGTAAAGACCCGTGCGCCCATGACCACACCGTGGCGTACGTTGCAGATCGCCGAGAAGCCCGGCGACCTGGTAACGTCTTACCTCATTCTCAACCTGAACGAGCCCAACAAGCTCGGCGATGTGTCGTGGATCAAGCCCGGTAAATACAACGGTATGTGGTGGGGCATGCACATGAAGAAATATACCTGGGAGGGCGGTCCCAACCACGGTGCCACGACCGCGAACATGAAGACGCTTATCGACTTCGCGGCCAGGCATAAACTGTCGGCGGTATTGGCCGAAGGCTGGAACGAAGGTTGGGAAGGCGACTGGACAGTTGAAGGAAAATTCAATTTCACCAAACCTTACCCGGACTATGACATCGATGCCATCAGTGCGTATGCCAAAGCGCGTAACATCGGGTTGATCGCGCACCACGAAACCGGCGGTAATGTTCGTAACTACGAAGATCAGCTCGAAGATGCCTTCAAATTCTGCGCACAGCATGACATCCACCGCCTCAAGACCGGCTATGTAAACAAACGGCCCGCCGGCGAACGCCACCAGGGCCAGTTCATGGTGCGCCACTACCACAAGGTAATGGAAACGGCCGCGCGCTATAAGGTCATGATCGACGTGCACGAGCCGGTAAAAGATACCGGCCTGCGCCGCACCTATCCCAACATGATGACGCGCGAAGGCGCGCGGGGTACGGAGTATGAAGCGTGGAGCGATGGCAACCCGCCGTCACACCCCACGATCCTGCCCTTTACCCGTTGCCTGGGCGGTCCGTTGGACTATACCCCGGGCATCTTCGACATCCGCTTCAAGACGACGGGGGCATTCCGCGTGCACACCACACTGGCCAAGCAGCTGGCGCTGTATGTCGTGATCTATAGCCCGATGCAAATGGCCGCCGATCTGCCGGAAAACTATGAAGGCAACCCCGCGCTCAAGTTTATTGAAGATGTGCCCGCCGACTGGGAAGAGACCCGCGTGCCGCAGGCAGTCATCGGTGAATACGTCACCACGGTGCGCAAAGACCGTAACAGCAATGACTGGTACATCGGCTCGATCACTAACGAGCAAGCCCGTACCCTGGACGTGCCGTTGAGCTTCCTCACGCCCGGCAAGAAATATGAAGCCGAAATATACCAGGACGGAGCGAATGCCGACTGGGACACCAACCCGCTGCCGCTCGACATCGTGCGCCAGGCGGTAGACACCGGCACCGTGCTCAAGCTCAGGCTCGCCGCGGGCGGTGGCGCCGCGGTGCGCCTGCACGAAATGCCCTGACTGGTCTCAACCGCTTACGCCTAACCGAACCCTATCCCTATGAAAAGAATTTTACGGTATACCATAAGCCTTGCAACCATCCCCTGGATGCTGCTGATGCTCTTGCCGGGGCACCAGGCCGCCGCGCAGCAACGCAGCGTCTCCGGCCGGGTCACCAACGGCCAAAACGAACCGATACCCGGTGTCAGCGTCTACCAACGCGGCACGACCAACGGTACGATGAGTGACGCCGACGGACGCTATACGCTCGATGCGGCCGACTCGTCTGTGATCGTCTTTAGCGCCATCGGCTATTTGCGCGAAGAGATTGCTGTAAAAGGACAACGCACGATCCAGGTGACGCTAACGGAGGACATCATCGGGCTGGAAGAAGTTGTAGTGGTGGGGTATGGCGAACAGAAACGTTCCAATGTATCGGGCGCCGTGGCGACGGTGGAAGTGGCCGCGATGCAAAACAAAACACAGCTCCGCATCGATCAGGCCTTGCAAGGCATGGTGGCGGGGGTGACCGTGGCGCGCAACGGCGGGGCGCCCGGCGACAAGCCGACCATTCACATTCGCGGGGTAGGATCGATCTCGAACACCGACCCGCTCTGGATCGTCGACGGCGTGCGCATGGACGTCGGCAATCAATTTGATGCCGACGATGTCGAGTCGATCGAGATCCTGAAAGATGCCGCCGCCTCGGCGATCTACGGGGCCAAGGCTGCGCACGGCGTGATCATCGTTACGACCAAACGCGGCAAGGGCGCGTTGCAGGTGGTGGCCAAAAGCTCCATCAGCAAACGACAGGCCATCAACCTGCCCACGCTGCTCGGCAGCGCTGACTTTGTGAAGTACGCGCGGGAAGCGCGCATCAATGCCGGCCGCACACCGGACGCGTCGTGGGACAACTACGAAGCCGATACCGATTGGATCAAGGAATTTTATAACGGCAGCGGCGTGCTGCAATCATATGACCTGGCCATCTCGAAAGGCGACGACAACTCCAGCTTCTACCTGGCGTTTGGTCACGACAGCGAAAAAGGCATCCTGATCGACAATGCCTTTAAGCGTTACAGCATTCGCCTGAATTCCGATCTCAAGCTGATGCCCTGGCTTACGCTGGGGGAAAGCATGCTGCTGTCGCGCGTCGAAGAAAACCCGGTGAGCAACTTCGACGAGAACTACAACGGCGGCATACCGTACCGTTCGATCCCCATCATGCCCGTTCGCGATCCTGAAAATCAATGGGGCGGCTGGGGACGCGGGCCGGTGTATTTCCAGGGACCAAACCCCGTCGCGACACAGTATCAGCAGCACGAGCTGCGCAAGTCGAACCGTGTTGACGGAAATCTATACCTCGATGCACGACCGTTAAAAGGTTTACAGGTACGTGCGGCATTGGGGATAAATTATCTTGGTTATCTGGCCGATAAGTTCGACGAAGCCTTTAGCTATGGTTCGTTTAGCAACACGATCGCTTCGCTTACATACGGCACCGCCAACGATCTGGCGCTGACCGGCAACATGGTTGCGACCTACAACAAAAGCATGGGCCGGCACAACGTACAGGTCATGGGCGGATACGAAGCCTATAAATACGACGGCCAGCATTTTAATGCGATCGGCATGAACTTTCCGGTGGATGTAGCGCGAAGCCTCAACCTGACCGGCGGGGCCATCAACATCACCGACCGCCAGACGATCGCCCGTGCCCGGCAGCTCTCACAGTTCGGGCGCGTGAGCTATAACTTTGACGAACGTTACCTGCTGGAAATAAATGTGCGCCGCGATGCGTCGGCACCCAAGTTCGGGCCGACCAATATCTGGGGGGTGTTCCCTTCGGTTTCCGCCGGCTGGCGCATCTCGCAAGAGCGCTTCTTCCAAAATGTTCCCTTCATTACCAACCTGAAGCTGCGCGGCAGCGTGGGCAAGCTGGGCTCCGACAACATCGACAGCTTTATTTATCTGAAGACGTATACTTCTCAGTTCTCGAGCTACGCATTTGACAAAGAAGGCAAGAACAAAGTCGTAGGGTATTATATCAGCCGGCTGCCGAACAAAAATGTGAAGTGGGAGGAGGTGAATATGAAAAATATCGCCATCGACCTGAACGCCTTTTCCAACCGCCTGGCGTTGAGTGTAGACTACTACATCAAAGACACAAAAGACCTGTTATACGGTGTGCCCATTCCGCCGTCGGTCGGGATAGCCACACACAACTTCGATCCTGTCAATCCGGCGATCAACATCGGCACCATGCGTAACACGGGTGTCGACATCGACCTGGGTTATAAACACCCCATCCGGAAGTTTGAGCTGAGCCTGAACAGCAACGTGTCGTTCATGAAGAACGAGATGAAGACCCTGCGGGGCGACGAATATATCACAGGCGGCAGCGCGGGCTTGCAGATGGGCGGCATGACGCGTACGCAGGCAGGACATCCCATCTCCAGCTTTTACGGCTATGTCGTACGGCAAATGCTGAACTCCGCGGCAGATGTATATGCCATCAACACCTACGCCGATGACGGACTGTACCAGGAGGCGGGCACCGGCCCCGGTGACTTTATGTATAAAGACATCAGCGGCCCCAACGATAAGCCCGACGGCGAAGTAACGGCAGAGTACGATCGCGTGTATCTCGGCAACCCGTGGCCGAAGATGACCTATGCTTTCAATATCGGTGTTTCCTACAACCGGCTGGTAGATCTCTCGTTGCAGTTTCAGGGTGTGCAAGGCGTCGACATCTTTAACGCCAGCAAGGCCTATACACGCAACTTCTTTGGCGACAACAACACGACCACCGACATCTACGAAGCCTGGACGCCCGAGCGTCACACCAACAACCCGCGCAATATCGCCAGTGATCCCAATGGTAACTTCAGCCGTCCGTCGTCCTATTTCGTAGAGGACGGCTCGTACCTCAAGCTGCGCAACATTCAGCTCGGCTTCAACGTACCGGCACAGCTGCTCACACGCCTGAAACTGCGAAAGGTACGCGCCTATGTCAATGCCAACAACATCCTGACCTTTACCCGCTACAGCGGCATGGACCCCGAAGTGGCCGGCTCCAACCTGGCCCGCGGTGTGGACTATGGCCGTTACCCCATGGTGCGTACGTATGGCGGCGGACTGGAAGTACAATTCTAACCCGGACCAACGATGAAAACACGATCCTATATCCTGATCCTTACGCTGGCCGCCATACTCCTCGGCAGTTGCTCGGATAGCTTCCTCGACGTCGAAAACGAAAACGAGCTGAGCGCGGATAACTTCTACAGCCGCGTGTCGAATTTCGACCTGGCGCTGAATGGTACCTACGACGCCGTGAAGAACCTCGACCTGTTCGGTCAGACGTTTTATATCCAGACGCTGCTGGCGTTGCCGCACGAGTCTGACTACTGGAACGCCCAGAACCGGAACGAAGTAACGTCGACCGATGGCAATGTATACATTGCCTGGCGCGGCTTTTACCGCATCGTGGCCCGCGCCAACGACATTCTCGAAAACGCACCCATCTTCGCCGCCAGGGGTCTGACGACCGATCAGACCAAACGGCTGAACGAGATCGTAGCCGAGACCCATTTCCTGCGTGCCTTCGCATACTTCCACATGGTACGCCTGTGGGGTGAAGCCTCGTACGCCGACGACAGCACGCGATTGGCCGTACCGTTGATCCTGACGGTGGCCGAGTCGCGCGACGACGTCATGAATCCCCGGGCCTCCGTCGGGAAGGTGTACCAGCAGATCGTTGCCGATATGAAAGCGGCGGAAGCCGGCCTGCCGGCCCAATGGGATGATAACAACATCGCCCGCATCTCCCAATATGGCGTCAAAGCATTTCTCGGGCAGGTATATCTCTACATGGAAGATTATAGCCATGCCAGAGCCTACTTCGAGGAGGTGCTCGCCAACCCCCGTTATGCGCTGGTGCCCTTCAAGCAGTATGACGGCCTCTTTCAAGGCAAAGAAGAATTTAGCGAAGAGTCGCTGTGGGAGATCAACTATAGTGTAGACATGCAACAGAATATTTGGGAGAACGGCCTCGGTTCCGGCATCGCGCTGGTGATCGCTGCTCCCGGCCGGGGCTGGAGCAACTGCACCCCGCACGGCGTAAACATTGCCCGCTTTGGCAGTGACCCGCGGCTGAAGATCTGTACCTATGCGCCCACGGACTCTGCAGCCGACGTCGAAGGCAAGATGAAGCCGGTCGGATCCAGTGACTTTAACTATACCGGTCACAGCTTCCGGAAGTATTCGCCAAAGGACTACTCGGTCATCGCCACCAACCGCAATAGCGGCACCAACTACCACATGATGCGCCTGGCCGATGTATACCTGATGTACGCCGAAGTAATGAACCACGAAAACCAGAACACTGTGGCCGCCGAGTACATGAACAAGGTCCGCCGCCGCGCCTACAACGCCGACCCCGACACGCCCACACCGTCCGTGGACTACACCGGCCTGGCCGGCACACAGCTCCGCGACTCCATCCGCGAAGAACGTTTCCGCGAGCTCTTCGCCGAAGGCCACCGCTGGTACGACATCGTCCGATGGAAGATCGTACAGGAAGAGGTACTGAAGTACAACGACAAACGCATCACCGGCGGCGAGATCGTATACCAGGACAAAGACTACTACTACCCGGTTCCACTAGCCGAAGTAGACAACAACAAAGCCGTCGTACCCAGCACAGGTTATTAGTTGGAGGGGAGTAGAGGCGAAGCCGCTACACGTGGCACCTGGCGCGAGTCTTCCGACCGGAGGGAGGGCGACTCGTGCCGACCATTGCCCCGGTCTCCAGACCGGCGAAGAAAATTAAAAGGCCACAGGTCAAACAGAAATGAAAAAAAGATATACGTCAGCAGTGATATTTTTCGTGATCACCCTCACGATCCTACTCTCCTGCGCTTCCGACGACACCCAACCCAACACCGGCCCTAAACCCGTTACCAAAACCACCCCCACAAAAGTATACATGCACTACA
>NZ_JAHESC010000092.1 GCF_018598185.1 Dawidia soli
ATCGAAAATGAGAAAGAGTTGCCTGCGGAAAGCTTCCTGCTCTTGCAAGCGCTTCGCTTCGCTTTCGGAAAGCTTGCTTTCCAGTTGCTGGAAGTCGAAGTATTTCTCCTTCAGCGTGTTGATGATTTGCCGGTAGTCGCTCAGGTTCTTATAAAAGCGACTTTCGTTTTCGGCCAGCAGCTGTTCCAACGCCAGCAGGTCACTGGAGACCATAGCCCGTGTATTTTCATCGAGGCTGGTAAAGCCTTTTTGCAACTTTTGCTCGATGATACGGATCTTTTCATCGAATTCCGTACGCTGTGTTTGCAAGCCCTGGCCCTCGGCCTGCGCCTGCTTCAACAGGTTCCGGATGTCTTCGCGCACAAACGACGAATCGGAGATCCTACCCATGAAGACATTGTGGTTGCGGCGCACCGAATCTTCGAGCTGTGTCACCAACTGTTTGAACTTGTCGTCCAGCCGGGCTCTCGTGGCGGCGTCCATGTTTTTCATGGATACGTTCTTGAAGATCGCGTAGAATACGGTGAGCGATTGAATCGAGTCGAGGTGGTTGAGATCGAAGTTCCTGAAGTACTCTTTGCCGGTCACCGGGTTTGCCGCAGCGGCGGAGTTCTCCCGGGCGTCTGCCGCGGGTGTTTGCTCCACAGCGGCCACGGGTTTGACAAGCTCCACGGTGAGCGTAGCTTCGGCGTTGGTCTGCTGGAAGCCGATCACGTCGTAGCCTTTTACGCTGAATTGATCGGGGCCATCGATCTTTTCGTCGAGTGCGATCGGCAGGTCCAGTGTACCGTTGGGGGCGCTGGTATAGTGGGCCGTCTTCTTTCCCCGGAATGTTACAGACGCGCTGGCCACCGGGCCGGTGTTCCGGTCTCTCACCGTAAGGTGCACCACCTGGTAGTCTTTTTTGCGCACCACGATCTCGAGAACGCTTTTGCTCAGGTTCCAGGCGGCCGGCTCGAGCTGTTCATTTTTTATTTTGAGGGTTTTTATCGGCAGCTCTGTTTCCAGCAATTCGGTGAACACTTCGCCTTTGTCGCCTGTGGAGATAAAGCTCTTGCCATTAATGGAAACCTCTACATTCTTCAGGGGCTTCAAGCGCTCGTCGAATGTCCGTACCTGGATCAAGTGCCTTACCTGTGCCGTGGCGGGCGCATGGGCCAGCAGGGCGGCAGCCAGCATGGCGATGCTATACAGCCGGAGTCCGGCCTTATATACCGTGCAGTGGATTGTTGCGTGTCCTTTCATATCATCCCGATCTCTATGTCTTAAAAAGTGTCTTTTACAAATACAATTTCGTGGGCGCTGATCTGCCGTTGGTGTTTGGGTATTTCCAGTACAACAACGCTTTCCTTGCCGTCGTCTGTTACCACCCGGATCATATATTCACTAAAGTATGGTACGATCACCGAAAAGTTGCCTTTGCCGTCGGTCGTGCTTTCGTATACGGTGGTGTTCCGCAGCTTATCGATCAGGTACACCCGTGTATGGGTCAGCAACGTCAGCGCCGACGAGTCGCTCCAGGCGTGCTCTTTCATCTTCACTACGCCGGCGATGTTCACTGGGTACGTCTGGATGTCCATCTCCACTTCGTACAGATCGTCGTTGTAGCCGCCGTTCTTCCGGTTGGACGAAAAGTAGCCGTGCGCGTCGAGCGAATCGACCACCAGGCCGAAGTCGTCGTAGCTGGTGTTGATCGGATAGCCGGCGTTGCGCGGTTCACTGTAACCTTCGGCGGTGATGGCGGTCTCAAAGATGTCGAGGCCGCCCATTCCGGGGTGACCGTTGGAGGCGAAGTATAGGGTGCGGTTTTGATGGAGGAACGGGAACGCTTCGTCGTAAGGCGTGTTCACCGTTTCGCCGAGGTTTTGGGGCTGCGTCCACGTATTGTCTACAAGGGTGGACTTATACAGATCTTTACCGCCCACGCCGCCCCCCATATCGGACGAAAAGTAAAGCACCTTACCGTCTTCGCTGATGGTGGGATCGCTGAAGGAGTGATGCCGGCTATTGTACGGAAAGGGCATGGTCTCCGTCCACTCGCCGTTTTTCCATTCGGCAAAAAAGAGCTGCAGGCTTCGCCGGCCGCTGTTGCCGGTTTCACGCGCCGATGCCACGAATACCATTTTTTGTTCTTTATCGTAAAAGGCCACCGGCCCGGCGTTGAGCCTCGACGCCAGTGCTTTGCTGAAAGGCACCGCCTTGTCGTATTGATGACCGTTTTTATCATCGCCGGAAAGTACACGGGCGGAATAGAGCTTATAGAAGGGCGCGTTTATCGAGGCGTTTACTTTTTCGACCAGCCCGGCCTCTTTCCGGTTCGACATAAACACGATCCTGCTCCCGTATGGCACGGCACAAAGCTCGCCGTACCCGGTATTCAGCGAAAGCGGATGTACGGAAATATGCGCGGAGTCTTCGTACAGGTACCGGATGTTGCTCAGGCGCCATACTTTGCGCATGGCCAGTGCGTCGTCTTGTTTGTTGGCGAGGTGTTTTTGATAATACTCGATGGCGGTTTTATAGTTGCCCGTGGCCGCCTGTACTTCGGCATATGAATACATATCACTCCACGGCAACGACCGCTTTTCCTGCAGGTAACGGTCGTAATAAAAAACAGACTGGGTATATTCTTTCAAAGAATAGTAACACCGGGCCACGCGCAACCGTACGTCCGGATCGCGCCGGGTTGCTTCCTTATACAATTTCAGGGCGTTCAGATAATCCTTGTCCCGGTAGTATTTGTCGCCCAGGTTCACGTTGTTCCTGAACAACCCGAAAACCGTCTGCTGGCCATGCGCCACCGTTACGGCGACATGCAAGAGGAGCGGCAGCAATATGTTTCCGGGTTTGATCATGCGTGCAGGTTATCTCGGGGAGGCCACTTTGGTTTCCACGAACTTAAAAAGATACTGCACCATCAGCTCGTGCGAGCCATTCGCCAGCCGGGCCACGCTGCCGATGGCGTGATCGTACGAATACCCGACCTGGAACTGGGGCGTGATCTGGGCCTTCAAAAGAAAGTCGACCGATTCCTCCTTGCGGTACGATAGGCCGAGCGTGAGCACTTTGCGGTAGATCATGTTGATGTTTATATCGTAGGAGAGGGGCAAGCCGGGAAAATATTTTAGCAGGATGGAAGGCTCGTATTCCAGGCTCTCATTTTGGGTGATCCTGTATTTGGAGAACAGGAAGTAATTGGTCCGGCTCAGACGCACCGAAAGCGTGTCCAGATCGATCGTTTCCGGCAGAAGCTGGGGGGCCGACAACCCGACGTGCAGCCGTGGGCTCCTGTAGTACGCGCCGGCGCCGAAATCAAAAAAGGTCTCCGATACGTTGGCGTACAGCCGCGGGTCGTTGGTTACACCGCCGATCAGTGAAGCATAGTCCGAACGGGTGTTGTATATACCGACCTGTACGCCCAGGGAGAGGAACGAGTGCTTACCGGTTTGAAGGTGGTAGGCGTAGTTGGTCAGCGCGCTCAGGTTTTTGTGTACACCGTATTGATCGTTCACCAGGGTTGCACCCAATCCGAAATGTTTTTTTCTGAACAGGGTATGGCCGGTGAGCGTTTGCGTAGTGGGGGCGTTGTCGATACCGTTCCACTGGGCGCGGTGAACGAACGTAAGGCTCAGGGCTTCATCGGCACCGGCATAGGCGGGATTGATCACCAGGTTGTTGAACATATACTGGCTGAACTGCACCTTTTGTTGCGCCAGGCTGGAGTGGAATGTCAGCAGCATCGTTGTGAAGAATGCGGCAAGTAAAAAAAGATCTCGTGTCGCTTTCCCCATACTATCGCAGCAATTCAAAAAATCCGCTCTTCTTCAGGTGTTTTTCGAGGAAGTCCACTTCGATGACGTAGTAATATGTTCCTGAGGGCACTTGTACACCGTTCGAATTCACACCGTTCCAGGCTATGGTCGTGTTGTTGTATCCGCTGGCCTGGTAGATCACGCTTCCCCAGCGGTCGAGAATGAATACCCTGTTCCGGTTGAATTTTTCGATGCGGGCAATGACCCACTCGTCATTTTTTCCGTCGCCGTCGGGGGTCACTACCCGGGTCACTTCGATGTCCAGGTCTTCATACGATACGATCACGTTGAAGGTACACGTCACCGTGGCGCCGGCGTCGTTCGCGGCGGTGTACGTTACCGGCGTGGAGCCTACCGGGAATATATCGCCGGGTTGATGCGAGCCCATCAGGATCAGCGGACCGCATCGTGTAGAAGCGGTTGGCGGTTCCCACGTTACGGCGATCTCTCCGGATTCGCCCGCTTTCGCCAGAACATCGGCCGGGCAACCGGCGATCAACGGCACTTCGCCATTGCGCACCTTTATGTTGAAACGGCAAACCGAAGCATTGCCGTGAATATCGGTCGCGGTATATACCACTTCGGTGATGCCCGTGTCAAATCGGGCTCCGGGCTGATGGGTGCTGGTTATACCGACCACACTGCAATTATCGATGGCTGAAGGGGGTGTCCACGTCACGATGGCGCCGCATGCGTTGTCGGAGGCTACCGCGATGTCGCCCGGGCAGTTTAAAAACTTCGGAGCGGCGTCGTCGTTCACGGTAATGGTAAACGAGCATGTGGCGCGGTTCCCGGAAATATCGGTGGCGGTATACGTAACGATCGTAGTCCCTACGGCAAAAAGATCGCCCGGTGCATGTGTGGCGGACAGGTTGACGATTCCCGCGCAGTTGTCGCTGGCTGTGGGCGGTGTCCAACGTACGGATGCGCCACACTCTGTATCGCTGGCGGCGGCGGTGATGTTGCCGGGGCAATTGGCGAATACCGGTGCGACTGCGTCGCGGGCAATTACGTCGAAAGAACAGGTCGTCACGTTGCCCGCGTCATCCGTGGCGGTATAGATCACGGTAGTGGTGCCCGTCGGGAAGGCGTCGCCGGGGGTATGCGTGCTGGTAAGCGTTACCAGGCAGTTATCGGTTGCTACCGGCGGTGTCCACGTAGCGATGGCCTGGCAGGTGGCATCGGTGGTTACGTTAACGCCGGCCGGACATCCGGTAATGACGGGCGCCGTGTTGTCGTTGACGGTTACCGTAAACGAGCACGTGGCCGAATTTCCGGCTGCATCCTGCGCGGTATATATCACGGTGGTGGTAGTGCCCGCCGGGAACTGGTCGCCGGGTTGGAAGTTGCCGGTTACCGCAGGCGTTGCCGTGCAGTTGTCGCTGGCCACCGGCACGGTCCACGATGGTGTTGCAGCGCATGAAGAAGGATCGGCCGTCACCACGATGTTGGTCGGACAAGCCGTAAACACCGGATCAGCGTCGTCGGTCACCGTAATGGTGAAGGAACAGGTTTCGGTGTTGCCGCCGGTATCGGTGGCGGTATACGTAACGGTATGAATACCGGGAGCAAATGTCGATCCGGGTATGTGGGTTGTGGTTATGGTTATGGTGGGAGATGCATCGCAGTTGTCGCTCGCGGTGGGTGGTGTCCAGTTCACTACTGCGTCGCACGCAGTGGTTCGGGTGAACACATTCATGTCGGCGGGGCAACCGGCGAACACGGGCCTGGTCAGGTCTTTCACGGTCACGGTAAACGAGCAGGTTTCTTTGTTACCGGCCGCATCCGTTGCTTCATAGGTAACGGTATGCACCCCCAGGGTAAATGTCGCGCCCGGATTGCCGGTGCTGGTCACAACCGGCGAGGGATCGCAGTTGTCGGTCACACCCGGGGGCGTCCAGTTCACGATGGCGTTGCAGGAACCGGCGCCGGCGGGCACGCTGATGTTCACCGGGCAATTGGTGAATACCGGCCGGGTACCGTCGGTCACGGTGACGGTGAACGAACAGGTCTCTTTATTGCCGGCCGCATCGGTGGCCTCGTAGGTGACGGTATGCACGCCTAACGCAAACGTTGCTCCGGGGCTGTGTGTGCCGATCATCACCGGTGCGGCATCGCAATTATCGGTAACGGCCGGCGGCGCCCAATGTACCACGGCGTCGCAGGTGGCGGGGTTGGTGGTTACGCTGATATCGGTCGGACAGTCGGTGAATACGGGCTTGGTGCCATCGGTCACCGTCACGGTAAACGAACAGGTCTCTTTGTTGCCGGCGGCATCGGTTGCTTCATAGGCGACGGTATGTACGCCTAACGTAAATGTTGCGCCGGGCGCGTGGGTTGTCGTCACGACGGGCATGGCGCCGCAGTTGTCGGTTACAGCGGGCGGCGTCCAGCTCACGGGGGTGTCACAGGTTGCTGAAAGGGTCGTTACGCTGATGTTCGCCGGGCAGTTGGTGAATACAGGGTCGGTGCCATCGGTCACCGTCACGGTAAACGAACAGGTCTCTTTGTTGCCGGCCGCGTCGGCGGCTTCATACGTAACGGTGTGCACACCCGATGTGAAGGTCGATCCCGGCAAGTGGGTCGTAGTCACGACGGGCGATGGATCGCAGTTGTCGGTCACGGTCGGCGGGACCCAATTTGCGATGGCATCGCAGGTGGTTGGGCTGGTGGCCACGTTGATGTTGGCAGGGCAATTGGCAAACACCGGCTTTGTAGCGTCTGTCACGGTGACTGTGAACGAGCAGGTTTCTTTGTTACCCGCCGCGTCGGTTGCTTCGTAGGTCACCGTGTGCGCACCTGACGTGAAGGTTGAGCCCGGTGCGTTTGTGGTCGTTACGATAGGTGCGATGTCGCAGTTGTCCGTTACGATGGGGGGTGCCCAGCTCACAACGGCATTGCACGACGCAGCATTCGTGGTTGCATGGATGTCGGCGGGGCAATTGGTGAACACGGGCTTGGTGCCATCGGTCACCGTCACGGTGAAGGAACAGCTTTCTTTGTTGCCGCTGGCATCGGTTGCTTCGTAAGTCACGGTGTGCACGCCTGGCGTGAACGCCGAGCCGGGTGTGTTGCTGACCGTCACTACGGGGGCGGCATCACAGTTGTCGGTCACGGTGGGCGGTGCCCAGTTTACCACAGCATCGCACGTTGTGGCATTTGTGGTCACCGCGATGTCGGTGGGGCAATTGGTCAATACAGGTTTTGTGTCGTCGGTCACGGTGACGGTGAACGAACACGTCTCCTTGTTCCCGGCCGCATCGGTCGCTTCGTAGGTTACCGTGTGTATACCTAACGTGAATGTTGCGCCCGGGATGTTCGTAGTGGTTACGACCGGCGCGGCGTCACAGTTGTCGGTCACCGAGGGCGGTGTCCAGGTCACCACGGCGTTGCATGTCGCCGGGTTGGTGGTTATGCTGATGTCGGCCGGACAGTTGGCGAATACAGGCTTGGTGCCGTCGGTCACGGTGATGGTGAACGAACATGTTTCTTTGTTACCGGCGGCGTCGGTTGCTTCGTAGGTCACCGTGTGCACGCCCCGCGTGAATGTTGAACCCGGTGTGGTTGTCGTCGTCACGACCGGCGAAGCATCGCAGTTGTCGCTCACGGCGGGCGGTGTCCAACTCACCGTGGCATCGCAGGTTGCAGCGGTGGTAGCGACCTGGATATTGGCCGGACAATTGGTGAACACCGGCTTGGCGGCATCTGCCACGGTTACCGTGAACGAGCAGGTTTCTTTGTTGCCGGCCGCATCGGTGGCTTCGTACGTCACGGTATGTACGCCCAGGGCAAACGTTGAACCGGGCGTGCTGGTGGTCGTTACCACGGGCGTGGCATCACAGTTGTCGGTCACGGTGGGCGCCGTCCAGGTTACAACGGCATGACAGGTGGTTGGGCTCGTCGTTACGTTGATGTTCGCCGGGCAGTCGGTAAACATCGGCTTCGTGGCATCCGTCACCGTTATAGTGAACGAACAGGTTTCCTTATTGCCGGCGGCATCCGTCGCTTCGTATGTCACCGTGTGTATGCCCTGCGTGAACGTCGATCCAGGCAAGTGAGTTGTGGTCACCGCGGGCGATCCATCACAATTATCGGTCACGGTGGGCGGCATCCAGCTCACCGCGGCGCTGCATGTAAGCGGATTGGTGTTGACAGCGATGTTGGCCGGGCAATTACTGAACACAGGTTTGGTTGCATCGGTGACGGTGATGGTGAACGAGCAGGTCTCCTTGTTGCCGGCGGCATCCGTCGCTTCGTATGTCACGGTGTGTACGCCTGGCGTGAATGCCGAGCCGGGGGTGTTGCTGGCCGTCACCAGGAGCGCGGCATCACAGTTGTCGGTCACGGTGGGCGGCACCCAGGTTACTACTGCATCGCATGATGTTGGGTTGGTTGTCACATGGATGTTGGCGGGGCAGCCGGCAAACACCGGTTGCGTGTTGTCGGTAACGGTTATGGTGAACGAACAGGTTTCTTTGTTGCCGGCCGCATCGGTGGCCTCGTAGGTCACGGTGTGTACGCCTATTGTAAAAGCTGATCCAGGCGTTTGGGTTGTGGTCACTACCGGCGATCCATCACAATTATCGCTGACGGTCGGTGGCGTCCAGCTTACCACCGCCTCGCAGGTAGCAGGATGGGTCGGTATACTGATGTTCGCCGGGCAGTTGGTGAACACCGGTTTGGTGACATCGGTGACGGTTACCGTGAACGAGCAGGTTTCCTTATTGCCGGCGGCATCGGTTGCTTCATACGTGACGGTATGCACGCCCCGTGTGAAGGTTGACCCGGGAGCGTTGGTGGTGATCACGACGGGCGATGCATCACAATTATCGGTGGCGACCGGCGGCGTCCAGTTCACCACCGCATCGCAGGCGGCAGGATTGGTGGGTATACTGATGTTCGCCGGGCAACTGGTGAACACCGGTTTGGTGCCATCGGTAACGGTGATGGTGAACGAACATGTTTCTTTGTTGCCGCTGGCGTCGGTCGCTTCATAGATAACGGTGTGTATACCCAGGGCAAACGTCGATCCCGGTGCGTTGGTCGCGGTCACAACCGGCGCAGCGTCGCAGTTGTCGGTCACGGTGGGCGGCGTCCAGTTTACAAGCGCATTGCAGGTTGCCGGATCGGTCGTCACGTTAATAGCAGCCGGACAGCCGGTAAACGCCGGCTTCGTAGCATCGGTTACCGTTACGGTGAACGAACAGGTCTCTTTGTTGCCGGCGGCATCCGTCGCTTCGTAGGTGACGGTGTGTATACCCTGCGTGAATGTCGATCCGGGGGTGTTGGTCGTCGTTATGACCGGCGATGCATCGCAGTTGTCGGTTACCGTCGGCGGGGTCCAGTTGACGATGGCGTTGCACGTGGCCGGATCGGTATTCACCTGGATGTTTGCCGGGCAGCCTGCGAACACCGGCTTGGTATCGTCTGTTACGGTCACTGTGAACGAACAGGTTTCCTTGTTACCGGCAGCATCCGTGGCTTCGTATGTGATAGTATGTATGCCGGGGGCGAATGTTGATCCGGGGGTGTTGGTTGTCGTTGTCGTCGGCGATGCGTCGCAGTTGTCGGTGACGGTGGGCGGTGTCCAGCTCACCACCGTGTTGCACGTGGCCGGGTTGGCCGATACGGCGATGCTGGCCGGACAGTTGGTGAACACGGGCTTTATATTGTCTGTGACCGTCACGGTAAAAGAACAGGTTTCTTTGTTGCCGGCCGCATCGGTGGCTTCGTAGGTCACTGTATTGATCCCTAACCCAAATGTTGCGCCGGGGCTGGCCGTACTGGTCACGCTGAGCGGCCCGCCGCAGTTGTCATTGGCGGTAGGCGGTGTCCAGGTTGCCGTCGCGGTACAGGCCGCGGTGGCGGGTACGCTGACGTTGGCAGGGCAGTTGGAGAATACGGGCCTGGTAGCATCGACCACCGTTACGGTAAAGGAGCATGTGCTTTGATTCCCCTTTGTGTCCCTGGCGGTATAGGTTATCGTATGCGGACCCAGCGAAAGCGTGGCGCCGGGGTTGGTATTGCTGTTGATCTGGGGCGAGGCGTCGCAGTTGTCGGTGGCGGTGGGTGGCGTCCAGGTCACTACGGCGGTGCACGAC
>NZ_JAHESC010000093.1 GCF_018598185.1 Dawidia soli
GTTCCTGTCCATCTACTCCTCCAACCTCGACGAGTTTTACCGCGTGCGCGTGCCCGCGCTCATGGCCTTGCAAACGCTGGCCACCAAAAGCGACGGCCGCGACCTGCCCGATGTCCTGCCGGACGTCACAAAAACCATCCATGCGCAACAGGAACAGTTCGGACAGACCATGATCACGCAGATCCTGCCCGCGCTGCGGCGGCACGACATCCGGCTGCTCTACCATGAGCCGATCCCCGACGTGATCCTGCCCGCCGTGCACGACGTCTTTGCGCACGACGCCTCCACCTTCCTCCACATCATACCGCTGTCCGAACGTACCGACTTCTTTCCCGAGAACAACACCCTGTACCTCGTCATTGCCCATGCCGACGCGGCCGGCACCGAGCGCATCAGCCTGGTACGCGTGCCCACGCACCACCTCCCCCGGTTCTATAGCATTCACCACGACGGCACCCGGTATATACTTTTCCTGGAAGACATCATCCGCGCCAACCTCGGCAAAGCCTTTGGCGAAGACCACATCCACGCCTGCCACGGCTTTAAAGTGACCCGCGATGCCGAGCTCGACCTGGAAGACGAGTTCGAAGGCAACCTGGCCAAAAAGATCGAGCGCAAGATCACGCAGCGGGACCTGGGCTTTGCCACCCGGTTCCTGCACGAGCCCGGCATCCCGGCACACATCCTCGCCTACCTCAAAAAACGGCTCGGGCTGAAGAAGGCGACCTTTGTGCAAGGCGGCTCGCACCACAACCTCAAAGACCTGGCAACGCTGCCGTTAAAAGATCCGTCCTTCTCGTACCCGCCCTGGACCACCCGGGCCTATCTCCCCAACAATCCCGAAGGCTCGCTCTGCGAAGAGATCCGCGACCGCGACATCCTCCTGCATCCGCCGTATCATACCTACCACGCCGTGCTCCGCTTCTTTAACGAAGCCTCCATCGATCCGCACGTCACCCGCATCTACGTAACGCTGTACCGCGTCGCGCACGACTCGCGCATTGCCCATGCGTTGATCAACGCCGCGCGCAACGGCAAGAAGGTGACCGTCTTTGTCGAGCTCAAGGCGCGCTTTGACGAAGCCAACAATTTACATTGGATGAAAAAGATGAAGGCCGCGGGCGTACAGGTCATCCAAAGCCTGCCCGGTCTGAAAGTACACGCCAAGATGGCCATGCTCAAGCGCAAGACCGTGACCGGCACCGAATACCTCGGCCTGCTCGCCACGGGCAACTTCAACGAAAGCACCGCCCGCTTCTACACTGACCACATCCTGTTTACCGCGCATCAGCCCATGCTGCTGGAGATCGAAAAGGTATTCCGGTTCCTCAAACAAAAGAGACGCCCCGGTGCAATACCGCCGATCACCTTCCGCTACCTGCTGGTGGGCCAGTTCAACCTGCAGCAGCAGTTCATCCGGCTGATCGAGCGCGAGATCGCCTTTGCCGGCAAAGGCATCCCCGCCGCCATCACCATCAAGCTCAACAACCTGGAGGACAAAGTACTGATCGGCAAACTCTACGACGCCTCGCGCGCCGGCGTACAGGTGTCGCTTATCGTGCGCAGCGTGTGCTGCCTCATCCCCGGCGTACCCGGCATGAGCGAAAATATCACCGTGCGCCGCATCATAGACCGTTACCTGGAGCATGGACGCGTCTTTATCTTCCACAACGCCGGCGACGAAGAAGTCTACCTCGGCTCCGCCGACTGGATGAACCGGAATATATACCGGCGCGTAGAGGTCTGCTTTCCCTTGCGGGACGAAGCGTTAAAAACGGTCGTTAAAAATATCGTTCGCCTGCAGCTGCAGGACACCGCACAGGCCGTGCTCCTCGACGACCACCTGCGGAATATACCCGTGACACCGCCGCCGGGCGTTGCCCCCGTACGCTCGCAACAACAGATCGCGGAAATGATCTAGCGGGCTGGGCGCTGCCGGATCATTGTGAGCCTGTATAGCGCACATAGAAATAATGATTTGATAATACGGTATATACCTCAGACCAACACCGGCCTGTTACTTTTGTGTCATAGGATTTGGGTTAATGAAAAAGGAGTGGCTTTCGGGTTGCTCCTTTTTTTTGTTTATCCCTTTTTGCCATAGAACAGTGTATGAAGTATACGCCCGCAATCAATAATAATTTCATAACACGCTATAGCGAGCGGTTTTCCGGCGCGCATGTACCTTTGTGTCATTAGGACTAGGTTATGATAAACGGAAAAGTAGCGGTTGAAAGATCGCTACTTTTTTGTACCGTGTCGCAACACTAGCGTGTACCAAAGGCTTTGTTGAGCGCTTCCGTACGGTTCTGGACGTGCAGCTTGCGATAGATGTGATGAATGTGCTGACGCACCGTGCCCGTGCTGATGCCGAGCTTGTCGCCGATCTCTTTGTATAACAATCCCTTGGCGAGATAATCCAGCACCTCGCGCTCGCGCGCCGACAGGCTGCTGCTACCCGGCACCACCTCGGCCGGCCGGAACGACCCCACCACCTTCCGGGCGATGGCCGCGCTCATAGGCGCACCGCCCCCGTGCAGCTCGCGGATGGCCTCCACGATCTTGTCCGGAGAAGCGTTCTTGAGTAGGTAGCCATTCGCACCCGACGACAACGCCAGGAAGATCTGCTCCGAATCTTCATATACCGTAAACATCAGGAACTGGATCTCCGGTCGCACCGCCTTGACCTGACGCATACACTCGATGCCGCTCATGCCCGGCAAACTGATGTCCATCACCACAACGTCGGGTGGATGCTGCAACAAACCCACCAGGGCGTCTTCGGCCGACGCATAGACGAACGGGCAGGAGAAGTCCTTCCCCTGGTTCAACAGGAATTTCAGGCCTTCCCGTATCTCCAATACATCTTCTACAACGGCCAGGTTTATCGTATCCATGAGGCAAGATGGGTTAAGCCGTACCGCTCGATCAATAGAACAAAGGTTATACAGGTAAAACTGTCTCCAATTGGACGACGGTTCCGTTGTCGCCGTACACGCGCAACGCACCCCGCAACTCGCGTGCACGTTTTTGCATATTGCGTAACCCATTGCCTAACAAGGCCTCTGGTGCCGCAGATAACCCCCGGCCGTTGTCGCGGATGCTGACGCGCAAGGGAGTAAAGCTATGGAAGTCGATCGTCACTTCGCTTGCGCGGGCATGTTTGACAATGTTGTGCAAGGCTTCTTTTACCACCAGGTAGATCTGGTGCCGGTCGTGTTGCGACAGTTGGACGTCGGGAATGGGGGCATGCACCTGGCAAGTGAACTGAATGTCCGCATTCCGCAACATATCGTCCGCCTGCACCCGGATGTAGGCCACCAGGTCTGCCAGGGAGTCGTTTTCATGGCTCATCGCCCAGATGATCTCGTTCATCTTGTCGATGAGCTTGGAAGCGATGGTTTCCATTTTGGCCGATAACGTGGCATGCTCCTCCGGCGCCTGGCGCAACGCGCGGCTGATGAACAACATCGACGTAAGGCCACCGCCCAGGTCGTCGTGCAGCTCTTCACTGATGCGTTGCCGTTCCAATACCTGCCCGTCTACCGTGGCCTTCAGGCGGATCGTCTCCTGCTCGGCTTTCAGCGACTGGACCGCGGCCTGGTGTAACTGCTGGCGTTGCCGGTAAAACAGCACGGCCAATACCAGCAGCACGAGCATGAGCACGCATACGACGATCGCCGCGATCAGCCAGAAGCGATGCTGCTCCGTTTCCGTGGCCTGCTGCTGTAACAGCAGGTCCTTCTGCAAAAGCTCATTGCGCTGCTCACCGACCTTATAGAGCGTCTCGAGCTCCTGTACATCCTTCAGCAGCGTCTCGTTCAGCAGCACGTGGTTGAGCGAGTCGTGAAGCTCGCGGAAGTGGTCCGCGGCATCGTAGCGCCCCAGCACCAGCTGCACGTCCGACTGCAGCAAGTAGAGCGCTGCCATCACCTCCTTCTGGTCGTGCGCATGCGCATAGACCAGCCCCTGCTCGATATACGCCTCGGCCCCCTCGAACTTATGCTGCTGGAACAACCCCGTGGCTATGCCCTTATAAACAAAAGCCTTACCCGACACATCCTGCAACGAGTCTGTCAGTGGCAGCGCGCGCAGGAAAGCCTCCATGTACTGCACCACCAGGTCCTTCTCCATATAGGCTTCGCCCATGTTGATCAGGGCCGTCTCCTGCATGTTCAGATCGTATACCTCCTGCCCGATCTTCAGCGTACGCTGGTAGATCTCCAATGCTTCATCCGTACGGCCCAGGTCCTTGAGCGCGTTGCCCAGGTTGATGCAGGCGTTGCCGATGGCATAGGGGTCGTCGAGGCGTTCGCCCAGGGCCAGCGCCTGCTTCGCATACCCCAAGGCCTTTTCCGGCTGGAGCAGGTTGCGGTATAACCCGCACAGGTTGCTGTACAACATGGCTACCGCCTGGTCCTGGCCAAAGGCCTTCATGACCGGCAACGACTTCAGGTAATAATCGATGGCGGCACGGTAGTCCTCCTGGTACTGGCACACAGCCCCCAGGTTGGCGTAAGCCTTGCCGAGCTGCATCTTTAATCCATGACGGCCGGCGACGCGCACGGCCTCTTCGTTGAGCTTGCGCGATTCGGCAAACTTGCCCTGTACATTGAGCACCGCCGTGATGTTGGCAATGTACGACAACACCCCCGCCGGGTAGCCGAGCTTGTCGCTGAGCGTCCGGGCGGCCGTATAATAAAATATGGCAGAGTCCTGATCGGAATTTTCGTATTGCTGGCCCGTGGTGATCAGCGTCTGTACCTTGTTGGTGTCGTCGGGCAGGCGGCGCAGTACCTGCCGCAGGCTGTCCTTGTCCAGGCCCATCATCATCTGCGCCCGCAAGGGTGCAATCATCCCTACGGCTACCAGCAGGGCACCGACCGTACAAATCCGCCGCCACACGACCTGAATGGAATCGCTCATACGCCGAAAGATACAAAATCCTCCGTCACAGGAAGTTCCGGCGATAAAAGGCCACGTACAACCCCGCCACATACGTCTTGGCATCCTGGATGCCCCCTTCTTGTAAAAGGTGCCGGAATTCGCCAGTGGTCAGCTCCACCAGCTCGATCTGTTCGTGCTCGCTCTTCAGCCCGCCCCCGCCGGCTTCCAGCTTGTCGGCATCCGTCACGGCGGCATAATAGATATTCAGGCGCTCGGAGCTGTAGCCGGGGGACGCAAAGCACGATACCAGCAGCGAGAGCTGCTCCGGCCGGATGCGATAGCCCGCCTCTTCTTCCGTCTCACGCAGCGCCGCCTGCTCGGGCGTCTCCCCCGGGTCCAGGCGCCCCGCGACGATTTCCAGTATCGACTCCGGGACCTTTGCCGCCACTGCGTAGCGGAACTGGCGGGTAAGAACGATCTTCTGCGTATCGGTATTAAACAGCAGCACCGCCGCCACATCGGGACGGTTGACGCGGTAGCGCGGAAACACATTATCATCCGCGTCGCGCACCGTGGCCTTCTCCACTACAATGCCCTCGCGGAGCAACACCTCTTCTTTTTCGATCTTCATAGGAGTTATGAGTTGTTTGAGTCTTGAAGATAGCGTGTAAAAGGGCCATTCCCTATCGGGGCCGGTACACGGCCGATTTTACGCGCCGTACGCCATTTCGGAGCGCAATCGTATGCGGAAAAAAGCGGACATTTTAGGACAAAACGGCCATATCCGGCAGCCCCCGGCACCTGACGCTTGCTTAAGTCGCGGCCATTATATTCTTTCGGACGGTATTTATAAAAGACCTCGGAGTTTCCCCAAAATTACTTCGCCCGGTGCCGGATGCAGGGGGGATAACCTAGACTTGCGCTACACTCAAGCTAGACTCAAGCTAGTGATGCGCTAGTGCTAAAAGGACTATAACGTCAGTCGCGCGACCCTCGCGATTGAAGTGGGTATGTCGATATAACGCATAGATTTTGCTGCCTTACCGCGGCTCCTTTTGGGGCCGTCACGGGATGTTATTGTAAACAATTAACCAACCTATATACTTATGGCAACATTAAAAAAAGGGCTCGACATAACCGGGCCGTTAGGGAATCTCAGCATCTACGAGATGCGCGGTGTAGACAAAAAAATTGTGCGTCAGAAAGGTGGTGCCGATCGCAGTGATATCCTGCACGGCGAAAACTTTGCCAATACGCGGCGGCACCACAAGGAGTTTAGCGCTGTCGCTCGGGCGGCGCAACATGTGCGGTGGACATTTCATACGCTTCGCGACTTGTCCGGCGGGTTTAATTTCAGCGGACCGATAAATGCGCTGATCAGGCTTGTGCAAAAGCAGGATGCAGTGAGCGAATGGGGCACCCGCAATATCGTGCTGTCTCGGCACCCCGATGTGTTACGAGGTTTCCCACTAAACAAGGCCAACCTGTTTGACTCGATCGTGCGAACAACGTTGGACTGGTCATTGGACCGCTCCACGCGTTCTGCCTGCGTAGCAATACCGGCGCTGATGCGCGGTATCAATTTCCTGCCGCAAGACGACCACGCGCTTTTCCGCTTTGAAATCTCCCTGGGCATGGCCCCGGACTTCCGCTATGATCACATCCGAAAAGAACACCTGCCCCCGGCGTGGTACGGCGGCCTCCACAACGGCACCGGCACGCGTCGTGCGGCAACACCGTGGTATGCCGCCAAGCAAGGCTGTCCGTCTTCCGCGCTGGAGATAACACTGAACCGGGCAACGGAAGACGAAGCGTACACGCTGATACTGGCGATCGGCATTCGCTTTGGCGCGTTATTCGGTGATAGTATCGTGAAGGACGTGAGATATGCCGGTGCCGCCAAGATCCTGGCCGTAGCAGGAGCCGAGGCTACTCCGGCGTAACGTGCAGCAAATACCGGCGCGACAGCATCTCGCGCCGTCGTGACGGGTCGAGGAACCCGATGTTGAAGCTCGAGGCATTGTAGTTCACAGCCTGCTCCAGGGTGTCGATCCGGACGGGCAGTGTCGTGAGCTGCTCAAGCCCCTCGGGACCGGTGACGAGGTAATGGGGAGCGGGGGAAGTTGCCACCTGCGCCACGGTCCTGAGGGGAATGTCGGCCTTCATATAAAAGCCGAAGTCATAGCAGGCTTCAAAGCCGGCCAGGCTGTAGACGTTATCAACGGGTACCTTACGCGCGGCGGCCCTGGCGGCCAGCGCGCGGCCGGCCTGGAACTTCAGCGCCTCGGGGTAGTAGTGAAAGGTCATGACAAAGAACAGAAACACCCCCAGCGACAGCGACATCAGGATCACTTTGCTGGTGCGGCCCAGGCTGTTCTCAAACAAAAAGAATACGGTGACCGAGAGCAATATCAGAATGCCGGTCATGGTGGGCAGGTCCCGTACCGGCAGGCAATAATCGCACAGCACGATGATACCGATGATGACGAGCGTCGCCAGGATCTGCTGCGACACGATGAGCCGGTCCTTGGTCCGCGTGCGGCAGCGCAACAGGAACGCCGCCGTGAAGATGGCCAATAGCGGAAACGTGACGTGCAGATAGTGCGGCCATTTCGTGGACAGGAGCGTCAGCATGATCACGGCGATGACCGGCGCGATGCCCGTCAGGATCTCGCGCTTGCGGTTGCGCAGGCCTTTTCGAAAACGGTAGGAGATCTCCTTGGTATAGGCCGCGATGCACACCAGGCTCCACGGCAGGAAGGCGCGAAAGAATGTATGCAGATAAAATACAGGGCCGGTACGTTTCACAAAACGGTTCACCTGTCCATGATACCCGTAGATCATCGGCGCGATCAGCGCCAGCGTTACAGCGGCTACGACCACCCACGGAAAAAGGCGCATGCCTTTCCGCCACGAGCGCTGTTGTAAAATATATAACCCGACGACCAGCACCGGCATCCATACGGCGATGCTGCCCTTGGCTGAATACCCGATGCCCATGGCCACCCCCGCCATGACGGCGTGAAGCCCGCGGTTATTGGCCACCAGCAGCACCATTTGCCAGGCGGCACACACGATGCAAGCCGTCAGGATCGCATCGAGGCGCGGATCGTTGCACGCCAGTACAAACCAGCACGACGACGCGAGCATGATCGTAGCAACGATACCGGTCTTTTTGGTGTAGAGCAACGTCCCCAACCGGTAGGTGGCATAGAGGCACAGAAGTGTGGCGAGGAAGGACGGCAGCCTGAACGCGAAGGCCGAGATACCCAAGAGCTCAAAGCTCATGCCCGCCAACCATACGACTATGCCATCGGACACAGCATACTGACCGGTTTTATACCGGTGCAACACCTGGGCTGCATCGCGGGCGGCATCCTGCAGCAATAGCGGGCTCATCAGGCCCTGCAGGTAGATGGCGCCAAGCACGCAGGCGAAGATCGCGTAGTATACGCGAACGGGAATGCGGATGCGTTCCAAGAATGTTTCCAGCAAGAGGTGTATCGACTTCGACTGCATAACATTTTATGCTATGCAAAATAGCGTCCCGTGGGGAAAAGTATATTACCCCAACATCATGCTATCGTACCTTGTCTATTAATTCTTACGGATGCGCCGGCAGGTAACGCTGAAGCAAACGGTCTATTTCCTGGTAGAACAACTGGTCGTTGCCGGCGGCTAGCGAGGTGGTGCCATGCTCCATGATCTCGCGCACCAGCCCTTCGTAGTGCACGCGGTCGAGTGCGGATTGCCGCAGCTGCTTCAACGCCATCCGTATAAACTCTACCTTGATCCGCGATACATCGCGCACCTGGAAACGTGTCTGAATATACTCGCGCAGATAGTTACCGTTCAGCAGATCGCCGACGAGGTCATTGCGGATCAGCGTGAGCAGCTCCAGTGTTTTCTCCAGCGGCCACGGTATGGACGTTTTAGGATGCTTCATAGAAGGCCTTTTTTTCGGCAACGGGCTCCGCCAGCGCCTCGAGGGTTTTATGGTAGTTCGGTAGCGTAATAAAGAACGACGACCCCTCCCCCGGCGCTGACGTCACGCGTACCCGGCCCTTCAGCCGTTTGAGGGTTTCATGGAAGACGAATAACCCGAGGCCCGACCCCTTGGAGTCTGTGCTGGCCCGGTAAAACATATCAAAGATCTTATCGATGTGCTCGGCTTCTATACCGATACCGTTGTCACGCACCTCGATCGTTGCTTCATGATCGTTCACGGTGATAAATAATTTGATATAGGACTGTTCCTTGTCCGGATCGGAATAGCGGATGGCATTCGAGATCAGGTTGTTTAACAGGATGGTGACGCGGTTGCGATCGGAGTAGAACGGCACCACCTCGTGAATAACCGTTTCGCGCACCAGACGTGCATTCCCGGAAGGGAAGCTATGCCCCTCGAAGATCTCTTCTACCAGCTGGTACAGATCCAACCGCTCGGGTTTGATGAGCAGGCGTTTGTTCTTGGAAAAGCTCACGATCTGCGCGATGAACGCGTCCGAGCGCTGAATGCTTTTTTCCATCATGTCAAAATATACCACCAGGTCCTCCTGCCGGTTGTCGTACCGCATGATGTTGATCAGACCCAACAGCGACGTCAGTGGCGAGCGCAGGTCGTGCGCCGTGCTGTATAAAAAATTATCCAGCTCGCGGTTGAGCTTCTTCAACTGCCGGTTCTTGCGTTTGAGCAGCTTCGACTTGGACTGGATCTCCTTCAGCTGTGCATTGGTTTGATGCATCAGGATGTTAAAGGCCGCGGTAAGCGCGTTGATCTCGTTGGCCGCGTGGCGCACGTTGAAGTCGATCGGCCCCGGCTTTTTATGCACGATCGACATCCGCACCAGCGCCGCCAGGCGCGCGA
>NZ_JAHESC010000094.1 GCF_018598185.1 Dawidia soli
GACCTTAGAAGAAGTCTCGTGGGCTCGGAGATGGGTTTAAGAGACAGTTTTCGAATATGGCGCCTCGCCGGCCCTGGGCCGCGCGACGTCGGAGTATCCCTATACCGACAAGGTGCAAGGCATCGTCACCGGCCTGCAGCCCTCGACGAAATACTACCTCCGGATGGTCGCCCGCAACGAACATGGAACGTCGTATTCGACGATCACGGAGTTTACGACGATCGCGCCGGCCCCCCTGGTCAGGATCCTCGAGACGCTGGACGTGACCGAAACAACGGCTACGCTGTACGGCCAGGTCAATCCCAACAGCCTGCCCACATCGTTTTATTTTGAATACGGCCCCACACCGGCCCTGGGCATGACCACGCCGGTATACACCGCCGGCGACACGACGGAGTTCGTCGACGTCTCGGCGGGCGTCACCGGGCTGACACCCCGCACAACCTACTATTACCGGATGGTGGCCGTCAACGGGCATGCTACCGCCACAACGGGGTCGGTACGCTTTTTCACCGCGGCAAAACCGGTTGTCAGCGCCTTCACGCCCATGGCCGCGCCCATCGGCACGACGGTAACGATCACCGGCCGCAACTTCAGCACAACGCCCGGCAACACCCAGGTGAACTTTGGCGCCACCCGCGCCGAGATCCTGACCGCCAGCGCCACGCAACTGGAAGTGAAGGTTCCCGCCGGGGCGTCCCTGGGGCCCATCGCCGTCCTGGACCTCCAGTCCGGCCTGGCCACGGAATCGGTCCGGGAGTTTGTCCCGACGTACACCGGCAGCTTTTCTACGGGCAACCTGAAATTGGCCGTCGGCTTCAACGACTTGAGCATGTATCGCCCCATCGTGCAAGACCTGGACGGCGACCACCGGCCCGACATTATCGGCGGCACCAGCCAGGGCTTCAGAATATACCAAAATGTACACCAGGGAGGCGACATCACCGCGGCATCCTTTTTACGCACCAAGACCACGGTATCGGATTTCACCAGCATCTACCTCTACGCCGCGGACCTGGACGGCAACGGCCTGGCCGACATCGTGGGGGAGTATCAAACCGGTCTGCGCATCTACCCCAACCGCTCCGTGCCGGGCTATATCTTCCTGGGCGAGCCCCTCGACGTGCCCATCGGAAATTTTTACCGCCTCGCGCTGCGCGACTTCGACGGCGACGGCCGCATCGACATCGCCTACACGCACTACACGGCGGGCAGCTACCGGCTCACCGTTCTGCGCAATCAGAATCCAGCCGGATCGCTCACGGCCGACAACTTCCGGCCCCAATACAGCATGCCACTCCCCTATGAGCCATACTCGATCGTCACGCCGGACCTGAACAACGACGGCAACCCCGACCTGGTATTCGGGACAACCGACCAAAGCGTGCTCTGGATGCTTCGCAACGACAGCCGCCCGGGAACACTGGCCTTCAGCCAGATCATCACGACGGACCCCGCCCGCGGCAGGTTTGCCCGGTATACCGCCGGCGACCTGAACGCCGACGGCTGGAAGGACGTGGTGTTGTATACCCCCGGTCTGGAAGGCAAGGTGGCCGTGTGGGAGAACAACGGCACCTCCCCCCAGATCACCCTGACAACACCGGTACCCCTACTGGACCACTACACCGAAGACGATGTCCAACCGGGCGACCTCGACGGCGACGGCAAGCCGGACCTCCTGGTGGGCACCGAACAACGCGAGCTGCGACTGCTGCGGAACAAAAGCGCGGCCGGCAGCGCCTTTTCGGATGCTTCCTTCGAACAACTCAACCCCTGGGGCACGGCGGTCGGCGAGAGTAAAAGCGTCGAGCAACGATTGGCCGTCAACGACCTCAACGGCGACGGCCGACCGGAAGTCATCAATTCTCTCGCGTATTATTACGGTCCGCGTGACGGCTATATCTTCGAGATCTGGCAGAACGACCCGGATCCCTGCCTGGATCCCACGTTGGTAAAGATGGAAGTAACAAACACCACGGCGAAGATCCTGCTGCCCGCCAACACCACCTTCGATCAGTATGAAATAGAATACCGCACCGGCAACTACGACTGGTCCACGGTTTCTTCCAACACCATCAATTACCTGACCCCCGGGTACCCCTACCAGTTCCGCGTCCGCGCCAAATGCGGCGCCGGCTTTACCGCCTACCACGCTATAAATTTCACCACCGACTGCGTCGATCCCAACAACGTCACCCTGGGCACGGTCAGCGCCAACTATGTTACGTTGAACGCACCGGATATCAACAAGTATGAGATCCAGTATTCACCGGCCGGCAAGAACGAATGGACGACACACGAGTCGTATTCCTATACCATCTACTCGCTTGCACCCGGCACGACCTACGACTTGCGGATCCGGGGGCGCTGCGTCGTGCCCAGTCCGTACCGGTCGCTGCAATTCACCACGGTGTGTCCGTCGCTTTCGTCGCTCGCCATCTCCGAGATCACCTACAACAGCGCCATCGTGATCGGCATCAACTATGCGGTCGACGTGACGTTGGAATACAGCCGCGACAACATCTCCTGGACGCGTGTCGGCACAAACCGTTTTTTATACCCGCTGGTGCCGGGCACACGCTATTTTGTACGCGGCAAGATCGACTGCGCCAACACGGCGCCCGACTTTACGATCCGCGAGTTCACCACACCGTGCCCGACAGTATCCTTCCTGACCACGGACGCCGTCACACCGACCGGCGCCCGGATCAGCTGGTACGATGAATCCAATACCGACGGGTATCGGGTGCGTTATACCCTGCCCACCGGCGGTATCGCCACCGTGGAAACCAGCGACCGCTATTTCGTATTGGACGGCTTTGCTCCCGGCAGCGAGATCACCGCGGAAGTAGCGCCGCGCTGCGTGGGCGAACCGGCCTATACCCGTACGACGTTCGTGACCGACTGTTATACACCCCAGGATCTGATCGCCGGCAACGTAACACACACGACCGCCAGGCTGACCTGGAGCGCCGCCTTCAGCGCCTCGCCGTTCGTAGTCGACTATGCGGTCCGGGGAACAAACACCTGGCAGACCCTCCAGACCGCGGATACACAGCTCACCCTCACCGGGCTGCAACCCGGCACCGGTTACGAGGTCCGCGTGCGCATTATCTGCCAGGACCGAACGGCTGACCGTGCGCGCGTATACCTTCAGACACCGCTGTACGAAAAAACGGTATACTTTCCGAACCCGACCGACGGCACCGTGGTCATCCATCCGTCCCGGGACCTGATCGGACATCCTTTCGTGCTGTGTGACAACCTCGGCAGAACGATCGCCAGTGGCTTGCTGGCCGCATACACCGTGGACCTGTCGCCTTATCCGCCCGGCATATACCTGTTAAAGATCGAGGGCGAAGACCTTATGAAGATCACGAAACGGTAACGACACTACCCATCTCCCTCCCTACAACTGTCGCAACCGTGCCTCCTTTTGATGCCGGCGGCCATCCCGGGCCGCCGGCATTATTTATTCGCTTTGACGATAAAGGCATCATCCAAAAAGGATCTCTCCCTCTACCGTCGAGTTCGTGCCACAACGCATCGCCCTGAGCAGGGACCCATGGATCCGCTGGATCCGAAGCGACCAGTCTACACTTTGCCCGGTGTGATTTGACGAATCGTAAAAAAGATACTATATTCAGCTTTTCCGATACCTCCTATCTAACGATTGGCCTCATGAGATTTGTACACCTGACCGACATACACTATTCACCCAAAATTGAGCTTTTTGATTTTCAGACAATGTTAGCGGCATTGATCGATGAGCTGAAAAAAGAGCATAACAAGAAAAAGATCGACCTGATCTTTATTACCGGTGACCTGATCGACCGGGGGGGCGGTGCCAGCGAAGAGGCGAATCCCTTCGAGGAGATGCGGGAGAATGTGATCAACCCGATCATGTCGGCGCTGTCGCTGTCGCGCGACCAGGTAGTATTTATCCCGGGGAATCATGATATCTGCGAGCGGGACGATGCCGATACTTATTTTTTAAAAGGATTGAGGGTTGACGCGAACGAGCATTCGATCCCTGTCGTCAACAAACTGATCACGGGCAACCTCGCCAAATTCGATAACAAAAGTCTTAAAGGGTTAGAGCGTTTTAAGAAGTTTGAGCGAAAGTTCTACAAAAAACCAGGCTCTCATGTCAAGATCGAGCATTCCAATTTTGAAACGACCTTTATCCATACGATCAACGGTATCCGCATCGGCATTGCGGCATTCAACAGCGCCTGGAGCTGCGATTCAGCCCTCGATAAAGGTCCTTGCCGGCTGGTGTTCGGGACGGGGCAGATCCATCGCGCCACCAGTAGATTTAAAAAGGCTAAAACCCACTTCAACATCGCATTAATTCATCATCCGTTCAATGCGGGGCACTTTTCCGACGCAGAAGAGCTGGAGATAAAATCCTATCTGACGCGAGGTGACTTTGGGGTTGTGCTGTGTGGCCACATACACGAGTCCAAGAACACCTATGCGGAAGAAGGAGGCGAATCGCAGTATTACATGATGGTCACGAAAGCAGGACTGAACGACCCCCGCAGTGAAGTGGACCGGTATAAGGCAGGTTTTTCGGTACTCGATCTATCGTACCAATCCAAGGGCAAGATCAAGATCGCCCGGCACATGCGTAAGTTTTACCAGCCGGCCCGATTCGATCTTGACATGGAGCTCGGCATTCAAGGCAGTATCTTTCGTACGGTAAGCTGCTCGGCTGAATTTGCCACCTGGCTGAAACGTTATCACAACGATTTCGATATCACCCGGAAAGCGTTTATCCGGACGATGAGCTCGCTGGCATCGGAATACGTCAACGGACCCTCTCCGGATACGATCAGCAAGGCGTTGCATGAGAGCCTGGAAAGATTCCTGCCGCCGGGAAGTGAATTCGATTATGTACGAAAGAACCTGTCCATTCATTGGAAGATCAAGTACATCGATCAGCAATATTGCCAGATCACTGAAATTCAGAAGTTCGTCGTCGTAACCGATTCGTCCATCGAGCTAAAACATGCGGTTTATTTTGATCGCATCGAAGGTATGGATGATCGGTCTGATGTGCAGTTCCTCAGCTACAAGGTTGACGGTAAGGAAATAAAAGACAAGGCGAAAATCAAAGTGGAACGAGAGGAAACAGCGCCAGGGGAACCCGCCAAGGAAAAAAAGACGATAAGCCTGGTCGCGCCACTGGAGGGCAAACGGAATTATTCGATCGAAAGCCACATCCTGGCCATGCATCCACTGGCCAATGCGCAGGCCCGGATCTTCCGTCGGAAATCGTTTGTTGATGGATATAAAATTACCATCGAGGATACGGACGACAAATTCAGGGTTCAGGTCATTGGTGTTGGAAACGATTTTTACGATTCTAACGTTAAATGGGATGGAACCCGGGACAAAAAACTGGTGATCGATCACGCAACAGAAGTCCTCGCGCCGGGCATGGAATTTTGGTTATTAATAAATTTATGATATATTTGGAAATTAACCTCTATCAGACTATGAAAACCGGAAAGTTCAGGAAATGGGGCGGTGACTAATCATCCTATGATATGTTCCCGTGTCGACTTGAAAATGCCCCCGTTGGCGTCTAAAACCTATCAAAATTGATTATAATCTTGCAGTCAAAAGATTGACGATCAAGTTATTATGATCTAAAACGCCCAAGACCCTTCCGATGACGATGGGTCTTTTTATTTTCCCGCGTTCAACTCCATCACGCCCTTGCTTCCTTTCAGCATTTTGCCACCCACGGAGATCGCCCGGGCGGTCACATTGCCAGCCGGCGACGCCTCGTGCACGGCGCTGAGGTCGTCGTGAACGGCGGGTATCAGGTGACGTGGGAGTGACGCGGTCGCTCCTCATTTTGATGTCCGCGGCGACCGATCGCCGCGGGCGTCGACGACCCGGCGGGCCACACGCTGCAGGACGTCCGGCCGCGCGTGCAGGAAGACGACACCTTTGTGACCGCGTGCGTGGACCAGCTGCTGAAGCACGGCAAGCTGGAGAACGTCAAGTTCCGCACCACCGGTGGCCATACGCTGTCTGCCCAGGCCTACTGGCTGGAAGACCAGGCTTGGGTCGTGCTGATCGTAAAAAACATCACCAACGCCAAGCAGTTCGCGGATTATATCACCGAGTTCGGCGCGCGCAAGGACGCGCTGCTGGACATGATCGCGCACAACCTCAGCGGCCCCCTCAACCTCACCAACAACTTATTGAACCTCGTCGACCAGGTGAACCAGACGGCGCAGTATAAGGTCATCGACAACCACACGCGCCTGATCCGCGAGAACACGCAGCACTGCATCGAGATCATCAACTCGTTCCTCCGGGAAGAGCACCTGGCGTCGCCCGGCGTCTACGTGGAGTCGAAGCGCTTTGACGTAGTGGAAAAGGTCAATGTGGTGATCGAGCGCATGAAGCCGTTCAACGAAGACAAAACGATCCTGGTCCACACAGACGTCGCCCCGTTGTACATCAGCTCCGACGACGTGAAGTTCTTCCAGGTCGTTCACAACCTGGTGTCCAACGCCGTGAAGTTCACGCCGGCGGAAGGTACGGTGGCGGTCGACATCCACGACTCGGAAACGACGGTGGTGATCACCGTCGTCGACAACGGCGTGGGCATCCCCGAGCACCTGCAGCGGCACATCTTCGAGCGCAACACGCCCGCCGGCCGGCCCGGCCTGAAAGGCGAAAAGTCGATCGGCATGGGCCTGTACATTGTGCGCAAGCTCACCGAGCTGATGCACGGCGAAGTGACGTTCACCAGTCGCGAGCATGCGGGCAGCACCTTCGCGATCACCCTACCCAAGATCAAGCCCGACGCGTGACCGGCAAACACCACCAGGCAACGAGGGAAGGTATAGTTTTTGGGTGCAAAAAGTATATCGCTATCCTTCGTGTTGCCGGTAACGTCCACGCGCGCAACGAGCGTCGCAAACGCCCGATAGCCAAAGAATAGTATAGGCAACAGATCGTTGACACAAAAAATAGTTTTCCAAAAGACTTATACCGCTTTCGGGCGGCTGTATCATATATAGGGCAGGTATAATTTTTTTCGATATTTGTTACATCATCTTTAATACCCGCGTACGGATTCTGGCTCTTATGGGTAAGGAACGTCGGAAGACAATGCCGGTACATCGGCAGCGCTCTTCGGGCGACGCTGCATAACCTACCAATAATCCATGGAGATACGAGATCGTGATGCGCCAGGCATCGGTAAAAGCTGGCGACGGGCGAGATGGTGGATATACACAAGTCTCCTGACCCTGCTGCTGGTAACAAACGTACTGATCAATTTCGGATTTTTCTTTCCCCCGGCAAGCGCCCGCAAAGTGTTTTACGGCGATGCCTTCTTTATACTGCCCGACAGTACCAACGGCGTCGTGCTGGCCGGCGGCACGGTAAGCTTTACGCCCGACTTCACCGCATTATACAACGAAGCATTCTGCTCGCGCGGCGCACACTTCCAGGTACCGCAGGGCACCCGGCGGCTGGTCGTCTATTGCGACAAGGGCATGATCGTCAGCACGCGCCGGGCTGTCTTTGATGTCAAGCCGGTAGCCGGCGACAGCAGTAAGATGCAGGTGCTGGTGGGAGAAGGAACGGTAGAGATCACGGACCTGACGGGAAGATCCTATGGCCGGTATACCGCGGGCCAGGAAGCAACGGTCGACCTGCTGACCCAGGCCGTAGCCCGGAAACAATACCGCGAGGTCTTTATAAGCGACCGCAACGTCACCCCTGTATTACGCTTCGAACGTTTACCCCTGGCCGAGGTTGCCGCGCAGCTGAAAGATCACTTCGCCGTCGACATCCGGGTAACCGCGGCGGTGCGCGAATACCTCATCGACGCCACCTTCCCGGTGAATATATCCCTGTTCCAGGCATTGGAGATGCTCGAGCTCTCCAACCAGGATAAACGGCTAAAATATACCGTAACACCCGACGGCCACGGCGGCATAAGCCAGATCATCCTCGACCGAAGATAATCTACCATCATTTCCTAACCCGGCAACGTCTGCACGCTCTCTACCAAAACGCGTGCAACGTCGTCGGCCGTGCCGCGGAACGCTCCCGGCGCTTCGACCTTCAGGCTGGCCATCGCCGCGGCGAACTCTCCGGCTTCCTGTAACGACTTCCCGAGGATCCGCTGGCTGAGATACCCCGCCATATAGGTATCGCCGCACCCCGTAGCATCCACGACGGCGCGTGGCACGTATGCCGGGATGTCATAGAATGTATTTTCGTGATACAGCACAGACCCCCGGCTGCCCAGGGTGATAATCACTTCGGACACGCCCCACTCCGCCAGCATCCTGGCGCCCGTGCGCGGGTCGGATTGGCCGGTCAGCACTTCCATTTCGTGCTCGTTGGCTTTCAGCATGCTGATATACGGCAGCGCGGTGCGCTTGTCGGCCCAGTCGATGGGAACGACCTGCTGCCCTTCGACCTTGCGCAGAAAGCCCTGCACATCGAGCGACACTTTGCCCTGCCGGGCCAGCGCGCGGATGACTTCCGTAGACATATCGTGCGCCAGCAGGGGCCCGAGGTGATAGATCCGGGCGGGCACGGCCAGCAACGGCTCGACGTCGAACGGGTCGGCTACCTGCAGCACGCGTTGCGTGCGGTGGTCGAGGTTGCCGGTGTATTTGTTTTCAAAGTATACGGTATGGGCGCTGGGCAGTACGGCGACGGCGGTGCCCTGCGCGCGAAGGGTCTCGACATAGGGCAGCTCGGTTTTGCCGACGGCGGTCACCAGCTGATACTGCACGTCCAGCGAGCGGATGGCATTGGAGAAATAAAACGCAGTGCCCCCGGCCATGTGGTGCTCGGTTTGGGGTGTGATAACCTTATCGAGCGTCATATGCCCGATACAACAGATGTCAAACATAGTACAGAAGAATGATAAACTTCACAAAAGTAAAAGAATGATTGTCGCCGGCAATAGCGACAATCTTAAACCAGGATAGGCTCAGCATAGTTCCGCCGCCGCCATAATATGCGGACTTAACGCCAGCAGGTCCGGGTCGGCCTCCGTGCGCCGTACCAGCTCCAGCAACCGTTGCCGCCGCTCCGGCCGGCCCCAGCTCTCGAAGTACTGCCGGTCCAGCCAGGCGATGCCCTCGACCGCCACGACCTCCCGTACGGTAAACCCGGCGGTCTCAAACTCCTCCCGCAGCCCGGCCGGCCGGTGGAAGTACGACGGCGGCAGCAAGCCGGGCATGCCGGGCGGCGGCCAATGCTCACCGTTCGCCAGCGTCTGCAGGCACATGCGGAACACCTCCGGCCGGTGGATCGTGCCCGTCTGCAGCGCGGCCAGCGCCGACGCCGCATGGGTAATGGCAAAGCCCAGCACGACCCCACCCGCGCGCAGCACCCGCTGGGCTTCATATAAAGCCCGCTGGCGGTCTTCGGCATCCGGGAGATGGTACAG
>NZ_JAHESC010000095.1 GCF_018598185.1 Dawidia soli
CGCTATGATATCGCGTTTGTGCTCGATGCCGACAACATCATGTCACCCGGCACGCTGGAGAAAGTAAACCACGCGTTCGCCCGGGGCGCCCGCGCGGCGCAGTGCCGGCGCATTGCCAAAAACCTGAACACACCCGTGGCGTTACTGGAAGGTATCAACGAAGAACTGAACAACGTCATCTTCCGGCGGGGCCAGCGGTCACTCGGGCTTTCGGCAACGTGTGCCGGGTCGGGTATGGCGTTCGAGTTCGATCTGCTGAAAGCGATCTTTAACCAGGAGTTTATCCTGCACGATACGGGCGAAGACAAAGAGATCGACCTGCAACTGCTTAAAATGAACGTACCGGTGGAGTACATTGCCGGGGCCTATATTTATGATGAAAAGGCTGCCGATGTACAAACACTAAAAAAACAACGGCTGCGCTGGATCGAAGTTCACCTGAAACACATGGGCCGCTTCCTGGACCGCGACATGCTGGCGCTGCCCATCGACCGGCACCTGCTGAACAAGATCATGCACTATCTCATACTGCCCCGCTCCTTCTTTGTGGCGCTGATCCTGGCCGTGGTTGCCCTGGGCGCGGTCGACGCCATGGTCGATACGACGTTGCTGATACCGGGCATCCATTGGTGGACGGTCGTGATCGGAGCCTATACCCTCGCGACCCTCTCGTTTGTGCCGGCCCGGTATAGGACCCGGCACACGCTGATGTCCCTCTCCCGCCTGCCGGGCATCATTACTTCCATGGTGGTGAATATGTTCCGTGTGCGGGTGGGACGGAAGGAGTTTTTGCACACCGAAAAGAAATTTATTCGTTCGTAAAGTCTATAGCGCTCTCCGGGGGGTTAATCGTTTACAAGACGGTTAACCACCTCTTATTGAGGAGCCCCCTACCCAGGGTGCCCGATTTATCGGCAAGGTTGCTGTGGAATTTTGTCGCCAGAATGTAAATTGACAATGGCACAGTTTTATTTCCGGTGCTTACGACGTGGCAACAATGTATCAGCCTTGGAAGCTAAAAAAATACCTGGTCAAGCTGTTGAAGGTAGTCGGATGGATCACACTCTCCATCGTGGTGCTGCTTATGGCCGTCATCCTGCTGCTGCGCGTACCCTCCGTACAAAACCGGGTCGTGCAGGCGGCCGTCGGTTTCCTGCATAAGAAGATCGGCACCGAGGTCCGCCTCGACTATGTCAGCGTGCAATTCCCGAAAAAGATTGTGCTGGAGGGCCTCTATGTAGAGGACCAGCAGCGCGACACCTTATTGTATGCCGGCAAGCTGGGCGTCGACACCGACCTTTGGGGGCTCACCCAAAAAAAGATCGAGCTCAACCAGGTACAACTCGACGGCATCGTCGCTAACATCCACCGCACCCTGCCCGACAGCGCCTTTAATTTCGATTATATCATTGCCGCGTTCACCGCGCCCGATACCACCACCGTGGAAGTAACCGACACTACGGCCGCCCCGTGGGTGTTTACCGTTGAAGACGTAGCGCTTACCAACACCCGTGCGGTGTATACCGATGCGGTGTCGGGTATGGATCTGGCGCTCAGGACCGCCTCTCTGGAAGTAAGCATGGACGAGTTCGACCTGGAGCAGATGATCTTCCGTGCAGCTTCCATTACGATCGAAGATACGCGCGGCCATTTTATACAACACGAACGGGCGCCGGCAGTCGCTACCACGGCGGCTCCGTCGGACACGACACAAAAGTCTGTTACGCTGGGATTCGAATCCATCCGGCTTCAACGTATCCACGCGCGCTACGAAGACCTTCATGCCGGTCAGGCCCTGCAAGCCGACATTGCCGATGCCGGGGTCGACGTCAACACATTCGACCTGGACCGCCAGATCATCCTGCTGAACGAGCTCACGCTGCGTCAATCGTTCGTATCCTACCACCAGCTTACGGTCGACTCCTCGCGCCTGGCGCCGGCCGATACCGCCGCCGTGGCTTCCACCGACACGACACAGATCAGGCCGTGGCAGTTCGGCATCGAGAACCTGCAGCTGGCCGACAACATCCTTCAATACGATAACTTCAATCAACCGCTGCAACCACAGGGGGTAGACTTCAACCATTTCTGGCTGACACAATTTAACTTCGAGGGTGAGGACCTGACGATGAAGGGTCTGGCGCTCTCGGGTACCGTCGAGGCGCTTTCCTTCCGTGATAAGAGTGGCTTCGCATTGACCGGATTTGAAAGCCGTTTTGCCATGACGGACCATGCCGTACGGGTCGAAGACTTTCACCTGACCTCGCCGCGTACAACGATCAACCTCGACGCGCAGGCTGCCTTTACTTCCTTCGAGACGCTGTCGACCACATATCCGGACGCTTCGATAGAGATTGCGCTGACCAATACGTCGATTGCGCTGGAAGACATCCGGTTCCTGCTGCCTTCGGTGCTTGACAGCCTTCCGATCAATATGGATCCGCGTGCCATCGTACGTGCGGACCTGGCCTGTTCGGGCAAAGTCAAGGACCTGCGTGTTGAACGGCTCACGGTGCGGGCCTTATCGAATACGACCTTCGCTGCTTCCGGTACCGTCAAAGGTCTGCCCGATGTTCAGCAAACGCAACTGGCCTTGCAGCTCACTAAGCTACATACGACGCGTACCGATATCCAGACCGTGGTGGCCGACTCGGTATTACCAAAATCCATCACATTACCGGAGTGGCTGGACCTGACCGGCAACTTCGGGGGTACGCTCACGGCTCCCGTGGCAAAAGCCACGCTCAAGACCGACCTCGGCTCGCTCGACGCCGACCTTGCGTTAAACCTCGATTCCCTGGCGCGGGAAAATTACCGCGGCAGCGTCAGCCTGAATAAATTCAACCTGGGCAAGCTGCTTCAGCAAGACTCTACCCTGGGAATCCTCGACCTCGACGCCAGTGCCCAGGGTCGGGGGCTGAAGCTCGAAGACATCGACGCGGCCCTCAAGCTGACGGTACACGAGCTGCAGTACAGTGATTATACCTATAAAGACTTTCGCATGGATGGAACGCTGAAGAAATTCTTCTTTTCCGGCACCGCCCTGCTGCACGATCCCAACCTGGATGTAACCCTCCGGGGCGATCTGGATTACCAGGGGAATATACCACGCTACAAGCTCAAGCTCGAACTAAAGAACGCCGACTTCCAGGCGTTGCACCTCTCCGAGCGTCCGCTGCGTACACGCGGCACGCTGGAGGTCGATCTGGTTACCGCCGATTTTAAAGTATTGAACGGCAACGTGGACATCCGCAAGTTTGCGGTCTTTAACGGCAGCAAGCTCTATCGTGTAGATTCGTTGCTGTTTGTCTCAGTCGACCAGAAAGGCACAAGCAAGATCACCGTGCGCTCGGATATACTCTCCGGCGACTTCGAGGGAACCATCAACCTGGCCAGCATGCCCGAAGTACTGACACGCCACATCAACCAATACTTCTCGCTACGCGACACGACCTATCAAAAACCTGCCGCACAGCAGGACTTTAAGTTTGCGTTGGTGATCAAAAACACGGACCTGCTCACAGAGATCATCTTCCCCGAGCTGGAGCCCTTTGTACCCGGCGAGATCGCCGGTGAGTTCGACAGCCGCAACGACAAGCTCGACCTGCGCCTGAACTTGTCGCGGATCCGGTATAGCAGCATTGCGCTCGACTCTGTGGGGTTGGTGGTAACGTCCGACAAGCAGTCGCTGGATTATACCTTCCGGCTCAAGAAGGTGAGCCTGGACACGCTCCACATCGAAGAGATCAAGCTGACCGGCGACGTGTTGAACGACTCCATTCATACCCGGCTGATCATTCTGGACTCCTTGCAAAAAGAAAAATATCTCCTCGGCGGCGTATTCAACAGTTTCGAAGACGCCTTCCAGTTTCGTTTCCTGCCGGGGCAGGTCATGCTGAACTATGAAGACTGGAAGACGCCCCTGTATAACACCCTGCGCTTCACGGCGGCCGGCATTGTGCCCAACAACTTTTACATTGCCAAAGGCCCTGAGCGCATCCTGCTGGTGAAACAAGAGGACCGCGACTCAACGCTCTCGGTTGTATTCAACCAGGTGGATCTGCGTAACATCACAAGCATCGTGGAAGGTACCACGCCCCTCGCCGGCGTCATCGACGGCGATGTGACGCTCAGTGCAGCCGAGGGCGGTTCGTTCAACTCTACGGCCTATATACACGGACTGGAGATCCTGGAACGCGGCTGGGGCGACCTGGCCCTGCAACTCGGTAAGACCGCGCACGGTCCCTTCAACGTCGACCTGCGGCTGGAAGGCGATGACATCGACGTGGTCGCGGCGGGCTACTTCGTCTCCAACATTCCGAAACCCGAAATACATTTCACCACCACCCTCCACAAACTCGATCTCGCGTCTGTCGAGCCGCTTACGCTCGGGCAGGTGAAAAACCTGAAAGGCCAGCTTACGGGGGAGGTAAAGGTCGACGGCGAGTCGGCCGCGCCCAAGATCGACGGCGCGCTCCGTTTCCGCGACGCCGAGTTTATCCCCGCCCTTGCCGGTAGTAAATTCCTGTTGAAGGATGAAGTCATCAAACTTACCGGCACGGGACTCACGCTCGATGATTTCACGATCCGCGATGTTCAAAACAATACGGCCCGCTTCGATGGCACGATCCGGACGGTGGGCTTTGCCGAGTTCGATCTCAACCTGCGCGTGAATGCTCAGAACTTTCAGCTGTTGAACACCCAGGCAACGGACAACGACCTTTTCTATGGCAACGTACGCATCAACACCAAGGCCATCGTTACCGGCACGTCTAATCTGCCTAAAATTCAAATGGAGGCCAGCATGGCAAAGGACAGCGAGTTCACCTACGTAGTGCCCCAGTCCGAAAAAGGCGTATTGGAGCAACAGGGAATTGTTGAATTTGTGGACCGTGATGCCGAAAAAGACCCGTTTCTGAATTCACTCAACTTAAAAGACACCGTCAAGTCGTCTTTCAAGGGCATTGACCTGACGGCCAACATCGAGCTGGAAGACAGCGAGACCTTCAGCATCGTGATCGACCCGGTCACGGGCGACAAGCTCAGTGTAAAAGGCAACTCGACGTTGACGCTCGACATCAGCCCGTCGGGCGACATGCAGCTCTCGGGTCGCTACGAAGTAACGGAGGGCACGTACAACCTGTCGTTCTACAAGCTGGTGAAGCGTGAGTTCAAGATCGAGAAAGGCAGTTACATCATGTGGTCGGGTGATATCATGGGCGCGGACCTCAACCTGCGCGCGATCTACGAAGTGGAGACGTCACCGATCGACCTCGTGGCCGCCCAGCTCACGACGGGGTCGCAGCAGGACCTTCGCTACCGCCAGCGCCTGCCCTTCCTGGTATACCTCAATATCAAAGGCGACCTGATGACGCCCGACATCAGCTTTGAGCTTGACATGCCCCAGGAAGAACAAGACGCGCTCGGTGGTGAGATCTATGCGCGCATCAAAGACATCAACACCCGCGAGTCGGACCTCAATAAACAGGTCTTTGCCTTGCTGGTATTAAAACGATTTATTTCCGAAAACCCCTTCGAGACACAGGGTGGCTCGGATGTTTCAGCCTCGGCCCGGCGCAGTGTGAGCAAGCTCCTGACGGAACAGCTCAACCGGTTGTCTGACAACGTGAAGGGTGTCGAGCTGACAGTCGACCTGAAATCCTATGAAGATTACTCGTCCGGGCAGGCGCAGGGTCAGACGCAGCTCCAACTGGGGCTTTCGAAAACCCTCTTCGACGAACGCCTGGTGGTAAAAGTATCGGGTAACGTAGACGTTGAAGGCGAGACTTCCAACCAGAACTCCGTAGCCGACTATATCGGCGACCTGGCCCTGGAATATAAACTGACACCCGACGGACGCCTGCGTGTCACCGGTTTCCGCAACAGTAATTATGACATGATCGACGGCGAGCTGATCGAGACCGGCGCCGGCTTCATTTATATAAAAGACTATGACGTCCTCCGCGAGCTTTTTAAATCCAACGCCACGGAAAAATGATTAAACACCGTCTCTCCCGCTTTCCGTGTGTCCCTTCGGGATGGTCCATCCCGATGTTGTTGTTCGTTTTATTACTCCCCGGCTGTACGGCGACCCGGTACCTGCCGCCGGGTGAGACGTTTTACAATGGCGCCGAGATCGATTTTGAAATGCCGCAAGGCAACGTTCGCCGTCGCCGTACGCTGGAAACAGAAATGCAGGAGTATATCGTGCCCAAACCGAACGACAAGATCTTAGGATCACGCCCCTGGGTGTGGGTGTACTATGTAGTCGGCACACCGAAAAAGGAAAAGGGCCTGCGGAGCTTTCTGAAAAAGAAGATCGGCCAGGAGCCCGTGTTATTACGCGATGCGACACCCGAGCGCTCGGCCAAGCTGCTGGCCGGCTACCTGAATAATGAAGGCTACTTTGAATCGAAAGTAGTGCCCGAGGTAAAGAAGGGCAAGACACAAAGCACCGTTATATACCACACCGAGCTGCACAGACCTTACCGGTTGCAAACCATCACGTACCCCAAGGGGCGCGACAGTACGTATGCCGCGGTGCTGCGTACGCTGCGCGAAAAATCCATTCTCCGTCCCAACATCCGCTACGACCTGGAGCGTCTGCAGGCAGAACAGGAGCGCATTGAAGAGGAAGTTGAAAACGTAGGCTTCTTTTATTTCGACGACCGCTACCTGATCTTCGAGGCGGACAGCACCGTGGGCAAGAAAAAAGTAGACCTTCGGTTGCGTTTGGAGAAAGACATTCCGCCACGCGCCCGGAAGATCTACCGGCTTGACAAGATCGACGTCCTGCCGAATTACGTCCTTTCCACCGACACGCTGCCCGGAAAAGGATACGATACGGCGTTGGTCAACCACTACCGCTATATAGACAACAAACACGCGTTCCGTCCACGCATCATTACCGATGTCATCAACCTGAAGAAAGGGGCGCTGTACAGCCGCGAGGCACGCGAGCTCTCGCTGAGCCACCTGATGGGCCTGGGCACCTTTAAATTTGTAAACATCAAGTTCACGGAATCTCCCCGCCAGGACTCTTCCCTGCTCGACGCGCAGATCCTATTGACACCCCTGAAGAAAAAGTCCCTGCGGGCGGAAGTGCAGGCTACGTCCAAGTCCAACAACTTTGTAGGCCCGGGTGTGGCGTTCACGTTCACGAACCGGAATTTCCTGCGGGGGGCGGAGCTGTTTCAGCTCAAGCTCACGTCGGCGTATGAAGTACAGGTCAGCAAGCAAGTGTCACAGCCGGTCAACTCGCTGGAGCTGGGCCTGGAGTCCAGCCTGACCATACCACGCTTTATTACTCCGATCAGGATCGACTATAAATCCAGCCGATACCTGCCGAAGACGGTATTCAAGGCGGCTGTCAATGTTCAGAACCGGATGCGATATTACCGGCTAAACTCGTTCAACATCGGGTATGGGTATAACTGGCGGGAGTCGTCTGCCAAAAGCCATGAGCTCTTCCCGATCGACATTGCTTATGTGGAGACCAAAACGACGCCTAAATTCGATTCCTTGCTGCGCGGCAACACCATACTCGCCGGCTCTTTTGTCGACCAGTTTATAGCCGGCACACGCTATTCGTATACGCTGAATACCCAACTTTCCGAAGAAGTCGCCCAAAAGTATGAGCGTCGCAAATTTCGCGAACACAATTTCTATTTCAATGGCAACATCGATGTAGCCGGCAACCTGCTGAACAGCATCCAGCGCGTCAGCGGAATAAAACCCGGGTTGGAAGAGGACGGCAGAAAATTATATACCTTGTTTAACTCGCCCTATTCGCAATACGTGCGCGGTGACTTCGACTTCCGGTATTACTGGCAATGGGAACGTCACAGCAAGCTTGCCACGCGCGCTGTTGCGGGCATCGGCTATGCCTATAGCAATTCCACGATCATGCCGTATATCAAGCAATTTGCGATCGGGGGCTCGAACAGTATCCGGGCATTTCCCGCCCGCTCGATCGGCCCGGGCTCTTATCTGCTGGATCTCGACAAGGCCTTTTTTATCGACCAGCGTGGTGACATTAAACTTGAAGCAAACGCAGAGTACAGAATCTGTCTGTGATACACATCTACTAGCCCGCGAGACTGCTACG
>NZ_JAHESC010000096.1 GCF_018598185.1 Dawidia soli
CACCTTCGTCGGATGGGTCTGAGGTGTATACGCGACAGGGCTAAGACAGGAACCAGTGGGTGGTAGGCGCCGCTTCGGGGCGCCTTTGTTTACTACCTGGCGCCTCTGGCGCCACGCGGCTTTTCCGCTCTCACTTTTCACACCCGATGGCTATCGGGTCACTCTGTTCTCAGTGCTGGTTTACGCTGGGCGGTGTCGCTGGGGGCGGCGTTGGCGATCTGGGGCCAGTCGTTGACCCAGTCGATGCGGTCGATCATGAGGGGGCGGCGGGTGGCGCCGTTGGGCAGCAGCGGGCGGCTTTTGTCGACGGCGTGGTAGAGGAACCAGTCGGTGCCGTCGTCGTCGGTGATGATCTCGGCGTTGTGGCCGGGGCCGGCGAAGCCGGTGGTTACGGCGGGCGATGGGTCACCTGCGAGGATCACGTTGCCCTCGTGGGTGATCAGCGATTGACCTTGCTGGTTGACATACGGGCCTTCGATCGACGAAGCGCGTCCGATCCTGACGTTGTACGGCGTCTCGCGGCCCAGGCAGCAGTGGCCGTTGGAGCCGAAGAGATAATAATAGTTGTTGCGCTTGAAAATATAAGCACCTTCCATCCAGTCTCCGGCGATCTGGAATTTGTCGCCGGCAACGGCAGTGCCGTCGGCATTCAGCGCGATGCCGTAGATGCCGCGGAAGCTGCCCCAGAACAAATACTTCTTGTCGCCCTCCTCGTAGTAGAACGGGTCGATGGAATTTTTTACGCCTACCTCGTCGCTCAGCAGTATTTTTCCGCGATCCTCAAAGGGGCCCGCGGGCGAGTCGCTTACCGCCAGGCCGATGCCGGGGTTGGGGTCGTCCCAGAGGGATAACGAGTAGTACAGGTAATATTTTCCGTTCACCCGGTTGATGTCGGGGGCCCAGACAAACGCAGGGTTCTTCCAGCCGGGTTTGGCGTCGAACGCATCGCGCACAAACTCCCAGCGGACCAGGTCGCGCGAGCGGATCACGGGTACAATATGCGCCGGTTTGTTATACTCCCAGCCGTCTTCGGTGGCGTAGGCGTAAAAGTAACCGTCGTCGGCTTTGATGACGGTGGGGTCGGCAAACGTGGGTATAAAGACGGGATTCTTATAGTGCCCTTCCGGCACCTCCACATCCTTCTGCTCGTCTCCTTCGTCGTTGCTGCTTTTGCATTGTATCAGGCAGGCCATCAGCAAGAGGGCCATGTACATATTCTTCATCATTGCTCTGGGTGTTCGTGTTTCTCGTTAACAATTTTTACAGGGGACCATGTATAGGGCTTATCGTTTTCATTGCCCGACAGCGGCTCGGCATAGGCTGTGCCGGTCGTCGTGGCATCGCTTAATACTGCGTGGAACCGCAGGGTGTGACCAGGTTTGACGCCGGGTGCCGGCCAGGGGATGCGCACTTCGAGCGTGTATCCATTCGCCGTGCGGGTAACCGTGCTCCTGACGCCGGAAGGTTTGCGGGTGGTCCACGCTCCCTCCTCCCCTTCTGCAAAGGTTACGATGCCGGCCGCGTCTATCGCCACGGTGAAGATCCCTGTTTCCGGCGTGGCCGTGGCGCGATTGTGCGGGTCGAGGTACAACCGGAGTCCGTCCCGGGTGGAACCGCGATCGACGACGTCGGCATCTTTTACCGTGGCGTGAATATAGAGCTGCTTACTGTCCCACGTCAGGCCGATGCGCGCCTGCGTTGCGCCGTATCCGCCGATGAACAACGGCTGCTTTATACGCGCGGCGTGCCGCGGTGCGTTCACCGGCGGTACCACGGAGCCTTTGATCATCCACACCCCCGTGTTGGAGCCCAGGCCGTTGGTGGAGCCGAGCGCCACGACGGTGGTGTCGTTTAACACCGCGAGGGAATTCCACAGGCACGTGCGGGTGGAGTCGGCGAAATAGAACGGGCGGGATTTACGGTTGAAGTGGCGGGCTTCGTCGTCGCCGATGGCCACGACCATGTCGCTGCGGTCCCACGGCGCGTTGTGGCGCCACTCGGTGCTTTGATACGACAACAGCGTTTCGCCCGAGGGTAGCTGGCGGATATAGGGTGCACCGGCATAGGCCGACGCGGGTACGCGGTTGCGCGCCTCCAGGGCGTACGCACGGTCCTTACTGTCGGCCAGCACGGGTGCGTTCTGCCACGCGCCGCCGGCCGGCGTGCGAACGATGACCGGTACAAAGGACTGCTGCCCGGGCACACCATTGTCTTCGATGGCATAGACGATCTCCCGTCCATTTTTCAGCCGTAACGGTACGGGCATGCCGTCGCGGTGTTTGCTGCGAAAGCTTACTTTCTCGCCGGCGGTCCAGTGGGCGCCGTTGTCGTGCGAGCGAAAGAGGGTGATCTCCTGCTCGTTGGTCTGCGTATAGGGGCCTTCGTTGGCGATGAACAACTGGATCTCGCCGGAGGGCAACTGGATCTGCGCGGGCTCCCAGCAGCCGTTGCCAAATTCGTGGCCGGCGGTATAGATCCGTACGGGAGCCGACCATTGCCGGCCGTCGACGCTGCGTTTGACTTCAATGGCAAAACGTTTGGTGGAATCGGTGTTGTTGCCTGGCGGCCGCAGATTGTAGGACACCAGGATGCTCTTGTCTTGTAATTGCAATACTTCGGGCACCACGCGGGCAATGCCATTCTCGGGCGCGGCGACGATCGTGGGCTCCGACCACGTGTTGCCCTGGTCGGCGCTGCGAATGGCGTGGGTCGCCCCCTGGCATTCATAGACACAGAACAGGCTGCCGTCGTGCAGCACGATCATGCGGGCATAGCCGGCATATCTCGCAGACGTTGGCGACAGCTGCCGCAGCGTGGTGCGGTCCCAGGCGATACGTATGCCGTCGATGGGGGCTTCGCGCGGGGGCTGGTTGCTGCCGGGCGTCCCGGGCGTTAGAAAGGTCATTATCCAGAAAAAACAATACAGCGGTATATCGGCCATGGGATGTGAAGTTTATAGCGGAATATCGGTGGGGATGTGGGGTTATCAAACAGGAATCAGGTCGAACGGCACAAGCCCCTGGCAATAGAGCGAGTGTAAGTGTGAGCGCGAAGAAGAAAAACAGAATATCTTTTCGTTCTCGCGCTCACACTCGCGCTGTTTTTCTAGTAGGGCGTGTTTTGATCCAGGTAAATATTGTTGTCTACTTCGATCTGCGGGATGGGCAGGCGATGGTTTTTGCCTAACACGAAGTTATCGAAGTCGACGTCGCGTGTGCGCAGCTCGTCGATGCCGGACTGGGTGCTGAGCATGTTCCAGCGCTTCAGGTCCATCCACCGCACGGCTTCGAAGCAGAGCTCGAGGCTGCGCTCCATTTGCAGGCGCTTCCTGAACAGCGCGGCGTCGTTGCCGATTTCGGGGTAGGCGTCTTCCAGCTTGGGCAGGTTGGTGCTGGCGCGCTCGCGCACCCGGTTTACATATTCGTAGGCGTCGGCGGTCTGGCCGTTCTCGTTCAGCATTTCGGCGTAGAGCAGCAGCACGTCGGCGTAGCGGATAAACCGGAAGTTGTTAGGCGCATGGTAATCTTCGCGGTCGCGGTAATAATACGTCGAGTACTTTTTGATAAAGGTTTCGTTGCCCCAGTCGTCGTTGTTCCACGGGCGATTGTAGACCAGCGTGTCGTTGTTGGCGGCATCCGGGAAATCCTTATAGGCTTGCTTATAGAAAATATTGTTGAGCAGGCGCCGGTCGTTCTTGCCGTCTTTCGTTTTTTCCTTTTTATACTCGTCGATCAGCCAGGCGCGGGCTTTTCCGTCCTGCCAGCCAATGCCGCCGGGGGCAAAGAACTGTGTGCGCTGAAAGCCCATGGAGGCGCTGAGGTTGTCGCCGTCGTTACCCTTGTTACGATCGCTGAACTGGATCTCGAACACCGACTCGATGTTGTTCTCCTTGTTGTGGGTGAAGTTGTCGCGGTAGTCGTCTACCAGGCCGTAGTACTGCTTGCCGTCGCCGGTCACCAGCCACTCCAGCTCGGCCTGGGCCTGAGGGTACTTCTTTTGTTGTGCATAGGCGCGGGCCAGCAGCGCCTTGGCGGCGCCTTTGGTGGCGCGGCCCAGGTTGGCATCATCCCACTCGTCGGGCAGGCGGTCCTTGGCCCAGTTCAGGTCTTCTTCCACCTGCGCCCAGATCTCCGCCTCGGTGCGTTGCTCGGGCTGATCGTCGGGCTTGGACGGCGCCAGCACGATGGGCGCGTCTTCCCACAGCAGGGCGATCTGGAAATAATACAGCGCGCGGATAAAGCGGGCCTGCGCCAGGATGCGGTCGCGCCGGCCTTCGTCAAAGGGGATCTCGGGCACGTAGGTGATCACCTGGTTGGTGCGGAAGATCGCTTTGTAGAAATCGCGCCAGTGCCAGTTGTTGCCATCCCAGAAGTTATAGTTGAAATAGCGGAAGCGCGTCCAGTCGGCCAGCTCGCCCCAGGGGCTGGTGCTATGCCCTTCGTCGGAGCTGAGGTCGTAGCGGAAGTAGATCCAGCGCGTCCACGTAGACGGTTTGTAGAACATGTTATAGGCGGCGTTGAGGCCCATTTCGGCATCCGCTTCTGTTTTCCAGAAGTTGTCAACGATCGGGGTATTGGGATTTTCGACATCCAGCAGGTCTTCGCTGCAGCCGATGCCGCTGAGGGTGAAGACTGCGATCAATATATATAGTTTGCTATTTTTCATACCGTTGTGCGTTAGGGATCAGAAATTGAACTGCAGACCTACCAGGAACGACCGCGCATTGGGGTACCGCACTTCGTCGTGGCCGCGGCGCCACAGGTCGGGTGCCGTGAAATCAGGGTCCAGGCCGGTATATTTCGTGAACGTAGCCAGGTTCTGCCCCGTCACAAATACACGCGCGTTGCTGACGTGCAGGCGCTGCGCGAGGGCCTGCGGGAAGTTATACCCCAGCGTGACGTTGCGCAGGCGGAAGTACGAACCGTCTTCCAGCCAGCGGTCGGTATCGCCGCGGGCGTTGCGGTCGTCGCCATAGAGCAACCGCGGAAAGTCGCTATTGGGATCTTCCTGGTACGGCTTCTCGTCGTCGAAGGCGAAGTAATTGGAGTTGTCGTCGAAGCGCTCGACCGCGGCGCGGGACCCGTTGTATACATCCTGGCCAAAGGCTCCGTACCAGATCATCGACAGGTCGAAGTTCTTATACTCGAAGTTGGTGATCAGGCCCAGGTCGAACTTCGGCCACGGGTTGCCCACGATGTGCCGGTCGGCGTCGTTGATCTCGCCGTTGTCGTCATAATCCACATACCGGATATCGCCGGGCTTGGCGTTGGGCTGGATGACCTTGCCGCGGGAGTCGACGTGGTTGAGCACGTCTTCGTCGCTGCGGAACAAACCGTCGGTCTTGCGCAGGTAGAACATGCCGATGGGCTCGCCGATCTGCGTGCGCGTCATCCAGGTGATCATGTCGTTGCGGCCGTAGCCCAGCTCCAGCACTTCGTTGCGCAGCGTCGACACATTGGCGGTAATGCTGTATTTCAGCCCTTGTACGTTGTCTTTCCAGGTGGTGGCGATCTCCACCCCCTTGTTTCGGATGCTGGCGGCATTGACCCACGGGTTTCCGCCGTCGTTGCCGGTCGACAGGAGGATGGGCATTTCCGTCAACACATCCTTTGTCGTGGACACGAAGTACTCCAGCGTGAAGGCCAGGCGCGAGTTGAGGAAGGCCAGGTCGGCACCGATGTTCACCTGCTCTTTGGTTTCCCAGCGCAGGTCGGCGTTGGCAAGCTTCACTTGCGAGGCACCGTTCACCAGGTGCTGGTCATCGCCCAGAACGGAGATGATGGTGGCATTCAACAGCGACAGGTAATCCCAGTTGCCGAGGTTGTAGATATTCGAGGTATAGAAGCTGCCACCGTAGCCGATCGAGCGGCCGATGCTCGAGTTGCCGAGGGTGCCGTAGTTGGCGCGGATCTTCAGGTCGTCCACCCACGGCACCCGGAAGAACTCTTCACCACTGATCCGCCAGCCGGCGCTGATCGAGGGGAAGTTACCCCAGCGGTTTTCTTTTGCAAACCGCGACGAGCCATCGCGCCGGATGGTACCGGTGAGGTAATATTTATCCGCATACGAATAGTTCACCCGGCCCAGGTAGGAGATCAGCACGTCTTCGTTGATAAAGCCTCCCGACTCCGGATCGGTGGTGCCGCCGTCGAGCACATCGTAATATTTACCGCCGATGTACAGCAGGTTGCGCTTGGTGCCCGACAGTTGCTCATACTTCTGCCGCTGGAAGGTTATCCCACCTACCGCATCTACCTTGTGTTTACCAAATTCTTTGTTGAAGTGCAGCGTGTTCTCCAGCAGTGTGGATACATACTGACCGCGGTTCTCGGTCACGGCCGAGGGATCGAAGGGCTGGTTGAGCGTCCAGTTGCCGACGCGGCGTACATACTTATAGCGCTCTTCGCTGGTTTCAAGGCCGGCATTGACGCGGTATGTCAGCACGTTGGGTTTGAGGAGCTCCACCTCGGCATAGAGATTGCCGCGCAGGCGCAGGTTGTCGTTGGTGGTCTCCTCCAGCGTTTCGCGGGCGATGGGATTTACACCAAAGGTGCGGGCTTTGGCTTCGTTGCCATACCCAAAGCCACCAGGGTTGGCTGCATCGTATACCGGAATGGTCGGCAGCATGCGCAGCATGTCCCAGAAAGGGTTTGTGATCAGGTCGTCGGAAGAGCCGCGGGCGATCGACACATTCTCGCCGATCTTAAAGCGGCCGCGGCGGCCTTCGGTATTCACGCGAAAGCTATAGCGATCGAACGACGACCCCACGCTGGTGCCCGTGTTGCCGAAGTAATTGCCGGATACAAGGTACGTGCCAACCTCATTACCTCCCGAACAGGTAACGTTGTAGTCCTGTGTTTGCGCGGTGCGGAACGTCTCTTCCTGCCAGTCGGTGTCGATGCCGTCGGCATATTGCTGATACCCCTGGTCGATGATCCACGGAAACTTCTCTACTTCAATGGCTTCGCGGTACGCCATGGTGTTGTACTTCTTGAAATCGGCGGCGCTCATAAAATCATAGCGCGGCAGTGTCTGTACACCATAACGCGCGGCGATATCAACTTTCATCGGACCGGCTTTGCCTTTCTTCGTAGTAATGATGATTACGCCATTGGCGGCGCGCGAGCCGTAGATGGCGGCGGCGGATGCATCTTTCAGGATCTGGATAGACTCCACGTCGCTGGAGTTAAAGTCGCGGGTGGCGATGGTCGGCACGCCGTCGATGACGTACAAGGGCTGATTGTTGGAAAAGTTACCCAGGCCGCGGATCTCGATCGTCGACTCGCTGCCGGCCCGGCCGCTGTTGCGGATGTTTACGCCGGGGGCCAGCCCCTGGATAGCTTCTGCCACCGTCGCTGCCTGTACATTCGCCATGTTCTTGCTGTTGATGACCGACACGGCGCCGGTCAGGTCTTTCTTCTCCTGTTCACCGTAACCGATCACAACCACTTCGCGGATGGTGGTGACATCGGCCAGAAGCTGTACGTTGATGGTGGTTTGTGTACCGACGGTGATTTCCTGGCTGCTATAGCCGATAAAGGAAAATACCAGTACGCTGCTTTCGCCGGCCACGTTGAGCTCAAAGCTTCCTTCGGCATCGGTCGTGGTGCCGTTGGTGGTGCCCCGCTCCAGCACGTTCACGCCGGGCAACGGTGTATCGT
>NZ_JAHESC010000097.1 GCF_018598185.1 Dawidia soli
CCGTTGTCCCATACGCGCACGTGCCAGTGGTATTTCTCGCCGGCGGCGAGGGCGGGTCCGCGGTAGGCCACGAGCACCGACTGGTCTGTCTTTACCCGTCCGGTTTTCCAGACGACGTCGCGGAAGCCCGCGTCACGGCTCACGACGAGCTCGTAGCCGGTCTGCAATACGTTGCGACGCGCAGACGCGAGAACCCAACTGAAGCGTGGCGTTTTTGTGCCCAGGCCCAACGGGTTTTGCTGGTATTCGCAGGTGGGGGTGGTGAGGGTGAGTTTTTGCGCCTGGGTGATCAGGGGCAGCAGGCAGAGGAAAAGGATCAGACGTGTCATGGCGGTTCGAGGTTACGCCGCAAGATACGTTGGCATTTGGCAGTACTTTCCTGCACTTACCCGGCGCGTCATGCCAGGTAAGGCGAGGGCAGTCTGAGCCCCACCGGGTTATTGTATCACCGGACCTTTGCCGGTGGCCTCGACCAGCTTGCGATAGATCTCCAGGCAGACCCAGGCGTCGGTGGCGGCGTACTCGATCTGTTTTTCCGTGAGGGTGAGCGCCTCCCAGTTCGAGGTCTGAGCGCTCTTAGAAATACGGAAGCCCAGGAGGAGGCCCGTGAGTTTTTTTACACTTTCCACCTGGTAGCCGGCTTTACGGGCGACGATGGAAAGGTCGACGAACCCCTGGGGTGTAAAGGGTGCAAATTTTTGCAGGCCTTTGATATCATCGTGTATGGCGACGCCGGCCTTGATGATGCCGGGGTTTTCAAAGATGGCGGCAATTTCGGGGGTGACGCCGGCGTGGTGCGTGCGGATGAGGAACACCTTGCCGGGAATGGCCAGCTGGATGAGGGCGACTTTAAAAACCTGGCCGCGCTTAAAGCTCGGGCGGGTTTCGGTGTCGAAGCCCACCACGGTGTGTTTTTGAATTTCTTTTACTACCGCGGGGAGCGCGGCAGGGTCGGTGATAACCTGCACCTTTTCCTGAAAGGCTTTGAGGTGCAGTTGGTTGAGTTCTTCGTTCGAAATAGTGGTCTTAAAACCTGAGGGGTCTGCGTGTGTTTCTTTTACATGTTCGGAGGACGACTGCATTAAAAAATACGATTAAAGCTTAAAAAAATATCACGCCTTAAAATAAAGTAAAAATACTGACACCTATCCTACCGTCGGTAACTTTCGGGCTGATGGGCGGTTTGGCAAAATGTTCGGAAACGGCCAAAACTGTAATGCTGATCAATTTTTGCTATTTTCAGCCCTGCTTAACCCTAAACTGAACTGAATGTCAAAATCTTTATTCCGCAAGAAGTCGCTGGAGGCTATTGCGCGCGATGCCGAACAGGGCATTGACGACGGCCACGGCGGCAAAGGCCTGCGTAGAGTGCTGTCGGTGCGCGATCTGACCTTTATGGGCATTGCCGCCGTGGTCGGAGCGGGTATATTTTCAACGATCGGCACCGCAGCCTCCAACGGTGGGCCGGGTATATCGCTGTTATTTGTGCTTACCGCCGTTACGTGCGGATTTTCGGCCCTTTGTTATGCGGAGTTTGCGAGCCGCGTCCCGATTTCGGGCAGCGCGTACACCTATGCGTATGTTTCTTTTGGTGAGATCATAGCGTGGATCATCGGCTGGGCCCTGATCCTGGAGTACGCCATCGGCAACATCGTGGTTGCGATCTCGTGGAGCAGCTATTTCAACCACCTGCTGGAAGCAGGGGGGATCCATTTGCCCGGTTGGCTGACGATCGATCCCGACACGGCCCGGGTCGCCTATGAAACCACGCAGCAGCAACTGAGCAGCGGTGTTGCGATGACGCCAAATATGCAGTCTGTTATCACTGCCTATGAGACGGCGCCGGTTATTGCCGGGCACCGCATCTTTGTCAACTTCCCGGCCTTCATCATCATCGTTCTCATCACCTGGCTTACTTATGTGGGCATCAAGGAAAGTAAGAAGGGTGCCAACTTCATGGTGATCTTTAAGATTGCCGTCGTGCTGTTCGTTATCGTCTTTGGATTCATTTATGCCAAGCCTTCGTACTGGTCGCCATTCCTGCCGAATGGTTTTGAAGGCGTATTGAAGGGCGTATCGGCTGTGTTCTATGCGTATATCGGGTTCGATGCGATCTCCACCACGGCGGAGGAATGTAAAGATCCGAAACGGGATCTGCCCCGGGGGATGATCTATTCGCTGGTGATCTGCACGGTATTATACATTTTGGTGGCGCTGGCTTTGACGGGGATGGTGCATTACTCTGAACTGAATGTGAACGATCCGCTGGCGTACGTGTTCGAGCGCGTAGGGCAGGAGTGGATCAGCTATATCATTGCGGTGAGCGCGGTGGTGGCAACGACCAGTGTGTTGCTGGTCTTTGCGTTGGGTCAACCCCGGATCTGGATGAGCATGAGCCGTGACGGCCTGTTGCCCAAGGCGTTTGCCAGAGTGCACCCCCGCTACCAGACGCCACACTTCTCGACCGTCGTGACGGGTTTCCTGGTAGCCATCCCGTCGCTTTTTATGCAAAGCTCGCTGATGACGGACCTGACCAGCATTGGTACCCTGTTTGCGTTTGTGCTCGTGTCGGGCGGCGTCCTGATGCTGCCGCGCCTGGACAACGCCGGCCGTTCCGGCTTTAAGCTGCCCTATGTCAACGGCCGGTTTATCGTGCCGGTGCTGTATGCGCTGTTTCTATACCTGTTCATCGACCGGATCCAGGCCGACCTGACCAACCCTGCGGCTAGCTTACAGGAGGCGCTTTTCCTGGTATATGTATTGTTGGCGGGCGTGATCACCGTGCTGACGGTGGTAAAGCGCTATTCGCTCATCCCGGTGCTGGGCATGCTGTGCTGCGCCTATTTGTTAATTGAGATCCCGGCGGTTTCCTGGGAATGGTTTTTTGTATGGATGGCCATCGGTCTGGTGATCTACTTTAGCTATGGCTATTGGAAAAGCCGCCTGGCGCCGAAATTGTAAAAGCAGGTCCTCGTTCAAGAGATAAATGAAAGGCCCGGTCTTCGTAGGAGGAGCGGGCCTTTTTATTATTCTTTTACGGTCAGTGCATACTGCACCCCTCGTGCCGAGAGGTGCTCGCGGATATACTTAAAATTATACTCGTCCTCTCCCAGATATTCCGGAGGCGATATGCCTTTGCGGGTAAACTTACCATCCAGGACCAGTTGCACCGCGGCGGTGCAGGTATAGCCGGTGGTGCGGGCCATCGAGAGTGTGCCGGTGGCACGATCGGTGCGGTCCAGCAGGTTGTATTCGTATGTTACCGGGAGGTTTTGCTCCACACCTTTTACGCGGATGCGCATGACCGTGAACTCTTCTTCTCCTGGCTTGAGCTTCCACTGTGGAAACAGCAGCTGGGCCGTTACGTCCAGCGGGCGTATGCGCATGCCGTTCACATCGATCTCTTCTTTGGAGAAAAAGCCGCTGTCGCGGAGCATGCGCAGGTATTCGATGCAGCCGGGATACCGCAGCGTTTTTTCGATCATGTCGGGAATGTCCTGCATGGTATGGATGAGCGTGCGCAGGCCGTCGCTGTTCCATGACTCCAGGGTGCCGACGCCGGGGAAGTGGATGAGCTCGGCGTCGGAGAGCGCCTCGCGGATGACGATGGCGCCGTTCTGTACATAGCGCGCGGGGCGGGTATATTCTTCGATGACGTCGATGGGCGAAAATACGGCTTTGTACTCGTGGGGCCACTCGCGCACGACGGGGAGCCCGCCGACGAGGCATTCGTAGGATTGCACCTGCATGCGCGGGCGATGGTAGCCTAAGATGATATTGCCCATGCCGGGGGCGACGCCGCAGTCGGTCACGATGGTAACGTTCTGGCGGCGGGCGAGGTCGTCGAGGAGGAACGGGTCTTCGGGAAAGAAGGAGATGTCGACCATGTTCTTACCGGCCTCTATGACGGTGCGCGCGGTCTGGAAACCCATGAAGCCGGGCACGGCGCCGACCACCAGGTCGAACGGTTGTACCAGGGCGGTCAATAAATCCAGGTCGCTGAGGTCTGCCTGGCAGGTTTGAACGCGGTGCTGCGTGAGTGCGGCGAGGGCCTCGGGCCGGACGTCGGCCGAAGTAACATTATAGGTTTTGGCCAGGTCGATGGCAATGGCGTTGCCCACCAACCCTGCCCCCAATACGAGGACTTTCTTTTTCATAGAAGTAAGGTAAGGAGAAAATACATACCTTGGGCTACTACAGAACGCCACTACTATGTTTGACCCGAATAAGATCGTTGCCAAGGCCCGGCACTCCGGCTTCTATCGCTGGCTGCTGAACAAGTCGCTGGACCGGATGATACCGTTTAACAAACCCCACGGTTTCCAAATTATGGAAATAGGCGACTATCGTCTCAAAACGCTGCTGCCATACCGGCGCCGTAACCAGAACCACATTCGCGGCCTGCATGCCTGTGCACTGGCGACGGTCTCTGAATTTACGACGGGGTTCCTGCTGGTGAGCAGGCTCGACAGCCGCAAGTACCGCATCATTATGCAGCGCCTGGAGATGGACTATCACTACCAGGGCAAGATGGATGCCACGGCGGTGTTTGAAATTTCGGATGCCTGGCTTCAGGAACAGATCTACGAACCGTTGCGCACGGAGGATTCGGTAGTTATACCGTGTGAAATAAAGATCCACGACGAGGCGGGCAATCATTTAACGACGGGCAAAGTATTCTGGCAGATCAAAGATTGGCAGCGTGTGCGCACCAAGGTCAACGCCTGAAAAAACCGGTATGTTTTACGTTCGTTTTTGAGTACATTACGTCTGCCCAAACTCCTTTGTGTATGCGAAAGATCGATTACCTATTTACGGAATATGGCGAGAGCCATCAGGACTCCACCAACAAAACCATCCACTGGATCTGTGTACCGTTAATCTTTTTCAGTATCGTCGGGCTGATCGCTTCCATTCCCTCGGCGCCTGTGCAACAGTTCCTCGGCGAAGGAAATGTCTACGCGCACTGGGGTACCGTGCTGCTCATTCCCGTGATCATTTATTATGTGACGCTGTCGATCCCGCTGAGCATCGGCATGATGTTGTTCAGCGCGGCCTGCCTGGCGCTGGTCAACGTGATTATCCGGCTAAACGTCGGGCCGCTGTGGGCGGTATGTATAGGTATATTTGTGCTGGCCTGGATCGGACAGTTTTACGGTCATAAGATCGAAGGCAAGAAACCGTCGTTCCTGAAGGATGTGCAGTTCCTGCTGATCGGTCCGGCGTGGCTGATGCACTTTATTTATAAAAAGATCGGTATTCCGTATTGAGCCCTGTCAGATTTGAGGAAGGAACATGGCCTGCCGGCTATCATCCTGATTTTACGCTATCGCTTTATAATCGACCCGGGCACGTAGCCCTGCAAGGCGGCCGGGCCTGGCGCAGCTTTTTTATGCTGCACGAGAAACGCCACCGGTTGCTGGCGGTGTTGCAGGTATGTGTCGACAACGGTACGGGCAAAAGTCCGTTGCGGGCGCCGTATGGGGGCGTCGAATGTTCGCCCCGGGTATCGCCCACGCAGCTGTTTGATTTCATTTCTTTTATCGAGTCCCGCCTGCGCGCCGAGGGTGTTACACAGGTAACGTTCAAGTGCGCGCCGCAGGGTTATACACCGCATACCTCGGCGTTGCTGTATACATTCCTGATCAACCAGGGCTACCAGGTCACGCATGCCGAGGCCGCGGCGCTGATCGCCGTACCGGCTTCGCCCGGGCGCACGCTGCATGCGTGGGAGCGGCGCAAGCTGCGCCAGGCGACGGTGGCAGGATTGGTGTTTGACGTACTGCCCCGGGAACAGCTGGCCGCGTTATACACGTTCATTGCTGCCTGTCGCCGGCAGAAGGAATATACGCTTTCGCTTTCGCTGGAGGATGTACTACAAGCCGCCGCGCGTTTTCCGGAAGCCTATGTGTTGTTTGGCGTGTACCACGACCGGAAACTCATTGCCGGGGCATTGTCCGTACGTGTAAGCGAAACGGTGCTGTATAACTTTTATTCCGATCACGACGCGGCCTATGATGCGCTTAGCCCCGTGGTAATGCTCATCGAGGGCATGTACCAGTATTGCGTCCGCGCGGGCATTGCGCTGCTGGACCTGGGCACTTCGGCCCTGGGTGATACGCCTAACTTTGGGTTGCTGGAGTTCAAGCTGCGGCTGGGCGCCGCGCCTTCGCCGAAGTATACGTTCAACAAAACATTGTCGTGATGCAGGGCGCACGTGTTTCCGTGATTTGCCTGTGTTACAACCACGCCCGGTTCGTCGGGGAAGCGATCGACTCGGTATTGCAACAAACCTATGACAACGTCGAATTGATCGTTGTAGACGATGCCAGCCAGGACGACAGCGTAGCCGTTATCCGCGAGAAGCTGCGTTCGTTGCCGGAAGCGCGGTTTATACCGCTGCAAGAGAATACAGGCAACTGTCGCGCCTTCAACCAGGGGCTGGCGCATGCTACCGGCGATTATATCATTGACCTGGCGGCCGACGACGTGCTGCTGCCCGGGCGTGTGGCAGAAGGAGTAAAGGCTTTGCAGACGCATGGCGTGACCTATGGCCTGAGCTTTACCGACGCCGAGTGGATCGATGATGCGGGTAATCTGCTGCATTTGCATTCGCAGCGCTTCCCGCACGACAAGGTGCAGCAAGGCGATGTATACCTGCCGTTGATCACGCGGTATTTTATTTGTTCTCCGTCCATGATGTTCACACGTCTGCTGATCGACAGTCTGGGCGGTTATGACGAGTCATTGTCTTACGAAGATTTTGATCTGTGGATGCGCGGAGCGCGTGCTTTTCGATTTTGTTATACACCGCAGGTGTTGGTGCGTAAACGGGTGGTGCGGGGATCGTTGGCGAAGAAACAGTTTACCCGAAAGGACCGGCAGCGGTATAGTACGTATCGCGTGTGTGAGAAGATATTGGAGATGAATCGTACGCGCGCGGAGCAGCGGGCATTGCATCAACGCATTGGCTACGAAATGAAACAATGCCTGAAGGTACTGGACGTGGGGTTGTTGTTACGGTACGTGGCGTTGCGGCGGAAGAACCGCAGGCAACATTATCCGGGATGATGGGGTTGTTGTGGAGCCGATGGCAGTTACAAAGGCGGTCAGGAGACCGCCGCCATACTCGGCACCGGTGACGCGCCTAACCAAACCCTTGTCGCGAACACACGGCGCCCTTTTGCCGCGCCCCTCGCCCAGGCGCCTCGGTTGTAATATTAGGGTGTGGTCGCCGAGGAGGAAGCG
>NZ_JAHESC010000098.1 GCF_018598185.1 Dawidia soli
CCGTTCTACCTCGCACTGCTGACTGGCCTGCCGTTGGGTGTCGGTATCCTGGCCGGGTTATATCCTGCCGTAGTATTGTCATCGTTCCTGCCCATCACCGCGTTGAAAGCCAACGTGAGCCGCGAGAAAGGCGCCATGTTCCGCAAGACCCTGGTAACACTCCAATTTACCCTGTCCATCATCCTGCTGATCGGCACGGGCGTCGCGATCGAACAGCTCCACATGCTGCAGCGCAGCGACACCGGCTTTACGCGCGAGAATGTGATCATGATCCCGGTCATGCGCACGCCCGTTGCCGACAAATTCGAAGCCCTGCGCACCGAGTTCCGCCGCAACACCAGCGTGTTGAGTGTAACCGCCATGGAAGAGATACTCGGCTCCAAACACCAGGTCGGTAACTTTATATTCGAGGGCATGCCCGAGTCCAAGCCGTTCCCCCGCATGAACATCCGGCATGACTTCCTGAAAACCTTTGAAATACCGCTCGCGGCGGGCCGCGATTATTCCGAAGACATCGCCACCGACGACAGCCTGGCCTTGCTCGTAAACGAGGCGTTCGTCAGGCAAATGGGCTGGGGCACCAACGAGGCGGCCGTGGGTAAAAAATTCGGCACCCGTCCCAATCGTACCATTATCGGCATCGTAAAGGATTTCAACTTTGCGTCACGCCACCAGCCCATCCGGCCGCTCGTGATGGACCTTTCGCTCAACGCGTCGGCCTTCGAGATCTTTATGAAGTATATGGCCGTGCGCATCACCGGCGACAACGTACAGGAAACGCTCGCCCACCTCAAACAACAATGGGAAGCGCAGATCCCCGGCTGGCCCTTCGAATACTTCTTCCTCGACAGCAACCTCGAGAAATTATACCATGCGGAAAACAAAATGAGCAAGATCACGATCATCTTCTCGGGCCTCTCCATGCTCGTAGCCTGCCTGGGCCTGTTCGGCCTGTCGACCTTTACCGCCGAGCAGCGCAAGAAAGAGATGAGCATCCGCAAAGTGATGGGCAGCTCGAACCTGCAGATCTTCTTGTTGTTCTCGAAGCGGTTCTTTAGTCTCATCCTGCTGGCCAACGTGCTGGCCTTCCCGCTGGCGTGGTTCCTGCTGAAGCAGTGGCTCGCCGGATTTGCCTACCAGGTAAACATTGATTTTAGTTTATTTGTACTGGCAGGCCTGGCCGCGGCGGCGATAGCGTTCGTCACCATCTGCTACCAGGCGTGGCGGGCGGCGCACAGCAATCCGGCCGAAGTATTAAAAAATGAATAGAACACGCGCACAGATACCATCATGAAAGGAACCTATATCGGCGAACTGGAAGAACTGATCCTGCTGACCGTCGGCATCCTCTACAAACAAGCCTACGGCGTAGCCGTCATGGACGAGATCGAACGCCAAACCGGCCGCGCCCTCAACATCAGCGCCGTACACGCCGTCCTGAAACGCCTCGAAGAAAAAGGCCTCGTCACATCACAGATGAGCGACCCCACCCAGGAACGCGGCGGCCGAAGGAAGCGCATTTTCTTTCTCACGGCCGCCGGAAAAAAAGAACTGGAAGAAGCCAACGCACTACGCAATCAGCTGTTTAATCAGATCCCCAAAGTGGCGTTGCAGTTTAAATTGGTATAGGCCCGAAGCTGGCGCTGGATAGACCTCGCGCGAGGTACTGTCATAAAGACCAAATAGGACCGATATTTTCTGTTTTGGTACAAAGAAAAGCGAACCAACGCACAACCCCGAAAAAGCTTGGGGTCGTAGGGGCTTCGCCCCTACGTACGTTAGCATCTGGCGCCCAGTACTATTCGTGCATCCATGGAGGAGGTCTCCGACCTCCGGCCGCCCCGCTAATTGTTTTCGCGCCCCACAGACAACAGCCATCCGCTGCTATATAAATAGTGTTCCGGCGAAACAATTCACCAACATCAAAAAAAACAAATCCCCCGCTGTAACCATTCCAAAAATCCTGAGTATATTTTGTACACCCATCTACAACGCCTATGCTCAAGAATTACTTCGTTGCGGCTGTGCGCAACCTGTACAAAAACAAGGGATTTTCCATTATCAATATTCTGGGACTCTCTATTGGCCTGGCTTCTTTTGTGCTGATCGCCCTGTATGTGTACCACGAGAGCAGCTTCGACCGGTATCACAAAAATGCAAACCGCATATACCGGATCGTGGAGAATCTAAAGACCGAAAACGAGCTCTTGTTCCAATCCACCAGCTCGCCGCCGATGGGGCCGGCGATGCAGCGCGACTTTCCCGAAGTAGAGACCTACGTACGATTGCTGGGTGACGACATGGTTGTGCGGCGGGGCGATGTGATCTTTAAAGAAACATCGTGCTTCCTGGCAGACTCTACGATATTTGACGTATTTAGCTTTCCCCTGATCGCTGGCGACGCACGCACCGCGCTGACCGAGCCCAAGAGTATCGTGTTAACACGCGAGGCGGCTGTGCGCTATTTCGGGAACGAAGATCCCATCGGGCAAACACTGGACGTCGACGGCGATGCCTGCAAAGTGACCGCCGTCATGGAGGATGTGCCGGAGAACTCGCATTTCCGTTTCACCCTGCTGATGTCGTTCAGCACGTGGAGCATCCACAACAAAGGCGCAGAAAGCAGCGCCTGGTTCTGGAACAGCTTCAATACTTTTATCCTGCTGCACGAGGGCGCCGATGTCACCGCCCTGCGCGCAAAGATGAAAGATTTCATCGACCGCAATATCGAAAAGGGCGCGATGCAGTATGAAGACCTGCCGCTGCAGGCGCTCACCGATATTTATATGAAAGAAACCCCGCGCTCATGGGAAAACGGAAAACGCGGCAGCCTCAGCAATCTATATATACTGTCGTTCATCGGCCTCTTTGTCCTGGTCATAGCCTGCTTTAACTACGTGAACCTGGCCACCGCGCGCGCATCGCGACGGCTGAAAGAAGTGGGGCTGCGCAAAGTATTGGGCGCCCACCGCCGCGCCCTGATTGCGCAATTTCTCAGCGAATCGCTGATCGTGAGCGTGCTGGCTACTATACTTGGCGCGGGCATTGCCTGGGCGGCGCTGCCGCCGTTCAATACATTGCTGGACACCACACTACGCCTGTCGATCGTGCCGGCGCACTACATTGTCGGCGGGCTGGCCTCGCTGGCGGTACTGCTGGGCCTGGTCTCAGGCGTATACCCGGCGCTGATCATCTCGGGTTTCTCGCCGCTGGAGATCTTCCGGCCGTCGCTGCGCGGCTTCCTGAGCCACCAGTTTTTCCGCCGGGTGCTGGTGTCCGTACAGTTTGTTATTTCCATCACGCTCATCGCCGGCACGTTGCTGGTCTTTGATCAGCTTACGCTGGTACGAACGCGCAACCTGGGCTTCCGTAAGGACGCTACACTGCTGATCCGCCTCAACGGCAACAACGACGTGCGCGAGCGTATGGATGTCGTAAAGGAGCAGCTTTCCCACGTGCCGGGCGTGGTCTCTGTTACCGCCTCCAACCGCGTGCCGGGCGAAGCGACTACCAACCTTTTCGGCCAGCTGGAAACCAAAGAAGGCAACCTGTCGCCCACCAACATCAACACCAACTTTATAGACCACGAGTTCCTGCCGGCATACGGCATACCATTGGTGGTCGGCCGCAACTTCTCGCGCGACTTCCCCGCAGACGACACCACGGCCTTTATTGTTAACGAAACCGCCATGACAGACTTTGGATGGACGTTGCAGACCGCCATCGGCAAACGCGTCGAGCACAGCGGCAAAAAAGGTACGATCATCGGCGTATGCAAAGACTTTCACTACCGCTCCCTGCACGACGCCATCCAACCGCTGTTGCTGACCCTGCGCCGCCAGGCCTATAATACGATCTCCCTGAAGGTCGAGTCGGAAAACATGCCCGCCCTGGTATCAGACGTCGAAAAGCTCTGGAAGCAGATCGCACCGGCCTATCCGTTCACGTATTCCTTCCTGGAGCAAGACTACAACAATCTATACCAGGCCGACGCCCGGCTGGGCAAAGTCGCCAGCGTGTTCAGCGGACTGGCCATCTTCGTAGGTTGCCTGGGCTTGTTTGGCCTGACATCCTTCGCCGTGGCCCGTCGCGTAAAAGAAATGAGCATCCGCAAAGTACTGGGCGCATCGGTCAGCCAGATCATCCTGATCCTCTCCCGTGAGTTCATTGCCCTGATCGTGATCGCCTTTGTCGTATCGATACCGGTCACCTACTACCTGGTGTCACGCTGGCTCACCAACTTCACCGAGCGCATCAGTATCGGCCCCGTTAGCTTTATCATCGCGGGCGTATCGGTGCTGGCGCTGGCCTGGTGCACGGTAAGTTTCCTCTCCTTCCGCGCCGCCAGGGCGAATCCCAGCGAAGCACTGCGACAGGAATAAAATCCCACACACCACGTCCTGGGCCCTGTCTACCGGCGGGGCCCGGGACGCAGCCGACGATCTGCTATAATCTCGCGGGAGATCGTTATCCGGAAAGCTTCGACACAACGGGCAATGCGTTGTTCTTTTTGTGCGTGTTTCGAATGGAGTGATCCGCTTTCAAACGGCTTGACTGGCACCGCCCGTGGTGCTATTTTGCTGCATGTTCGAAAACGTTGTATTAGTGCTCTGTTGTCTGGGGATCGCCCAGGCGCTCTTTCTGTGCGCCTATCTTTTCTCCCTGCGCGATAAACGAGGCAACATCTTCCTGGCCTTGTTGTTGGTAGCATTGATCCTCCAGATCGGCAAATCCGTCATCGATAATTATAGCTCGTTACCAACCTGGTTACGCGTGGTGGGCATTTCCAGTAAGCTGCTGGCCGGGCCCTTTCTATGGCTCTACGGTCAGGCGTTATTTGAAAAGAGAGATTTCACCCGGCGCGACTATCGTCACTTTATACCCTTTGCGCTGTTTGTATCGTTGTGCTGGGCCATTCCCAACGGCGCCGACCCGCTTTCCCTCCTGTTTGCCTCGCTGATCTTCTTGCATATGGCCATATACCTCGGCGCCTGCTGGCACTACATCGTCACCCGCCTGCAAGACGCACGCCTGAAACCGTGGTACCGGAACATTGTTACCGGTGTAACGATCATCTGGGCCCTCTACGCCTGCATCTTCACCGGTATCATTCCGGTCTATGTGCTCGGCGCCGTATTCTTCTCCTTCCTGATCTACCTCTTTTCTTTTTTGTTGCTCAAGCGTCATGTCTTTGCATTAGAGAAATACAGTAGCTCACCCATCAGCCAGAACACGTCCAAACAACTGCTGCAACAGGTAAAGGAGCTGTTCGAAACGAAACACGTATACTTAGAAAGTACCATCTCCCTAAAGACTATCGCCACCCGTCTGTCGACAAGCCCGCGCGAGCTGTCGCAGGTTATTAACGAGGCCGCTCAGATGAATTTTTCGGAGTTTGTGAATCAGTACCGGATCGCGAAAGCAAAGGAACTGTTGGCGGATCCGCAGTATGGGCAAGAGAAGATCGAGACCATCGCCTATGATTGTGGCTTCGGAACGGTAACTTCTTTTAATATCGCTTTTAAAGCGGCTACTCAAATGACGCCGTCGCAGTATCGGAAATCGGTTTGATTACAGCCACGGGCCAATACCTTAAACGCCGACGCCTGACGCCTGGCGGCTTTTTACCCTGGCCGGCAGGTCGGCGTGCTGTGCGAAGCGCGTTTCGCCCGGCAAGCCGCAATACAATTTATTATCCCGTGCCGCAGCACGTACCCCGGCCGGAACGATACGGCCTTACTTTTCCGGTACAATGTGCTTGTGTGCATCTATAGCAGCGCACGTTGCAAATCGTCTAAATTTCCCAATTCCTCACAAGTATACCACGAGTTGTAAACATTCAACCCACACACAGCACGCAGCGCTCCACAATTTTATGTGCATAAGTCATTCGGTAGTTCAAATAGTTCCCGTCACCAAACAGGATAACCTACTGATAAACCATTTTTTAGCCATTTATAAGCCATTCATGATCAGGCCTTATAGACATCCGGATCATTTGATGACTTTGATCAAATACAAAAAAGTATATATGTACTATTGATATTCTTTCCGCTCCAACTCCTTATATTGCTCACCGAAACAGTTGTCCCTCTCGCGGCCGTTTAAAAAAAAATCCATTCATTAACCTAACTTGACGTATGGCATTTCTGGAAGATCTTAAAATCACGGGGAGTCTCGGTAATCTTAGTTTTTATCGCATGCGTGGCGTCGATCAGATCGTCGTGCGGCAAAAGGGTGGAGCATCTAAGGAATATATCAAAAATTCACCCACGTTTGCCACGGCCCGCCTGCACATGGGCGAGTTCGGCGGCTGCTCGAAAATGGGCAAAGAGGTGCGGCACATGATGCACCCCGTCCGGAATTTGGCTGACTATAATTTCAGTGGTTTTATCAATAAGGCACTGAAAATTGTACAAAAACAGGATGGCACAAGCGAGCTCGGACGTCGGTCGATCATGCTATCCCGGCATACCAGCTTACTGGCCGGCTTTCAGCTGAATAAATCTACGACATTTGATTCGGTGGTCCGCACACCGCTAACGTACACGATAAGCCGCGAGACCCTTTCGGCCCGGATAGATATACCGGCTTTGTTGCGCGATATCAACTTCCATCCTAACAACCGGCATGCACGGTTCCGCTTCGAGGTCAGTCTGGGCATTGTACCGGACTTCACCTTTGATGCCGAAAAAAAGATCTACACACCACCGGTCTGGTATACAGCCATGTTTGCCCCACAGAGTGTATCCTCGCCGTGGTATCCGGCGTTGAAAGGTTCGCCTGCTGCATCGATGGAGATCGCGCTCACCGACCAGATGCCCGCAAGCGGCGGATATAGCCTGATGCTGACGGTCGGCGTGCGCTATGGTTCGCCCATGGAAGATGAC
>NZ_JAHESC010000099.1 GCF_018598185.1 Dawidia soli
GGCCACGCCCACGACTTCTCCCAACGACTGAACGTCGGGCATCAGTTTTACCCGGATCCGGGTCTGCGCGCCCACGGTGATCTCCTCTTTTAAATACCCGATGAAGGTGATGATCAGCACGTCGGTATCGGCCGCTTCCACCACAAATTCACCATCCAGATTTGTCGTGGTCCCGATGTTCGTACCCTTTACCAATACGCTCACGCCGGGCATGGGTGCATCTGTCTCGTCTGTAATGATACCGGTCAGGGTTTTGGGCACGCCTATCTCGATGGTGGAGGAGGGACCAAAGACGATCTGATCGCCCACGACGTCGTAGCGCACGTGGGGGCCCGCCAGGTGGTTGAGTACGTCGCGCAGGGCTGTGTTGTGAAACGACGCCGATATGTGATCGCGGTCTTCAAACAACCGCCGCCGGTATGCGAACTTAACCGGGACCTTCTTCTCAATTTCGTTGAGAACGGTTTTAATGTCCATGTTTTCGACCTCCAGGGAGATCGGCTTGTCCAGCACACCCTGGCTGAACGATTCGAAGCCGTAACTGGCGACGGAACATACGGCGGCGAGTATGATCTGTACTACCGTGATTCGCATGATTTTAAAGAGTGCATCTTGAATAGGTATAGGTTCTTTCATATCTTAACCGAGGTTTTTGTTGACAAAAGGCAAAAACAAATCTGTCCGGCGTCCCTGGGATGCCGGTGGGTGCACAGCTGCTGATGGCGCAAACATCAGCAGCTTCTTTTTTTCTTTCACTTGTGGGTTACACGATGTGCATAGGCTAAGGCATTTTATTTGGATATAATGATCTGAGCGCCGGACACGTTGTAGTGTGTTCCGGCGGCCCTGCAGATGATGTCGAGACGTTCAAAGAAGGTTTCCTTGTCAAATTTCGCTGTGACAAAGCACGCGCTGATGCGCTCGGGATCGAACACGATATCGATCTGATACGCCCGCTCCAGATCCTCCAGTATCTCGGCGAGCGCAACGTCGTCGAACGTCATTCGCTCGGGCGTTGCCTGTGGAGAGATCACCTTCGGCACATCGACCAGACCGGTGGAAAGTACTTGTTTGTCGATATTAAAGACCGCCTGTTGGTTGGGCGTCAGTACCGCTTCCTCCTGATAGGATGTTTTTAGGCCGAACAGCGCATGCTGCTTTGTGGCCACAGCAACCCGTCCGGTATTGACGGCTACAATGATCTCTCCCCTGGAGCCAACGGTCTTTACGGTAAAGGAAGTGCCCAATACCCGGGTTGCTACGTCTCCTGTATATACATAGAAGGGGCGCTGCGCATCGTGCGCCACGTCAAAGAAGCCTTCCCCCTGCAGGAAGACTTCCCGTCGGGTATCGTTATAGTTGTGGGCATCGTAGCGCAGCGTGCTGCCGGGGCGGAGCGTTACCGTGCTGCCGTCCGCAAGCTTTACACGGTGCACTTCGGTGGCGGCCACGGTCACGAGCTCTTCAGCATCTTCTGTCGTGCGCACCGGTATGGTGGTACGTTGTTCCGGGATCGATCCCGGTGAATAGATATATACCATGAACACAGAGACCAGCAAAAGACTGGCGGCGATGGCAGCGACCTGCCAGAAGCCCAGAAAGCGGTGTTTTCCGGGCGCAGTAGTAGTGATATAGTGATCGGCGTGCGCGCGGAATTGCTTCTCCAGGGCTTGTTCCTCATCGGAGCTCATGTGCGCGGGCTCATCGCGGCCGATGGCGTCGTACCATCGTTCGATCAGCTCGCGCTCGGCGGGAGTAACAACGCCTGTCTTGTATCGCTGTAATAAGGAACGGAATTCTTCTTGCGTCATATTCTGGTAGACAGGTAACTGACAGCAATTCCTAAACTATTTTTGAAAAAAATGTAAAATCAATCGGTTGTGCAATCGAAGCTTGGTTTTTTAGACCGGGTGTGGTAACATTGTATTAACCTAAAACTATTTAGTTGAACGCATACGCGGACCATAGTGATGAGCAACTGCTGAGCGCCATACGAAGTGATGACGCGCAGGCCTTCTCTGAATTTGTTCGCCGTTATTGGAAAAAAGCGTATCACATCACGTATTCCAAAGTACGTTCACAATCCATCACGGAAGAGATCGTTCAGGATCTTTTTACCTCCCTATGGGACAAGCGCGCTACCTTGTCCATCGCCAATGTCGATGCATTCGTCTTTACCTGTCTTCGGAATAAAGCGATCAATTATATCGAGTCGCAGCTGGTGCGGAAAAAATATTGGGATTATTACAAGGCGTTTATTCCGCAGCAGGAGGAGTCGACACGGCGCGCCGTAGAATTCAATGAATTGATGCAAGCCGTCGAAACGTGCGTGCAGACATTGCCGGAGAAATCCAGAAGCGTGTTTCGCCTCAGCCGTCTGGAGGGTGTTTCCAACCGGGAGATCGCCGAAAGACTTAACCTGTCTGAGAAGGCGATCGAGTATCATCTGACCAAATCGCTCAAAGTAGTGCGGCTGGCGCTCAAGGATTTTACCTTGCTGCTCCTGGTTGCGTTCCATCTCTAAAGGTGCGGGTAACCGTTATTACGACGAATCTGGTGATGAGCGTAAGGATGCACGGCGGGAATTACCAACGACCACTGGCCAATCTATCGTGATTCAGAAGTGAGCTGCCAGAGATCCTGGTGACGACAGTTAGATTTTGAAATCCTATGAAAAAGAAATTTTCTATTCTGTTGACACTGGTATTATCATCGATCGCCTATTGGGCAACAGCGCAAATAAGTGAAGCGGCGTTACAAAAGCCCTGGAAGGCGCAATGGATTACAGGCCCTGGAATTCCCGTTAATCGATATACAGCGGCATCGGATGCAACGCTTAAGCAGTATGGCGTTTTTAAATTCCGCAAGACGTTGGAGCTGAACGAAAAACCATCCTCTTTTATGGTTCATGTTTCGGGAGATAACCGCTATCGGCTATTCGTCAATGGAAAACATGTTTCCCAGGGACCGGCGCGCGGTGACCTGTATTTCTGGAATTTCGAGACTGTCGACCTGGCTCCGTTCCTGGTGGCGGGCAACAACGTCATTGCCGCAGTCGTATGGAACGATGGGCGTGACAAGCCGGAAGCACAGATCACGCACGTCACCGGGTTTATCCTCCAGGGTAACACCGCCGAGGAAGAAGTCCTGAATACAAATGACTCATGGAAGGTCATCAAAGATGAAAGTTATAGTCCTCTGCAGGTGAAAGCTCCCGGCTATTATGTAGCCGGGCCGGGGGAGTTGTTGGATATGAGGAAGCATGTAAAGGGTTGGACTGCGGCAAGTTTTGATGATTCCTACTGGGAAAAGGCTCGCACCATTACCGCTGGAACGCCGAAGGCGGCATCTGTCAATTCGACGGGATGGATGCTTGTTCCGTCATCTATACCGCCCATGGAAATGACGGTTCAGCGATTGGCAACGACCAGAAAAGCGGAGGGAGTAAAAGTGCCGGCAAATTTCCCTGCCACCAAAACCAAGGTGACCATACCGGCCAATACACGCGCTACGATCGTTTTAGACCAGGGGTTCCTGACCAATGCCTATCCCACCTTAGTTGTGAGCGGCGGACGCGATGCTGCCATTTCGCTTGGCTACACGGAGGGCTTCTATATTCACAAGGGCGAAGATCTCAGGGGATTCAGGCCACCGACCCTTTCAAAGGGAAATCGTAATGAGGTGGATGGCAAGATTTTCATCGGGAAACTGGATAGTTTAATCTCAGATGGAACTTCCAACCAGGAATATACGCCGCTGTGGTGGCGAACATACCGCTACATTCTGCTGACGGTAAATACGAAGGCCGAGACGTTGACCATAGATGACATCTACGGCACTTTTACCGGTTACCCATTCGTTCAAAACGCGAGCTTGCAGACTTCAAATGCTGAGCTTGGCAAGATGATGGATATCGGATGGCGCACCGCCAGGCTTTGCGCATTCGAAACGTACATGGATTGTCCTTATTACGAGCAATTGCAATACATCGGCGATGCCCGGATACAGGCGCTCGTTTCTTTTTACAACGCAGGGGATGATCGATTAGTGAAGAACGGATTGACCTTAATGGACCATTCACGGCTGGCGGAAGGGATTACCTTGAGCCGATATCCCACGGATTTGAATCAGGAAATACCGACATTCTCGCTGTGGTGGATTGCCATGCTCCATGACTTTTACATGTATCGTCCCGACAGCACATTCGTGAAAGGGAAATTGCCTGGAATCCGGCAGGTCCTATCTTTTTTCGAGTCGTATCAACAAGAGGATGGATCGCTGAAGAATGTTCCTTACTGGGTGTTTACAGACTGGGTTGAGAGCAAAGGATGGGATTTTGGAATGGCACCGAAAGGTGTTCATGGGGAGTCGGCGATATTGGATTTAACTCTTTTATGGGCCTATCAGGTCGCCAGCAGGTTGGAGCAGGGCCTGGGGGTAAAAGAAATTTCGCGGAACTATAGTAAAAAGGCGCAACAACTTCGGAAAACGATTCAATCGAGATACTGGGATGCTCAAAAGGGAATGTATGCCGATACAGAAGCAAAAGATGTTTTTTCCCAGCATGTCAATTCACTGGCCATTCTGTCGGGTGTTATCGAAGGAGGTAATGCCACGACGTTGGCCAACAAGATTATAACGGATACAAGCCTCGCCCCGGCATCGATCTACTTCAAATATTATTTACACCAGGCGCTTACAAAAGCCGGCCTTGGCGACGATTACGTCAAGTGGTTGGACATCTGGCGGGAGAATATTGCGATGGGGCTCTCCACCTGGGCCGAGATATCGGATGTAAACCGGGCGCGTTCCGATTGTCATGCGTGGGGATCGAGTCCCAACATTGAGTTCTTTAGGATCGTGCTCGGAATTGATAGTGATGCACCGGGATTTGCGAAAGTCCGGATCACACCTCACCTGGGTGCGATGGAAGAGATCGGTGGTGAAATGCCGCATCCAAACGGGAAAATATCGGTTAAGTATAAAGTTCAACAGGGAGTTCTTCAAGCCGAGGTGCTGTTGCCGGAGAAGATCGAAGGGGCGTTCGTGTGGAAAAACAAGACGCAGATACTAAAGCCGGGGAAAAACTCATTCAAGCTTTAATCATGACCCTCGCTGCTTGCTCTCTTCCATAAGAGCTGTCAGGTCGACGGCCGGCCGGATCTCCCAACTGCTGCTACCACGCCCCAGCCGGAGCGAGGGATGCTTTGACAGCAGGCGGATGGCGTGATTCAGATCGGTGGCCTCCAGGATCATGATGCCACCGATCTGCTCTTTGGATTCAACGAAGGGGCCATCGGTCACGGAGACTTTGCCGCTTTGCCATTTTAACGTGGCGGCATTCCGGGCTTCCTGCAAGCCTTCACCGCCGGCAAAGTGACCGTTCTCCCGAAGCTCTTTATCGTAGCGAAAACACTCGTCCATAAACGTGTTCCGCTCGCTTTCGGATAGCGTTGCCCAAATTTCTTCATTCATATAGCCGAGACAGATGTATTTCATAATGATTTGTTATGTATGTTAGATTTTGTGTGATAGCCTTACAAGGTGTTGAAGTCGTCAATACAACCGAATCAACGGACAGTGGTATAGTGCAGCGTAACAACGCCTGATTTCAGTGTTTTCGAGTCGACTAATTTCAGTTTGCTTGTTACGGTGTTGTTGGTGAACGCGCTGATGCCGCTGCCCAGTATAATGGGGTGTACGGTAAGTTTGTATTCGTCGATCAGCCCCAGGTTCATCAGACTGGTGGCCAGGCCGGGACTGCCAAAGATGGCCAGGTCTTTTCCTGGCTGTTGTTTCAGCTTTGTTACTTCTTCAACAATATTGTCCTTAATGAGTCGCGTATTGTTCCAGGTTACTTCGGTCAGGGTTTTTGAGAACACAATTTTTGGTACGGCATCCACCCATTGCGCATGTTCCCGTGCATGCTTGCCGGCATCGGGTTTGTTTAAAACGGTTGGCCAGTAACTTTCCATTAACTGGTAGGTGGTTCGTCCATATACGGGCGAACCGACTGTTTTAATCAGTTCATCGGCGTATTGCTCCAGCTCTTTATCATAGGTTAAAAAGTCAAGTCCGTGGTTCGGATCTGCTGCAAAGCCATCGAGGGACATGTGCATGAATAAGATTAATTTTCTCATGTGACGATTGTTTATTTGTTGTTACTACCGGTAGTCGGATGGCAGACGACAAAATCGACAGGCATATTGAATTTTTTTTGCTTTCGGGCATTAGGTCTCCAGTTCGCGGAGCTTGCGTTCGATAAACCGCCGTTCCGGGGCTTGTTGTGCCAGGGCCAGGGCGCGTTCCCATGACGCCCGTGCCTGGTCTGTGCGGCCTGTTTTCCGGCAAAGCTCCGCCCGGGCAGCGTGCGCCAGGTGATAGCCGGTCAACTCCCCGCGCTCCAGGATCGCGTCGATCTGTCGCAACCCCGCCTCGGGTCCCTTATGCATAGCCAGGGCGATAGCGCGGTTCAACTCAATAATAGGCGACGGATTTATGCGCAGCAGCAGGCTATACCTGTCTCTTATACACCACTCCGCGCCCACGAGCCTTACTCTGAGCTCCGGTGCCGGGGGGGGGGGGGAGAAAGGAGGGGGGGGGGGGGGGGGG
>NZ_JAHESC010000009.1 GCF_018598185.1 Dawidia soli
CGTATTATGTGTATAAGAGACTGCCGCATGGGTGCGCAATGCCGGCACCAATGCGGCATCACATTGTACCAACACGGCGTTCATCCATCGCGACCGAAAAAACACATCGGCCCCCACGCCGCGCACCGCCGACACGTTCGTTTCCAATACGGGCAGGTCGCGTTCTTCAACCGCAATGCCCTGCCGAACGCGGCGGTCGACCGCCGGTCGAGAAAGAAATTGTAAAGGCGACGAAATGGAATAGGGACTCCCCTGCTTATCCTTAAACACAACAACATACCGGTTCACCTGGGCGTGCAACGGTACAGCCAGCACCATAAGAAACCAAATCGCTATCAGGCTATTCCGTTTTGCCATATTCTTTCAGCCACTGTTTATAAATAATGCCCTGTTCAACCAGTTGTTGCGCCAGGCACGACGGCTGCGTACAGTAGCTCAGTTGCGTCGTCTCCTTGTATATCAGGCCGATCCCGGCCGCATAGACCTCCTTTTGCTGGTCCAGAAAAACAATAAAATCCTTGTTGTCACGCTGCAACACCGTCAGGCAATCGTCAAAGTGTTGCCCCCCCCGGATCTGCCCCTGCCCCAACGAATCCAACCGGTAATCTTCGGCCTCACCGCTATTGTACAAATTGCCATTCCATACCTGCCCATCGTAGGGCGGAAAGCGCAACTTGACATACGGCGTGTTCTCCTCCTGCACGATCAGCGCGTCCGCGGTACGTCGCGCCGACCACGTGTCGAGATACGTCCAGGCAGCCTCGCCCGGCAGGCGCTTGCTGCGGTACAGCACATACGTCGAATCGCCGGCAGCATCGACAAAGACGTCCACCGTTTTCACCTGCAGCGTGTACCGCGCCGTGTCGGGGTCGCGCAGCGTGTAGGTGATCTCCACGACGTCGTAGAGCTGGTAGTGGCCGACGGTCAGCGGAAAGTAGCGGTACCCCTTGTCGGGAACACCGGCATCGTCGCCGGAATCGCACGACATCAGCGCCAGAAACACCATCGAGGACAGAAAACCGGCAAAAAATTTCACTGATTAGTCATTTTTATTTAAATCCGCGCTCGAATCTGAACGTAAGCCGTTCAAAGTTATTTTTTCCCGGGCATTAAAGCTATGGCATTAAGAACATTCGTAAAAGTAGGAAGCATCACCAACCTGAGCGACGCGCGGTATTGCGCCGGCATGGGCGCCGACCTGTTGGGATTCAGGGTGGTACCCGGTCGTGACAATCACATTACACCAAAACAATACCAGGAAATACGCGGTTGGGTGACAGGCCCGCAGATCGTAGCCGAGCTCTACGGCATGTCCGATGCCGCGATGTGGTCGGGCATCCAGGAAGACTACCGCCCAGACATGGTGGAATTAAGCCTGCACGAACTGTCGATCCTATCGGGTGAGCCACCACTGCCTTACATCCTGGCCCTGGCGCCGGGTGAGCAAATGCCCGCCGGCAGCAATCCGGCCTATGTGCTGATCGATCCCGACGACCCGGCCCTGCTGAAGCTCGCTGAAAAATACCCGGTGCTGGTCATGGTGCAGCAAACATCATTGGTGCAGTCGTTGCTCGACGGCGGCAGCATGAAAGGCCTCGCACTCCAGGGCGGCACGGAAGACCGCCCCGGCCTGCGCGAATACAACGAGCTGGCCGAGATCCTCGAGATGCTCGATACAGACTAACGGTAACTTACCGGATAAGAAGCCGATAGCGATTATCGCTCAAGCGATGAATGAGGTCTAACCCCAGCTTCTTACGAAGACTTTGGATATACACATCGATGGATGTGTCGAACAAATAGATCTCCGACCCCCAGATGTTCTGCAACAGGTTCTCTTGTGATATGACCTTATGGGGATTCTGCGCAAAAAAGAATAACAGCTCAAATTCGGGGCGGCTCAGCGTGATCTCATCGTCGTCGTTGATCATAACCGATGTCGACTTCCGGTGGATCTTCAGGTTGCCGATCTTCAATTCCGGAATGCTCTTGCGGATGACAAAGTTGCGCTTTAGCACCGTTGCCACTTTGTAGGTCAATGCCCGTAACCCGATCACTTTTTCAATGTAATCGTCACCCCCCGTGTCGAGGGCTGCTTCGTGGTAATAATGTTCGGATTTGGCGGAGAGAAAGAAGATATAAATGTCTTCAAAGCGCTTGATGGAACGCAGCTCGCGGCAGATCTCGATGCCGTTAGGGTGTGGCATCATGATGTCCAGAATAATCAGATCCGGGGAAAATGCCAATGCAGCCTTTACGGCATCCTGACTTTCGTCAATACCCTTTACGTGGAAACCTTCTTTTTCGAGGTTGTATTCCAGCAACTCCAGGATGTCCCTGTCATCGTCTACCACCAGTATCCGGAAACTCCTCTTGTCATTCTTATCACGCATATCATTTTCGCTTAGGAAAAATAGCGTGACAAGGTTATCCGGTCATTACAGGCACGTTACGAAGGCATGAAGTTTTAAAATGTCAGCGGCGTGCCGCGTCGATCGCGCGGGCTACAGCTTCGGCTGTGGTGTTCGGGTAGTCTACCGTTACGCGGTCGGATGTCTCGATCCATTCCACGATCTTTTCGATGTTCTTTTTCTTCACCTTCTTCAGGATCGGCACCCCCAGTTTTTCCAACGACGCAGCATTGTAGTGCTGTTCCAGCTGCGACTTCATCGGCACCACCATCAGCTTCTTACCAAGGTACAACGCCTCGGCTGGAGTCTCAAAGCCTGCGCCGCACAGTACACCCTTGGCCGATGTCATGCTGCGTGCAAAGTCATCCTTGCTGACGGGGTATACCGAAAGCTTGCCGACATGATAGGGCTTGCGGGCATGTTTGGAAAAGATATGCCACTCGATCTGCGGTATGCGGGCCAGGATCGGAACCAGCTTGCGGTCGTCATACGACGGCAGGTATACCGTATAGTGTTCCTTCTCCACCGGCTTTTGCTCGCGCACCGCCGAGCGGATCACCGGCGTAAAGATGTTATCGTCGTAGCGTTCAAAGTGAAACGATACATGGTGGTCTACCGGCGCGTAGTTATGCAGGACCCACTCGCCCACCGGGTCCATCTTGCGCGGCTTGGGCACGCGGGGCGACAACAACGCCGACTGGTGGCTCAACCCCACACAGGGGATTTCGCGTTTCCGCGCCGCCCAGGCCGAAATGGGCTCAAAATCGTTGATCACCAGGTCATACTTCTCGATCGGAAACTTCTTGATCTCCTTGTATACATCCTTCGAGCTGTTTTGCTTGAAGGTCTTCAGAAAGTCGATGCCACCGTTTTTGCCAAAGAAGAAGCTCAGGCCTTTGGATTTATACTTCACGGGGTACGCCAGCTTGATATCGGCCTGGGCGCCGCTTACAAAGAGGTCGAGCTCTCCATATTGCTGCAGGATCGGCACAACATCTTCCGCGCGAGCAATGTGTCCGTTGCCGGTGCCCTGGATGGCAAATAATATTCTCACTTCTTGACGGTTAAAAATTCATTGACAAGGTCGCGAAAAATTTCGTCGTTGTCGAGCCTGTCACCCCGAAAACGCTTCGGTAACTTCACGCTCTGGGCCACCTTGTCTTCCGCATACCGGTAAATGCGCCAGCCCGTACGCGGGTCGTATTCCAGGCACGACAGATTCTCGATCCAGTCGCCCGAGTTCAGGTATATCACCTCCCCTTTCTCAGTCTGGATCTTGCGGATCTCTGGCTGGTGAATATGGCCGCACACCACGTAATCATAACCATTGTCGATGGCGATCTCCGCGGCCGTCTCCTCAAACTTATTGATGAACTTTACGGCAGACTTCACGCTGTCTTTCACCCGCTTGGAGAGAGAGATCTTCTCGCGCCCCACCCGGTTAAGACACCAGTTAACAAAGGTGTTGATCAGGATCAACGTATCATAGCCAATGGCCCCCAGCTTGGCCAGCCACTTGGAGTGTTGCATCGTTACGTCGAACACGTCGCCATGAAACACCCAGGCCCGTTTACCGGCCAGCTTTAATACCACCTTGTTGCCGATGTGAAACGACCCAAGCCGAAGCCCTGCAAACTTGCGCAACATTTCGTCATGGTTGCCCGTCAGGTAGATCACTTTCGTGTTCTTGGCCAACAGCCCCATGATGTGTTTGATCACCTGCATATGCGACTTCGGCCAATACCGCTTGCTGAACTGCCACATATCGATGATGTCGCCATTCAGGATCAGACGTTTCGGGCGTATAGTCTTGAGGTAGCGTAGAAGTTCCTGGGCGTGGCAGCCGTATGTGCCTAAATGTATATCGGACAGTATGACGAGCTCTACGTCACGCTTCTTTTTTTTGCCCATACCTCGTTTTCATGAACCCGGCGTATCAGCGCACACCGGTCTTCAAACCTAAAAGAAAAGTTAACAGTATAAAAATACCACGGGCAGGTTAATTGACTATGCCCGGAATATTAAAAAATCATTATCCAGCGCATAAATCAACTGGTTATCAGTTAATTACAACGTACCATGATCATCTTACCGACACCGAAAAGGCCCCGGATAAAAACAAAAAAAGCGCGGGTTTGAGCAACCCGCGCCACCGTTGTGTAAAGCTCCGGCCGTGCCGGTGTATCTGTCACATCAATATGGTTCCGTACCGGTATTAGAGCCCATAAAACCGCCCCAATACGTGCCCGCATCCTCCAGGCTATGATCGTTGGTTTCAGGCCAATGGTCTTTATCAAAACCCGGCGCATTTTTCAACGTTTCCTTGTCCTGATCCAATACAAAAGCCTGATTCTTGGGATCGATCTGCAAGAGCCGGTACGGAATGGCAAACAGCTTCTCGCCCAGGCCCAGGAACCCGCCGCACTCCAGCACTACGTATTGGATCCTGCCCTCACGAACATCGAGCATGATGTCCTTGATATCCCCCAGCTTTTCACCTGCAGGATTATACACGTCATCGCCAATGACCGACGACGCGGTCAGGTACTTCACGGGAAGGTTGGGATGCACCCCTTCGTGGTTGCGCCCCGTAAGGTTGTCTTGATTGTATCTGTTCATGACAAAAAGGTTTTGTCACGAGCCGGTAAAAACCGTGCCGGCTACAGCATTCAAACCACCAGGTTCTTTTTGCGCTCACACCGGTTGATGGATTCCACGGCCGAATCGATGGTTTTAGAATCGAAGGAGTTCTGAATGTGCAGCCGAAAGTAATGAATGGCATCGTCGTAACGTCCCTGAACTTCGCGCATCATGCCGTACTCGTTGTACAACGTGGCGTAGTTGATGCCCGGCACTTTCAACGCCAGGCCGAGAATGATCTCCAGCTCGTCGTGTTTGCGCAGGGCCGCCAGGCAGTAACAATAATTGTAATACGCCGCCGCATATCCCGGGGCAAACTTCACAGCCAGACGGTAGTGCTCTTCGGCACGATCATAATTTTTGAACTTGGTTTCATATAACCATCCCAGGTGGTTGTGCGCCTTGCCAAAGTCGGGCGCCTCGGCCAGGATATCGTCCAGCATCTGTGCCGCCTCGCGCAACTGCCCTTCGCTGATCAACCGGTCGGCCGCCAGAAAACGCTCTTCCAGTTCGTAGTTTGTTTCCTCGTGCATATAGAGATGGGTATGTCTTTAAAAGTGGAACCGCAGGTATTTTATCGTCTCGCCCTTCGCCGCAAACGCCTCTTCATACCGCGTTTTGATGTCAAAACACTCCGGCCGCAAGGGCGACTCGTACACACGGTCCGTATACTGCAGATCGTGAATATCCGTACGCAGCTGCAGCTCTTCCAATGTATAAGCAAAGAGTAATGTGTTATCCGTTTTAAACCGCAAATAGCCCCCCGGCTTCAGCAGACGCTTGTAGATGTCCAGGAATCGCGGGCTCGTCAGCCGTCGCTTGATGTCGCGCTTGCGCGGACGCGGGTCAGGAAACGTAAGCCAGATCTCATCTACTTCACCGGCTTCAAAGAAATTTTCGATCAGCACGATCTGCGTACGCAGGAACGCCACATTGGAAAGCCCCTGCTCTTCTGCCAGTGTACTGCCTTTCCAGATGCGCTCGCCTTTCATATCCACACCGACAAAATTCCGCTCCGGAAACAGTTTGCCCAGCCCCACCGAATACTCGCCACGGCCACACGCCAGTTCGATCGTCAGCGGTTTGTTATTCTTAAAGTGGCCTTCGCGCCAGTTCCCTTTTATCGAGTTGTAATTCGCCTTTGTCGGCTCAATGACATTATCCCGCCCCTCAATGATCCGGAATCTCTCTTGCTTGCGTTTCACTTGCTAAATATTAATGATCGATCAGATGCCCGCCAGGTCGGCCACAACAAAGGTACTGCCTCCGACAAAGATCATGTCGTCGGGGCCGGCGTTGGCCTTTGCCTGCGCCAGTGCCTCGTTCACGTCGCGCACTACCGCACCGTGCAGCCCCTCGGCCCGCGCCTGCGCCGCCAATGCCTCGGCGTCCAGCGCCCGCGGAATGCTGGCCTGGCAAAAATAATAGTTCGCGTCCGTTGGCAAAAGGTGAAGTACGTGGTGAATGTCTTTGTCCTTCACCATCCCTATGACCATCCACAACCGCGTATAGTCCTGCAGGCGGATTTGACGTACAACCTCGGCGATACCGTCGGCATTGTGCCCTGTGTCGCAAACGATCAGCGGATGCTGCCCCAGTATTTGCCAACGTCCCTTTAATCCCGTCAACGGCATCACGTGCCCCGTGCCCGCACGGATGTGCCCGGTGGTGATCGCCCATCCCTGCCGTTGCAGCTCTTCCACGGCGGCGAGTACACCCAGTATATTCTTTTGTTGATAAAGACCTTGCAGATCGAGGGGCAGCCCCTCGAACAGACATACACCGTCGCGGTATACATCCAACGCCGAAGCACCCGCGCCGGACGCACGCACACTGTACCGATCGGGTGCAAACAACAACGGCGCAGACTCCCGTTCGGCTTTGGCTATAAATACTTCGTCCGTTTCCGGCTGGTGCTGGCTGATCACAACCGGCACCCCGGGTTTAATGATGCCCGCCTTTTCGGCTGCGATCCTGGGCAACGTGTCACCCAGGATATCCTGGTGGTCCCAGCCGATATTGGTAATGACCGAAAGTACCGGGTTGATGACGTTGGTCGAATCCAATCGGCCCCCCAGGCCCACTTCGATCACCGCCACGTCAACTTGTTGCTGGGCAAAATAGTCAAAGGCCATGGCAACGGTAAGCTCAAAGAAAGAAGGCTGAATAGCCTCCGCCACCGTGCGAATGCGATTGACGAAACCGATCACAAAAGCCTCTTCCACCGGCAGGCCCGAAACACGAATGCGTTCGGTAAAAGATTTTAAATGCGGAGAAGTATAGAGCCCTGTTTTATAGCCGGCCGATTGTAAGATCGCCGCCAGCGTATGAGAAGTACTCCCCTTGCCGTTAGTACCCGCCACGTGGATCGTCTGGAATCGCTCTTGAGGATTACCGAGCGCCGCGCATAAAGCAAGCGTATTCTTCAGATCGGGTTTGAGCGCGGCGGCACCCACCCGTTGAAACATCGGGAGGTTGGCGTATAGATATTCCAATACCTCAGCGTAAGAAACAAAGGTGGACATGGTGCTTGTTACCGGGATCGCACCACAAAGGTAATTTTACCACGCGAGAGCTGCGGCACATTGGCACCTGTACGCGAAAATGTCAGGCGCTCCACAGCAGCACGACAAGCCTTTGCGGCGTCCGGGCTCAGGCTGTTTTCAGTGATCGTGATCTTTTCCAGTTCGCCGTCAGCGTTCACTACGATATCAAATACAATGCGGCCTGTTTCGTTGTTGGGTACGCTCGGGCGGGGGATCTCATCCCAGGTCCAGCCATCCAGCGACAGGCTGGAGCCGTCGCCACCATTACCATTGCCCTGCTTACCGTATAATGCCTTGGCATCCAGCGAACCTTCCGGGTTTCCTTTGTCACCGGTTTTACCTTTATCATCGCCGTGGCTGCCTGGGGTGCCGGCACGGCCTTCGGAAGTCTTGTTTGTGCTGTTCGTTTGTCCGGAGGGATTATACACCGCATTCGGATTTACCTCCTCCTTGGGCTTCTGCTCCTCTTTCTTCGCTTCAGGCTTCTTCGTTTCGGTAGGTTTCACCTGCGGAGTCTCCACCGGGCGCTTGGTCTCCTTCTTTTCTTCTTTGACGATCGCCGGAGCATCTTCCTCTTCCGAGGTCACCATCTTCTCGTCAACCTGCTCTTTGGGAGCAGCCGGTGGCGGTGTCGCTTCCGGCATTTCTGTGCGTTTGGGCTCTTCCGCCTGGGTGCCGCCAGAACCTACCGGCGTTTGCGGTTGCACATCGCCTCCCCCTTCGGTGTCCAGGCCGAAGTTCAATTCAACACCCGGCTCGCCACCGTACGGTGGATCGGGCGTACGCCAGGCCACAATAAAGAACATAGCCAGCAAGGCCACGGCATGGATGCCAACCGAGGCCAAAAAGGCCACCTGTTCGTTCTTTCGTTCCTCTCGCGATGTCATACCCGATGTATAGCAAAAATGGTGCTAGTAACGCACCACCCAAATTTCGTTCCCATAGTCGCCACCTTTCATGCCGTCGGCAGTCGCCTGCGCATCTGCATAGGTGTCCTTCACGTCTACCGCCAGACGGCTGAACTGGGTCTTGCCAAACGGCGGAATAATGCGGCATACCACGCCGTTCTTGCTCAGCTTCTGCGCGTAGTCCATGATCAGATCGTCGTCGATCGCGCTGGCGACCACCACGTAGTAACGGCCGGTGCGATCGGTCAATGCCTCTACGCTGCCTTCCTTCGGCGCCAGATTCGCCAGGGAGTCGGCACGACGACGTTCGTCTTCCTCGCGCTGGGCCGCCTGTGCGGCCGCCAGATCCGCGGCTCGTTTATCCGCCGCCCGCTTATCGGCCTCGGCTTGCGCAGCGGCCTCCGCTGCCTGCTGACGCGGACGTTCAATACCAAAGTACCAATACGCACCGCCGCCGACAACCACCAGGATCAGCAACGTGATCAGTACCTTCGGCCATACCGGGGCAGGCTCATCTTCTTCGTACGTATGAACAGGGGCATAAGCGGGATCCTCATCCAATACTTCCTCATCATGGCCAGATACCGGCTCGACATACTCCGGCTCGATCGTCTCTTCCTGCTGGGAAGAGTACGATGTATGCGTGCTGGCGGCAGGCTCCTCCTTCGGTGTGGAGGTATCCCGGTTCAGCGGCTCATACTCTACTTCCGGAAGACCAAAGTTGTCGTCTGATTCCTGATGGATGTTGTCAGTATTTTCGGATGATTGTTCGTCGCTTAGCTTCTTTCTTCTTGCCATGTTCTGGTAGTTAGATTTGTAAGAAAATGGTCATTCAGACAAAAATAAGCGAAATTTTGACCATCGCAAAAATCCTGTACGACTCAGACCGATCTTACTTAAAAGCTCCACGTGATTCCGGCCAGAGCCTGGAAGCCTCGCACGGGGTAATGCAGGAAGCGCGGGTACTTGTTCGAGGTGATATTGTTCAACTGAACGAACGCTGAGAACGTCGGCGAGAACAGATACTCGGCCTTGGCGTTCAGGTCAAACGCCCCATCCAGCTTTACGGTCTTATCCTGGGTCGCATCGTACGCCTTCATCCCCCCTTGCGCGATCAGGTCCGCCGACAGAATGATCTTCTGGTATATATTGTATGAAGCATTGGCCGTCAGCTTGGTCGTCGGGCGATGATACACCTCGTCCAGGTCGCCGGCGTTATAGCCGTAGAAGTCACCGCGCAGCATGAACTTCACCTGCTCCGACTGCGCATAGCTCAACGCCGCATAGAGGTTGGTACGTTTAACGGTACCTTTGTCATACACCGTATAGAACTTCTCCTGATCTTCCACCCCATTCACATACGAGTACAGGTTCTTCAACGTCGACAGCGACAAGCCGGCATGCGCCGCTACTTTGTTACCCAGGCGGGCGTTGATGCCTACACCAAAGTCAAGTGTTTTGTTCGTATGGAAAACCGCGATATCCGGCGCTACCCACAGGTTCTCATACGATAAAGTCTGCAACGACACTTTTTCAATCCCCCCCGTCAGGAAAGCCACCGCGTCCACGGTCGGGCTAAGCGGATATGTCGCCCGCACGTCCGGATATACGTGCAGGTCTTTCGAATCGATAGAATCGTTTTCATACGCCACCACAAATCCGACGCTGAGCTTGAGATCTTCCGCCGCGGGAAAGTTATAGGTTGGGTTCACCACAAACAGGCTCCGGGGCTTGGCATCGATGTGCGCGTCCTTGCGGGTGATGACGGTATAGTCCGCCTTCAGACCGAGCTTGGAGTCCTCATCGATCTCGTACGAGGCCCCGAAGTTGAGGCCTACCTCGGTCTCACGGGCATCGAACTTGTCCGCCAGGTAGCTAAAGCCAGCACCGAGCTTGTAGGCAAAGTCGGAGTTTTTAGCGTTGGAAATAGCGCCCGCCAGCTTAAAGATATTATAGGCCTGTTTCAGCGTATCACGGCTCACCGGTACATCTTCCGGATAGCCATAAAAATGGGTGGTGCGATTCTCGAAGCCGACATTTCCCGACAGCGCAATCGCTTCGCTAAACGAGCTACCCGCCAGCGAGATGCCCGTCGTGCCACTGCCTGAATTCTTGCCGTCGACCGGGCCTTTCCCCGAGCTGTGATGGTACAAATAGGCCCCCAGCAGCTTGTTCTTATCCTTACGGGTATTGAGGTATGCCTCCAGCAACGGCGACGAGTAATTGCCATACCCCAACCGCAGATAACCGCCATGCACATCGCGCGAAGTCTCCTGCTTGAGTTTGAGCGGACGCATCTGCGTCGTTACCTGCGGCGCCTGGAAGCTGAACGACTGAAAGTCGTACGTCATCGGGCCCTTGATATTCTCTGCCGGCCGGGGCGGGATCTTTTCAAAGTTCCGGTTTGCCTTGCGCAACGTATTCTCCCGTACCTTCTCGATCACTATTTCCCGGGACTCCAGCTCGCCGGTTTCATCCTGCGCCAGGGCGCCAAACGATAAGCCCACCAGCATCAGCATCAGGGCAGATATTTTTAGAGTACGATATATCATTCCTTTCAAGGTCAGCAAATCATCAATTGTTTTCGAGCGTGTCGGCATCCAGCGCCTTTTGTTTTTCAGCCTCCGTCTGCTCCAGTTGCTTGAGCTTCGTCCTGGCTTCGTCCTTGACGGCCTGCAGGGGGAACTTGTCGATCAGCGACTGCAGCGTGGCCCGCGCCTGGAAGACATTATTCTGGGCCACAAAGTTGTCAGACATCAGCAGGAACGCCTTCCCCACCCATACCTCGTACGCCGCAAAGTCATTAGACAAGCTCACCAGCGTCTCATAGCATTGTTTGTATTCCTTTTGCGTATAGAACACCTTTGCCAGCAGGTATTTCGCCTCCGCGCCATATTCGTCGCGCGCGGCGTTCAGGGTATTCAGGAACTCATCCTTTGCCGTATCATAGTCCCCGCGCGCCAGGGCCGTCTTGCCCAGGTACAACGACGCCTTGTTCTGCGCACCGGCATTGATATTACCCCGCTCGATGATCGTACGCGCATAAACGTCGGCCGAGTCATACTGCGCTTGCAGGTAAAATGACTCCATGAGCCCCGACCAGGCGTTGTATTGCTCCTTTTTATTGACCGCCATGCGCTCCAGGCGATGATATGCCGAAATCGCCTCGGCATAGCGGTTCTGCGTAAAGTTGATCTCGGCCATGCGCGCCACCACCCGGCTGCCCATGGTAAAGGTGCGGTCGTTGCTCAAGCTGGTGTAGATCGGCATGGCCTTGTCAAACTCTTGCAACCGGAAGTGCGACTCCGCCATGTAGTAATTCGCTTCCTGCGCGTGCGACGTCTGCGGATACGACGACAGGAAGTTCCGCAGGCTCACCATCGCCTTCTGGTATTGCTGGTCGAAATAGAGGTTCTTGGCAGCTTCGTATTCAACGCTCTCCAGGCTGGTGTTCGACGGGTTGGCCCGCTTGAATTGCGCCAGGTAGTTTTCGAAATCGCCTGACCGCCCCGCCAGGTTCAGCGCCTCTTGCAACGGCATCAAAGCCTCCTGCGCCGCCGGGTGGTTCGGGAACTGCTGAATAACCGTAACATAGTCCTGAATAGCCTTATCCGGCTGCTTCAGGTTGGAATACGAGGCCGCCCGGCGCATATAGGCGTGTGGCAGGTACGGCGACGAAGGGCTCTCGCGGATCAGCGTCGACAGGCCATCCACCGAGGCAGTATAGTTGCCTTGCTCGATCTCGTACTGCGCACGCTGAAAGATCGCCTCGTCACGGTATTGCGACTTGGGATAATTCCGGATCAGCTCTGTAAACTGGTTGCGGGCCTCGGCATACTTGCGCTGAATGCCGTTCATAATACCTCCCTGCAACAATACATAGTCGTGCTCCGACGAGCTCATCGCCTTTGCGCGGTTATAGGTATTCAACGCCTCGTCGTATTGTTTGCTTACATAATAACAATCTGCCAGGCGGATCATCCCGTCGGCATAGTTGGGCGTGTTCTTGCTGCCTTTGTTGACAAACTCCCGGAAGTTTACCAGCGCCTTGTCGTACCCCTTGGTATTGTAAAACGCATAGCCCAGACCGTAACGCGTCTTCAACGCCACCTCGGCATCGGCCGCGGCACCCAGGTTGACAACCTTCTGGTAATGCGGAATGGCCTCGGTATAGCGCTCACTGACCGAGTAGGCCTCGGCGATCCAGAAGCTGGCCAGCGCCGTATACTTCGGATCGCTCGGGTATTCCAGCGACTTGGTGAAATACTGGATCGCCCCGGCATAATCTTCTTTATTAAAGAGCTCGGACCCCTTCAGGTACGCCGCCTTCTGATACGCCTGGTTCACATAACTATTGCGCGAAGGCAGCGCCTCGATGTACTCGATCGCCTTGTTAAAGTTATTGCCATTGATATAGGCCTGTGCCAGCAACTCTTTGGCCTCGTTGGCGTGCACTCCTGTCGGAGCGTTTTTCAAGTACCGCTCAAACTCGGCAACCGCCTGGTCCTGCTTGCCGGCATCATACGATACCTTGGCAAACTGGAAGGCGCTTTCCTCTGCCAGCGATGCATCCTTGGGGTTCTTGCGGGCATAGTCAAAGGCGTTTAGCGCCAGCGGCTTGTTCCCTTGCTTCAGGTGCAGAATGCCCAGGTAATACGACGCATAATAGCTTACCGTGTCCTTTGAGGCCGCCGCTTTTTCCAGGAACTCGATGCCACGGGCGGTATTGCCGGTAGCATAGTGCGCATAGCCGGCCCGGAACAGCAGGCCACTTTCGGCTTTGGCGTTGTTGGTAAAGTACTTTTCATATGCCTCGATGGCCTTCTTAAAGTCGCCCTTATAATAATACGCCTCCGCCACTAGCATCGAGATCTCTTCGGCATGGGTCAGGTCGGTACGCGACTTGAGCTGGTTGGCATACTCGATCAGGGTGTCGTAGCGCTTCTGCCGGTAATATACGTTGGCGATCAGTGTCGGCACGATGGGGGCATACGACGGACTGGTCTCCGCCTTCTTCAGGTCTGTCAGCGCTTCGTCAAACTGGCCCTTGGAGTATTCAATAAAACCGGCATAATAATTCGACGCCGCCGTGTACGAGTTGCTCTGACGTTTTACAAAGTTGAATTGCTCCAACGCCTCGTCGAGCTTCTTCTGGTTGAAGTAGCTATAGCCCCATTTGAAGTGGCCCTCGGCCTGCTGGTCGGCCGTCAGCGCCGGAAAGTTAACCTTCTTAAAGTAGTTCGAGGACTTTGTAAAATTACCTTCGCCGTAAAACGATACCGCCAGGTCATAATACGCGGTCGATGCCTTGGGGCTCGACGGATAGCGATCGATAAAGTCGTCGATCAGCTTCTCGCCGTCGCGGTGCCCCAGGTTCAACGCGCTGAAGGCTACATAATATTCCGCTTCACCGCGGCGGGGATCGAGGGGCGGCGCCTGCGCCAGGAATTCAGAGAATACCTGCCGGGCCGCGCCATAGTTCGAATGCTCCAGCAATTCCGTGCCGCGATGATAAAGCTTCTCGACATTCTGCTGCGAGAGCTGATCCTGGGCCAGCACACTGGACGCGATACAAGCAAAGAACAAAAGGGCTATATACCTGTGCATGAGTTCGGGATACGATTTAAGATTAAACAGCGCTGCCAAAATTTTATTGCAAATAAAGAACCAAAAAAGCGCCTAAAAAAATAGAGTACGCTGTCCACACGGACTTAAATATAGTGCCACACTATACGAATGTGCAACTATATAGCAGATTTGCTTCGTGTGATCAATGCATCAGACGCCATACCAACTCCCGGAAGATCTGCCCGTCGTCGGCAGAACCCGTGTTGACACCTTTCAACTTCAGGTCGGCATCTTTAATGCTGGAGATGTTATCGATGATCTTAGAGACAGGATATTGACGTAAAGCCAAGCTGTAATCACGTACAGCATAGGGGCTCACTTTCAGTTCACTAGCCAAACCTTTATCAGACTTGTCAGAAGCCTGGCTTGCCATCAATGCCTTGCTGAAGAACGAGAACAGGTAGGCCACCGCCGGTATCATCGGGCTCTTCTTGGTATTGCTTTCAAAGTAGTTAACGATCTTGTTGGCCAGTAACGTATCGCGTTGCAGGATGGCCTTCTGCAATTCAAAAATGTTGTATTCTTTACTCACCCCCACCTGTGCCATCACGCGCTCGGCGGTAATGCTTTCGCCCGGCGGCAGCGAGATCACCAGCTTGTCAACCTCGTTGGCCAGGCGGTTCAGATCGTTGCCGACAAACTCGCACAAGGCCTGCATGGCCCGGTCGTCCATGGCGATCTTCTTCTCCTTGACATAATCGGACACGAACTCCGGCAACTGGTTGTCGTATAGCTTCTTGGTGTTGATCGTCACCGCCAGCTGATCGATCTTCTTCCCAAGCTCTTTGCGTTTATCGAGGCTCTTGTGTTTGTGACAAAATACCAGCACCGTACTCGGCACCGGCTTGGAGAGATAATCCAGCAGCAGCTTCGCGCCGATGTCCTTACCCAGGTCCTGAATATCCTGTGCCTCTTTTACAATCACCACCTGCCGTTCCGACATCATGGGAAATCGCCGCGCATGCGTCAGGATCGTCGCCATCGTCACGTCCTTGCCATACACCACTACCTGGTTAAAGCCCCGCTCGCCATCCGACAGCACGTGACCCTCCACATAATCGGCCACGACATCGATGTAAAAGGTCTCCTCCCCCTGCAAAAAATACACCGGGGCATATTTCCGCCCTTTCAGGTCGGTCATGATCTTTTTGACAGCTGCATCCATACGCGTAGAAACCGCAAATATGAAATAAAATGAGGATTTTGCTATCTTTGCGCACGTAAGTTTATTCTCACAACACCGTTTTGATCCATCACGTTACAGTGACCTTTTAGCGACCATACAGCGACCTTATAGCGACCTTATAGCGATATTCAGCCATACCAAAGCCATACATAAGCAAGGGATAAGCCGCAGCAACGTTATCCCAAACCTATCAAAAGATTCAAACCTTCTTCTGTTTCGCAAACGTAACCGCGGTAACAATTCCGACCAGCGCCCCCGCAAAATGAGACTCCCACGAAATCCGCGGATCACTCGGCAGCACGCCATAAAACACCCCGCCATACAACAACAGAACGATCACACTGATAAACAACGACAGAAAATCCCGCCTGAAAATCCCAAAAAAGATCAGAAAGAACGCCAGCCCATACACCACGCCACTGGCCCCGATGTGATTCGCCGGCCGCGCGAACAACCACACCAGCACGTTCGTCCAGAAATAGGCGCGCAGGAAAACCACACCGCCGATCCGCGGATAAAAGAAGAACAACACCCAGCCCAAAAACAACACCGGGATGGTGTTCGAGACCAGGTGCAACAAGTCGCCGTGAATAAGAGGCCCGGCCAGAATGCCGATCAGGCCATGCAGACTACGGGGCTGGATACCATACCAGCTCAGGGGCAGGCCAAAGATGACCTCCACATAAAACGCCAGCCACATCAGGAATACAAACCGGATGGGCACTACCGAACTTCCAAAAAACGAGGGTTCTGAAGCCATAAGGGTCACACGCGGGGCAAATCCCCCGGGGTGCAAAGATGGAAATTGTACGCTCACATGAAAGCCACCCGGCGTACAAAGACGCACTAACTTTTGCCAGGATCGACGATCATCGGCAATGCCGCGTAACGAGCCTCTTCCGGACTTACACGCTTCATGCCCAGCAGGCCGCCTGACGACGACGCGATGCGGCTCGCCAGGTTCTTCAACATGGTATAATAGGCGGAAGCAAAGACACGGTCGAGCTTGGGCCAAAGCTGGTTCAGGCCCTGCAGCTCTTCCACGATCAGCGGCGTGCGCTGCGTAGACTCGTACGGATAGCTTTGAATCAGGATCTTGATCTTATCTTCGAAGTCTTCCGCCATGATGGTGAAGAATCCCGAAAGCACCGAGGCGCTTTCTTTTTGTTTACGGGCCACGGCAATCGCCTCTTTGATCTCTTTCCGGTCAATGTGGCCATCGGCGCCGGCCACCAGGATACACACCAGCACCGGTGCGCGCAAGATCAGCTCAGCTTCAGCATCTGTTAGTTTATCGAGCTGCGGAATCATAGGGAATGTTAACGTACTCATAAGTCGTACCCACTAAACCCAATCACCGTGCCAGTACATCACAACGTCGTTTCCAGGCCGTAGGCGCGTTCCGACACCAGGCATCAGTGCCCAGTATCGGACGCGGTATCCCATAAAGGTAACTGTTCATTAGACACATATCAAGCGCCTTTTTATCTCGGGTAAACGAAAAAACCAGGGTTTTTCAGGGGGTGATTACAATTACCGTCTTTGGCTGTTGCCGTATTGCAGGTTATATTTACTTTTTGAACTCGTAGCCCATGTACGACAAAGACCCCGTAAAAATTTTTGTAGTCGAAGACGATCCGGCTTACACCAAATTTCTCAAATACGTCCTGGAATTAAACCCCGATTATGAAGTAGAGTTCTATACATCCGGCAAGGATTGCCTGGCCAACCTGTATAAGAACCCTGCTGTCGTAACCCTGGACTATTCTCTGCCCGACATGCCGGGCGAAAAGGTGCTCAGCCAGATCCGGGGCCATGACCCCAATATCAATGTCATTATCGTTTCGGCGCAGGAGAAGATCCACACCGCGGTGGAACTGCTCAAATCCGGCGCGTATGACTACATTCCCAAAGATCAGGAGACCAAGGACCGGCTGCTGAACTCCATCAACCATGCCCGGAACAAGACCTCGCTCATCCGCGAGATCGACCACCTCAAAAAAGAGATCTCTGAGAAGTACGAGTTTGAAAAGAGCATCATCGGCACCAGCCCCGCCATCAAACGCATTTTTGCGTTGCTGGAAAAGGCCGTCCAAACCAATATCTCCGTCAGCATCTCGGGCGAAACCGGCACGGGCAAAGAACTGGTGGCGAAAGCCATCCACTACAACTGCAAGCGCAAGAACAAACCGTTCGTCGCGGTCAACATTGCCGCCATTCCACGCGACCTGATCGAGAGCGAGCTCTTCGGTCACGAGAAAGGCGCCTTTACGGGCGCCGTAACGCGTCGCATCGGCAAGTTCGAAGAAGCCGAAGGCGGCACCATCTTTCTGGATGAGATCGGCGAGATGGACCCGAACCTGCAGGCTAAATTGTTGCGCGTATTACAGGAGCGCGAAGTGACCCGCATCGGCGGCAACCAGGTCATCAAATTGGATGTCCGGATCATCGTCGCCACGCACAAAGACCTGGCAGAAGAAGTAAAAGCCAACCGCTTCCGCGAAGACCTGTATTATCGCTTGCTGGGCCTGCCCGTCCACCTGCCGCCGTTGCGCGAGCGCGGGCAGGATGTGATCCTGATCGCCAAACACTTCCTCGATCAGTTTGCGCACGACAACCAGCTGCGCAAATTCAAGATCAGCCCCGAAGCACAGGAAAAGCTGCTCCAGTACCCCTTCCCCGGTAACATCCGCGAATTGAAGTCGATCATCGAGCTGTCGGCCGTCATGGCCGAGGAGCAAGACATCCGTCCGCAAGACATCAGCTTCAACAGCACCACCCGCATGGAGTCGTTCCTGTACCAGGAAATGACCATGCAGGAATTTATGTACCGCATCATTCGTCACTACCTGAATAAATACGATAACAATGTGCTGGAGGTAGCACATAAGCTCGATATCGGAAAATCATCCCTGTATCGATACCTCAAGGAAATGGAGACGAGCGGTATATAGGATGAAGATTCAGCAGTACGTCAACAAAGGGTCGTTTTACAAAGCCGTAGTAGAAGATGGTTCCGATGTGATCTTTATAGTAGACTTCAGCGGAAACATCCGATACCACAATGCGTCGGCCTCACAGACCCTGGGCTACCGGTCGAAGAGCCTCATCGGCAAAAGCTTTTTTGAGTTCATCCGCCCCTCTACCCTGGCCGAGCTGCAACAGAAATTCAAAGAAAGCCAGAAACGCGCCTATACTGAAAAGGTGGAGTTCCAGTTCCTCTGCCGCGACCAGACCTACCGCTTCCTGGAATTCAACGCCATCAACCTCAAACACAAAGAAGGCCTGCCCGGCTTCATCCTCGACTGCCGCGACATTACCCAACGCAAGAAGGACGAAGCCGAGCTTGTGCGGCTGCAAAAAGCCAAGGAACAGTTTCTGGCCAACATCAGCCATGAAATACGCACCCCCATCAACGGCATTGCAGGCATGGTAAACCTGCTGAGCCAGAACCCCAGCCCCGACGAGCACGAAACCTACCTGAACGCCATCAAGCACTCGGCCGAAAACCTGAAGGTGATCATCAACGACATCCTCGACCTGGCGGCCATCGAGTCCGGCAAGCTGCGCTTTGAGAAGATCGCCTTTAACCTGACCGACCTGTTGCCGTCGCTGATCAGCACCTTTACCTACCAGGCCAAAGAAAAGAAGATCGCGCTCGCCTATGATATCGATGAGAAGCTGAACAAGATCCTGATGGGCGACCCCGTGCGGTTAAACCAGATCCTGATCAACCTCATCAGCAACGCCGTAAAGTTCACCCACACGGGTTCCATCCGCGTGCAGTGTACGGCCGAGCGTGAACAGCGCAAGGTCTGCTGGGTGCGCGTAGAGGTATCGGACACCGGTGTAGGCATACCCGAAGAAAAACTGGCCACCATCTTTGAAAGCTTCAGCCAGGCGGACGAGAGCGTGACACGCCGCTACGGCGGCACCGGACTGGGCCTGACCATCGTGCGGCAGCTGGTCGAGCTCCAGGATGGCAAGATCCATGTCGTCAGCAAAGAGCATCAGGGCTCGACCTTTATCGTGACCATCCCCTACCCCATTGGCCAGGTTAACGACATCATGCCGCAGATGCCGCGCCTCGACAAACCCCAGCCGTCCGTCAACACCTCACAGCTGCGTGTGTTGCTGGTGGAAGACAATGACATCAACCGGCTATACGCCAAGAGCATCCTCAAGAACTGGCAATGTTATATCGACGTGGCCGAGAACGGTCTGGTGGCCATCGAGAAGATCAAGAACAACGCGTTCGACGTCGTACTGATGGATGTACAAATGCCTGTGATGGATGGCTACGAAGCCACCAAGGCGATCCGCCTGATGGAGCTGGCCTCTGAGCTGCCCATCATCGCACTCACGGCCAACGCTACCGTAAAAGATGTAGAGAAATGTTTTGCCGCCGGCATGAACGATTATCTGCCGAAGCCTTTTACGCCCGAAGATCTGTATCGCAAACTGTTTGACGATCTCAAAATAAAACCCCTCAACCACCCGCGACCGCTCCCTGCGCTGGCGCCGGAACCCGAGGGCGTACTATACAACCTCTCCTACCTGCGCAATGTCTCCGGCAACAACGAAGACTTTATACGTGAGATGGTCTCGACGTTTGTCCAGACCATACCGCCTGTGCTGACCGAAATGCAGAAGTGTCTTCAGGAAAAGGAATGGGTGCGGCTCTCCCGCCTCATCCACCAGATAAAACCATCGTTCATCCTCCTTGGCATCGATGCCCTGCGCGCCGACATCCTCTTCATCGAAGAGAACAGCAAAGCCGAAACGAACCTGTCCAAGGTCACACAGATGACCAAGACGTTCATCGGCCGCTGCAACGTCATCTTGCCACAGCTCTCCCGTGACATCCTCCTGGCCTAGTCCCGGGTGCCGCACAAAAAAGGGAAGGTCCTAAGCCTTCCCTTTCATAATCCTTATCGGGTGGTGCTTAGTTCAACACCACGATCTTCGTATAAAGCACTGCCTTGCCACCGGCTTGCACCGACAGCACATAGATACCGTTCGGCAGCGAGCTGATATCCAACGCCTGCGGCACCGCCAGATTGCGATTCACCATGCCATCCAATACCGTAACACCCCGTTGGTCTACCACTTTCCAGCTGTAGTCCCTTTCCAGCCGCGTGCCGGTAAAGAGGTTGAGCTGCTTCGACGCCGGGTTAGGATAGATCTTCAACCTGGCCAGGGCCGCTGTGGCCGGGTCGTCGGGCAGGCCGACCGGCTCCGACGCCGTCTTCGTTTCTTCAATCTTCACGATCTCCGCTTGCAGAATGTGGCGTGACGCTTTATCCTGGGCAAAGGCCAGCAATGACAGGCTGTCACCGTTCACGATCGGCACCGTAATGGGGTATTCGACTGTCCGCGTATATACCTTTCCGACCTCCAGCGGCTCGTTGATCAGGAACCCTTCCGGCCCGAACAACAGCTTGCGCAACGAGTTCCGGTTATAGCGCCCGCTCGTACCGATCTCGATGCCATCTTCCACCAGCGCGGCCTGTAAGATCATGGGCGGAGTAAAGGTATGCTCTTCGTCGATAAAGGTATAGCTGATAGTAGCCCGCAATACGTTTGCCGGCGCCGTCGGATCGATCACAATCCCGATGCGGAACGACGGCGACTCCAGCGATCGTCTATCCAGCTCCCGATCGGTGATCTTGTCGTATGCCCCCGTGAAGTCCACATCGTTATAATACTGTCCAAAGATCCCATCCATGACAGCCAATGGCGGCTGCGAAACGCCGTAGAGCTGACTCCGTACCGCCGGGTCTGTGGTATTGTCAACGGCGATCTGGTCAAACCCTGGCGTCGGGAGATGGTACTGAAGCTTGATGTGGTCCTTCGGGTTCAACCGGTTGATAAAATCATCGGCCGCCAGGCTCGGCTGACTGGCATTGTTGGTGAAGTGTTCCACCAATACATTCCGCTCCTTCTCACCGATATAGATATCATCAAAGGCAAAACCGTTCAGGATCCGGCCCCGTTCGTTGTCTTCATTCGCACCGAAGGCAATGCGGAACACGACGGTGTCTTTCGGCAAGGCGTTCAGATTATAACGACCGTTACGCCAACCGTTGGCCGTGTCGGTGGTATCCGTCCAGGCAAAGTTATCCTGTCCGCCCGGCTTGCCGCTCAGGTTCGAGCCGTTATACCAATCAATACCCCAACGGTCTTCGGTACCTACCACGCGCCAGGTTTGTCCACCGTCGGACGAGTATTGCAATACGGCGCCGTCAAAGTTCTTCTGGGTATCCGACCAATACCGGATGGACGCCATCGGCCGCTCCAGCGCGCTCAGGTTCACGCACGGGCCGAGAATATACGAGTCTTCGTTACCGTAATAGGTACTGTAATAAGGCGATGCCGCCGGATCGGGATTACCCCCCGTCCACCAGGCATTGTCGCCCGAGAAAGCCCCGTTGATCTTATTACCATTCGGCGTACCAAATACCCAACTGGAAGGATTCCCAGTCTCTACCTTGATCCAGGCCCCGGCACCGTCTTCAAAGTCTGTCTGATAGCCGTCTGCCGATACAGGCAAATGATAATCGAGAATGTATACGGCGATGGTCGTATCTTTTTCACACCCTACATCCGTGCGTACCCGCAAATTCACCCGGTACGTTTGGAATGCCTGGTATTGGTGACTTGGGTTTTCATAAGTACCCTGCGTGTGGCCGTCGTGTGTGCCGGCCGGAATGTTATCGGCCCCTTCGCCGAAAGGCAATACATAACCATCGTCAAAGGTCCAGGAATATTCCTCGATAGAACCCAGAGCGATCTCCGACCGGCTGCGGAACTTCGTCGCCTCGCCGCTACAGATCTTGGTCCAGGTGAAGTCCACCTTCGGCTTGGTACCGATGAAGATCTGCTTCTCCGTCATCGCCGTACAGTTCTGATCCGTCTTCACCGTCAGGGTCACATGGTAGTATCCTTCGCGGCTATACTTCCATTTCGGATGTTGAATCGTCTTCTTAACATCGCCATCGTCAAAATCCCACTCCCACCCATTGATGGTACCATTAAAGGTGTTGTTGGGAATGGTCGACAGATCGGCAAACGCCACAGAATCTGTAACGCACGAGTTGTTAGCACCGATCACGGCCTGCGGCGACGCGTTGATCACGATCCGCTTCAGCATCGTATTGGTCGCGCCCACGGCGTTGGTATAGGTATATTCTACAAAATATTCACCCGCCAATAAGCCATCGGTATTGATGTATTGTCCCGCGGCATCCGAACCCAGGATCCCCGGCGTCAGCGGGCTGGCAAAACCTGTCGGTACCGAACCCGTACCCGCCGGCGGATCGCCCACCAGGCGTGCTTTGCCGACGTTCGTACAGATGCGAGGCTCTGCGCTGAAGTCCGTCAGGCCGGCGCCGACCTGGATACCAAAGTCTATATCCGTCAGCGGGTTGACAATGACCGTCTGGCTTACCGAGCCCACACAGCCGTTGGCGTCGGTAAATGTATAGGTAATGACATTGATGCCGATGTTGGCATGCTGCGGATCGAACCACGAGGTCCCCGCCTGGATCCCCGGACCGGTAAACACCCCGCCGGGCCCTTCCGGAAATCCCTGCAGCACTTCAATATCGTCGTTCTCGGCATAGGCCGGCTCCAGGCCGAAAATAGAAGGCTTGGGCAAGCGGTTGATCGTCACGGCAACCTGGTCGGACACCGCCGTACACGGGCCGCCCGCATCCGGGTCGTTGCTGGTCAGCGTAAAGAAAATGTGACCGGCAATGCTGTCGGCTTGCGTCGGCGTATAGAGGGCCTGGAGGTCGTGCACGTCGGAATAGCGCACCGGGTCGCCATCACCGCCGCTCCACGTTGTCTGGCCGGCAGAACCATTCATCGTGCCGTTGAGGTGTACAACGTCGTTCTCACAGATCGCAAAATCCGCACCGGCGTTGACCTTGGCCGACTCTTGTACAAATACATTCACCTCGTCATACACCGCGGTGCAAGGGCCGGGTCCGTCGGGGTCGTTCGCCGTCAGGCGGAAGATCAGTGTCTGGTTGATGTCGGCGGGAAGGGACGTGGTATACGGAGCATTCACCCGCATATCCGTCGTCACACTGCTGACCGACAGCGAGCCGGCCGCGCTGACAATGCTCCACGCACCGTTCACGGCACTGCCCGCGAGCATACCGGAAAGATCGATGCGATTCGGCTCGCACACGACGTAGTCCACCAGCGGCACGATCCGTGCGCGGTGATTGAAGAAGATCATCAGGGTATCGGTCTTGGTTGTACACGGCCCGGTTAGGTCGGGATCGTTGGTGATGAGGTATAACTTCACAAACCCGCGGGCTACGTCGCCAACCACGGCCGTATACGTGGCCTGTACTTCTTTCAACGTCGTCGTGGTGCTGGCGGAAATTGAGCCATCGCCCGTCTTGATAAACCAGGTACCATCGGAGGCACCGCCACCGATGGTTCCCGTCAGCGGAACCGTCATCGGCATCACCTCGGCCTCGCATACCGAGAAATCCGCCCCGGCATTTACCGTCACCGCCGGGTTCACCGTCACGGTCACGGTAGACGAAGGGCCTGTGCAGCCGTTCGCCAACGGGTAAATGGTATACACCACATGGCCCACGGAAGCGTTGGTCGTCGTCAGCAGCTGGTCGATAACCGACCCATCACCGCTTGCGGCACCCGCAATGTTGGTCCCCGGCGCAGCGGTCCAGGTGAACGTCGTACCCGACACATTCTTCGGTGCCGGCAAGATGCTGATCTGGGCACGTTCACCGCTACAGATCGTAACATCGTCCGCTTGTGCCGACGGCAACGGCTTCACATGCACCACCAGGTTGGCTGAGGGCCCGGTACAGCCGCCCACATCCGGCGTGAATACATATGTGATGATGCCGACGGCATTGCCCGTATTGACCGGCATGTGCGACAATGCACCGCTGCCGGATGCCGGCACACTGGCCGGGTCGATCGGCCCGGTAAACGTGCGCGTCCAGGTAAAGTTTACGCCGCTCACGGCCGATGTCGGCGTAAAGCTCAGCAGCTCGCCGCTACACAGCTGACGGGTCAGGTCTGTCGGTGGATTATTGATAGCCGGCACCGGCTTCACCGTCACCGTTACGTCGAACGGCACGCCGGGACAGTCGCCGGAATAAGGCGTGATCTGGTACGTCACCGTTCCGGTATTAACGCCGTCGGTGGTCGTCAGCACCTGGCGGATCACGTTGCCGGCACCGGCCGCGGCACCACTAACGTTGCTGGTACCCGCCGCCACCACGGTCCATGTATAGGTCGTACCCGCCACATTGTTGGGATTCGATATCGCTACCGACGTGGGTTCACCCGAGCAGATCGTCTGACCGTCGGCATACGCTGTCGGCTTCGGGCGAACAGCGACCACATAGTTCACGGCTGTTCCCGAACAGCTGCCCGCCGTCGGTGTAATCTTATAAATAACAGCGGCCGCGGTATTGCCGGTATTGACCGGCGTATCCGTGATCGCACCGTTGCCGGTAGGCGTCACACCACTCAAAGAACCTACCACCGTTGACTCCCAGGTAAAGGTCGTACCCGGTGTGATGGAAGCGGTCGGTAAGAAGTTCAACGCCGTGCCGCTGCAGATCTCCGTCACCAGGGAAGACGGCGGATCGGTAATGCTCGGCTGCGGGTTAACCGTAACCGTAACATCTACAAAGTTGCCGGTACAGCCATTCACGTGCGGGGTGATGCGATACGTTACAGTACCGGGATTGACACCATCGACCGAAGTCAACACCTGCCCGATCACCGATCCATCCCCGGCGGCCTGCCCCGATACATTCGAGAAAGATTGAACCACCCACGTATATCCGGTACCAGTCACACCGTTGGGGTTCGTAATCGCAACGTTCGTAGCCGTGCCCGAGCAGATCGATTGAGGCAAAGCTGCCGCGATGGGCAAAGGGGTCACCGTTACGTGCACGGCAAAACCCGGTCCTGCACATCCGGACGCTACCGGTTGGATCAGGTACGTTACATGGCCTGTACTGACACCGTCCGTGACGGACAGCGGTTGTGCGATGGTCGACGTGCCGCCACCGGCCGAAGCGCCCGTTACATTCGTAACACTCTGCACCGTCCAGGTATAGGTCGTACCGGCAACATTGTTGGGATTCGTAATGACGAGGTTGGTCGTCTGCCCGGTACAGATCGAAGCATCCGCGGCAAACGCGGTCGGTTTCGTGCGAAGGGTCAGCGTGGCGGCGTCACTGGTCAGCGTCGAGCAGGTACCGGTGATCTCCACCGAGTACTCGGTACCGTCCAGGGCCAGCGGAATATTTGCGAGGGTCAGCGTCGCAGTCGTCGTGCCGCTGAAGACACCGCCATCCGACAGATAGGCAGAACCCTGCTTCCACCGATACGTCAGGCCTGCGCCGATCGCCGCTACCGTAAACTGTGCGCTGCCGTCCTCGCAGACATCTGCGTCTGCCGGGTGCGCTGTTATGCTCACCTGATTCTGAATGGTCAGCACGGCGCTGTTGCTCACCGCGGGCGGCTCGCAGGCACCGCGCACAATCGCCCGATACAGATAGCCATGATAGGAATACGGAGCGCCCGTAAGCTTCAGCACCGCGGTTGTAGCGTCGCTGTAAACACCACCGTCGGCCACCGCGGTATAGCTCACGCCACCGTTGGTACTTACCTCCCAGCTATAGGTTGGCGCCGTCGTGCCCGTCGCCACGACGGTAAACGAGGCATTCCCCCCTTCGCATACCGGCACGCTGTTCGAAGGCTGCCCTACGATAACAGGCTTATGCTGTACTGTCAGCGCCGCGGCCGTGCTTGTCGTGCCAGCACAGGTACCACCGATCTCGACAGTATATTGATTTCCATTAAATCCGAAAGGCACATTCGTCAACGTCAGCGTCGGCGTGGTCGTGCCGGCATAAACACCGCCGTCGCTCAGGTACACGGAGCCCTGCTTCCATTTGTAGGTAAGCCCCGCACCGGTAGCCGTAACGGTGAATTGCACCGAGCCATCTTCACAGATCGTCGCCGGCACCGGCTGCGCCGTAATGACCACGTTGGCATTTAGCTGCAGCTGGGCGCTGTTGCTCACCGCGGGCGGCGTACAGGTACCCGACACCACGGCCCGGTACAGGTAGCCCTGATAGGATAACGGAATACCCGTCAGGGTCAAGGTCGGGGTCGTTGCATTCGTATAAATACCGCCGTTCGCTACTGGGTTGTATTGAAGTCCACCGTCCGTGCTTACCTGCCAGGCATATGCCAGCCCCGTGCCGGTCGCCGTTACTGTAAATGTGGTGTTTCCCCCCTCGCACACAGGTGTATTGTTCACGGGCGACGCCGTAATGACCGGCTTGCGGTTTACACGCAGCAGCACCACCGCGCTCGTGGCCGTACTGCAGGTACCTGTCACGGCAACGCTGAACGGGCTGTTGTCCATGCCGGCAGGCACGTTCGTGAGCATCAACGTCGGTGTTGTGGTTCCGCTGAAAACACCACCGTCTGTCAGGGTAGTGCTACCTTGCTTCCATTGATACGACAGTCCAGCGCCCGTCGCGGTGACCGTAAACTGCGTCGAGCCGTCTTCACAGATCGTCGATGCAACCGGCTGTTGTGCAATGACAGGGTTCGCCTGGACCGTTAACAGCGCAGCATCGCTCAGCGCCGGCGGCGCGCATGTGCCGCTGATCCTGACACGGTATAAATATCCCTGATATGCCAGCGGCACGTTGGTCAATGTCAGCGTTTTCAGGCTCACGCCGCTGTATACGCCGCCGTTGGTCAATGCGGTGTACGAAGTACCGCCGTTGGTGCTCACCTGCCATTGATATGCGGGGTTGGTCGTAACACCAGGGTCCACGGTAAAGGTCGTGTTGCCCCCCTGGCAAATAACCTGTGCTGTCGGCTGGCCGCTCAGGGCCACCTCCGGACCTTCATTGATAGAGAGCGTAGCGTTACCGCTCGACAGCGGCGTACCACACGTACCGGTGATCGTTACCGAATACTGGCGGCCGTCGAAGCTGCTCGTAACACCATTCAACACCAGCACGGCGCTGTTGGCGCCGCTATAGACGCCGCCATCGGTCACGGGCGTACCGCCTTCATACCATTGGTAGGTCAGGCCCGTACCGGTCGCGGTAACCGAAAACTGCGCCGTACTTCCCTCGCATACCGTCGCCGGTTGAGGCTGCGCGGTGATCGCCGGCAGCGTATTCACCTGCAGCAAACCGCTATTGCTAAAGATACTGGGCGAGCATGTACCGGTGATACGGGCTCTGTATAAATAACCGTTATAGGACACCGGCGTTCCCGTCAGGGTCAGTGTGGCCGTTGCTGCACCGCTGTAAATACTGCCGTTGGTTACGTTCGTATAGCTGGCGCCACCGTTGGTGCTCACCTGCCACTGGTACACGGCACTGGTGGTCACCCCGGCGTTGACCGTGAAGGTCGCTCCCCCGCCCGCACAGATCGTCTGATTACCGGGGTGTGCGGTCACCTCCGGTTTCTCCCGCACGGTCAGCGTACCACCGGTGCTCGACACGGCACCGCACGTACCCGTTACTTCTACCGTATAAACATTATTATGTTGAGCGCTCTGTGCCGCCGATACGGTCAGTGTAGCGGTCGTCACATTGCTGTAGCTGCTGTTGTTAACAAGGTCTACGCCATTCTCTTTCCACTGATAGGTAAGTCCCGTCCCTGTCGCCACCACCCGGAACTGCGCATTACTATCTTCACACACCGCTACCGCGACCGGCTGTGTGGTGATCGCCGGGCTGGCATTCACCTGCAGCACAGCGCCATTGCTAAACACCGGCGAGCCGCATGTGCCCGAGACGCGGGCGCGGTATACACGGTTGTTCAGGGTGGTTGTCGGCCCGGTGATCTGTAAGGTAGTCGTCGTTGCACCGCTGTACACCCCGCCGTCGGTAATATTGGAATACGTCGAACCGCTGTTAGCGCTTACCTGCCATTGTATGATGGGGTTCGTCGTCACGCCGGGATCAACCGTAAACGTAGCAGTTCCACCTGCGCAAATGGTCTGCGCCACGGGGTGACCGCCACTCCCCACTTCGGGGTTTTCCCGAATCGTCAACGGCACATCTATACTCGTTGCGGTATTACACGCGCCCGTAACGACCACGCTATACATCCTGCCGTTATAGGCGCTGGTCGGCGCCGTAATGGTCAGTGTTGGTGTCGTAACACCCGAAAACACAGCCGAGTTTGATAAGTTCACACCGTTCTGGCGCCAGCGATACGTCAGGCCCGAGCCTGTGGCCGCCACCGAAAACTGAATGACGCCGCCTTCGCAGACCACCTGTGCAACAGGCTCTGCCGCAATAACCGCCGTTGCCTGCACCCGCAGCAACGAGCTGTTGCTCACCGCCGGCGGGGCACAAGTACCTGTCGCCACCGCCCGGTACAAATAGCCATCATAGCCCACCGGCACCGAGGTTAACACCAGCGACGAGGTCGTAGCCCCACTGTACACTCCGCCGTTCGACACGGCTGTGTACGATACACCACCGTTGGTACTCACCTGCCAGGTATACGAAACTCCGGTACCGCTGGCCGCTGCCGTGATCGTCGTATTCGCCCCCTGGCAGATCACCGGCGGCGTAGCCGTCGGGTGGCTTGTTATAACGGGTTGGGTATTGACGGCAAGGGCCACCGGCGTGCTGGTCGCATTGGCGCAAGCCGATGAAACCACGACCGAATATTGGTTATTATTATAAGAAGCTGGCACGTTGCTCAGCGTGAGCGTCGCCGTGTTACTGCCACTGTAGATCGTGTTATCCGAAATCGGCGCGCCATTCATCCGCCAGGCATACGTCAGGTTGGTGCCCGTCGCCGTCACTTTAAACTGCACCGTGCCGTCCTCGCACACCGTAGCCGGTGTCGGAGGCACGGTGATCGACGCACTGCTTTGAACCGTCAGCAGCGCACCGTTGCTCGTCACACCGGGTGCACATACGCCGGTGATCACCGCCCGGTACAAATAGCCATTGTAGCTGGCCGGCAGATTTACCAGGCTCAGAATGCCGGTCGTGTAGCCACTATAGATGCCACCGCCGTCCGTTACGATCGGGCTGTAGGTCAAGCCACCGTTGGAACTCATCTGCCACTGGTACGACACCCCCGTCGGCACCCCTGCGGCTACCGTAAAGCTCACCGGTGTGGCATTGAGCTGGCACGTCGTCTGGCTGGCCGGTTGTCCCACGATCTCCGGAAGCTCGTGCACCGTCAACCGCGCCGGCGCCGAAATGGCATCGGGCGTACAATTTCCTTTCACCACCGCGCGGTAGCGGTAGCCGTCCATGGTTGGCGTAACGGCCGATACCGTCAGCGACGGCGACGTTGTTACCGCGCCCAGGTTCACAAAGCCACCACCGTTGTCCACCTGCCACTGATACGTCAGGCCGGCACCGGTGGCCACCACGGTAAACGATGCATTCTGCCCCGCGCAGACCACGGCGTCCGTCGGCGGATTCGTAACGGCCGGCAGGTCGCTGTAACGGATCTGGACATGGTCGACCGTAGCCGGGCAGGCACCATTTGTTACCGCCCATTGGAATATATAGGTACCGTAGGCACTTACCGTCGCCGTGGCGTTCGCCTGTGTATCGTCATTAAACGACACCGTACCCGGGCCGCTCACCTTGGTCCATACGCCCGATCCGACGCCCGGCGTGTTCCCCGCCAGGGTCGCCACCGGGCCGCAAACGTCCGCATCCGCGCCGGCATTTGCCGTGGTCGCCGTTTGGGTTGTCACGGTTACCTTGTCCGTCAGGTACGTATCGCAGTTGGTCGTGGGATTGCGTGCATATACCTTGAGGGTGGTACCCGCGGCAATAACATTGCTGGTAATGACGATGTCACTCCCGGTGCCCCCTACAAATCCGCTGAGCACGGCACTCGTGGCGTCGTCTTGCAACTGATAGGAAACCCCACTTTGAGAACCTTGCACCGTAACGGCTACCGTATTTCCTGCACAGATCGAAGCCGTGGCCGGCGAAACCGTCGGTGTTGCCAGGGGTTCAGCATATATCGTCACCGTACGGACGTCCAGACATGCCGGCACAAAGGCGACATAGTCGTTGGTCACCGACCAGTTCGAATCGTTCCTGCCCGGCACAACATACGATACCGTCGACGCGCCCACCTGCGGGCCTTCAATACCCTGCGAAGCCGAGCTGGAAGATAAATTGACAGCGGGTGAGTGTATTTCAATGATGTTGGTCGTCTCGTGCAGTTGGATCTGCGTTGTGACCAGCGTTAAGGCGGCGGCCCGCCGGATATTGGTGTATCGCACGACAAACACGCGGTTCGGCGCGGTGCCGGTAAGGAAGTAATCGATCGTACCGCCCAGCGTCGGGTCGAGGTCGTCCCACGCGGCGGCGATGATGTTATCCGGATCGGTAACCGTCGTTAAGGCAATGTTGTTGGACGTTGCTACCGAGCTGGGCCCGAAGCCGATCAGGCCGTTTGAACCGATCCGCACGGCGGTCTGATCGTTACCAAAGAAATTAAATGTAAAACCGATCGGGATGGCGGCTGTCTGCTCGTCATTCAGCAGGTTGACCGTTGTGGCTGCCCCCGACGACAACGGATTAAAGGTACCCGCCGTGGAAATGGTATACGTGTTGGCATCGCCGTTCGTAGCGATCAGTGTGTGTGTGCCTACGCCTGCGGCCGCCGGATCGAACGTCGACCCTGTAACGCCCGGACCATAATAGTAAGTTCCCCCCGTCAGTGTAAAGGCCGGAGCATCGACGCAGTACGACGGATCGAGATTGGTAAAAGTACACTGGGCCGACGCATCCCACGCCGGCATCAACAGGCCAATCCATCCGAAAATAAGTGCTGCTAAGAGGGGTCTTATTGGCATAAAAAGCAGATACTAAAGTATTTATCGATTTCCGACGAAAAATGTAACCTCGTATAACGGCCGCACAGCCCTCCCCTCAGTCCAGCAATTCGCCCTGTGCGTTCAGTTTAAATAAGGCTATTTTCCGCTGGGTTTCCAGCTCGATCGTTCCCAGGAGAAGAATGCGTCCATCCGGCAGCTCGGCTACCGCCGCGCCCCGGCTGTTCTTGTCAAAGGCACCAAACGTCGCCGTCCAGCGTGGCGTGCTCGCCATGTCCACTTGCACCAGCCGTATGGTCGAACCCAACGTAGTCTTTTCGTGGCCCAATAGCAAAAAACCGTTGGAATATACCGCCGGCGCCACGGCATGCGCCAGGAACGAGCCTGACAAGCCGCGCACAACGCCTTCGTCGATCAGCCCGCGTGTACTGTTTCGCCGGCAAAAATACAGGTCGCCCCATGCCTCCGGGTTTACCACGATACCGTTATTGATCGCCGACGTGCCAAATTCATAATATCCACCGCCCAGCGCCGCCGGCACTTGAATGGCCGCAACCATCTGCTCCCGCCGCACGGGATCGCCGGAGAACATGACCTCGGCATTGGAGAGGCCCTCTGGATTCAGCCGCCACGTATTGAAGTTCGATTCGTATTGCGTGTCCCCTTGCGTAGACCACAGACCATCCGAATAGGTGAACCAGTAGAACTCGGCGGGCGACTTCTCCAATATCTTGATGCCCGAACCGATATGTTCGCCCAACGACTGCCCCCGCCCCTCTTCGTCGGGTGGAATTGCATCCTCTACCGTCGTCCAGGCGCGCGTAAAGTCACTGTTAAAACCTAATGCAAATAGATCCTCGAGATCCGAGTCGGAGTCCGGATCGAGATAGATGCTTTCATCCGCCGAGTTTCCCGTGACCGTGAAACCACCGTTGGACAAGGCGGTGATACTATAGGCAAAAAGCGTTTTCCACTTACCATTGTTCCTGCCAAAATACATGCTGTCGATGACCGAGCCATCGCCGCGAACGCGAAGCACCTTGAAGTCATAGACATTGTCATTCGTACTCGGGTCCGTGCCGTACAATGTATTGGACAAGACCAGAAAGTTACCATCGGCCGTGGGCTCCAGGTCCTGTGCATTTTCGTCGTTGCCATCCATCGCACCGTATCGCTTTTGCCAGAGCATCTCGCCACGCGCATCCACCTTGATCAGCACCATGCGTTTGTTCCGGCCCAGCACCTGGGTATTGCCCAGCAGCAATGCCGTACCATCGGCATTCACCACCATGTCGACAGCATCCTGGTTGCCATCTTCGCCGTAATATTTAACGAAGTAGTTCTGAAACCCGCCTTCGAAGTCCTGTTTGGTATCGCAGGCACACAGGACCGCCAGCAGCCCCAGGAAGATGTAGCTATTTCTCCGTAGTGACATGATCCTGCTTTTTAAGATTGCGCATGACAGATTTCGACCGCGCTTTTTTCAACTTTCGCGGTTTGTAGAGTGGGTGGATATAGCCCACCGACAAGTACAGATGGTCCATCCGGAAGAGGTCGTCCACATACCCCCACCGCAAGGCGGCCTCGGCACCGGATTGAAAGCCCTCCGACGTGCGGGGACTGGAGTCGTCATACTCATAAATACTGTTGCGTGCATCTACCAGGTTGGTGAGCCCGAACGAATACCGCAGATCTATAAAAACATAGTCCAGGTCCACTTTATATTTCACGCCGGCGCCGATGTGCCACGAGCGGTTCAACAGGTTACGTTTCGGTTTGAATTTCAACACGGGGCTTTCACGGTCGATATTCTCCTCGCGGTCGGCTGTAGGGTTATAGTTGCGGTCGGAATATGTAATGGTCACCCGGTCACCCAGCAGCAGGTCGAGCGAAACTCCTGCATAAATGTAAGGCCGATACTTCCCTTCTACATCCGAATATTTGATCGACAACGGCACGCGTGCCCAGCTTTGGCGGTCGTAGACGTCGGCCAGGTCGCGGCCATAGATGCCCGAGATGCGCTGTTTATAAGAGGAGAAGACGTAGGTGCCTTCCAGCATCGCGCTGAAGTGATCGTTGTAGTTCCACTCCACACCTACCGCGGCCTGGCCTCCGGGCCGGAGCAAATTCTGCTGGTGTCCGTCGGTTGCCTGTCGGTCGAGAATGGTGTGTATAAACGACACGTTCGCACCGGCCTTTGCAAACAGCGTAAAGATGGGTGTCGTGGTGAATTTCGAGCTAAGGTATACCAGGTCGATCGGATCGCGTTTTTCGTCGGTGACAAACTCGGGGTCGGCCCGCAGCACTTCGAGGTAGCTGTTCTCTGCGTTAAAGGGATCTTCCAGCAACAGGTATGTTTCCGACAACAGCAGGAACGCCCGCTGGCGCCATTCTTTATTCTGGTTCTTTTGCAGGCAGCCGCTGAGAATGGACGGGATGACATACAGATGGCCCGCGTTGAACTCGTCGGTAGCGCGGTTCAACGTCAGCTCGCATTCATCCTGGGCCACCGTCCGGAAGCTTGCGAGGAACAGCGCGATCCATAAAAATGATTGATACCGTAACATCCGTTGTTCTGTTTAATGCGTGGCGGAAGGTCCCGGACAAGTGCTTTCATATGCGATCTGGTCGCCCACGTACTTTTGCCATTCGTCCTGGGTCATGTTCCGGGTCAGCACCGGGCAGATCCGGTTCGCCAGGTCTGCCGGCGACGTAGGCCACACCCGTATCTCCGACTCGCTGCATGCCGCAATGAGTAGGGACGATCCTTTGGCAAACGCAATATCCCAAACAAAGCCATTGTTGTTTTCCATTTCCACCGGCAGGTCTTCGGGATTGTTCAGCACATATAATTGCAAGCGCTTATCCAGACCGGCGCTGGCCAGGAGCTGTTCGTCGGGGCTGAACGCCACGTCGTTCACCCCGGCACGGTGCCCCGTGAATTGTCGTGTCTCCCGGGTGGCAAAATCGTAGAGCCGCACCAGCCCCCGACGGTTGGTCAGGTCGTCGACACCGTAGGCCAGGTAGTTGCCCGAAGGACTAAAGTTCACCGATAGCACACGGGTTGCCCCGTCGTCGGCCAACACGGTATACGTGTTTTTGATCAGATCGATCAGAACCACTTGTCCCGACCAGGCAGCGCCGGCCAGCATTCTGCCGTCGGCGCGAATGTTAATGGCCTTCAGCTCAAACGGCAGCGTGAGCAACACCTGGTTCTGCCCGGTCTGCGCATTCACCCGGCTGATGGTCTTCCCGCCGCTCGATACGATAAAGTCGCTGCTTCCCGGAATAAACTCGACATCGTTGGTAGCGCCCGAGAATCCTTTTATTACCTGCGCCCGGCCGCCACCCTTCAGCGTATACACCTGCAGGAATGTCGAGTCGCTGCCGTTGACCAGGTACACTTCGTCCTGGCTCATGGCAATCACCTTGCTGGGATAAGGCGTTACATAGCCGGTTACCGCATTGGTAAGCTTGTCATAGTCGCATTTGTAGATCCGGCCGTCTGCGCCGGCGGTAAAGAACGAGTTGTTCTTCTCCGATACTACCAGGGACCGCAGGTGCACCCGCGGCGGCCCTTGTATCTTCATGCCGTTGTAGCTGGCCCCCGAAAGTTTTGTCAGGGCGCTGTATAACCCACGGTAGATATAGGGGTCATACAACTTACCGCGGTAGCGGCTGTGAAAGATATACCCTTGCATGGCTTGCAAACCCGCCAGGTCTTTGTCGTCGTCTTCCTGTACGGATTTGGTTGCCAGGTTCTGCGCGATAGCCAGCATGTACAGGCCATTCGCCAGCTGATAGTTCAGCTCGGCCTCCTCCTTTTTCAGCTCGGCCAATTCGGCATTTTCTTTGGCGACCGTACCGGCAGCGATCGCGCGCTGCTCTTCGATACGCGCTTTTTCCAGCGCAGCTTCCGCCGCCCGTTTGGCTACCTCGAGCTCCTGAATGCTGCTGTGAAGCTCTTTGTTATAATTATCGGCCAGCTCGCGCGCCGAAATAGCATCTTGCTTCTGCCTGTCGGCTTCGGTCTTTTGTTTCAGTGCTTCCTCGCGTTGTACCTGGGCTTCGTTGCGTTGCACCTCGGCGTACCGACGGTCGGCATCGGCCTGTAGCTTTTGCAGGTATGCATATACGAAGAAGAGGATCGCCACGATGAAGGCTATACCCAGGATAACCGCCGTGGCGCGCGTGCGCCGCAGCACCCGGCGTTGCATCATCTCCAGGTTCTTGAGTTCGGCCTCGTAAGTAATGCGACTGGTATCCAGAAACACGATCGCCCGCTCGAAGGCCTCGTCGTAACGCTGGCCCCACTCGCGGGTCGGCTTCTGTTTCTTCTGCCAGTTCAAGGCCAGTTGCAGATCGGGCGGACGCCACAAACCGGTCTTGCCGATCTGATACATGGCCGCCGCTTCCGACAACCGTTTATACATCGCGGCCGACTCAAATTCGTCTTCCACCCATACTTCCAGGCGGTTCCAGATACGGATCAAGCTTTCGTGCGACAGCTCGATCATCGAGTTCTCCGTCAGCGGTATATGCGCAGCGGGCATCAGGAATGAACGCCCCGGCTTGCGGAAGTGCTCCACCACATGCATCGCTTCGGCTATACTACACTCGGCCAGCTGGGCGATAAGGCCCAACCGGGCCGGCCGGCGCATGCCGCGGTTCTCCTGGTTCTTTTCGGTAATGTTCTTGAATAAAACTTCGGCAATGACCTTGTCGCGCAGCGACAGTTCGTCAAACGCTTCGTTGGCGTGTTGCGACAACGCCTGCGCGATCCGGCCGATAGCGGTATAGTGGCGTATGTCCAGAGGCTCGCCGGGCTCATGGTTCAGGGCCCAGTAATCCCAGGTACGCATCAAGGCGTGTTGCAAAATGGGCAGCTGGTCCTGGTCATTGCCCATGTCGTTGAGCAAGCGTTTCACCAGACGTTGTGAGATCTGCCCGCCGGCAACGGCCGTGGGTCCCTCGATGGCCATCTTCTTTTGCTCGCGGGTCATCTGCGGCACCAGGTAGCTGCTGCTGTTGATCAACCGCGTAAGCCCGGGGAACGCCGCGCATTCGCCGATGAATTCCGAACGCATTGTAAAGGCAACATACACGGGTACCGTATCCTGTTTAACCGCCGTCAAAAACAGGTTTACGTAAAGCTGGGCATCGTTTTCCGCCACCTCGCCGTGGTCGTGGCGATGCCGCAATATCTCCTCGAACTGATCGACGAGGAAGAAGATGTTCTCTTGCTTGTCGGTTTGCAGGTAGCGCACGATTTCCAGCAGGCCCTCGGGGCCGCTGCGCAGCAAGGAACTTACGATCGCGCGATGCAAGATCACCTCATCGGTCGTAATGCGTTTGCTTTTCAGCATAAAGTCGATCACGGCATCTACCAGCCCGTCGATGGGCGCCGCTCCGGGGCGGGCGATCACAGCCCGCCAGGCAGGTCCTGAGTCGGTCACAAAACCACCGTACAACACGGGGATCAACCCACAGGCCATCAGCGACGACTTACCGCTGCCGGAATACCCCATGACCGTCACAAAACGGTTTTGTGCCAGCTGCTGCAGGATCTCGTTGATCTGCCCTTCGCGTCCAAAAAAAAGGTGACAATCTTCCAGCGAAAAAGGCCTCAAGCCCGGAAATGGATTCTCGGTGCGCAACCGGAGGTCGGAAACGACAGCGGGGTCCGAGGCAAAATCGGGGTCTTCGTTATGTAAGGGTCTATTTGGCATAGGAGGCTATCCCACCTGACACAGTAAAAGCTCGTACAAAGGATCAGGGACCTGGTATTTCACAGCTGGGAAAACTAGTCTATCTAAAAAAAAATGGGCTCAGTCGAAAAAATTCGATTCCGAATTAAAGCAATTTCCAGGAAATAAAAAAAGGGCCGAATGGCCCCTTTCTCAATAACACATGTATGGTAAGTATAATTACTTGACTTTTTTTACGATGGCTTCAAAAGCCGCCGGGTGATTCATGGCTAAGTCGGCCAGAACCTTACGGTTCAGATCGATACCACCTTTTTTGAGTTTACCCATGAGTTCGGAGTACGAAAGACCATGGATACGAGCTCCTGCGTTGATACGGGCAATCCATACGCCGCGGAATTCTCTCTTCTTCTGTTTGCGGTCACGGTACGCATACCCTAAACCTTTTTCAACGGCGTTCTTCGCTACCGTCCAAACATTCTTCTTACGGCCGAAGAAGCCTTTTGCGAGCTTCAAAATGCGCTTACGTCTTGCGCGGGAAGCTACATTGTTTACTGATCTTGGCATTTTACTTTACATTTTTTGGCTGATGGCGACTTCCTTAACGAAAGCTCTTATGGCCAGCATCCGGGTTAAACATTGAACCAATTAAAGAACGAGCATGGCTTTTACATTGGCCATATCCGCACTTGTAACCAGAGATTTGTTGCCCAGGCGTCTTTTCTGCTTGGTCTCCTTCTTGGTCAGGATATGGTTTTTGTAAGCACGCTTGTGCTTAATCTTACCAGAGCCAGTCACTTTAAAGCGTTTCTTGGCGCCTGATTTTGTTTTTAATTTAGGCATTGTATAAAAATTAATACTGTGTTATTTCTTTCCTGCCTTGGGCATGAGCATCATCCCCATCCGTTTACCTTCCAGCTTCGGCATTTGCTCAACCTTGCCATACTCTTCCAGTAACTGCGCAAACTTCAGCAAAAGGATCTCACCACGTTCCTTGTAAACAATGGAACGACCGGCAAAAAACACGGTCGCTTTTACTTTCGCGCCTTCCTGTAAGAAGGTAATGGCATGCTTCAGCTTGAAGTTAAAATCGTGATCGTCAGTATTGGGACCGAATCGGATCTCTTTGATCACGACCTTCACGGTCTTTGCCTTGATCTCTTTCTGTTTCTTCTTCTGCTCGTACTTGAATTTAGAGTAGTCAACGACCTTGCATACCGGCGGATCGGCATTCGGGGAGATCTCCACCAAATCCAAATTCTGCTCTTGAGCAAGGCGAATGGCCTGTTGGATCGGATAAACATCTACTTTAATGTTTTCTCCTACCACGCGTACACGTTGAGCGGTAATCCGCTCGTTGATACGATAAGGTTCCTCAGGCTTTTGGGGGCCCCTACGCATAGGTCTGCCAAAACTACCCCCGGGTCTGTTTGTGTTGGTGTTAATAATCAAAAATGTTTAAGTCCGAAAAAAAACAGGGTGCAAATATCGCTATTATTTCAGTTTTTCAAAATATCAATTTGGAGCAGCACACTCCAACCTGAACCTGTCCACAAAGTCACTTAGCAAAACACTATCTTGTTCGCCCTGACCATGCTGGCGGATGGCCACCTTCTGCTCGGCGACTTCCTTCTCGCCAACGATCAGCATGTAGGGGATCTTTTTGGTCTCGGCATCCCGGATCTTGCGACCGATCTTTTCGTCCCGATCGTCCAATAACCCTCTGATATCCTGACCTTTAAGCGTTTCGTAAACAAGTTTTGCATAGTCGTTAAAGCGCTCAGAAATGGGCAATACGGCGATCTGGTCGGGTGCCAGCCAAAGCGGGAAATTACCCGCACAGTGTTCTATCAGCACGGCAATGAAACGCTCCAGCGACCCAAAAGGTGCGCGGTGCAGCATCACCGGGCGATGTTTTTGATTGTCCGACCCGACATATTCCAGCTCAAAACGCTCCGGCAGATTGTAGTCTACCTGGATCGTACCCAGCTGCCAGCTCCGGCCAAGGGCGTCTTTTACCATGAAGTCCAGCTTCGGGCCATAGAAGGCCGCTTCGCCTTGAACAGCTACCGTCTTGAGGCCCCGCTCGTCGGCGGCCTCCTGGATCTGGCGCTCCGCCTGATCCCACAAGTGGTCCTGACCGATGTACTTCGCTTTGTTCGCCGGGTCGCGCAGTGACACCTGGGCGGTGTAGTTCTCAAATCCCAGCGATTTGAACACGTGCAGCACGAGGTCGATCACTTTCACGAACTCTTCCTTTACCTGCTCGGGACGGCAGAAGATGTGCGCATCGTCCTGGGTAAAGCCGCGCACACGTGTCAGGCCGTGCAGCTCACCGCTTTGCTCGTAGCGATATACCGTACCGAATTCCGCCAGGCGGATCGGCAGGTCGCGATACGAACGCGGTTTGGTCTTATAGATCTCGCAATGGTGCGGACAGTTCATGGGTTTGAGCAAAAACTCCTCTCCTTCATCCGGGGTGCGAATGGGCTGGAAGGAATCTTTGCCGTACTTCTCGTAGTGACCAGAGGTAACATACAGCGACTTGCTGCCGATGTGCGGCGTCACCACGGGGTCATAGCCCGCCTTGATCTGTGCCCGGCGCATAAACTGCTCGAGACGTTCGCGCAGGATCGTGCCCTTGGGCAACCACAACGGCAGGCCCATGCCGACACGCTCGGAGAAGGCAAAAAGCTCGAGCTCCCGTCCTAACTTCCGGTGGTCGCGTTTCTTGGCTTCCTCCAACAGGTGCAGGTACTCGTCCAGCTCCTTTTGTTTCGGGAAGGTTATACCGTAGATGCGGGTCAGCATCTTATTGTTCTCATTGTTACGCCAATATGCGCCGGCTACGTTTGTCAGCTTCACCGCCTTGATCAGGCCGGTGCCCGGAATGTGCGGCCCTTTACAGAGATCGGTAAAGTTGCCTTGCTGATAAAAGGTGATGGCGCCATCTTGCAGACCGTCGATCAGCTCAATTTTATAAGGATCGCCTTTCTTTGTAAAGAACTCCAGCGCTTCGGCTTTCGGCACATCGCGACGCTCGAACGTGCTGTTGCTCTTTGCCAGCTCCTTCATCTTGCTCTCGACGGCGGCCAGTTGCTCTTCCCCGAAAGGAATGCCGCCCAGGTCCACATCATAATAGAAGCCATTGGCAACCGCCGGGCCGGTACCAAATTTCACACCGGGATACAACGCTTCCAGTGCTTCTGCCAGCAAGTGTGCCGACGAGTGCCAGAATGCCATTTTTCCATTGGCATCGTTCCACGTCAGGATCTTTACAGCTGCATCGTGCTCGATTGGACGCCCCAGGTCCCAGACGTCACCGTTCACTTCGATGGCCAGGGCCACGCGGGCAAGGCCCTCGCTAATGGACGAAGCTATGGCCGCACCGTTAGTACCGTGTGGGTAAGTCTTTACTGTGCCATCCGGCAGGGTAATTCGTATATCACTCATATCGGTTGCAAATATGCGATTTTTACAGGCTCGTTAATAAAACATCAGACAACAAAATCACAATTGGAACTGAGCTGTAAATAAAACTCCAAATTTACGCGCATCCTTGTTGTCAAGGTAGGAAACGCGGTGAACAAAATCAACCCGTAAAAAGCGGAAGATGTTCTCCACGCCGTAGCCCAGCTCGACATACGGGCGACGATCTACGAAACCACCGGGTCTCAGCTCTTCATCGGTCGTCGAGGTGTTGATCAGCTCCTGGTTCGACTTGCGCAAGCCGCCCATGATCACGTTGGCCGTACCCAACAACCGCCACCGCAGCTTTTGAATCAACGGTATACGGTTCAGCAGGAAACCTTCCAGGTATTGGCGGTACTGCAGGGAAGCATAGTGATCGCTTACGAATTCCCCATAATTCATGAGGTTATAGGTAACAGCCGAATACAACGGCGACTGGTTACCCAAATGCAACACCAGCAACGGATACGGTAGGGTATCGAAGATATATTCACCTTGTATCGTGACGAGGGCCACTCCCAGCGGGCCGGTCTTGATGCGTTTGGCTACACTCAACCGCAGCTTGTCATACGAGAAGTCGCTCCCCCACAACCCTGAGAACCCCCGGGTATACCGCATCGTGATGATCGGCCACTTGGTGGTGCCCAGGCTAACCCGCTCATTGTCATTCTGTATGAACAGCTCGTCACGGGCAAACCGCGTTTCGGAGATCACTTCCGTGGCTTGAAAGTTCTGGTTAAACGCGACCGATACATCGGGGTCATCGAAATAGCCGAAGTCAAACGTAGGCTCAAAGGTCCAGTACTTGAGCATCAACTTTTGGGTAAAGCCCTTGAACAGCTCGCGCTGAAAGGTCACCTTATATTCGTCGCTATAGTAGCCGCGCCGGAAGTACCCCCAGCGGGAGGCTACCAGGAAGAGCGGGTTATCTTCCAGGTCATCTTCTTCTACCCCCAAACGGCGCAAGTCGCTCCGCGCGCGGAACGTCAGCGTGGTCCATCGCTGCCGTGACAGGATGGTCTGGACCGAGGCCATGTATTTCACCCGCGCGTCCCCGAATCCATATCCTAACTGGCCGGCGTAGACCCACTTCTTGCTGAAATCGATGTTGGTACGAAATCCACCCTGCACGCGCACGCCTTCGATGTCGTTCCAGGCAACAAGCCCCAGATACGGGCCAATGTCGACCTTGCCCACGTCATAGTAGCCATCGATGAACACCTTGATGATATCGGTGTAGGTCTTCACTACGGGAATGTTTTGCAAGGTATCGATCATCTTGTAAACATTCTTCTCGGTCTCGCTCAGCGGCTCATGGCGCAGGGTATCCCAATACACCTCGTCTTCGTACAGCCGCGAGTCTTCGGCCATGACGATCGGCCGCTCGTAAAACTTCAGCTCATGGGGTTTGTTCACCACGATGTTCTTATTGCTGGTATAGAACTTGGCCAGCATACCCGCCGAGTTGTTGGTGACCTCTCCTACATCGATCAGTACGCGGTTCTTTATCGGGATCCATGCGCCCAGCGGCGTCGGTGCCAGCTCTTGCTGAATGCGGATCTTCTCGATAAAGTTCAGGTTCGCTGCACGCCCCACAGAGGCGTCGATCTGCCGCAGCGCGTGCTCGTTCTTGGTGATCCAGATCGTGCCGGTAAAGGCCAGCTCCTGCGGGCTGCGCGGAAAAAAGTCGAGCCGGTAACAATAATCTTCGCCGATATACACACTGTCGGTCAGGTCGTATTCATAGTACAGGCGCCAACCATCGGCAATGGGCGACACAAACTCTTTGGTGACGATGGTCAGCCAGTTCTGGTAAAAGTTATACTCCTGGAACGACGACCCGATGAACTGGGTCACGACCGAACCGTCCTCAACCCCTACCCCATTGATCTTGGTCTTGAGAATATTCTCCCGGCGCAAAGAAGGATCGTCCCGATAATACAGCTTGGAAACACTTTCGGAAATAAACAACGGCAAGATCGGCTTGCCGTCGTCACCCGCGATGCGCTCCACGCTGTCCAGCACCTGGCTGATCTTCTTCATCACTTTCTTCTGGCGAAGCTTCTCGGAAATGTTATCGACGTCAATCTCGATCTTGGTATAGGTATCGTATTCATACGCGGTCAGCTTGCGTTTGTCGTTCTTGCTTTTGTTGCGTACGACCTCGCGGAGAATGGCATACGCGGGGTTTTCGCCCGCGTTGATCACCACCTCCTGCAGGCTGGTGGCGTCTTCCTCCAGTTGAAGATTGACGGTTTGCACGCCGCCTTTGGCGACGGCCTTCTTTTTGGGCTTATACCCAATGTAGGACGCCACGATGGTATCGCCGGGAGTGGCGGTTTTGATCGTAAAGTTTCCATCAAAGTCGGTGGTCGTTCCGATCGTGGTACCGTCATAGATGACATTGACAAACGGAATGGGATCGCCGGTGTTGACATCGGTTATTTTTCCTTTTACAACGGTTTCCTGCGCACGAACAAGGCCGGCGGTACACAAGGTTAACAAGACAAAAAAAACAGATCGCTTTAAAAACATGCAGTTCAGCGCATTACGCACAAATGGCGGTTTAACAAAATTAGCGAATTATACGAAGACGGATGCTCATGTACAAACGGCACCGTTTAGCGGTTCAGCTTCTCTTTGCGGCCCATAAAACGGGGTTCCGTTTTCAACACGTAAAGGTCCAGCACGGCCTTGGTACGGGCCAGGTATTCCCGCAGGCGAACCTTAAAGGAATACTCGAAGTCAGGCTCGTCAGCGACCATAGCCACAGCATCGATATCGTAATATTGGCTAATAAACAATGCCCGGTAGCTGTGAAACGGCTGGGTAATGATCGTGATCCTGTCCTGACCGAAGATCTTTTGGCACCGTACGACCGAATCCAGGGTTCGGAGCCCGGCATAGTCCAGGGTGATGGCGGTTTCTGGAACGCCGAGCTTCATCAGCGCCTTGCGCATGGCCACCGGTTCGTTGTAAAACCGCGAGCGGTTGTCACCACTCAGAATAAAGTGATCGATCTTGCCCATGCGGTAAAGCTCCGCGGCAGTCTCCATGCGTTTCTCAAAAAAAGGATTGGCTTTGCCCCCTGCAAGCTTGTGGCTTGTGCCTAATACCAATGCCACCCGGTGGGCCGGCAGCTTCTGCAGGTCTTCATATACGCGGCTCTCCGTACTTTTGACAATCCAAACGTTGCACACAACCAGGAAAACCAAAAACAGGCAGCACAACCCGATAATAATTCTCTTCAGCCACCGCATTACAATAGACATTCGTAAACAAAGCTACTGAATTGTGCGTAAAAATTCGCGTTCAATGACATCGGACTTGCGCACCATTTTCCGGAACCAATGCAACCGTATGATCTGCTTTTCTTGTTCGGAAAGCCGGAAATTGAAATCCGATTGGTGCAGCTTGGTAATCAATACATTCAGACACATGGCCACACTGACGGAGATGTTCAGGCTCTCGGTAAAACCGTACATCGGGATCCGGATGCGCTGGTCGGCATGCTCCCGTGCATAGGGTGATATACCGCGCAGCTCGTTGCCGAACAGCAGGGCCACTCGTCCGGCGGTGATGTCCACATCGTGAATCGATACACCGTCTTCGTCGGGGTCAGCCACCATGATCCGGTAGCCGGCCGCCTTCAGCCGTTTAAAGCAGACCTCGGTGTTGTTTTCCTCCTGCGACCGGTAGCGCTCCAGGTTCAGCCACTTGTAGGAGCCTTTTAATACCCTGACGTTGAGCTGGTACTTTGCCAGGTTCTCAACAATGTGTACATCCTGTAACCCCATACACTCGACGGTGCGGATCACGGCGCTCGCATTCTGCGACTGGAAGATATCCTCGAGCATAACCGTTACGTGACGGGTACGATCGTTCAATACCTTTTCCATGACTTGTTTCTTGTGCTCCGAAACAAACTGCTCCAGGTGGTGCAATACACGAATGTCGGCGTCGGTCATGAAGTATAAGAATAAGGGAAAAACACAGTTAGAAAAGTGCGCCGGCAATCGTCGCGGTCATCATGGTGGCGAGCGTCGCGGCAATCATGGCGCGCATGCCTAACCGCGAGATGTCGGCCTGGCGTGTCGGTGCCATGCCGCCCGTACCACCGATCTGAATGGCAATGGAGCTGAAGTTGGCAAACCCACACAAGGCATAGGTGGCGATCAGAATGGACTTGTCACTGAGCGTGCCGGCCGCCTTCATGGTGCCCAGGTCGAAATAGGCAATAAACTCGTTGATCACCATCTTCTCTCCCAGCAAACTGCCGATGGCCAGGCTCTCTTCCCAATTCACGCCGATGGCGAAGGCAAAGATACGAAACACCTGCCCCAGTATATACTGTAACGAAAAGGCCTTAAATGTGCCGTTGGTACTTTGCTGGATAAGCTCGTTCAAGCCGGTATAGTGACCTATAAAATCCTCCAATACCCAGTTGACGGCATAGATCACGGCAATGAAGGCCAGCAACATCGCCCCGATATTCAGCGCTAGCTTCAGACCGTCGGCGGCCCCGGTAGCGATCGCATCGATCAGGTTGACACTGGTCGTTTCTTTGGTAAGCTTCAGGGATTGATCGATCGACCCGCGCTCCGGCAAAAAGAGCTTGGCCATCACCACTGCCGCCGGCGCGCTCATGAGCGAGGCGGTCAGCAGGTAGGTTGCAAAACGGGTTTGCTCGGCAGCGTCACTGCCGCCGAGGAAGGATACATAGGCGCCAAAGACACTGCCGGCAATCGTCGCCATGCCACCCACCATGAGGCAGTGCAGCTCCGACTGTGTCATGCCGGGTATAAAGGGTTTCACCAGCAGCGGCGCCTCGGTCTGGCCCATAAAAACATCGCCGGCAATCGACAGGCTTTCCGCTCCCGACATCCGCATGGTGCGGGTCATGACCCAGGCAAAGGCGTATACGATCTTCTGCAAAATACCGAGATGGTATAGTCCTGCCGTAAAGGCCGAAAAGAAAATGACGGTAGGCAATGTTTGAAACGCAAACAGAAAACCCAGCGAGTGCCGCACGCCGGGAACATTGTCGGAGTTTTTAGACAGGTCGCCGTAGAGGAACTCTGCGCCCTTTTGGGCAAAGCTTAAAAAGGTAATGAACTGGGCGCTGACGTATTCAAAGGCGCTTTGTACAAAGGATACCTTGGCGATCAGCAGGGCAAATACAACTTGCAACGCAATGCCGGCACCGACAAGGCGCCAGTTGATGGCCTTCCGATCGGCCGAAAAAAGGTAGGCTATGCCTACGATAAAAACCAGGCCTCCCAGGGCACGCAAATAATCCTCCATAACGTTGGGCAAGAACTTCTGTTTACATAAAAAGCTTAAAGCCGAACGCGTTTTCTTTCAGCCTTAAGCTTTTCTGTAAACCGGTAATTCTTAAAAGTTTAGGTGTATACTATAGGTTCTTGAGACACTTTCCGGCACTGCGCCTGGTTGTTGATACCGCGAAGGTGTTTCGGCTGCACAGCTAGTTTCGTTTGCTCAGCTCGTCGCGGATCTTGGCGGCGCGCTCGTAATCTTCCTTGTCGATCGCCTCCTTCAACAACTCGTTGAGCTTGTCTACGGTGTAGTTCTTGAAGTCGTCTTTGCGCACGGGCTCTTTTTTGATCTTGGCTTTTTCAATCTTGGGCTCGGGCTTATCTTCTTCTGCCTCGTCGGTCAGCACGATGCCTGCCTCGGCCAGAATGTTCTCGTAGGTGTAAATGGGAGAATCAAACCGCAGGCCGATGGCGATAGCATCTGACGGGCGCGCATCCACCTCTGTTTTTTTCAAACCGTCTGAACAGACGATCTTGCCAAAGAATACACCTTCCTTCAGATCGGAGATAATGATCTCTTCTACCGTAAAGTGGAAGTTGTTGGCAAAGGCCTTGAACAGGTCGTGGGTCATCGGGCGGTTGGGGATGATCTTCTCGATCTCGATGGCGATGGCTTGCGCTTCAAACATGCCAATGATGATCGGAAGTCGGCGGTTGCCTTCTGTTTCTCCCAGCACCAACGCAAATGAACCGGCCTGGGACTGACTGGACGAAAGCCCTAATATTTCGAGTTTGATTTTTTTCACTTCTACTTAAATCTCTCCTGTACTGCGTTTCTTCTTACAACTTACGTAAATCGGCCGATTAGGCACTACTCCACCCTCATTATTTTGCGGCCTTCAGGGCCTCGGTCAGCTTGGGGATGACCTCAAAAGCGTCACCCACGATGCCGTAATCCGCAGCCTTGAAAAACGGTGCCTCGGCGTCTTTATTAATGACCACAATGTATTTGGAAGAATTGACACCTGCCAGGTGCTGAATGGCACCCGAAATACCCACCGCGACGTACAGTTGAGGCGCTACTTTCACACCGGTCTGTCCCACGTGCTCGTGGTGCGGGCGCCACCCCATGTCAGACACGGGCTTGCTGCAACCGGTGGCGGCATGCAACACTTTCGCCAGGTCTTCCAGCATACCCCAGTGTTCCGGGCCTTTCATGCCACGGCCACCCGATACAACGATGTTGGCTTCCGGCAGCAGCACCTCGCCGGTGGCTTTTTCAGAAGACAGTATCTTAACAGCAAAGTCCGTGTCCGGTACCGACACCGTGTATGGTGTAACCGATGCCGTACTGCCCACTTCTTTTGCTTCGGCAGCATTCTTTTTCAAGCTGATGACCTTTTTGGCATTGTTCAATGCCACGTTGGCAAAGGCTTTACCCGTATAGATACTACGCTTTACGACGAAGCCCGCGGAGGTATCGGGCAGTGATACGACGTTAGAAGCCAGGCTGGAACCTGTGCGTGCGGCTACGCGCGCCGCCACGGGTGTTCCCAGCGAGGAATCCGCCAGCACCAATATGTCGGCTTTCTCATCGGCCAGGGCCTGCGTTAATACCGAGGCATAGGCCTGGATCACGCCCTGGTTAAACTTGCTATCGGCTACGTGCAGCACCTTCTGCGCTCCATATTTTCCGAGCGACTCCAGCTCTGCCGTGTCTACTGCCCCCAGGGCGATGGCTGTTACCGATGCGCCCAATGCGTGCGCATAGGCTACCGCCTCCAGGGATGTCTTCTTTATTTTACCTTCTGCACTCTCTACAAAAACAAGTGTTGGCATACAGTATATAGCGTTTACAAGTGATGGATGAAATCAAATAACTTTTGCTTCGTTCTTGAGCAGGTTGACCAGTTCGGCTACATTGTCGGCCGGGATCATTTTCACCGCGCCCTTCGGCGGCGGCAACTCGAACTTGTGAAGCTTCACGCCGCTGTCGGCCGTCTTCGGCTCTACCACTTTGAGCGGTTTTGTGCGGGCTGACATGATACCGCGCATGTTGGGGATCTTCCATTCGGCGATGGGCTCCTGGCATCCGGCGACGAGCGGCAGCGATACCTCTACTTCTTCTTTACCACCTTCGATCTCGCGGGTAAGCTTGGCGACGGTACCCGAAAGCTCCAGCTTCATGACCGGTGATACCGACGGGATGCCGAGCATCTCTCCCACCAGGCCGTGCACCACGCCGCCGTTAAAGTCGATCGACTCACGTCCCATTAATATAAGTGTATAATTTCCAGCCTTGGCCTCTTCGGCAATCTGTGTAGCGACGAAGAACGAATCGGCAGGCTCTGCGTTTACGCGAATGGCATCATCGGCACCGATGGCCAGCGCCTTGCGGATCGTCGGCTCGGTATCTGCAGGTCCTACGTTCAATACGGTAACGGTAGTGCCCGCATGGGCCTCTTTCAACTCGATCGCACGCGCCAGGGCGTAGTCGTCATAGGGGCCAATAATAAATTGAACACCTGACGGATCAAATTTTGTGTTGCTCTCTATAAAGTTGATTTTGGATGTGGTATCCGGAACATGGGTTATACAGACTAAAATCTTCATCTTGCTCTAAATCAGGATGTTCGAAACTATTTTTTGAGAAACAGGGCCAAGATACAAAAAACCACTTTCCCAACGCTAAACCACCCGCAAATTTCAAAATGCCGCTCTCTTCGTCGAAACATTTCGGCGGAAAGGTTTTATTCCTGGATTTTGTTTGTTACTTGGCACCTACATATGACCCGTCTCGAACAACTTCGGAAATTTTTAGAGGACGATCCAGGCGATCCGTTCAATATCTATGCGTTGGCGTTAGAGTATCAAAAGACAGACCACAGCATTGCGCTTCGCCTGTTCAAACAACTCGTGCTCGAACACCCCGACTACCTGGCTACTTATTATCATCTGGGCAAACTTTATCAGTCGTTGGAGCAGAAGGATAACGCCATCAAGGTCTTTAACGCCGGCGTTGAAAAGGCGCGCGCGCAACGCAACTCCAAAGGCCTTCAGGAATTACAGAATGCCCTGCAGGAAGTACTTTTCGACTAACGCTTAGTTATTCGGGGCGCCGTCGTCCACCCAGCAACCGATCTTGTCGATGTCGCTCTGTTTCAAGGGTGTACCGTCATACGGCATGCGCCGGTCCTGCGTCATGGACTTGATCTCTCCGGCATAGGACTTCGCCTTGTTATAGTCGCGCAGGTCGGGACGCGATGAGCCGTTGTGACAGCCGGTTATCGCACAAGAGGTCTTTATCACCGGAAGAATATCTGCAGACCAGCTGGTCCCGGTGATGCCGCGCGGCACCGTCACGTGCAACGACACGATGCAATCCTGTCCATCGCGTATGGTAACGGTATGATCGCCATGGCTTACGGCCATAAAGGTACTGGTCTCGTTGAAGTTGCCGTTGTCCAACTGGTAGGCATAGGGTGGATTCACCTCTTCTACCATCAGCACGATGACGCCACTATTACCTTCGCATACACTGTCTTTGGTCACATCGGCGGTAAAGGTGAAATCTTCCGCCTCCACGGTTACATTGGTGATGAGCGTATCGCACCCGTTGGCATCGACAACGCCCACGGAGTAGATACCCGCTGTCAGATCCTGAAAATCGCCGGAGCCTTGTGCGGCGTTGTTCAATAAGTAGGTATAGGGCTGCTCTCCGCCTGCCGCAGTCACGTGTATACGGCCATCGCGCGCGCCACAGGTACTTGCCGGAACCACAGACGCCAGTGTCAGCGACGGGCCGGCCAGGGCGCAGTCGATCACGGGCTTGTCCAGGTCGTGGTATACGCAGCTTGTCAGCAGGAAAAGGAAATAAAAGAAGGAAAAACGCTTTCGCATATACCGCCAAAGGTACGGCGAATAATGCTTCCGGCATAATGCACCGGTAGCGGTGGCATCGGCATTACCGCTTAAAACGGCGTCTCGTCATCGTTGACTGACGGTGGCGGCATCGACGGCATGTCGTCGCCCAACGTATTGAGGCGGCTTTCGCGCGTTACCATGCCTCCCCCAAACGGGTTGTCGTACGACGCCGGGCCGTCGAGGTCGGCGAACTTGGTATACTTACCGATAAATTTCAGCTTCACATTGTCGGTCGAACCGTTCCGGTGCTTGGCAATGATCACCTCGCCGGTGCCTTGTGTCGGCATACCGTCTTCGTCTACCGTGATCTTATAGTACTCCGGACGGTACAAAAACATTACGATGTCGGCGTCCTGCTCGATGGAGCCCGATTCACGCAAGTCAGACAGCTGCGGGCGTTTATCGCCGCCGCGGGTCTCCACACTACGACTCAACTGCGACAGGGCCAGTACCGGCACGCTCAGCTCCTTGGCAATACCTTTCAGGGACCGGGAGATCGACGCGATCTCCTGCTCGCGGTTACCGCTCTGCTCGCCTTTCATGAGCTGAAGGTAATCGATCACGACCAGTTGCACGCCGTGCTCCGCTTTCAAACGGCGGCACTTGGCACGAAGCTCCAGGATGGAAAGGGCCGGCGTGTCGTCGATAAAGATCGGCGCGGTGGTGAGCTTGGTCGTTTTGTGTACCAGCTGCTTCCACTCGTGATCTTCCAGGTTGCCTTTCTTGATCTTTTCACTCTCCAGCTCGGCCTCGGCTGCGATGAGACGATTCACGAGCTGGATCGAAGCCATTTCCAGCGAAAAGATCGCTACGGGTATTTTAAAGTCAACGGCGGCATTGCGCAGCGCCGATACCACAAACGCCGTCTTACCCATACCCGGGCGGGCGGCGATAATAACGAGGTCGGAACGCTGCCAGCCGGAGGTGAGACGGTCGAGGGCGGTAAAGCCACTGGGTATACCGGTCAGGCCGTCTTTATGTTCGCGCAGCATTTGAAGTTCCTGAATGGCTTGCGCCATCAGGTTTCGCATGCTGTCATAATTTTTCCGCAGGTTGGCATCCGAGATCTCGAAGATGGCGCTCTCGGTCTTGTCGAGCAGCTGGAAGACGTCGGTCGTATCTTCGTACGCATCGTTCTGGATCTTCGACGCTACTTCGATCAGCTCACGCTTGATGGCCATCTCGAGGATAACCCGGGCGTGGTACTCGATGTTGGCGGCAGAGCTTACTTTGGAGGTCAGCTCGGCGATATAATAGGCGCCCTCGATCTGCTCAAGCTTGCCGCTTTTGCGCAATTGATTTACCACGGTGCGCATATCGACCGGCTCGGAAGCCTTAAATAGCTCAAGCACAGCCTCGAAGATCACTTTATGTTTTTCCACATAGAAGTGCTCGGGCTTTAAGAACTCAACCACAGCGTTAAGCGCATTTTTCTCGAGCATCACGGCGCCGAGTACCGCTTCCTCCAGATCAAGTACCTGAGGTGGTAATTTGCCCAAGCCAGCCGAGATGTCTCTCTGCGCCAACTTGTTAGTTCTATTACCAAACCTCAGGGACGTCGATCTGTCTTGCTCCATACAGTGGTTGTTGTACGTGTTTAATTTTTTAGGGGGGACAAACGTACGATACGCGCGTGTCACTATCTACACAACTTATTAACAAGTTACCAACAATAACGTCACACGTGTGAATAAAGTGCAATCCGCGGCGCTTCGGGGGCGAATTTGTATGCCAGCAACATTTTCATTTATTTTAAAACCGGATTTAGTTTTTTACATGCACCCGAAAAAGCAGAAGATACATTTTATCGCGATTGGTGGCAGCGTGATGCACAGCCTGGCCGTCGCTCTTAAAGAAGCGGGACACCATGTTACGGGATCAGACGACGAGGTATTCGAACCTTCCCGCGGCACTTTAGCAAAGCACGGCTTATTACCTGAAAAAGAGGGATGGGTACCCGAGAAGCTCGATGCATCAATCGACCTGGTGATCCTTGGAATGCACGCGCGTCCGGACAACCCCGAGCTGCTCCGGGCCCAAGAGCTCGGCCTGGCGATTAAGTCTTTTCCCGAGTACATATACGAGCAATCCATCGATAAGCAACGTGTCGTCATCGCCGGCAGCCACGGCAAGACCACCATTACGGCCATCGTACTGCACGTGCTGAAATACTTCCACCGCGACTTTGACTATGTTATCGGCGCGCGCATTGCCGGGCTGGAGCACACCGTGAAGCTTTCCCAGGCTCCGGTCATTGTGATCGAAGGTGACGAATATCCTTCTTCTGCCCTGGACCCGACACCGAAGTTCCTGCGCTACCAGCACCACGTCGGCGTGATCAGCGGCATCTCCTGGGACCATGTGAACGCCTTCCCGTCGGAGGAGGACTATGTAAAACAGTTCGACATCTTTGCCGACAATACCCCCAAGGGTGGCATCCTGATCTATTCGGAACAGGATTCCCTGGCCTTGATGATCGGCAAGAAGGAGCGCGAAGGGATCGTGCAAGTGGTGTATAAAACCCACGCGCATACACAGGATGCCAACGGCAACTGCTTCCTGACCAACGCCAAAGAGCGTCATCCCATTCAACTTTTTGGCAACCACAACTTCCAGAATCTGAGCGCCGCCAAAGAGGTGCTGAAAAAGATCGGCATTACACCCGAGCAATTCTTCCAGGCCATCCCGAGCTTCAAAGGGGCCGAAGGCCGTCTGGAAAAGATCCACGAGAATGGCTCGACGGCGGTCTATAAAGACTTCGCGCATGCGCCGTCCAAAGCGAAAGCAACCGTGAAGGCACTCAAGGAAATATTCCCGTCGCGCGAGCTTGTGGCCTGCCTGGAGCTGCATACGTACAGCAGCCTGAATAAAGATTTTCTTCCTAACTACAAGGACAGCCTGAAGGCCGCCCAGCTTCCGATTGTATATGTAAACCCCGAGAAGACAAAAGCCAAAGGGCTGGAGGCGATTGCGGAAGCCGATATACGGTCGGCCTTTGGGTTGCCGACGCTGCAAGTCTTTACCGAAGCAGCGAAGCTGGAACAGTACCTGCTGCAACAGTCGTGGAAGAACAAAAACCTGCTCATTATGAGCTCTGGCAACCTGGGAGGAATTGATGTGCACACGCTTGCTGAAAAGATCATAGCCTAGCGTTGATAGCCGGTATCGCTTCGTTTGTAGACAACGTTATTGTATTTGTATGAAACTCAATCTTCGCAACCCGCTTTGTTTCTTCGACCTGGAAACTACGGGCATCAACATTGCCCAGGATCGGATCCTGGAGATCGCAGTCATTAAGATGATGCCAAACGGCGAGATCCACCGGAAGTCCAATGTACTGAACCCCACGATCCCCATTCCACCGGAGTCGTCGGCTATTCACGGCATACGCGAGGAGGATGTCGCCGGCAAACCCACCTTTAAGGAGGTAGCGAAAGAATACGCGAAGTTTCTGGAAGGCGCCGACCTGGCCGGGTTCAATGTATTGAAGTTCGATGTACCTGTACTCGTGGAAGAGTTCCTGCGGGCGGGCGTTGAGTTTGACTACAGCCGCAAAAAGATCATCGATGCACAGAAGATATTCCACCTCATGGAAAAGCGGACCCTATCGGCCGCGTATAAATTCTATGTGGGCAAGGAACTGATCGACTCGCACACCGCCGAAGCCGACACCGAAGCAACGATGGAAGTGTTTCTCGCCCAGGTTGAACGTTATGAAGGCAAACCTGTAACGGATGGGCTGAACCGTCCGCTGGGTGAGATCCGGAATGACATGGAAGTGCTGGCCAAGCTCACCAGTGCCGACATGGTGGACCTTGCGGGCCGCATGATCATGAACGACAAAGGCCAGGAGGTCTTCAACTTTGGCAAGCATAAGAACAAGGCTGTCATGACCGTATTTAAAGAAGAACCCGCGTACTACGACTGGATGATGAACGGCGACTTCTCGCTGGACACCAAACGCAAGCTGACCGAGATCAAGCTACGCAACTTCCGGAAATGACGCTGCCGTAGCGCCACCATAAAAAAGGCTGATGCTGTCCACGACAACATCAGCCTTTTCTTTTTTGAAAGCAGTCGATCCTTATGGATCGACTATCATCACTGCTTCTTATAATATTTCATGGCTTCGGGGATCCAGCCTTGCAGGTCTTTCACACGCGTACCGTGCGACGGGTGCGTCGACAGGAATTCCGGAGGCTCCTGGCCACCACCCGCGCCGCTCATGCGTTGCCAGAACGCAGGGGCAGCGTTGGGATCGTAGCCGGCCATTGCCATAAAGATCAGCCCGATGTGATCGGCCTCGGATTCGTGCTCGCGGCTGAACTTCAGCATGCCCACGTTCGTACCGGCACCGATCGCCTGCATCAGCAGATCTTTACCGGCCGTCGGGTTTTGTCCCAGCACGGCGCCCAGTGTGCTCAACCCGTACTGGGCGATCATCGACTGGCTCATACGCTCCCGGCCATGGTTGGCGATGGCGTGCGCCACTTCGTGGCCCATGACGACGGCTACACCGGTTTCGTCTTTACAGATCGGCATGATGCCTGTATAAAAGGCTACCTTTCCCCCCGGCATACACCAGGCGTTCACCGTCTTGGGATCGTCGATCAGGTTGAACTCCCAGGCGAAGCCCGAGAGCTCCGACGAGGCGCCTTTATCGCGCATATATTGTTCCACTGCCTTTTGAATCCTCGCACCCACACGTTTCACCATCTGCGTCTGCTCCTGGTTGGTAGAGATGGGGCCTTTTTTGAGAACCTCGGTATACTCTTTATTGGCCATCGGTATAATTTCACTATTCGAAACCAGGCTCAACTGGCTCCGGCCGGTCACTGCCACCTTGCTACAGGCATACAGCACGCTGAGGACAGCTGCAAAAACGATTACTTTTTTCCACATAAGGGTTAAATTTATTTTGGACAAAAATACAAATCCCCACCATGATTGTTTCATAAATTGAGGCCGAAAGATTAGTCGCCCGTGCTGCTGTTACCGGTATGCATACCCGGGTCAACCCTTTCTGAAATGTATTGACTATCAACTAAAACCGTACCATGAGAATCTTCGCGATCGGCCGGAACTATGCCGAACACATCAAGGAATTGAACAACGAGCGCCCCGACGAACCGGTCATTTTTACCAAGCCCGATACAGCCATTCTCCGAAACAATGCTCCCTTCTACTATCCTGAGTTTTCCCAGGACATTCACTATGAAGTCGAGCTCGTACTGCGTATTTGCAAGGAAGGCAAGAATGTTGAACCCAAGTTCGCGAGCAAGTATTACGACGCCATTGGTATCGGCATAGATTTTACGGCGCGTGACCTGCAACAGAAGGCGAAAGAAAAGGGTCTGCCGTGGGACATTGCCAAAGGCTTCAACGGTTCAGCGCCGATAAGCGATACGTTTCTTCCGGTAGGTAATTTTGATCTGAACAATATTAACTTCCGTCTGACCATCGACGGAGAATTAAAACAACAAGGCAATACGAGCCTTATGCTTTTTAACTTCGATTTTATAATTTCGTACGTATCGAAATTTTTTACACTGCGCACAGGAGATTTGATTTTTACGGGCACTCCCAAGGGTGTAGGTCCGGTGAAGGTTGGGAATGTGCTATCCGCATATATTGAGAATGAGAAACTATTGGAGTTCAGCATTAAATAAAATTACCACGGCGGCCTTTGTTGCCGTGACCTTGTCGTATCACGCCCGGGCGCAGAGCGAGTCGTTCCTGTACCCGGTGCACCCGGGCCAGCCCGGCTCCCTGGCGGGCACCATGGGCGAGCTCCGCACCACACACTTCCACTCCGGCATCGACATTCGTACCAACAACATGACGGGGTACCCCGTGGTCGCCTCCAAGAGCGGTTATATCTCGCGTGCTTCCATGGGGTCGTCCGGTTACGGCAATGTGTTATACATTACCCATCCCGACGGGTACACGACGCTGTACGCACACCTCGAAAAATTCCTCGGCGCGGTCGCGCAACACGTGTTGAGCGAACAATATAAACTCAAGTCAGGCGAAATAGACCTCTTCTTTCAACCCGGTCAGTTTCCGGTCAGGCAAGGTGAGCTGATCGCCCTGTCGGGTAACTCCGGCTCTTCGGGCGGGCCCCATGTGCACTTCGATATTCGCGATCCCGACAACTATGCCGTCGATCCGCTGAAGGTGGGCGCCTTCAAAGAGATTGCCGACAACCTTCCCCCCGCCCCCGAGAAGATCGCGCTGGTGACGCTGGATAAAAATGCGCGGATCAACGACAAGTTCGGCCGGTTCGAATTTTATGGCAGCAAGGTTGGCAAGGGCTATGCCATTACCACGCCGATCCTGGCCAGCGGCCTGATCGGCGTGGAGCTTCTGGCAAAAGACAAGCTGGCACCTCAAAGTCCGTTCTACGGTGGCGTAAATTACCTGGAGATGTGGGTCGACAGCGCGCTGGTCTTCAGCCAGGCGATCGACAAGATCGACCTGAACGAAACACGTGCCATCTATACGCTGATGGACTTCAGAACGATGCGCACCAAGGGCACACGCTTCTACAAACTTTATATCGAAGACGGCAATACCCTGAAGTTCTACGACAGCTCCCCTTCCAACGGCAAGATCGCGGTGAATCCCAACAAGCTCTCTACGGTGCAGATCCGTATGAAAGACAGCCGCGAGAACACCAGCGTGATCACGTTCAAGCTTCAGCCGAACCCCGTCACGCGCGAGGTGCCAACCCTCGAGCCGCTGCCGGCGACAACCGACGTCGCCTACGAGGTCATCGGCAACACACTGCAAGTAACTGCCCGGGGCGCCAAAGAATTTGCGAGCAAAGCAACGATCTATATTCGTGGTACCGTGACCGAAGCCGAGCCCGACTATGCCAACACCAATCGGAAAGTGTACCTGGTGGACTTACGCCGTGGCCTGCCCGATTCGATCGTTGTCAACAACAAGACCGTGTTGCCCGGACTGACCGCAACCATTCCCTCGGGGACCGAATACAAATATTACGGCGACGGTATGGACCTGCAGTTTCCGTTGGGTGCGTTGTATGACACGGCCTACCTTGGTACGGCGCATTTCCTGCGGGCCGGCAGTGAGGTATTTACGATCGGTACGCGTGTCATTCCGCTGCACAAGAGCATTACGGTGTCGCTCCAGACCAACAACACGTATCTTCCCAACGACCGGTGGGCGGTGTATCGCATTTCCGGGAAGTCGTACGCTTTTATCGGCGGCGAGTGGATCAACGACCGCATTCAGTTTACAACGCGCGAGCTGGGCGACTTTACCCTGTTGCGCGACGTAGCGCCGCCCACGATCCGGGCGATCTCGATCAACAACCAGACGGTTCGGTTCAAGATCCGCGACGAGCTGTCGGGCATTGCGTCCTTTCAGGCCACGATCAATGGTCAATGGTTGCTGATGCACTACGACAGCAAGATCGCAACCATCTGGTCCGAGCGACCCGACAAGGCGCCGCTGAAGGGCACTTTAGAGCTGGTGGTCACCGACAATGCGGGTAACAAGAGCACTTTCAAACAAACAATCCCCTAACCCCTATAACATATGGCATTGAAAATTGGCGACAAAGCCCCCGACTTCGAAGTGAACGACCAGGATGGCGTGCCTGTAAAGCTTTCTGACCTCCGGGGCCAGAAAGTCGTTCTGTATTTCTATCCCAAGGATATGACCCCCGGCTGCACGGCCGAGTCGTGTAACCTGCGTGACAACTACGAGCGCTTGCAAGACAAGGGCTACGAGGTGCTGGGCATCAGCTCTGACGACGAACAGTCGCACCGCAAATTTATCGAACAGGAAAATCTGCCGTTCCGCTTGCTTGCCGACACCGATCGTAAAGTGCACGACGCATACGGCACCTGGGTAGAAAAGCAGATGTATGGACGCACGTACATGGGCACAGCCCGCGTAACGTTCATCATTGATGAAGATGGTGTGATCGAAGACGTCATCGACAAAGTCGATACGGAAAACCACACCAGCCAGATCCTGAAGGGTATAGCTTCAAACGGTGAAGCGCACGATAAGACAGACAGCATTCCGGCGACGCCCACCCCGGCACCTGTGCCCGTGCCGGCGAAAAAGGTGGCGGCAAAAAAGGTAACAAAGAAGGCTCCCGTCAAGGCACCCGCCGCAGCGAAGAAAGCCGCACCCAAAAAGGCAGCCAGGAAAACAGCAAAAAAAGCTGCCAAGAAGGTAGCCAAGAAAGCGGCGCCGAAAAAAGCAGTGAAGAAAGTAGTGAAGACTGCGCCGAAGAAGGTGGCCAAAGCGGCAAAAGCCGTGAAGAAATCGGCGAAGAAGGTGGCAAAAGCGCCTAAGAAAGCAAAGAAGAAGGCGAGATAATCGTGTAACGGTTAACAAGTGAAAGACCGTTTCGGCATGTCCTGATGTACTGCCGAAACGGTCTTTATATTTTCAGAATAAACTTAAGCCTTATTCTTAATCTCTTGAACCTCAGAGCGGATGGTTTGTGCGAGATTTTTGAGGTCTTGCATACCCTTTCTAACACGGGTACCAGCAGCGCTATTGCCTTTGTTATAAAACTTGTCAATATCACCTTCTAAGGAAGCGATCAGGTCTTTGAGCTCTTGAAACTTTTGCATTGTCTTTGGAGTTTTAGGATTAAAATTTAGTTTCTAATGCCAATTTAAGTAAAAAGGCCGAAAAACAACCCCTAAGGCGGTTTTTTTTAGATTGCCTTCGTTACCGAAACTAATGCTTCCTCCCGATAGAACCCGCTGTCGAGCTTGGTTTTGAGCTTTGAGAATGCGCTCAGGGTCCGCTCCACATCCTCCAGGGTATGCACCGCCGTCGGAATGATCCGGAACATGATAACATCCTTAGGCACAACAGGATAGATCACCACAGAGCAGAAAATACCATAGTTCTCGCGCAGGTCCATGGCCATGTTGGCCGCCTCGCCTACCCCGCCTTTGAACAATACCGGTGTTACCGGTGATGTCGTCGTGCCGATGTTGAAGCCACGCTCTTTCAGGCCATTTTGCATGGCGTTTACGATCTTCCAGAGGTTGTCCTTCATCGAAGGATCGGTTTTCAACAGCTCCAGACGCTTGAGCGCACCCACTACCAGCGGCATGGGAAGGCTCTTGGCATAGATCTGCGAGCGTACGCTGTAGCGCAGGTACTTGATCACGTTCTTAGAGCCTGCCACGAATGCGCCAATGCTGGCCATCGACTTGGCAAAGGTAGAGAAGTACAGATCGATCTGATCCTGAATACCTTGCTCCTCGCCGGTGCCGGCACCGGTCTTACCCATGGTACCGAACCCGTGCGCGTCGTCCACGAATAAACGGAAATTATATTTACTCTTCAGGGCAACAACGCCTTTGAGGTCGCCTTGCTTGCCAGACATACCAAATACACCTTCGGTGATCACCAGAATGCCGCCGCCCGTCTCCTCGGCCAGTTTGGTGGCACGCTGCAGCTGCTTCTCGAGGCTGTCCATGTCGTTATGGGTGTATACAAAACGCTTACCCATGTGCAGGCGTACGCCGTCGATGATACAGGCGTGTGATTCGGCGTCGTACACGATCACGTCTTTGCGGTCTACCAGCGCGTCGATGATCGACACCACACCCTGATACCCAAAGTTGAGCAGCATAACGTCTTCCTTTTGCTCAAACTCGGCCAGTTGGCGTTCGAGCTCCAGGTGATTTACTGAGTTCCCCGACATCATCCGCGCGCCCATGGGCAAGCCCATACCATACTGGGCAGCTGCCTCAGCATCGGTCTTCCGTACTTCCGGGTGGTTCGCCAGGCCCAGGTAGTTATTTAAACTCCAGTTTAAAACATCCTTGCCATTGAACTTCATGTGAGGGCCTATTTCGCCTTCCAGTTTGGGGAAGAAGAAGTAGTCATCCGGGAGATGCGAATACTTGGCCAGAGGACCGGCCTCCATTTTAAGCTTGTCAAATAAATCTACCATTTCGGGATTAGTTATTGGCCGCAAAAATAAGGAAAAATCGTGTTCTTACACGCCTACCCGGGCTTTGCCTGTGCAGAAATTATCGTAGCATTGTATTCAGGCCCTTTAACCCATGAGAAAGATCAAAAAAATATTAGTCGCCAACCGCGGTGAGATCGCCCTTCGCATTATGCGCTCCGCGCGGGAGGCCGGCTTACAGACTGTTGCGGTGTTTAGTGAAGCCGACCGGCAGTCGTTGCATGTGCGCTACGCCGACGAGGCTGTCTGCATCGGCCCGCCCCCTTCTTCCGAATCCTATTTACGCATCGATAAGATCCTGGATGCCGCCCGGCAAACGGGTGCCGACGCCATTCACCCCGGCTACGGTTTCCTGTCTGAAAACGAGACATTTGCCCAGCGCGTAGAAGACGCCGGCCTGATCTTCATCGGGCCTTCCGCCAAAGCCATCGAACTGATGGGCAGCAAGCTGGCCGCCAAGGCTGCCGTCGCGGCCTTTCATGTGCCGCTCGTGCCCGGCACGACCGAACCGATCACTGACGTTGCCAGGGCGAAGGAGATCGCCGCGACCATCGGCTACCCGGTGCTGATCAAAGCGAGCGCCGGCGGCGGTGGTAAAGGCATGCGCGTGGTGGAGAACGAAGCGAGCTTTGCCGAGCAAATGGAACGCGCCATCAGCGAGGCGACCTCTGCCTTTGGCGACGGCTCTGTTTTTATCGAAAAGTATGTCACCAGCCCGCGCCACATCGAGTTCCAGATCTTTGGCGACAAGCATGGCAACGTGGTGCATCTCTTTGAGCGCGAGTGCTCGATCCAACGCCGCCACCAGAAGGTGGTGGAAGAAGCGCCGTCATCAGTGTTGACGCCAGAAAAACGAAAGCTGATGGGCGAAGCTGCCATCAACGCTGCGAAGGCGTGCGGCTACTATGGCGCGGGCACGATCGAGTTCATCCTCGACGACAAGCTGAATTTTTACTTCCTCGAGATGAACACGCGCTTGCAGGTAGAGCACCCGGTAACCGAGGCTATCACCGGCCTGGACCTGGTACAGCTGCAGATCCGGATCGCCGAAGGCGAGAAGATACCGTTCAAACAGGAAGACCTGCAGATGCACGGCCACGCCATCGAGATACGCGTGTACGCCGAAGACCCGGCGAACAACTTCCTGCCCGACATCGGTAAGCTCAAGACCTATAAACGCCCGCAGGGCCACGGCATCCGGGTGGACGACGGCTTCGAGCAAGGCATGGACATTCCCTTCTACTACGACCCGATGATCGCCAAGCTGATCTGCCATGCAGAAACACGCGAGGCGGCGATCGAGAAAATGATCCGCGCCATTCAGGACTACGAGATCACGGGCCTGGAAACAACGCTGGGCTTTTGCGGATTTGTGATGAAGCACGACGCTTTCCGCTCCGGTAACTTCGACACGCGCTTTGTGGAGAAATACTTTACACCGGCTGCGTTGCAACCCGACCATACGCATACCGAAGAGGCCATCGTCGCCATCCTGGCGGGCACGTTGCTGAAAAGCAATGGCCGCGGTGCGGCTGATGGCGCGCTTGCTGCGGTGGGCACGACCGTGAGCCGGTGGAGAAAAAACAGATCTTAATTACGACACACGCAGTATGCCTGAAATTTTGCCGATCCGTCCCTGGCGGTATAGTAAAGAACTTACCCGCACCATCGACTCGCTGACCTCTCCCCTGTTCGACGTCGTGTCGGAGAAACAGCGCAAGGCACTCTACCAACATCCGTATAACAGCATTCACCTGTCGGTACCGAAAGAAACGCCGGCAGACGCGGGCAAACGCCTGGCGCAGTGGAAACACCAGGGGATCCTGCTGCAAGACCGCCTGCCCGGCATCTATGTATACTACCAGTATTTTACCCTGGCGGGTTCGTCCCGGGAGTATTGCCGGAAAGGTTTTATGTGTCACATCCGGGTATACGAGTGGGACGAGCAGGTTATTCTGCGACACGAAAACACCATTCCCAAAGCGGTGAACGACCGCATCGATTTGCTCGAAAACACACAGCTGCACGCCAGCGCAACCCATGGGCTGTATACAGATTCCACCTTCGAGCTGGAACGATACATGGACGAGGCCATTCAGACGCCTCTTTATGAAACGGAAGACTACCAGGGCGTGCGTGACGTCATGGCCTGCATTCAGGATCATACCATCGTACAGCGCTTTATCCAGGTTTTGCAGCAAGGCAACGTCATCCTGGCCGACGGCCACCACCGCTATGAAGGATCGCTGGTCTATAAACACAAACAGCAGGCGGCCAACCCTGCGCATACCGGCCGCGAAGGGTATAACTATCACCTGATGTACCTGACCAACACCGAGGCAGACGACCTGCGCATTCTGCCGACGCACCGGCTTATCCACGGTCTGCCGGGCTTTGACGAAGAGACCCTGCTACAACGCCTCGAACAAGATTTCACCATTACCCCGCTGGACGACGCCGACACCCTGCCGGAAGTGATCGCGGGCAAGCGGTGGGCGTTTGGACTGATGTTCCGCGACAATGCCTACAAGGTACGGCTCAAGCCCGGGGCGCTGGACTCCATGCCGTGGCCTTTCCCCCCGGTGGTCAAGGCGTTGGACCTGACGGTGATGCACTACTTTATCATTGAAAAAGCGTTGGGGATACCGGGGCGCGAGCAGCGCAGCGCGACGAATGTCAGCTTTGACCGCAGTTTTGCGGACTGCCTGAAAAAGGTCCTGCAACAAGAGGCGCAACTGGCCATTATCACCAACGAGGTTTCGATCGACGAAGTGAAGGCTGTGTGCCATAGCGGATATACGATGCCACAGAAATCGACGTATTTTTACCCCAAGGTTATCGGCGGCTACCTGTTCAGCTCGATCAGCGAACCAGAATTTGCCCTGCCGGTCTATGCCCCTTTTTAAACACCGATATGACCACATCCCCTACGCGACCGATCATTCTCGCCTCCAGCTCTCCCCGCAGACAATACCTGATGAAAGAGGCCGGCTTTACCTTTACTGTCGAGAAGCCCGACGTAGAGGAAGACTTTCCGCAAGAGCTGCCGGCCGACCAGGTGGCCCGCTACCTAGCCGCGAAGAAGGCCGAGTATTTCCGCCCCCGCATGGGCCGCGAGATCATCATCACGGCCGACACGGTCGTGATCCTGGGCGATCGCATTCTGAATAAACCGCAGGACCGTGCCGAGGCTATCGCGATGCTGCGCGATCTTTCCGGCCGCACACACCGCGTGATGACGGGTGTCTGCATGCTTTCACAGGAACGCGAAGAGACGTTTGACGACATTACCGACGTGACGTTTGTCAAGCTGTCGCCCCAGGAGATCGACTTTTACGTAGATACCTATAAACCTTATGACAAGGCGGGCGCTTATGGCGCGCAGGACTGGATCGGCCTGGTGGCAATTTCAACGATCGCCGGCTCGTACTTTAACGTGATGGGCCTGCCCATTCACAAGGTGTATCAGCACCTGGCAACGTGGTAGAAATAAGAAAAATGGCAACTCTTTCTGTAGTCATCATTACCTTTAACGAGGAGAAAAACATCGGCCGGTGTATCGAGTCGCTGAAACCTGTAGCCGATGAGTTCGTGATCCTCGACTCGCTCTCTACCGACAGCACCTGTGCTATCATCGAACGCCATGGACTGACGCCGGTGCAGCGTGCCTGGACGGGCTATTCGGATTCCAAGAACTACGCCAACAGCCTGACCACGGGCGACTATATCCTGTCGATCGATGCCGACGAGGCTCTCTCCCCGGCGTTGCAACAAGCGATCTTACAGGTAAAAGCGGCCCCCCGCGCCGAAGTATACGAGGTAAATCGCCTGACAAACTACTGCGGGCGCTGGATCCGTCACAGCGGCTGGTACCCCGAGTATAAAATGCGCCTGTTCAAGCAGGGACTCACCCAATGGACAGGCCTGATCCATGAAGAACTGGTCTTTAACGGGGCCTATACCTCGCAGCGGCTGGACGGCGACCTATATCACTACTCGTACCCGACCATTGAAAGTCACATTCGCAAGATCATCCCCTACTCGGCCCTGGCGGCAGAAAAGGATTTCAACGCGGGCAAGCGTTACCGGTTTGTTACGCACGGACTGATCAAGCCCTGGTTTATGTTTATGAAGAAGTATTTCCTGCAGGCGGGCTTCCTGGATGGCTTTTATGGTTTCGTCATTGCCGTCAACTCCGCCTACGAGCGTCACCTGCGGTATCTGCGGTTTCACGAGCTGCGTAAGAATCAGTCTTCCCGCTAGTGTACTACAATGGCGGCTACTCTTTCCATATTACACCTAAGCTCTGAAAAGACCTGGCGTGGCGGCGAGCAACAGATTGCCTACCTGCTGGAAGAGCTGGGTAAGCACGGCGTGCAAAATCATGTAGCCGCGCGAAAAGGGTCGGCGTTTGAGGCGCATTGCCGAAGAGAAAATATACCGGTTATCGCCTTGCCGTTTAAAAATGCGGTTGATCTCCGTACGGCGCTGGCGATTAAGCGTTATTGCCGCGCACATGCGATCGACCTGGTGCACATGCACAGCGCCAAGTCGCACGGCCTGGGCGTGATCTCGCATGTGTTGGGGAACCAGACGCCGCTCGTGCTCAGCCGGCGCGTGATGTTCATGCCGAAGCGCTCCTGGTTCACGCGCTGGAAATACAACCACCCGGCTATCGTGCGGGTGCTTTGTGTGTCGGACAAGATCAAGGAGGTTATGCAAGCCTACCTGAAACACCCGGAGAAAGCCGTTACGGTATATAGCGGCGTCGATCTGCATAAGTTCGATCCCGCCCGCCGCGGTGACCTGCTCGCGCGCGAGGGCATTCGCCGGCCGGGGCGTGCGGTCATTGGCAACACCGGCGCGCTGGAATACGAGAAAGACTATCCCACGTTTATCGATACCATCGGCAAGCTCGTGCAGAAGAAGCTGTCTGTACATGGCGTAATCATCGGCAAGGGCTCAGAGGAAGAGGCGTTAAAGAAATACGTGCAGGATAAACAGCTGGGCGATGTGATCTCCTTTACCGGCTTCCGGAAAGACCTGGTCTCCCTGTTACCCGAGCTGGATGTTTTCCTGATGCCCTCTATCCAGGAGGGTCTGGGCACCTCCGTGCTGGACGCGTTCCTGGCGCAGGTGCCCGTGGTGGCGACACAGGCCGGCGGTATACCCGAGATGGTCATCTCCGGTCAGACGGGACTGCTAGCGCGTACGGGCGACAGCACGGCGCTGGCGGAACACATCGAGGCCATCCTGACAAACCCGGCCCTGCGTGAATCTCTGGTCAGGGGGGCACAGGAAAAAGTAAAGGAATTTTCGAAAGAGCAAATGGCCCGGCGCACGCTGGCAATCTATCACGACATTATCCGCGATAAACTTCTTGCAACCGCAGGGCAGTAACTTGCTGGCGCAAGTTTAAGCACGCAGTGCGGAACTTGTGCCCATACTGTAGCCAGTCTGCGACTGGCGGGCAGAAAGCTGACGGCAGTTGCAAACTGCCGACCGTATAGGCACAAGTCACCGCCCCGAGACGGGGCTCAGACTTGCGCCAGCAAGCACAAAGCAAACAATCTCACTTATGGTATACTTCCTGCAGGCGCTGCGCAATGACGGGGGGCTGGAACTGCTGTATGTGCTTGCGGCCTGTCTCCACTAACTGACTGCGCAGCGTAACGTCTTGTAACGTACGGGTCAGCTGTTGCGCCAGTTCGTCTTCCCGGTGCGGGTCGGCATACAGGGCTCCCTCGCCGGCGGCTTCCTGGAAACAGGACCCCGTAGATGTGATCACGGGTACCCCCGACTCGATCGCTTCTACCAGCGGTATACCAAATCCTTCAAACAACGAGGGGTATACAAACACCTCCGCCTGCTGGTATATGGCCGGGAAGTCCTGAAACGAGGCCTGGTGCAAAAAGATCAGTTGATCTTCGATGCCCCTCTCCCGGGCCGTGCGCACGATCTCTTCTTTGTAGGCGGTCGCCCGCCCCACCAACACCAGGGGCAGACGCACATCTTTTGGCAGCAACGCGATGGCCTTTACGAGCTGGTGCGCATTCTTGCGCGGCTCGAGGGTGCCGACGTTCAGGATGTAGCGGCCAGGCAGATCATACTTCTGCCGTACTTGTGCCTGCGCTTCTCTCGAAACGATCTGCTTAAAGATGGGATGACTGCCCTGGTACACGACGTCGATCTTCCGCGGATCGATGTGCAGAAAGTCGACGATGTCCTGGGCTGTTTGCTGGCTGATGGCGATCACGCGATCGGCCCTGGTACAGGCTGCCTTTGCTTTGGCTTTGTAGATGGCGACATCGACCGGTTTATAAAATTGCGGGTATCGTATATAGATCAGGTCGTGTACGGTCACTACCTTTTTTATTCCAGCGGGTAGACCGGCCGGTAGCTCCTGGCTCAGGCCGTGGTATACATCCAGCGCCCGGACGGTGTCGTGACGGCTCACGCCCCACGATCGCCACAGCCCTTTCAGGTACCGGTACCCTCCCGTGGGCGCGACGACCTGTACGTTTGAACGACGTACGATCGGGTCGATCTCGGGATGCGACCGTGTTTTAGGAGAATATAGCGTGTAGTGATCGTGGGGATAGAACCCGCTGAGGGCGTCGACGACAAAGCGTGCATAGTTACCGAGTCCGGTAAAGTTCGTAAAGAACCGCTTTGCCTCGAAGCCTATGTGCATTACTTCTTGGCGAATGTCTCGTTGTACAGCTTGATGCTGGCCTGCAGAATGGCTTCGGCCTTCTCTTTGGAGAGGAACTCGTCTACGACCACTTTCTTATTTTCCAGCTGCTTGTAGCTTTCAAAAAAGTGTTTCAGCTCGGCACGCAGGTGCTGGGGCAGGTCTTTTACATCCTGAATGTGGCTTACGCTCGGGTCTTGCTCGGCTACGGCAATGATCTTGTCGTCGGCTTCGCCCTGGTCGATCATCTGCATAACACCAATGATCTTGCAGGGGATCAGACAGCCCGGCACCACGGTTACCTGTGTCAACACAACGATGTCGAGAGGGTCATGGTCTTCGCCCAGGGTCTGGGGAATAAAACCATAGTTCAGCGGGTAGTACATGGATGCGTAGATCACGCGGTCAAGCTTGATCAGGCCGCTCTCCTTGTCGATCTCGTATTTTGCGCGCGAACCTTTGGGAATCTCGATGATTGCGTTGACTTGGTCCGGGGGATGAATACCAACCGAAACCTCGTGCCAGGGATGTAATGACATGTTCTTTTTTAGATTTTAACGGCAATATTAAACAAAAAAGCCCCGATTACGATCAGGGCTTTTCTGAGTCCACGCAGGTTTATTTTTTTGATGCCGCGTCCTTTTCCTGTTGGCGGACCTTGTCGCCGTCTTTCAAACGTTTGGATACCGCCAAAAACGGACCTGTGATCACCTGGGTGCTATCGCTGACACCTGAAATAATTTCTATGTTATCATAATCGCTGATACCGGTTTTCACCTCAACCATCTTCGCTGTGCCTTTGTCGTTCACAAACACCACCGTTTTTATCTGCTCCTTCTTCGCGGCCTTATTGTTGTCGCTTGCCGGCTGGTCGTTTCGCGACGGGCCTTTTTCGTCGTCCTTTTTCTCCTGATCGTCCTGGCCGCGCGTTGTCACCGCCGCCAGGGGGACCGACAGTACGTTTGCCTTGCGTCGTGTTAAAATGTCTACGCTGGCCGTCATGCCGGGCAGGAACGGATAGCGCCTCCCTTCCTGGATCAGGTCTTTGTATGACGAGTTCAGGATCAGGATCCGCACTTCGAACTCGGTAATAGCGTCGGCCGAGGTCTTCTCCTTGGCGGTGTTGGCGATGAGTGTGACCACGCCCTTAAATTCCTTCTCCTGGTTTGAATAGGCGTCTACGTCGATGATGGCCGTGTCGCCGATGTGTACCCGTACGATGTCGTTCTCATTTACCTCTACGCGTACTTCCATGGCATTCAGGTCGGCGATGCGCAGCATTTCGGTGCCGGCCATGGTTTGTGTTCCCACTACGCGCTCGCCTTTCTTTACGCTGAGCTTTGACACGATTCCATCCATGGGTGCCAGCACGCTGGTGAGGCGGACGTTCTCGCGCGCTTCGCGCACCGAGGCCTCGCTGCTGCGCACCACAAACTTCGCGGCTTGCAGCGATTGCTTCGCCGACTTCAAATCGTTCTCGGCTACTTTAAAATTCTGCTGGGCCAGCTGCCAGTCGGCTTCTGCTATAACTTTTTCATTCCACAGCTTTTCGTTACGCTTATACTCTTGTTCGGCGCGCAGGAAGGTTGCCTCCGCACGCGCCAGTGCTGCTTCGGAGGATACTTCGTTCGCGCGTTGCTGGTTCATCGACGCTTCGGCGCGCTCGAGCTGCGACACCCAGGTGTCGGGACGGATCTTTACCAGCAGGTCGCCGCGGTTTACCGAGTCGCCTTCTTCGATCAGCAGCTCGCGGATCTCGCCCGATACTTCGGGTGCCAGCTTCACTTCCGTTACGGGTTGTATCGTGCCCGAGGCACTGACCTTTTCAATGATGGTCGCGCGTTTGGCGTTGGCGAACTCGACCTCGATCTCGTTCGGCTTGCCGATCCAACCGGCCGATTTACCAACGATTACAAATACCAGGAGAACGCCCACGATGACTACGAGCCAAAGGATGAGCTTGTTGGATTGTTGCTTTTGTCTTGCCATTGCGGTCGGTGTATTAATATGCTAAGGGCTTGCCCTGATAGAAATCGAGCACTTTTTTCTTAAAGATAAAATCGTACTTGGCGCGCACCAGGTCGGACTTGGCCTGGAACAGGTCGTTTTCGGCGACCTGGTATTCCACGTAGTTGGTCGCGCCGGCTTCGAAGCGCTGCTTGGTCATGCGGAAGGCTTCGTCGCGGGCCTGTACCTGGCGCAGGGAAGAGTTATAGGTCTTGGCGGCTGCCACGGCGTCGTTATAGGCCGTCTCTACACTTTGGCGCAGGGTGTTGGAGGTTTCTTTCGCATCGACCTCGGCGATCTTCTGCGAAATGACGGCGCGCTGCCAGGCCGTGCGTGAGCGGAAACCATTCAAGATCGGAATAGTCAGCGAAAGCCCCACTGTGCGTCCAACGTTATCTTTCAACTGATCGCGGTAACCATAGCTGTCCACATACCGTCCCGAATACGCAAGTCTGGACTGACGTGATAATACGTATTGATCTTTCACGCCGTATACACTACCGATCGTGTCATATACGAGTGTTCCTGGTGAACCATCGGAAATAAACCGCATCCCATCCGCACTGCTGGAATAAAAGGTGTTTGTAGACGCCGTTGCCGATAGTCGTGGCATCATATCACCCTTTGCTGCCTTGACACCATAATAGGAAGCCTGTACCTTGAGATCAGCGCTTTTGATCTCGGGCATCGTCTCCCGGGCAATATCGAAGATTTGGTCGCGCGACTGCCCGAGCACCAGGTCCTCGACGTCAATCTGCGGAATCTCCACATCCAGTGACGATCCGGCCGGCATCTGCAACGCTTGCTTTAGACGCAGCAGCGACAAATTAAGATTATTTTCCCGGGTAATAACATTTACCTCGTTGGTTGCTACCTGAGCATCCAGGTTGAGTTCATTCGACCGGGGCAGTGCGCCTGCGGCCACCTGCTTTTTGGCACGTTCGTATTGCTGCTGACTGGACGCCAGCTGCGATTTGGCATTTTCCAATTGCTCCTTATCAAATACGACCGTGATATACAAAGACGCAACATTCAGGATCACATCGTTTTTCGTCTTTTGCAGATCCAGGTTCGCTGCATCGTAGGTATGGGAGTACTGGCGAATAGAATTCTGGATCCGGAAACCGTTGTACAACGGCACCGAGGCATTAAGCGACGCACTGGCCGAACGTTGTTCTCCCGTCGTATAGGTATAGTTGTTCTGCACCAGGGAACGGCCCCAGCTCCACCCGTACTGCGCGGAACCATTGATCGACGGCAACATTTCTGCCCGGGACAGATTATAATCTAATTTGCTGTTTTCAACATTGTAGCTGCTACGTTCCACTTGCAGACTGTTGACCAGCGCATAGTCTATACATTGTTTCAGGTTCCAGACCGTACCGGGTGATGGCACCGTGTCGGCGGCCGGCTGTGTTTGCTGCGCATGCAGCAGAAATGGCGCACATAAAAAGAATAGCGTCCAGCGTAGTGTTGTTCTCATCGTTGCTCTAACAATCAATATCGGGGATATAAATGACTTGCTTTACCCAGCTAAGACTCCGGATGTACGCCAATGTTACAGCCTTGATGCCGGAATCCATTTCGATGACCAGGCAGGCCATATCGTTCCGGCCCTTGCGGGACACCGACATGGTGGCGATGTTACAGTCGTCGTGCGCCAGTACGTCGGCGATAAAGGCGATGCTTCCTTTGACGTCGTCGGCCGTGATGATGACGGTATGGGCATTGGCGCCGAAGTCGGCCTTGAAGCCGTTCACCTCGGCGATGTTGATCAGCCCACCGCCGCGGCTCTCGCCAATCACGTCCAGGGTCTCATCTCCTTTTCGCAGCACCAGCTTGATGGTGTTGGGATGCAGTGTAGACGCGTTACCGACGGATTTAAAGCGGTATTCCAATCCGGCCTCCCTGGCCAGGTCCAGCGCCTCTTTAATGCGTTTATCGTCGGTTTTAAAGTCCAGCAAGCCGGCGATAATGGCGCGGTCGCTGCCGTGGCCCTCGTAGGTGCGGGCGAAGGAGTTGTAAAAGGTGATCTCGGCTTCGTCGGGACGACCGCCCAACAGTCTGTAAGCTGTTCGGGCAATGCGCACAACACCGGCGGTGTGCGAGCTGGAAGGACCGATCATAACCGGCCCAATCATGTCAAAAACACTGCTTTTTTCTGCCATATGGGTTACAATACGCAATATGTCGCCAAAAAGATGGCGACGTTACAGATTTTTTAAGGAATTAATCATGACGTTTTTACCACGGAGTAGGGTCCGCCCCCAGGTCAAAGCCACGTTGGTCGCATAGATGCGCTATCTTCCGACCACTGATAAAGCATAGTTAAAGCAGCCATCCTTATAGTGCTTTATCTGTGCTGCAACAGTGCTGTAACAGTGCCACAACAGTGCTTTAACACTGGTTTTGGCCCGGCATTGCCCTGATGATTTAGTGCTGGTGTTCGTGCTCGTGGCCGTGCCCGCCGTACCACATTTCCTGGATGTGATGGAATTCGTCGTGGATCTTGTTGAGGGACTCGCCGATGGCCTTGTCGTCGCCTTCTTTAACGGTGGCGGCAAAGGCGGTGGCATCGGTGGCCAGTTGGCCGAGGGCGGCTTTGACCTCGTCGTTATTTACTTTTTCGGGCAGCGGGGCATTCTTCCACTGCTCGGCGCCGGTCGCCAGTGCCTCGGCTTTTTCCTTGGCGGGTGCGAGGTTGGCGGAGTCCTTATAGGGGTGGAACGCTTCGGCCATCAGCATGTGGAAGTCGTCCATTTCCTTCCATTCATCGGCGGCGGTGTCATGCTCGTGTGCTTCCTGCTTCTTGCCAGAACACGCCAGCGCTAGGGTGGCGATCACACACATCATGCAGAAAAGGTTACGCTGTTTCATAGGGATCGGTGGTTATTTATCTCTTCGTTTATACTTGCGGTTGCCTTCCAACACCTTGATGAGTCCTTTCAGGGCGTCGAAATACAAGGTCAAAAATAGCACAAGTGTCATACTCCAGATCACCGCCAGGTTAAAATATAATGTATCGATCCGGCCGCCCAGGAACGGCTTGGTGGGTTGGTACAAATTCGCGGAGAAGTCCAGCGGGTGGGCGGGCTGGTGGTCGTCCTGGTAGATGGGATAGATCTTTTGCACCAGCTTTCCGTCGTACTCCACAATGCGGTCGGGCGATGCCGTGTTCCTGACGGCGTCGGTCACGGCTTTGTTTACATACCGGGCTTTGTTACGCTCATACTCCCGGGCGTTCTCGGGCGTGTTTGTACTGGCTGTGATCAATCCCTCCTTCTCTTTTACCGCGCGGTCCATTTTGCGGGCGTAGTACTTCTTGAGTACGTTCAGGAACCGGGCGGTCTTGCGATAAACCGTCGAGTCGAATTTACCCACGGCCAGGCGCTCGACCTCGGGGAGCTGCGCATCGCCTACAAACTTCAACTCGTTTTTGATCTCGGTTTGCAACAGGTTGAGCGACGCCTCCACATTGTCGTTGCGTTTGACGCGCCAGCTGTTGGGGTGGTTCAGGCAGTAGGCCAACCGGGATTCCAGCTGGGGAATATAGTATACCCGTTTGTAGTCCGATTCTGCCGCAACCTTATCGAGCTCATAGAACTGGCGTTCAAAGGGATTGTCTTTAAACTGGGTTACCATATAGGCCTCAAATGCCCAGCGCGACGCCATGGTCTCTCCCATGATGGGCACCCCTACGGGTTTGCCCACGCGGGGGTTGAACTTATCAAAGCTGATCACCACACCGCTCAGCAACAGTTGCGGAATAACCAGCACGGGGATCAGGATATAGATCGTTACCGCTGAGTTGAACGATGCCGAAATATTCAGGCCCAGCATGTTGGCAAAACACGAGCAACTGAACAGGATCACCCAGTAACGGATCTCGGTGAGCGGTATTTCCAGGATCAGATTACCGATGACGGTAAAGAGCAGCGTTTGGATCGCCGACGACGCAAACATGACGGCCACCTTCGACACCAGGTAGCTGCTGCGGCTCAAATGCAAAAACTGTTCGCGTTTCAGGATGATACGGTCGCGGAAGATCTCCTCGGCGCTCATGGTCAGGCCGAGGAACAACGCCACCACCACACTCATAAAGAAGTATACGGGAATGTTGTAGTTGTTGTAAAAGCTATAGTCTGCCTCGCCATCGAGCACGTTGTAGTACTTGACCATGAACGCAATGAAGAACGCCAGCACCGGCGCTTCGAGCACGTTGATGAGCATGTACTGACGGTTGGCCAGTTTCGACAGAATGTCGCGGGTAATAAATACCTTCCATTGTTTGAACCAATCGGGGATCTCCTGCACGACCGGCAGCTCGTTGCGTAAGTGCTCGAGGCGCGGGATCTTGATCTTTTGTTTGAAGTATTGATACCATTGCCCGGGCGATACCTTGCGGGTATTGGTCAGGCGGCCGTATTCGTTCACGACCTTGGTCTCGATAATGCTGAAGATCTGCTCGGGGTTGATGTTACCACACTCCGGACAGGCGCCCTGCATTTTATTGGCGGCATTGATGATGTCGCGGAAGTAGATCACGGCCTCTACCGGGTTGCCATAGTAGATCTGGAAGCCGCCGACGTCCATGATGATCAGCGTGTCGAACATCTTGAAGATGTCGGACGAGGGCTGGTGAATGACCACAAACACCATCTTGCCCCGCAGCGACAGCTCCTTGAGCAAGTCCATGATGTTTTCCGAATCGCGCGACGACAGGCCCGACGTCGGTTCGTCCACGAACAGGATGGTCGGCTCGCGCAGCAGCTCGAGGGCGATGTTCAGGCGCTTGCGCTGGCCACCGCTGATGGTCTTATTCAACGGCGAGCCTACCTTCAGGTCGCGGATCTCGGTCAGGCCCAGGTTGATGAGCGTGCGCATGACTAGGTCGATGATCTGCTTGTCGGTATAATGATTAAAACACAGCTTGGCGGCATAGTATAGGTTTTGAAATACCGTCAGGTCGTCGATCAACAGATCGTCCTGCGGTACGTAACCGATGATGCCGTTGACCTTCTCCGGATTTTCGTGTATGTCGATGCCGTTGACCAACACCCGGCCACTGGACGGTTTTTCCGAGCCGTTCAGGACGTTCAGCAAGGTAGACTTGCCCGAGCCACTGGCGCCCATAATGCCGATAAGCTTGCCGCCCTGCTCGGCCAGGTTCAGGTTTTGAATGCCTGCGCGGCCACTCTTAAAGTGGTAGAAGATGTGGTCGGCGGTAAAGGTTATGCCGGTACGGCTATCATCGGTCAAAAACTTGCCGATGATATCGCTGTAATAGATCGGTCCTACCTTGTCGCCGCGGATCGTGCTGCCCGTGGGAAAGACGTCGATCTTCCGGCTTTTGAGCAGAATGCTATTCAGGTACAGCGTGGTGATGCCGAGGTATTTTATGAAGTATGTCTCGGCGTCGGGCAACCGGAGAATGGCGATGAGGCCGGTCAGGTCTTTTTCGATAATGCGGGGACCATCGTAGTGACCGGAGCCTTCGTCGATCACCAATACCTGCTTGGACAACAGCTCGTCGATGTCCTGGCCGATGATAAACTGCTGGAGCGCATGGACGTCGGGCTGGGGAATCCTCAGGGCCTGGCCTATGTAGAAGATCAGGTTTTCCTGACGATCGGAGATCGCGGTGCGGTCGATATAGACCAGCTCAATGATCTTGACCACCATCACCAGCTTCTGCTGCATGGTCAGGGCCTGGTTCACCTGCTTGATGATGTGCATGATCTTAGACCAGTCGTCTACGAACTGCTGGGTGTCGGCATCGAGGTTGTCAAGCTCCTGCCGGGCGTTGATCTGGTTTACCTGGCAGAACTCATCGAAGAGCTTGAGGTAATAGTTGGTGGCCTCCCGGTTAAGGTGCAGGCCCAGGAATTCCTTTATCTTGTTCCGCTCGTCTTCGGTAATGCGCTCGCGTACAACAATGGCAAAAAGTTGAATGATCGCCTTGAGTAATTCTTCACTCATAGAAAAAGTCTAGGTCGTCCAAAATAGCAATTAAAATGTAAATGCATGCAGTTGGGAGGGCTTACAAAAAACAAAAAGAGCGGAAATTCCGCTCTTTCTGGTTCTATCGGGATGCCCCGGCTCAGCCGATCTTGGTGGTGATCAGGTCACTCAGGACAAACAGGCCTTCGCGGAGATATTCGTCATCCAGGTCGTCGAGGGTCTTCGGCTCGGGCACTTCCTTGTTCGGAATATGGCCTTGCATTTTGGTGTTGGTGGCCTTTTTCTGTTCGGCCTCTTCCATTTCTTTCTTGCGTACGCCTTCGTTCAGCGACACCCGTGTGTCGCGATAGCTCTTGCGGATCTCATCGGTCTCGACCACAAACTGGCTCAGCGACTTATCGGTCTTCAGACGCTCCTGGTAGGCTTTATTGAGGTTGGTCAGCACCTTGTCGTTGATGACCGGGGTCTTCTGGAACAGTGTACCGTTGATCTCGTCCCAGGGCATGGCACTGGGGCTGGCGCTTTCACCAAACTGTTCGGGGTCCAGCGCGGTAGGCAACAATACGTCGGGGGTTACACCCTTGTTCTGGGTGCTGCTGCCGGTTACGCGATAGAATTTCTGGAACGTGAGCTTCAGCTCGCCCACCTGGTTGGCGGGGTCGTTGATAAAACGGTTCAGATCGATCACGGTTTGTACGGTGCCCTTTCCAAAGGTGGACTCTCCTACTACCACGCCGCGGTGATAGTCCTGGATCGCACCGGCAAAGATCTCGGATGCCGAGGCGCTAAACCGGTTGGTGAGCACAACCAGCGGGCCGTTGTAACCGATGGCCGGGTTGTTATCGGTCATGACTTCGGTCTTATTGATGGTGTTCCGCACCTGTACTACCGGGCCGTTTTTGATGAACAGGCCGGTCAGGTCGATGGCTTCGGTAAGCGAACCACCGCCGTTGTTGCGCAGGTCGAGTACCAGGCCGCTGATGTTTTCGGATTGCAATTCTTTGATGAGACGCTGTACGTCGCGGGTGGTGCTGGTATAGTTGGGATCTCCTTTTTGATAGGCGTCAAAGTCCATGTAGAAGCTCGGCAGGGTGATCACGCCCAGGCTCATGTCTTTTCCGTCTTTCTGATAGTGGATCACGCTTTTCTTGGCCTGCTGGTCTTCGAGCTTGATCTTGTCGCGGACGATCTGAATGATCCTGGGTGGGCCGTTCAGTCCCGTTTCGGCCGGCAGGATCTGCAGGCGTACCGTAGTGCCTTTGGGGCCCTTGATGAGCTTAACGACATCGTCTATGCGCCAGCCGATCACGTCGACCATGTCGCCGTCGCCCTGGGCTACGCCGATGATACGGTCGTTGTTGTGCACGAGCTTGCTTTTATCGGCGGGGCCACCGGGGATAACCTCGGCGATCTTGGTGTAGTCGTTTTCGGTCTGCAGTTTGGCACCGATACCTTCCAGCGACAGGCTCATCTGCTGTTTGAACAGGTCGGCGGCACGCGGCGAGAAGTAGTTGGTGTGGGGATCATATGACTCGGTAATGCTGTTCATGTACATGCTGAACACGTCTTCCGAGTTGAATTGCAATATGGATTTGCTGAAGCGCTCGTAACGCTCGCGCAGCATCCGCTCGATGTCCTCCGGCGTCTTGCCGGCGAGCTTCAGGCTGAGGGCCTGGCTCTTGACGATCTTACGCCACACTTCGTCAAGCTCCTGCTCATTCTTAGCCCAGGGCTCTTTGTCACGATCGGACTCGTAGTATTCGTCGGCCGTGTAGGTGAATTGTTGCTTGAGCAGTGTATTGAAAATGTAGTCCATACGCGTGTTGAACCGTTTCCGGAACACGGCATAGATGTCATACGCTATGTTCACATTTTCGGCCCGCGTCAGATCGTCGATCTTGTAGCGATAGGGCTCGAAGCTTTTCACATCGGCCGCCGTGAAATAGGTTTTATTGTTATCGAGGCTCTTCACGTATTCATCCAGGATGACCGAGGACATGGAATCGTTGAGCGACAGCTTGCGATAGTGATTGTTGTCCAGGATGTAGGTGATCACCTTAGCTTCCTTTCCATATACGGGCTTGGGCTTCAGCCGGGTTGTGTCAGATACGTTTGCGGCTAAGGTTGTTGCAAACAACGCTATGCTCGCCAACCCTGCAAAAATCATTTTCTTCATCATCACTCCGTCATTTTTGGTATTACATAGAGGCAAATCCCATGCCCCGATTCCTATAACGTAAAAAGCCCGGCTTATGATCCTTTTTCAGCATCATATTCGTCTAAAAACTTTTGGGCCTGCTCCATATTCTGGAATTCAAAAAATTTCTTGCCTGAAATGCTGGAGTGGATCTCGATCCGGACCATGTCGATGTTCTTATTACGTTTAAAGGTGTGCATGCCCGCTTTGCGGTAGTCGTCGGCTTCTTTTGTGGAGATGTTATAGGCTGTAGCGCGCACGGACTTGCAGTAGGAACACTGAAAGTGCTTAATTAATTCGCCCGCAGCGTCCTTGCTGGGGTGACGGGTGATCTCTTCTTTCACGATCTTCATCGTATAAAAGCCACAGCTGTTGCAACGCAGGGCTTGCAGGTGACCGGGATACTTGTCCACTTTTACCTCACCTGATTTCTCATCCATCCACACATCGTAGTCAATTGAGAACACATTTTCCTCGGCCTGCATGCCTTCCTCCAGGTGTACGTCCTCCTCTTCTTCGCTCAGCAGGCGCATGGTGTTGCCATCTTTGCTGATGCGGGGCATGTACCGCCACTTGCGCAGCTTTTTGTTCAACACCGTTGGATAGTAGTAGTCCAGTACCAGAAACGCCACGTACGCCACCAGCGTGCCACCGGCGATGGACATAAACAACCGTACAAAGAACCAGATCTCCACTGTGTTGAGCTTGCCCATACCGTAGAGGTTGATGAACATCGTGGCTGCCACAGCAAAGCACACGAACATCTTCTTGTAGTTCCGGATCTCTTTCTTGTTGATGTAATCGTATTTGGCTTTGTAGTCCTTGATGGTCGAGACGCGCAGCTTGTGTAACAGGTAGATCATGATACCGGCGGCTATCATGAGTATCGCACCCGTTATCATCGAGTAGTGCCAAATATCAAGAAAGGGATTAGAAGTAGGTTCCATAGGGGTCGTTAGTGTTTTAAATATACTGATTTAAACGAATTGCTATCAGTCAAACGTTTGTTGTCTGTCATTATTTCGGCAGCGGTCATGTTCGCGTACGGCTGGTATAAACATCACGCCCGTGCACGGATATACTTCGACGAAACGCAGGGCAGCACGTCTCTCCTGCTATTTCTGCGGTCCACAAACCCATAATTAATTAACAATCAAACACTTAATCACCATTTTAAGCGATCTATCCCCCTCCATTGAGGATTATGAGTGTAGAAAAGATTGTGCATTTTTACACACAAAACGTATCCCTAGATGCTATTTTTTCGTAGTATTGTGTAATAATGCACAACGCCATGAGCGAGCATCTTCGTACCCAGATCGACCAAGAATTCGAATCGTTCACGCGGCGGAACTTCGAAACGCCTACGTCCTGCCGGAACCTGGATCAGATCCGGTTCTATGTGCACGAGCTTTGTCTGAAGATCGATGAGCTCGAGTCGCGGTTTCAATATGTGCCGTCCGGTGCTTTTACGTTGCTGGCCCAATACAATGCCTGCCAGAACAATATGTCACACGTTGATTTCAGAGACCTTTAGCCATGACGCACTATGCGGTATATTCCATCGCCGATCCCGCTGCAATACAGCTATATCTATAGTGCCACTGCGAACGGCTCGGGGCGGATGCAATACCATCGCATCAAGCCGGGTTTCAGCAAGCTGCGCATCAGCCGGCAGGAGTTCATCAAGGCCTACAACGAGTCGCAGATCCTCGCGATCAACCCGCTGCAATTGAGCGGACAGGACATGGTGTTCCAGTTCGAATTTTATACGTAAGACTCTACGATGCCTGCCAGGTCGGCCGGGCTGTAATAAATCGACTTGATCGTTTTGTTATCCGACTTACGGTATACCAGCCACTTGCCATTCTCTTCGGTATAATAACACTCTGTACCGTCTTTCTTTTTATAGTGTTCGACGGTGGCTTTGGCTTCGTCTTCCGTGCGGCAGGCCTTGCTCATGTTCGAGCGTTGCACTTCCTCGAAGAGGGTTTTGAATTTGTCGCCGAGACCGAACTCGAGGATGGCACCGGCCAACACGTATTGCAGGTCGCACAAGGCGTCGGCTACTTCCACAATGTCTTTTTCCAGGATGGCCACTTCCAATTCTTTCAGCTCTTCCGCCAGCAGGGCTACACGTAGTTTGCAGCGGTCTTCAGAAGGAATGGCGGGTTTCTCCAGCACGGGGTGTTTGAACGTATTGTGGAATTCTGCTACAAGCGCCAGGGCATCAGGTTGTTTCATAGTAAAAAGCGTGGTTCTGATCGTTTTAATGTCGATTTAATGTTCCAATAAAGCGAAAGGAAAACAATTTTGAAAAAAACACGTACTTTTGAGGAATGAAGGTTTTCAGAAACCAGGTCGTACGTAGGCTAGCAACCCTGTTTACAGGTGTTGTGTTTCTGAACATGAGCTTCTTTCTGGCGGAGGTATCTGCCCTGAAGCTGACCCAAAACAAAAAGATGGTGGAGAATATCGCCAAGCTTGTCGCAGGGGCCGCTTCGGAAGAAGAGAAAGATGTCTTTGGAGGCAACGGTAGCGAAGACCTGAAAGGTGTTACCGAAATAGACCTCCTGCTCGACCACAGAACCTCCCCCGACGATTATTCTGTTGTTCCACAACAGCTTACCTATATGGCCAGCCATGGCCAAAAAACACTCGCCGGTACACGCGATACCGAAATACAACCTCCCGAAGCCTAACCCGGGCATTTTTACCTGTACTGCTTCCAGCGGTATATCCTATTCATTTACTATTACAACGTACTAACCTACTGTCTACTGTACTGGGCAGGCTATGCATTTTGCTTCGCCTTGCCGGCAGACGGAAGGCAGGCTGGTGTATTCATAAACAGTTTATTTTTTCTTAAAGCGATCAACGTATGGACATATATAAGTCATTATTGGAAGGCAACCGTCAGTGGGTACAAGAGAAACTCGATGCGGACTCAGAATTCTTTACACGCCTGGCGCAAGGCCAAAGCCCACAGGTATTATGGATCGGATGCTCGGACAGCCGTGTGCCTGCCAATGAAATCACCCGCACACAACCCGGCGACATCTTCGTTCATCGCAACATCGCGAACATGGTGGTGCACTCGGATATGAACATGCTGAGCGTACTGGACTATTCGGTCAATATCCTGAAAGTAAAACACGTGATCGTCTGCGGCCATTACGGTTGCGGCGGTGTAAAGGCGGCCATGGGCGAAGAGCAACACGGCCTGGTGGATAACTGGCTGCGCCATATCAAGGATGTGCGCGGTATGCATACCCACCAATTAAATGAAATCAAAGACCCGGAGGCCCGCGTCAACCGGCTTGTCGAGCTGAACGTAATCGAACAAGTCAACCACGTAGCAAAGACCTCTATCATTCAAAACGCCTGGAAAGAACGAAACCTTCCCTACGTACACGGTTGGGTGTACGAGCTGAAGACGGGCTTGATCAAGGACCTGGAAATCACCATGGATGGCCAGACCTATCATGCCCCCGTCTACCGCATGGATGGTCAAGTAGTAACAGGTTAGGAAGTATAAATCGATTTTTTTTGAACGTCTGCGACACATGAAGACAGAATTTTCTTTTCAGAATCTCAAATACGATATGTCCGCCAGCCTGGTGGTATTCCTGGTAGCCTTGCCCCTTTGTCTGGGGATAGGGTTGGCTTCCACAGGCCGGACAGATCTCGTTTTTTCAGGCATTATTGCCGGTATAGTGGGAGGCATTATTGTAGGCGGGCTTAGCGGCTCTTCCTTGGGTGTTTCCGGGCCTGCTGCCGGGCTTGTTGTGATCGTGCTGGGGGCCATCAAGACCCTGGGCAGCTTTGAAGCGCTGCTCATGGCGGGCGTGCTGGCCGGTGCGATCCAACTTCTGGCGGGCTTCCTCCGGGCAGGGATCATTGCCTATTATTTTCCTTCTTCGGTTATCAAGGGCATGTTGGCGGCCATCGGCCTGACCCTGATCCTGAAAGAAATCCCGCATGCCCTTGGCTACGACAAGGACTTTGTCGGCGACTTTGCCTTCGCGCAAGCGGATAGTCATAACACGTTTAGCGAAATCTATTATGCCATTCAATACAACAGTCCGGGCGCGATCCTGATCAGCATTGTGTCACTTGTGTTGTTGATCCTTTTTGAGCGGCCGTTCATGCGCAAGATCGGACTCTTCCGGTTCCTGCCGGGGGCGCTATTTGTCGTACTGACGGGCATTGCCCTGAATGCCTTGATGGCGGCCATCAACCCGGCCTGGATCCTTCGGAACGACCACCTGGTGCAGTTACCGGTGGCCTCTACTGCCGGCGAGTTCCTGAGCTTTTTCACATTGCCGGACTTCGGCGCGTTGAGTAATCCGCAGGTATATGTTACGGCGGTCACACTGGCTATCGTGGCCAGCCTCGAAACACTCCTGTGCGTCGATGCGACCGACAAGCTCGATCCGTATAAGCGCAATACGCCGACCAACCGCGAGCTGAAGGCGCAGGGCGTGGGTAACATGATCTCGGCGATGATCGGAGGTCTGCCGATCACGCAGGTGATCGTACGGAGCTCGGCCAACATCAATGCGGGTGGGCGGAGCAAGCTGTCGGCCATGATGCACGGTGGCATTCTGTTGCTGTCGGCGATCTTTATACCGCGGTTCCTGAACCTGATCCCGTTGGCCTCGCTGGCGGTGATCCTGCTGATGGTGGGTTACAAGCTTTCCAAGGTATCGCTGTACCGTACCATGTACAAACTGGGTTGGGAGCAGTTCCTCCCCTTCTTCATCACGGTTGTTGCCATCCTGGCTACCGACCTGCTGAAGGGTATCGCGATCGGGATGGTCTTTGCGATCTTCTTTATCCTGCGGAAGAACTACAAGCACGCCTATCATTACACACAGGAGAAGAACCACGACGGCGAGATCATTAAGATCCGCCTGTCGGAAGAGGTGACGTTCCTGAACAAGGCGAGTATCCAGCTGAGCCTGGACGACCTGCCCGAGAATTCGAAAGTGATCATTGACGGTTCTCACTCGGTGGCGATCGACCACGATGTGCTGGAAATCATCCAGGACTTTAAGATGCAGACGGCACCCAACCGGAATATCAAGGTGGAGACCATCGGCATCCGGGATGTGGCGCTATCGAGCCATTAACCTAAACTTTGGAGTTGAATTCGGGGGTTGGACTGCCTGGCCGCCCCTGGATTCTTTTCTTTTCCCTATCTTCGCCCCAAAATCTGGTGATGAAGAATTTTGTAGAAGAGCTTCGCTGGCGCGGCATGGTACACGACGTGATGCCGGGCACGGAAGAGCAGCTCAACAAAGAAGTTACGGCCGGCTACATCGGCTTTGACCCCACGGCCGACTCCCTCCACATCGGGCACCTGGTGCAGATCATGACGTTGGTGCACTTTCAGCGGTGCGGGCATAAACCCGTGGCCCTGGTAGGCGGGGCGACAGGCATGGTGGGTGACCCTTCCGGCAAATCGGCCGAGCGCAATCTCCTTTCGGAGGACGTGCTGCGTCATAACGTAGACTGCGTACGCAAACAGCTCGAGAAGTTCCTGGACTTTACCGGCGGCGCCAGCGGTGCCGAAATGGTCAATAACTACGACTGGTTTAAGGAGTTCCGTTTCCTGGACTTTATCCGCGACGTGGGTAAGCACATCACCGTCAACTACATGATGGCGAAAGACTCCGTGAAGAAACGCCTGGAGGGCGAGAACGGATTGTCGTTTACCGAGTTTACGTACCAGCTCGTGCAGGGCTATGACTTCCTGTGGCTGTACGATAATAAGAATTGCAAGATCCAGATGGGCGGCTCCGATCAGTGGGGCAATATCGTGACCGGCACGGAGCTGATCCGTCGTAAGTCGGATGGTAACGCATTTGCCATGACGACCAAGCTCATCACGAAGGCCGACGGCACCAAGTTCGGCAAGAGTGAAGGCGGTAACGTGTGGCTCGATCCGGCGAAGACTTCGCCTTACAAGTTCTACCAGTACTGGCTGAATGTGTCGGATGAAGATGCCAAGAACTTCATTCGCATCTTTACCCTGAAAGAGCGGCAGGAGATCGAGGCGTTGATCGCCGAGCACGACCAGGCGCCACAAGAGCGTAAGCTGCAGAAAGCATTGGCGCAGGATATCACGATCCGGGTACACTCGGAGGCCGAGTATACAAAAGCCATTCAGGCGTCTAACGTACTGTTTGGTAACTCTACCACGGAAGATCTACAGGGTCTGGATGAGGGCATGTTGCTGTCGCTCTTCGAGGGTGTACCGCAGACAAGCATCAGCCGTACGGACTACGACGCCACGGCTACGGTTACCGATCTGCTGTCGGTTGCCACGGGAAGCCTGGTGTTCCCATCGAAAGGTGAGGCCCGCAAGATGATCCAGGCGGGTGGCGTGAGCATCAACAAGGTGAAATTGACGGATCCCAATCAAAAGGCTTCGTTCGATCTGCTTCAGAATAAATACCTGATCGCGCAAAAGGGGAAGAAGAACTACTATCTCATTACTGTACAGTAGCAAGTACACGCTCCTGATAAAACGAAAGACCGCCCCGGGAGGCGGTCTTTTTATTTTAATCCTTTTAATCCTCCTACAATGCGGTTACTACTCGCCACCGAAGAGCTTGTAGCCCAGGGACAGTTGGATCACACCGTTCTTAACGTCGAAGTCGTCATCATCAGCAATATTGCTGAGGCCGATCGTGTAACGTGCCGTAGCATTTAACTTGCCGAAGTTCACACCAGCGCCGACGTTGAAACCCAGGTCGGTGCTTTTCAAGCCGTCCTTGACATCTTCGCCATCGAGCTCATCTACATCCGACTTTGTTTTGGCACTCATCAGAAATCCCAACTGCGGGCCTACGTGTATGTTGGCCGGACCGAAAGAATACATCAAGCTTACGGGGATTGAGATGTAATTTAAGTTGGTCGTAACATCTGCCTCGTCCAGCCCATCCATGTCGGTATATTTATATCCGACAGAATTGAACAACAATTCCGGTTGGAGCGATAAGGCGTCCGAGAATGCGACGTTTACGTAACCACCCACGTGAAAGCCTACCTTCATATCCGTGTCTTCCACATCACCGTTTACATTGGACAAGTTCACACCTGCCTTTGCACCTACGCTGAGCTGAGCAAAAAGTGTCGCAGTGCTAAATGCCACTGCCGCAACCGTAAAGAATAGTTTTTTCATAAAGGAATTTTATGGTTTAAAAAATAATAGTCGAATTTCCATAGAACCGGGCATTAATGCAAACGTTTGAACATCTATTTAATCGACGATTCCTGTTTATACAACAAATTCACAGTCCACAAAAAAAGCCTCTCCGTACAACGGAAAGGCCCTATCATGTCGATACTTTCTATAGACTACTTACCCAGCTTGATAAGCTTATAGCCCACGGAGACTTGCCATACCTGGTTCTTGATCTTGCTCAGGTTAGGATCATCGTCATCGATCTTGCTTAAGCCGAGGTTATACCGCGCGTCCAGTGTCAAGCCGAAGGGAAGGTCCCAACCGGCACCCAACGCGAGGCTCACGTCGGAGCTTTTTACGGCGTCTTTAACATCCTGATCTTCGATCTCGGCGCGCGACAAGAAGCCGAACTGCGGACCTGCCTGCAGGTTTATACCGGCGATGGTATACAGTTTCACAATGACGGGAATGTTGATGTAGCTGAAGTTCGCATCAAAATCGCCGGTGTTCGTTTTAATCTTACTGCCCTGTTGTGAAAACAGGATCTCGGGTTGGATACCGATCTTGGTCAGTTTGATCAAGCCGAAGGCGCCGAAATGATAGCCGGTACGGTTCTCAAATGTTCCTTGTGGGCTTGTACCGTCGAGCTTCGCAAAGTTAGGACCGGCCTTAATACCGATGGCCAGCTGTGCCTGTGCAAAAGTGTACATCGTTGCCAGCAGGAAGAATGAAGTAATGATGATTTTTTTCATAATCAGTTGGTTGAACAAGTCTTTCCACAACAAAGATAGTGCCTTATACACTAAAAAACCTCTCCCGAGGGAGAGGCTTTCTTATTGCGTAATAATTCACTAGTTACCAATGACATAGCGGAAACCGAGGCTCGGGTTGAACGAATCAACACCGAACACGAACTCTGATTGCTTGTCGTCATCAAAATCAGAATCGGTATTAGGATCGTAAGATGTGTACGAGATTCCACTTAACTGGAAGTCGAGTGACCACTTGTCGCTAATGAAGTATGCGAAGCCGGGCGACACGCGGAAACGGAACATGCTCGCTTTCAGCTCGTCGCCGCCGTCCGGGTCAACTTTCTGTGAGCCAAAGCCAAGCGCACCTTCGGCGAAGAAGGCGAACTTTTCGTTCGGTGTGAACATATAATAACGCGCGAAGGGTTCGAACAAAAATTCAGTCACCTTGTATTCGCCGCCGAAATCATCCCAATTCTCCCGGTTGCTGCTGGAAAATTCAAGGTTAAGACCAACGGCGAAATCATCGGCAACGAAATAGCCGAAGGATGGTGTGAACGAAAATGTGTTGTTTGTTGCATCGTCGCCCCCGGTCTCTTGTTTTTGTGAATTATACCCGATACCACCGCCGAGTAACATGTTACCCGCTGTTGTCTGTGCTTGTGCATAGCCTGTTATGCCTGCGGCAAAAATGCAAATCGCGAAGAGTTTTTTCATACGTGTTTTTTGTTGTTTAGATGTATAAATTTATTATCCCAACTATACGAAAACCATTCGTATTGGTTACTGTTGAGTACCTTATTTAGCTCAGATCTCCCTCCTGGAAGTGTCAAACGTAGTCCATTCGTCTCCCCTCGCCGTCGGTTGATCGAGAATATTGTGTGCTTATGACCCCAAGGGCGACCGTTATGCAACGCGGTGATTTATAGCAAAAATTTACCACACCTGCACCGTTGTGAATGGCCTCCCCCATAATGATGGGGACGCCGGTTACTGCCCCCTACAATAGCGGAAGCCTAGGTAAGGAGTCAGTGATGCTCCGAGGTTAAACCTGCACTTGTCTGTGCTTGTACATAACCGGCGGCCAGCGCCAAGGCGCAAAGCGGTAAAAGTCTTTTCATTTTTTTCTCAGTGGTTAGACCGTCAATCTATAGTATAGATGTACGCTCTAACACCGAAAACCGTGCCAAAAAACGTTATTGCAACAAGCGGAGCAATTCGGGATCCACCGCATGCGGGAGCGTTACCTGCAAGGCATTGCCCTGTTGATCTATCCGGTTGATGGACGTGATTGCATGCTTATTACCGGCCCAGGCCCGACGGGCTATACCATTGTTGACATCAAAGAATAACATGGACCGCAGCCGGCGTTCTGCCTCTATACTGCCGTCGAGCAGCATGCCAAAGCCGCCGTTGATCACTTCGCCCCATCCCACGCCGCCACCGTTGTGGATGGATACCCAGGTGGCGCCGCGAAAGGAATCGCCGATCACGTTGTGTACGGCCATATCGGCGGTAAAGCGTGAGCCATCGTATATATTGGACGTTTCCCGGTAGGGACTGTCCGTTCCCGACACATCGTGATGATCGCGCCCTAACACTACCGGGCCGATGTGTCCTACACGAATGGCGTTGTTGAAGGCCAGTGCCAGGGCTATGCGGCCGGCGGCGTCGGCGTAGAGTATACGTGCCCTGGATCCCACGACCAGTTTATTCTGTTGGGCTTGCCTGATCCACTGGATGTTATCGTGAAGTTGTGGGTGTATTTCGGACGGCGCTTCGCGTAGCATGGCTTCCAGCACTTCTGCGGCCAGCCGATCGGTGGTGGCGAGGTCTTCGTCTTTGCCGGAGGTGCATACCCAGCGAAAAGGGCCAAAGCCGTAGTCGAAACACAGCGGCCCCATTATGTCTTGTACATACGAAGGATACCGGAAATTGATACCGTCGGTGGCCATGACATCCGCCCCGGCGCGGGAGGCTTCGAGCAGAAACGCGTTGCCGTAGTCAAAGAAATAGGTGCCGCGCGTAGTATGTTTGTGAATCGCCCGGGCATGCCGGCGCAAGGACTCCTGCACGCTGTCGCGGAATGCCGCAGGATCTTCGGTCATGAGCCTGCCGGCGTCTTCGAAGCTCATGCCCGCGGGATAATAACCACCGGCCCAGGGGTTGTGTAAGGAGGTCTGATCCGATCCGAGATCGATGTAGAGCTGTTCCTGATCGAATGTCTCCCATACGTCCACGATATTACCCTGATAGGCGATCGATACAACCTCTTTCTTTGCTTGTGCTGTGCGTACACGTGCGCATAAGGCGTCAAGGTTGTCTATGATCTCGTCTACCCATCCTTGGGCGTGGCGCTTTTCTGTCGCCTTACGGTTCACTTCCGCCACTACGGAGATGCATCCGGCGATGTTGCCTGCTTTGGGTTGTGCGCCGCTCATGCCGCCGAGGCCGGAGGTGACAAACAGCTTACCGGCCAGCCCCTCTCCTGCCCGGCTGATCATACGGCCGGCGTTGAGTATGGTGATCGTTGTGCCGTGTACAATGCCCTGCGGGCCGATGTACATATAGGACCCGGCGGTCATCTGTCCGTATTGTGTTACGCCCAGGGCATTAAATCGCTCCCAATCATCCTGCCGGGAGTAGTTGGGGATCATCATGCCGTTGGTGATCACTACGCGGGGTGCTTCGGGCGACGAGGGGAACAGTCCCATGGGGTGGCCGGAGTACATGTGCAGCGTCTGCTCGTCGGTGATCGTCGACAGGTATTGCATCGTGAGCCGGTATTGGGCCCAATTCTGAAATACCGCCCCGTTGCCTCCGTAGGTGATCAGCTCGTGCGGATGCTGGGCGACGGCGGGGTCCAGGTTATTCTGGATCATGAGCATGATGGCGGCGGCCTGCCGGGACTGCGCCGGATATTCGTGCAGCGGCCGGGCATACATGTCGTAGTCGGGACGAAAGCGATACATGTAAATTCGTCCGTAGGTGATCAGCTCCTGGTAAAATTCCGGCGCCAGCACGGCGTGGTGCCGTGGATGAAAATACCGCAGGGCATTTTGCACGGCCAGCTTTTTCTCGGCCGGTGTGAGTATATCTTTCCGCCGGGGCGCATGGCTCACGGTGGGGTCATACGCTTTTGCCGGCGGCAGTATCGCGGGAATGCCTTCGCGTATCTGCTCCTGGAAGGAACGTGTGGTCATATGGCTTTTTTCTGTTGGAAGTCGGCTGCCGTGAAATGCTCCCGGGTAAACTCGTACCCGATGGTAAACAGCTCGCGCGCCCGTCCCAACTCAAAACCACTCACCTTTCCTACTTCGGGCGGCTCGATCAGTATATCACACAGTCCTTTGCTTTCGGTTGTATTGCCGTTGATCGCGATCAGCAAGCTGCGCTCGATCACGTTGCGGAAGTTCTTTGCGTCGAACTCGGTGCCGATGTGATTGCAGTGCGAGCCGATCAACAGGTCGCATTCCTTGCGGATCTGCGCGGCCGGCATGTTATCCACCAACCCGCCGTCGACATAGGTCTTGCCCTGTATGTGTACGGGGTTGAATACGGCCGGTACACAACACGATGCGAGGATGGCGGGGATCAGCTCGCCGGAACGGAAGTAGTCGGCGCTTCCGCGGCGGATGTCGGTGGCTGCGATGACGAGCGGCAGCTTCAATGCTTCGAAGGTATTTTCGGGTATAAATTTCTGGAGTATCGTGCTCAGCCCTTCGAGGTTCAGGAGCCCGGTCATCGTCCAGGCCGGCCGTATCGAGCGAAAGAAGCTTGTCGCCAACACGGTTTCGAGGATCTTATCGGGCGAATAGCCGTAGGCATAGAGCGCGCCCACGATCGAGCCGGCGCTGGTGCCGGCCACGCAGCTGACCTCTACGCCCATTTCTTCCAATGCCTTCAATACACCGATGTGAGAAATGCCTCTGGCGCCTCCCCCGGAAAGAACTACTCCGATCTTCATGCTGAAATTGTTTTAGCGGATGTCCGCCAGCGAAAATGTCTGATCTACCCGCACGCCCTTCTCGGTACGTTTTACTGTACAACATTCGTGCAGGGGATCGTGCTCTAAAAAAAGTATATAGCCGTGGTCGGCGGCTTCGTTTAAGAACGCGTCTTTTTCTTCCATCGTCAGCAACGGCCGTGTGTCATAGCCCATGACATAGGGCAACGGTATGTGGCCGACGGACGGAAGCAAGTCTGCCATATACACCAATGTCTTGCCTTTATACCGGATCCTGGGGATCATCATTTTGTCGGTATGGCCGGAGACGAACAGGATATCGAACTGCGGAAGAGTGGCTGCGGACTCTACAAACTTCAGATGGCCGCTTTGCTGCATCGGCTCGATGTTCTCGCGGATGAAGCTTGCTTTTTCGCGCGGATTGGGACGGGTGGCCCACGTCCAGTGATCGGCGTTCGACCAATACGTTGCGTTCCTGAACGTCAGCTCCAGCCTGGCATTCTCGTACCGCACGCCGCCACCGCAGTGGTCGAAGTGCAGGTGCGTCAGGAACATATCGGTTACGTCGCTTTCTGTAAAGCCTGCTTTTTGCAGCGAGCCGATGAGCGAGTCGCCGCCGTGCAGGTGGTAGTGACTAAAGAATTTTTCGTCCTGCTTGGTGCCGATGCCGTTGTCGATGAGGATCAGCTTGTTGCCATCTTCGATCAACAGGCAACGCATGGCCCAGGTACACAGGTTGTTTTCGTCTGCGGGATTGGTCTTTTGCCAGAGGCTCTTGGGCACGACGCCAAACATGGCGCCGCCATCGAGTTTAAAGAAACCGGTGTTGATCACATGGAGCCTCATGCCTGGCTATTCGCGGACAACCCCCATCGAACAGAACTTATCAATGCGTTGCTCCACGCGTGCTTCGGGGCTGATCTTTTGAAGCTCGGCCGTCGTTTCGAGGATTACCCGTTTTACTTCGTCGGCCATCCATTTTACGTCGGTATGGGCGCCGCCCAGGGGCTCGCGGATGATACCGTCTACCAGCTTGAGCGTCGACATGTCTTTGGCAGTGAGTTTCAGGAGCTCGGCAGCCTGCTCTTTGTAGTCCCAGCTGCGCCACAGAATGGTGGAGCAGTTTTCGGGAGAAATCACTGAGTACCAGGAGTTTTCCAACATCAGTACGCGGTCGCCGATACCGATGCCCAGCGCACCCCCGGAAGCACCTTCGCCGATGACGATACAGATCACGGGCACTTTCAGGCCAAACATCTCTTTGAGGTTGCGGGCGATCGCTTCGCCCTGACCACGCTCTTCTGCCTCCAGGCCGGGAAAGGCGCCGGGGGTATCGATAAAGGTGACGATGGGCTTGTTGAACTTCTCGGCCATTTTCATGAGGCGGAGTGCTTTGCGGTAGCCTTCGGGATTTGCCATACCGAAGTTACGCAGCTGGCGTTGCTTGGTATTCCGGCCTTTTTGCTGACCGATCAGCATAAAGGCCTGTCCCTCAATGGTACCGAAGCCACCTACCATGGCCTTGTCGTCGGCTACGGTGCGGTCGCCGTGAATTTCGATAAAATCAGATGTGATCTCATAGATATAATCCAAGGTGTACGGGCGATCCGGATGCCGGGAAAGCTGTACCCGTTGCCAACCTGTCAAGTTTTCGAAGGTTTCTTTCTTCAGGTCGATGATCTTTTTTTCGAGTGCTTTCACAGCTGCTTGTACTTCCTTGTCGCTGTCGCTGGCTAAGCTCTGCATGTCCCCCAATTTCGCCTCCAAAGCAGCGATCGGCTTTTCAAAATCCAATAGCATATAGTGGTTTTTGTCGGCACAAAGTTAAAAGGATTGTGAAATATCGGTAACGAATCACCGGAAAAGTGCGGATTTATCAGAAAAGGGTTATCCCGGGGGAAAAAGAAAAGTGGAAGCGCTCCTGGTTGAGCGGCTTCCACTTTTGAAGCTAACGGTTATTGCGGTTATCGGTTATTGTTTCAGGAATTTCCGGATCTCACGTTTTCCGGGACCATACTGGATCTGTATAAAGTATACTCCTGTTGTCAGGCCCAGCTTGCCGGTGCTGATGCTATAGTCACGGAACTTGTCCGCGGCACCTTGCTCGTGGAACTGTGCCACTCCACGCGGATCGAGGATCGAAAGTCCAACAGGCCCCTGGATCTCGGCAGGCAGGCTGATGTGCAGTACGTCTTCTACCGGTACCGGGTATACCGACCATTTGCCCGCGGCGCTTGTCTCTTCGACAATCGCTACGCTTTCCGGCGATGCACCCCGCGCACCAGCGCTGGCCGTTGCGACACCATTGATGACGGTGAAGTGAACCGTAATAGACTCCCCTTCTACGCCCAGGCCATTCCAGTTGGTGTACGCGGTTGCCGTCAGCGTATACTCGCCTGGTGTTGCCGGCCAGGGTACGTCGATACCGTTGCCATTATAGTTGCCATTCATGACGAACGGCTCAGCATTGTCTACGCGGAAGAACGCACCGTTCAACCGGAACACGATACTGCGCGGCAGCGGACCGCTGAAGTTTGCACGGATGTTGATCCCTTGAAACCGTGGTCGGCTGATGTCGATCACGCCACCGTCAACCAGGTTGGATACTTTGGGACCGTTGTTCTTTACCACGTCGAAGTCGGTCACGTTGGTCGGGTTGTGCAGGTGGAGGAACACTTCCTTCACGGGGCTGGCATAACCACGGCCTCCGCTGCGTGTGTAGGCGCGCGCCTTGATGCTGTGCTCCTGGCCGTCGAGGTAGAAGATCAGCGGGTAGAGGTCATACGGTGCGGTGTTGTCCAACTTGTATTGGTTGGTGACATCGTTGTCCCAGAAGCGTACGCTGCCCACCGTGGCCGGGTTGGTGTTGGCCCGCAGGGCATAGAGCTTAAACTCCGGCCGCGATGCATCCAACCACAGGCTGTCGGTGAAGGTCGTTACTACCTGACCGGTGCGGGTGTTGATCACGCTGAAGCTTTGCACGCCGTATGATACGACCGACAAGTGGAAGATGGCCGAGTCGCTTGCGCCGCGGGCGTCCGTCGCCCGTACCCACAGGCTATACTCACCCTCCTGTCCGGCGGCCGGACTGATGGTATAGGTGGCGGTGCCGTTACCCGAGCTTTTCCATGTTACGAAGGAAGGAGCGTCGAGCAGCTGTACCGTTACGACCGAGTCGTCTTCGTCGGTGGCGGTGAAGGTCACGTCTTGCGAGGTCAGCGTGGCGACCACGGCGGTATCGATCGGAGCCAGTACCGGCGGTACATTGTGGAGTACCGTCAGCTCAACCGGGATAAAGATCGGCGAATTGTCGGGGTCGTTGCTGGTCAGCCGCAGGCTGTCGCGGTAGATACCGGCGGTGACGTCTTCGGCATTAAATGTTACCGTTACGACGGCGCTGCCGCCCGGCGGCACGGTGCCCGAGGCCGGTGAGGTTGTGAGCCAAGGTGCTTCGGCGGGGCCGTCGAAGATCGCGATGTCGTCGACATCCCACGTTGTGCCGGTGGTCTCGGCAAGCGAGAGCAATACCACCTGCTCGATGTTGCCGGCGAAGCCCAGGCCGGAGAATACCTCGGTACCGTCGATGTAGATGGTAAAGTTGTTGGTTGCCCGTTCTATGTCGATGCGCAGCTCAAAGTATCCTGACGGCAGCGTGGTGGCCACGGGTTGGAACGAGCCGTTGCCGGCGCCGTCGCTTACCAATGCGTAGGCGCTACCATCGGACAATACGCGGAAGCGTGTGTTTACAAATTCAGCGGTGGGCGATTGCGGAATCACTTCCCAGGTCGTGCCTATGCTGTTGTCGAAGTTCAACTGCACCGACGTCGACGAGATCGGGTCCGTGCCGATCGCGACTTCGGGCGGGAAGGCCAATACCTGGCCGCTGCCGTCAGCCTCTGCGTGGATGTGGTTGGTGCCTTCATGGGCGTTGCCTGTACCGACATTCCACACGTCGCGTTGCGTAAACCAGCCATCCTGGCCATTCAGCGTACCGATGTTGAAGCCTTCAAAGCCCGTGGCGTATTGAATGACCGATGCTTTTACGGCAGGGCCACCCGGTGACAACGCCCGCAGGTCGGAAGCGGATGCCGCCAGGGACGACAAGGTTTCTTTGCCTGTGGTGATCGCTTTCACGGCGGCCGGTGTACGCGCCGGCAGCGGGGTGTTGCCAAAGGCGTAGCGCAGGGTGCTGACGCCGCTGTTGCTGATCGTCAATGTCTGCGTGGCTTTTTCGCCTACATACAATTCCTGGGAGAGCGAATCCGGTGTAACGGAGATGTCGGCCGGTTCGCGTATGGTCAGCGATGCAACGATGCCTGTCAGTGTATCGGACGGCGCGTTGCTCGTTACCAGGATGCCGGCTACATAGAAGCCAGGTCCTGCGGCGGTGCCATCAAAGTGTGCGGCTACGTCTACGGACTCTCCTACCGGGATGGTTCCTGCTGCCGGTGCCACAGTCAGCCAGGGACGGGAGTCGCGTAAGATGACAACGTCGTCGATCTGCGCATACCAGTCCCAGTCATCGGTATTCGGATCGTAATAGTGCCACCGCAGGCGGAAGGTAGAAGCATTTTGCAGGTACTCTTCCAGCAATACGGTTACAAACTCACCCGGGAGGTCGAGCAGTGCGCCATGGTCTTCGTTCCAATGTAAGATATTGGTCCAAGCGCCGCCGTCTACTTGTATATCCAGGTCGAGGAAATCGAGGTTCAGCAGGTTCTGATAATTGACATTGTATTGTACGGCAATGTCTTTGTAGCCGGGCACGGTAATGACCGGCGTGAGCAGCTCTGTATCGAACTCCACGAAGCCGGCGGCGTCGCTGCTGACGGTAGCGGCCTCGCCGGTGCCGGCATAGTTGCCTTCACCATAGTCGGCGGCGAACTTCCAGACTACATCCGTACCGGCATTGTCTACGACCGTCCAGCCTGACGGCGGGAAGCTGGCACCTTCGAAGTGCTCTTCCAGCAGGGCTGTGCCGGCCAGCAACGTGATGTTGTTCCGCTGTTGTTTTGTTTCGACACGTGACGATTGTTTATCGCGCGCGGCTTTGTCGGCGATACGCTTGTCTGTTGCGTGGTCTTTAAACCGGGTGGCTTTCACCGCGGCCGGCATCTTGCCTTCTTCTACCACGGCGCCGATCACCTGCAAGCCATACTCCAGCGGGTTGCCGCCGGTATTGGCAATGTGTATGTATTGCGTGGTGTCTTCTCTGTAATCTACGACTGCTTGCAGTACGGTCGGGTCGACCTCGATGGCCGGATCACCGACGATCGTCAGGGTCGCGGGTACTACCAGGCGTGACTCGCCGGCTGCGATCGTGATGTTGGCAGTGTGTACGCCGTAGGGCAAGTTGTCGGATGCGAACGTTACGTTGATGGTTGCTGTACCGCCCGCGGGAATTACGCCCGATACCGGGGATACAGTGACAAACGTAGGCGCGTCTTCTTTTACGCCGTCGAAGATCCGAAGGTCATCTACATCCATTACGGGGCCGGCGGTTTCCATGAAGGACAGGATCGCCGCTTCTTCTACGTTGCCGGTAAAGCCCTGGCCGGTAAAGATCTTCGCATCGTTGATGTATAGATCGAAGTATGCAGAGTCGCGGTCTACCTCGATGGTCACGTCAAAGTATCCGGTCGGGTATGACGCGGCCGCTTGCACGTAGCCACTGGTTGTCAGGGCGTAGATCGCACCGTCGGCGCTAAACTCGACGCGGGTGTTTACCAGCGCCGCGGTGGGCGACTGCGGTATGATCTGCCACGAGGTGCCGGCACCGTCGATGCTTACTTTCGCAGTGACGGTCGATTTCTCTTCGGTGCCTATGCCTACGTTCGGGCTGATGGACAACGATTGTCCCATGCCATCGGCCAGACCGCGGAAGTGTTTCGCTCCGCTGAAGGGATTGGCTTCTTCGACGGTCCAGTTTGCAAACTGGGCGCGCCAGCCTTGCTGGTTGTGTATATCGCCTACCGTGAAGCTTTCAAAGTCGGTCGCATATACTTGCCCGGACAATTCTACGGCGGCACGGGCGGCTACGGCACTGCCCAGTGTCAGGGCGCGTGTACCGGTGCGGTCGGGTGCTTGTTTTGTGATGGCCGCTTGCCTGAGCTTATCTGCTTTGCCGGGCCCTTCTGCCCTGGCCGCTGCGGCGGCGGGCTGTCCGGGTTTCTGTATGACCACTTCGGCCGATGCATTCAGGGCGGAGACGCTTACCTGGAAGGTATGATTGTCGGGGCCGTTATTCTTCAACGTGAGCGTGCGCGTAACGGTCTGCTCACGTTCCAGCTCTTCTTCCAACGAGGTCGGGTCTACGGTAAACTCCGGACCGGTAGATGTCAGCGTTGCCGGTACGGCTACGAGTTCCTGACCGGGTACATTTGTATGGATGTTGATCGACGCGGTATATACACCGGCTTCCAGATCGGTGGCATCGAACTCCACTTGCAGGTTGAATTGCGCGCCCGGGGCTACTATACCTTGTTTGGGCGTTACGTCTACGAACGTCGGGCCTACGAGGTAGGCAATGGCGTTCTGATAGAGCGTCGGCAGGTCGCCCGACCAGCCGATGCCGCTGCCGTCACCATAGGTCGGAAGCATGTTGAGGGCTACGACGTTGTCGTTGGCTGCCACCAGCAGATCGCCGTTGTCCCAGTAGGCCACGGCGGTGGCGCCGGGTGTCAGGCCAACGTTCTGCACATAGCCGAGATAGTTCAGCGTGCTGACGCCGGCGAGCAGCGGATGGCCCGGCGCGGGGATGTCTCCCAGCGTTACATCCAGTACTTCGTCGGTTGTTGACGGTGTGAACGGTCCGTAGTTTTCGGTAATGAACCGGCCCGTCATCTGCCAGGCGTCATAGGAGTATGCAAACTGGTTTACGATCACGTGGCCGCCACCGTCGACATAGTCGGCCAGCAGGTCACCGATGACCGAGGGCTCTACCCCACCGGCCGCCAGCCACTGTGTGTTGTTGGTTGTGAATACCACATCGTAGCCTTGCAGGTCGGCCAGCGTGATCGACGCCAGGTCGGCTGCGGGGTATACATCGGCTTCTACGCCCGGGAAGTTGTCAAACAATGTTTCCATGTCTGTGACATCCAGGTCGGGTGTAACGATCAGCACGCTCTTCGATACGGCCAGCGGCTGTACGGCCCGCGACCGCAGGATCACCTGCTGTGAATATTTACCGGGCGTGGTGGCGCGCTGTTTCTGCGCGGCCGCGGACCGGCTTGCCGACTTTGCCGGCAGCGTGATGGTCTTTACGGTGCGGGTGGTGTCGGGGGTTCCGCCGGTCACTTCTACCGAGAAGATGAGGTCGCTGGCACCGGTGTTGGTAATGGTGAGCGTTTGTGTCGAGGTCTTATCGGTATTGAGCGTTTCGCTCAGCGACGTTGGCGATACGGCGATGCCGGGAGCTTCCACGCCTTCGCCGAACAGCCATACGGTCAGCTCGGCGTGTGCGGAATCATTTGTCAGGATAGACAACTGACCGGCTGCCGCTCCGAGGCCACTGGGTTCGTAGGTTATCGTTATCGTACTGGACCGGAACGGTGCGATGAGCAGGGTGTCGATCGCCGACACGGTAAAGTCGGGGTTGTCTGATGTGATCGCGTAGATCGTCAACGGTTCGGAGCCTGCGTTGCTGATCTGTATCGTGCGCTGGGCCGAGCCTGTTTCGAATACGGGGCCGAAGTCTACGCTGTCAGGTTCCACGGCTGCGATCGGCGCGCCGTTGCTCGTAACATTGAGCGTAAGCGCTACCGTGACCGTGCTTTCGTCGGGATCGTTGCTTTGTACCAGTAAGGATTCCTGATAGGTGCCGGTCAGCAAGTTCGCGGCGTTGAATCCGACAATAACAAATGCGCTATCGCCGGGGGCTACCGAGCCTGCTAACGGCGCCGCGGATGCAAATCCGGGAGCATCGGGCAGAGCGATGGTAAAATCCAGCGGGCCCTGGCCCTGGTTAAAGACAACCAGTGTCCGTTCTGTTGTGCCGGCTGTTTGCAGGTCTACTGTAAACGCGGTGGGCGCAACGAGTATCTCTGGCGGCAGATTGGTTGTGCCTTCGGCCACATTGGAGAGCGGCGATGTATTACCAAAGAAGTCTTTTGATTTGATGGCAAAGTAATAGTGTGTACCCGGCTGGAGGCCTGTTACTGTAAAGACCTCGGTGCTGTCGGTCAATGCCGGCGTCGGGGGATCGGGTACGGCCGTTGCCGCCTCGAAGTTCGCCTCGGTAATGGGCGTTGTGGCGTAACGGATGTCATATGCCGTGGCGGCATGATTGCCCGAGTCTGCGGGGGCGGTCCACGTTAGTGTTATGCTGGTGATCGCGGTTGACTGTACGGCCAGGTCGTCGATGGCTTCGGGGGCCACGTCATCACTGAACTGCAGGGCAGACAGTGCGTTCAGACGACCGGAGCCGAGCAGGCCGGCGAAGTTGGGGTTGAGCTGGTCGATGGGGTCAACAAACTGTGTAAGTCGCTGACGTACGACCTGCGGCGTAAGGCCGGGGCCGCCGAACCTGGATATCAGCAACGCTGCCACGCCCGATACGTGCGGGCAGGCCATGGATGTGCCCTGGAAGAACGCATAGCCTCCGCCGGAGACAGTGCTCAACACGCCCTTGGGGTCGTTGTCGACAAATGTTTCACCGCCCGGGGCGGCTATGTCTACCCATGCGCCGAAGTTTGTATACCATGCTTTTTTATCCTGGTTGTTCAGGCCGGATACGGCCAGTGTGGGCGCATAAAATCCAGGGTACCAGTTCTGGTTCTGGTTGTCGTTGCCAGCGGCAAAGATCACGATACCGCCGTTCATCGGTCCTACCTGGTTGCCGTTTTCGTCGCGACCGGCTTCTGCTATAAAATAGTCGATCCCGTCGAGGACGACCTGATCAAAAGCATCGGGATCAACGTACCCCCAGCTATTCTGTGAGATCACGGCGCCATTGTCCGCACCGTATACATAGGTATCTTCAAAACCGCCGTTGGCGGTTGCTCCGAACGCGGCGAGGCTCATGACACGGACGCCATCGCCGACACCGCTACCACCGGCCACGCCGGCTACGCCGACACCGTTGTTGGTCACGGCGGCGATCGTACCGCTGGTATGGGTACCGTGGTCGCTCGGGGCGATCGTGCCGGTATCATCGCCAAAGCCGTAGCCGTTGATGTCGTCTACGTAACCGTTGTTATCGTCATCGACCCCGTTGCCGGGGATCTCATCTACGTTTACCCACATGTTGGCTGCCAGGTCGGGGTGGTTCACCTGCGCGCCACCGTCGGTCACGGCGACGATCACATTGCTGGAGCCGGTTTCTATTCCCCAGGCTTCGAACAGGCTAATGTCCGAACCGGGCGTGCCTCCTGCCTGGCCGGTGTTGTTGTAGTGCCACTGACTGCCGAGCAGCGGATCGTTGGAAGGACCGGGAAGTGTAGCCCGCGCCAACGTGTTTGGATTTACACGCACGGGACCGAAGCCAGGCTTGTCGGAGCCAATGATCTGCTTCTTGCGTACGGCTTCCGCGTACTCGATCTTCTCGACGCCGCGATATGCTGCTATCGCGGTTTGTACGGAGACGGATTTATCCAGTTGTATTTCATACCAGCGGTGCAGGCCATAACGACGGTGTTTGGCTTCAAACTTACCGGCGGGGCGGAATACGCGTTTGATACTCGTTGCCCGGAACTGCAGGGCGGCCCGGTCAAGCGACTGGATACCCGTAACCACTACGTTAGCCGAGCTCTTTCGGATCTGCGCCCGTTCGAGCGCCTGCGCCAGGTCTTCCGTGACTTTAATACGGAGTATACCTGCTTCGACAGCGGCCCCTTGCTGGGCCACAACTGTGAGGTTGGAAAGGAACACCAACCCTAACACGATCATGCATAGCCATACAGACCGATAATGAAAAGCGTACATTTGCTTCATCAGAGATAGGTTATTTAGAGTTATACAATAAAGTCTACTCAAGACCGGGCTCTTCGGACTCTCTGATCTCGCCGCACGTAGTCTAACACATCTTTAAAAAAAAGACCGGTATGTTGTGATTCAAGAAGATCTAATTAACAGCTGGTGGTTTGTTCTAACGATCGAATCACGTGTGTGAAGTAATAAAAAATAAACTATATATCCCGTACAACGCGGCACTTATTTTTGGATTCTACACGTATGCGTTTGAAAATTTTATAAGTGGCAACGTCTAAACCTTATTTTTCAGGTGCCTTATTGGGTATGCTATACATTTATAATGAGCGCCGTGGAGAACACAACGTACACACCGGCTATTACGCCGAATGTGTACGTTTTGCGAATACCTGAAAAATAAGGGAAAGAATGATCACGACGCCGCAGCCGATCACATTATATAATAGAAAGGCTATTTCTTCGCGGAAGCTATAATAGCAGAACAACACCACGCCTTCGGCAATGATCGCCGCCCAGAACACTGCGTTTGCCTGTACGCGCTTCAGATAAAATGCTGTGAGGAAGATGCCCAGGATGGTGCCATAGAATAAGGAGCCTACAATGTTTACAAACTGAATAAGGTTTTCGGCGAAGGTTGCCAGCATGGCAAAGACCATGGCCAGGAGTGCCCACAACACGGTGAAACCCTGCGATGCGCGCAGGTAGTGTTTTGCGCTGGCTTCTGCTTTTAACGAGCGTTTATAGATGTCGACGGTCGTGGTAGAGGCCAGGGCGTTCAATTCGCCTGCCATGGACGACATGGCTGCTGAAAAGATCACGGCCAGCAGCAGGCCGATGATGCCGTTCGGCAAGTGTTGTAACACGAAGTTCAGGAAGATATAGTCGCGGTCCTGTACTTTGGCGCCGGGCACGGCCGTAGCGATCGTTGCCCGCACCGAGTCGCGCAGCACGCGTTCGCGGGCTTCGAGCCCTTTGACTTCTTCTTTGAGCACGTTTACCTGCGCGTCGTCGTCGTGATGAATGGCCTCTACGAGGCGGTCGACCGATTGACGTTTTTCTGCGTACAGCACATCGTATTGCTGCTCGTAGGCTTGCAGCTGCCGCCCCTGCGGTGTCTGCATGGCCCGCTCTTTCAACACGACGTTGTGAAATACGGGGGGTTGATTAAAGAGATAAAATACAAAGACCAATACTCCGATGAAGAGGATCATAAACTGCATCGGGATCTTTAACAGTCCATTGAAGATCAGCCCGAGGCGGCTCTCGGTGATGGAGGTACCCGTGAGGTACCGCGATACTTGTGATTGGTCTGTGCCGAAATACGAGAGGAACAAAAAGGTACCGGCAATAAGACCGGACCAGATGTTGTAACGATCGTTGAGGTTGAACTCGGTATTAATGATGTTCATTCGTCCCAACGAGCCTGCCAGTTTTACGGTGTCGGTGAAGGAGACCTGTTTGGGCAGCATGGTATAGGCCAGGATGCCTGCGAGGATCATGCCGCCCATGATGACGGCCATCTGCTGACGCTGCGTCAGGCTGACGGCTTTTGTGCCCCCGGCGGTGACATAGATAATCACGAAACCGCCGATCAGCATCGTTGTGAACGGTGTGGGCCACCCGAGAATGGTCGACAGCACCAACGCCGGCGCGAACAGTGTAATGCCCGCCGAAAGCCCTCGTAAGATCAGGAACAGGATGGCGGCGAGCAGGCGTGTCTTCAGGTCGAACCGGCTTTCGAGATATTCGTAGGCGGTAAATACTTTAAGCTTGTAGTAGATGGGCACCATGGTAATGGAAATGATGACCATGGCGATGGGCAGTCCGAAGTAGAATTGCAAAAAGCGCATGCCGTCTTCGATGGCTTGCCCGGGTGTGGACAAGAACGTGATGGCACTGGCTTGCGTGGCCATGATGGATACGCCCATCATCCACCAGCGCATGCTGTTGTCGCCTTTCAGGTATCCATCAATGTTCTTATTACCCCGGGTCTTCCATGTGCCGTAGAGCACGATGGATAGCAGCGTGCCGAATAAGATGCACCAGTCGAGCGTATTCATAGGAACAACCGGGTTAGCCAGGAATATACCAGGATCTGGATGGCGAGTACACCGAGTACCAGCCAGTACCAGGTGCGCCAATGTTTAAATACCGGGGGTCTATCCGGCGTGGTGGGGCTCATGATCGTAACGGATTATTTTTGTTTCTTTCGTTTGGATCCTTTGCCGGCTACCGGCGCCGCGGGCTTCTTGCCCAGGGAGACCAGGTTGGCAAACAGGCGGTATGCGCCGGGCACGCCTTCGGGCAGCTCGCGGAAGAACGACAGGCCGGTATATACAAAATACCCGTTGCCATATTGCGCCACGAGGAGGCTTCCGTTCTTCGGGGACGATTCGCCGGTATCATTCATGGACAGGATCGCCTCATAGCGTTGATCCCAGGGATTGGGAAAATACAGGCCCCGCTCCTGCACCCAGCCGGCGAAGTCGGCCTGGGTGATCTTGTTCGGTGTTTGCATGACGCGGTGGTCGGGTCTGAGGATGGTGACCACGGCATCTTCTTCGGTCACCCGGTCGCGGGAGATCGTCAGCGGATACGGTGCGAGCACGCTGGCATCTATGTTTCCCGGTGTGTTATATTGGGTGATCAATGCTCCGCCTTGTTGTACATACTGTAAGAGTACGGGCATGTAGAATTTGAGACGCTCTTGTGTATTCCAGGCGCGGATGCCCAATACTACCGCATCGAGGCGACGCAGGTTGTCGGGTGTGATCTCTTCGTGCTTCAGTTCGAGTACATCGTAGCCCATGACGCGCAACGCGGTGGGGATATCATCTCCCGCGCCTTTGATGTATCCTACTACCGATCCGTTCTTCTTTAACGCCACGCGTACGAGCCGGGCTTCGGCGCGTGGCAGCAGTGTTTGTGTCGGTATATGATCGTATTGGATGCTCTGCAGGCTGCGGTCAAACGTGCCGGCTTTGTCGACTACGGCAAAGGCTTTCAGTGTTTGCGTTTCCTCGACGGACGACGGCGACACGCGGAATGATACTACCTGTTCTTCGCCCCGGAATGCGAGCTTAAAGGGAATGCTGCCGGGGGTAATCTTCCACCCGGCGGGGGCCTCGAGGCGTAAGGCGCCCTGCACGGTGCCGTTGCCGGTCGCTACCAGCGTAACGTTTACGGTACGCGATACTGTATCGGGAAAGATCAGCACGGAGTTGCTCAGCGTGACCACCACGGGCGGCACCACCTGGAACGGCCGCGACAATTCTCCCCGGGAAGGGTCGGTCCATTTATAGCTCAATGGACGCGTGATCGTGAACACCTGTCCACCGACAGTATACATGACGGAGACGCTGACAGCGGGCGGATTTTCTGCCTGGCCGATCAACCGCGGGTCTTGCACGGTAAAACGGCCGATGCCGTGTGGCTCTGACAACCAGTAGGGCGACGAGAACTCGCGTGTTTTCACGGTCTTCGTTGTTTTGATATTTACCTGCGCATTGTTCTTCAACGGTATGGAGCACGTCGAGTCAAGGCCGAGGCCGCGCGCGACGATGCGTACGACCGATACCGCCGCCGAGGAACGGTTTACCAGCTCGAGCGTGGTCCGCACGGACTGGCCGGTAGCAGACTGATAGGTATTGGCAGTCGCGTCGACATATAACCCGAGGCAATCCTGAACGAGCTGTTCTACTTCGTCCAACTTGCGGTCGCGCCACACGCCGGGCGATAGCTTCAGGATCTCCTGGCGGATCTGCAGTAATGCGGGTAGACTTTCCGCCGGTGCTTCGTGCCGGAAGCTTGCGATGGCTTTGTCGACCAATGGCTGAATGCGTTCGCCGCCTGGCAGGCGGGTCCAGGTTGTATTGATGCCTTCGAGTATATCTTTTTCGGCACGCTGGCCTTTTACATACTCCAGATACTCCGGCTGATCGCCGCGGGTGCCGGCCGAGCCAAAGCCCTGGCTGCGATGCTGGCTGCGACTGATGGCGGCGATCTCGGTGTACGACATGCCGAGCAGCGGGCTATACCCTCCTACCGGCAGCGTGATGACGCCGGGTGTATTTTCGTTGATGGATGTATTCCACCAGCGACCGGTATTGGTATATAAACGTTTTACCTGCCAGGGTCCCTGCCCGGGATATTGATCGGCCCGGGCGGCGGCATCAAACCCTTTCTCGGCAAGTATAGCCGATGCGGTATGGTGACCGTGGCCGGCACGTTCGTCGGGCGGGAAACGTGTGATGATGACATCGGGCTGATATTGCCGGACGATCGTCACGACGTCGGAAAGGATCTCTTCTTCGCCCCAGATCTTGAAGGTCTCTTTGGGCGATTTGGAAAAGCCGAAGTCGTTGGCACGGGAAAAGAACTGCTGCCCGCCGTCAATGCGGCGTGCGGCGAGTAATTCCTGCGTGCGCAGCACGCCTAACTGGTCGCGTATCTCGGAACCGATCAGGTTCTGGCCGCCGTCGCCGCGTGTTAATGACAGGTATGCCGTGGTGGCCAGGCGGTCGTTGGCGAAGTAGGTGATCACGCGTGTGTTCTCATCGTCGGGGTGCGCCGCCATATACAATACCGAGGTCAGCACGCCCAGCTTTTTTAAACGCTGGTGTATGCGGGACGCATCGGGTTGCTGTTGGGAAAAGACGGAGACCGGTAAAAGGAAAAAGATAACTATAAGTCGCTTCATTCGGTGGAATATGATTGGACCAAAGGCTCAAAAATACGAAAGCAAGATGCTACGATCCACGCGGAAGCGTTGTTAATGAAATGTTATTTATAGAAGCGGTTATATTTTGCCCCGGGGTTCGCCGTTGATCCGGAAAATACCATTCTCTTCAAAGAAGATCACTACCCGGCTGGTGACCTCACGGTCCCGGGTCATGAAGTAGATGGAATATGCGTAGCCGTCGGGGTGGCCTTTCAGGTCGTCGGTAAATCCCAATGTCAGCGGCAGTGCCATGCCTTCGGTCACTTTGCGCGACATTACGGTCTCGCCCATGCCGTCCTCCACCCGCACGCGTACCTCGCCAGGATAAAGCCGGAGCACTTTAAAATCGACTGTTAAGAAAGGTAATAATGACGGTGCTTGCTGGATGTCTGACCGGAGGCTGCTATAGCTTTGCGCGAGGGGTGCTGCGTGTCGTGGTTTGAGCTCAAACTTTAACCTGGCTTCAAAATCATCGCCGGCTCTGTAGGGAACATCCTCAGGCAGTGTGAAAATCAGGAAGGCAATGCATAACCACTTCATTCCGCAATCGTTTTCGATTACGGTTATAACGTGAGATCTGCGCAAAAAGGTTCGTGGAATTTCCCGGATTTACATTCGGTGTAAGGTACCGGGTTTCTATGTTTAAACAGCCACGGGTGCTTTGATGGCGGGGTGTGCCTGGTAGTCGACGATCTCGAAATCTTCGAAGACGTAGTCGAAGATCGAGGCCGGCTTGCGGGCGATCCTGAGCCTGGGCAGCGGTAGCGGGGTGCGTGTGAGCTGCAGTCGGGCCTGTTCCAGGTGGTTGGTATACAAATGCACGTCACCGCCGGTCCAGACAAAGTCGCCGGGCTGCAGGTCGCATTGCTGGGCGATCATTTCGGTGAGCAATGCATAGGAAGCAATATTAAAGGGCACACCCAGGAAGAAGTCGGCGCTGCGTTGGTATAGCTGGCACGAGAGCTTGCCGTCGGCCACGTAGAACTGAAAGAGGGCGTGGCAAGGCGGCAGGGCCATTTGGTCGACTTCGGCGGGATTCCAGGCGCTTACAATGTGCCGGCGCGAGTCGGGTTTTTGCCTGAGCTGCTGCATGAGCTGTGAGATCTGGTCGATGCGGCGGCCGTCGGGTGCCGGCCAGCTGCGCCATTGGCTGCCGTAGACGGGGCCAAGCTCGCCGTTCTCGTCTGCCCACTCATCCCAGATCGTTACTTTGTTGTCGTTCAGGTACTTGATGTTGGTGTCACCTTTCAGGAACCAGAGCAGCTCGTGTATGATGGAGCGCAGGTGAAGCTTTTTGGTCGTTACCAGCGGAAATCCCTCGGAAAGATCAAACCGCAGCTGGCGGCCGAAAACCGATAATGTGCCTGTGCCGGTTCTGTCCGTCTTCTTCGCGCCGTTCTCGAGGATATCGCGCATCAGGTCGAGGTATTGCTTCATAGGGATTGTCTGTCAAGAATGCGCAATATACGACCGGGGGTGCGGGTGGGAAAGGATTACATTCTATTTCGGTGTATTGTTGGAATGGGCATAGGCGTGATGTGGCCGGGGTGATTGTATGGTTGTGCAGGTTACGACGGTACCGTTGGGCAGTCGGGAGACTGCCCCCATGGTAGGCACAAGTCTCCGCTTCGCTCAGACTCGCGCCAGGCGCTGACGTGTGTAGGGGCTACGCCCCTACTACCCTTTAGCTTTTTTGCTGGCGCAAAAAGTCAGAGCGTTGAAATTGTCAGCACAGCGCTTGATTTTAAAGGGTCGCTATAGGTTTGCCATAACGTTGCCCCGGCTTATCCCTGGCTTATGGATGGCTTTGCTATGGCTGAATATCGCTATAAGGTCGCTGTAAGGTCACTGTATGGTCGCTATAAGGTCGCTGTAAGGTCACTGTATGGTCGCTATAAGGTCGCTGTAAAGGTGGGTGATGGTCGTTCCTACATCGTCAACGGCCCTAGTAGACCTTTACGCCTTTGGTGATGCGGTTGGCGGTAATGCTTACCTGGTTACAGTCTTCGTAGCCATAATCTACGGAGATGTCTTTGGTGTTGTCGATTACGTAGTCTTTGGTGCCTTCTACGGCGATCAGACAGGTACGGGTGTAGACGAGGTCTTCTTCTACGGATACGGAGTAGGCCACACCGGTGCGGGTAGTGCCGCCGGCGGTGCTGCCGGCGGAGACGACACGCTCGTCATTCAGGGGATTTTCGCCACGGTTCCAGGTCCAGGTGATGTCGGATGTGCGGGTCATCGTGCTGCCGTCCGGGAATGTGGCGCGGCCATTGGCCAGGGTTACGTGGAACGCGGGCGCGGCCTCCGTGCTGGCGGAGACGTTCACCGATGTACGGACGCCTTCGATCTTTACGCCGCTGACGGAGTAGTTCTCGGGGGTGATAATGACTTCGGAATCGGGCATGAAGCGGCGACCGGTATAGGCGATATGCAGTTTTCCTTGCCGGAGGACGCCGCGCGGGTCGGCGCAGCCGGTTGTACCAAAGTCGACGGTAATAATCCCTTTGGGGTTTTGCGGGGTGGAACCGGTGGCGGGCTGTACGGTGACTACGACACCGTCGCAATCGAAGCGGTCGTCGTCGACGGTGATGGTTACGGCGGTACGGCCGCCGGCATATTGCTTGTCTGAGGGCTCTTTCAACGCCACACTGCTCAGGTCGTCCAGATCCTGGTAGAAGGATTCGGTCAGGGCTTCTTCGGGTACGGCTTCCAGGTCGGCCCGGCCTACGATCTCGTCTTTACACGCTTCCAGCAAGCCGGCGGTTACCAGGAGGCTGCCGACCAGAAAAAGCTGATGAATCTTGAGGGGTCTTTTGGTCATATCGCGTAGTTGCTTATTTTAAACGCTTGAAAGGCAAAAAGTAACCTGAGATCAGTGCCTACGAAAAGCGTACCATGGTAAAACGAAGTGTAAGATATCGTGTTTTTCTGTATTTCCTGTTGGCGCTGCCGTTGATCAGTAACGGACAGATCGCAGTAAAGATTGCCAAACTGAAATATTCCGGTGGCGGTGACTGGTATGCCAATAAAACCGCCCTGCCCAACCTCATAAAATTCTGCAACCAGGAATTAGGCACTGCGTTGGCTCCGGAGGAAGACGTGGTAGAAGCGGGCAGCCGTGATATCTTTTTGTACCCGTACGTGTACATGACCGGGCACGGCAACGTTGTGTTTTCAGAAGCCGACGCCGCCAACCTGCGCAAGTACCTTGCCGGCGGGGGATTTCTGCACATCGATGACAATTACGGCCTGGACAAGTTTATCCGGCTGGAGCTTAAAAAAGTGTTTCCGGAACTCGAGCTGGTCGAGCTTCCGTTCGATCATGCCATCTATCATCAGAAGTTCAACTTTCCGCGCGGGCTGCCAAAGATCCACGAGCACGATGCGAAACCCGCCCAGGGTTTTGGCCTGATCTACGAAGGTCGCTTAGTGGTGTTTTATTCGTACGAGTGTGATCTGGGCAACGGTTGGGAAGACCGCAGGATCCACAACGATCCGGAAGAAAAGCGGCAACAGGCCCTGCGGATGGGCGCCAACCTGATTGCCTACAGTTTTACCAGCGCCCGCTAGTGTCCCAGCGTTTTATCACCCGGCTCCTACCCGCCGCATTGATCAGTATCGGCTGCGGTTTGTTACCGCTGGCCTGCGAAACGACCGAACACCGCGACGAGCGCCTGGCGCGCCAGTATTGCGGCAGCTGCCATGCTTACCCCGCGCCGGAGCTGTTACCCAAAGCGTTGTGGGCATCGCGGATCATGCCGGCGATGGGGATGCGGATGGGGTTCGAGAGCATGAACCAGCTCGTTCAACTGGATGAGGACGAACGCAACGCGCTGATGCGCATTCTGCCCGACAAGCCGATGCTGTCGGAAGAAGAGTTCGATCATATCAAGGCGTACTATCAACGGCACGCGCCCGACTCGCTTACGCTGCCCCCTGCTCTGGCTACCCAGCCGCTGCGACAGTTCGACGCCACGCGTTATTCGCTGCCGACGCCACCGCTCATCACGATGATCCTGGCGGACACCTCGCACCATCAACTTTTTGTCGGCACGCGTTTATCGAAGGTATATACGCTGACGGAAGACCTGGTGATGCAGGATACGTTGAGCTTGCCCGGTCCACCGTCTGCTATGCTCGCCGGCGACCACCAACGTACGTTCCTCTCCATGGGCATTATGGATCCCAATGACGCCACCCGGGGGCAGGTGTGGGTGCTGCCCGACACGGGGACGGCACATGGGCTGATCGATTCGCTGCAGCGCCCGGTACACTTTCAACAGACCGACCTGAATGCGGACGGGCGCCCGGACTACCTGATCTGCGCGTTTGGAAACCACACGGGCGCACTCCTGGCGTATGAAGGCCGCGACGACGGTACTTTTCAAAAACATGTATTGGCGACCGGTGCGGGGGCCCGAAAAACCATTCTGTACGACTTCGACCACAACGGTCTGCTTGACATCGCCGCGCTCCTGACGCAGGGCGACGAGCGTGTTGTCTTGTTGCTTAATTACGGTCAATTTACGTTTCGTGTCACGACGTTGCTTCGCTTTCCGCCGGTATATGGCAGCAGCTTCTTCGAGTTAGTCGATTTTAACCACGATCAACATCCTGACATCATCTATAGCAATGGTGACAACGCGGACTACTCCCCTATTCTCAAGCCTTATCACGGTGTGCGCTTGTTTCTGAATGACGGCACGAACCGGTTTACGGAGTCTTTCTTCTTACCGCTCCATGGAGCGTTTCAAACCAGCACGCAAGACTTCGACCGGGATGGCGACCTCGATATCGCCGCCATTTCATTCTTTCCCGACTTCCGAAAATATCCTGAGCAGGGATTTGTGTATTATGAAAATACGGGGGACAACTTTCAGGCCTATACTACTCCCCTCGCTGCCGACGGCCGATGGATCACGATGGAAACAACGGACCTGAACCGTGACGGCTATCAGGATCTATTGGTCGGTGCCCTGGATTTTGACACCGGTGTACCGCGATCGCTGATCCAACAATGGGCTTCCGGAAAGACATCGTTGCTGGTGCTCAAGAACTCGACGAGCCGGGCGACTACTTCCGCCAGGCCGTGAGTGCGGTGTATGGTATGTGGATCTCTGTGGGACCGGCGGCATAGGAGGCTACCTCGTAACTGTTGTAATAAAATGTAATGCCGTCTGGTGTGAATCCGTAGTTCTTATTCAGCTGGAATTTGTTGTCGGGGAAGTCAAACGCCTGCTGTTGAAACGACGTGGTGTCGGCCATTTCGCGTGCGTGGCGGAAGGCTTGCTCGCCGAGCGTTGTCAGCGCAGCCTCATAGCCTGGCTTCAGGAAGTCATCCAGTGTTATGTCGCGGCCGTTGCGCGGGTCGACGTTGATGAAATATTTACCGCCGCCGCCGTGCGCTCCGCCGGTGAAGTACTCGTCCTGTGTGGCGAGGGTTAGCAGGGTATCATTCAGCAACACGACCGATACGGTTGCGCCGTAGTACCATCCACCGGATGGATCGGGAAACTCTTTCATAAACTTTTCGAAGTCCTGAATAAAGTCCTGGGCTACCGCTTGCATGGTCTTACCCCGTTGCTCGGGGTTGCCCATGTCGGCCGTTTGAAGAATGCGTTTAGAGATGATGGCGTTCACGGTCGAGTCCAATCCGGTAAACATCGGATAATCTATTTCATAGGAGGCACACGCCGTCGAGTCGGTAGCGCAACCTCCGGCCGACTCGAGCCGGAAGGTTGTCATGGTATAGGCGACGGGGACCTTCTCCTCTTTCTTCTCTTCGCGCATCGTACACGATGCCACGACCATGGCACCTGTCGCCAGCGCCAGCAGCGCACGGACCATGCTTGTGCTATTTTTTTGCAAAGATCTCGTTCAGTTTATTGTCCAGGGCGGCGCCTCGCAAGTTCTTGGCGATGATCTTGCCATCGGGATCGAGCAACAGCGAGAACGGTATGCCGGTGATGTTATATGTCTTCGCCGCTTCGGACTGCCAGTACTTCAGGTCGGACACGTGTGTCCACGCCAGGCCGTCTTGCTTGATGGCCTGAACCCAGTCTTTCTTGTTACGGTCCAGCGACACGCCGAAGACGGTGAAGCCCTGGTCTTTAAATTTATGGAAGGCCCGTACGACGTTGGGGTTTTCCTGGCGGCAAGGACCGCACCATTTTGCCCAGAAGTCTACGAGTACATATTTACCTTTGAGGGATGAGAGCTTCACTACCTTGCCCGTTGTGTCCGGCAGTGCAATTTCGGGTGCTACCTGACCGATCGACAATACCTTCATGCGGTCTACCATGCTGACAAAGTCTTTTGCCACGGTATACTGCGGCCATTCTTTTTTCAGTTTTTCCGCCACGGCGACGTAGGTCGACATATACTGATCCTTGTCCAGCACATTGCTCTGCAACAGGTTGATGGTGCCCAGCGACGCGGGTTGGCTGCGCAGATATTCTGCCAGCTTCTCGTGCGTCTTGGCTATTTCCTGCTGATAGGTCGTTTGGATCTGCGCGATCTTCGCGTCATCCTTCGCTTGTACGGCCGCGGTAAAGTCTTCGTTCAGCTTGACGATGACCGGTGAGCGTTCAGCTTCGGCCATGATGTTCTGAGCCTGACGGATGACGTCGATCTCGGGCGAGCCTTTGATCTCCACAAAGCCCCGCGGATCGTTGCCGTCTACGTTGATCTGTACGTTGCTCTTAAAGAGTATGAAGTCCACTTGCTGACGGTCGAAGAATGTCAGCTTGTAATACCCGGGTGCCGACAGCTTGACGGTCTTCGAGTATGTATAGTTGCTCTTGAGCTGAATGGTGTCCTGCCATCCGGGGGCTCCCGACGCGTTCAATTCCTGAATGGTGATCTTTCCTCCTGCCTGGGGGTAGCCCACTTTGCCACTGACCACGACTGTCCAGCCTTCGGCGGTGGCTTCATCGGCCGCGGATTCCTCTTTGCTTGTCGACGAGCAGGAAAAGCCCAGCACCAGCATCATAAAGCTGAGGGCATTGAGCCGGCTCCAGAAGCTGCGCAACGGGTTGCGTGACGGGAGGTATCGATGTGCTACGTTCATATTTCTTCCAGTTTCTTGGTTAACAATTGGGTCGCTACTTTCGGGTCGGCTTTGCCTTTGCTTCGCTTCATTACCTCTCCCATAAACATGGAGATGATACCTTTCTTGCCGTTCTTATATTCTTCTACTTTCAACGGAAACTCTTTGATGACCTGCTCAACAATAGGCAGGATCGAATCCTGGTTACTATCCTGGATGACGTTCAGCTGTTGGGCTACCTCCAGCGCTGTCTTTCCCGGATTCTTCAAGAGTTCGGGGAACACGCGTTGCGAAGCTGTCGCAAAGTTGATCTTCCCGTCATCTATTAACGCAATTATCTCCGCTATGATCTTCGGAGACAACGGAAACTCGTCGGCCGACAGGGTAAGCTCGTTGAGATAAGATTTTATGGGGCCCATTACCCAGTTGGATGCGGCTTTGTAGTTCTTCGTCAGCTTAATCACTTCCTCAAAATACAGCGCTACATCTTTGCTGTCGGTCAATACCTGCGCATCGTAATCCGGCAATCCATAAGACGTTACGTATTTTTGATACAGGTCGCGTGGCAGCGCGGGCATTGATGCCTGAATCTCAGCAAGCCAGCTGTCGGACACTTTCATAGGGCTCAAATCCGGATCGGGGAAATAGCGATAGTCGTTCAGCTCTTCCTTTGTACGCATGCCGTAGGTCTTGCCGTCGCCGGCATCGAACGTGCGCGTCTCTGATATGATGGTCTCGCCGCGCTCCAGCATCCCGATCTGGCGATCGTATTCGTGCTCAATGGCGCGCTGCACGTTGCGGATAGAGTTCATGTTTTTTACTTCTACCTTTTTACCAAACACCGTCGATCCTTTCAGCATCACCGAAATGTTGGCGTCACAGCGCAGCGAACCTTCTTCCATGTTGCCGTCGCAGATGTCGAGGTAACGCACCAGCTTCCGTACTTCTGTCAGGAATGCATAGGCTTCGTCGGAAGTACGCATGTCAGGCTCGCTTACGATCTCGATCAGCGGCACGCCGGCACGGTTAAAATCTACGAGTGTGTCCGTCTCAGCAGCCAAGTGCATGGACTTGCCGGCATCTTCTTCGATGTGGATGCGGTTCAGGCGGACATCCATATCGCCTTTATCTTTGGTCGTGATGGTAACGTGCCCCCCTTTACAGATGGGTGTTCTGTCTTGTGTAATCTGGTAACCTTTCGGAAGGTCGGGGTAGAAGTAGTTCTTACGGTCAAAGATGTTAAACCGGGTGATGCTGGAATGACAGGCCAGGCCCATCTTCATGGCATATTCCACCACACGCTTGTTGAGCCGCGGCAAGGTGCCCGGGTGGGCCAGTGTGATCACGCCCACGTTGGTATTGGGCATGGCGCCGAACTCGGTCGAATCGGTATTGTATATTTTGCTCTTGGTCAACAGCTGGGCGTGTACTTCCAGGCCGATCACCAGGGTGTATTTTTCGCGAAGGGAATTGTTCATGTGTTAATCTCTCAAAGCTGACAATGTTGTTTTTTACGCGTATGGGCTCTTACTGGATCAATTTACGCGCTTTTTCCAGCACGGCATCTAACCCATCGAGGTTCTTTCCGCCAGCGGTAGCAAAAAAGGGTTGTCCGCCGCCCCCACCGCCGATCTCCCTGGCAAGTTCTTTCACCATGTTGCCGGCATGGTAACGATTGGTGCCGGCGAGCTTCTCGCCGAGCATGACGGCTACCTGGGGTTTGCCTTCGACGTCGGCCGCCAATACCAGTAACAAATCGTCGAACTGGTTACGCAAGCCATAGGCGATATTCTTCAGGGCGTCTGCGCTGGGAACGGAAACTTTCTCGAGAATGAGGTGGTAGCCGTTGACCTGCTGCGCACGCGACGCCAGTTTGTCCTTCAACTGATTGGCCTGTTCCTGCTGGAAGGCTTCGAGCTTCTTCTCCAGGGCATGCTTTTCTTCCAACAGGCCTTTGGCCGACGCCAACAGGTCTTTGGGATTTTTGAGCAGCTCGCGTACCTGGTCGAGCAGCCCGAGCGACTCGGTTACATAGCGCTCAGCCTCGTCGGCTGTGATCGCTTCGATGCGTCGTACGCCGGCGGCCACGGAGCTTTCGGATACGATCTTACACAAGCCGATCTGGCCGGTAGCGGGTACGTGCGTACCGCCACAAAGCTCGACGGAGAATTTCGGATCGAAAGTGATCACGCGCACAAAATCGCCATACTTCTCGCCGAACAATGCCATTGCGCCCAGCTTCTTAGCGTCGTCGATGGGTACGTTGCGTCGCTCGTCCAGCGCGATGTTCTCACGGATCTTCTGGTTGACGATCTGCTCGACCTTTTGAATTTCTTCCGCGGTCATCGCAGCGAAGTGCGAGAAGTCGAAGCGCAGCATGCGGTCGTTCACCAACGAGCCTTTCTGCTCGACGTGCTTGCCGAGCACCTGGCGCAGGGCGGCGTGTAGTAAGTGTGTAGCGGAGTGGTTATCCATGCTCAGCTGACGCTTTTGCCTGTCGACCTGCGCGTGGAAAGATGCCTGCAGGTTTTCGGGCAGCGTCTCGGCAAAGTGCACGATGAGCTCGTTCTCTTTGCGGGTGTCGTGTATATATACTTTCTCGTTGACGCTTTCAATATAGCCGGTGTCTCCTACCTGGCCGCCGCTTTCGGCATAGAACGGTGTGCGATCAAACACCAGTTGGAACAGCTCTTTATTTTTCTGTTTGATCTTGCGGTAACGCACGATGCGCACGTCTGCTTCCAGATTGTCGTAGCCGATAAACTCGGGCTTTACGTCCGTGCCGACGGTGATCCAGTCGCCGGTCTCTTTTGCCGCATCGGCTTTGGAACGTGACTTTTGTTTTTCCATCTCAGCTTTGAAACCGTCTTCGTCTACGGACAGGCCACGCTCGCGTGCGATGAGCGACGTCAGGTCGATGGGGAAACCGAATGTATCGTACAGCTCAAACGCCAGCGGACCGGAGATGACCTGACCTTTCAACTCGGCCTGGATCGCGTCGAGACGCTTCAGACCTTTTTCCAATGTACGCAGGAAGGATGTCTCTTCTTCGAAGATCACTTTGCCGACGTATTCTTTTTGCGATTCCAGCTCCGGGAATACATCTTTTAACTGGTTGCCGAGCACCGGTACCAGTTTATAAATAAACGGCTCTTTAAAATTCAGGAATGTGAAGCCATAACGTACGGCACGACGCAAGATGCGACGAATGACATATCCTGCTCCTGTATTCGAGGGGAGTTGCCCGTCAGCAATGGCGAATGCCACCGCTCGCACGTGGTCGGCAATGACCCGCATGGCGATATCGGTCTTCTCGCTATCCTTATAGGTTACGCCCGCGGCCTGGCCAATGAAGCTCAGCAGGGGTGTGAACACGTCGGTGTCGTAGTTCGATGTCTTTTTCTGGATGGCCATGCACAAGCGTTCAAAGCCCATACCGGTGTCGACGTGCTGTGCCGGCAGCCGCTCCAAGGACTTGTCGGCTTTGCGGTTGAACTCCATGAACACGTTGTTCCAAATTTCGATCACCTGGGGGTGGCTTTGATTAACGAGCTCTTTACCAGGCAGTTTTTGCACCTCTTCTTCGGAACGCAGGTCTACGTGGATCTCCGAGCACGGCCCACACGGACCGGTTTCGCCCATTTCCCAGAAGTTGTCCTTTTTATTGCCGCGCAGGATGTGGTCTTCGGCTATGTGTTCTTTCCAAAAATTGTAAGCATCCTGGTCGAACGGCAGGTTTTCCTTGGCATCACCTTCAAACACAGTGACATAGAGGCGATCTTTGGGAAGCTTGTATTCTTCCGTCAGCAATTCCCACGACCATGCAATAGCCTCCTTTTTAAAGTAGTCACCAAACGACCAGTTGCCGAGCATCTCGAACATGGTGTGGTGATAGGTGTCAATGCCCACTTCTTCCAGGTCATTGTGCTTACCGCTGACGCGCAGACACTTCTGGGTATCGGCCACGCGGCGGCTTTTCGGCTGGGCGTTGCCCAGGAAGTAGTCCTTAAACTGGACCATGCCCGAATTTGTAAACAAAAGTGTGGGATCGTTCTTCAATACCAGGGGTGCTGAAGGCACGATTGTGTGGCCTTTTTTCTCAAAAAACTCCAGAAACTTACGTCTGATCGAACCCGAATCCATTGCCTGATGCGTTGTTTTAAGCTTGCAACTATGTGTTTTTTACTATATTAGCCCGTTGATCCGACAAAGTTCGGAACGGAAAATCACAAAATTAACCGCAGATGACAGAGATTAAGCAGGTATCGGAGAATTTTTTCTGGCGTTCCACGACCTGCTGATAAGCACCTCTTCTCGAATCACATGAACCATCCGAAGTACATCTACAACCCGAAGACCTGCCAATATGAACGCGCGCGCGTCACGTGGCAAGGTGCTCTGGGGGCTGTATTCAGTATCTTATCGTTGTCTGCCCTGCTCTTTACGGCGATCGTATTTTTACACAACCGCTTTGTCGAGACCGACTATGAGCGCTCCTTACGCGCTGAGAATAAGACGTTAAAGGAAAACAAACCGCAGCTGGAGGAGAACCTGGAGACGATCGAGGCGACGCTCGCTACGCTGCGCTCGCAGGAGAAGGATCTGTATACCAAGCTTTTTAATACTCCTCCACCGGAAACCGGTACGGCGCTGCCGTCGGTGCACAAAGAAGACGTTCTTGTCGCGGATGCTTCCGGGTTCCGTTCGTTGCTGAAGGTGATCAGCGACCGCTCGGCCGAATTGTCGGCCAAGTCAGCGGGGACCAACCGCGCTTTTGGTGAGAGCATTCATGTAGCGCCTGACGATATCGCTTTGCTTACTTCGCTGCCTTCCATTCAGCCGCTGGACGAGGCAAATCCGGACGCGCTGGTGTCGGGGTTTGGCAAACGCGTCAACCCTTTTCACAAGGGTCTATACTTACACCCCGGTGTGGATCTGGTCGCGCCGCGCGGCACGGCAGTACGCGCTACGGCGGGCGGGCACGTCAGCGGCATTAACAAGAGCGAACTGCAGGCGGGATATGGCAACTCGATCGTGATCGATCACGGCAACGGCCTGTCCACGCGCTACGCTCACCTGGAAGAAATTCATGTAAAGACCGGACAGCAGGTTTCCAAGGGCACCACCATCGGTACCGTTGGCAATAGCGGCGGCTCGATCGCCCCGCACCTGCATTACGAGGTGATCCGCGATGGCGAGCACGTCGACCCGGTATTATATTTTATCGAGAACATGACGACCAAGCAACATAACCAACTGCTTGAACGCAGCAAGAAACAAAACCAGTCGCTCGATTAATGGCACGCATTCAATATCAATACAACGCTGAGACGTGCCGGTACGAGCCCTGGCGTCTGAAAGGCAAGGCCCGGTGGAGACGGTACGCGACTTATTTCAGCGCGTCGCTGACGCTGGCCCTGGCCGCCTACTACGGCTATGTACTCAACGTGGGCTCGATCGATGAGATCATTCTGCAAGAAAGGAACCACGCACTGAAGGTGCAATGGCAGGTACTCGAGAACCGTACGCGCAAGGCGACGGCCGAGCTGCAGCAGCTGATTGAAAAAGACGACCACAACTACCGTGTTATCCTGGACGCGGAGCCGTTGCAGCCCAGCGAGCGTCAGGCGGGTGTGGGTGGCAGCATCAAGCTCGACAAAGAAGTATTGGGCGACTTTCCGGTCGTGTTGAACAGCTATAGCGCTGTGCAAAACCTTAAACACCAGTTGGACGTCGAAGTTCAATCGTACGACAAACTGAAGGCGATGGTGAATGAAAAGCTGGAAGCCTGGTCTTCGCGCCCCGCCATTCAGCCCATCAGCAACAAACAGCTCGATCAGCTTCACCTTACCTACGGCTCGCGTTTCCATCCGATCTTCCACAAATACATTGATCACAAGGGTCTGGATTTCTCGGCACCTTCGGGCACACCGATCTATGCCACCGGCGACGGCAAGGTGATCATGGCCTATACTTCGAGCTCGTACGGAAACGTCGTGTACATCAACCATCACTATAATTTTGAAACCCGGTATGCGCACATGTCCGCTTTTGCGGTGAAGGTGGGCGATGTCGTGAAGCGCGGCCAGGTGATCGGGTATGTGGGCAGCACCGGAAACTCGGTGGCGGCACACTTGCATTATGAAGTGTTGTTCAAGGGGGAGCACGTAAACCCGATCAACTTCTTTCAACGCGATCTGAGCAACAAGGAATATCAGAAACTGATCGAGATCGGCAGCCGCCAGGACCGCCCGCTCGACTGATTTTTTTCAGGGTCAAAACTTGCGTGCGAGGCTTTGACCGGTTGCCAATTCTCTGTTTCTTTGCGCTCACATAAATCGTTGATGATGCGCATCTTACTACTGGTCAGCTTATTTAATTTCTCCGCCGTTTGCCTGGCGCAGGTAACGCCCGATTCCACGGCGCGGCCGGTGGCCACTGGCGATACCGTGGCGTTTGTCCGGAACGATACGCTTACGATCGTAGGCGTGGGCGACATCATGATGGGTACCTCCTACCCGGAAGATAAACTTCCTTCCGCGGACGGTTCTTTTCTGATGAAGGAGGTCGAGCCGATCCTGCGCGATGCCGACGTGACGTTTGGCAACCTGGAAGGTACGCTGCTGGACACCGGCGGGACGCCCAAGACCTGTAAAGACCCCAAGGTGTGCTATGTCTTCCGCACGCCTACGCGTTATGTCAAAAACCTGGTAAGCGCGGGCTTCGACATGATGAGCCTGGCCAATAACCACGCCGGCGACTTTGGGGAAGCGGGACGCAACAGCAGTATGAAGACACTCGAGGCTGCGGGGATTCTCCACGCTGGCCAGATGAATCAAAAGACCGTCATTTTTACCAAGGACAGCGTGCGTTACGGGTTGGTGGCTTTTGCCCCTAACAGCAACTGCGTGCCGCTGAACGACCTAGAAGGCGCCAGGGCCCTTGTCAAACATCTCGACTCGCTGGTGGACGTCATCATCGTGTCGTTTCACGGCGGTGCCGAGGGTGCACAATATCAGAACGTACCCCGCAAGAATGAGCTATTCCATGGCGAGAACCGCGGTGATGTCTATAAGTTTTCGCATACGCTGATCGACGCCGGTGCCGATATCATCTTCGGGCACGGTCCGCATGTTACCCGCGCCGTTGAGGTCTATAAAGACCGTTTCATTGCGTATAGCATGGGTAACTTCTGCACGTACCGCGGCATTAGCGTAACGGGCGTCAACGGCCTGGCCCCTATTGTAAAGGTTTATACCGACCGGGCGGGTAAGTTCTTCCAGGCCCGTATCACATCGACCTATCAGACCTACGGCACGGGGGTACGTGTCGACCCCCAGCAACAGGTCCTAAAAAGGATCCAGGAATTGACTAAAAAAGATTTTCCGGAAACGAGAATACGGATTGACGATACAGGTTTAATTACGTACCTTGCTCAGTAACATGGCGTATAAAGAAAAGGAAATTGAAAAGCTATATTTCTCGATTGGGGAAGTAGCTGAGATGTTCAACGTTGCTCCGTCACTGATCCGTTTTTGGGAGTCTGAGTTCGACCTTATCAAGCCTAAGAAGAATCGGAAAGGCAATCGTCAGTTCACCAAGGAAGACATCGACAATGTCCGGACCATTTACCACCTGGTAAAGGAGAAAGGTTTTACGCTGCAGGGCGCCAAGGAGATGCTGCGCAACGATACGCAAGCGGTGCGTGACAAGATGGAAATGATCGAATCGTTGAAGCGCGTGAGAAGCTTCCTGGTGGAGATGCGCGATAAGCTGCAGGGATAGGGATAAAATATTCTTACTGGATATTGGAAGGACCGGGCGGGGGATGTACCTTAGTGGAGGTTCTTTTTGTGTGTTATTTTTATGGATCAAAACAGGCTTTCGAGCATTGCACTTCATTTTATTCCGGGCATTGGCAGCCGCACGTTACGGCAGCTGGTGAGCTATTGTGGCTCGGCTCAAGATGTTTTTCGCGCTTCGCGCCTTACCCTGCTACAAATACCCGGCGTGGGTCCGGTCACCGCGGATGCCATTCGTCAGGGACGGCCGTGGAAACAAGCGGAAGAAGAACTAACCCGCGCGCGGAAGGCCGGTGTTTCTTTGGTGCTTTATACCGACCCGCAGTACCCGTCACGTCTTCGGGCCATCGAAGACGCTCCGTCGCTGCTATACCTTCAGGGTAATATCAATCTCGAGCATAAAAAAATTGTTGCCATTGTCGGCACGCGCAGGTCAACCGAGTATGGCAAGAGCTGTCTCGAGTCATTGCTTGAAGGACTCGCCGCGCACGACGCCCTGGTGCTGAGCGGGCTGGCCTACGGCATCGATATACAGGCGCATCGCCTGGCGCTTAAACATGGCTTGCCCACCGTGGGCGTACTTGGCAGCGGCATCGATGTGATCTATCCGGCGGCCCATCGTGATACGGCTCAAAAAATGTTGCAATACGGCGGCCTGCTGACTGAAAATCCGTTTGGCACAAAACCCGATGCACATAATTTTCCCGCGCGCAATCGGATCATTGCCGGCCTTTGCGATGCCCTCGTGGTCGTAGAAGCTGCCGATAAAGGAGGCGCGCTTATTACCGCAGACCTAGCCAATGGTTATTTTAAAGATGTATTTGCTTTTCCGGGCAGCATCCGTCAGCAATACTCCAACGGCTGCAACCAACTTATCAAAGCGCACAAGGCACACCTGCTCACGTCCGTTAAAGATTTAGAGTATATTATGAACTGGGAAACGCCACAACCTGTGGTCACACCCGAAGCCGCACCGACGTACAGCGATTATGAGCCGGAAGAGCAAATGGTTTTAAGGACACTCTGGGAAAGCGCTGCCCCGTTGATGCTCGATGCCCTGAGCGGAAGATCAGGTCTTCCTCCCGGCCAGTTGGCCAGCATTCTGCTAACGCTGGAGCTAAAAGGTGCCGTCACGCCCATGCCTGGCAGCGCCTATCGCATGAACCTGTCGACGCACGGTAAAACGACGGCCGTAGCGTAAAGCTGCTTAGTCCTTCTGATTACACTTTTCTTTGATGGCCTCATAGGCCTTGAGATCGCCGAGCTCGCCGGCTTTGCTCAGGTCGAGACATCCGTTCTTCACATCGCCGAAGTTGATACGCAAGATGCCACGCATGTAGAAGGCGTCTACATTCTTGGGATTGATCTCGATAATCTTCGAGCAGTCGTTGATAGCATCTTCATACGCTTGCAGGTATTGCTTGGCTTTGCCACGATTGAAGTATGCCTCGATATAGTTTTCATTAATGGTAATGGCGGATGTGTAGTCGGCGATGGCGCCGTAGAAATCCTGCAGTTTCATCTTGACGTTTCCACGCGCAAAGAACGCATCCGCAAACTTGGGATTCTTTTCAATGGCGGAGTTGTAGTCCTTCATCGCGCCATGGCGATCGTCAAAGTTATCTTTGATGTTACCCCGCAGGTAATATGCTGCCGCAAAGTTCTTATCGAGCTCGATGGCTTTGTTTACATTCAGCAACGCTTCCATGAACTCGTGTTTCTCGTACAGTTCGCGTCCCTTTTGCGTATATCCCTTGGGGTCTTTGGAATCTTGCGCAATCAACCCTCCTGAAATCAACACGAAGCAAATAAAAGATACGACGGCCCTCATAATCATCATCTAATTTAAACAAAAGTACAGGAATAATCCCCCTTGCAGGGTACGAAGTAATATTTTCAATGCTTTGGAAATATTTCATCCGCCAGTTTTAGTGACCTTTCAAACGCGTGACGGTCCAGATCGAATAGGACGCCCTGGGTTTGCAGATACGAGAAGATCGTTTCGGTGGGAAGGTTACCTACCAGGTCGTCGTTGGCCATGGGGCAACCGCCGTAACCGCGTATCGCACCGTCAAAGCGTTTGCATCCTGCTTCAAACGCCGCGGCGATCTTTGCCACAGCCGTTGCTGGCGTAGCGTGTAAGTGTGCTCCGAGCTCGATGGCCGGATATTCCTGTACGAGCGATTGGAACAATGTACGCACGCTGCCGGCGTCTGCAACGCCCACTGTATCGGCCAGTGAAATGATCGACACGCCCCGGGCGATCAGCAGCTCCACAAACTCTACCACCCACGCGGTGTCGTACGGATCACCATAGGGGTTTCCGAAGCCCATGCTGATGTAGGTTACGAGTGTTTTATTGCTTTTTCCGCAGATCTCCCGGATCTCTTCGATGGTCTGGAGCGCCTCTTTAATCGTTTTGTTGGTGTTCCTGCGCTGGAATGTTTCCGAGATCGAGAGCGGGAATCCGAGGTATGTGATCTGTTCAAACCGTGCTGCGTCGGTCGCCCCGCGGGTATTGGCCACGATGGCTAATAATTTCGACCGTGTGTTGCTAAGGTCCAGGCCGGCCAGTACCTCAGCCGTGTCGCGCAGCTGTGGTATAGCGGTGGGTGAAACAAAGCTGCCAAAGTCGATGGTATCAAACCCTACCGCCAGGAGCTGTTGCAGATATTGTAACTTTAACGGTGTCGGAATGAAATCCGGCAGCCCTTGCATCGCATCGCGTGGACATTCAATGATCTTCATATACCGATAACAGGCTGTTGATACCCTGCAGTTTAAAAGTAAAGAAGCTGGTAAGCAATGAACCGTAGGAAAAAACTTTCAGTCGTCGTGGCCTAATGCAGTTGGTCACCGATTTAAATACTTTTGTACAATTCTCATGATATATAGCGGTCCAAAACCAAACGTACCCCATGCCATTAGATCCCTTAAATGAACAATTGAACCCCAAACGGGCGGCTCACCTGCTGAGAAGAGCCACTTTTGGGGGCTCCAAGATCCAAATCGATACCGTTGGCGCCATGAACTCCAGTGCGGCGGTCGACATGTTGTTCGATACGGTCCTTCCCCAACCGGCGCCGCCCATCGACCTCAAGACCGGCGCAGAGTGGGTGTACTCCGGCTTCCAGGACGGTGTCAACGACAATACCTTTGTGCTGGTCGATTATTTTCTGCAATGGTTCCTCGGGCAAATGATGAGCCCGGGCATGACGGGAAATACCGCCCTCCAACATGCTGCCCGCGAGCGATTGGTCTACTTCTTACATACGCACTTCACGACGATCGAGTCGAAGGTCAATAACGTTCGTTCCCTCTATTTTCAGAATCAACTGTACCGGCTGTTCGCCACAAACAATAGCGTTTTGCCGAGCGGGGTATCGTTGAATTTTAAAAGTCTGACGGTAAAGATCAGCATCGACAATGCCATGATCCGTCTGCTGGACGGCGACACCAACGTAAAGGGTGGTGTAAACGGCGTGAATGAAAACTATGCCCGTGAGCTGTTCGAGCTTTATAGCATTGGACGTGGCCTGGAAGGCGCCGCGCTTCCTCCCGACCTGGAACAAGGTGACTACCTGGTGTACAAGGAATCGGATGTACGCCAGGCTGCCTATACCCTCTCCGGCTGGGAAACCGCCATGCCGTTAGAGGGTGTATTCGACCCGCTGGCGACGGAACAGACGGTCTTTGGCTTCGACCCGGAAACGTTGCTGCCCCGGGGTAAGGTGAAGGGCAGTAAGGAAAATGCCTCCCAGCACGACAACACCGTCAAGGTATTTTCGAATCGCCTCGGCGGCGCGTCGGTAACACCCGATGCCACGCTTATGCCCAACGGTAACCCTACAGAGGAAAGTGCGATCGACGAGATCAGCCAGTTGATCGACATCATTTACAGCCAGCCAGAGACGGCACGCAACATTTGTCGCCGTATTTACCGCTTCTTTGTATGGGCTCCGCATACGGATGCCGAGGCGGCAGTCGTTGAGAATACCATTGACGACATGGTGGCTACGTTCGTGGCCAATGACTACAAGCTTGTACCCGTCGTCAAACAGCTGCTGAAGAGCAAGCATTTTTACGAGGCGATCGACGCCGACCCTGTAAACGACGCCAACTTTGGCGCCATAATCAAGTCGCCGATCGACCTGACGCTCGGCACGCTGAAATTCTTCGACATCGCCGTTCCCGCGATGGAACAGGATCCGGATGAATTCTACCGCCTCACAAGCGCCATCCGGACGACGATCGGCAAAGACCGCCAGGGTATGAACTTCTTCGAGCCGTTTGACGTGGCCGGTTACGAGGCCTATCACCAATATCCGATCTACCACCGCGCGTGGATCACTCCCAACACGCTGGGTCACCGATACGACTTTGTGCGTGGCGTGGTGAACGGCATCGACAACGTCGAGGGCAATGGCGTCGTGTTTAACACGCTGGACCTGCGGCAGTTTGTACAAACGCACTTCAACGGTCAGGCTGCCGATGCCAAGCTGCTGGTTCGAACGCTGGCAGACTATCTGCTGCCTTTCAGCAAGAACCTGACGTTTGAAGATGCCGACGACGACACCAACTCTTCCCTGTCTTCGCAGCGCCTCAATTGGTTCCTGCTCAAAATGTTTGACGGTATATTAACCGAACCCGAATGGGCCGACTATTGGAATAACCGCCCCGACGAGTACGCCGACATACGCCGTGCGTTGCAGAATTTGCTGAATGCCATGTTGCAAACACCCGAGTATCAACTTTCTTAATTCCGCCTGACCATGATATCCAGAAGAAGTTTTATAAAGAAATTACCGCTCGCTGCAAGCATTCCGTTTGCGCTGGCAAATGTACCGGTGCGCGTGCTCGGTGAAGAAAACGCATTGACACGCATGGCCGCCGCCGCCGGTGAAAACAGACGGCTCATCATCCTGCAATTGCATGGCGGTAACGACGGTTTGAACTGCGTTATTCCTGTTGAAAAATACGATCAGTATTATAGCATCCGCCCCAACATCGCCATCCCGTCCAAGAACAATGCCCGGGGTTATATCCCCCTGGACAATACGCTGCCGTCGGATGCCCAGGTAGGTTTGCATCCCGATATGCAGGCCATGAAAGCGCTCTACGATCAGGGTCGTATGGCTGTCGTGCAGGGTGTGTCGTATAAAAACAACAACGGCTCACATTTCCGTGGGCGCGACATCTGGTATATGGGCGGCGGGTATAACGATTACTTCCAATCCGGATGGGTGGGCCGCTACCTGGAAGGCTTCTATGCGCCGCTCGGCATGGAATACCCGAAAGACTTCCCGAACCCCACGATGCCCGATCCGCTGGCCATCGAGATGGGCACGGATGTGTCGCTTATCTTCCACCAGGATGGCAACATTCCGACGTCGATCGCCATTCCCAACGATCCAAAGGGGTTTGGTGACTTTATCGAAGGCCTCGAAGGATTTGAAGATATACCGGCAACGGTCGACCCGCGCGGTATCCCCCCGGAATATTTAAAAGATTCGCCGTACTACAAGGAGCTGAAATGGATCCTCGGCCTGGAGGACAAAACCAAGTCTTATGCCAAACGCCTGTCTGAGCAGTACAAGCTCGGGCAAACAATGGACAAGGGCATTGTATACCCCGAGAAATATCCGTTCAATGCGCCCGAGGGAAGCCAGCAAAACCCGCTGTCACATCAGCTGAAGGTTGTCGCCAACCTGCTTTCGGGTGGTTGCCAGACTAAAGTGTTCCTCGTAAAGATTGGTGGTTTTGATACCCACGCCGACCAGGTAGAGACATACAATCCCACCATGGGCTCGCACGCGGCGCTGATGTACCATATTTCCACGGCGATGAACGCGTTCCAGCAAGACCTACGCGCCCGTGGGTATGAGAACGAGGTACTGACGGTGACCACCTCCGAATTCGGTCGCCAGGTGGCCTCCAATGCCAGCTATGGTACCGACCACGGTACAGGCGCACCGTTGTTTGTCTTTGGCCGAGGCGTACAGGCCGGCGTAGTGGGCACGAACCCCGACCTGACCAAGTCCACGGTCGAAATGCAATACGATTATCGCGAGGTATTTGGCAGCATTATGCGCGACTGGATGCTGGTAGACGATCAACAGCTGGAGATCATCTTCCCAGGTCTCGTGACGAAAGGCATTCACAAGGGCGTGGAAGGGCAACCTTTTCAAACGCTGCCGCTCGCGCAGCGCACCATTACCGGCTCGGAAGGATTTATCAGCGATCGCTTCGGTCTTGAAAATTGCTATCCGAACCCGGCTAAAGATGCAACGACCTTGGTCTTCCATGTGAACAGCGCCAACAACGTTGCCATAGACCTGTATAGCCAGAAGGGTGAGAAAGTGAAGAGCCTCGTAAACGGTTTATATCCTGCAGGAGAACATAAAATAGAGGTAGATCTAACAGGTTTACCGGCAGGCAATTATATTTATGAGTTGAAAAGTGGCTTCTTCAAAGAGGCGAAGAAACTTGTCATTACAAAGTAACCCTTGACCCCGATTAACACCTACCGACCAACATGAAAAGACTTTACCTCGTGCTGCTATGCGCGATGCTGGCCATGAACCTGGCATACGCGCAGAGCAACAACAGTAAGAAGCGAAAGAAAACAGCGGCAGCTTACAACAAACAGAGTAAGGAGATTGAGAAATTCCTGGAGAAACAATGGTGGCTGGGCCCCAAGGCTGGTATGAACCTCTCCCAGCCCCGTGTTGAAAAAGAATACTTCATCATGGCTCCGACAAACTATGATCCGTCGCTGATCGCCAAGAAGTATGATAAGTTCAAACAAATGGGGAGCCAGGTGACGTTCGAAGTGGCGTTTTATTATCGTCGCTTTTCGTTCAGCTTTCAGCCTACGTATCAGCACAGCGCATTCGCGTATAGCAATGCCTACCTCTGGCAAGGTGGGACTGCCGCCGGCCAATTAGTGCAGTTGAACTACGAGCATTTGCAGAAAGTAGACCATCTTCAGTTTCCGATTTTAATCAAATACGAAGTCGCCGGCAACCGTCTGCGTCCGTACCTGCAGGCAGGTATTTATCAGGCCGTTTTGCTCGGAGCTACGAAGGAAGTGACGATCTCCGGCAATGACAACGCCAGCGGCGGGCAAAACCCATTTGAGGATGAAGCGATCATTGTCGGCGCAAAGGACTTGTTTGCCAAAAACCATTGGGGCCTGATCGGCGGCGCGGGCTTGTACTACAGCGTGGGTAACGTGCGGCTTAACCTCGACCTGATGTACAAGTCGGGCATGAGCAACGTTACGTCTTCCAAAAATCGCTATGAAAACGACCGGCTTTCGGGGGTAGGCGACTCGATGGACGACCTGCTGCTCGACAACATTACCGTGTCGGCGGGCGTTCTGTTCCCGCTGCGCTTCCTGGAAAACAGTTTCAAGTCTGCCGACCGTAAAAAATGATCTTTCGCATGCAACAGTCTACTATACGAACTTCTCTCCTGCTTTTATTGGTCGCACCGCTGATGATGATGTGCGGCGAAGAACCGGATCCGCGAACCGAAGCCCAAAAGTTTGTCAGCATTTACGACAACAACCAGCTTGACGCGGTGTATTTCCCGATCGATGTTAAACAGACCGCCGATGGAGGTTATCTGATGCTCGCCGCGAAAGGAACGATCACGCCGGGCGCTACCACCGGCAATCCTAACTTTTATTATACCTACCTGCTAAAGGCTGATAAAAATGGCAACTTCGTCAGCGAGAATGAACTTGAATCGAACTTTGTAAGCCCCGTCGGCGACCTTGCCGCGATCGACAACAGATATTACTTCTTTTGCCGCGACAGTAAAACATTTCTGTCAAAGCTCATTGCTGTAGACGAAGACGGAAATCTCCTTTCGGGAAAAGACATCCAATACTTTAATGAGGCGGGCCAGGAACAGCTCAGCATCACCTATCCTGCGGCCGCGGGCGTGGACGTGAACGAAAAGAGCCTCATACTCATGGGATACGACAACAAGGCCCGAAAGTCGGTCATTGTTAAAATGGACACTTCCGGCGCGACCAATGGATCGAGTTTCAAAGGTTTTGAAATTGGCGCCGGTGGCGACAAGGAAGTAGAAGCTGCGATCATCGATCACTTCACCAAAGGCGGACGACGCCTGCCTTTCCAGGCGGGTCGCATCCCGGGCGGTCCCTACTATTTCAATGGCTTTTATAACTACAGCTTGTCGCTTTGCTTTACGAATTTTCAGGGAGATGCGCCGATGGGCGTTGTATTGGGTCAGCAATACAAAGGCGGTGTAAGCGCCCTGGCTCCCCTGGGAAATAATCAAATTGCGCTGGCATCGTTTAATTTCGGCGAAAACTTTTTCCTGCCGCGCCAGGAGGTGGCCCCTACCGTACAAGCCAATATTTCGGCGCTAAATCCCAATGGTTTTTCGCTGCCGGAGTTAACGCCTAATGCCTTCGTGAAGATTCTGCACACGACGCTCCATGAAAAAAACGTCGTTATCTATGCCAGCACGACACAATCGCGGCAAATAGGACTTTACTTCTATAATGCCGATACGGGTGCGTTCATGAGCAGCCGTTACCTGGGCTTCTCCAACCCGTATGAAGTTTCCAGTCTTATTGCCACGGCCGACGGTGGGCTCGCGGTATGCGGTACCACCTACGTGGCCGGACGCTTTTCACGTGTCTGTCTGTTTAAACTTTCCAAGGGAGAAATTTCCGAGAACGTAAAGTAGTCCGTACACTTGTGCCTGAAAACAGGGCGATGACATGCTGCATCGCGTTTGTTTTCAGGCACAAGTTTTTTGACTGTCTACCCATCGCGGAACAAACCCCATACACGTGCAGCAAAACATCGACCTGTCCCCCTTCAACACTTTCGGCATTCAGGCATCGGCAAAGGCATTCACAACAGTACGCTCTGTTCCTGACGTACAGGCCCTGATACAAAGCCAAGCTTTCAATCAACAACAAGTATTGCTCCTGGGCGGTGGCAGCAACCTGCTGCTAACGCAAGACTTTGATGGACTGGTCGTCAAGATCGAGATCATGGGCAAGGAAATTGTGCGGGAGACAGACGATCGCGTGGTGTTGAAGGTGGGAGCCGGTGAAAATTGGCATGCCCTGGTGCTGTATTGCGTCGAGCACGGTTGGGGTGGTGTTGAGAACCTGTCGCTCATACCAGGTACGGCGGGCGCTGCGCCGATGCAGAACATCGGCGCGTATGGCACGGAGATGAAAGATGTCATCGTTGAAGTCGAAGCCGTCGACATTCGTACGGGCAGTGTACACACTTTCCCGAACGAAGCGTGCGCCTTTGGCTACCGCGACAGCATTTTCAAACAACAAGCCAAAGGGCTTTACATCATCACGGCGATCACCTTATCGCTTACCAAGCGCCACCATGCGCTGAATATCAGCTATGGTGCTGTGCGCGATACGATCGCTGCACTGGGCTATGCGGAGCCCTCTGTCAAGGCCGTCAGCGATGCAGTTATCCACATTCGTCGAAGCAAACTGCCTGATCCTGCCGTGATCGGAAACGCGGGAAGTTTCTTTAAGAATCCGACGATATCCGCTACGCAGTATGCCGCATTGCAACAAGCTTATCCGTCCGTGCCGGGTTATCCCGCGGAAGAGGGCACGGTGAAAGTTCCTGCCGGTTGGTTGATTGAACAATGCGGATGGAAAGGAAAACGCCTCGGCAACATCGGCGTACACCAGCATCAGGCATTGGTGCTTGTCAATTACGGTGGTGGTAAAGGCAACGACATCTGGCAACTCGCGCTGGAGATACAACGCAGCGTGAAAGAGAAATTCAACATCGATATTCATCCCGAAGTGAACATTGTGTAACCAACATCGGGTAAATATTTTTATGTGCTTGTTAAAATCATCACGAGAAGTACTTGTAAAAAAAATTCGCTCTTAAAAATAATTGCGTAAAAATTTTTGTGAATAAATTTTTTGTTACTACTTTTCGTATAGTTTAAACATAAAATTAAAAACGCTATGGCAAAATCAGCGAAAAAGGTAGCTAAGAAAGCAGCTAAAAAGACTGCTAAGAAAGCTGCCAAGAAGAAGAAGTAATTAGGCTTCAAACCTAAGAAACTTTGCGAAGGGAAGTAAATCGGATTTACTTCCCTTTCGTTTTTTATAGGGTCGATGTTGTGATGGAGCGATGCTAAGAACTCGCTGCCGTAATCGGTGTATTCCTGATTGTAGTAATGATGGCGGTGCATACTTCAACTTCTGCTTGAAGTACAAAAATTTTCACTCGGTTGCGGAAATTTTATAAAATATCTACTTGTCTTCGCCCTGTAACCGGCTTAACTTACCTGTCAACAACAACAATCTATTACAATCATGGCAAAAGAAACTGCTAAACCGGCGAAGAAGACAGCCACCAAGCGGGTCGCCGCCCCCAAAGCAAGTACGGGCGCGTCTGATCGGATCGAGAAAGTCTGTGTCGAATCTTTGAAAAAGCTTCAGGAGCTGGGCATTGAACAACAACTGCAATCGGATATCGAGTGGTGCCTGGGAAGCTACCGGAACGACAAAAACCCGTCCGGCTTATACGAGATGGCAGCCCGCACACTTACGGTCCTGCAGGCAGAGAAATCCAAAAAGACAAAAGGTGTTACGGCCAAGATGATCACCGACCTGGAAAGCGCACTCAAGGTCGCCTCGGTGTAAGAAGCAAGCGTGACTTCACCGACCTAACCATTATTATTACCACCAACCGCTCACTGCATGCAGGGCGCTGACCTGCATCAGATCATTTGTGTAGCATTTGCCAGCTGCCCGGCGTACTTCTCCACCGCTACGCCAAACTTCACCAGAAAATCAACGCCTTCGTCAGACGCGATCCCCTTGTGTTCGGCATACGACTTGTAGTAGATCACCCGGCGAATGCCCATGGAGAAGATAATACGCGCACATGCCAGGCACGGCGACAGCGTGGTGTACAAGGTTGCGCCCTCCACCGAAGTTTTGTTCTTGACGGCATACAAAATAGCGTTCTGCTCGGCATGTATGGCCAGCGAGCATCCGCCTTTTGAATCGCGCGGGCATCCGGCCTCGGGCCACTCCTCGTCGCAGTTGTGGGTGCCTGGGGGCGGACCGTTATAACCAATGGAAATAATGCGCGTGTCCTTCGTAAGCACCGCGCCTACGTGGCGTTTGATGCAATGGGAGCGGCGAGCCAGGTTTACGGCCAGCTCCATATAGATATCGTCAAAAGCAGGGCGGGACATGGGCGCAAAAGTAACGAAAAGTCATAAACTTCATGATAGCCATCCTTATCTTCGCCCTATGAGAAACGCGATCCTCACCCTTTGCCTGCTGATCCAAACAGGCGTCTTCGCGCAGGAAGCGACGGAGTCACGCCCCAGCCCCATCGGGTTGGCAACCATGCGCTATAAGGATACGTATGTCAAGATCACCTATTCGCAGCCCCAAAAGCGTGGCCGCGAGATCTTCGGCGGCGTTGTGCCCTACGGCAAGGTATGGCGCACCGGCGCAAACGAGGCGACCGAGATCACTGCGACGCGTGATGTGGTGATCAAGGGGACGCTGCTCAAAGCCGGAACCTATTCGCTTTTCACCATTCCGGAGAAGGACAAGTGGACGATCATCATCAACCGCGACGTCGGCCTGTGGGGCTCGTACAACTATAATCAGAAACAAGACGTTATGCGTTTCGAGGTACCCGTGGTGCCGATCAGCGATGCTACCTATGAGCCACTCACACTAAAATTCAACCAGCGAAACGATGTGGCAGACCTTTTGATATTATGGGATAGGACAAGCGTTTCCATCCCGCTTAAGTTTATATGATAATCCTCATGACCAGACACCTACTCTCCTGCCTCCTGCCCGTATTCGTAATTGCGATGGGAAGTTTTGGCGCGGCGGCACAATCTATCGCAGAACTCGAAAGACGAAACGGATTCAAAGACATACAGCTTGGCGCAGTGGCTGACTCGGTCAAAGGATCCAAGATGAAAAAGGAGTTTAAAGAAAAGGATCAATATCCCGCCAAGCTCTATGAGGTCAGCCATCCCGACTATGAACGGATCGGCGAAGTAAAGGTCAAGGAGATCGCAATGAAGTCATATCGCGACATGATCTACGAGATCAGCGTGACAACCGAAAAGGACCCACGCCTTATGAAGGCGCTCGAATCGCTCTATGGGAAAGCGGAGTATGACATCAAGAACCAGATCTACTTCTGGAAAAGCGATAGCATCATTCTGAAATTTCAGGCCACCGGCAAACACCACCTGGAGCTGACGTATCTTTCACCGCCGCTCTTTGCCAGGATGAAAGATGACAAGAATCAGAAAGTCAACGACATCGCTAATGATTTTTAAATAACCGGATCAACTACCCATACATGAAAAAAACAATTTCATCACTCTGCTTATTATCCTTGCTCGGTACGTATCACGCTGTGCAGGCGCAAGATCAACCCGAAAAGAAAACACCCGAGTCTACGGAGCTATGGTCGCCGGAAGTGCGCATTATCACTCCGGGAGAAAAGCCGGGCGATATGCCGTCTGACGCTACAATGCTGTTCGATGGCAAGTCGCTTGACCAATGGGTGAGCATAGACGATACCCCCGCCAAGTGGACTGTAAAAGACGGCGCTGTGACCGTAGTGGCCGGCGGAAAAGACATCCGTACCAAAAAAGAGTTTGGCGATTTCCAACTGCACATCGAGTGGCGCTCACCCGCGACGGTAGATCCGAAGCAAACGGGCCAGGGTCGTGGTAACAGTGGTATCTTCCTGCAAGAACGTTTCGAAGTGCAGGTATTGGATAGCTACAATAACAGGACGTACTCCAATGGCCAGGCCGGCTCTATCTACAAACAACACATTCCACTGGCAAATGCCTGCCGCAAACCCGGCGAATGGCAAGCATACGATATCTTCTTCACCGCACCACGCTTCAACAAAGAAGGCCGTGTGATCTCTCCGGCATATGTCACCTTGATCCATAACGGTGTATTGACACAAAACCATGTGGCCGTGTGGGGACCGACGGAGTATATCGGGTTGCCGGTTTACAAACCGTATGAAAAGGGCCCTATCCGTCTACAGGATCATGGCAATCCGGTGAGCTTCCGCAACATCTGGATCCGCGACCTCTGATCTTCACCAACAAGCCGGACATTTCTTCCGGCTTGTTTTTTTCTGGCATAGATTTTTCCGATATACCGATATGAAAAGATTATTTGTTGCCCTGATTATAGTCTTTCTGGCTTGTTGTAAGCCTACAGAAAAGACCACCAGCGTTGCCCACCTGGAAAATACGTATTGGAAGCTCTCCGAGATGAATGGCATGCCCGTCATCACACCGGCGGATGCGAAGGAAGTACATATGGTACTGGCGTCTTCCGACGGTGAAAAGAAGTTACGGGGTTTTGCGGGCTGCAATGGTCTTGGCGGCAGCTATACTGTCGATGGTGACAAGATAAAATTCATGACCATTAGCACCAAGATGTTCTGCGAGTCGCGGATGGACGTGGAAAACTTCCTGACAAATGTGCTGCAACAAGCCGACCACTATGCCATTAAAGGTGAAACGCTCGAACTTTATGAAGGCAATACCTTCCTTGCCAAGTTCGATTCTGTTTATTTGCACTAATCACCCGCAGCGCTAGCGTATGCCCAGTTTCTGCCGGAGTGCATTGTCTAACGCGGCCTTCGGAACCACCATGCTCACCGTATTGATGGCGAAGTAGCTTTCCGACACGCGAATGTATCCGCCAAAGGGACCGATCTTTCCCCAGGAGTTCTTTACCAAAAAGAACTTCTTACCTCCTTTTGTTTTCTCCAATCCTACCAGGTGCATGAGGTGATCGTCCTGGGTGGTCAGGTTTTCATACAGGTTCTGACGGATCGTTTGATCATAGGGCATCTCGGCGTCGTCGGCCTGGATCGTCTGCGGTGCATTGCAGTCTTTCCAGCGCATGGCATACCCGTCTTTCTGGCGAAAGCAGCTGTTGCTGACATCGGCATCCCACATCATGGAATAACCGCCTGCGAGGGCACGCTCTGCCAACGAGATCATTTCATTGACCGGCAGGTTGTAGTACGCGCCATTCAGAAAATTATCGGGGGCTTCCAGGATAAACGATGTATAAAACGGGTGGTGCGAGAACGAGGTGATGTTGACGTAGTCCAACGCCGAGAAGCGCACTACTTCCGACGCGAACGTCAGCGGTGTGTACGATTTCTCTTTGTACATAAATGTCGTCGGAGCTTTGCCGAGGTGGTCGTCCAGGATGACTTCAAATCCACGCTGCCAGTCGGCCGGCACCGGGCGTATCTTCAGCAAACTATCCAGGTACGTCTTCAGCCGTGCATCGAGCCGGCCATGGTCGTGATTTTTCTGTCCTAATACCAGGCCGGGGTAAGCAGCTTCCGGAACGATACCATACGTCGCCATCGCCCGGATTACGTCGTGCCCCAGTCCTCCGGGGCCAAACTGCGCGGCACCCTGGCGCAGCATATAGTTTCTGGCTTTTTCCAGGTAGATATGCCGCACGGTAAACATCTCGGAAATATCGAACTCCCCATATCCTTGCTTCATGGTCTGTGACTCTACCAGCGATGTTGTCGAGAAGCTCCAGCACGTGCCAGTATTGTCCTGGCTCTTCACCGCGGTTGCCGGCACCTCGTATACACGCGTGAAACCGGCAGGCGGTACAGACAGTCCTTGCGCATCGGCTTCGCTCACCATTCCCAATGCCATGCCACAACAGATCGCGGCCACAGGCAGGTGTAATTTCTTCATGGTCGGTTAGGTTATTAGTATGCTTATCCTTTGTAGGAGATGCGGTAGATTACGTTGGCTTTGTCGTCTGACACCAACAGCGAGCCGTCGGGCATCACCAGCACGTCTACCGGTCTGCCCCACTCCTTCTGCGAGGCTTCATCCAGCCAGCCGCTGGCAAACACCTCGTGACGTTTCGCACTGCGTCCGGCCAGCTCCACCAGTGTAACGTTATAACCACTTTTCTTAGTCCGGTTCCAGGAGCCATGCTCGGCGACGAACAGTTTGTTTTTATACGATGCCGGGAAGAGAGTCCCGGTATAAAACTTCAACCCCAGCGGTGCTACGTGCGGGCCGAGCTTGTCGGCGGGCGCCGTGAAGTCGCTGCAAGGACGTTTACTTCCAAACTCCGGGTCTTTGATCGACCCTTCGTGGCAATACGGGTAGCCGAAGTGCATGCCCGCCTTCGGGGCTACGTTCAGCTCACATGCGGGCTTTTCGTCGCCCAACATATCGCGGCCGTTATCGGTAAACCACAGCTCTTTCGTTTCGGGATGCCAGGTAAAGCCTACGGTGTTGCGTACGCCGTGGGCGTATACTTCCAGCCCTGTGCCGTCGGCATTCAGGCGCGTGATGGACGCGTAGATCTCTTTTTCGGGCTCGCAGATGTTGCAGGGGGCGCCGACGGGCACGTAGAGCTTTCCGTCGGGGCCAAAGGAGATGTATTTCCAGCCATGGTGTGTGTCGGTGGGGTAGTCATCCTGGATCACCACGGGCTTAGGCGGGGCCTGCAGGGATGATTCGATCCTGGGAAATTTCAGAATGCGGCTCACTTCGGCCACGTACAGGTCGCCATCGCGGAACGCCACGCCGTTGGGCATGTTCAATCCCGAGGCGATCACCCATTTCTTGTCGGCCTTAAAATCGCCGTCCGTATCCTTTACGGCATATACCTTGTCGCCATTGCGGTTGCCCACGTACAAAACACCCGAAGGGCTTAGTGCCAGGGAACGCGCGTTGTCCACTTCCGCAAATACATCGATGGAGAACCCTGCCGGCATCCTGATCTTGTCAAGGGGCAGCGTTTTGGCATAGTCCGTTAGCGCGGGCAGACCACCATCGTCGGCCCCTGGCTGTTCGGGGACGTTTGTCGTATCTTCGGTTGACGCCGCTTCGTCGTTGCGCGAGCTGGTGTGGCTGCAGGCCACCAGTAAGACGAGGGTTATGACAGGAAAAGAGGTGAACTTCATAAAAACTGCGATGGGTTGAGTACTAAAAATACGTGTTTTTGAAATCATAACGCAACGTCATTCCATACCTGGCGGAAATGCTACAAATACTGATTATTTTTGTATTCGAATGAGTGCGTCGGAATCATGATCTCTATTACTAATCTCTCTTACTACATCGGGGGCCGCCCGCTGTACGAAAATGCAAACATGTTCATCAAGCCGAAGGACAAGATCGGCCTGATCGGACTGAACGGCCGCGGGAAATCCACCCTGCTGAAGATTATCAACGGCGATCTTAAGATCGATAACGGCTCCGTCAGCAAAAGCAACGACTGCACCATCGGCTTCCTGAACCAGGATCTCCTCTCCTATCAAACCGAAGATTCTATCCTGAGCGTCGCTATGGGCGCGTTTAAAGAAGTCGTGGAGATTGAGCGTCAGCTGGAAGACACCATCAAAAAGCTCGAAACCGAATATTCCGACGAGCTGGTAGAAAAACTGTCCAAACTACAGGAACGTTTTGACCATCTGGATGGCTACAGCATCGAGTCCAAAGCGGAAGAGGTCCTGGAAGGGATCGGTTTTGCTACCACCGACCTGCATCGCCCGCTCAAACAATTCTCGGGTGGCTGGCGCATGCGTGTGATGCTGGCCAAGCTGCTGCTGGAGAAACCCTCGCTGCTCATGCTCGACGAGCCTACCAACCACCTGGACCTCCCCTCCATCGAGTGGGTGGAGAACTACCTGCGTAACTACGAGGGGGCCGTCATCATTGTATCGCACGACCGTACCTTCCTCGATAACGTCATCTCCAAAACAGTCGACGTAACACAGCAACAGCTTGTAACCTACGAAGGCAACTACTCTTTCTACCTGCAAGAGAAAGAGCTGCGTCAGGAAATTCAACAAGGTGCATACGAAAACCAGCAGCAGAAGATCCGCCAGACCGAGCGCTTCATCGAGCGCTTCAAGGCAAAGGCTACCAAAGCCCGGCAGGTACAGTCGCGTGTCAAGGCGCTGGAAAGAATGGATATGATCGAAGAGGTCGTAGACGATACCGCGGCCGTGAACTTCCGGTTTAAGTTCAACCAGCAACCCGGCCGGTATATTGTTACCCTTGATCATGTCTCCAAAGCTTATGGTGCATTGGAAATTTTAAAAGATACCAGCATCAACATCGAGCGCGGTGACAAGATCGCCTTGATCGGGGCCAACGGAAAAGGGAAGTCTACTCTTCTGCGCATTGTCGCGGGCGAAGAGCCCGTGGAAGGCGAGCGCACGCTGGGCTTCAATGTCATTAAAGCGTTCTATGCACAGCATCAGCTGGAGTCGCTGCGCGTTGACAATGAAATATTGGAGGAGCTCCTGCAAGCCGGCTCGGGCAAGCCTGAACAAGAGTTGCGGAACGTGTTGGGATGTTTTCTGTTTTCGGATGAAGACGTCTTCAAGAAGATCAAGGTACTGTCGGGTGGCGAGAAATCGCGTGTAGCCCTGGCGAAGACCCTTATCTCCGAAGCCAACTTCCTGTTGCTCGATGAACCGACCAACCACCTGGATTTCATCTCGGAAAATATTCTGATCCAGGCCTTGCAGCAATATGCCGGTAGCTTTATTGTCGTGTCGCACAACCGTCACTTTGTAAGCCACATCGCCAACAAGATCTGGTACATCGAAGACAAAAAGATCAAAGAATATCCGGGCACGTACGACGAGTACGAATACTGGCGCAAAAAGAACGAGGCACAGCAGGTAAAAGCAGAGCCACCCAAACCTACAAAAAAGGTAGAGCCTGTAGCGCCAAAGCCTGTGAATACGCCGAGCCAGGAAGCCCGTCGCAAGCAGTTGGAAAAAGATTTGCGCAAAGTAGAAGAAGAAGTAACGCGGCTGGAAGAGACTAAAAGCAAACTTGAAACCGAGCTGGCCAGCCCGGAAGTGTTTAATCAGCCCGCTAAGCTAAAAGAAGTGCAGGCTGCGTTTGAGAAAACCGGCGTTGCGTTGGCAGAGGCTAATAAGAAGTGGGAAGCATTCGCTACAGAGATCGACGCGCTGGGATAGTCGGCGTCTGCATCTGAGCCGGCCAACTCCGGGGCCAGAGCCGTTCCCCGGAGTGATGGCTTAAGCTCATTTTAAAGATGTATGATGAGACAACGCAATTCTTTTTTTGCCACTGTAATAGTGGTTTCCCCAGGATTGAACGTTCTTTTTCACCACTACCTGCACCACAGGTGCGTAAACGGGTCCATGTGTCTGATCATGGACCGACCCCTGCGAGGAATCCGAACAACCTTCCATCACGATGCTGATTCCTAAAAGCGCCGTTAGAATAAGTAGAGCATACAAGGATACGTGTATCCGTTTCTGTAATCTGCTTTCTAAAGTACTGTCCATACAAACGAAGGGCTTTTTCGGTTATTTAACTACTTAGACACCCCCTTGTAGTAAAAGGTTGGAATGGTCTAATGAAAAATATATCGAAATCTTAACCCGACATCAAATGTCAGCGGCGCGGCCGTTACCGGCTGGTCGGACTTGTAAATCGAGTTCAACGGGTAGCGTATGCCCGGATTCAGGGACAACCGATAGTGTTTGCTAAACCGGTAGCTAAACTCCGTGCCCATCAATCCGCTAAAGTTCACCGTACGGTACGGTGAGTCTGATCCATTACCTTTTGTCTCCTTCTGCAGGTTCTCACCTTCGGGCGTAATCGTATTCTGAATGAACAGATCCGTGGCAAGACCTCCGTTAAGTTGTATCCCTACCTTGCGGTTTACCAGCAGGTACCCTGCCTGTAACGGCACGCTCACAAACTGCAAGCTGTTATTAACATTGTACGGCGCCGTGGGCACCACATTTTCCAGCGCGAACTCGGTGGATGCTGCCTGCTTATCCGCCGACATGATGGAATTAACCGACGGTGCCTGGAAGCTCTCGTAGTCTGCCGTACCCACGGCGCTGGCGGTGTAGTCCGACGCCTGCGTCATATAGTTTATCCCCCCCTGCAGTACCCACCGCGAAGAGATGCGCGTACCCATGCTCACCCCCACGGAATAAGAGCTGCCCGATGCCTTCGCTTGTTGATTCGCGACCTTGTCAACGGCATCTTTACGTGCATCTGCCATCATCAGGTTACCCGAGGAATTCGACACACTCGAGTTGATCGTGTTGAATGAGCCCGCCGCAAAGCCTACCGACGTCCACAATTTCTCGGAGGCATGCTCCTCGTCCTCACGTTTATTTTTCTTTTCTTTTGCGTTTGCATCCTTCTCCTGTTCATCCAGGCGCGCCAGCAAGGCCATCAGCGGATCTACGGTCGACGCCGGCTCCACTTTCATGCTCGCCGGTTTTTGAACGCGCGCTCCCAGAGAAGTCACTTCCGGGGTAGCGTGTGCTGGCGCCGGCGAGTACGCCAATCTATATTCGGTTTGCTGACCAGCTGCCGCAGCAGGCGATGTTGTAGTGCTGTTCGGTGTCACGGCATTGTTATTGCCCGTATTGTCCGTGCGTTGATTACCATTGGCTACAATAGCTCCCTTGCGTATCGCGTCTGCTTCCTTCGCGTGCGCAACAGCCACACCGGTCTCTCCTATCTGCGCCGGTTGCAGTCCATCGTTCGAAGTGGAGCCTGCGTTGTTGGTCGCCAGTGTTTGCTGATCATTCACTGCGCGACCTTGATCCGGTCGGCTATCCCGGGAAGGATCGGTCCCTCCCGTTTCCGTCGCGCGGCGACGTTGAGCGTCCTGACGTACGGCAATTTGCCGCGCAGCAGGATTGTTGGGCTGGGTGGCGGTATGGTTGTGTTGTGTCGTTGAGCTTCGCGTAGCGGCGGTGCCGACCGTTCCGGCCAGCGCTGTCTGCGCTTGAGTATCGCCGCTGCCAGCCGGGGTATTCGTTCTCGCAACCGAGTTGGTGTCAGAACCGTTCCCCGAGCGCGTTGCTGCCACGCCTGGGGTAATATCAGACTGTGTCACCGGCGACGCCGCGTTTACGCCACGACTGTCGGTCTGCGGGGTAGCGGGATCCGTTTCCTGCCCCCCGGCGGCAACAGGTGCAATATCGGTCGCTCCCGGCTGAACCTGTTGTGCGTCTGTACGGGCGCCGGACGCTGACGTTGTGCCTTGCGATACCTCCTCACCGGAGTCATCGGCAGGTGTTGGCGCAGAAGCGTGGCGATCTGTCCCGGTGGCCCCCTCCTGATACGCCAGTTGCCCGGCAGCACCCGTCAGCTCCTGATCTTTCAGTATATAGTAGCCCACGCCGGCAACGGCCAATGCAAACGCTATTGACGCCGCGGCCAGCAGCTGGAAGAAGACAAGGCGGCGCTTCAATCTACCCCCTTCGGCCTTCATCAAGTCAAGCTCGATATTCGTCCACACGTTTTCCGATGGACGCACACCGGCTTCATCAAAAGCCTGCTGGAAGGTACCTGCAAACTTCCGGCTCTCCGCGTCGTCCAGCGTACGTTCGATATTCGTCCATACGTTTTCCGATGGACTCACGCCGGCTTCATCAAAAGCCCGCTTGAAGGCATCTTCAAACTTTCGACTCTCCATATCGTTCATAATACGTTGATTCCGTTAATAGCCGCTGCTGCAACAGGCTTTTGGCCCGCGCAAACTGCGACTTGGATGTTCCCTCGGAAATTCCGAGTTGCTCGGCGATTTCCTTGTGACTAAATCCTTCAATAGCAAACAGGTTGAATACGATCTGACATCCCTGCGGCAGGGCCTGTATCATTTCCAGTAATTGGGTAAAGTGGATTCCCGATATGCTCATCTCTTCTTCCGGAAGATTGGTCTCTTCAATGTCGACCATGGGGAACAGGTAAAGCTTCTTGCGTTTCGCGTTCAGGGCTGTGTTCACCATGATGCGGGTGATCCACGTCTCCAGCTTCGACTCTCCGCGGAAATTGCCAATGGCCTGGAATACTTTGACAAAGCCTTCTTGCAAGATATCCTCGGCTTCGGGAGTAGCTTTGGAGTAACGCAGACAGACGACCATCATTTTTCGGCAATAGAGGTCATACAGGGCACGCTGTGCTACCCTGTCGCCTTTTCGGCATCCTTCAATAAGCTCGGTTTCGCTGAGCATCAGTCCGTAGTATCGCCGTTTTGTATGTTAGACACCCTCCCGCCCCCAAAAGTTGGAATCGTTCGACGGATATTTCCCGCAAAATCTTGGCCATTCCCCCTCGAAAACGTTTCTTTAGAAACCAAAACAACCAGCCTGCACGGCGGGCAACCCCTGGCAAACCGCATGAACATAACGCTTAATTCTCTCATTATTATATCTTTAGCCGCACTTTCAGCGTGCGTTCCGATCAACCAACCCACCGCTACGGCCACGCCCGGTGGCAAAACTAAAACCCTCCAGCTGATCGACCGGGCTTATGAGTCCATCATCAAAACCATTCAGCTTCACCCCGACGGCCAGCCCCTGGAACCCGCCGTCGCCCGCCTGGGCCAGCCCAACCTGGTGCTGGAGTTCGACGACCTGCGCGACCACAATGATAACTATTACGCCAAGATCATCCACTGCAACTACAACTGGTCCCAGTCGACCTTGCAGGACCTCGACTTCATGACGGTGTACAACGAGTTTCCCATCAACACATTCGAGTTCTCGGTCGATACACACGTTCCGTATGTGCACTACAAATTCAACGTACCCGGTGTCAAGCTTCCCGGCAACTATGTATTGATCGTCTATCGCGAGTCCAACAAAGACGATCTTATTCTGAGCCGCCGCTTTATGGTGTATCAAACGCAAGTGACCTTCAAGCGCGACGGAAACCTCATCGGTCCTGGCGCCGCGGCCGACATCAGCCAGCAGCTCAACTTCACTATCAACTATCAGAACGTCAATATCCTGAATGCCATGACCGACGTGCATGTCAACATGCGGCAAAACCAACGGTGGGACAATATGGTCAACGACGTTCGGCCCAGCTTCGTACGCGAGATCGAAAAAGAGCTCGAGTACCGTTACTTCGACGATGCCAAGATGTTCCGTGGGGGCAACGAGTTCCGGTTCTTCGACCTGCGCTCCCTGAATTATCCCGGCCAGAACGTAGACCGCATCAACAAGACCGTGCGTCCCTTTGAAGCCTATATTCAGAAAGATAAAAGCCGCGAGAGCGAAGCGTACTCCCAGCCACAGATCCCGGATATCAACGGCAACTTCAACCTCGATAACTACGACTACCGCGACATGGCCTATGCCAACTATGTAAACGTGAACTTTACGCTGGCGGTACCGCCTGTCGTGAACGGCGACGTCTATGTTGCCGGTGCATTCAACTACTGGAATCTCGGCGCCGCCAATAAAATGAAATACGACACCGTGCAGCATGCCTATACTTCCCGCATGTTACTCAAGCAAGGTTGGTATAATTATCAGTATGTGGTCAGAACACCTAACCGCCCCTCGTACATGTTCGAGGGAAGCCACTTCGAGACCGAAAACTTCTACGAGATCTTTGTGTATTATCGCCCGTACCAGCCTCAGGCCGACCTGCTCATCGGCTATGAACGCATCGAGGCGAACCCGCGGCGCTAAGCATATACCATTTCCTGGTGGGTCGTGCGTTGGATCGAGTCGTTGTTGGCGACGTCCAGCATGCCAAAGCCTTTGTGTGTGAAATGGCCCAGGCCGTTTTCATATACGAACTGCTGCACTTCCTTTGCCGCGTATAGTGTAAAGGGGAATGTATAGCCGCGTACCTCGAACTTCACATCGTTGTCGTACAAAGGATAGATGCGCGCAAATTTTTTATGCGATGCCTGGATGCGTTGAATATAGTCGTGATCCGGAACGATCTGGAATTTATAGAACGATGTCAGCTGTTCGGCTGTATACCGCGCGTAAGCCTCCATGCGCGCAATGGTAGAATCGTATAACAGATCGGAGAATTCGTCGCTTTCGGGCGAGACAAACTTCTTACCGCTTTCATCATTAAACGTTGCCGGGATGACGACCACCGGTGAGATGCACAGGAAGCGGGCTTCATCGCCGATCTTTACCGGCTCTTCCTGCTCCACGGCATCGGGCACCAGGTGCAGGTTGCCGACAATGACTTCCTTCTGTTCAAACAGACGAGCCAGGAAATAGTCCATGAAGCCCTTGTCCGAGCATGCAAATACCAGGGTCACTTTGGACGAAAAGTAGTGCAGCCCTTTGCGGCTCACCTTCGTCTGGCCTTTCAGCCCCGAGAAATTGTAATGCGTAAAATCCAGGTAATTCTTCTCAGGGCCAAAAATCAGCAGCCCTTTAATAACCTGCGCCAAAAGATACTGATGGTGGAACGGCACATAGGCTCCCCTGTTCTTCAGTGAAAAAATAATCCTGGTTCTCAAAACCCAAAAATTTAGCCTGGGGGTTAAAAAAATTAACCAATTTAAAAAACGCGCTCTATACTGAGGGTGAGCGGTTTATAAAGCTAAGAAAAATCAGGGAGCTTTCACTGCCTTCGGCAAAGAAAACTTTATACATTGAAGCGGAAGTGCATCACGTCGCCGTCACCTACCACATACTCCTTCCCTTCTACCGACATCTTACCGGCTTCCTTGCAAGCCTGTTCAGTTTTATAGTGTTGATAATCAGCGAATTTTATAACCTCCGCACGAATGAATCCCCGCTCGAAATCGGTGTGGATAACGCCTGCGGCCTGGGGTGCTTTCCAGCCTTTCTTAATAGGCCATGCACGCACTTCCTTTACACCGGCGGTAAAGTATGTGATCAGGTTTAGCAGGTGATAAGACGCCTGCAGCAACTTGTTCAAACCCGACTCTTTCAAACCATATTCCGCCAGGAAAACTGCGCGGTCTTCTTCACTCTCCAGCTCCGCAATTTGTGCTTCAATGGCTGCGCTGATGATCACCACTTCGGCGTTCTCGCCTTGTATGTGTTTGCGCAATGCCTCCACATGTTTATTTCCTGTATGGATCGAAGCCTCTTCTACGTTTGTTACATAGATCACAGGCTTGGCCGTCAACAGTTGCAGATCCGCTACCGCTTTTTTATCTTCTTCGTCGATCTGCAGTGCACGGGCATTCTTACCGGCCAGCAGGGTTTCCTTGTATTGCAGCAGCACCGACAGCTCTTTCTTCAGCTTGGCGTCGCCCGCCTTGGCTGCTTTCTCGACACGTGAAATTTTCTTTTCCACCGACTCGAGATCTTTCAGCTGCAGCTCGGTATCAATGATCTCCTTGTCGGCCACCGGGTCGACCCGGCCGTCTACGTGGACAATGTTGTCGTTCTCAAAGCAACGCACCACGTGTACGATGGCATCCACTTCGCGAATGTTGGCCAGGAACTGGTTGCCAAGGCCTTCGCCTTTGCTGGCACCTTTCACCAGGCCGGCAATGTCCACAAACTCAATGGACGTCGGCACGACCCGTTCGGGCTGCACCAGCGTTTCCAGGACCTTCAGCCGGGCATCGGGCACGGAAATAACGCCTACGTTCGGCTCGATCGTACAGAAGGGGAAGTTGGCCGCCTCTGCCTTATTGTTTGAAATAGCGTTAAAAAGCGTCGATTTGCCTACGTTCGGTAGTCCTACGATCCCACATTGAAGTCCCATGGTGCTTGATTCTCTTAATTAAGGCCGCAAATATAACAATCGGCCGCCGAGACAAAAAGAAAAGCCCCTGCGTGTGCAGGGGCTTTCCCAGGTTATTATAGGTTCGGGGTTAGGTAAGGTCAATCCCATTTAAGCTCGGTATCCAGCGTGGTAGGTTTTGCGCCGGCTGCTTCCGTTTCTTCATGCTCATGCTCATGGGCATGATCAAATTGTGTAAAGTCCACATCCGGCATCAACTCTGTCTTCACGTGATTTACCGTGTTGGTCAGCGCCTCCAGAAACTTATTGAAGTCTTCCTTGTACAGGAAGATCTTATGCTTCTCATATGAAAACCCATCTTCCTTAAAACGCTTCTTGCTCTCTGTGATCGTCAGGTAATAATCATTAGAACGGGTAGACTTCACATCAAAAAAATACGTCCTCTTGCCGGCCTTTACTTTCGTTGAGTAGATCTCATCTCTACCGCTTGTCTTGTTTTCTTCCACAATCCGTCAAATTTAAGGTTAGGTTTAAGTTTGGTTCCAACTAAGTTAGTACTTTGGGTCTTTATTACAAAACTAACCCATCATATTTCGTTAACGATTCCGGTTAGAACATGAAATTTATTTCATAACAAGTCCAATATACTGAACAATATTTCGTTTTTCCAAGCGCCGTGAAGGTAGATCTGACAAAAATTAACCCGCACACAAGTCTCGAACTGCTTGCCCGTCAGCTGGTAGAGGGGTTTATTACCGGGCTTCACAAGTCCCCTTACCACGGTTTTTCGGTCGAGTTTGCCGAACACCGCCTTTACAACGAAGGCGAAAGCACCCGCCACATCGACTGGAAAGTATATGCCCGCACCGACCGGTTGTTTACCAAGCGCTATGAGGAAGAAACTAACCTGCGTTGCCTCATTGCCATAGACGTTTCCGCGTCCATGTTCTACCCAGCCGCTACCCAGGCCAAGATCCAGTTTACGAAATATGCTTCGGCAGCCCTGGCCTACCTGCTTAACCGCCAGCGCGATGCCGTCGGCCTGTGCCTGTTCTCAGACACCGTGCACGAGCTGACGCCTGTAAAGTCCACGCCCACACACCTCAACAAAGTGTTGCGGTCGCTCAATGACCTCGAACAACGCAAGCCCCAGGCCCCTGCCAATACCAACGTAGCCCGCGTATTGCACGAAGTAGCCGAGAAGATACACAAACGTTCCCTCGTCATCATCTTCAGCGATATGTTCGATTCGGCCGAAAGCGCCGACGAGCTGTTCAAGGCGCTGCAGCACCTCAAGCACAACAAACACGAGGTGGTCGTCTTTCATGTGATGGATAACCAGACCGAACTGTACTTCAGTTTTGAAGACCGGCCGATGGAATTTATAGACCTCGAAAACGGTGAGAAGCTCAAGCTCAACCCGGCCGACGTCAAACAGATTTACCAGGACGAAGCGAGCCGTTTTTACAAAGCGCTCAAGATGCGCTGCAATCAATATAAGATCGATTTTATCGAGGCCGATGTAAAGAGTGATTTCGACCTTATTCTACAGACATACCTCATCAAGCGCGCCAACATGCGCTAGGGATAAAATAAAATTCGTTAACACCAGGCGATCGCTTTGCGCACTCGCAACAGGCATTAACGAATCTTCAATACGGTATACACTGCAGCCTTATGCCGCAATCTCCTGATGCAGCCAGGCTTTCTTCGCCACGAGCTCTTCGGGGGTTTCTACATAGTCGGGATCCGGCACACAACAATCTACCGGACATACCGCCGCACACTGCGGCTCCTCATGGAAGCCCGTACACTCGGTACACTTGCCCGCCACGATATAATAAAACTCTTCCGATACAGGTGCCTGCGGATCTTTCGCGTCCACTGCCGACCCATCTTCTAACTCTACCTTTTCCAGCTTCGTGCCCCCAGCCCAATTCCACTCGCGGCCGCCTTCATAGATAGCCGTGTTGGGGCATTCCGGCTCGCATGCACCGCAGTTGATACATTCGTCCGTGATAATAATTGCCATGCTTTCTAATTTTGGTCCGTTACAAATGCAAAAATAAATGAATCATTCATAAAACGGCGCCCCCTCCGCAAAAGTTTAGCAAATATCCACTTTTCCAGTAGGAATTCGTACGTATTTTCAATACCCGCCGTTTCCAGGGGCATTTCCATCACTTTGCTTTGCCCGGCTTTCCCTACTTTTGCCCACCGTAAGCGGCCACACGTACTATGAACATCGAAGAAAGAATACACGCCCTCGCCACGCTGGGCGCACACCTCCAGGGACTGACCGACGACGAATTTCAGTCGGTCGCCGCCCGCGCGGCACGCGAAAATCCATGGTTTACACCAGCCAATGTCCGCATGGCCTTCAACGGCATTATCCGGATGCTCGACAAAGGAAAACTTCGCACATGGGTGGCACCGTACACGTTTCCCGGCACACCGCGCCAGGTGGCCCTCATACTGGCCGGCAACATTCCGCTCGTCGGATTTCACGACTTGCTGGCCGTGCTGATCAGCGGCCACCGGGCCCTTGTCAAGCTCAGCTCGAAAGACGCGGCGCTGCCCCGATACTTGCTCGACACATTGGCCATGATCTCGCCTGCGCTCCATGCACAGGTACAGATCGCCGAGCAGCTCAAAGGCTTTCAAGCCGTGATCGCCACCGGTAGCGACAACTCCGCACGCTACTTCGATTATTATTTTGGTAAATACCCGCATATCATCCGAAAGAACCGGACGTCCGTCGCAATCTTACAAGGTGATGAAACCGAGGCCGAGCTCAACGCACTGGGCACTGACATCTTCAGCTACTTCGGCCTGGGCTGTCGCAACGTATCGAAGCTCCTGGTACCGGCGGGCTACACGTTCGACCGCTTCTTCCCGGCGCTCGACGCCCACCGCGACATCATTCACCATCATAAGTATTGCAACAACTACGACTATCAAAAGTCCATCATGCTCGTCAACAGCACCCCGTTCCTCGACAACGGCTACCTGATGTTGCACGAGAGCACGCGGCTGGTCTCCCCTATCTCGGTGGTCTACTACGAGCACTATCTAACGCCGGAGACACTGGCCGCCAGCCTCGCGGAACAGTCGGATAAACTTCAGTGTATCGTCGGCCGGGCGCCGGGCGCCACCGTGCCCTTCGGACAGGCGCAGTTCCCCGAGGTGTGGGACTATGCGGACCGCGTCGATACGCTGCAGTTCCTCGCCACACTGTCGTAACGTCTTTACAAAAGCATGAAAATAAAGAAGGCTGCCGGTTAGGCAGCCTTTCTTTTTCCACTAATTACTAATTACTATCTACTATTTACTAAGGTTTTGTACCACGAAGCACTTCCACCCAGCCGGTCAGCGGTTGACCTTCGCCGATCTTGAGGCGGTAGAAATAGATACCGTCTGATATGCCTTCCGCATCCCAGCCGTTCTGGTAAGCGTTTGACGAGTACACCTGCTTACCCCAGCGATCGCTGATCACCAGTTTCGCGCCGCCGTCCGTCGGCAGGTTGCGGATATAGAACACGTCGTTCACGCCATCCTGGTTCGGGGTGAAGATGTTCGGAATGTAGATGTCGGTATCCAGCGGCACACGACCTACAAGCTCGATCTCACAGCCTCCTTCATCGCGCACCAGCACGCTGTAGCGGCCGGCAGGCAAGTGATCGTATTCTTTTACGTATTTCTGGTTGCTGTTCACCAGTACCTCTTCCCAGTCGGTCTCGTATGTCTGACCCGGCACGGCGGCCGAATCAAGCTTGATCTGGACCAGGTAAGGCACTTCGCCGCCGACAAAGTTCACCACTTCCATGGTTCCGTTCAGAATGTCCGGGTAAGACTCTGTGCGCTGGCCGACCTGCGCGAAGAGCGACTCGTGTACCACATAGTCCTTGAGCTCTGCCGAGATCTTTCCACACAACACCGTCTGCGATACGACGATCACATATTCATCCGGTATCGTCAGGAATTGCTGTACAGCGAAGTCTTCCAGTGTAATCTCTCTTGTCGGAGGCAGGTTATACGAGTTGTAGAACACCTCGCCACCGAATTTCCTGAAGATACGAACATCGAAAGAAGCATCATTGCCTTTCACATTCGCCAGCGTCAACGACACTTTGTTGTCCGTACATTTTGTTTCGATGTCATAGGTAATGGCCACTGCGCCACCGACTACAAACGGTCCCTGGCGTGTCGGGCAAAGAGCCGCACTGGTCTTCACATAGATGTAGTACGTGCCCGTCATCAGTTTCTCAAACTTGTACGGCAGATCGGCAGGACCCGATGTTGTAATATCCGTATAGGTTTCAGGCTCCGCAAATGCATCGTCTGTGATGCCCACTGAGTATGCACCGCCCACCGGGAAGGCAACCTCAAGCCTGCCGCTGCGAGCATCGTTCGTACAATCGGCGTCGAATGCCGTTACATCAAAGTCAACAAAGCCCGGGAAGGTAATGTCGATCGGGAAGTCGTGGGTACAGGTACCATCACTCACGGTCAGGGTATGTGTCCCACCGGCCAGATTCTCAAACGAGTTATCCGCCTGGAACGCTCCGCCATCCATCGAGAATGTATATCCGGCGCCGGCGCCGCCTGTGGCCGTGATATCCGTCACGGCACCATCGTTACCGTTGCAGGTCGCCGGCGTTGCCGTATAGGTCGCCTGCAGCTCAGGACGCTGGTTGTTGATCGTCACCTGTACGGTTGCGATACACAGATCCGTGTCGCTATCGCGGAACAGGATGTTATAGGTACCATTCGGGGCCAGCGCATCGATCGTGTTACCCGATACGAAGTTGTCTATCCAGGTCGCGCCGCCGTCCAGCGAATATTGGTACGGTGAGTTTCCTCCCACCACAGTAAATTTAGCTTTACCAGTCGGTTCCCCGAAGCACACAGCATCCACAAGGTCTGATACGGTCACTTCCACCGTCGGTCTCACCGGGAGGCTGATCGTGCGCTCGCAGTTGTTGCCCGCGGCATCTCTGATCGTGAATTTATAGTCGTCCGGTGACAAACCGCTATAGGTAAGTGTGCCGGCAAACTCCGATTCCTGGCGGAGATATCCCGTATTCACTCCTGATAGGCTCACGTCGTAACGCCCGCTGACATCGCCGCTGTAGTGTATGACGATCACGCCGTCCGCCTGATCATCGCAGGTAGGACGTTTCGTCAGCGTAGCATCTACGTTCACGGTGAACACAAAGCAGTTTGGTCCACCCGGAGTACACGCAGGATCCGAAGCACTGCGTAATGTCAGCGTAAAGGTTGTCAGTTGACGCGAGCAGGTGCTACCACCGCGTACGCCGATCACAACAAAGTCCGTCGTTGCCAGGATCGCCCCGGTGTTAAGCACGACGTTGCCACCGTTACCGACGGCCGAAGCCACCAGTCCGTTGTCGGCTACACGACGCAGCTCATACGTGACACCTGTTTCAGAATTACCAATCGTTACGGTTGCGCCGTTACCCGGACATACCGCTGTCGCGCTTAACGTCACAGGACGCACCGCCGGCAGCGCATTGACACGGACCACCGCGGTATCGTTCAACAACGAAGAGCATGTTCCGTTGCTGGCCAGCACGTTGTAAACTGTAGTAGTCACGACCGTTCCCGTGGGCAGGTTCAGCGGACCACCGTTGCCTGGCAGCACGCCCCCCACAGGAGTACCACCTACCTGCAGTTGATAATTTACGCCCACCTCAGAGCCCGCTACTTGCACCGTCGCCGTACCGCCTTCGCAGAGTCGCACCGGCGAGGCCGTAGCAAGCAGGTTAAGATTGATCGAGCCATTGACAGTGATCGTCACTTTTGACGTCAGCTCCAGACCAGGACACGTCGTACCGCTGGCAAAGACATTATATGTCGTCGTAGCGCTCAACATTCCCGTCGCGAGGGTAATATTATTGCCGGTACCGGTCACCGGCAAACCTACAGCAGCGTCGGTAGCATCGTTGCGCAGTTGATAGCTGATGCCTGCCTGCGAGTTTATCACTACTATGTTGCCGGAGCCTCCCACGCAGATCGGCGTCGCCGGCGATGCCGACACGGCACGATCTTCAACCGTCGGTTCCACCGTTACAGTCGCCACGTTGTTCATCTGCACCGAGCATTCAGCGCTCGGATCTGTATTCTTGGCCAGTACATTAAAGGTCGTCGTCGCGGTCAATACACCTGTCGGCAGTTCCAGCACGCCTCCGTTACCCGTCAGCGGCGGTCCTACTAGGCTATTATCGCTGCTGCGACGCAGTTGATATACCACATTGTTCTCCGAACCTGTGATCCGGATGAGAGTACTGCCACCTTCGCAGATAACCGGATTAACCGGTGCGATCGGCAAGGTTACGTCCACAACGCCTTTGACATCGATCACCGGCACGGTGAAGAGCTCCACCGCGGGACACGCCGTACCGCTGGTTGCCAGAATGTTAACGGTCGTTTGTACCGTCAGGGGACCGGCGACCAGCGTAATCGTGCCTCCGTTGCCTGCAACAGGCGACCCCATGTTGCTATTGTCGGCGTCGTTGCGCAACTGGTACGTCACGCCGATTTCCGAGTTATAGAGATAGATATTTGTACTTCCACCCACGCAAAGCGGGTTGTTCTCCACACTGATATTGATATTGGGATCCGGATTTTTCTCCACCGTTACCATGGCCCGGTTCGTAAGCTCGATCGAACAAGTGGCATTGCTGGCCAATATGTTGAATGCCGTAGTCTCTGTCAGCGTTCCTGTCGGCAGGTCGATATCGGCGCCCGTTCCGGCTACCGCCGTTCCCACCGGGCTGTTGTCGATGTTCTTGCGAAGCTGGTAGGTCACACCTGTCTCCGATCCGATCACACGGATCACAGCAGAACCTGTCTGACAGATGGGGCTTCCGATCACATTCACGGCAAGGCTCGCATCGATCACTCCCTGTACTACCACTTCCAGCGGCGTGACCGGGAATTCTACCGTCGTACAACCGCTTAGCGTGGCCCGCACGATGAATCGTGTCGTGGCCGTCAGCGGATCGGTCGGAAGCAGGATCGTTGCCCCCGTGCCTACTACCACCGATCCCATCGGCGTATTATTATCGGCATTGATCAGCTGATAGTTGACACCCAGCTGCGAGTTCGCTACGGAGATGTCGGCGCTGCCGTTGGTACAAACCGGGTTCGGTGTCGCGCCCACCGTCAGCGTTGCATCCAGACCGTCGAGGATCGTAATGCGAATGGTCTCGGCCACCAGATCGCACGGGCCCGTCGGATCATCCGTGACATAGATCAGGTCGGCAAAACCGGCCGCTATATCGTTGGGGCCAGGGGTATATACCGCATCGGCCTTTGTAGGATCGTCAAATGTTCCATCGCCCGTCAGCGTCGTCCACGAAGCCGAGCTTGCGCCACCACCGAACGTGCCGTTCAGCGGCGCCGTGCTCGTGCCGGCACAAACGGTTTGCGGAGATCCGGCGTCGACAATAGGTACCGTATTAATGTATACCACCATCGTGTCGACCATCTCACACGTACCGACGGCATTCAGATAGATCACCGCGCTATCACGCGCGATGTCTTGCGGACCCGGTTTAAACGTTGTCGACGGAGTCGTCGTGTTACCAAACACCCCGTCACCATCTGTTGTCCAGGTAATGCCGGTAGCAGACCCTCCAAATGTGCCTGTAAGGTTGATACTCAATACATCCGAGCAGACCGTTTGATCCGGCCCCGCATCGAGTGTCGCAGCCGGTCTGATCGTGATCGTGACGGCATCCGATGCCGGCGCGCAAGGACCTGTCGTAGTCGCCGTAAGCGTTACCGTTCCGGCAGCAATGTCAGCTGCACCCGGAGTATAATCAGCATTCGCCAACGTAGCATCATCAAACGTACCATCGCCCGAAGTAGTCCATACTACGCCGGTCGCACCGGTGATCGTAGCCGACACGGCAATTACCTGGTTGGCACATACGTCTGCCGGCCCGGTGGCATTCACTGTCGCTCCATTGCTGATCGAGATCTCCACCTCGTCGCTCACCGCCGTACAAGGGCCCGCACCGTCGGGATCCGTCGTTGTCAATGTCAGCGTCACACCACCCGCCGCGATTTCTGCAGCGGTCAATGTATACACCGCATTCAGCGTGGTGTTGTTCGGGTTGAATGTACCGGCTCCGCCACTCCACGTAGCGGTAGTCGCCGAAGAGCCCGCGGGGAAGCTACCCGCCAGGGTCACGTCGGTATCGCCCGCACAGATCATCTGGTCCGTACCGGCGCTCACCAGGGCTGCAGGGTTGATAGTAATGGTCACCGCATCTGTCTGGACGGCACAAGGGCCGGTCGTCGACAATGTCAATGTCACCGTACCCGCCGTGATTTCGGCAGCGCTTGGTGTATATACCGCGTTCAGCGTCGTATTATTCGGGGCAAATGTGCCTGTACCGCCGCTCCAGGTGCCACCCGTCGCGCCGCCACCGACGACACCGGCCAGCGTAACGTCTCCGTCGGAACAGATGGTAACCGGGTTACCGGCATCGGCCGTCGCTGCGGCGCGAATTCGAATCACAAGATCCACGATTTCGCTCGTGCATTTATCGGGCGTCGTGCTGTTGTACACGATAAGTTGCGCCGCATAGTTTCCGGCTACGACCGTTGCAGGGTACGTAATGACGATCGGGCTGCCCACCAGGGGCGCATCGAGGATATCGGTAAACCCGGCAAGCTTTGCCGCCGCCGCAAACGTAATGCTATAAGTATCCGGCGCACCGGTCGTAGCGGTATATTCCAGTTCCACGGAACCATCGCCGATGCATGCATCCATTTCAGTTTCAACTACCGTGATAGACGGCTGCGGCAGGACCGTAACAGTTACCGGGTAGTCGTCGCTTTCACAGAGGCTCCCGGTGCTTCGGCGCACTTTCAGGATGGCATTATAAGTACCCGCCCCGGCCAGGCCAGGAATCGAGATTGTAATCGGGCTGGCCGGCAGCGACGTATATACCACATCGGCAAAGCCTGCACCTTCCGCCACCACATCGAAGTCGAGCATGTACTGGTCGGGGCTGCCGCTCGTACCGGAGTATGTAATCTCGGCAGCGGCCGTGGCGCTCGGACACACCTCGGGGTTCGCTTCGGTCAGTGTAATAGTCGGTTCTGCGGTAAGCTCAATCGTAAATGTCGAATCCGGACCGGTACAAACGAGCGTGCCGTCTACCGTCATCACGCGGATGATCGCATTATAGAGACCCGGGTCAGCGTCTGTCGGCACGGTTATAACGATCGGGCCGGTAGCCGGTATAGCGGCATCCGTCACGTCGGCAAAACCCTCTGTATTGGCCGGTCCATCGAAATCTATCGAGTATCGCTGTACCGGTATGTTGGATGTATACGCCAGGTTGACCGACGCCACCCCTGCGCATGCAGACGGGTCGGCACCCGGTGTGATCGTCGGTGTCGGCAGGATCTGAATCAGTATGGGGCGGTCAACCGAACAGGTTGTCAGGCTGTTGCGGAAGGTTACAACCGCGTTGTAGGCCAGCTCGTCGGCACCCGCCGGAATGTTGATCGCAATACTCGGCGAATACGGTGCATCGAGGACGTCTACAAAACCATCGGCTTTCGCCGCGCCATCGAACACGATGCTATAGAAGTCGGGAGCACCCTCCAGATTGGAGGTCAGGGTAGCCGTGGTGGCATCCTGGCAAACTTTCACCGGATCGGTGATCGACACGATTCTGACGCCGTCCTGTACAGTAATCGTCACTGCCTCCGTGGTGCTGCAGTCGGCGGCCACATTGCGTACGGTCAGTGTTGCGTTGTAGATGGCGCCGACAGTAACACCGGCCGGCACGTTTACCGTGATCGGATTGGTCAGCGGGTCATCCAAAACGTCGGCAAAGCCGGCCGCTTCCGCAACAGGGTCGAAGTCGAGCGAATATTCATCCGGGCTGCCGGTCGCGGTAAAGTTGATCTCCGCCGTCGTTTCTCCAAAACATATCGTAGCGGGGGCCACGGTAAGCGCAGGTGTTGTGATGACATCCACCTGGATGTTCACCGGCGTCGTGCTGCCGCAGTTAGCCGCGCTGTTCCGCACGGTAATGGTACCGGCATAGCTTCCTACAGCTGTTCCAACGGGTACCGCGATCTTAATGGGGTCCGTCAGCGATGCGTCGATCACGTCGGCGAAGCCTGCAGCTTTTGCCGTAGCGCTGAAAATAATCGTATAGTGATCCGGGGCGCCTGTAACGGTATAGTCCAGGTTGGCGGACAATCCGTCCGCGCACACAGTAGCCGGACCGTCCGGCGTAAAGGTAGGCCTTTCGCGAATTTCGATCGTAATCTCGTGCCCTATGCTGGGGCAGTTCGTTGTCAGGTTCCTTACCCTCACCGTAGCTTTGTAGGTGCCGGGGTCGGCGTCGGCCGGCACAGCGATCGTGATTTGCCCCCCCGACAAGGTACCCGTAGCCACGTCTGCAAAACCTTGAGCTTCGGCAGTGGCATCAAAGTCGATGCTATACCGATTCGGAGATCCCGTCGGCCCGCTGTACGGCAGCGTCACCGAGGTTACGCCTTCGCAAATCGGGTTGATGGTACCAAACACGATAGTGGGCAGTGCCCGGATCTGGATCCGGAACGGCACGTTCAGGCTCGAGCAGCCATCCGTTCCCGGCAATTTAACCGAGAAGTTGGCCGTATAGGTTGCTGCAGCGGCGTTGGCCGGCACGGGAATATCAATCGCTCCGTTCAGATCGGGATCGCCATTGGGCAATGTCGGTAAGGCAATATCGACCATGTCGGCAAAGCCGGCCGTCTTGGCCGCGGTGCTGAAGACAATACTATAGTGTGTAGGGGCGCCAAGTGTCACCGCATAGAGCAGTGTGGCCTCCGTATCTCCTTTACACAGCAGGATCGGTGTCGTTACCGTCGCCACCGGCGCCTCGATAACCTCCACCTGGAAATTATAAAGCTGGCTGGGGCAATCCGTAGATCCATCGCGGTATACCTGTACAGTACCGTTGTAGATTCCCACGGCAGCGCCGCCCGGCACCGTGATCACAAAACGGGCCCCAGAAAGGGTGGCGTTCGTCACGTTGGCAAAACCAGCGGCCTGCGCCGGCGCATCAAAGACGATATTATAGCGGTTCGGCGAACCCTGCGGGTTGGTGAACGGAAGTTGAACGGTTGTCATCCCGCGGCACACCTCGACCTTCGTCGACGGCAGGTCGATCGTTGGCTGGTCGATCAATATAATGTTGATGTTCCGGTTCGCGCTCACGCACGTGCTCGTTGTATTGCGCACGGTCAGTACCGCCGTATAGGTCACTCCCGCCACAGCGGTCGCGGGGATGGGTATCTCGAAAGTGCCGGGAGCGGCCGGCAGCGTAACATCGACGATGTCCGTAAAGCCGGCAAGTTTCGACGCCGCGGAGAAAATAATACTGTATTCGTCGGGGGCGCCCGTGATCGCGCTGAACGTCAGTGTGGCCGTTGCGTCCGTCTTACACGGCCGGGGGTTAGCCCCCAGCGTAATCGTAGGCAGTGGCGTAATCGACAGTGTAATCGTCTGGCTTGAGCTTCCACAAGTAGTAGCAGCGCTGTTCCGCACTGTAAACGTAGCCGTATAATTTCCAGCGGCTACACCCGCCGGTATGGCGACCGTAATCTCGCCGGGAGCGGCCGGCAGCGCGGCGTCTGGCACATCGACAAAACCGGCGGCGTTGGCCGTGGCATTGAAGTCTATGCTGTAACGGTCAGGACTACCTTCGCTGGCAGTATACCGCAGCTTGAAATTCGAAGCGGTCAGGCTGAAGCAGCTCGACGGGGTTAATGTTTGTAACGTAACAGCAGGAGCCTCCAGGATCGTCACCGTTACATTTACCGGAACACTTTCGCAGTCCGTCGTGGCATTGCTGACCGTCAGCGCCGCTGTATAACTACCGGGGTCCATCCCGTTGGGAATTGCAATCGTAATGTTGCCGGCAGGCAGGGGCGCGTCGACCACGTCCAAAAACCCGGCATTATTGGCTGCAACGTTAAAATCCAGGCTATAGTGATCCGGCGCACCGGTGGCGTTACTATATGGCAGGGTGGCCGAAGGATCTCCTTCGCAAACCGGCAGAATTGTTCCGGGCGTGATGGCCGCAGCAGGATCGATGACGATAGTGAACGGCATGCCGTCGCTCTCGCATGTGCTCGTCGCGTTGCTTATCGTCAGTGTCGCGGTATACGTACCGGCAATCGTATTGGCCGGCACGTTAATCTTGATAGGGCTGGCCGGCAGTGGCGTATTCGGCACATTGCTAAAGCCTGCCGCCAACGCGGTCGCGCTGAAGGTTATCCTGTAGTGGGTCGGTGCACCGGTCGGGTTGACATAGCCCAAATCCACCGTGGTGGGACTTGTGCTAAAGCAAATGGGATCGATGGTTTCCAGCACAATCGTCGGCTTTTGCTCTATTGTAATCGTCACGTTGATCGGAGCGCTCGCACACCCTGTGGTGGCGTTCCACACGGTAACCACCGCGTTGTAAATACCCGCCGCAACGTTCACCGGCACCTTTATCCCGATGCCGCCCGGTTGCAACGCAGCACTCGCTACATCGGCAAACCCAGCCGTGTGCGCCGCCGCGTCAAAGATAATGCTGTATCGGTCGGGCGAGCCATCCGTAGCACCGTACGTCAGGAGAACGGTAGTATCCCCCTGACAGGCTTCTCCCGTAACATCCAGGGCGATCGTAGGCAGCGCTTCGATCTCGATCGTGATCGGGTACTCAATACTTTCACACGTCGTCGTACCGTTGCTCACCGTCAGTATACCCGAGTAGGTACCGATCGGTGTATTCGCCGCCACCGCTATCGTGATCGGGCTGGCCGGTAAGGTCGCATCTGTCACATCGATAAAGCCCGCCGTTTCTGCAGGCCCGTTGAAGTCTATACTATAGGTCGTCGGTCCGTTTTGCGTTGCGGTGTAAATCAGCGAAACCGAAGTCGCCGGGCCGCTAAAGCAGATCGGCTCGATCGGGGCCAAGGTGATCGTCGGACGCGGACGTACCGTAAGGGTAAAGCTGATCGGGTCGCTGATACAACCTGTCACACTGTTGCGCACACGCAACGTGCCGTTATACGTTGCCGCCACGATGTTTGCCGGAAGCGCGACGGCGATCGGACTGCCCGTAAGCGCAGCATCGGGCACGTTCACCAGGCCGGCGGAAAGGGCCGGGCCATCGAACGTAATGGCATACCGGTCGGGGCTTCCTTCCGGGTTGCTATATTCCAGCGGTGCAGAAATATCGCCCTGGCAAGCCTCCGCCGTCGGATCCAGCGTCACCGCCGGCTTTTCAATGATTTCAAACGAGAAGCTCACGACCGGAGCGCTGACGCAGCCTGTCGTCAGGTTCCGCACCGTGATCGCTCCGTTATAAGTACCCGCCGGCGTATTCGCCGGGATGGTCAGCGTAATGTTACCGGGCGCTGCTCCCAGTGTACCGTTGGGCACATCGACAAAACCGAAACCGTTGGCCGTCGCGTCATAATCGAGGCTATAGCGGTTCGGCGAACCGTTTGTATTGGTATACGGCAGGAGTGCGCTGGTGCTATTCTCGCATACCGGGTTAACCGTGCCTAACGTAATGGTAGGCAACGGGTTAATGACAATTGTAATCGGGTAGACAATGCTCTCACACGTCGTCGAACCGTTGGCCACGGTCAGCGAACCGGTGTAGGTACCGGCCGGCGTATTAGCCGCTACCGCTATCGTGATCGGGCTGGCCGGTAAGGCAGCATCCGTTACGTCGATAAAACCCGCCGTTTCTGCGGCACCGTTGAAGTCTATACTGTAGGTCGTCGGTCCGTTTTGTGTCGCCGTATAGTTCAGCGAAACAGAAGTCGCCGGAATGCTGACGCAGATCGGATTGATCGTGCTCAGCGTAATCGTCGGACGCGGACGTACCGTAAGGGTAAAGTTGGTGGGGTCGCCAAGACAACCTGTCATGCTGTTGCGCACGCGCAACGTACCGTTATACGTTGCCGCCACGATGTTTGCCGGGAGTGCGATCGCGATCGGACTGCCCGCCAGCGCAGCATCGGGCACGTTCACCAGGCCGGCGGAAAGGGCCGGGCCGTCGAACGTAATGGCATACCGGTCGGGTACACCGGTGGTATTGGTATAGTTCAGGCGAGCCGAGCCGTCGCCCTGGCATGCTACCACGGCGGAATTGAACGTGATGGTCGGCAACGCGATGATCGTCACCGTAAACGGCATCGCCGGGTCGCTTACGCAACCGGTGGCGAGGTTGGTCACTGTAATGGTACCGTTGTATGTACCGACTGCGACTCCCGCCGGAACAGTCAAGGAGATGTTACCCGGGCCTGCACCAAGGTTGGCATTCGTCACATTGACAAAGCCGACCGCCTGCGCCGCCGCGTTGTATGTAATGCTGTAGCGGTTCGGTGAACCGGTAGTAGATGTATAGGGCAGGGTCGCCGTGGTGCTATTAAAACACACCGGTTCAACCGTTCCCAGGGTAATGGTCGGCAATTCGTTTATTACCACGCTCACGGTTTGCCCGTTCGACTCACAGCTGGTCGTGCTATTGGTTACCGTAAGGGTAGCCGTATAGGTACCCGGATCTGCTCCTGACGGCACCGCGATCGTCAGCGGCGATGTCGTAAACGGCTGGTCGACGACGTCGAGAAAACCCTCCGACTCGGCTGCCGCGTTAAAATCCAGGCTGTAGAGGTTAGGCGACGCAGTGGTGCCCGTAAATACCAGGTTGGCTGATGTTATGCCTTCGCAGATCGGTGCGATCGAAACGCCGGTCATGGTCGGCAGCGGATTGATCGTGATGACAATGGAGCCCGACATGATGCGGGGCATACAAAGTGCAAAGCTGGCCCTGACGGTCAGCGTTTGTCCATTCGTAAACGATGCTGCGGGCACCGTTATCGTGATCGGCCCGCCGGTCCCCGCCGCCGTGTGTCCTGAAGGAGTTCCGTTGACGAGGGCTTCGTATGTTACCCCGGTTTCCGATCCGCCAAGCTGAATTTCGAGGTCTTCGCCGTTACAAATCGCTACCGGGCCCGCATTGGTAATGGTCTGAACAATCGGCTGCGGGTCGGTAATGGTCCAGGTCCTGGTCGCGCTGCAGTCCGAGTAATTATCCTCAATTAATAAGGTGTAATCGCCCCCCGGAAGGCCGTCGCGGCCCAGGAGATCCGCTAGGTCCAGCACACCGGTGCCGTCAAACGTACCTGTAACAGGAAAACCGGGTAACGTCCCGGTCGTCGTCCATGTATAAGTATACGAACCGCCACCCGCCAAAATCTTCGAGCCGCCATTGACCGTTGCCTGTAACTGGCCGTCGGGATCCGAACAGTCGGAGTTCGTCAGGTCGTTGGTGCCGTCGCCAATGGTAATTACCGGCAGCGCGACAAGATCAAGCCTGCCGATGCTCGTGGTATTGATAACGTCTTCACTCTTGCTGTCGGTGATCAGGAAACCAAAATTCGAAGGCCCGAGCGTCTTGCCCGAGTTATAGTATGTATAGCTCCCTCCTACCGGAATAGATTTGCCGACCTCGCTCGGCGTTCCCAGGACCGCCGCCAGGAATGCCGCCTCGCCGTCTTTCGTCGATATAACCGTGAAGACAACGTAACCATTGTTAGCGCCTCCACACGGATGCGACAATGTCACGTCTACTACCAACGGTGGATCACCATCGGCAGGATCGATATCGTTGGTATAACGCAAGGTCTGCCCGAACGTAGCCAGCGCAAGTAGAGAAAGAAGAATTGTCAGGTAGAGATTTCTCAGCATGTAAGCTTCGTTTAAAAAATAATTCTTACTTTATTTTAACTACTACTTTCTCCGTGCAGCCAGTATGGTCGCTTACGTAAAAATCATAAGAACCCGGCTCGAGGCGCTCGAACTCGAGTTTATCCAGATCTTCCGAAACAAGTTTATGACGTTGATCAAAGGCGACGCAATGATGCGGGCTTACGCCGCCGGCAACCTTGATCTTCACATTGGATTGACGTTTCCCCGGGACAGGCGTGATCTCTGTCTCAATAGAAAGCTTGTCACACCCGGTCGAGTCAGGCAACGACGAAGGCAGATTAATAGTAAGTAACAAGCTTAGCAATACAAGCTTAACCATGATAACATGAATTTATGATCAAAAAATGCTATTATAAATAGTCTTTAAAAAATTATGGTAACCAGATAGTCTTTAAAAGTTAAAGATCATGGTTACACCTATACGCTCAAAAAATCAACTATTCTAAAAAAGTATATTCCTTATTCATGTACCATTTATACCCGGAAACTAAAATTTCCGATTTAATACCTCGCTCATAACGACCGCTTTCTTCCATCCCTCCGGGTCATGGAGATTACCCAGATACTCCTCCATCAAATTGCGCTGCGGTGCCTCCTGAAACGCTTTAAACTTGCCATACGACCCTACGGTCTCCCCCGCCTTCATCGTTTCTTCCAACGACGGCCGTTCAAACGCCTGGCGCTTAGCCTCCTCGTAGGCGTTATACACCTGGTCGCGCTTGCGGTAATCATACTCCTCTTCTTCCAGGCTCTCTTCCTCTTCCGAAAGATCATCGTCGTAGTCAACGTAGTCTGTCTGGGGTGCCGGCGGCGGCGTAACGGGTTTCGGCTCCACGGTCTTGCTTTCCGTGATCTCCTTCAGCAATTCCTCAAATGTGAGCGTTCTCGGACCGGGTGCCGGTTTGCTCGCCGGCTGCTCGTAGCGCTGCACCGGCTTCTCCGGACGCTTGGGGGCCAGGTCCTTCGGCGGTTGCTCCGTTTTTTTCATAAACCGGGCCACCACGTAGATGATGCCGAGAATGATATAGAACCAGACCTGAAAATCTTTCATTATAAATTCAAAAATAACAAAATATTCCGATTTTTAAAGCGTTTAGGGGGGTACCGGCTTGCCGGACATCATCCCCAGCGCCCCGTTTGACACGTATTCGCTTGCCTTTGCTATCCAGGCACCGTCCTCCTTCGCTGGCACAAAAAAACCGACTTCCGGACGACCGGCGCGCTCGAAAAGCTTCTCGAAAAATTTATTACCTGAGTATATAATATCGCAAAGAGACCTGGAATATGCGATTCTGATTCATTTTAAGCTCCTCCACATCCCGGGGCGTGGGGCCTGTCGTGTAGAATGCCTTGGTGTTATAAACGAACCCATGGTAGTACTGTATGGCAATGCCCAAACGGCTTGCCGGCATTACTTCCATGCCTGCCAGCGCGCCAATATCCACACTTTCAAACTCGCCGTAAATGCCCGGACCATCGCCCTTTACTTTGAAGCCAACTTGCGGACCGGCATAGACCGTTGCCCATTCAACCAGTTTGTAATCCAAGGTCACCGGCAGCGCGAGATAGTCCAGGCGATAAGACCTATCGCCGTCCTTAAGCTTCGCCCCCGCCTGCGAATAGCTCAAACCGGTGGACAATCCCCAGGTTGTGTTGAAGCTGTAGCCATAAAAAACGCCCAGGTGGAATCCTATCTTCGACTCCAGTTCATCCGCGAAATAGTTCTTTTCCGCGTGAAGGCTCGATACATTCAGGCCGGCCGCGATGCCGACGCTATGACGACTTTCAGAATTTTGTGCGATCGAAGGACAGGTGGCGGCCAGTAAGCTCATAAACGTTAACGCCACAACTGTTGACGTATGCAAAAATCCGGTCATGCAATGTTTCAATAGGTGAGCGCGCAAGATATCAATAATTCGAAGACAGCCGGGGCAGGTGGATTATAATCCGGGCAACTTTTTTCGGGCACGGCGAAAGACATACTCCACGCCAAAACGCGCACTGATCTTATTCACACCCGGCAATTCCCCTTCGTACTCCAGCCGGTAAAGCCCCAGAATGGCGCCACGCAGATTACGTGTCACGTTAAAGCGCTTACCCAAGCCGAAATAGCTGGCGTACGCATGATCCTGGACCGGCTCTGTGGTACCCGGCATGATCAACGCCGGGTCTATGTGCAGGCCTTCAAACTCACCATGTACAAAAACGCCTTTCCTGACCGCAAAGTCCCCGTAGGCCCGGCCGCCATAGGTCTTTAAGCCGCGCACGAACGTGTCCAAGTCTTTGTCAAACCCCAACCGGTACACAAAACCCACGCCCGTCGTCAGGCGGGGCGACACCCGGTAGCCTGCCTGCAATGCCAGGTCGACCGAGACGTAGTCCCGCTTATACACCTGCCAGGTCATGCCCGGCACCAGCCGCTGGTAGAACTTCTTACCTTCCAGCTCCGTCGATTGCCTGGCAAACAACGCTTTCACTTTTTCCTTACCCGACAGTTTTTGCTTTGCATTCATGAGATCCTGCTGGGCTTTCTGAACTTTGTCGGCATGCCCGGCGATCTGTGCATTCGCTACGCTCTTCGCCTTGCGTTTGATCTCCTCCTGGATCAGCTTCTCATCGCGGTAACGCTGTATCAGCGACTGATATTTAGCCTGCTCGGCAGTCGCTTTTGTCAATTCTTTACTGGCCGCACGCACCGGCTTGATCGCCTGCGCATGCTCCTCGGCTTGCTTTGAAACAGCTTCCGTATCGCCGGCCTTTACTGCCTGTATGTCCTTTTCGTATTTGCCCGCCCCACCCAGCGCATGGTCGATGTCCTTGGTCTTCTCCGTCAGCTGCTGCACTTCTTTCAGCTCGCCGGGCGTCTCAGGAACAGCCTCTGTTACACTTTCTTTCACCTTATCGAAGCCCGGCACATCCACTTTCGGCGTCTCGACGCCCAACGCGTCCGCTCCTTGCCCGGTCACATCCGGCGATAGGCCTTTGCCCATCTCGGGTACCGAAGGCGCCTTGACCGCCGGCAATCCGGGCGTTTCAAGCCCCGGAATAGATGCGTCTGCCGGCACACCCGGCAACTGATTCCCGGGCAACGTGACGTCCTTTCCAACAACCTCTTGTATTTTTGTCTCCGCCTTCTGCTGCAATACAGGCTGCGTCAGGCGCTGCTGCAGGCTGTCGGTCTTATGCTGTACCGACCGCTGCCATTCCGCCGGCTTGTCTGTGATAGCGTCGATCCGTTGCGTAACAGTGTCGCCCGCATGCTGCAGACGGCCCGACGCGGTGTTTGCTTTTTGCTTCAGGGATTGGAGCGTATCGGCGGCGGTTGGGCCCTTCGGCAGCGTATCACGCTGCGCCAACCCCGGGTTTAATGAATCCAGTCCGGCGTCTGTTACCGAGTCGGCTTTTGCGGTTGTCTTTCGCAACAAAGCACGTGCTCTCCCGGTCACACCCGGACCGCCGTCGTGACGCACACTATCCTGTGCGTATAGTGAGGCTACCGCCAGGAGAAAAAACAGTATGGAAAGTATTTTATGCAAACGAATGCCGCTATTCAAGCTAAATCACCATCAACGAGAGGCATAGTGGTAACGGGCAGGTCCGTCATACCATTCTCCAGTCAGGTTAGTACCACAAAAATAACACAAACTCCGCTTATCCCAACACTAATACTCCCGGAATACTTCGTCCTCGTAGCACCACGCCCACCGCTCGCCCGGTTCGGCCGAAATTGCTACCGGGTGCCCCGCGCTGGCCGCATGCTTCGATGCGTGGCGGGCCGGCGACGAGTCGCAGCAAAGCGTCGCACCGCACGTCTGACAGGTGCGCAGGTGCAGCCATTGCCCGCCTGCCTTCACACATTCCTCGCACACGTGGCCTTGCGGGGCCTTGATATCCGTCTCCTTCCAGTTGCGCAAATGATCGCACCAAGCTTGTTCCTTCGCCATATCAGTTTTCGGAAAGGTATTCGTGAATGAATTTGATCGCCATGGCCCCCTCGCCTACCGCCGAGGCTACCCGGTTCATCGCCCCCGACCGCACGTCGCCCGCCGCAAATATGCCCGGGCTACAGGTTTCCAGCAGGTACGGCTCCCGGCCCAGCTTCCACGACTTCTTGAAGTCGTCATACTTGAACAGGTCCCGGCCGGTCTCGATAAATCCTTTGCTGTCCTTGATGATGTCCAGCTCGATCCAGTCCGTGACAGGCCGCGCCCCGATAAAGATAAACAGCGCCACGGCCTTCTCGGTACGCTCCGCGCCCGTCTTAAGATCCTGTAAAGTCACTTCTTCCAGCCGCTCCGAGCCGCCCAGGCGGGTAATGACCGAGCACGGCACCACCTCGATGTTGGGCGTACCCTTGATCTGCTCGATCAGGTAATGCGACATCGACTCCGTCAGCGACGGCCGGCGGATCACGATATATACCTTGCGCGCAAACGTCGACAGATACATCGCCGCCTGCCCCGCCGAGTTTCCGCCTCCGACGACATATACATCTTGCTCTTTACACGCATGTGCTTCCGTCGTGGCTGAGCCATAATACACACCGGCGCCGGTAAACCGCTCTACGTCGGCGGCCTCGAGTGTGCGGTAGTCCACCCCCGTCGTAACAATAATGCTGCGCGTATTGAGCGTACTGCCGTCGCTCAGCGTAATGATCTTATAACCGTCTTTCAACGCAATGTTCACCACCTCCAGCGGCGAGATCACTTCCACCCCAAACCGGGTTGCCTGCGATAACGCCCGCCGCGACAGTTCGGCGCCGCTCAGGCCGTTGGGGAAGCCTAAATAATTCTCGATGCGCGAGCTGGTGCCCGCCTGGCCGCCAGGTGCCCGCTTTTCAATCAGTGCCGTATTCAACCCTTCCGATCCGCCATATACCGCGGCCGCCAGACCCGCCGGCCCCGCTCCGATGATGGTTACGTCGTACATGGGCTTGGTGGCCTTGGCGCGCATGCCGGTCTTCTCGCCGATGTCGCGCGTGCTGGGACTGCGCTGCACCACACCGTCTTCGAAGAATACGGCTGGCAGATCTTTGGTTTCAAGGTTGTTCAACGTCATGAGCTCTTTTGCCTCCGGATTCGCCTCGATGTCCAGCCACTGGTATGGGATCAGGTTGCCGGAAAAGAAATCTTTGATCTCGTGCGAACGCGGCGACCATTGATACCCCACGATCCGGATCCCCTTGAACGGCGGCACGTGTGTGCTCTGCCACTCTTCCAACTGGTCGTTCAGCACCGGGTACAACCGTTCCTCCGGCGGGTCCCATGGCTTCATGAGGTAATAGTCCAGCTGCACCTCGTTGATCGCGCGGATGGCCGCGTCGGTATCCGAATATGCCGTCAGCAAAATGCGCTTAGCCTCGGGGAAATAGTCTTTTGCCTGCCGCAGAAACTCGACGCCCAGCATCTCGGGCATGCGCTGGTCCGACAGAAACATCGCCACCGTCTCGCGTTTGTTGCGCAGGTCGTTTAGCGACGCCAGCGCTTCGTTCGCCGACGGCGTACTCAGGATGCGGTACTCCTTGCCATACACATTCCGCACATCGCGCACAATGGTGCGCAGTACCTGCGCGTCGTCATCAACAATAAAAAGTATTGGTTTTGTCATGTCACGTTAAATCTTGGATCACTACCCGATCGGGAAGCATACACTAAACTCCGTACGGCCGGGAACGCTCTTCACCTCCAGCTTGCCGGCATGCTGGGTGATGATCTGTCGCACCACCTCCAGGCCCATGCCCGTACCCTTGCCTACCGGTTTGGTCGTAAAGAAGGGCTCGAATATTTTGTCCTGGATGTCAGCCGGTATGCCCGGACCGTTGTCAATGATGTATACTACGATCGATTCGCGGCTTCGTTGCGTGCGGATCTCCAAAACATTGCCCGTCCGGCCCTCCATCGCGTCGATGGCGTTGTCGATCAGGTTCGTCCACACCTGGTTCATCGGACCTACAAAGATATTGACCGCCGGCAATCCTTCCTCAAATTCCAGCTTGAGCTGGATCTGGCTGTGCTTGATCTTGTGGTTGAGCAACGTCAGCGTCGTCTGGATCCCCGCGTGAATGTCCACACGCTGTTTCACCGGCGCCTGGTCCATGTGGGTATAGCTCTTGATCGACGATACCAGCGTATTGATGCGGCGCGAAGCCTCCTGAATTTCATTCACCAGCCGTTCCGTGATCAGCACCTGGTTCATCCAGTGGATCACGGGGGGGATATCCGTCGGGCGCAACAGCGAACGCAGCGACTCGAGGTCTTCTTCGATAAAATCAAAATCGGTAAACGTGGCCGCGGCTTCCGCGGAATGGTCCACGCCGTTCCGTTCCAGCCAGTCGGCCAGGGCATCTTCACGCTCCGAGCGCTCCATCATCGACAGGCCGTGCGTGTCGCCATGCCGCGCTTTGAACAACACCAGACCGTTGACGTGGTCTACCACCTCGTCCGACACACAGATCTTGATCACCGCCTTGAGCCGCTCCGGCCCCATGGAAAAATGCCGCTTCAGCTCATGGGCGTTGCGCACCACCGCCGCCGACGGGTTGTTCAGCTCGTGTGCCAGGCCCGCCGAGAGCTTGCCCAGCGCCATGATCTTGTCGTCCTGCTGCTGTTGCCGTGTAAAATCGCGGATGCGATCCATCATCACGTGCACCAGAGCCGTGGTCAGCTCGGGTTGGCCCGCGATCATCTCGGGAAACTTCTCCCGTGGCAGCCGCAGCAGCACCGTGTCGCCCGCCGCATAGGCATCGCCCACCGCCGCTTTCATCCGCGAGTACGGCAACAGGCCGGTGATCTCACCCTTTTCAAACACCCCGAGGTGCTTGACGCCACCCGCCTGCGGAATAAAGATCGACAGGCCGCCCTGTAGCACGACCGTCAGCGCCACGATCTCATCGCCCCTGCTAAAGCACTTCTCTCCATCGGCGTAGGTTTCCAGTACGCCCTGCTCCGCCAACCAGTCCAGCTGCGCCGGCGGCACTTCGGCCAGTTCCGGCACATGTCCCGTTAACTGAGCGGCAATTTCTGCTTTTGTCATCTCCATTTTTTACTCCGTCGATCGTAGACCTCTAATCGTCTGAGGGTCATAAAAGTATGCCGAAATTTCCCGTTTATACAATGATCGGGCACACTATTTTAGCATCTTGCCGAAGCAGATCGCGAACATTTCCGATCTTCTATCGGTTTTTACTTTTTCACCACCCATGCACCAAAGGTTCACCACCGTCCGGCGTCACACAGAAGACATCTGCCAACCGCTGCAAACAGAAGATTATGTCGTACAACCGGTTACGGATGTGAGCCCGCCCAAGTGGCACCTCGCCCACACCACCTGGTTTTGGGAAGAATTTGTGCTGGCCAGGCACCAGCCAGGCTACAAGCGCTTCCACCCGCGCTACGCATTTCTCTTCAACAGCTACTACGACAGTGTCGGCGAGCGGGTGCTGCGCCTGCACCGCGGTAACATGTCGCGCCCTACGGTAGCCGAGATCCTGGAGTATCGCCATTATATTACCGACCAAATGACGCGCTTCCTGGAAAACGTGCCCGACAATCTGCACGGATTGATCGAGATTGGCCTCAACCACGAGCAACAACACCAGGAATTGCTGTATACCGACATCAAATACGTCCTCGGCCACAACCCGCTGTTTCCACCGTACGATCCGGACTTCCGTGAAACGCCGGCCGTAGCAGCAACCCCTGGATTCACCGAGATGCCCGAGGGACGCTACGCCATCGGGCACACCGGTGCCGGTTTTTCGTTCGACAACGAGCACGCCGCGCACGAGCAGTTCCTGCTTCCCTATACTATCAGCAACACGCTTGTAACGAACGCCGAGTATTTGGCGTTCATGACAGATAAGGGCTATGAAACGTCGCAGTGGTGGCACAGCGATGGGTGGGCGTGGGTAAAGGAGCACAACGTGAACAGCCCGCTCTATTGGCACTACATCGACGGCCGCTGGCATCGCTATGCGTTATCGGGACTACAGGAAATCCCGATGGACGAGCCGGTCACCCACATCAGCTGGTACGAGGCTGCCGCGTTCGCGGAATGGAAAGACATGCGTTTGCCCACGGAGTTTGAATGGGAAGCCGCCGCCAGCAAGATCGCCTGGGGCCAGCGTTGGGAGCATACGAACAGTGCCTACCTGGCCTATCCCGGCTACCGCAAGCCGCCCGGCGCGATCGGCGAATACAACGGTAAGTTTATGATCAATCAAATGGTGCTGCGCGGGGCATCGGTGGCGACACCGGCCGGCCACAGCCGCGACACCTATCGTAACTTTTTCCACCCGAGCTTGCAATGGCAGTTCAACGGCATCAGGCTCTGTAAAAAACAAACATGGTAATACTCGAAAAGAACATCGCCCAAATGGCCGCTGCCGTCATGGCAGGACTGGCCCGCAAACCCAAGCAACTCCCCAGCTGGTTGTTTTACGACGAGCAGGGTGACGCTATTTTTCAATCCATCATGCGCATGCCCGAGTATTACCCCACGCGCTGCGAGTATGAGATCTTCCAACGCCAGAAGGAAGCCATCCGCCAGCAATTCACCGTCGCGGGCACACCCTTCCGCCTCGTAGAGCTGGGCGCCGGCGACGGCCTCAAGACCGAGCTGCTGCTCAAACATTTCCTGGATCAGCACACAGACTTCTCGTACTGGCCCACCGACATCTCCCCCAACGTACTGGCCATCCTGCAGGAGCGTTTGGAACATGCGTTGCCGGCACTCTCCGTCAACCCGATCGCCCAACGCCACGAAGACGCACTGCGTACCGTCGCCGCCGACCGTGAGCATCGCCACATCTTTATGTTCCTCGGCGCCAACATTGGCAACTACAGCCTGCTGGAAGCACAGGCCTTTGTCAACAACCTGGCCGGCGCCATGCATGCGGGTGATTTATTATTGATGGGCTTCGACCTCAAAAAAGACCCGCGCGTGATCCAAGCGGCCTACGACGACCCCCACGGCATCACCCGCGCCTTCAACCTCAACCTGCTGACACGCCTCAACCGCGACCTCGGCGCCGACTTCGACCTCGACGCCTTCGAGCATGCCCCCTATTACGACCCCGAAACCGGCGCCGCCAAAAGCTACCTCGTCAGCCTGCGCCACCAGGACGTACACATCGAAGCCACCCACCAGACGATACATTTCGACGCCTGGGAAACCATCCACACCGAAGTCTCCCTCAAGTACGACCTCGCCACCATCGAAACCCTCGCCCGCAAAGCGAACCTGGAGATCGTCCGCCACTTCGCCGACAGCAAAGACTATTTCCGCGACGTACTCTTCCGAAAACCCTGACAAGAACAGAGCGAGTGTGAGAGCGAAGAAAAAACAGAGTGAGCATGTTCGCTCTCGGTCTCACACTCACTCTGTTTTTAATACCGCCGTCTCAAATGTCGCGGCACCAGCCACCACTCCAGCAACTCAAACAACAGCTCTATACCCACTGCAAGCACCGCAGCAGGCACCGCGCCTTGGAGTATCAATGCCGTATTATTCAACGCGAGCCCGGTTACAATAAATTCCCCCAACCCACCGGCGCCAATAAACGCCGCCAGCGTTGCCGTCCCCACATTGATCACCGCCGCCGTACGAATCCCCGTCAGGATCGACGGCATCGCCAACGGCAGCTCCACCAACCGAAGCCGGTTCCACGGCGTCAGCCCGATACCCGCCGCCACCTTTTTCAACGCGGGGTCTACTGTCAAAAGCCCGACCACCGTATTCCGCAGGATCGGCAGCAGCGCATACAGGAACAACGCGATCACCGCCGGCACCAGCCCGATCCCAAACAACGGGATCATCAACGCTAGCAGCGCAATAGAGGGGATCGTCTGTAAAATCCCCGTCAGGTATAGTACGATCTTCGCTGCATACGAGTACCGATACAACACCACTCCTAACGGCAGCGCTATTACCACGGCTGCCAGCAATGCGAGCGCTGTCAACGACAAGTGATCCCACACATGCCGCATAATATCCGCCCAACGAGAAGCCGGCGCATCGGCCTGATCACCGATCAGCTGCTTCTCCCGCAAAAATTCATATGCAATCGTACGAAAGGGTTTCTCTTCAAACAGCGCCTGTGCATTCAATGCCTGCATTTCCGCCGCCGTGATCTTACCGGTAAGCTTCCGCAACTGCTCCTGCGCCTCGGCCGGCAGGCCCGCGCGATAAAACGACACGGCCTCATACGTGGGGAAGAAGCGCTTATTATCCGTTAGCAACCGAAGTCCATACCGTTCAATCTCACCATCGGTAGAATACGCATCCGTCACATCGATCCGCCCCTCCCGCAGCGCCTGGTACGCCAACCCATGCTCCAACCCCACCGGCTGCTGTGGCAGACCGTAGAACGATGCCAACGGCCCCCACCCGTCGCGACGCTTCAGGAACTCATAGCTTACGCCGATTTGAAGATCAATATGTCTTTGCAGATCGGCGATGTCCTTCACGGACAGGCTGTCGGCCTGTTGCGGCCGCATGAGCAGCGCATACGTATTATTAAAACCATACGACGCCGATATCCGCAGCCCGAGCCGCCGTTGCAAAACAGAGTCGATCGTCTTGATGCTTTTCAGTTCCGGCGTTCCCAGGATCTCCGTGGCCAGCGTGCCGGTATATTCCGGATATACATCGATCGCCCCGCTCTTAAGCGCCTCAAAGCTCACCGCCGTACCGCCCAGGTTAAAACGCCGCTCGACAGTAAAGCCACCGTCCTCGAGCATGAGTGATACCATCTCACCCAGGATATACCCTTCATTAAAATGCTTCGCTCCCACCCGCAGCACTTCCTGCGCCGGCGCGACGCGACTTTCCGCGAGCAATATAAGACCGATGAACAACCAGCGCTTCATAGGTGTGCCTGGTATTCTTCCTTCCAACGATCCAGCTCTTCCTTGTTGCCATGCGAGCGAATACGACCGTCATCAATCCATACAAAAGTATCCGCCAGTTGTTTCGCTTCCTCCCAGTCATGCGTCACCAGAATTACCGTGCGCGGCTCCGCCGTCTGCCAGGCCTGAAAGTGGGCATAGATCGCCTGCTTGGTGCCATAGTCCAGGGCCGAGAAAGGCTCATCCATCAACAGGATCGGCGGGTTCAAAAACATCGCCCGGCATACGCTCACACGCTGCTGCTCACCACCCGACAGCTCGTACGGATATTTGTCCGCATACGCCTCGGGCAACTGCGCCATCGCCAGCAACGTGCGCACACGTGCCGACAACACATCCCGCGCCTGACCCTGCACCACGCCGGACAGGCTAATGTTACGCCCCACTGTCATATGCGGAAACAACGCCGCGCTCTGCACCACGTATCCGATCTGGCTGCGCAGCGCATACACCTGCGCATAGTCCAGCGGCTTTCCAAACACCGCCACGGTACCCGCCTTTGGCCTAAGCATACCGTTGACGAGCTCCAGCATGGTAGACTTACCGCTGCCGCTGCGCCCCAATACAGCCGTCACCGCATGCGCGGCAAACGTATAGCTCACATCCCGCAGCAGTGGCGCCGTGTCATAGTCAAACGAAACGTTCTGAAGTTGTATGGGTGATGGGGCTCCCGTCAAAGGTATTATGTTTGGAGACCAAGGTAGTCAAAGTCAGGAGACATTTGCCAATCTAATCACAACTCGCGGTTACCAGCTGCATCCCATTCCATCGTGTACATCCGCTCTGGGATGACATACTCCACCGAGCCAGCCGAAGACTCACGTTCGATGCCCGATAATGAGATCGACATTGTCTCCTATATGTTTCCAGTTATAGGAAATAAGCACAGCGTCGTCTCCCTATATGGTACTATAGATGCGTATCAAACCTTCGCCGGCCTTGATCTATATCAACAGAATTTTAAAAAAAATCTGTAATCCCTATGAAAATCACTAACTTAGCGGTCACGTTCCAACCATTACGCTTAGTTCACGCTTTCGGGCGCTTTTTTGCTAAGATGAAGGTTAGTGGACGAAAAATGATCATATCAGAGGTGCCTTTCACGGCTTTGGGCGGATTTACATGCTGAAATATGCTATCGGTTGACTTTGTAAGAAGGCAAAAAGCGCTCTTCCTGGGGGTGTTGCTGGTCTTGCTGAGCGTACTCAGCGGAAAGCAGGCCTTTGGACAGGGTTGCAGCTGCCCGCCCGTCAATACCTGTGGTTGCAACGTAGGGCTTACAAAACTTACCGTGCGGTTCACCGGCCTGCTCGGCCTGACGGTCAGTGTACGCGACGACGGCGGAACTATTTATGGCGGCTTGCTGCTGTTACCGGGCAGTACATTCCAGATCGAGAGCTCGGCGGGCCCGGGCATGCCCTTCGTGGGCGACCGTGTAATCATCCGCACAACACTGCTGGTACTGGCCGACATCAGCACGTCGTGTTCCAACCCTGTAAAGATCGGTACCACCTTTGGCGACTTTATAGTGACCGGAGGCGAGAGTGTAGGCGGTTTGCCCATTTGCTGTCTGAATATGGAAAGCACGCCGCCCAGTTTTACCAGTTGCCCTTCCAACATCAACGTAAATGCCAGTACCACGGCCTGCGGCGCCAATGTGAGCTGGACAGCGCCGGCAGTTACCGATAATTGTGCCGTCGCCAGCGTGGTATCCGATCATGCTCCGGGCGATTTCTTCCCGGTCGGCACGACTCCCGTCAAATATACCGCGACGGACAACTACGGCAACACCGCCAATTGTACCTTTAACGTCACCGTCAACGACGTCACGCCCCCCGTATTGGCCGGGTGCCCCACCGATTTTTCGGTCTCCACAGATCCCCTGTCGTGCACCGCCGTAGTG